>JBCCPL010000004.1:0-231895 GCA_039111155.1 Pseudomonadota bacterium | reverse complement strand
TGTCAGGCACAAAAAATCACTCGAAATTTATTCAACGGATTAACCATGCAGGACACTAGAGCCTGCGCTTAAACCAGAATTCGCAACAGCTTTCATCACGCATAACTTCACTACCGCACTACCGCACTACCCGCACAGTCGAGGCCTGCCTAACCATCACGGCATTCGGTCACTATCCTCAGAGTATCCACAGCTGCTCCCAATCCCAGCGACCATTGGACTGCGGTGCCCGAATCGTCGCTGCTGATAGTGAGTCGGTCGTTGCCCTCCAGCCCGTGGTAGACATACTCGGTAGCTTTCGCGCCAAGGTAGTCCGATGCTCTTAGAGTCGCAGTCGCGGTGATGATTCCCAGCAGAGTTTCCCCATCGATACGTAGGGAACCAGTGAGACGTCCGGAGTCACGGATACGGTCTGCGTGCACCGCGTAACTGCAGATTGTTGTACCTGCAGCGATCTGGATTGAGTCGTTGATATTGCCCCGCAAAGTTCCCGTTCGATTAGAGTTGATAGTCAATGGTGCACTGAGAGTGAGGGCCTGTGCTTCTCTCCAGACGAAACTCGTTGTTGATGAATCGAGAGCACCTCCCTCGGCCGTGGTGGCGGGGGCCTCAATCAATTGGGCTCCATTTGCTACGGTCAGCTGGCTTTCTACGTGGCCAGACGCTTCGTCGTCGCTGACTACCAATAACGTGGCAGAGCGCGCCGGCAACTCCAGTTCCACTCCATCAAAAAGCTCAAGATCGGGGTTTCGAACAATATCTGCCAGATCAGCTCCGTCGTAGCGATACTGCTCGGCCAGTCCTGTAATTCCCCGTAGTGGGCTCTTGAATTCCTGGGTGCTTTTGTTGATCAGAACGACGGTCAGCGCATCATCGATGTTGCGTCTGGCCGCATAGATCGAAACCGCATCCTGATCTGATGAGGTGGCGAGGAGGGACTGATTTCCAAACTGACTTCCTTCACCATCGTAGTTTCGATACAGGCGGAAGGCGTAAATAATCGGACGAGCGCTGAATGTTTCTACGGTCATGTTCAACCAGTCAGCGTAGGGCTCCCAGACAGTCGCCATATCCAGGGCTTCGCGTCCGAAGATGCCCAAAGCGTCGGCCTGGGCCAGAGCTCCCGCGAGAGTGTCAGGTCCTCCAAAGTTGTATTCGGTGATGGCGAGCTTAGTTCCCGGGTAGTGCTGCTCTATGAGTTCGTACATCCGGGGAATCACCGCCGAGCCATTACCGTACAGAAAATCCCGCGTGACCCACCAGTCTGACGGCGCGTACTCTGGATCCCACAGTTGGCGCGTGGCTTCCAACCTGAGCGTATCGGTGCCCGCGTTGTATACGCGGTCATCATAGAAGTTGATGGCCAGCCTATCGATGAGACGAGTACCCTGCTGTTGCTCGGCGTCGGCCATCGCGGCGAGGTAATCGCCTATGAAGGTCGGGACATCGCCAGGGCGCAGGTCGTTGATCAACAACTCCTCAGAGGTCACGTAGTAGCTGTAGCCGCTCCACAGTACCGGGCCGATGACCTCTGCACTGGGATCTACCGCTTTAATCGCTGCAGCGTAAGCTACGTTGGTGCTGATGAGTTCTTCGCGCCCCATCGGCGTCGGGCGTATATCCCCATGAGTGCTGTGCCATAGGCCTGGTTCGTTACCCAGGGCATAGATCTCGACGCCGCCTTCGCGGGCCAGACCATGACGGCTGACGAGTTCACGCACCCAGTCGGCTGCAAAGTTCTCGTCAGCGGCGATGCTGGTCAAGGTTGGATCAACGGCTCCGACGAACTCTCCGTCGCGGTAACCATTGCCGCAGAAGAGTTCGCTGTCCAGCCAGTGAACCTGGGTTGCATCCTGCGGCGCGGCGTTGTTGGCCGCGCCAAGCAGATCGGTCACGGGATAGCTGCACGCGCCCTCTCGCGTGCCCGAGACCCAGCCAATCATCGGCACGGTGAGCAGTGTTTTGGTGCCGTCCTCCTCATTACCCTCTTCAAAACGGTGATCCCCGCCGGGCTCTTCGGGATTGCTCATGAAGAACCAGTCGTGAGCAGTATTGGTCGAACCGATGAGATGGTTGTATCGCTCGGTACTGTTTCCACCCCAGCGATTTACCGTTAGGCCCAATTCTTCTCGAAGCACATCAGGCGCGAAGTTCATCCCATAGACGTCATCGCTGATCGCATGGGGAAAGTTCACCGTGCGATCACTACTTACCCCAGAAGCCGGGTCGGTCACCGAGCGTGTGAGTTGCTGCGCTCCCGGCAACACAGCGAGCGATGGGCCGGCAACCGCTCGCGGCGGTGCTTCCGCGACAATTTTTACTTCATCAATATAAGCCGTTGCTCGGGGAGTGTCGGTGCCGTTCTGCCACCAGACGCCGGAGAAAGACCCACTGACACCTAAGTCCGAGAGAGATAAAGAAACGTCATTCCATTGTCCTGGTGTGGGTGTAATGGTCACAGTCTCACCTGCAACACCGTCCGCGCCTACTAACGCGACGCCAATCGGCAGGCTGTCCTGCGCATACACAGAAAACTCAAGCGTCCCGAATGTGGGCAATCCGACACTTCCCGGCATTCCGAAGTAAAGGCCATCCCAGGCCTGATAGTCGACGGAAGCGGAGGCGCTACCGGCTCTTACTTCTGCCGTCGCCTCGAGCGAATTGTTAGCCCAGGACCAGTTCTCGAAACCGTTGTGGAGCTGATCATCGAAGACATGCAGGGTTTCGACGCTCTGAGAAATCGCACTGATCGGTAGCGTAAACAGACCCCATACCAGGGGTTTCATCAGAGCTATTTTGCGCTCGGGGAATGACGGGAGGAGGCAGCTGGGAAAACTCAAAAACCTTGCGACTAACCAAAGTAAAACGGCGTCAACCATTCTCATCGTTCTCTTCCCCCTTTTTCTGAAACGACGAGTACGGGGTGGTGATATTCCAGTCGGTTTGGATCAGTCAGGTTCTACAACAGGTGAAACCGATTAAGTTTCGCTTCATTTGATCCGTCCAAAGCGTACGGTTGTAGTGGCGATTACCGGTGGAGTTGCTGGCGCAATTTCGGCGGGGCTGGGAGTCAGGCTCGTAAATCAATCGGGGTGTAGGGTGACGAGGCGTCGCTGTCGTAGTCTTGCGGTCCATTGGTATTTGCGCGACCGGAGTCGGCATCGAGCGCAAGCAGTTCGGCGCGGGCACGCTGCTCCAGGGCGGTGGCCTCAGCCGCAACGGCACGATCCTGCGAAGAGGGTTGTGCAGGTGCTAGTGCGGCACGACGGACTATTCGCGCTTTCTCTATGGTCGCTTGGGGATCGCCCGGTACGGGCGAGATATCGATGGAGACCTCACCGCCGACAGCATATTGGCGGCCGTCCGGCCCTCTTTGATAGCTGTAGGAAGGGCTGCCCGCGTAGCGACCTCCTACATTCGCATGCGCCTGCTCGTGAGCACGCACTTCCCGATCCCGGGCCGCAAGCTCACGCACCTGCTGACGTTCCTGCTCAGTCAGACCATTGACGAGTTCCCGTTCCTTGTCACTGGCATTGACAGTTCTCGTAGCAACGCTGGGCGCTGTATCGCTGCTGCGTGGCCCGTTGCTGTCGGGGCTTGAGCCAGGATCACTACTCGGCTCGGCGATCGCAGCTCTTCCCGGCTCGGCAAGCGCCTGCGCGGGCGCACGCGCGGGTGAGCGCGCGTATGACGGAGCTAGCGACGTTGTGGTGCCGATTAACATGGACAAATTGTAGAAGCTTGTTTGCGCGGAAAAAACCACGTCTCAGACAAGCTTTGCGCTCGCACGGCGAACGGAGCTCCGAGAGTAGGGGATGAGTCGTCAATAGCAACTGGCCACCGCCAGCTCATCGCCAGCGGCAACCTGCTGGTACTTCTCCCAGAACGCGTCATCTACTTTCCTGCCGTAGCCGCCGGAGTTCGGATCACGATATCGGCTCAGGCGGCTCGGACCGCCGTTGTAGGCTGAGTAGCTGGCCCGCGCGAGGTTTGTGAGTCCCCCCGCGTGTTGGTGTTCACCCCTTCTAAGCGCGTATCTCACAAGGTAGTCAATAAGAACCTCAGCACCTGCGCCGCCGTTGTAATTGATATCCCAGCGCAGACTCTGCTGGTTGTAGAACCCCCGCCACACCCGCTCATTGACCTGCATAAGGCCCACATCGCCGGTGCCGGATCGCAGCGGTACGAGTTTTCGATCCTTGCTGACTACGTAGTGACGCCAGCAGCTTTCCTGCCAGGCTGTGGCCAGTACGAGGTTCCGAAACAACTGATGGTATTGCCTGTCCAGATCACGGCTGCTCTGGGCATCGCTGGCGGCATCTTTTAGCAGGTCGGCGACCTGAGGTAGATACTCGCGCAAGTCACTGCGCTTCGGCGCCCAGCTGTTTAAGCGGCTTGTATCTGCAGCGACGGCCTGGGGAAATAACGAAAACTGCCAGCGCCAGGCCGTGGGTGGTGAAGAGGCTTTAAGACTTGCCTCAAAGAGCTGCCGCAGCTCCGGGTCAACGTCGTAGGTGTATTGCAGTAGCTGGTCGTCGGCACCATCGTTGATCATTCGCGCCAGACGCCTCAGGCCGTCTGTTGAAACGTCCAGACCAAAGCTCGGTCCCAACCTATCCAATGCACTGAGCGCATCGGTAGCGGCAATCACACTCAGTAGCAGCAAGTGTTGTTGCTGCGCTTGCTCCGCGCCGATCTTTCGCAGACTGGGCGCAAGTGACCGCCAGCTTTGCAGGAACCACTCGCGCACGAGATCGTCCCCCTCCGTTGGTGTTTCGGCCAGCGCATCGCGAAGTCGATACCGGCTTTCGATCAGCGCATCCAACAATGCATCACGCAGCTCCTGGAACTGGGTCGCTGCTGCGTAGTGCTTAACGGTCAGCACCAGCAGCGAGTCCATCAACTGCCAGCGCTCCTCCCAGGTTTTGAGCTCGGCATCTGTGAGTGCGCGCTCGGCTGTGCGGGGTGCCTCTGTTGATTCGATCGTCAGGCCAATCGTTGCATCGAGGGTTTCTTCCTGAATGGCGAGGCGTTCGATGCGTACGGTCTCGAGAAGCTGTTCAATTTGAGTTCGCGTGTGGCGCGGTAGTACATCGGGCAGGAGTGCACCCACGGATTTCAGTTGCGGCCCGAGGTCGAGCTCGTAGCGCTCAAGCATATTGCGAACGGAGGAGTCGGCGAGTGACTGAAGCGTAGCGTTCTGTATTTCTTCTCCCAGGGTGGCGAAGAGAATGACTCGACTCGGTACAAATCCGACGGCCGTCCCGTTGCGCCTGATATCGGGTTGTCCAATGACGCGAACGCGTCCTGCAACATTCAATAGCCCTGTGCACGCACCCGGTACTCCAAAACCAATCAACGCGCGCAGCTTGCTTTGTACCTCCAACTGACCGGATCTCTGACTCAAAGACGGCTCGCTAAGTACGATGGAATTACAGCCACGGGTATGGCCCAGAAGATCAACGGTTTGCTTCGGGCCGGAAAACAACTGGGCAACCAGCAGTTGCTCCAGGAGCGGGTAGTCGAGTCGCACCGGCACTTCTACTCGCTCCATAAGCCGCGACCCGGTTTGCGCCTGCGTCGATTGAGCAAAGACCGGGGACGGGCAGAGAAGAGCAAATAAGAGAAGAGCGAATAAGGGCAGAGCGAAACACAGCGGAGTAAAATGTACCGCGTGACGGGTGGCGCTCACGCCCTGGCGTGAAAGTAAAACGGAGGGGGTTTTCGTTTCTGGCACTTGACTGGATTCTCTCTCGAAGTAGCCTCTGGTTGGTGTCTAGCTGGTCTTTTGGTTTGATTGAGGCGAGGAGCAGAGCCCTGGAACAGTCCCCAATCTCCTGATGACTCAGTCGGCCTGCAATGCCATAACCGGGTCGAGTCGAGCGGCGGCAAGAGCCGGGTACACGCCGAACCCTACAGCGATGGCCATACAAACCACTACTGCCAGGCTGATCCCAGGGATGGACCACGCGACAGCCCAGCCAGCGAAGGCTGCAATCACGTACGCGATCGCGATACCGAACACCACTCCTGCTGCTGCGCCGAGCAATGCGATCACAGTCGTCTCGATCAGAAACTGGCGCACCACATCGGCCTCGCGGGCACCGATTGCCCGCAGCAGGCCAATCTCTGAGCGGCGCTCCATCACACTGGCAAGCATAATGTTCATGATTCCGATACCACCGACCAGCAACGATATGCCGGCCACCGCCGACATTACAATCGTGAAGATGCGCTGGGTCTGTTGCTGCTGCGCGAGTAGTCTCGCCGGCACGGTTTGGCGAAAATCGCTCTGACCACCGTGGCGTCGATTCAGAAGGTGTCGCACAGCCCTCGCAGCAACAGTCGGCGAGACGCTCCGGTCTATCTTCAGCTTCAACTGCGTGAGTTCACTCTTGAGCGGTTCGAGCTTAAGCCTCTTCAAACCTGTCTGCAGCGGTATGTAGATCCTATCGCTATCTCCCCCTACGGCGCGCCCCTGAAACTGGGTGTCGGGAAGCTGCCGATCCACAAGCACACCCGCGACCTGAAGCCAAAGGTGGTTGACCTTGACGAGTCCACCCACAGCTTCTCCGTTAGGAAACAGATCTCGGGCTGCTGCATCGCCAAGCACGGCGACTTGTTCGAATCGCTGGTTCTGGAGCGCGCTGAACAGTTCGCCCTGGGCCGAACCAAGCCCGCTGAGAGCAAAATATTCAGGACTTACCGCCCAAACTTCGGCATTGCTGCCTCCCTGGGCTGAGAATAAATCCCAGACACTGAAACTGCGCACGCCCGCCCAGGTGTCTACAAAAGGCAACGTATCGCCAATGGCTGCTGCATCGGCAAGGCTTAACCCAGCCGAGTGCTTCCGGATATCTTTGAGCGCCTCTCCCTCGGGCTCGGACGCTTCGACAATGAGGTTGCGAACCCCCATTCCTTCAATCATTTCGAGCGCCTGCCTACGACCACCCTCGCTTACCGCCAACATAGCAATAACGGCGCCCACGCCGAATACCATGCCTAGCAGGGTTAGAGCGGTGCGCAGCCGATGATGAGATAACTGCGACCACGCCTGACGAATATCGGGCAGGTAGGACACTAGCCTGCACTGACTTCTGGTGCGATCACGCTGACCCGTTCACCGGCAGCGAGGCCGTCGACTACTTCTACCAAGTTGGGACTTCGTCGGCCAAGCTGAACCTGACGAAACTCGGCCTCACCTCCTTTCACAACGTAGACATATGCAGAGTCTTTGTCGAAAAAAACGGCTTGCTCCGGCAAGAACAGCGCGCTTTCGATCTCGTGCGTTAGAATCTCCGCCTGCAGGCTGCTGCCGACACGCATCAGATCCGGGTCGACATCGTCAATCTCCGCCTCGACCACAAAGAACTTCTGGGGATCGTCCCGCCTTCGGGGGCTAGCTATGGAAGAGACACTGCTGACTTTGGCCGTAAACTGCCGGGCTACGACGCTGTCCAGTCGGAATGTGACCGACTGCCGAGCCTCCAATCCCACGGCATCCGATTCGGGAACGAAAAGCCGGGCGCGGACTTTTCCCCGCACCGGAAGAAGGCCAACGGGGCGGCCTGCAAACACACGCTGACCCTTGGATAGCTTGGCTCCCCAGGGCGTCCGCGCGTAGACGAAGGTTCCATCAGCTGGGCTTTTCAGTTCAATAAGACCCAATGCTGCGTTCTGCTTGTCGAGCTTATTCTGAAAGCTTACGCGCCCGCTTTTGATCAGCGATTCTTCTGCAGCGGCGCGCTGCGCGTGAGTTGTCGCCTGCCAATCATAGTAGCCCTCGGCGACCTCGAGATAGTCCACGTCGCCCAGCAAGTCGATGAGCTCGTTACGGCTGAAGTACTGAGTGTCGATGCCGGCGAACGCTTCCGTTATGGCTTTCTCACCATCGACACGACTAGCATCATGATCGATACGGGTTCGGTCGATATCTGCCGTACGTCGATAGTTCTCAAGTTGCAGGTCACTCTTGACCACGCCGAGTTCGCTGTCGACCCGGCTGGCCAGTATCTCCTCATCGTCAAAGCGGGCCACGACCTGCCCCCTTTTGACCTCAGAGTACTCCGGGATCAACCACGAAATATTGAAAGCCATGCGTACACGGCCGGGCAGGCTGATGGGAATCGACTCGGACGCAATGACTTCTCCCTGGGCACGTACAAAAAACTGATGGTTCTCCCTTTTTACGACTACACTTGGTATCGCCGTGTCATTCGTATCGCAGGCAGCCAACGGCAAGAGAATCATCAGAGCCATTGCCACACGCAACGATACACTCATAGCTGAACCTGCTGGCCCACTTCGACGCCGCTGGTAACAATGAATTCGTCGTCGCTCCGTGCACCCAGACGGACGGCCCGCCATCCGCCATTACGAGTGTTTACGCCCGGTTTTCCTTCGCGATACACGAGTGATGATCGCGGTACCGAAAGGACGTTCTCAAGTCGATCAATCTCGACACTCACGCTGACGGACATACCGGGGCGAAGTCCTGCCAGAATTAGATCTTCAGGTTCTCTGCCGGCGATCGAATCCCCAGCAGTAGCGAAGCGGATAACCACGTCGCGAACCATCGTCTGGGAGTTTCTCGACTGACGACGAACAATGTTGGAGACCTGTTCTACTTGCCCGGGCAGTTCCTTTCCGCCCAGCGCATCCACAACGATCCGCACAGGTTGCCTCGCGCGTACGTGCGCTGACGCATGCTCCGGTACTTCGGCCTGAACCTGCAGTCGTGTTTCGTCCACGACCTCCACAACGACCAACCCCGGGTTTACGCTCGAGTTGACGTCCAGTTTTACTCCCTGCCGATCGACTCCCACAATCACAAGTCCGTCCATGGGTGATCGAATCGTGAAGGAATCAAGCTCCTGTTGAGCGGCCTTGAGCTGGATCTCAGTTCGTTTGATATCGGCCTCGAGCTCCTGTTGTTGGGCCTGACGCGCTCGGGCGCTTAGGGTTAGACGTTCCCTGGCCGTTCTCAGCAGCTCTTCGCTAACGCGCCGTTCTTCCACCAGCTTTTCATACTCCATACTGGCGAGAAGATTTTCGGGTTGGTCGGCTTTGAGTGCCGCTTTTTTCGCACGGCTTTGCGCCGCCGCGACATCGAGTTTCTCCTGTTCGATATCGCGAGCGCGGACTTCGAGGAATGACGCCAGCGCACTCTCAGCTTCGGCGAGTAGTCCCTCCAGTTCGCGCACGCGATCATCGGTACCGCTGCTGTCGAATCGCGCCAGCACATCTCCGCGTTTCACTCGCTGGCCTTCGCGGGTAAGCTCGGTTATCAGTGTTCGCCAGCTCCGGCTGGGTGGCGGCCCGAAGCGGGAAACCTCCGATGAGGTGATTAGCCCACTCGCGTTCACAGTGACAGGCAGCGTTTGCGTTTTCAGCTCAAGCCATTGCTGCGCCCTTGCAGTGACCGGGTACATGAGGCAACTGGCGATGAGTAATCCTGCCGACAGGATTGCCCCAATTTGTAGGTGTTTGCCTCGGCGCTCTTCTTGGCACTTCTTTTGGCGCCCTTCTTGCCACTCGCCAGGTCCCGTTACTCGGCGAGCGGTACCCATAATTCTCTCTGCGCGGCGATTCAAGGCGCGGAAGCTCCCAGAATAGCCATCCCCGGCATGAACGCGTTAGGGAGTGTGCTCTCCGGTGTTGCCAGCATTTCGAAGTAGCCACCGGCTGACCAGTCTTCTCGCTCTATCGCCTGGCTTGCGATCCAGGAAACCGTTGCAGCGATACGGATGTTGGTGACTGAATCTGCTGTGACAGTGAGACTCGTCCCGACAGGGACTGAATGGATATCGGCTTCGTGAACCCAGAAGCGAAACTGCAGCCCTTCGCGGCTTGCCACGGCTGCGATTTCCATACCCGAATTCAAAGTATCACCGGGAAACACTTTTCGGCCTGACATCCGATTTTCTCCATAGATGAGAAAACCGTCTTTATCCGCAGTAATCTCGGTTCGGGCAAGCGAATCCCGAAAACGACGCCACTGGGCCTCGGCTTTGTCGACCTCAAGCCTGACTTCGCGTTCCGCGCCTTCAAGCTCGAGCCGCTTTGCCGCCAGCTCCGCCATGGTGCGATCTTCGTTCTGCAGGCTGGTAGCGAGGGCGAGCTGGTAGGTTTCGAAATCCAGGTTGGGAATTGTGTTCTTGGGAATGCGGGCGTCGATCCGCGCCAGGGTCACGGCGGAGCGAGCATCAGCCAGCGCGGCCTCGGCATCGAGAACTTCCAGTGCGAGTTCATCAAGTCGCCGTCTACCTTCAAGACGCTTCTTGTCGAGCTCTGTGCGAGCTTCTTCCTCTTGCGCGATCAGCGTTCCCGGATCGACTCGCACGACCGGGTCGCCGGCGTTGACCGACTGTCCCTCCGGCGCCATCCAGGCAATCTGTACTTGCCATGCACCTGCGAGACGGGGCATTTCGATCGTCTGAGCCCCCGAGTCTTCAACGACACCAGTAAGAAACGTAGCCGCTAAATTCGTCGAGGGGTGTGCAGTGAAGATCACCCCTAGTATGAGACGTGACGCGATACGGTCAGCTCGTCGCATTCGGAGCTTTTCTCGCATCTCTTTCAATACGACCGTCGCGCATGTGGATTACGCGTTGTGCGTGCGCTGCAATTTCGTCTTCATGCGTGACCATCACAATGGTCTGCCCTTCGCTATTGAGTTCGCCGAACAGCGCCATGATTTCTTCTGATGTTTTTGAATCCAGATTTCCCGTCGGTTCATCTGCCAGCAACAACGGCGGTGAGGCTACCAGCGCACGCGCGATGGCAACACGCTGTCGTTGACCGCCGGACAGTTGGTTTGGACGGTGCCCCATTCGCTCGTGCAAACCTAATCGTTCAATCAGCCTTTTGCCTCTCTGTGTAGCGCTCTTGTCAACGCCCTTCGCATACCTTAGCGGTAACAGGACGTTTTCCAGAGCCGTTAAACGCGGGAGTAGATGGAAGCTTTGGAACACGAAACCAATGTATCGGTTCCTCAGAGCCGACAGTGCCTCATCCGACAGATCAGACACCGATTCCCCCAATAATCTGTAGTCGCCGGCGTCCGGAGTGTCCAGGCAGCCCAGTATGTTCATCAGCGTCGACTTGCCAGATCCCGAAGGCCCCATAACCGCGACAAAATCACCTTTGCCAACCCGGATGTCGACCTGATCCAGGGCACTGACCACCGTATCGCCCACGGTAAAGGATCGCACCAGGCTTCGCGTTTGAATGATTGGCTGGCTGGCATCGTCTGGCGTCATCTGTCCAGAAGTTTACCGCTTAACGCTGCCGATCCCGATTTTTTTGAGTCAATTCGGTGCTCGTACCGGAAGGCTCTGTGCTTTGCTGCTCTATCTTCTTGCGTTGTGCCAGTCCGCGTGTGATCTGCCAGCGCTTGCTCGTGCATTAAGCGGCAAACGGTCGGTACACGAACAGGCTGTAGGTATTGGTGCCTCGATCGAATCTGCGGCTCAGGACGCGTTTATGGGATCTGAATGGACAAGAAAGGTATGTATCTTGCTAAGCATTAAGCCAGCGTTAATGCGGCGGTCACAGACAAAGCGGTTTGCGGCCAGAACCGTTGTTGCCAGAGCGACATAGTTTCACGTTTATTGGATAACATCGCTCCCGCTGTTAGGACCTTTCGACCACGTTGGTCCGCACTGTTGGTCGACGATCTGAGCATAGACGAACCAAAGTGGAGGGGGGCGCCGGCGCCCGGTGCGCCGGGCTTCATCAGCTGATGCTCCATACAGTTGCGGGCTGAATTTTTGAGGGCCCTTCTAGAACTAAAATGGCGAAGCAAAATGTCTCCGGAGGGATTTGAAAAAACAAAAAACTGATGTAACCTGAACAAAGTTGTTAGATGCGAGATACAGCCGCACGAGCCGATGAACGTCGCCACCGAGTTACCTCCACTCAGTCTGCGCGTCTATGATGTAGTCGCTCAACCTTCTTTACTGCCTATCGTTCTTGAAGATATCGCCACCGGACTCGGCGCTGACGCCGCAGGTATCGCCGATATCGATCTTTCAAACTCCAGCCCCCGGGCTTTTGTGGGCACGCACAATATCCGCGATCTGTATGAACGGGATGATCGGGATTGTGCTCGCTCTGCTGATCGGCCTCTCTACAAAGCGCTGGCCGAGAATCTTGGCAGCTACGAATTCTCCAGCGATATCGAGCTTTTGGATCGCTACAATCAGGCAGGTAATTCACCCGTAAATCTCGACGAGTTCCGTTCGGTCTTGCGGGATAACTACGACCTTCATCACCGTGTGCTCTCTGCACTTTCCAGCGGCGACCAAAGTTACAACTGCATCTCGTTGATGTTCACATCCGGAAGCGCGGACCGGCGCCGTATGGCGGTGAAAGCGGGCAATCAGCTTCTGCCCCATATTCAAAAAGCGATGAGTATTGCTCAACCATTGACCGCATTGGAAGCCCGTTATCGATCTGTGCTGGACGTGCTGGATCGGCTGCGGCTCGGCGTCATCATTACAGGCCTGGATCGCGATGTCTGGCTTACCAATGAAGCCGCGCGCAGGATCCTGGAGCGACGCGATGCCCTGCGCATCGACGCCAACGGAAAGCTTGTTGCTACCAACGGTGACTCGAAACGCACCCTTACGAATGCGTTTCAAAATCTTGGCTCGGTGGGTCCTGCGGACGATATTACGCAACGCATGTGCCTTGATCGAGACAGGCCAGTACGAGCTGTTGCATCCAAAGCGCGCAAACCCGTCCCAGGTATGAAAGAGCCCTACGTGGCCGATTGCTCCCTCGTTCATCATGCTGACCTCGCCAATGGCAGGGCAGGCTTGGGCGTCTTGACTTTACTGTCAGATCCGGACTCAACCTCGCGAGTGGATCTCGGAGCTCTGACGCAAGTCTACGGCCTGACCCGATCTGAGCGGGCTGTCTGTGAACTCTTGCTCGACGGGCACTCAAACGCCGAGATCGCTGACATCCGGAATGTGACCGCCGATACGGTCGCCAGTCAAATTAAGTCGCTGTTCAACAAGACCGCATGCAAGCGACGTGCTGAGGTCGTGCACATGGCGTACCGGGTGAGCCTTCCCATATGTCGATAAACATTTTTCAATTCCGGTATCAAGCCAAAAGACGGTCAACACTCGTCTAGCACTAAAAACTGTGACCAAATTCACCAATTCTGGTGATGCTCTCGAAATTATCTAACCTGACTATGTGCCGTGGAAAAGCGTTTCTTCACTAACCGGAGGATTTTTCGTGAAAAATATGGCGCAACAATTGAGAGCAAAGATGCTGATGGCGGTAGCGTGTCTTACGTTCACCTCAGCGGTGTCGGCGGTGACGCTCGATGTCGGCGATACTGTGACTCTCACTTCTTTCGATAACTACGACTTCACGCTCGGCGACAACGTCAATCGCATAATCCTCAACCTGAGTGGATCAAGCGACATCGGTGTTGTCTCTTTCGCCGTTGTAGACGGCATATTTAAAGCAACGAATAACCTTGCTGTAGGCGGCGGAGCAACCTTTACGGTAGACACCAGCGACAGCGCTCTAAACCTCACGGTAGCCCCTCTGGCCGCCGGTAACTTCTCTCTGGATGTGACCGCTGTACCGATACCCGCCGCAGCGTGGCTGTTCGGCACCGCCGTCCTTGGGATGACTCTGGTTTCGCGGCGCAAAGCCAGATTGCAGGAGCAGGTGTAGAGCCTCTTTGAGGTTACCAATCCAGAGTCGGGCTGGTTTCACCAGCCCGCACTCCTTGTTTGCACCAATCATGTTGTTAGCAGTGAGCGAGCGCCCCCGGCGGTCCGATGTTTGTTTCTTCTCAGGCTACCGGCTGCTGACATTTTGCTAGATCGGAGGGTTCCAGGCTGGTTTCACTCTCGCAGATGTCCTCCCGAACGGCAGTCGGCAAGGCGCTCGGCGCATCTATCTTGCTCTATCTCGGTCTGGCTGCGTCGAAGTTCGGCGCGCTCGCCGCGCAATACACAGTAAATCCAGGCGACTTACTGAGCATTGCGGTTTGGAATGAGGAAGAGCTGAACCTGGAAGCGCGTGTGCGGCCTGACGGCGTGATAGCGCTTCCGATCGCCGGCGAGCTCACGACCACAGGCCTGACGCCTTTTGAAGTTGCCAACGCCATAGCATCATCGCTGCGGCAGTACCTGAAAGACGAGCCCCGAGTGGTGGTGTCAGTCCTGGAAGCCGCCGGGAATATCGTTTACGTGCTCGGAAAGGTAGCTAAACCGGGCGCTTACCCGATTTTGGCAGACACCGATGTAATGCAGGCGCTGGCATTAGCCGGTGGCCTCACGACCTTTGCATCGGAAAACGACATACGCATCTTACGCCGCAGTACCGATGGCACGCAGACGTCTTTGAGTTTCGCCTACGGCAAAGTCAAGGTCGGTAAGGAACTGAAGTCCAACATTGTTCTCCGCAGCCGCGACACGGTCGTTGTGCCCTAACCTCGCATGAACGGACGCAACCCTTTACGCCGCTCTGATCGCTTTGGCCGTTCTGACCGCTCAGGCCACAGCTCAGCCGCCAACATGGTGCGCCGCATAAGCGATTCCAGCCGGAGTTATTGCTACGCTGGATGCGGGGCCTGGCAAGCTCTCTGCCAGCAGTTGCCCGTCGTGCTTCTCTTGATCGCGATCACGGCGGTCTCGGCGATGCCCGTCGCGGCTGAGGAGTATCTACTCGAATACTCCGTGAGCGCTTCGCAGTCCCATGATGACAACATAAATCTAAGCCCTGGCGGCGTTGCCGTGACCGGAGCAGTGCTTGCTGTCCCCGTTTACTTCACCGGCCGGAGTGCGACCACCAGCTATCGTGTTGGCGGAGAGGTTTCCACTCATCACTACGACCTTGAAGAATTTGATTCAGATAACCAGCGTATCGACGGCGAGATATCGCACAAGTTGGAGAAGAGTTCCTTAAATGCTGAGGCTTCCTATATCCGAGATACAACGCGCGATAGTGAGTTTCTCGATACGGGAGTCATCGGGCCATCGGCAATTCGTCGTGAGCAGGCGAAAGCCAAATTCGAAGGAACGCACAGTCTGACGGAGAGGAGCGGGTTGGTCGCAGCCATCGAGGGCTCTGATGTGACCTATGATTCGAACCGCTTGAGCGACTACGAGTACATCAACAGCTACGCTGGATGGCGTTTCAGGGCCACCGGCCGAACGGAGTGGGGCTTGCAGGCGGGGGCGAGCCGCTTCTCCAGTGATAGCGGAATACAAAGCTTGCGCTCCGATGGCATCAGTGCGCAGGGTGTTCTGGACGCGCAGCTGAACGAACGTGTCACGCTTTCCGTTCAGAGTGGCTGGATTAAGCTTGAAAACGATGTAGGCGGAGCCCCCGATGCTATAGACGCCACGAGCGATAGTGAGAACAGTTACCTTTTTGACGGGTCCCTGACTTACAAGGCCGAGCGCGCTCAGTGGAAGCTGGCACTGATCAGTCGACCGTCTCCGTCCGGATTCGGCGTTTTGCTGAACACCAATCGACTCGACGCGGATTATCGTTATCGAGCGTCGCAGCGTCTCACGTTCGAGATGTCCGCCAAGGTTGGCACGCAGGAAGTCCAGGGCGATTCCGCAGCATTGACTCTTTCACGCGATCGTGACTTCTTCAACGGCAGTGCGAGGGTTGCTCTCAAGTTGAACCCACGCTGGTCACTGGCGGCCAGCTATGTGTATCGCTGGCAAGACTCGGAGCTGTTTGCCGAAGAGGCAGACAGCAATGCCGCCTTCGTCAGCGTGCTTTATGAACCCATCATGAAGATCTGGTCACGCTAGTGTTTATATCGAGGATTGCACCAGCCGTCTCACTCGCACTCCATAGCGAGCGGAACGGCCCGGCCGACAATCTTGACCCTCCGCGCGGCCTGTCCTCCAGAAACAACCGTGTCCCGGCACAACTCCCTAATTTCCTGGGAGGCTGCGTAAGCGGGCGCAGGTCGAACCAGTCATGATGCCAACCGACATAAAGTACGTCGAAGAGGGCCAGGAAGGGCGCTCCCTAAGAGAGCACCTGGCAATGCTCAAGCGCCGTCTTGTCTGGCTGCTTGCACCGGCGATCGGCGTTTTCCTCCTGGCTTTGCTGCTTGCGTTTGCCCTGCCGGCTTCGTACCAGTCCGTGGCTACGATTTTGATTGAGCGGCAGGCCATACCGCAGGACTTCGTCCGATCAACCATAAGCAATTTTGCCGCTGAGCAGGTTCAAATCGTTAGCCAGCGTGTCCTTACGGTCGACAATATTAACGGCATTGTTGAGAAGTTCGAGCTTTACCAGGACCCGGACTCGACTTCTCGCAGTCCGCGTACGGAGCTCGCTCGCAGGTTTCGCGACAAGATGGACCTACAGCTGGTCAGCGCCGATGTTATTGATCCGCGCAGTGGTCGGCCGACCGAGGCGACTATCGCTTTCACCTTGTCTTTCACCGCAGATGGCCCCTCGACCTCACAGAAAGTTACGAATGAGCTGGTCACACTTTTCTTAAACGAGAACTTGCGCGACAGAACTGATCAAGCGGTCAGCACAGCCGAGTTCCTCGACTCCGAGGCCCAGCGACTGAACGCCGAACTCGTATTGAAGGAGGTCGAGTTGGCCGCCTTTAAGAGTGAAAACGAGGGAAGTCTGCCAGAGCTCTATCAATTCAATCTTGCCACCTTGGAACGAACACAGCGTGAAATCTCTGATGCTCGTTTGCGTAATCAGGAGCTAGAGAAACGACGGATAGAACTAGAGTCGCAAATTGCACCGCTAAGCCCAAGCGCGGCCGTGGTGATGCCTAATGGCGAGGTGGTGCTGTCAGACACGGATCTGCTGAAGACCTTACAGAGCGAGCTGCGGCGAAAGAGCGCGATCTATCGCGACACGCACCCGGACATTATCCGTTTGAAGCGCGAGATCAGCACGTTGAATTCAGAGTTGCGAGTGGGGATAGACCCGAGGGCGATAGCCAGAGAACTTCGCGCAGCTGAGGACTTACTGTTGCAATTGCAGCAGCGCTACAGCGATTCGCACGCCGAGGTGGTCGAAGCGAGACGATTCGTCGATGAGGTTCGTTCCGAGCTCAGAGCGGCGCAGCGTGGCGAACTCGTTCCGGGGCCTTCCGAAGTTGCCGACAACCCAGCCTACGTTGTTCTGCAAACCCAAATCTCGGCCATAGACAGCGAGAAGGACGCGTTGGAATTCAGGGTTGCCGAGCTGCAGCAGAAGATACTTCGCTACGAAGCATTGCTAAAGCGGGCTCCCAATGTTGAGAAAGAGTATCAGGGGATGCTACGGGATTACGAGAATGCAACCCTCAAATATCAGGAGATCCGAGCGAAACAACGTGAAGCTGCGGTCGCCCGAAATCTTGAACAGGAGCAAAAGGGTGAGCGCTTCGTTCTGATTGAACCACCTGAGTTGCCAGTTGATCCCGTCAGCCCCAATCGGCCGGCCATCATACTTGTAGGGTTTGTGCTGGCCGTAGGCCTGGGACTGGGAGCCGCACTTCTGCGCGAGGCCTTCGACGGTGCTCTTCACGGCGTTCGCGAGTTTACCCGTTCCATGGGGGGCGAGGCGCCACTGGTCGTCATACCGTACCTCGAACACTCCGGTGAGGTGGCCGCGCGCACCAGAACGTTTTCGATCAGCGCGACAGCGGCTCTGACCAGTGTGTTGCTTCTTTGCGTGTCTGTGCACCTCTTTGTGAAGCCGCTGGATGTGCTGTTCTACATGGCTCTTAACAAAGTGGGTATCGGGTGATGGATTATTTGCAGCGAGCCACTGAACGAGCGCGTCAGGAGCGAGACGGCCGGCTTGGTCGCACTACAGATCCAACTATTCCCTTGTTTAATCGTGCGGATTCCCGGCACAGCGAACCTGAGCCAGCCCCAGCAGATGGGAGGAAGTACGTAGCGCGCGAACAGCTGCCGCTGCCCGCCAAAGTCGAATACACGACCACCCGACAAATGACACCTGATAGTCGAACACTGGCGCGAAATCGGGTTATTGCCGGCGATGTGTTTGATCCTCGGGTCGAGGTTTATCGCCAGTTGCGCAGTCAGGTGCTTGGGGCCATGCAGCGAAAAAAGTGGAGGACGCTGGCGGTAACAAGTCCGCACGAGAACGCGGGTAAGACACTCACCACACTGAACCTCGCAATCGCCATATCACAGGAAGTGAACCAGACGGTCATGCTTGTCGATCTTGATCTGCGCAAGCCGGATCTACATCGCGCCCTGGGCTTGCCGGTCGAGGCGGGGCTGATCGAACACCTCCAGCAGGGCGTCGGACTTGAAGACGTTCTGATAAATCCTGGGTTTCCACGACTTGTCCTCTTGCCCTGCCTGCCGCAGGGCCGGCACGCGTCTGAACTCTTGACCAGCCCGGAGATGCGCTCGTTTCTCGAGGAAATCATAGATCGCTATCCGGATCGCCTGATCATTTTCGATCTACCGCCATTGCTCTGCAATGACGACGCGATGGCTTTTGTACCTGGAGTCGACTGCTGTCTGCTGGTCGTTGAAGACAGCGTCACAACGCCGGAACAGCTTGAGCGCAGTAGAACGCTACTGCGGCATACGAATCTTTTGGGCACCGTATTGAATAAGTCGCGCTAGCGACAATTTCGTCGGATATCAGCGAGTGTACGAGCAACATTTCAACCTGAGAGACAAGCCGTTCAGTCTGATTCCAGCGGCTGAGGCGGTGTATTTTTCACCCGGCCACAAGGCTGCTTTTGCGACTCTGGAGTTCGGCCTTCACGAGCAGGTAGGGCTCACGCTCATCACCGGTGATGTCGGTTCAGGAAAAACAACACTGGTCCGTCACCTGATGCATCGCATCGACTATCAGGAACTTACGCTGGGACTGGTGAGCACAACCCACCGCTCCTTTGGGACGCTGCTGCGCTGGATTGTAAACGCGCTGAGGATAAACAGTGGCAGTAAGGCGACCCTGCTGCAAACCATCCAGGATTTCCTCCTGGCCGAGTATGCGGCAGGGAAACGCACGGTGATTATTGTGGATGAGGCTCAGAATCTCACCTTGGATGAGCTCGAAACGCTCCGGCTTCTCACCAATATAAATGCCGATGGTCACCAGCTGCTTCAAGTGATCCTGGTTGGGCAGCACCAGCTGCGTGAGAAGTTCGGTGATCCACGCATGGGGCAGCTCGCTCAGCGCGTCAGTGCAGAGAGCACCCTGGGACCGCTATCGGCTGAAGAAACCAGTGGGTATGTGCGCTACCGGCTCACGAAAGTCGGGGGCGCCTCGGAGATCTTCGATGCTCCAGCCCTTCAGGCTGTTTACTACTTCAGCGCGGGGCTGCCGCGAATCATCAACACTTTGTGTGACGGCGCGATGGTATCTGCCTATGCCCAGCAACGTGACTCGATCGACCTGGATATCGTGCTCGATGTCGTAAAGAGTAAACAGATCGGTGGGATCTATCGACCGGGTATCAAGAGCAACCCCAATCGCGTCGCTGTGCGTGAGGGCGTCATAAACGCTCAGGGCATCGATATGCTGGAACTCGTTGGCTAGGCTGTGAGCGCAAGTACCGGCAGCGCTGTGATCCGCGATGGCATACATCCCATCGCGCACTCCGATTCAAGGGTTCGGACGCATGCCAGTTTGCTGCTCCTTGCCTTTGCGCTGCTGACGTGGATGTCCTGGGATGGGCTCGCTGAGCTGTACCGATTGTGGATGGCTAACCCCGCGTACAGCCATGGACCAATGATCCCAATGGTGTCGGCGTATCTGCTTTTTAAGTTCTGGCCGTCGATCAAAGCGGCTGATTGGCGACCATCGCCCCTGGCTCCTTTCTTACTATCGCTAGCTTTGTGCGGCTGGATCGTGGGTGAGCTTTCGGCCCTCTACATCATTTTGCACTACAGCTTTGTGCTGGCCGTCATAGCTTTGTTTCTGGCACTCACGGGGACCGAAGGCTGGCGAGCAGGATGGCCGGCGTTTGTATACCTGGCTTTCATGATACCCCTGCCGCCATTCCTCTATAACAATCTCTCCGCAACACTGCAGCTCATCTCCACGGAACTGGGCGTGTTCGGAATTCGGGCGGCTGGCGTGAGTGTGTTCGTCGAGGGCAATGTGATTGATCTCGGCGTTTATCAGCTGCAGGTCGTGGAGGCTTGTAGCGGTTTGAGGTATCTCTTTCCCCTCGCGAGCTTCGGCTTTCTGATTGCCGTTCTGTATCGCGGCCCCTGGTGGCATCGAGTGGTCGTATTCCTGTCCACACTTCCGATCACCATACTCATGAACAGTATCCGAGTGGCACTGATAGGAGTGTCGGTGGAGTACTTCGGAATAGGCGTTGCCGAGGGCTTCCTGCATGCTTTCGAAGGCTGGTTCATTTTTCTTGCCTGCCTTCTTTTTCTGCTGCTCCTGATCTGGGTCCTGAACCGATTCTCTGGAGCTGGAGAAGGCGGTTCGATCTGGGATCGCCTTGACTTCGATTTTCCGAGCTCGCAATCGCTCAAGGGTGTTGCCGCCGGAGAACGGCTCGGGAGCAAAGTACCGTTGCTTGCTGCCATGCTCTGTGCACTTGCTGTCCCGGTGAGTTTTGCGATCGAAGATCGTACGGAGCATCTGCCTGAGCGCCAATCACTTAGGAGCTTTCCGCTGCTGCTAGGGGACTGGATAGGCCGGGAAGGCCAGCTTGGCGCCAACATTGTGGATGCCCTTGGGGTCACGGACTACATTGTCGCTGACTATCGGCACAAGGCAGATCCGGTGCCGGTGAGTTTCTACGTGGCGTTCTACGCATCCCAGCGAACCGAAGCAAAAATTCACTCACCGCGCAGCTGCATGCCGGGTGGTGGATGGGAGATCGCTGAGTTATCGCAGGTAAGCTTGAGTGGCGTACTTGGCCGGGAGGCTCCCCGCGTCAATCGGGTTCTCATAAGAATGGGGAACCGCGAACAGCTCGTCTACTACTGGTTTCAGCAACGGGGCCGGGTGATCACCAACGAGTACCTGGCCAAATGGTATCTGTTGCTCGATGGGCTTTCGATGTCCCGAAGTGATGGGGCCCTGGTTCGTCTCGTTACGCCTATCCAGAATGGCGAGTTAATCTCCGGCGCTGCGGATGCCCGAATCCAGCGGTTCATTGGCGAAGCCTATGACCGCTTGCCAGCCTACATTCCCGGACGAGATGCCTAGCGTATGGGTGCGGAACTGGATACGAGGTATCTGGCCAGCTTCATGTTGGCACTGGGTGCTGCACTGGTACTCATTCCCCTGCTGATTCGTTACTCGGCTCACATCGGGCTGGTCGACGATGCAACCGGAGACGCAAGAAAAATCCACAGCGGGCAGATGCCGCGAAGCGGTGGACTGGGGATAGTCACGGCCTCTGCCCTGGCGGTGTTGATGGTGCTGCCGGCCACCACGGGTCTGTTGAGTTTTCTGGCTGCTGCCCTGGTCGTAATCGCCTTCGGTTTGCTGGATGACGTGATCGCGATGAAGCCCCTGCAAAAGATTGCTGGGCAGTCCATCGGCATTGCCATCGCTATGAGTGGTGGGATGGTGATCAGCGATGTGCCGCTCCTGGGGCAGTCACCAGAGTGGTTCAGCTATCCGCTGACGTTTATTTTTGTTTTGGCTGTCATCAACGGGGTGAACTTCTCCGACGGCATGGATGGGCTCGCGGCCGGTACGACGCTCATGTCGCTGATGTTGCTTTTCGTGCTCGCGGTGGAAGCAGGGCATATCGAGGTTGCCGCTGTCTCCCTCTCGGTTTCTGCCGCCGTTCTGGGTTTTCTGAGGTTCAACACTCATCCCGCAACGATTTTTATGGGCGATGCGGGAAGTCAGTTCCTGGGATTCGTCGTGGCCTGGCTGGCGATTACTCTGAGTCAGAGCGATGTAACGCCGATGACTACCTTTATGCCGCTGCTCATCCTCGGAATCCCGGTCATGGACATCCTGCAAGTGGTTCCGGTCCGAGTGTACAAGAGCCTTCCGCTCCCGGGCCCCGACAAAGAACACTTTCATCATCAGATTGCAAAGCTCGGATTGTTCCCCTACGAAACCGTATCACTGATTTATGCTCTTCAGGCCATCCTTCTTGCGGCCGCATATCTCACGCGTTTCCTCGACGATATCTACGTTTTCGTTTTCTTTCTGACTTTCACCACACTGGTGCTCGGCGGCGGTTTTCTGGCCCATCACTACGGGTGGCGTGTTCGATCAGCCGCTGAGGTTACGGCCCGGCGACGGCGAAATCGAATGTTTCGCGCTATCAGCGTAGTTCATCCCTATACCGGAAAGTTCTTCGGCGTGGCGGTACATGTCATCCTAACCGTCTCCGCTTTACTCGGTAGCGTGCTGGCATCCACCGTTGCCGCAATCGGGTTTACGATCGGCTTGCTCACCCTTTTTGCTTACCAGCTTCGCATGCCCCGCCTGCGGGCTCTTGTGCCGCGCGTTACGAGTTATCTTGCCTGCGCCATTCTCGTGTACGGCCTCACGACTTCCCCGGTCATCTCTGATTTTAACCTTGCCCTGGATCTGGGGTTTTTAGCGTTGGCCTTCTTGCTCGCCATCGCTATTCGGATAACCCGTCGATCCTATTTCTGGATCACTCCCCAGGACCTCCTTGTGTTGCTGTTCATCGGCATGCTGGCACCACAGCTGCCCATTAATCCGGGCCAGGGTGTGGAGATTGGGGATCTGGTGTTTCGGACGGTGGTTTTGCTCTACGCGTGTGAGTATCTGCTTGCACGAGGCCCCAAAGCGCAGGACTACCTGGTTTATGCGAGCAGCAGTGCACTGCTGATTCTGGGCATGCAGTTTTTATGAGGATTGAGTCGTGGCGATGCGTGTACAAGTAAACCGCGCAATGCGGTATCTGACGATTGTGTTGAGTCTTGGTCTTGCCCTCGTCGGATGCTCGTCCAGCGAAGAACGTCAGGCACGCTACTTTACACGGGCGCAGGCGTTAATGGAGGAGGGCGACTACGCCAAGGCCAAACTCGAAGTTCGCAATGTGCTGCAGATAAATGAGAGTCACGTTCAGGCGCGTTACTTGTGGGCGCTGCTTCAGGAGCGCGAACAGAACTACCGTCAGATGTTTGCGAACCTGCAGCTCGCGGTAGATCTCGACCCTACCTATGTCGAGGCGCGCATCAAGTTCGGGCAGCTGCTGTATCGCGCTCAGCTTTATGACGAGGCCGCAGAAGAAGCCTTGGCTGTTCTTGAGCTTGAACCCGACAACGCGGATGCACTTACGTTACGCGGTAGCGTGCACTACCGCCAAAGTGACAACGCGAAAGCTGTGGATCTGGCGAATCGAGCTCTTCAGTCAGCACCCGGCCATGTAGGCGCGACGTCCATTATCACGGAAGTGTACAAGCAAGATGATCCAGAGAGGGCGCTTGCTGTGATCGGCGAGGGCCTTGGCGTCAGCGCCAATTCCGCGGCGCTCAGGCTCATGGAAATCAATGTGTTCGAGGCTCAGGGAAGTGATGAGCAAGTCGTCGATGCCTACCGTTCGCTGATAGCGGATTTCCCGGAGAACCTTCTTTATCACTATCGACTCGTCAAGTTTCTCGAAGAGCGTCAGCGCCTCAGTGAGGCCGAAGCTGTCCTTCGTGAAATCGTAAAGACCAAACCTGACGACACTCAATTGAAGTTATGGCTGGCGGAGTTTTTGGCCAATCAACGCGACCTTCATCTGGCCGAAAGCACAGTCCGTGAATTCATCGCTCGGGAGCCACGTATTTATGAACTCCGGTTTGCCCTCGGCAAAATTTATGAGTCCCTGTCCCTGGTTGATGCGGCAAACGGGGTCTACGACGAGATAGTTGCTCTCGATGGGGAAGGCGCTGACGGTGTGGCTGCGCGGAATCGGAAGTTAGCGATCCTCATGTCCGATTTTCAGGTGGACGATGCGCGCGCGCTGATAGCGGAGATTACGGAAATCGAACCGGACAATTCATCGGCGCTTATTGCCAGCGCCCGACTGGATGTCGGCGAATCGAACTATGAAACCGCGGTGACCCGGCTGAGAACGGTCACGAAGAATGAACCCACAAATGCATCAGCCTGGGAGGCGATGGCACGGGTCAACACTCTCCGAGGGGCGACTGATCTCGCGATTGACAACTACAAGACGGCGCTCGCGCTGCAGCCGTCGAATCTCCGGGCTCTCACATTTCTCTATCGACTTCTTTCCGACAGTGGCGACACCGAGGCAGCCCACAAGCACCTGCGAGATGCCGTGGAACGTATGCCGGGAAATGCAGCGCTGCAGCGCATGCGGGGAATGATTGCCCTGCAGACAAACGACTCCGAAGAGCTGGAGATCGTGCAACGCTGGTTTAACGATCAGGGTCTCCAGGCTGAGGGCATGCTGCTCTCGGCCCGAGCACTCATGAAACAGGGTGACTTCGACGAAGGCGAAGCCGAGTTGCTCCGAGCGTGGGACGCCGCAGCGCACGGCTGGTCTTACAGCAACGCCGTAGCATCTTTTTACATATCTGGAGGTCGTATAGCAGACGGGGTGTCTGCTTTTCAGGAGCGCATGGCCGGCGCACCTGACAATCCGGATCTTCAGAATGGCTACGCGATGCTGCTCCATGCCTCCCGAGACTCCGAATCCGCGATTCAGGTACTCCTGACAACCCTGCAATCGAATCCCAACTATCCGTCTTTCGAGTTGCTGGCGGAGATCACATCCCACGCTGCCCTGGAAGAAATCGCGATTCAGGCGGCTGGCGTGCTGGAGCCCAGGTTTCATCAGAACCCGCAGTTTCTACAACGGTACGCCCAACTGCTGGCTAAAACCGGCGACCTTGATAGCGCAGTGCACACCTACAAGCGACTGATGATGCTCAATCCCGATTCGACGGTCGCTGCCAACAATCTGGCAATGCTGCTTATAAGCCCTGAGGTTGCGGATCGCGACGCGCGACAGGCGTTGTCCCTGGCGAGCCGCTTTTCTTCGAGTCGATCTCCGGCTCTTCTTGACACTTTCGGACGCGCGCTGCTGGCAAACGACAGACCTCGAGAGGCACTGCGAGTCTTTGAGCGGGTCCAGGAATTTGGCGGCTCCGAGGCTTTGGATGCCGAGGTGTTTCAAGTGGCGCAGGCGAGAGCCCGTGCCGTCGCGGATGGTTGAAGACGTGCGACTAATCGCTGGATCAAGGCCGACAGATAAAGTGAGGGAACCCATGGACAGTCGAACAGTTTGCAGAGTGATTGGAGTGCCTGTTGATGCTATCTCTGTCGAAGAGGCAGCCAGTCGAGCAATCTCGTGGGCGTCATCCGGTGAGAGCCGCTTTGTCGTTGCCTGCAATGCGCACGTATCGGTGACGGCCTTCCGGCATCGGGACTACTGGGAGGCGCTGTCGCGTGCCGATCTGACCGTTCCCGATGGTGCGCCAGTAGCCTGGGTGATGCGAAAGCTCGGAAGAAAGCATCAGCGTCGTGTCGCGGGCCAGGAGCTCATGACAGAGACGCTGCGACTGGCCGCTGCTTCAGGACTTCCTGTGTTTTTCTACGGCAGCACTGATCCCGTGCTGAGCCGGCTTTCGGCAGAGCTGAAAAAGCAGTTCCCGAATCTACAGATTGCAGGTTGTATATCCCCGCCCTACCGGGAGCAATTTGATGATGTGGATCACGATGCTGTGGAACAAATCAAAGCCAGCGGAGCGAGAATTGTGTTCGTGGGCCTGGGTTGCCCGAAGCAGGAGAAGTGGATGGCGCTGCACAAAGACAGTCTGCCGGCGGTCTGCTTCGGCGTTGGTGCGGCGTTTGACTTCTTTTCCGGAGACGTGAAGCGAGCCCCGAAATTTCTCAGAGACCTGGGTCTGGAATGGGCCTATCGTTTTCTGCAGGAGCCAAGACGGTTGTGGCGGCGCTACCTGGTAACAAATTCTGTCTTTATCTGGGCCGCGATGCAGCAGTTGTTTCGTGCCCGCTTCCGCTCGGCCAATGCCTGAGAACGACGGGGAAGAACTGAGCGAGTCCCGATCCCGATGAGTCGACCCGCCTTCAGGAAGCGCTACGTTCCCGCGTGGTTAAGGCACAGAATCTGGATGGGACTGGTCTTCCACAAGCCCACTTTTTACGGCCTCCGACTGCTGAACCGATTTCGTCGAAAGGACTTGAGTTTCGCAGGTCGCGATACAGAGCTCGTGGTCGAAGCCTATCCTCGTTCTGCCAATACTTTTCTTGTCGCCTGCATAAGAAATGCGATGCCGGGAAAAGCCGGGGGGACAAAGCCGCTAAAACTTGCGCACCATGTCCATTCGCCACTTCAGTTTATCGTGGGGTTGAAAGCGGGAGCCGCTTCGATATTGATTGTTCGCGACCCGTTGGATGCCGTTGCATCGTTAATGGTCCGCGTCAAAGACCTCTCAGCGGAGCATGCGCTAGGAAACTATGTCGATTTTCATCGGCGACTCGAGAAACATCGTGAGCAGCTTCTCGTGCTCCGGTTTACTGACGTGATTAACCATCCGGGCGCGGTGATGGCCCACATCCAGAGAACGATCCCAGCGTGGACGCAGGAGTGCTCGGTCGAACCCTCGGATATCTCTATGGAAGACGTACTCGCGACGGTGGATTCGATGGACTCCGCTGACCAACGTCAACATGGTCTTAACAGCGATACCGTCGCCAGGCCTGTCGCATCTCGCAGCGCTCGATCGCGCGCCCTGAGGCGCAAGATCGAGGAGACGCCGGAGTACAGGGCGCTGATTTCCACGGCGTACGCGGTGTATAACGATTTTTTACACCACGCTTTCTGCGTTCCCGAGCACGAAGAAAGGGAATGCATGGTTGATGAGGGTTATCGCATGTCTGAGGCGCGGGCAGGGCAGCGGTGAAGATCCTTGTCGTTCACAATCGGTACCAGACTCGAGGTGGGGAAGATGCGGTGGTCGAGGCGGAGATGGAGCTCCTTCGTGATCATGGCCATGAAGTTCAGACGCTGCTGGTCAATAATGACGGTATCGACAGTCTCCGGACCAAGCTAGGAGCGGCCCTATCAGCGACCTACTCACGCAAAGGCGTGAGAGCCGTACAAGATGCGATCCGCCGCGGACGCCCGGACATAATGCATGTCCACAATTTTTTCCCCCAACTTTCGCCCTTTGTTTTCTCGGCGGCTAAGCGCTTGGGGGTAAGCACCGTCCACACTCTCCACAACTTTCGGCTGTTGTGCCCTTCGGCATCACTGTATGTGGACGGACGCGTAGATGAGAGCTCACTGCGTGGTTCTGCCTTCGGGATGCTCAGGAAGCGGGCCTACCGCGGGAGCATAACGGGAACATCGGCCGTCGCATTCATGGTGGATTTTCACAAACGACGGGGTACCTGGAACCGTGACGTTGACGCGTTCGTATGCCTGACTGAGTTCGGTAAGCAGAAGTTCATCGAGGGTGGCCTCCCCGAGTCCCGCCTGTATACAAAACCTAATTTTCTGTCCTCTGGATCGGTCGACCCCTACGATCGTGCCAAACGCCACGGGGCTCTTTTTGTTGGCCGGTTGACACGGGAGAAGGGCGTCGACACGTTGCTGAAAGCCTGGCAGAACA
Organism: Pseudomonadota bacterium; assembly: GCA_039111155.1. GTDB lineage: Bacteria > Pseudomonadota > Gammaproteobacteria > Pseudomonadales > Halieaceae > Congregibacter. The sequence goes on along the minus strand of JBCCPL010000004.1, from coordinate 204,332 downwards.
TCGACTATCCCCTCACGGTCGCGGGCGGCGGGGCTGTAGCTAGCGACTCTGAACGTGCGAATGTTACGTTCTTAGGTGAATGTAGTCGCGCAGAAATCGAATCCCTGATGTGCTCAAGCGCTTTTCTGGTGATGCCGTCAGAGTGGTACGAGGGTTTTCCCGTCACTCTTCTGGAGGCCTACAGCTGCGGCTTGCCGGTCGTCGCCTCTGATATAGGCAGCCTGAAAGAGCTGGTAAAGGATGGAGTCACGGGAGTTAAATTTGAACCGGGCAGTCCGGCCGGTCTTCAGGCCGCTGTGCAGAAGCTACTTGCCCTGGATGATGAGCGTATCGCCGCTATGTCCCGAGTTGTCAGTGCGCTCGTTAGAAATAAATACTCGCCAGAGAGTAACTATAGCCAGCTCATGGCCATATACGCAGCGTCGCTTCGATCCACGACCGGGCAAACACATGAGGCTATGGCGCCCACCCAGACCCCACACGCCTGATCAGCGCATACCACCTGTAGCGACAAGGTCTAGAGAATCAAAATACAAGGCGAGTACCCCAGGCCACGGTATGAGGTGAAAATCTGCGGCGAAGGCGGGTCGATGGCACTGCCGATTGAAGTGTGTTCGCGAGGGCTTTGACCGGCAGGAGAAGTCCGTTGCTTCGCGTAGATGCAGCCCGCCGAACTTACAACCTGGTCAGCTGCCCTTGGCTGTTTTACCCAGTTTGTTCTCTTTCATCGTTCGCGACGCAATCGTCGCGACCCCAAGCGTTGAAACGCTCGTCATACACACGAGGGTAATCAGCAGCGCGTTCGGTAGGCCGAAGAGATCGTCCAGAACGCTCAGGCCACTAGCGATGACAATGGCCAGTGCCGAAGCGATCCAGAATCCGGCAAAGTTGAGTAAGCGTGTGGCGAACTCCAGGCGGTGCTCCAGCCGCATTTGCTCCAGTTCCAGTTCCAGCAGATGCGTCTGTTCCGAGCGACTGTCAGGCGCACTGAAACTTGTTGGAACAGGGAAGGCGCTTCGCGATCGTTTTAACAGCCGCTCCCTGATCAACTGCGATGATTGCCGGGTCGGAGTTAGAGTTGCTACTCGCTGTCGCTTGAATCGCGTACGGTCAGGTTTCATCGGCTTGTCGATTTATCTGGCTAGCGCCCATGGTTGTTTCGCTTACCTCTTCGAAAATGCTGCTGTCAAAGACGATTAACCGGGTATCCGGGTATGAGCAGCGCACCTCGAGATAGGAAGTTGGCGAAGGTGCCAGTATCCACTGATTCAAGGTTCAGGACCTGGTCTCCCGCAGAAGCTCTATCACGTTACTCCAAGGGGTTTCGCTGCTGGTGCTCTCTCTTTGAAGCATCTCTTTGGCGAGGGATGCGCTCGCATCTGTAGTTTCAACCTGTGCAGGCCAGGTTTCTTCAACGCTGTCGATCAGAATTCCCAGGGGATCTTCATCGCTTGGTGACCACGAGTCTCGTCTCAGACTCGCCAGGAAGAATTGCGCTAGCAGGATCGCCCCCAGTCCTGCGGGTAAGCTGAAAATTGTGAGCATCCAAATCCAGCCGATGGTCTCTACCGCCTTCCAGACAAAAGCCGATGTTTTCTGCAGCGGTTTCGTTTTCGCGTAGCGAAGAGCAATACAGACCGGAGCGGTAAGACATGCCGCGCACACCAGTACCAGGCCGACGAAGCGGATGATCGAAAGTAGAGTGGCGATGCCTGGCTTTTCCTCGGGTTTATCCGCTAACGCAACTTGCGCCTGCAGGCGCTCAATTTGGGCGCGGCGCTCAGAAATCCTCAGGTCGAGGTCCGTAAGTTCGTTACGCCTTTGAGTAACGGCGGGCGCGTATTCGCCGCGCAGCTCGTTGAGCCGATTCTGTTCAAGCTGAACGAGCAGGGTGTTGACCTCCGTTAACTCGGCTCTGTCCAGAGTCGTGTCCAGTGAGCTTCCAAGCAGTGTCAGGTGATTAAGCAGATCTGGTGCGATCAGGCCCGAGTCATCGATAAGCGCGCGGAGCGCGCGTTCATTCTCGCTCCGAAACCGCCGTCGCGCGGAATCATTGTTTCCTGCCTGTTCTTCTATCAGGCCCAGGTACAGTGGGGCGACCAGCGCGTTCGGCTCCGGGAGTCGCCACGGCTGAATCGTACCCGGTGGCAGAGGTGTTACCAGAAGACGTCGCTCCCGACTAGAGAGCGGTTTGAGCGCTGCGACCAGCGCAGTCTTGGCTTCCGGGAAGAGGCCGCGGCGAAAAGCCTCCAGCGACAGGCGTCTGAGTGCCAGATGATGAGCGTTCCGCGACTCACCAGCTACCTCGCGCGGGGCGTTTCTGTAGAAATCAATCGCATTGTTAATCAACTGAAGCGCTTCGGTTTTGTAACCAGCATCCAGCAGCGCGTCCAAAGCATTTACGACGTCAACGGCTTCCCCGGGATCGTAGCTCGCGGCCTCGATGGCCATGCGCAGCAATGGTTCGGAGTTCTCATTCACGGCGAAGCGGGCCATCTCCTGCAACGAGCTCTGTTTCGATTGCTGCTGCGATCGGGCGCTGGTATCCATCGCCGCGTCTCGGCCGCGTCCTTTGATGGGCGAGAGTTCATTGGTAGCGCGGCCAGCGAACGCATTGGATGCATCGAAGGCTATGTTGGTTAACGTGCCCGCGCTTCCGTTCGCATTACTGTCACCAAAACTCCTGTCACCAAAACTTTCCTGCGCCTCGAATTCCAAAGCCGACGCTGGCGGCCGTGTGAGTTGAGCTTTGATTACGCTTTTATTGGCAAGTCGCGATCCAAAGCGCGAGAAGATATCGCCGGCCAGTTGGTCCTCGTTCTCACTCACGAGAAAGCGGACAACACCTTCAATGGAGGACTCAAACTCCCGGGAATATTCAACGGCTTGGTCGACTTCGTAAGTCTCGGCAGCGAGCTCTTTAAGTGAATTTACCGCGTTTGTGTTATTGCCCTCGTGCAGATGAAGAGCCGCTTCCAGAATGAGCGCTTCAGTGGTACCTGGGATTACACTGGTCGATGGCTTGAGAGGAGATCCACTCAGATCTAGGTCCCTGACAGTGACCCGCCGACGCTCTGAACCGTAGGACCGAAGGGAATGCAGGTAGCGCTGTGTTTGACTTAGGGCCAATAGTCTATTTGCTTCCATGAGATTGTCACTCAGGGAGCTTGCATCCAGGCTTCCGCGCGACCCTGTCGGAATTTCAGCGATCGCTGATAGGGGAAATACCACCAACAGTGCGATGACGACGGGATTGAGAAGAGTTTTCCACCGGAGATAAGCGCCGTGATGATTTCTGCGAAGCAGAAGCCATAGCAGAGCCAACATCAGCGGTATCCCGATGCTGATCGTCGCATCATCCCATGGAGACCACGAGAGCCCGGTCGATGAGTCGGTACCCGCTCCGGCTATGCCGGAGTTTTCGGGTTTCGGATCGAGCAGGCTCAGCGGATGAAATGCTGATACGACCCATGAGTCAAAACGCTGGGTAAACGTGGCCGTCTTGGAGCTTTCTGTGACTGCCACCGAGTCGAGGGCCAGCAGCAGTTCTGATTCCTGGGTTTCAAGTGCCTTAAGGCTCTGGCGGCGGGCTTCAATCTGGGCGAGCAAGGATTCTTCTTCGCCAGTTATTAGGGCGAGCTGTTCTTGAAAGCTCTCTCTCTGACGTCGAAAATCCAGAGTGCCTGCTGCATTGTCGCCGATCCTGGACTCAGCGGTTCCCGGGCCCTGAATCTCTGAACCGCTGCGAGTAGGTACGGATTGAGCGGAAACCAGCGCAGCAAGTATCAGGTTTACGATGAATGCTCCAACGCCGATCCGCAACGTCCGCGCTGCCGTGCGCCTGAAGATGTAGTGCATTCTACGAATCATCACTCTAGAACATCGGTGTACACGAAGCCGGAATCGCTATCCAACGATACCTGCGACCATTCCTGGCCCCGATCATCAACAGTCACCAGCGTTCCGGACTCGACGACACGAACAACCGACGCGAACGGGTCGGCCTCCGCCAGCAGCTCCACCTGAACTCTGACGCGGCTTTGTTGTTTTTCGGGCGTTTCCGGAGCGGTCGCGGGGCTGGGGATCGAAGCAACCTGAGTCGGAGCTGGTGTATTACCGACGACATCTGCTGTCGCCGGTGATTCCTCTACGGAAGTCAGGCTCAGCGATTCTTCAAATTCAGGAACTGGTGATTCCTCCTGCCTTGCATTCACTGCTATGGTCTCAGGGTCAGGGTCAGGGTCAGGGTCAGGATCAGGATCCGGGATGGAAGTGCGGGCAGGAGAGGTCGTCGCCAGGGTAGGCTTGTCCTCGGTGGCTGTTTCTTCCAATTCCGTTTCGGCTTCCGCTTGGCGAATCTCAGCGGGATAGCCTACGCGAACCGGACGCGTGTCCACGACTGTTTCCGCGGGCGGGCTCTTGCCTACCAGCCTGAGCTTGGTTTCGAAGCTCAGCTGACCATCGGTGTTCAGGCCTTCCGCCTGCTGGAACTGCGTGACCGCCCGCCGTGTTCCGGGGCCGGCAATTCCGTCAACGCCCGCGGTATACAAGCCAAGCTGAGCCAGGATCGACTGCGCCTCTCGAATGCTCATGCTCCGGGCGAGACGCTCGTGCTCTTCAGCGGTCAGCTTTGCCCGCACCTCGCTTGCGATATCAATGCCCGCGCAGCTATTCAGACCACCGCTTCCGCAGCGCACAGACGTCGTCGCTGTTCTCTCGTAGTAACGTCGCGCTGCTGTGCGAGCTCCCAGCCCCTGAGCGCTGCTTCCCAGGTAGAAGAACGCCAGATCTGAAGCGTACCCCAGCTCAGCGACTTCCTGGGCCAGTGCCTCCCAGGACTCCTGGTTGTAGAGTTCCTTCAGGCTGGCACTTCGCAGTCGCCATCGGAGTGCGCACGTAAATCCCATACAGTCGAGGATGGAATCACCCTTACGAAATGCGATGGGATCGAAGGTGCCGGACCCCGGACCAATGGCACAGCCCGCGACCGCCAAAGCAAGCAGGATGGTAAATGCTCGAATCGATTTTCGCATATGGCTCCGAAGACTCTTCGCCACAGATTTAACTCTAAAATACACGCGTAAGACGCTAAGATAAAACAATATTTCTTGGTGATCCTCACACTGACGAAGCGGTATCCCGTCTCTCGGCGACGGATCGCAGTCGAATCCTGCTGAATCTGGTTTCGCTGCGGAAGCGTGACGCAGCGTGGACGGGTGCTGAGCTTACGAAGGGCGTGGCTTAGTTCCGACTTAATTCGAACAACGTAAGCGCATAAGTGAGCAGGTAGGCTCCAAGTGCCATAAGAACTACGGGCAGCCAGGAGAAAAGCACAATGGCGCTCACCAGAAGCCCCAGAAATACAAGGAAGCTCAACCCGACCAGTACCGGACGAACCCCAGTTCCCGGACGACCGTTGTAGGGAACTCCCAGCCAGTAGCCGAGGCGTACGAAATACCATCCCAGTCTGCCCACTGTGCGATTACCATTGACTGCGGTAATGATGTCTCTGAACAGGGCGTCCGCGTCGTGGCGCGCGACGGGCACTTTTGCAGGTTCGTTCTGTCCCGCCTTCTGAATCAGCAATTCGCCATAGCGAAACGCATAATCATGCACGATAGAGGCAACCAATAAGACTCCCAGCGGACGTAGAACACCCACCGTCAGCAGGCTCACCAACCAGGGCACTGGAATCGATGCGCCATCGAACTCGAATCGCTTCCCTGCAGTTTCCACCGGAATGACTATTTTTCCGGTAAGGGAGGGGTAGCGGTTTGCCTCTAACTCAATGTGCCAGTCCTCGGTGAGATAGAAGTAACGACGCTCGGTCGCGATAGCGATCTGCCGAAGCCAGTGCGCATCCGGTCTTGTGCGAATGGACCGAAACAGGATTTTCGGAAGCGTGAGCCGAATCTCGAAATCAGGTTCGACCCGAAAAGTCTTTGTGTCGTCTGGCATCTCTTGCGCACCTCACGCTATCGTGATTCATCGTCGACTACCAAGGTCGCAGGCGATCTGACCCTGGCGCGCCTGTGATACTTTATTCCCGCAGACTAATCTTCCCTGTTATCACCATCCAAAACTACAGGAATCCAAACAACGTGTGGCAGAACATTCTGAAGAGGCGCGTTGGAGGCTTGAAGCACTACTCGAAGCGATCCCTAAAGAAGATCGTCTATTTACCCGACACGATCAAACATCGGCTGGGGTATCAAGACTCGCTAGTGCCTCCCAAATGGTTACGATTCGATTCGCAGACCGATTTTGAGGAAGTAGGGGAGCATCTGCTAAGCCTGTGCCAGAGTTTTGGTGAGCTTACGCCGCAAAGTTCTGTGCTAGACGTCGGCTGCGGCGTTGGGAGACTTGCTATACCCATCAGCCGGTTTATAAGCCATGCCGGCCACTATGCCGGATTTGATGTGGATCGCGAAGCGATTGACTGGTGTACATCAGCCTTCAGGGCAAAGTCAGCTAATACGACGTTCACGTGCGTTGAAGTCGCGAATGAGCACTACTCGTCCGTCGGTGGCCAGAGCGCTGCTGAATTTCGTTTTCCCTACGAGGATGAGTGCTTCGACCTTGTGGTTGCCACCTCTGTCTTCACTCATCTGTTAAGCGACGACGCTAGAGGGTATCTCAAAGAGGTCCAGCGAGTGCTTAAGCCCGAGGGAATTGCGCTGACAACCTGGTATCTTGTAGATGAGCGCATTCTGCGTTCGCCAAATTCGAAGTTCACGCATTCAGTGGATCAAGTCAGCTGGACAGACACTCCTGTCAATCCCTGTTCTAAGATGGGGTTCGATCATACAGCCGTAGTTTGCTGGCACAAACAGGCTGGATTTTCAGGACCGATCAACATACACCCCGGTACCTGGGTAAACCCGGAAGGCCCTACCTTTCAGGATCTAATTGTTGCGTCCAAACACTGATTCATCCAGTCAACAGGCGGGTGTGACGTAGTGTTAATTCGGTGTCGGGTAGCTGCCAGCCGCGACCAGCGGTCGAAGGTTATCAATGAGGTTTATGAAAGAGATTTCTGAATAAGCGGCGAGAACTCAATGGCCGTCCGTCAATTCACAATCGTTGAATCAAATATCCATTGCTGGCGGAGAGAAACTTACCATGGGCAGTTGGCTTTCCAAGTCTGCCGCCCTCTCTGATTCACGCGAGCCTTATCTGATGCCCTTATTCGATGTCTGCGAGACGCAGATGGAAGCATACATTTTTGGCAACCATGGGATGGTCTGTCGCGTGAGTGCAAGTTTGGGTAAGGTGGAGCCTAGCGTTCTCTCGTGTGTTCGGTTTCAAGCGCAGGTCCCGCTACTCGCGAACGCGTAGCGGTTCCAAACGAACATGGCCTTAGTAAAAACGTCTAAGTCGAAAAAGGTAGTTTAAACAGTCTATGGCTGACCAGCGTGAGCTGCTCGACCAGCTCAAAATAGATCGATCAGATTCAGAACCTTCCGGGTTCAGTGCTATTTCTCTCGTGGTCGCTATGCTGGTCGCTGGCGGGGTCGGTGCAGGAATTACCTTCTGGTTAAGTCCCCTACCACCCACTCCGGAATCAAGCCCCGCAAGCGCCCCTGTGGTGGCGTCAACCGTGACCACGGCAGCGCCACGCGAGGCGGACACCAGCCGCGTGCCAGCGGACTCTGACACCGAAAGTGTTGAGGATAAGCGGGTGCTCGACGCCTCCGGTTACGTGACCGCAAGACGTATGGCCACGGTGTCATCGCAGATAACAGGTCTGATCACCGAAGTGAATGTGGAAGAAGGAATGCTGGTCAAGGAGGGCCAGGTTCTTGCACGACTCGATGATGCGCTCGCCTCTGTTGACTTTGATCTTGCCGTGGCCCGGCTGGCGTCGCAGCGAGCTACTATAGGTAACATCCGAGCCAATCGTGCAGAAGCTGAGCGTGCCTACAATCGTGCGGAGCAGTTGCGACCCAAGGGATTGGTATCGGAGGCGGAACTCACCCAGGCAACGGCCCGCTTCGATGCGTTGACGGCCGACTTAGAGCGCGCCCAGTCTGATGTTGCCGTGCTGGAACTGGAGATCGATCGGCAAGAAGAGCGCAGGGCATTTCATGTGGTTACCGCCCCGTTCTCTGGTGTTGTCACTGTCAAGAATGCGCAAGAAGGAGAGATCGTCTCTCCGAGTTCTGCCGGGGGTGGTTTCACTCGCACCGGTATTTGTACGATTGTCGATATGGCATCTCTCGAAGTCGAGGTCGATGTCAACGAGGCTTTCATCGGGCGCGTCTCACCGGGGCAGCGCGTGGTAGCCAAGTTGGATGCGTATCCGGACTGGGAGATCGACGCGTCCGTTATCGCGATTATTCCAGCGGCTGATCGTGCCAAGGCAGCGGTGAAAGTGCGAATCGGTTTTCGTGAACTCGATGCTCGGATTCTGCCGGATATGGGAATTAAGGTGTCTTTTTTGAGTGGGTAACACTCCGAGAGCCCGTGGTCTTCGAGCAACCGTCGGTAAAAATCGAGAAGTCCATCAGGTAGAAGCGGGGCGCAAAGGGGAGAAGGTGGGGAGAAAGGTGGGAAGAAGGTAGGGAGAAGGTTATGAGCGAAGATCTGCTTTATGAGCTGCGCGATGTCAAGAAACAATTCACCAAAGGCAAAGAAACCATCAGCGTCTTCAGTGGACTCAACATGGCCATTGAGCGCGGCGATTTTCTTGCCATCATGGGGCCGAGCGGCTCCGGGAAGACAACACTGCTGAATATGCTCGGGGGCGTGGATCAGCCCACAAGTGGAGAAGTGCATTTCGACGGAAGTCGTGTCGATACACTCTCCGAATCCCAGCTCGCGAGTTGGCGTGCAAACAATATTGGCTTCATCTTTCAGTTCTACAATCTGATGCCGATGCTGAATGCGCAGCGGAACGTAGAGCTGCCGCTTCTTCTGACTAAATTGAATGGCAAACAGCGTCGGCAAAATGTTGCGGCCGCTCTGGAACTTGTCAGCCTCTCGGACCGCGCGAAGCACATGCCCAAGGAGATGTCCGGTGGTCAGCAGCAGCGAGTTGCCATTGCCCGGGCACTGGTGTCGGATCCGAAGTTGCTGTTGTGTGACGAGCCCACCGGAGACCTCGATCGTAGGACTGCGGATGAGATTCTCGACATGCTGCAATTGCTTAACCGCGATTTTGGCAAGACGATCGTCATGGTTACTCACGACCCGGCTGCGGCCAAGTACGCGAAGCGGACCTTGCATCTCGACAAGGGTGAGTTCGTGGATCGGGATATGGCGGCATGAAAGACCTCTTCCTGATCTTCAAGAACCTAACTCGAAAGCCACTCCGTCTTTTTCTTACGCTGTTTGCCACGTTTATTGCCTTTATGATTTTTGCCACGCTGGGTTCGTTCCAGCAGGCGCTCAACGCAGGCATCGAGCTCTCGGCGGATGACCGGCTGGTGTCGATGAATAAAATCAACTTCACTCAGCCATTGCCTATTTCCTACGTCGAGCGCATCCGAGCCGTCGATGGCGTCGAGATGGTTACCCATCTGAACTGGTTCGGTGGGTATTTCCAGGAGCCAAGAAATCAGCTGGGCATGTTTGCGGTAGCCCCGGAGAGCTTTCTTCAGGTCTATCCCGAACTTCTGGTTGCCGACGATAAGCGCGAGGCCTGGATCAATAACCGTCAGGGCCTGATCGCGGGTGAGGCCGTTGCTAAACAGTATGGGTGGCAGGAAGGCCAGCGGATCCCGATCAACTCGAATATCTTTTCGAAAGTTGACGGCAGCACGGTCTGGGATTTTGACGTCGTTGCTATTTACACGGGTGCCGACGCGCAGACCGATACAAACAGCATCTATTTCCACTATGAGTATTTCAACAAAACCCAGTCTTTTGGTGGAGACAACGTCGGCTTCGTCGCCATCAAGTCGGCGGATGCGTCTCAAAACGAGGCGGTTATCGCAGGCATCGACACGATGTTCGCCAACTCGCCCGCCGAGACCGAAACCATGCCGGAGAAGGCATTCAATAAAGCTTTCCTTGACCAGATCGGAAACCTGGGATTAATCCTGACTTCCGTGGTGCTGGCCGCTTTTTTCGTGATCCTGATTATCGTCGGGAATTCGATGATCCTCTCGATTCGGGAACGCACGGCAGAAATCGGTGTGATGAAGACTCTTGGGTTTGGTTCTGGTCGAATCTTCCGGATGGTACTTGCTGAGTCTCTGCTTCTCGCGCTGATCGGCGGCGCACTGGGCGTATTGGCGGCAAACCTGCTCGTAGCAGGGATAAATCAAGCTCCAGTCCAGCTTCCGACCCTGGTGGTTAATGGCGCGCTGTGGTTGCAGGCGCTGGTGTTCATGCTGGGACTTGGGCTGATCACCGGGATTATCCCAGCGGTCAACGCGCTGCGGCTCAACATTATCACCGCCCTCAGTCGTGGGTAAATCGCGGTTGAGCTGCGGCTGGGTTCGGGTCGGTTCGGTTTAATGAGTAGGGCACTTCGGAGTTTTCCATGAGCGGATTTTTCTCCCAGCTTGGCACCGTTACCAAAATGAATCTGCTGAGCTTGCCCTCGCGCCTTTGGATGTCGCTCGCAGCCGTTTTCGCGGTGGCCGTGGTTGTTGCCGTGCTTCTCGCCTTCCTGGCAATGGCTCGGGGCTTTGCCGCGACCCTGGAGGGCACCGGCGCTGAAGATGTCGCGATCGTGACTCGCACCGGTTCCCAGGCGGAGCTCAACAGCGTGCTCTCCCGGGAGACGGTCAGTCTGATCTCGTCATCCCCAGGAGTTGCCCAGGATGGTGACGGTAACGCGATCGTGTCGGCGGAACTGTACGTGGTGGTCGATGGAATCAGGCGCAGTTCTCAAAGTGAAGCCAATATACCGCTGCGCGGACTGGCAGCGAGTGGGTTCGACTTACGAACCGGCGTGCAAATCACTGAGGGCCGTATATTCGAGCCCGGCAGAAACGAGATAATTGTAGGAGCAGGGGTTCAGCGGGAGTTTTCTGGCTTTGAGATTGGGGAAGAACTGCGCTTCGGGAAGACGGTCTGGGAGGTCGTCGGGGTGTTCTCGACGAACGGCTCGGCGTTCGAAAGCGAACTGTGGGCTGACGCAACCACAGTGCAGAGCCAGTTTCAGCGAGGTTCGTCGTTCCAAACGGTTCGCATGAGGCTTGCTGAACTCGGCAACGTGGAGCCCATCCGGCAATACATCGAGAACGACCCCCAGCTTATCCTGGACGTCGTCACAGAAGCCGACTTCTTTGCCTCCCAGGGAGAAGCGCTGTCCGGTATCGCAATCTTCGGGTGGACGTTGAGCGTGGTAATGGGCCTGGGTGCGCTGGCGGGAGCGTTGAACACAATGTATACCTCGGTCGCATCCCGTGTTCGCGAGATCGCCACCTTGCGCGCCATAGGATTTAGCAACTCCTCTGCCTTTTTCGGCACGCTGATTGAGTCGCTGCTCCTCGCGATCATAGGCGGTGCGGCGGGAGCCTGCGCGGCCTGGATGTTCTTCGACGGCTTCAGTACATCGACGCTGGGTGCCGGATTTACTCAGGTGGTTTTTACCTTTGAGTTGACCGCTGCATTGTTCGTCAATGGCATCGCGGTGGCGCTGGTTATCGGATTGATTGGTGGAATCTTTCCTGCCTGGCGTGCTGCGCGAGTCCCGGTTGTGACTGCGTTCCAGGGCGGAGAGTAGGCAAACGACACAACAAGTAGAAAACAACTAGAAAGAACGAAGAGAATCCACGTGCACTTCTGGCACAAGCTTCGAAGACCCAGCCTGTGGGTGGGTTTGCTATTTCTCAGCCCGCTGGCGATCGTCGAAGCACAGATTCGGCCAGCCGACCGGGAACTGACGCCGAACCAGGTCCGAAGCGACGTAGCACTGGCAAAAGAAGTCTACGAACGCCTCCACCCGGGTTACACGAGATATGCAAGCAAGGCGGACCTCGATGCCGGCTGGGCGGGTGTTGTCGATCGCGCTATTGCTGAAAATGGCATGACCGTTGGCGACTTTTATCTGGCCATTGAGCGTACTCTGGTCGGCATTCGCTGCGATCACACCAAGGCGGAGCTGCCTCGCGACTTACGCCTGGAACGCGAAACAGCCAGGCTCTATCTACCTGCCCGTTGGCTGCTTATCGAAGGGCGAGCGCTGGTTTACGAAGCCGGCGAAGACACACGACTTAACTATGGTGACGAGATTCTGTCCGTCGATGGTCGACCGATGTCTGAGCTCGTGGCTGAAGTAGCTCCGCTGATTCCGGTCGACGGATTCACCGAATGGTCACGCCGGGGTGGTATATCCGAATCCCGGGAGTTTATGGGCGGCGCCCTGGACCACTTCGGAGCGTTGCTCTGGGAAGTGGGGCCTACCGCAACGCTCGAAGTACAAAACTCAAGCGGTGAAACGCGCACCGAGACCGTTGAGCGCCTGAACTACCAACAATGGCGCGAACTCGGGGACGGCATTGCCGGGGCGGCCAACTTCAAAGACGCCGTCCAGTTAGAACGTCTCGGTGATCGTGCCGCCTACCTGCGAGTGGATACCTTTGTAAACTACCGGGATCCGGTCAAGCCGGATGAGATTTACGACCCCATCTTCAAGGCTCTGCGTAGCGAAAATCGCGATTTCCTGATTCTCGATCTGCGTCGCAATGGCGGTGGCTCCAACGATGCGCAGTTCCGGTTGCTCGCCCATCTCACAGACAAGCGACTGCCTATCGTCAAAGATATGCGTGCCAAGACTCTGAACCTGGGTGGTGTGCGCGAACACCTGTGGACCTGGGACAAAACCCACCTCGATCCGCCGCGCATAGGCTATCGCGAGAATGAAGACGGCACCTTTTCACCTCGCAGAGTCTTCGCGGAAGATCTGCAGAGAATTAATCCCGACCGCTATGCGTTTGAAGGTCAGCTGATCGTGCTTACGAGCACCGAGAATTCGTCGGGCAGCACCATGCTGTTGTCGGTATTGAAGGAATTGAGCAACGCGACATTCATCGGCGAACCCACGGGGGGTAGCGCCGAAGGCCCGACGGCGGGCATACAATTCACCCTCACTTTGCCGGAGAGCCGAGTCAGAACGCGGGTTCCGTTTTTTCGTTACTACGTGAATGTATCGACTTTCGACAGCGGCCTGGGTGTAACTCCCGACATATCCGCGCCCATGACGATTGCTGCGTTCAGAGATCGACGTGATCCGGCTAAAGAAGCAGCGGTGGCGCTGCTGGAGAGCCGGTAGCCCAAAAACCTGGCCAGCGAACCCGGCTCCAGTCTGTAACCAGATGCAAAATTCAGTTGACCCATGTATCGCAGCGCGTAACCAAGACACTTGAGCGCGCTGGTCATTTTTCGGGCTAGCTTAAAGCGAGGACTGTCTTCTCCGACTGCAGCCGTCGCGCAAGAATCGCAAACAGACCGAAGGTCGCCGCAACCGTTGTGAGCGTGACCGCGATCACCGAAAGCGGCTCTATGCTCAATCCCTTAAGTAAATCTTCCATCAATAAATACTGGCCAGAAATGGGTAGCCATTGCAGATAGGTGGGCTTGTTCTCCATCAGCATAAGCGCAAAGGGAATAAAGGCCGGCACGACGATGACCATCGACACAATCGATTGCGCCTCCTTGAAGGTCTTTGCCTGAAACGCCAGCAGCAGATGGACGCTCGATGCAAAGAGGCACAGGGGAATCAACAACAGTAAAAGAAGCACTACAGTGACGGCACTTAAACTGAACGTCGCTCCGACCTTGCCAAGATCAATGAAACCTACGGCAATCGAGGTGAGTGCGAGCGTGAGTACGACGCCAATAACGGCGACGCAGCTGGCCGTAAGCAGTTTCGCTGCGACAACCTGGTAAGTGGGTACCGGCTGGCATAGAAGAAACTCCAGCACATTTCTTTCGCGCTCACCGGCACTGGTATCGACCGCAACCGATAAGCCAGTGATGAATGCGCCGAACAGCAGATAAAACAACAACATCGTGTTGATAAATGCCGCACTGCTGTTGGGAGAAGAGAGATCTTGCTCTTCAACGGCTATGGGACGTAGCAGATTGATATCGATGCCGCGCAGCAGAACTCGCTTGACTCCCAGTCCCCGCGAGTAATCGTTGATCGCATTTCGTATCCGGCGTAACGGAGAGCTCAGAGACGTATCGCTCATGTCGGCACGGAGGACCAGGTCAACCGAACTCCCGCCACGCATGTCGGCAGCGTAGTTAACGGGTATCAACAGTTCGATCCGCCGGTCACTCCATTTCCTAAGATCGTCGTCGCTGGCCCCAGTTGCGGAGAAAATGTTCTCCTGCGCGAGTTGTTCCACCAGGTCAGGAGCCGACTCGGCGCCGCGGATATGAATGTACACATCCGGCTTTTCGACGGCTTCCTCTATCGCGAAAACCGAACTCACATAAATCAGGACGGGCGCGAGCATGGCCATGATCATGGCGGCCATGAACGCGCGTCGATCGCGGATCGCTTCCTTGAGCTCCTTGATCAACAGCGCGCGAAACTGATTCACGCGGCGACCCCTTCATCAGTCCCGATGAGCTTTACAAAGGCATCTTCCAACTGCGTTTCACCTGCAAGCGCGCACAATTCTTCGGTGGTGCCCGCCGCAGCGAGTCGTCCCTCTGCGACTATCACTATCCGATCACACAGTGCGGCTACTTCCTGCATCACGTGGCTCGAAAACAAAATGCAGTGGCCGGCCTCTCGAAGTTCGGCCAGATGACGCCTCAGCATTCTCGTGCTCATGACATCGAGCCCACGAGTTGGCTCATCCATAATCAGATTGGGCGGGCGATGCACGAGCGCCTGGGCCAAGGCAATCTTCATTCGTTGTCCCTGAGAGAAGCCGCTGCTCTTTCGATCCGCGATGTCGTTCATCTGCAGATCACCGATTACTTGAGTTACAGCCTGTTTCTTCTCTGAGCCAGCCAGCCCCTGCAGACTGGCAAAGAATTCGACCTGCTCCGTGACCGTAAGGCGCTCGTAGGAACCAAACTTGTCGGGGAAGATCCCGATGCGCGCTCGTGTGGTAAGCGCATCCGCTGACGCGTCAATACCATCGACCAGCGCTGTACCGTTATCGGGCTTCAGTAATCCAAAGAGCATGCGAAGGCACGTGGTCTTGCCAGCGCCGTTCGGCCCAAGCAGACCCGTGATCTGTCCGTCTTCTGCAGTGAACGATAGATCCTGCAAGGCGACCACATCGCCAAACTGTTTGCGCAGCGAGCGAACTTCAATCACCACGGGGCCTTTGGGTTGTAACGGTATCGAGGGTTCACTAATTCGTACCGTTCAGGCTACTCATGAAAGTAACGGGCGGGATTTCATCAAGGCACGTCTCATCTAGCCTCTGCGGATCCAAGTGCTCGAAAAACTCGGCAATCAACTCGCTAGCACAACCTAGGCCGGCCACGATGTGACTACCGT
Source organism: Pseudomonadota bacterium (assembly GCA_039111155.1). Taxonomy (GTDB): domain Bacteria; phylum Pseudomonadota; class Gammaproteobacteria; order Pseudomonadales; family Halieaceae; genus Congregibacter. The sequence goes on along the minus strand of JBCCPL010000004.1, from coordinate 188,908 downwards.
GCTTCGCGACAAGATGGCGACTATTGCCGAGGGTCTGGTCGGTGATTTCTGCGTTACTCGGAGGAGTGACCGGATCCAAAGCCCCGGAGAGAAGCAAGGTTGGTATCTCTGCGGTCACCGGTTCGAACAGCTCTCTTGCGGGTGTGTAGCGAGGCCAAAACGGGCACGCATCATGAAAGGTCCGGTGTCCCGTGTCCTGGTCAAAAGTATTCTGCGCATCCAGTGCCAACATGTCTGCGGTCACCCGGGGAACATCCTCATTGCATACGATGTTCAGTGTCAGTGCTGAGTTGATTCCGAGCCCGTTCTCAGTCTGAGAGATCAGACCGGCAAGCGGTCGGTAGTTCCCGTGGTAAGCCTCATGCACGACAATGGGCACAAGTGAGCGCCCCTCCCGGGAGTAGAGCTGCAGTCGCAGATTGGCTGTGAGCTTCTGAGTATCCAATCGGAGGGTTGTTATCGCGCCGGTCCTTGGGTGGGGAATTTCGACCTCTACCGGGTTTTCGGATACGCGCTGCACCAAAGCATCGAACTCTGCTTTAAGATCAGGGAACGCGTCTGAACACGCGGTGCTGGCTCGACAATTCTCCAACAGACGTTCAAAGGAGTCCGCTGCGCTCTTACCGAACAGCCCAATCGGAACTTCAACCGGGCCCACGGAATCAAGTACTGCGCTCTCAACCACGCTCGGAAACATCTGGAGATAAATGAGGGCGGCCCGCGTACCGTAGGAGCCGCCATACAGATGAACGCGCTCGTAGCCCAACGCTTCGCGCACCGCATCGAAGTCCCTTATGGCGTTCTCGGTATTAAACTGGCTCAAATCCTGGGTGATCTGTGCCAGGCAAGCTTCTATTTCTGTCTTTATGTCGATGTTCGCGGGTAAATCGCGATACACATCCTCGTCTTCGAGCGTATCGCACTCTAGGGGAGACGAGTCACCGGTTCCTCGTTGGTCGATAAGAACAATGTCGCGGGTTTTAAGAGTTTCGAAGTGCTGTCGGCGGATCAAAGCCGCGAGCGTTGTGGCCGCCTGGCCCGGTCCTCCAGCGAGAAACAGCATAGGAGTACTGCTCAGGCTGGGGTCTATGGCGGGAAGTACCGCTACGTTCAGATTTAGTCTCGCTCCCTCGGGGTCTTCGTAGTTCTCGGGAACGTCGAGCTGGCCACAGAGAACCTGTCGACTGATCCCCTCCAGATAACAGGGTTCAAGCTGCAAAGTTGCGTCGGGACCGGGGGTAGCTCTGACCACCGATGATGTTGAGGCTAATGCCACGATGGTAAACGCATAGGTCAAACACACGGCCCACCCTAAAGGCCTGTGACTGGGCGAACGACGACAGCTAAAATCTACTAGCACTGCTTGAACTGGCTCAATCCCTCGGCTCTTGCCTGTAATGCTACTGCGACAGCGGAGTGTTTTCACTAGCAGGCTGTTGAAAAACGTAGCGAGGAGCGGGTTCTGCAAGGCGCAGGCAAGACGAGGACCGGAGTTTATGCCGATAAATGAGGACCGCAGGCGCGCCTGCAACGCCGCAGAACCTGCCCGCAGTAGTTTTTCAACAGCCTGCTAGGCTTCCATGATCATAGTTGCTGCAGGAACGTTGGTTCAAGAACGTCTGATGAAGTGACGCCTGATGCAGGTGAGGCACGCGATTGCATGGGGTGTATCCGGCTTGCACCCAACTGGCCGCTCGTTGGTGACACGCCGGCGCCGCTGTAAAGCAAGCTTCGATCTTACCCGCAGCTTACATCGAGCCTTACCGAAGACGAGCGGAAAGCCACATTTGGCCAAGCCAGGTTCATGCTCGTCTGCTTGCGCACGTCACTGTGTGGCACATATTCGCATCCGATCGACTCTGGCTGGCAATTCATCGCAGTTTTCTCTCTGATGGGCGATCAGGATCCACGAATGCGGTATCTTCGTCTCGCAATATCCCTCCGAGGAATACCGCTGTGCTGTCGCTTCAGAATGTCACTCACATCTATGCCAACGGGACTCGTGCTCTCGATGGTGTGGACCTTGAGATCGATCGGGGGATGTTTGGCCTATTGGGGCCTAATGGTGCGGGTAAGTCCACGCTGATGCGCACGATTGCTACGTTGCAGACCCCCTCATCTGGTGAGATTGTGTTTGATGACGTCGATGTACTGGCCGAACCTGAACGCCTTCGAGAGCGACTCGGTTACCTTCCGCAGGATTTTGGCGTGTATCCCCGGGTGTCTGCGTACGATCTGCTCGAACATATGGCGGTCCTCAAGGGCGTCGCTGACCGACAGGACCGGAAGTCCACCGTAGAAACGCTGCTCGTTCAGGTCAATCTCTGGGATGTGCGCAAGCAGGCGATTGCCGGTTTTTCCGGGGGCATGCGCCAGCGTTTCGGTATTGCCCAGGCTCTTATCGGAAACCCGGACCTGATTATTGTGGACGAGCCCACCGCGGGTCTTGATCCGGAAGAGCGTAATCGGTTCCTCAATCTGCTGGCAGAGGTCGGCGAGAACGTCGTGGTGATCCTCTCGACCCACATTGTAGAGGACGTCGCCGATCTTTGTCCGCGCATGGCGGTGCTGGCCGCCGGTCGTATACAACTTCTCGGTGCGCCACAGGAGCTGATAGCCGCCACGAACGGAACGATCTGGGCTAAGACTATCTCACGTCAGGAGTTAGACGATCACCGCGAGCGCCATCAGATAATTGCCAACCGGTTATTCGCCGGTCGCGTCATCATTCACGTAGTCGCCGAGTCCAATCCCGGTGACGGCTTCACCGCCGTCCAGGGAGGGCTGGAGGATGTCTATTTCAGCACGCTGAACCGCATGCGTGAGCAGGCCGCCTGAGCAGAGCCAGGCTCTGTAGGACAGTACCCGTGTTTTTCAAGATCGCTTCGTTCGAGTTTCAGTATCAGCTTCGCAATCCGGTGTTCTGGGTTGTTGCGGGCGTGTTTTTTCTTCTTACCTTCGGCGCAATGACTATTGACGGTGTGACCATCGGTTCGGGAGGCAACGTTAACGCTAACGCTCCAGTAGCGCTGATTCAAACAATGCTCATCATGAGCCTGTTTTTTATGTTTGTGACGACAGCGTTTGTCGCCAATACGGTTGTTCGCGATGATCAAACCGGCTTTGGCTCGATGATCAGATCTTCCCAGGTCGTCAAGTTTGACTATTTGTTTGGGCGCTTTGCCGGTGCGTTCGCCGCCGCCGCTCTCGCGTTTCTGGTGGTGCCTGTCGGTTCACTTATCGGAACTCTGATGCCCTGGCTAGATCAGGAAACCCTGGGGCCGATGGACCTGAACCACTATGTATTCGGCTATTTGTTCCTGGCGTTACCTAGTGTACTCCTGACCGCCAGCTTGTTCTTTGCCGTAGCCTGCGCTTCCCGGTCTATGGGCTTGTCCTACATCGGCGTTGTTGTCTTTCTGGTTCTGTACTTCACGCTTACCGGGATTGCCGGGGGCGAGCCTGAGCTGCGAAAGACCGCCGCACTGCTCGAACCGTTCGGCCTTGCCGCCGTCGAGGATGCGACGCGTTACTGGAGTCCGAGCGAACGTAACACGCAGCTCCCAGCGCTGGCTGGTCCCTTGCTCCACAACCGGTTGCTCGCTGTGGGCGTTTCCCTTTTGGCGCTGGGCCTGGCCTTTTTGCGTTTCTCTTTCAGCGAACGCGCGCCATCGCGCCGGTCCATTGCTCGAACGGAAAGACAACGACAGAGACTCGCGCAAGTCACACCAAAACTTGTTTCCCAGCTACCAAACGCTCGTCCAGACAGAGCGGGTATTGCACGTTTTGCAGCGAGAACCAGTCTGGAGATGGCTCAGATTTTTCGCAGCCCGGCGTTCTTTGTGCTGGTCGTCATCGGTCTTGCCAACTCGGCCGGTGCGCTTTTATATGCCAACGAATTGTATGGCACCGCTGCTCGCCCTCTGACCTTTGCGCTGCTCGAACCGCTCGCGGGTAGCTTCACGATCATCCCGGTGATTATTGCGATCTTCTATGCCGGCGAGCTGGTCTGGAGAGATCACGATCGCGGGCTTAATGAAATCATCGATGCGACGTCTCTCCCAAATTGGGCTTATCTGCTCCCCAAGGTGACCGCGGTTTGTGCGGTACTGGTTGTGACTATTGGCATATCAGTCGTAGCCGCCATTCTGGTGCAACTAGGTAAAGGTCACACCAATGTCGAGCTCGCGAAGTATCTGAACTGGTACCTCATACCTAGCGCCATTGAAATGCTCTTACTGGCTGTGTTGGCCGTAGTTTTTCAGGCGTTGAGTCCGAACAAGTACGTTGGATGGGGGTTGATGGCTCTCTACCTGGTGGCGTCGATCACCCTCTACGAGATGGGCTTTGAGCATCCGCTGTATTCCTATGGTGAGACATTCGCCAACCCTTTGTCGGATTTGAACGGCAGTGATTTGGGTAGTGATCGCGCCTGGCTGTTGCGCGCTTATTGGATGGGCGTCGCCATCGTGTTGGGCACTATAGCTCACCTTTTGTGGCGGCGAGGAACGGGGTACGCACTCACCAGTCGACTGAAGCAGCTGCCCAGAAGGCTCCTTGGCGGCCCGGGTTTGGTAGCTCTGGCCGGCCTTACGTTGGCCGGCACTTCCGGTTTCTACCTGTTTTATCAGATGAATATTCTGAATCGGTACGAAGTCAGTGACGCCTTCGAAGAGCGGCTGGCCGATTACGAAAAGAAGTTCCGCAAGTACGAGCCCGTTCTCCAGCCGTCTATCACATCAGTCGTGTTGGACGCCGATCTGTACCCGCATAAGGGAGAGGCGTTCTTCAAAGGTCGCTACGAACTCATTAACGATACCGGTACACCGGTTGAGGAATTGCACGTTCGCCTGGCGGATTCCTGGACCGAAATGACAAGCCTGCGAATACCGAGGGGCCGAATCAGCCTGGATGAGATGGAGCGTTATCGCTACCAGATCTACCGCTTGAACCCCCCGCTGGCTCCCGGTGCGAGCACGTCAATGGAGTTCGAGACCAAGCGCGTGCTTCGGGGATTTCGCGCGAATGACCAGGATAATCGTCTGGTACGCAACGGTACCTTCCTGAACAATGCTGAGGTAGCGCCCCGCCTGGGCTTCGATCGCTCGGACCTCCTGGCCGATCGCCAGACCCGCCGCAAGTATGATCTGCCTGCTGAGCTGCGTATGCCCCAACTTGAGGATTCCGACGCTCGCTCGAAAAACTACGTGGCGAATGCTGACTGGGTCGATGCCGAGATTACGGTCACTACCCGGGCGGATCAGATACCGATTGCTCCGGGCAATAAGGTCTCCGAGGTTGTGGAAGGTGATCGTCGTACGGTGCGGTTCGCGTCAGATGTTCCGGTCCTTAACTTTTTCTCAATCCAATCTGCAGCCTATGAGCGTGTGCAGCGCCAGGCGGATGGGCTGACTCTGGAGGTCTACCACCATCCGGGTCACGACTATAACGTCGAGCGCATGCTGGACGCCCTCGAGCAGTCGCTGGCCTACTACCAGGAACAGTTTGGGCCCTACCAGTTCGACTACGCACGCATTATCGAATTTCCGGGTTACGAATCTTTCGCGCAGGCATTTGCGGGCACGATTCCCTATTCGGAGAAGCTCGGATTCATCGCCAATCTTGCCGATGGCAACTCGGTAGATTACGTCACCATCGTCACCGCACATGAAGCAGCCCACCAGTACTGGGCTCATCAGCTTATCTCGGCTTATGCGCAGGGCGGCACAATGCTTGTGGAATCTCTGGCCCAATACTCGGCGTTCATGGTGATGAAACGCCTCTATGGCCCGGATTCGATGCGCCGATTTCTGAAATACGATCTTGACCGTTATCTGTCCGGCAGAGGCAGCGAAGCGATCGAAGAGGTGCCTCTTAATCGTGTCGAGAATCAGGGCTACATTCACTACCGCAAGGGTGGTCACGTGCTCTACTTGCTGCAGGACCGCCTCGGTGAAGAGCGAGTCAATGGAATGCTTGCCGAGCTGCTCGATCAATACCGGTTCAAGAGTCAGCCCTATCCAAACTCCAGCGAGCTGGTCAACGGCTACAAACAACTTGCGCGTGATGCGGGTGAGCTCAGACTGATAGAGGACGTGCTTGAGAAGATAACCTTTTACGACTTGTCTGCGAGCCGTGCCGACGTTCGCACACTTCCAGACGGGCGCTTTGAGACGACGGTTGCGATCGCTGCAGCCAAACACTACGCCGATGGTTATGGAGACGAAACCGAAGCAAAGCTCGATCAGCTTATCGAGGTCGGTGTCTTCAGGGATCGCCCTGGCTTCGACGAATTCGCGCCCGAAGATGTGCTTGCGAGTGAGTGGCACCCGATTCGCAGTGGGGAGCAGGTGGTGAAGATAATCACCGATGAGCGGCCAATCTATGCGGGGGTCGATCCATTCTCGAAGTTCATCGACAAGAACGGTGAGGACAATCTAATCGAGGTGGCTGATTCGCAGTGATGCGCCGACGCTGCCGGTACCTCTCAGGCCGATTCTCGACTTAAGCTGAACCTAGACCAAGGCCGACTCTCGTTAACGAGTAGTGTTCAGCCGGTCAATCAAGCTGGAAAGCACTCTCAGAGCTTTGTGTGTTAATTCATCCCACTTCAATAGCAGGAAAGTACTAATTCATCAGAGCTTCATCTCCAGGTGTCAGAATTTATTACACCGCGGGGTCTCAGCTTCGTAGCCCCACCCACCGGTGCTCAGCAAAGCACGAGAAACCGTAGTATTCATGAGTACTGGACCATTTTTTGCAGGCGAATTCCGGTTTGTCAAAATCATCTTCAAAGTGAAGGAAGCCCCTATGTTCTCAACCTGGTTTTCAGCCCGGCTCTTAACCCGCGCTAAATCCATCTCTACGCTTGTTGGCCTAAGCGTTCTACTGTTCTCGGGTTGGGCTCAGGCGGATCTTTCGAGAACCTACGACAATGAGCTGACGTTTGGCGTCATTGTCGAAGACGGCCCGGGAGCGGGTGAAACTGGTGACCTCGCGATCGGCTACGACGATGGCTTGATCACCGGAGTCGATTTCGAAACTTTGTTTGGTGGAGAGTTTGAGCTCAGCATGACCTTGTTTGGCCAGACGTTTTCCGACGGCGACGACGCTGACATCGACATAGGGTTCCCGGCACTAAGCTTCTTTTTCGGCGAGGTCTCCTTTCTATCGTTCAGCGCTTCCGAAACCAGCCTTGCGAACCCCGTTGATATCATTGATCCGCGCATCGACGCGATCTTTGGTGGAGATTTTATCGATGGCTTCTATTTTGTTTCGACTGACGGTCCCGATCCCGTGGATCCACCCTCCGTCCCTGCACCAGCCACGTTGCTGCTGATTCTCTCGGGTCTGCTTGTCGGGCGTGCTCGGCGGCGCCCGCTCGCGATCGCCGCAGACTAGCGAAGGTCGGCCAGCCACTCGCGAAACTGCCGCGCAAAGCGCTCGGTTCGTGGGCGTAGGGCGTCTCCTTCAAGAACCTCAAGACTTGCCTTAAGTTGTTCCCAGGCGATCGTGCGCCGCTCTGCATTTGATTCTGTCAGATACTCAGCCCGAGCGAGTGAACCCCGCATAAGAACCACAGGGAACGAATCCTCTTCTCTAAGAGCAGGTAGAATTTTGTTGGCTTGCTCAAGCTCTCGGCGCGCTTGCTCATTGCGGTTCATCTCGAGTAACAGGCGTCCAATGTTCAGGTGCTGCATCCCGACGGCATAGGTGCTCTCACCAAACACTCTGCGTCGCATCTGAAGCGAGGCGCGATAGTGTTCCAGGGCCTCATCAAACCGCTCTTGCTTCGCCAGGATTCGCCCGTAGTTGTTCAGCGCATAGGCAAGTTGCGCCGTCTCTCCGGCAATGCCCAGGGATCTGAAAGCCGTTATGGCCTCAAGATAGTATGTCTCGGCAATGTCGTACTGCTCCATGTAGCCGTAGGAGTAGCCGAGATTGATCAGTGTGGCCGCACGCTCTTTCGGAGCGTGTTCTGCAAAGTTTAGGGACCGCTCCAGTTGGTCGACGGCTTCAGCGTAGCGTCCCTGCCGGCTCAACGCTGTGCCCAGATCATTGTGAGCCCTGCGCCGCATGGAATCCGGATGGCCGCTGTCGAGATGTTTCAGAACACCTTCGTATTGGTCGATAGCGGCATCAAAGCTGTCTTCGCGATAAAGCAACCAGGCTAGATTCAACTCAGCACGTAATCGTAGACCGTCGTCTTCAGCCAGGTTTGCATGAGCAAGACTGATCGCACGCTCCAGATTGCGCCGCGCGGGTTCTAAGTCGCTGAGACGAACCTGGATGTCCCCCACCGTCTGCCTAAGGCCAAGTTCGAGTAACGGCTGCGATTCGAACCGCTCGTCGAGGAGTGTGCTTGCTGACTCAAGCGCCTCGCGCACGGTTCGATCATCGCCGGCGTTATAGGGGTCGGCCTGGGACAGGACTTCCTGCATGAAACTATTCATCGCTTCGGCACGATCGCGTTGGTGTTTTATGCGTTCCGCCTGCCAGGTAGTGACAGCGAGGCTCGCGATGAGAAGTACAAACAGGGCAGCCGTTGCGGCCAATCCCAGACGGTGCCGCAATACGAACTTACCGCTGCGATACAGTGTTGTTTGCTCGCGAGCGAGTACCGGTTGCCCCGATCTGAAACGCTGGAGGTCACGCAGGAGGTCAGTGACCGATGCATAACGGTCGGCGGGGTCCTTTGCCATTGCTTTGACAAGAATCGCATCGGCGTCACCCGCCAGCTGCTGCCTCAAAGCTTGAGGTGAACAGCTACGCTTGAGTGCAATGTCTTCAAGCTCAGCTGATCGGGATACCGCCGAACTCGCCAGTTGCGGCGAAGACTCCAAAACGAGCCGCCGGTTTTCTTCCAGGCTGTTTCCGCTGCTTAGCGAGATAGGAGCGCACCCGCTCAAAAGCCGATACAACAGCACGCCGAGCCCGAAGATATCTGTTGCAGTGCTGATTTCACTGCCAGACACCTGTTCCGGAGCGGCAAACGCCAGGCTGGCCCTTACTTCTGATGAGCGGTCCGGTTGAAATGCGGATTCGCTAAGCAGCCCGGAGATACCGAAGTCGAGCACGCGTACGTGGCCATTACCGTCAACCAGCACGTTTCCGGGCTTGATGTCCTGATGAATGATCAGTCTCTGATGCAGGTAGGCAATCGCTTCGACCAACTGGTCAAACAGCGAGAGTCGCTGGTTGATCGTGAGGCGCCGCTTGTTTGCGTAGGCATCTATCGCCTCTCCCTCAACGAGCTCCATCGCAAGCCAGGGCAGGCCATCGGTTGTGGTTCCACCATCGAGCAACCGCGCGATTCGGGGGTGCTCTATCGACGCGAGGAGCTGGCGTTCGCGGGTGAAGCCTTCGACCAGATCCGGGGTTTCGAAGCCAATCCGAACGAGTTTTATCGCTCCTCGCTGCGAGAAACCCTCCATCTCTCGCGTGGCCGCGAACACACTGCCCATGCCGCCAGCGCCCAGGACCGAATCCAACTGCCAGGATCCAAGCCTCTGGCCGATCAGCTCGTCGTCTGCGGCCTCACCCGGTAGCGCCGATGCCGCTTCCGCTACCACGTCGGATTCGAGAAAGTCACCTGCATCCTCATGCGCTTGCAGGAGGCTTTCAACTTCGTGCCTCAGATGGAGATCGTTCTTGGTCGCCTCCTCCAGATACCGGGCGCGCTCCCGCATATCCGAAAAATCGAGCGCGGCGTCGAACAACTCGCCCACCAGCGCATCGAAGTTCGGATTTCCGCTTAGCTCACCCATGCGTAAATGCTAGCGCAAGACCAGCTCCACCCGTCGGTTCTGCGCGCGGCCGGTGGCCGTCTGGTTATTGGATACCGGTGCTACCGGGCCGACCCCGACCGCTGTCAGAATCGATGGATCAATCGCAAACTGCTCAATCAACGCAGTACGTACAGCCTGTGCCCGGTCGGTCGCGAGGGTCCGGTTCGATGCGTAATCGCCTACGCTGTCAGTATGGCCGACAATAAAGTAGTCCCTGTCGCTGTGCGCGAGTAGATACTCGGCCAACAGCGCCAGTTCGCTCTCTGACTCCTGCGTCAGGGTCGACTTTCCGGTATCGAAATACAGGCCATAAAACGCTTTCTTTCCGGTCTCCTCGATGCCCTCCTCAATGTCGGCCATCGTGATGTTGTCCAGGCTCATGGACTCTACTTCAACGAAATGAAGTTCGTAGGCCACATTAGATTTTTCCTGTTTCAGATAGACGCCCGCGTAGATATCCTGAGATCCGGCCTGAAAGCGCGCGGCGATGAAGGCGTGTTCACCGAACCCCATGAATCCGTTGAGCAGTACCTTGGTGTTGGCCAATGTCCGAACCAGGTCTTTTCCACCTTGCCTGCACTCCTGCTGATAGCACGAGAACAGCACCTCTACGTCCCGCTTTTCAAAAATCTGCTCATAGCTCTTATAGAGTTGAAACAGCGAAGGTTTGGGTTCCTCAGGGAATTGGTAGTTGATTTTCGTAACGCTACCTTCAAGCACCTGCTGCTCTCCGAGGGTCTTATTGTCGAGCGCGGGACCGAGGGGTAGAACATAGCGATCGAATTCGAGTTGCAGGTACTTATCAATCCGGGAACCATTGAAACGTGACAGCAGCGGATAGTCCTCTGATCCTCGCGCGTCCGGACGCTGCTGCGCCCAGCTCGGCGACGTGGTCAAAAGGAGACCGATAAAGGTAAGCAGTGCCAGAAACGTCCGAGGCGGCCTGGTGTAAGCAAGAGTGATTAGCGAAGGCGCAGAGCCTGCAGTGTCGCAGTTTGGCATTTTGGGATTGTCCACGGTTTCGGTGTGTTTTCTCGATTGGTTTGCGAGTTCCATGGTGGCCGATTGAGCCTTTTCCAGCAACGCGTACCGTAGTGAGAAGCACTGAACACCGATTCTCGAGCACTCTGGTGCACTTCCCAGGCTGGAGGTGTCTTCGCAAAGCATCTGAACACTAACGGACATTGCAAAACCGCCAGGGCGGGGTGTCCGTAGCCCCTGGTATGAAGCAGGATGTTCGAATACGGAGATTACTGGATCTTGGCAGGGCTGCTTTAGCCGCCCCTCCCGGCAAGGGACGCATCGTTCTGGCCCTGACCAGTGGCCTGCTTTGCCACTCCATTTTTGCGGCTGCCATTCTGTCGATGATTTATTCAATGTTCTACGGACTGAGCAGCGGGGCAGGGCAGCTGAGCTATCCCTGGGCGCTCTTAGCGAACCTCCTGCTGATACTGCAATTCCCTTTGCTGCACTCTCTGTTGCTGACCAGACGAGGGCTCAAGTGTTTAGCAGGGGCCGTGCCCGGAAGGCACGGATCTACGTTAAGTACGACCACCTACGCTATTGTTGCCTCCCTTCAGTTACTGGCTTTGTTTTGGCTGTGGACCCCGTCGGGAATCGTATGGTGGCGCGCTGAAGGTCCTATTTTCCTGGCCAGTTGCTGTGCCTACGCACTCTCATGGGCGCTGTTGGCAAAAGCGATCTTTGATGCTGGTGCTGAACTCCAAAGTGGCGCACTGGGGTGGCTGTCGCTGTTAGCTGCTAAGGCACCAAAATTCCCCGATCTGCCAACGTTGGGCCTATTTCGGTTTATTCGCCAGCCAATCTATCTCGCGTTTGCCCTTACGCTCTGGACTGTGCCTGTATGGACACCCGATCAGCTGGTGCTGGCACTCATCTGGACTTTGTACTGCGTCGCGGCTCCCCGTCTCAAGGAAGCGCGATTGGCACGCACGCACGGGCAGCGCTTTGAAGACTACCGGCGGCGTGTTCCCTATATGGTCCCTAACTTCGAGCGACAGAAGTCCCGCCATGCAAAAGCCGCGCAATAACCTAGCGATCTATGACGATGTGGCGGATCAGTGGTGGTCCGACGATATCCGTTGGGTTCGCACCCTGAAAAACATGGTTCCCGGCCGAATCGCGTACTTTGATCAGTTTGTTGACTGGGATGGGAAGAAGGTCCTGGATCTTGGTTGCGCTGGTGGCTTTATGTCGGAGGCTCTCGATGATCGCGGCGCACAGGTGACAGGTATCGATCCCGCTGTGCAAGCTATTGAGGCCGCGCGCGCCCACGCAGCTTTGCAGAGGACGCCACGCTCTATTCGTTACGATGTGGGGACTGGCGAAGCGCTCCCTTACGACGATGGGAGCTTCGATATTGTCGTGTGTGTTGATGTACTCGAGCACGTAGCTGATCTAGCGCAGGTCTGCCTTGAGATAGCGCGGGTGCTCAAACCCGGCGGATGCCTGTGTTTCGACACCATTAATCGCAATCCGCTGGCGTCGTTCATCGCCGTGTACATGGCCGAAAACGTGCTGCGCATTCTCCCGCTTGGAACACATGATCCGAGGATGTTCATCAAGCCGGGCGAACTTCACGAAAAACTATCGCTGGCAGGCCTCAGGCCGGGGGCTATTACGGGTCTAGGTCCGCGCGGAATCAATCGTCGCGGTGATCCGATCTTTGGGCGTCTGCCCCTGACATCAATCATCTACATGGGTACTGCCAGCAAACCCGGAGTCGGCTAAGCTCTTCATCATAGTTCGATCAAGTATGCTTGATTAAGTTTTCCACCGGTGATTGGTCCGTTTGTGAAACAACCTATACAACCCTTAGCTAAATTCATTTGGAGCGCGCGGTCATCAGCCCCCGCCATGGTAGCTACTCTGGCAACGTTTATCCTCGTAGCGTGCAGCCCCGTTCCTGTGCCTGAGGTCGAGCAGCTGCCAACTGCGCTCAGCAGCCACGAACTCCCCCTGGGAGACTACGCACTTCATTATGTTGAAAGTGGCAACAGCGGCGGCACGCCGGATCGCTTAGGCGCTGGAGCAACCCAGCGCGATTCTCGCCCACTCATTCTATTTGTGCATGGCACCCCCGGGTCCTGGAAGGCTTTCGCCCGCTATCTCAATGACCCTCGTTTGAATACGCAAGCCCATCTGGTGTCCGTTGATCGACTTGGGTTCGGTCGTTCGGCGGCAAGCGGATCTGTTCCGTCATTTGCCGAACAGTCGAGGGCCATTGGTGAGCTCCTTGAACAGTTTCCCATCGACGCGCCTGTGTTACTTGTGGGGCACTCACTCGGCGGATCACTGATCTACCAGATAGCCATTGACTATCCGGATCGAGTCGATGGTTTGATGTCTATCTCAGCTCCATTGGACCCACACTTGAGCTCGCCGCGCTGGTACAACCGGTTGGCGCTTATCCCAGGGGCGCGCTGGGTGATCGGGCAGGATATGGCGAGGGCCAATGACGAGATGATGCCTTTGGTGAGCGAGCTGGAAACGCTTACCGAGCCGGTCTCGCGCTTAGCCCTTTCAGTAACCCTGGTTCATGGCGCCGAGGATGATTTGGTCAAGATCGGCAATGCGGAGTACGCAGAAGCTCTGCTCACAGAGTCCGATGTACGTTTTTTGCGGTACGAGGGCGACTCTCATTTTATCGTCTGGGAACGGCACGACGAAATGGTGCAGGCTTTACTCGCTCTGCTGGATTCGGTTCAGCAGCAAAAGAACGAAGCGCAAGCTAGGAAAGTCGCGCAAAGACCCGGAGGGCGATCTGACCGCAAGTCCGTCGCGGGTGGCCAGGCTCTCACTTCTGCAAGAGTCGTCCCACTCTCGACCGGGCTGCCCGCGATCTGATGCGCCATTTCGAGTTTTGGCCCCCTCGGTTGTTTGAGCTGCCGTACTATCTGGCACTGCTTGCGTTGTGCGCACGCCACCGACTGTCGCCTATGTCGCTGGCCAAGGCAAACTACGCCTTGGATCATGGAGAACTGGCGTTGGGTTCGAAGTACGCGACGCAGATGGCTTTCGACCAGTCACTTTTTCCAGCGACGCTATTACTTACGGATGGAACCAGTGGTTCCGGGGATCAAGCAAAACAGTTTGCCGAGGAGCACGGGTTCCCGGTGATCATGAAGCCCGAGATCGGCTCGGTTGGGAAAGGCGTCATGCGACTGGCCGATTCTGCAGAGCTTGACGAAGCCGTCACAAACCTTCAGTCACCGCATCTACTGCAGGCCTATATCGATCTGCCCGCTGAGTTCGGCGTGTTCTACGTGCGCAAGAAAGGGCAGGGGGCGGTCACCGGCATCAACGAGAAGCACTTTCCTGAGGTGGTAGGAAACGGGACAGATTCCGTCGGGGATCTGGCGCGAAAGCACGAACGCTTCAGCGACCATTGGACTATGTTCCTCAAGGATCTCGACACCCAGCGGATTCCCGATTCAGGCGAACGTGTGCGCCTCTCTTTCGTTGGATCTCATACCATGGGCTGTCGCTTCACAAACGATACCGATTTAGCCAGTCCGGAGCTGCTCGAGGTGCTCGAGAAGTTTGCCGAGTCTCAACCCGGGTTCAACTTTGGCCGCCTGGATGTTCGTGCGCGTGATTCGGCGGCACTTTCCCGGGGGGAGTTTGTGATCATTGAGGTCAACGGTGTGGCATCGCTTCCAACCCACATGTTTGATCCACAGCATGGGCTGAGGGACGGCTATGAGATTTTTCTGGCTCACGCCAAACATCTTGTCGAAGTTGCCGTAGAGCAGCGGCACCAACCTATGGAGCTTCTACCCCTCTGGCAGCTTCTGAAAAAAGCGAGGCGGAATGCTCAGGATCTGGATCGACTGCAGCGCAGGCTTCTCGAACCATCGGTAGCCGATTCCCGTTAGCTCGATGAGCGATTCAGACGTGCTGACGCTCACTGAGTGGGGGCTTTACTGCGCAGCCGGGGACTTCTATGTGGATCCCCGGCCAGATTCTCAAAACCCAGCTCCTCGTTCGATCATCACTCACGGGCATGCGGACCATGCACGTGCTAACAGCCTTGAGTACCTTTGCACAGGCGGTACTGCCATGATGCTCCGGCACCGGCTAGAGGGCAGCGTTAATGTCCGCGAGCTCGAGTACGGCGAGACGTTGACTCTGGGTAGTGCGAAGGTGTCCTTGCATCCCGCTGGCCACATACTCGGCTCTGCTCAGGTAAGAGTCGAAGTGGGCGATGAGGTATGGGTTGTTTCCGGGGACTACAAGCGGGACTCGGATCCAAGCTGCGAACCCTTCGAATTGGTCCCCTGTGACGTCTTTATCACTGAAGCGACATTTGCTTTGCCGGCTTATCGCTGGACTGAGGCATCTCACGTAGCGCAGCAGATCCTGCACTGGTGGCGGAACAATGCCGCACAGGGAGTCACCAGTATCTTGTTTTGCTATGCGCTTGGGAAGGCGCAGCGAATTCTGGCCGAACTCGCCCGACTCACCGACGTTCCTGTGTATGTCCACGGTGCGCTGGTTGGCCCTACGGAGATCTATCGCCAAGCGGGGGTCAACATGCTCCCTACCCACAAAGTCACTTCGGACATTGAAGCCGCGAGGCTAACGTCAGCCCTCGTACTCGCACCGCCGTCGGCGCAGGGTAGCCCGTGGATGAAGCGCTTCAAGAGGCGCAGTACCGGGTTCGCGAGTGGCTGGATGCGCGTACGTGGAAATCGGCGACGGCGCGGCTACGATCGCGGTTTTGTGATTTCCGATCACGCGGACTGGCCATCGTTGCTGCAGACGATTAGCGAGACCGGAGCGCGCCGCGTCCTGGTCACCCATGGTGAATCCTACGCCCTTTGTCGCTATCTGAAAGAATCAGGCGTCGACGCCATGGCGCTTGATACCAGACTCGGTGACGGTGCCCACGACGGTGAAGGAGCCGAGAGTGACTCTACAGACACCCCACCGGGCTCCCTACCGCCCGTTAATGCTGACCAATCTGCACGGTCATGATCGGATTTACGCAGCTATACACCGAGCTGGATAGCTCCAACTCTACCAACGCGAAAATTCGGGCAATGGTTGCCTACTTTAAGCAGGCTGATGCGTCTGACGCGGCCTGGGCTACCTACTTCCTCACCGGCCGTCGACTGAAACGACTCATCAAGCGAAATGAGCTGCGAGCGTGGACGCTGACAGCAACTGGAATTCCCGAGTGGCTGCTTGAGGAAACGTATCAACATGTTGGAGATATGGCCGAGACTATCGCGCTACTAGTGCCGAACTCAGCGTTGGGTGAATCATTGCCTCTCACCCTCCGAGAATGGGTAGAGGGCAGGTTGCTGAGGCTTACCGACAGCAGTGATCAACAGCGCGAAGAGCAGGTGCTGAGCTGGTGGAAAGAGCTTCCTGCGGATGCCTGCTTTACCTTAAACAAGCTGATGACGGGCGCGCTTCGGGTTGGTGTATCGCAAAAACTGGTTCAGAGAGCGCTTGCTGAGTTCTTTGAGGTAGATGCCAAGGTTGTGGCGCATCGGATGATGGGTAGCTGGGAGCCCAGTGCCGAATGGTTCGATGGCCTCGGTGATCCGGACGCCCCAGGCGTGACGACATCAACACCATACCCTTTCTTTCTGGCCTCTCCCCTCGATGGTGATCCGATGGAGCTGGGGGCTGTCGCTGACTGGCGAGTCGAATGGAAGTGGGACGGGATACGGGCTCAGATCATTCGGCGTGAGGGTCAGACCTTTATCTGGTCACGGGGTGAGGAACTTCTGGAGGGACGCTTCCCCGAGCTTGAGGAAGCGGCCTCGCATCTATCGGATGGCACCGTGCTGGATGGTGAGATCCTGGCCTGGCGCGACGGCGCACCGCTTCCGTTCAGCGAGTTGCAGCGGCGAATTGGCAAGCTAAATCCTGGACCAAAACTCGTTGCGAGTGCTCCGGTGGTGCTGCTTGCTTACGATATCCTGGAATTCGAAGGAACTGACCTACGGGGAGAGCCATTGGATGCGCGTCGGGACATGCTTGAGGGTCTTCTAAGCCAGCCGGTGCTTTTGAGCGATAAGGACCGCTGCGATTCTGGCAACGGTCCGCGATTCACTGAGTCATCCGAGATTCTCAAAAATGATGCACCGCTACTGTGCTCACCCCAGGTAGGCGCTAAGAGTTGGGAAGACCTGGCTCGCCTCCGAGAAGAGTCGCGGGAGCGTGGCGTCGAGGGCTTCATCCTGAAACGGGCTTCCAGTGCGTACCGAGTGGGTCGTCAGCGTGGCGATTGGTGGAAGTGGAAGGTCGATGCGCTCACCCTTGATGCCGTTTTGATCTACGCACAACCCGGCTCGGGACGGCGCAGTAATCTTCTCACTGACTACACGTTTGCGGTCTGGAAGGGCGAGGCCGGCAACTCTGAACTCCTGCCCGTATGTAAAGCTTACTCCGGGCTCAGTAACGACGAAATCGCAGAGCTTGATCGCTGGCTGCGCAACAACACGCGTGAGCGGTTTGGTCCGGTGCGATCAGTTAAACCCGAACACGTGTTCGAGATCGCCTTCGAAGGAATTGCATGGTCGAAGCGGCACAAATCCGGTGTTGCGTTGCGTTTTCCCCGGATTCACCGGTGGAGGAAGGACCTGGCTTCCAGAGATGCAGATACCATCGACACCGTCAAAGACCTTATCGTCGCTGCAAACTAAACAGGCTTAACCTAATTTACTTTGAAGGTAAGGTTGTGCTGTCAGCAAAGAGCCGGCACCTGGGCGCATGTGAGTGGGTGAACGGCCACTACAGTCCCCACAGCATTTGATCGACACAGCGCCGAACGGCTTCCTGTCCATGGGTGCCCACTGACGTAAAAGCGAAGGCAGTTTCGTAGTTCTGCTTGCTCTCACGCTGGTGCAGCGTCACGGCGAATACGTCCTGGTAGTTCGCGGCCGTAGGTGTGTCGGAGATAGCGAAGGTGATCTCACTGGCCACTGGCAATGCCAGGGGCAATTCCGCCAGCATGCCTCCGTAGCCGATATTCGTAATCAAGCCCTCGTGGGTTTCGGGGAGTACCTGTTGATTCTCGACGGTGTGGTACACCAGCGGAAGTTCGACAGGCACCCGAGGTGACTGGCGCTGCTCGATATCGGGAACGGTAATTGTCTCTTCACCGGCCACAGATTCGAGGCTGTGCAGCATGACCGGAGTACCCTGACCGCGTACCCGTAGTTCGCGGCTGTTTCCTATCGACAACTTTTCCTTTGCCGCCTGGCAGCTCGATTCACTGAGCAGGACCTCGCCGCGAAGGGCGAATTTTTCCATGCGCGCCGCGAGGTTCACTGTATCTCCAACGACCGTGTACTCCTTGTACTCCTCCGAACCAAAACACCCGGCCATGACTCGACCACTGTTGACGCCGACACCCATGAACAGTGCTGGAAGTTTTCGAAGCGCATGCCGACCATTCAGCTTATCGACCTCTCGCTGCATTTGTGCCGCACAACGTGCAGCCTGAAGTGCATGCTGATCCGTCGGGTTAGGCGCACCGAACAGCGCCATGATTCCGTCGCCCATAAACTTATCGATGAAGCCTCCATGCTCATGGATGACTTCAGTCATACGTTTGAGGAACGATTGCAGTAGTTGGACCAGAGTGTCCGGTTCCAGGCTGTTTGCCAATGAGCTGAATCCGCGCAGGTCGGCCATCAGGACCGTCACATCTGTAGGTTTGGGATCGACATAACCGGGTGACAGCGTGTCAAAATCGTGAGCCAGCTGTGCGAACACGGCTTGATCGCCATTACTGAGGCAGGTACGAAGCCGGTCTTCGAGAAACCGCTTGAGTGAGGTGCCTGCTTGGTTGTTCATGTTACGTGAGATCCGCGCGTATCATTAGGGCCGAAGAGATGCCAGCGGTTAAGGCTATCTTAGTGCCGACCGGGGGGCTGCTGTGACCGTATTCGTTTTCAGGGTCCATACGATCCTCCTATCGAGACTGCGGGTTCTGCCGAAGAATCTGAGATCCCGGCCCGTAAAACTGTGAACTAGATCACAGAATATGGCGGGCCAGCTCAGTTCCTCGATCCGTGATTTAAGAAGCCGTCATTGGCGGTGACGCCGTACGTCAATCGGTACGAGAGAACAACAGCACAAGAAAAGGAGTGATCATGCAGAAAGTCTGTCTCGTAATCGGAGCGGGAGCCGGTATCGGGGGTAGCGTCGCCAAGCGATTCGCGCGCGAAAACTACCATGCGGTTCTCTGCCGTCGCAGCGATGAAGAAGGGCTGCAACGTCTCGTAAAGTCGATTCACGACGAAGGCGGTGCCGCCAGCGGAATGATGTTCAATGCGGTTCAGGACGAGGCTCTTGAGGACTGCATACACAACGTTGAGCGAGACATCGGGCCCATCGAGGTTGTACTTTTTAACCTGGGTGCGCAGATCGGTAATCGTAGCCTGGCTGATACCAGCTACAAACAGTTTGAGCTCGGTTGGCGCATGGCTACCTTCGGCCTCTTTCGGGTCGCGAGCACGCTGTTCCCGCTTATGGAGCAGCGCGGCTCGGGCACGCTACTGGTGACGTCCGCCACAGCTGCCGTGCGAGGAAACGCGGGGCAGCACTCCCATGCGGCTGCGATGGGAGGTCGGCGTATGCTGTGTCAGACATTGAACGCGGAGTACGCAAGTCGGGGCATACACGTGGCTCATATCCTGATTGATGGGGCGGTCGATGCTCCAGACACCCTGGGGAAGATGCTTGGCACCGAGCTCTTCGATAAGCTGCGCGAGGCCCGAGGCGGTGAGTCCGATGGACTCATGTTGCCGGAGCAGCTTGCTGAGACTTACTTTCACCTGGCCCATCAGCATCGCTCGGCATGGACTCATGAGCTGGATCTACGTGCCTTCTCGGATCTGGCCTGGTGGAATCACGCTCCCGCTCTGGTCTCTATGGACACGTAAATCAGCGGTCTGACGGGTACCCTACCATCTCTAGGTAACCCCGCCCGGATTCTTCGGGGCTGGCGCCCTCGGCGTGGACGAAACCCTCCCAGTAGGCGAAATCGACATCCAGCCACTGATCTTTGTGAAGAGCCGTTACCGACAGAGATCGGTTAAGGCTAGCAAGGTCGATTTGCCAACGGATGGGCAGCCTTCGTCCGGCGACTTGTGCATAGGCAGTAGGCTCAAGAGCTATCGAGCGGGCGTCAATTTCGGTTGTGCCGCCTTCGGCGGAGATGAGTACTCCGTGGCGGAACGATGCTTCGCCCTTGGTCTTGCCCCGCAGCT
The DNA here is from genome assembly GCA_039111155.1 of Pseudomonadota bacterium. GTDB lineage: Bacteria > Pseudomonadota > Gammaproteobacteria > Pseudomonadales > Halieaceae > Congregibacter. The sequence continues at coordinate 168,864 of JBCCPL010000004.1, read as the reverse complement.
GAAACAGCATGAGTTTTTCCCCAGAATCCAGGTGCAGTGCAAACCAGTCCCAACCGCTCTGGTCAGCCTGCAGGAACTGACTGCTCCACTCCCGATCCAGCCACGCCTGGCCGTGAACCTCGAAGCGCTCTCCCGCAAACTCCAGCTCGCCACTCGCCTCCAGAAAGGGGTGGCTGTAATAGTGAGACCCACCTCCGTTGGGGTGCTTCTTCGAGAACCCATTGTTGCCCTGTAAGACCAAATTTCGCTCACTCCGCAGCTGCAAGTCGATGGAGTAGCCGTTCTCCTGCGCAAACACTTCCAGTGGCAACCAGCCATCGCTGACCGTGCGGGGGGATGACAAATCAAAACCCCCGGTGGTCGCAAACTGCTGGTCAGCCGCGGCGCGACTGCCCAGATACCAGTCATCAAGCCAGGCCCGGAACGGCTTGCCTTCGACCCCCGCGCGGGCAAGTCCTCCATGTGTTCCCCCACGCGCGTAGCGCTGCCTGGCAACATGCTCGGTGTCGGTGCTGATGGCGAAGTGGGCCATATATACTTGTGAGTCCTGCCAGGGGTTGGCTGGGGGACCGTCGCTTTGCGGTTCCACGGCGACACGAAAAAGCGTCCACTGGGCACCGAATTGCCGTCCGGCATCATCTTCGAGATTCGCGGTCAGGTACCACCATTCAATTCGATAATCTCGGTGTTCACCGTGGTCTTCCGGAAACTGAAGTGTGGTTTCGGGCGAAGCGCTCGAGAATCCTGTGGCCGATGCCGCAAGCGCAGCAAGGCCATCGGCAGACTCCGCGCGCGGTTCGGTGCCTGCTGGTTTACAGCCTCCGGTGATCAGCGGCGCAACAAGCAATAGCGCAGCCGAACAAAAGCTCAACGCTTTCATGCGACTTGTTCGCGCAGAAGGCTGGCGGGCGAAACTCGCGTCAGCCGCACGGCCGGCACGAGTACGGCGAGCAAAAACGCGCCCGCTGCAGTGAGTAGCAGTGTCAGATAAGGCATGAATTCCAGGCGCAGGGGAAAGCTCCAGCCAAATGCGACTGGCGTAACAACCTGCGCCAGATACCAGGCCAGGATCGTACCAAAAGGCGCCACGATCAATGTGCACAAAAGCCCCAGGAGACCCCACTGCGCCAGGAGCATCCAGCCCCTTTCCCGGCGTGACAGACCCAGGCTTGCGAGCAGCGCCTGCTGACCGATTCGATGGTGATGGATAGCGCTTATCGAACAAAAAATGCCGATGCCGGCGACGATCAGAGTCAGGCTGTTAAGCGCCTGGGTGATTGCAAACGTGCGGTCAAAAACTCGCAGACCCACCTGTTTGAGCTCAACCTGATCCAGGATGTCGCTGGCTCGTAGTCCAAATGCCTCGAGCAAGCTCGCCCGAATCTGCGACCAGTCAAGTTCCGCAGGGCCGTGTATACCGATCCCTGTTGGAGGAAGCTCGGGCCAGCACGTTTGGAACAGCTGCTGGCTCACCATGATCTGTGAGCTCGGATTACCATAGTCGTTGTAAATTCCGACGACCGGCACGGATAGGGCCGAAGGGCAAATCGAGATCTGATCATCCAGTTGCCAGCCGTTCAGGCGCCAGGCACGTTCGCTGACGAAGACACCGGCACTGGAGAAGAATCGGGTTTCGGAATCTGGTCGGCTGTCGATCAACTGCACACTGCTTCGGAACGGCTCGTACGGAGCAAGGTCAATGAGCTCTACTGGCATTGGCAGACCGGCGGGCGTGGTCAGCGATATCGTCTGTCGGTGCCGTTCGGTCACTTTAACGCCATCGTGCTGAGTGTTCTGCCACCGCCTGAACTCAGCCTCTGTATCGAATTTTGCGATTGCATCTCCCCGCAGGTACAGCTGTGCTGCCAGGCGCTGCTCTAGCCACGCTTCTGTGGCACTGCGGAAACTACCGATCATTGTGTTCAAGCCGCTATTGGCGACCAGTGCCAGGGTCATTGCCATCAAAGCAAGTGCGGCCGGTCCGAGAAGCCAGCGGCTGTCGGCGACCAGCCAGTTCCAGTGCACGGCCCGGGTATTTAAACTGCGATCGAACAAGCGCAGGATGGAGCGCAGCAGTGTGGGGAGACACAGAGCAGCACCTAGCAGCAGCATCGCCATACCGGCTAGCGCCTGCCAGACCGAAGTAGCGAGCTGCGAAGCCAGTGCCGCCATCGCCAGGGACGCGACTCCGGCGAACAGAAAACGATGGTCACGTTGTCGCGCGTGGTTGAGCTCCCACTGGGATGACCAGCGTGATAACACGGGCCCAGCAGTTGCGCCGCGTAGGGGCACCCAGGCACAGGCAAGCGCCGCGGTGATAGTGCTCAGCACTGGCACGGCCCAGGCAGAGCTGATCAATGCGTCCGGATAGCCGATGTATACGTCGTAGAGCTGGGCGAGAGTGAGCCCGAGCCCTGGCAGTAATCGAGATGCGAGCACTGCACCCAGCCAGACACCGATTGTGCAGCCCACCAGCAAAAACACTCCCAGCTCCAAGATCAGAGCCAGCCTGAGCTGCCGTCTTGCGACGCCAGCCAAACGTAGTCTGCGCAGCAGCTCTCGGCGATCGGTGTAGCTGAAGCTGATGGCGTTGTAGGTCAGAAAGAGCCCGACAACGGCCGCCAACAAGCCCATCGCGGCCAGATTCAGGTGCAGCGATTGAGTGAGCTGTGCCGGGTCAGGACCGGACTCACCTGGTTCGTACATCAGTGTATCGGGCAGGGCGCGTTCAAGAGCAGCGATGCGCTCCGGGTCAGTTTCGAAGACCAGGATAGAAGACAGCTGGCCGCGTTGGTTGCTGGCCTCCTGCAACGCTCCAATGTCGAGCAGGAGGCGATGACCCAGTTCACCGCTGCGTACGGCGCGCAGGGGCGGCAGCACGTTTCCGTTGGTGAGCCTGAGTTCCGTACCCTCTTCGATCCCCAGTTGATCGATTCGAGCCGGGGCTGCAAGTAGCGCATAGGGCGGAAACGCGAAGTTGTCGAACACGTCGGAGGCATCGCCCTCACTGACGGGACTGGTTGTGCTGGAAGTGCTGGCCGGCATCGACAGCGCATCAACGCCAAGCAACTCCAGGACCGAACCTCGATCCGTCGTCACGTAGCTTCGAAGTAGCGGTGCGGTCCGGTGAAACCCCTTGAGCCTCAAGGCTACAAACTCTCTCTCGTCGATGAGGTTGGAGCGATCGGTGCTGAAAATCTCGCCGCGCGGCCCGGCGCCCAGGATTCTTTCGCCTTGTTCGTAGCTCGCTCGCGCCTGCGCGTTGATCAACTGGGTGCCGACCAGCAATACATTCGCGATGACAACACCCGAGAGCAGGAACAAGGCCTGCATCGGATGGCGCCGGTAGTGTTTTAGGAGTACGACGAGAATCACGGTGAGGCTGCGACCGCCGAGGTGAGGTCCTTCGCGTTGGGGGGCAGACTAATCAAACAGCCATCCCTCAACAGGAGTTGCCGGTCAGTCGCGGCAGCAAGATCGCGATTATGTGTGACCAGCAACAGAGAGGCGCCTGATGCCTTTGCGAATTCACACAACAGGGTGATGACCTGCTTACTGAGAGCATCGTGCAGGTTTCCCGTCGGTTCATCAGCAAAGAGCAGTCGGGGCCTGTGCGCCAGTGCTCGGGCTATCGCTACACGTTGCTGCTGGCCGCCGGACAGTACCTCCACGCGGCGATGCAGCAGAGGTTTGAGCTCCAACCCCGCAAGGAGTTGGTCTACCCACTCATCATTGTCAGGCAGCTTATTGAGCCGTCGTTGAAAAAGCAGGTTTTCCTCGACGGTCAGACCGGGGATCAAATTAAACTGTTGGAAAACAAAACCCAGGTCCCGGCGCCGAAGTCGCGCCAACTCAGCCTCGGACGATCCTGCGATCGAACGAACGCCGATTACGACCTCGCCGCTATCTGGCGTTTCCAGCCCCGCGGCGATCTGCAGAACAGTACTCTTGCCACTTCCGCTGTCGCCCAGCAGAGCGACAGTTTCACCGGCGAGAATCGTCAGATCAATGTCTCGGAGGACGACGAGATCATCATCTCCGTCGTGAAAACTCTTCTGTATTTTTGTCAGTGTAAGCATGCTTGCCAGTATGACCGAATAAGGCTGAGCCTGGAGCGAGCGATCTCCCTTATAGAACCTCATCGATGAGCTCTGATGCGTGTTCTAAGCCAGTCTGGCTCGCTCGACTTGGTTTAGGCTTAGGCGTCTACAACTGGACAGAGCTTAAAACGTGAACGCGGCAATGAAGTGCCTGCGATGTTGGGCGGGCTATAAGTTGACCGAAACGAGGAGACATCGATGGAAGTACGCAATGCCATTTTGCCCAACGAGGAGCAACTCTTGCGCATGGCGGAGGAAGGTCCCGAGGGTCCGATCTATCTGCTCAACCTACTCAAATACAAAGACCATGCCGAGTACGAGGATCGTAGAGAGACGTCCCTCACAGGCCAGGAGGCCTACGCCATCTACGGGATGGGGGTATTCAGGCTAATGCAAGACTTCGGCGGCTATGTTGGGATCGCGGCACCGGTTACCGAACTCATGGTGGGAGAAGTCGGTGAGCTTTGGGATTCGGTGACGATCGGATGTCAAAGCGACTGTAAAGGCCATCAACCGTAATTTCGGTTGTGTCGCTGGTTCTGAATTGGAAGGGTCCGCTTGCCAATTCGGGCGCGATACTCGCTGGGCGACCAGCCGACGGCTTTACTGAATTGCTTCGAGAAGTGGTACTCGTCGCAATACCCGAGATTGTTTGCAATGTGTTTCAGAGTCACATTGGAGGTCGAGAGCATCTCACACGCCTGCTCCATGGCGACCTCGGTTTTGTACCTTCCCGGCGGTTGTCCCGAAAGCTTGCGAAACTTTTTGCGGAATGCCTCATAGGTCATTCCCATAGCCCCGGCGGCATCCTGAACGCTGAGTGAATTTCTAAGTGCAAGGCGAGCCTGTTCGAGCCATAGAAGTTCGGTCGATACTTCTGAACGTGCCGTCGAACCTATATCGGCCAGCAGGCCCTGCATGCGCAGCGCGTCTCCGAGCATTTTCTTTGGATCGCCGTTGTGGCTGGCACCAATAGCCCTCTTAATCCGCTCAAGCCAGTACTCTGTCGGGCGCAATGGGAACACCGGGCTGTTGCTACTTAGGCAGTCATTGTCACGCCAAAGATCAAAGACTGGTCCTTCGAACACAAGGTAGAGTTCATCCCAGCGCTCACCTCGGGGTGGCCCGTACCAGTGCTCGATTCCGGGCAGTACCAGAATCGCATCACCCGGTCGTACTTTGCGCGCCACGTCATTCTCATCGAAGTAGCGTCCACCTCCCCGTAGGACGTACACCAGTGTGTAGTGCGGCAGGGTTCGCCGCGGAGTCAGCACGCCGGCACCGTTCTTAACGAAGCAAGCGATGCGAATTCCTCCGATGGGAGAGATCGACAGGTTTTGTACAAAGAAGGTGCTTTCTTCCAAAACGACGGTAGCCAGGTCGCCTTCGGGGATACACCGCTTAAGCTACCAAAAAACACATTTGACTCCCAGATATCACCTTTGACTTGCCCCCGGGCACCGCTACGATGCCAGTCACTGTTGGCAGAGTTCGTAGGGTTGGCGATGCCTGGTTTGTGTCTGTCTTTGCGAAGTTTCGGGATGCCTGATGAATAGGGATATTGGCGCGCAATTACAGCGGGGCGCTGCTACGGCTGCATCGACGCGGTTCGTCGTGCTCGCTTCGAGTCAGGTGGAACTGGTCCTTGACGTTGAACTCGGTGGACGCCCGGGGATAGTCTACTGGGGGAGGCGGCTGACCCACGCCAGTCCGCAGGAGCTTGCGCTGCTTTCGCTTCGCCAGTGGGCGCATGGCGGTGCTACAGAAGACATTGCCGCATCATTATCCAACGAGCTTGGTACTGGAGTGTCCGGACCACCGGGCTTCATCGCGCAGCGTGCGGGCCACGACTGGGCAACGATCTTTCGAGTGGTGCACGTCGAGAGCATCTCTGCATCGGCAGTACGAGTGGAGTGCGAGGACGCTAATTCGCGATTGCAGGCAACCTACGAACTGCAAATCGATCCCTTGTCACATGTCTTGTCAGCGACCACTACGGTGGTCAATCTCGGCGAGTCTTCTCTTGCGATCGATTGGTGTGCGGCACTCTGTATTCCCCTCACTCGGCGATTGACGCACCTTACCGGGCTTACGGGGCGCTGGGCGATGGAGTTTCAGACCCAAAAGGTAGCGGCTTTTCAGGGGAGCTACTTGCGAGAGAATAAGAGTGGGCGTACCAGTCACGACAACTTTCCAGGCTTGATCGCCGGTACCGCTTTCACCAGCGAGAAGTCGGAATCAGCCGCCGCTTTCCATCTAGGCTGGAGCGGTAACAACCGGGTGCGAGTTGATAGGCATTCGGACGGACGGGTGTTCCTTCAGATGGGAGAGCTGTTTCATCCTGGCGAAATGGTGCTGGCTCCGGGAGGTGCCTATACGACACCGCCGCTGTATGCGGTCTGGGCGAATGAAGGATTCAACCAGCTCTCCCGGCGCCTGCATCGCCATGTGCGGGAACGGGTTATCGATCAGCAGATTCGCAGCAAGCCCCGGCCGGTGCACTACAACACCTGGGAGGCCGTTTACTTCGATCACTCTGAAGCGCGTTTGTTTGAACTGGCTGAGCAAGCGGCTCACGTGGGCGCTGAGCGTTTTGTTCTCGATGACGGATGGTTTAGTTCGCGACGCAGCGATGATTCCGGACTGGGAGACTGGTGGGTTGCGCAGGACGTCTACCCGAACGGCCTCAGACCGCTTGCCGATCATGTACGCAGTCTTGGTATGGAGTTCGGTCTCTGGTTCGAGCCGGAGATGGTCAACCCGGACAGCGACCTGTATCGACGTCATCCGGACTGGGTCCTTGAGGCGTCGGGCGTGGATCAGGTGCCATCGAGGAATCAGCTCTCTCTAGATCTAACGAGACGAGATGTGGTGGATTACCTGTTTAACCGCGTCAGCCAGATCGTTCAAGACTGTCAGGTCGCTTACATCAAGTGGGATATGAATCGCGACATACACCATCCCGGGAGTGCGGGCCGCGGGGCGATCCACCGACAAACTCACGCGGTGTACGCTCTGATGCAGCGGCTCCGCGATGCTCACCCTGGGCTCGAGATAGAAACCTGCTCCTCCGGGGGCGCCCGAGCGGATTTCGGAGTGCTCGAATACACCGATCGAATCTGGATCTCCGACTCAAATGACGCCCTGGACCGGCAAAAGATTCAGCGCGGTGCCAGCTACTTCTTTCCGCTGTGCGTCATGGGCAGCCACGTTGGCCCGCGGCAATGCCATATCACCAGGCGGACTTTGAGTATGTCGTTCCGTGCTGCGACTGCCCTGTTCGGTCACATGGGCCTGGAACTGGATCTCGCAGAAGAAACAGCCGAGGATCTGGAAGTTCTGCGCAAGGCCGTTGACTTGTACAAAGAACATCGAACGTTACTGCACGAGGGTCAGTTGTACCGCCTGGATGCCGAAGACTATCTGAATGTTATGGGTGTCGTGGCCGGGGACCGCAGCGAGGCGATCTTCTCCTGCGCCAAAGTAGAAGGCCACACAACGACGCTGCCAGGTCGCTTTCGCCTCGCTGGTCTTGCGTCCGATAAGCTCTATCGCACTACGCTAATCTGGCCCGGCGAGAATGTATCGGTTACGGCACCCTCGCTGCTGGAAATGGCGGACTTGGTGGGCGACGGTTGCGTGTTTTCCGGTGAAGCACTTCTATGCCACGGTATGCAGTTGCCGCTGATGTATCCCGAGAGCTGTCTGGTGTTTCGCTTTGTCGCTGTGGATGACTGTGCGGACTAGCCGAGCCCCGAATCGGCTACGATGCCATCCGCCCACTCGCGCGCTTGCTGATGAAGAGACGCCAGTTGCTCCGCTGACAGCTGTGCGTCCATCAGCACATTGAACTCGCCCCGCTCGAGATTGATTGCGATGTTCAATACCTCGCCTTTTTCACCACCCCGCGACACGAGCGCTGCCCGCATCTCCGGACCCACAGCGAGCGTGCCGACCACGTCTTCGATGCTGGCATTCATCAGTGCGTCAAGCACCGAGAACATCCCGACGGTGAAGTAAGCGGCGCTATCGTCACGATCCTGCTCCAGCGCGACGAGTTCGCAGAATCGTGCCCTCAAAAGCGCCATGGTCATCAATTCGGTGGGTCTGTCTTCGACAGTCCCCATGGTAAACACGGTGACGAGATTCCGTATCGTGTCGCGCCCTAGATAGACAACGCCCTCGCGGATGGACTCCACGCGTCTATTGAGCGCGTTGGCCGCTGAGTTTACATAGTTGAGAACACGGATGGACAGAGCAACGTCGCGGCTCACCAGCTCGCTGAGGGTATCGATATCGATTGACGGATCGTTGATCTTGGCCAGCAGCTCGAGCAGAGCGATCTTGTTGGATCCAAGTTTCTTGCCCGACACCACTTTGGGTTTGGCAAAAAAGTAGCCCTGAAAATAGTCGCAGCCCGCGGCCGCGAGCGCCTCGAATTCTTCGTTAGTCTCAACCTTTTCCGCGAGGACCTTGAACCCACGCGCCTTAAGGTCCGAAACAGTAGCATCCCACTTTTCCGGATCGATCAGGGGGATTTCCAACTTGATGATTTCTACGTGAGGAAGCGTGGCTTCATAAGGTGCGAAATCGACGACATCGTCGAGCGCCAGACAAAAACCACGTTCTCTGAACGTGGCGATACCGCTTAGTGTCGTTTCATTGATTTCCACCGTTTCGAGGATCTCAAGTACCAGCTGATCCGGTGGCAGCGGCAACAGATCGGGCTCTTCAAAGAACCGTTGCGGCAGGTTTATGAAGGCCTGACGGTCGCCGACCAGCCATCGCAACCCTACATCGGAACTGGTCGTAAGGACCTGAGCGGTTGCTGAGTCTTCATCCATGTCCTGCGGCGCTGCGTTCCGATCTGAATCTCGGAACAGCAGCTCGTACGCGTACACCGCAAGATTTTTGTCAAAAATCGGCTGGCGCGCGATAAAGTACTCAGACATGAACGTTCGCTTCTTTTACGGTCGGCGCAGCTTACCTTGCCCTATCGCCGTTTACAGTAGACCGAAGTCTCAATGTGTAACGTTGCGGCTGGTAAGGTGCTTTTCTTTAGGGTGTTTGCACTGGCCATGGTGATAGTGATGGTGGCAGATTCGTGGGATCAGCCGTTCAATGGCACGGTTGTCTCCTCTCGCCGCTTTGCCAAGGCTCTCCTCGACCGCGGTCACTCGGTGCGTGTGCTGGCGCTGGAGGGCGACGAACATCCTCTCCCAGGCATTGAGCTGTACCGGTTACCGGCGCTGGCGATTCCCGGGATTTCTTCGCTAATGAGACGCATGCGTACCGTTCTGGCGGTACCCGTCCGTCGCGTGATCGACGAGGCGTTGCGCGGGGCCGATGTTCTGCACGTGCAGTTTCCGTTTTTTGTGGGAGGTGCTGCGATCAGCAGGGCGCGCCATTGGCAGGTGCCTGTGGTCGCGTCGTTTCATCTGCAGGCCGAGAACATACTGCGAAACCTGTATCTGCCCAACAGATTGTTCAGCCCGGTCGTTTACGGTCTGTTTCGGCGTTTCGTTTTCGCCCGCGCAGATTTGGCTCTGGCACCGTCTCCATTCGCCGCCAGACTGATCAAATCGTTGGGCATCGAGACTCCCGTAGTGGTTCTTAGCAACGGCGTACCCGAAGCTCAGCTGCAAGTTTACAAGCACCGCGCTGGCATGCCCGCGTCGGTAAGGGTTCTGTGTGTTGGAAGACTTGCCCGGGAGAAGCGCTACGACGTGATAGCGCACGCAATTGCTCAGACGCAGATACCGGAGCGCTTTCAGATCACTTTTGCGGGCTCGGGACCTACCGAGAAGCGTGTACAGGCGCTTTGTACTCGGCTGGGGGTGCGCGCGCGTTTTGTCACGCCCACGGATAAGGAACTCGACGAGCTCTACTCCCGGGCCGACCTGTTCCTGCATGCGGGGGAGAGCGAGCTTGAGGGTATGTCGGTCATGCAGGCCATGGCGGCGGGCGTGCCTGTGTTGGTGTCTGACTCGCAAATGTCGGCTGCACGCGAGTTAACGACTGTGGATGAATCGCGTTTTCGATTTCCCGATGCTGACGACCTGGCGACACGGATTGATGCTGTGTGTGCCCAGCCCGACCTGGTCGCGCGCATCAGCGAGCAGAACTACCGATCGGTGTCACAGCTGGCACACGCACAGGCAGTGGACGAACTGGAATCAATCTACCTTAAACTGATCGGTGCACACTCCCCCGGAACCTTCGGGCAGTGTCAACTTTAGCGTCGCCTCACCGAACTTCGTTGTCTGGCACCCAGCCAGGCGACCAGTAGCGCCATGACCAGGAGGCCTGCGCGACTCATCGTGTCTATCGATTCGGTCGGGAAGGGTACGCTTACACTGAAGAAGTTATCCGGAGGGGTTGGGTCCGCTCCATTACTGCCATCGTCGCGGGCTTCGACCTGGTTCAGGATCTCTCGATCGATCGGCGTGTCAACTACATCGATTGCGAAGAGAAGACTCTCGGTGACCCCCGCGGCGAGCGCGCCCCCCGCAAAAGTACATACCGTGCCCGCCGGATCGCCATTAGCGCAGCTCCAATCCGTGGGTTCGCTGGAGGGTGCGTTGAACCGACTGCCTTCCGGGACGGTCTCCTGAACGAGCACCCCCGTTGCGTTCTGATTACCGCGATTACCGTAATCGACGGTGTATACGATCGCCCCGCCTGGCGCGGCACTCGTTACGCTGGGCGATTTCTCAACGAAGATGTCCGGCACGGCGTTGAGCGGTGTGTCATCTGAATCGTCGTCACCTGCGGGCGTTACGGAGTTGGTGCCATCGTCGACGATCGATACGAAATTGACGATACCGTTCTGCCCGGCTTCCGCCGGGAACAATACGTCGAGCGCGAATCTGGCGTCGCCACTTTCGCCGCCCAGCAGTAGCGGGATGAACAAGGTGCAGACGGTTCCGGCACCGCTGCCATCCGGGCAACTCCAGACGCTCGGCAGGCTCGCCGCCGCGTTGAACAGCACACCGGTCGGTACTGTCTCGGTAATCACCAGGCCGGTAGCTCCCCGGGTACCGATATTGCGGTAGTTCAGGTCGTAGCCGTAGCTTTGCCCGGGCGTTACTGAAGTACCTCCATCGTCTTTTTCGATACGCAGCTCCGGAAACGCTCCGGAAATGGGTGTGGTTTCGCTTGCGTTGGCTGTGCTCGGAACCACGGGTGCGCCGGCATCAAACTCCACGCCATCATCCGTTACTGAAACCGTGTTGCCTATGGTGGTGACGCCTGGGGGAAGGGGGTTATCCACGATGACTGCGAACAGAGCTTCACCGGAACCGACGGGCACATCGCCAACCGCAAGATTGCAGACCGCTCCAGCACCGCTGCCGCTCGGGCAGCTCCATCCAGCGCTGCTGGCCGAGGCATCAAAAACGGTATTCGCTGGTACTGTATCGGTGAGCACTACGCCGGTCGCGTTCTGATTGCCTGCGTTCCCGTAAACGATTCGGTAAGTAATCCGATCGCCAGGCGATGTTCCGCTGACCTGATCGTCCTTGCTGACTGTCATGATCGGATCGGCGACAATCGGAACAATCGTTGGGTCGGCAGGATCTGCCGTACCCGGATCGTCCGAGACGATGTCACGTTGTTCCTTCGCGTCTGCTTCTGCCTGATTGGTTAACTCCTCCGGTTGCGTGGTGCCATCCGGATAGGGCAGGGGTACCCTCACCTCATAAGTCACCGTCACCACAGCGGCCGGAGCGATGCTCGCGTAACTCACGTCAATGGTCGTATCACCGGGCGAATTACCGGTGTTAATGGCCCCGGGCGAGGTGGCCGTAACGCTGCCCACTTCTAGTGCAGCGAACAACGCGGGTGAATCGCTGATCTGGACGTCCGTCGCCGGTGCTTCGCCGCTGTTCTCAAGAGTCAGCGTGAATGTCAGCACGTCTCCGGGTAGCGCGGGTGTATTGGGGCCAGACCAGACTTTTTCCAGGCTGAGTTCGGGGAAGAACAGACTGTCGGTGTCGCTGGCGCTATAGGTTCGCTCGGCTGGGTCAGTGCCCGGTAGGCTGGTGGTTGTCGCAGTTACTGTGTTGTCGATCCTGGTGACGCCGGCTATTCCTCCATCCTGAACCGCCATTGAGAACACGACGGTCAGCATCTCACCAGGTGCCAGCACCTCTTCCGGACGGGATGGATCACCGAGCGTCTGCAGGGTGACCGTTGTGACTCCCGCTGTGGAACTCTCTACCAGCGTGAATCCGGCCGGTAAGGTCAGCACCTCCAAACTGCCGGCAACCCAAAGGCTCTCGTCAAATTCATCGCTAAAGCCGAGCTCGTAGCCATCTGCATTGCCACTATTGCCAAGGGTAACTTCGATGGTCGCGACACCATCGCTCAGATCCAGAAATTGTTTATCAACGCTGAGAATCGGTTCTACGATCTCGATACTGACGTTCGAATCGGAGCTGCCACCGCTGAAAGTGAGCTCCACGTCGTTGTCGAGCGTCACTCCACTTACATTGTTCGTAACGTCAACTACGCGGGCGACGAGTTCGACAACAATCGTATCGTTCTCGTCGGTGATCATGGCAGACGACGTCGGGGCGTTGGTCACATCACCAAAGTCCAGGGTCACCACATTTGCGGGACCAAGGACCGGTGTGCCCGGATTGGTGGTAAACACATCGTCACCGATGAACACAACCGACGCACTCAGATACTCAAGGCTTGGCCCATCCGGAGCCAGTGCCTGCAGGGTGTCCTGCAGGATCACGCTGCTGGTGGTTCCCTCGTCGAAGGTACTGACCAGCTGGTAGCTCACACGCTCACCGATGGCTAGATCGATGACCCCCGGGTTCAACTGCGACTGTCCGCTACCGGGCACCGATGTGCCGGTGATCACCTTGCTTATAGCGGTATCGTTGAAGCTGATAAGGCTGTTTGCAGCGAGGTCATCGCCGCGCCGTGACTCCGGGTTGGCAGACAGCGCTGAGTACCAGGTGAGAGAAGCGGTGTTCGGGAATTCTCCAGGCACGCTCAAACCGGCGGAGCCCTGCACGCTGTAGCCGATCTCACAGGTACCGGTGGCGAGGGAAAACTCATCGAGTGTGAACTCGACGGTACCGCTGGTTCCGGGCGCTGGACTGCTGGCAATCGAAAATCCCGGGCAATCAGAACTCACCGTGGAGTCATCAATCCACTCGATCTCGGCGTCCAGCGTATCCGTCAGAACCACATCGGTGGCGGTAGCAGTCGAGTTGGCCGCATGGCGCAGTACCAGTGTGAATGGTTGTACCCCGGTCGCTTCGACTACCGCTGGAAGCACACCGCTAGCGCTCAGTTTTGCCAGCTCAAGAAGCGGTTCGACCAGATCAAAGCTCTCGGTTGCCACCAGGTTCACACCACTGCTGCGCAGCGTGGAGCGGTTGAGCAGATTTTTATCTTCTCCCGGTACACCCGAGTTCTCACTCGAATCAAGCACCAGCGCTTCAACTTCAAACACGACGCTGTCGTCTGCGTCTGGGTCGGGACGTGCATCCGGAAGGTTGACCACATTGCCCAGAGACCACTCGACGCAGTCCTGGGGAGGAGAAGTGGAGCAATCGATCCCAGCCGAACCGACTATGACACCCCCGGTCAGCGATAGATCTGCACCGATCGATGCAATCCGCGATGCCACAATCTGTAGCTCCACATCTGTGACCGGAAGTTGATCACGTACGACGACGTTTTCAGTAGTGCCGTCACTGAACTGTGCCGTCAGCGTGAATGTGGCCGTCTCGCCTATCGTCAGCTGTTGACTCGGTGCGCCTACGATGAACTCGGTGGCATCCACGTCGGTTGCCGTGAGCGCCTTTGCCAGGCCCGGTTCGCTGATGTTGATGAGCCAGCGATCGCGGGCGCGGTAGCTGCGATCGTCTGGATTGGCCGTGCCCGAGTAACTGGAGTAGTTGATTTCTGCCTCATTGACAATGGCTTCGCCCGTAACAGCGCTCACATCGACCACGGCCTGAAACTCGATCTCGCAAACATCTCCGAGCGCCAGGGAATCCCAGCTGGCGGTTATGGCACCCGCGCTAAGGGTCGGGCCAGCGGATGGCGTCCCGGTACACACATCGCCCAGGCCGACGCTCCCCGGCACTACGTTGAGTGCGTCGGGGACCGGATCACTGAGTTCGAGATCCTGCGCGTCGACCCGCGAACCTGCTGCATGCTCGATCCGCAGCGTGTAAGTAATCGGGTCGCCAGCCTCCGCTTCGGTTCGGTCACCGGTTTTCTCAAGGAGCAGCGCGGGCTCAACGACTTCCAGCTCGAATCGGTCTGAAGCCGTCAGGCCATCGAAACGAATAACCGCATCGTTTACAGTGCGGTCGTTGTTTTCATTGACCAGCCTATCTTTGACGCGAGCCTGAATTTGAATACGGATACGGTCATCTTCATCCGTTGTACCGTCCGCAGCCTGCGTCACAGCTCCGAAGTTGAGGAGCACGCTGTCTACAACCCCGTCCGAATCGCGATCACTTAGAACGGGGGGCGGGTTGGGGTTCGCTGCGGTAAGATCCGAGCCAATGGAGGTCGTCGAAGCCGACACCAGCTCAAGCACATTGTCGGTTACCGGCAGCAAATCGGTGACGCGCAGTTCCGTTACGTTTGCATCGGGGATGGTGATCACTAACTCAAAGACGGCCAGCTCACCGATCGTCAGGGACTCAAAGCCTGCGGGCGTGCCGGCGATGCCATCGGTCTGTGGCTGATCGGTACTCAGAAGGTCCTTGCTGATACCCACACCAAATACGGAAAACGTATCGCAGGCCTCAACAAAATAGTCGTTGAGCTGACCTGGATCGGAAGTCGATCCGGTGCGCTCAAATCCGAGGGTGTTGTTCGGCGGGGCGAGAAGAGGTTGATCGCTGTCCCGTAAACTCTCCCAATCCAATTGAGCGCAGTTGGTAAAAACCTGACCAGCCAGAGGATTGACACCAAAGCGTGTCTGAAAACTGATCGTACAAGTCGCGCCGAGCGGAAACTCGGACCAAACTGCGGTGAACGAATCCGAGCCGACGCCCGAAGTGACTGCAAATGTGTCCGGGAGTGTCGAGCAGGCACCGGTATCGACCGGGCCGTCCACGAACAGATTTCCGGGTAGCGTATCGGTCAGCGTCACATCGAACGCATCGGTCCTAGAACCACGTTGGTGACTGAAGTCCAGCGTCACTCGGGGGGGAGACCCAATGTCGCCCTGATCAGGGCTCAGAGATTTTGCGAACTGCAGTGAGGGTTCCAGGATGCGGACTCTGTCGGCGCGAACCTGAACGTTGCGCCTACCAGCACCGTCGGGTTGCCAGAGCCAGCGCGCCTGATTCTGCCGCCGGCGGCCTTGCTGGTTCACCGATGCATTGAGCACCCGGGCTCGGTAGCGCAGTGTGATTGTCTCGACGGTGCTGTTGTTGGTATCGCTGTTGGTGATCGTACCGAAACCGTTGTCGTTGTTGCCGGGCCCAAAAACAAGACGCCGATCTGGCGCCGTCACTCCGCCGCCCTGCGAATTAAAGCCCGCATTCGCAATCACGTCAGAAAACGAACCGATGCTCGTACTCACTGCTGGAGAGCTGGCCGTAATAGAGAGAACGTCAACGGCGGCGAGTCCGCTTTGCAGGATATCCTGCACGCGTACCCGGCTGCTGGTTCCCTCCGGGATGGTAATCACCACTTCGTAGGTCAGTAACTCGCCGATGTGAGCTTCGAGCGCACCGCCGCGATAACCCGGGAAAATCCCGACAATGCGCTTGCTGATCTGCGGGTCGGCGATTACAGCGCGTGCGACATCGCTCACGCGCGGGAACGGCAGCGAGGGATCCGGTACAGAAGTCCAGGTGACGCCCGACTCGTTTTCGTAGGACTCGCGGGGTTCGACGGCGGCACTCAAGGTACAGCGCACGGTCACAAATGCGGTGTCCGCTGCGTAGGGTGCTCCCGGTGCGCCATCATTCTCCTGAAGCGGATCGTTGAGACGTAAACCGGTACTCAGCGAGCCGCTAAAGCCAAGCGTGGTGCCATTGCCATTGACTATGTCGCTCGGGCCAGGCTCGGCACAGCTGTAAACGGGGTCGGCTACGTCGTCGAGCGTTACGTTGAACGCCTCGGTGCTGCCAACGTTCTCCACCGTAATCAAGAAGGTGATCTGGTCGGCCGCGTCCACGCCGCTTACATCGCCCTCGGCGGTCGCCAGGGTCGGGTCTGCTGGCGCTGCCGGAACGATGCTGGCCCCCGGGTTATCGGCTGCGATAACGCCTTTGGTAATTTCAAGCGAAGGCGCCCCGACGGTCGCGCCGACTGCCTGCAGATCGGTAATGGTGGTGCCGTTGGTGTTGGTGTAGCTCGTCTGCAGCAGGTTGGTCAAAAATAGACTGTCAGCGAACGGATCTCCCACCAGTCGGGCAGAAAGGCGTACAGCCAGCACGCTGGCGCTCGCTGCGTTCACGTCTCCAAAGTCGATGCGTACCGAGTTGTCACTCGCGTTCGTGCTGATCGCCGGGCTGAGTGCATCAAAGGGCGGTAGCACCTCGACATCAGTCGCCGCGTTGAAGTCGGTGACCCGAAAGACCGGGCGCGGGAGGAAGTCGATAAACACAACGTCGGCTGTGTTGCCCGCTGGGATGCTCATCGAGAGCTCGAAGATGACTTCTTCACCGGGTTCCAGCGCAGCCGGTACCGGGTCCGGAGAGAAGAAAGCCTTTTCAGATACGTTCGGATCAATCGCTTGCTCGACAAACGAGCTGTCCGTACCGCTGCCACCTTCTGTCAGACTGAAGCTCAGGTTCGGCGAGTTGGTAAACACGTCCGAGGCCAGCACCGGATCACCGTTGGCGTAGTTAGTCAGTACATTGGCGCGAAAAGTGAGGGCGCCATTGGCACCGTTGGTGAGCGTGCCGCCCACAGCGTCGGCTATGTCCCAGGTCAATGTGGTCTCGCCGGGCCCAGGTCCAGCGCTGACGCTGGGAGTGATCGGCACAATCGTTCCATCGACAACCAGCGCAATCGTTGTATCGAAGCCGAGACCATCTGGGATGATGTCGGTGATCACGAACGTGTTGGCACCGGCCCCCGCCGGCGTCGTGGGAAAGTCCGTCAGCTGAAAGTTGATCGAGTAGGTGAGGGTGCCGCCAGGAAGCCCGGTTCCGGACACGCTCTTTTGAACCGCGGCGAGCAGGGCTTCGATATTGCTGGTGCTGGCATCAGCAAAGCTGGTACCTTCGAAGTCGTAAACAAAATCGACTGTATTGCTGAGAAGCTGGTTATCCGGTCCTGTCTCATCGAGGATGTCGGCGATGTAGACAGGAATTCCAACCGCTATATCATCCGCCGCCGCTGAGCCAAGTACGCTGGCGCAGCTCACGATGGCTGTTCCACCCGGCGTTGGCGGAGGTGTAGGGTTCATACTGACAGCGCAACCTACGCCCAGCGGTGCGCTCAGCGTTATCGGGTCTCCAGTCCATTGGATTCCCGCCGGCAACGTGTCGGAGAGTTCAACGTTGTCGAGCTGAACACCTTCGGAGACATCGACGTTCCAGCTATAGAGGAATGGATGGCTGGGTCCCGGTGGCCGTTCACCCTCCGGCGCAGAATTCGTTTTTTCGACACGCGCCAGTTGCGGCGTAACCGTGCCGGAGACGGCGCTGCCGGTCAGCGACCCACCCGTGCCGACCGTCGTATCGCCAAACTCGAAGCCAGGTACCACGGTAAAGTCGCGATCAGTTCCGATCTCTGCGCCGGTAACCGGAGCAGTGCAGATCGTCATCACCAGCGGCGGCTGACCCAGATCACTGGAGCCGACTGGATAGCGAATTACCCAGGCTTTACCTCCTTCTGTTCCGCTGATCACGTTGCCGGAAATCGGATCTGTCAAAGTTCCGCTGGAATCGAAGGTTCCGATCTCTTCGATCAGTGGAGCGATATCGACAAAATCAGCGCGAATGTCCGCAAGCTCCGGGCCCAATGCAACGACGAGGTAAGGTCCAAAGCCCGTATCACTGGACGCGTTGGTAAAACTGGCGTCAACGCAAACTTCTTCACCTATAAGTGGTGTCGCTGGGAGGCCGGAGAGGCCTACGGTTGGGGTCTGGGCGTTGGCGTGGGCAGCGATAACCGTGAGGAGAAAGGCAAGGGCCCATCCCTGTTTCTTGCCTGATGAGCGACTTCGGATGTCGGGGGCTGCGGCGGGGCCGGGGCAGACGATCTGAAGAAAACGGTGTAGAACGGCCGTCAACGACCCAGGGTTTGAGCTCTGGTAATGATTTGGCAGTTTGCCATTGGGGCGGCAGCTAATGGTCATGCAGTCCGCTTTGCTAGCGCAGTCTTCGTTAGTATGTGGGCTTCGCCACGCGAGTGCCAGCCTTGAATACAACTCGGACCGGATCGCCAGGATGGCTCGTGCAACAACGAGGGCACGATCTTGCCGTTTAAAGCTGAGTGTCTATGACGCGAGCAGAGGTTGATCGTCTAGTCAGACTGTGCCTGCCTGGGTGTGGCTGGCGACCATGATTATCTGTTGCATGACCTTTCGAACATCGATAATTATTGTCTTACAAATACTTACCTACGGGTTTCAATCGCGGAGGGGTCTTTTTACGCTCCTGATATGTCGAATTAGTACAATGAACTAGCGCGACGACTTAGAACGACGAATTAGTACAACGAGTTAGTACAACGAATCGGGGGAATGCGTTGTATGGCACCTGCCGACCAGGTCCAAAGGGCCGAGTCATTGCGGGCATTACACAAGCCCGGAGACCCAATCTTTCTTTACAACGTGTGGGATGCGGCATCGGCCGGTGTCATCGGGGCCGCTGGTGCTCAGGCAGTGGCCACGGGTAGCTGGTCTGTGGCGGCCGCCTTTGGCTATGCCGATGGTCAACAGCTTCCGATGGACTTGTTGCTGTCCATGGCAGGTCGAATCTGTGCTTCGGTGAAGGTACCGGTCTCTGTCGATTTTGAAGGTGGCTACGCCACAGCAGTTGACCAGTTGGAGAGCAATATCGCCGCGTTGATCGAAAGCGGGGCGGTAGGCCTGAATTTTGAGGACCAGATCGTCGGATCCGAAGATCTCTATGGAGTCTCCGAGCAGTCGAATCGACTGCGGGCGGTCCGGCGTGCAGCTGATAAGGCGGGGATTCCGCTGGTCATCAATGCCCGAACCGATCTGTTTTTGAAAGCAAGTTCGGCGGCGGAGCACAGCGATCTTCTTCCCGCGGCCATCGAACGGGGTCAGGCCTATGCCGAGGCGGGCGCGGATTGCTTCTTTGTTCCGGGGCTGAGCGACCCCGCGCTATTGGAGCGAGTTGTTGCTGAAGTCCCACTGCCCGTCAATGCGCTGAGTTTCGGAGACAACCTTGATGTTCTAAAAGGTTGTGGTGTCGCTCGCATCAGCATGGGGCCGAATCCCATGAGGATTGCGCTCGAGAACTTCCAAACCCGATTCCGGACGCTGAGTGAGCAACTCCAGTCGTATTCCTGACATGGCGTACGGTGACTATTTACGTTGTGAGGTTGATAGCAACTGCTGTTCAGCGGGTACAACGTGTCGTTCTATAAAGAGGTAAAGAGATTCAGATGAGTAGGAGAATCGAGCTGTTGCAGCGTAGAACAACGCGGCTTTTGTTTCTGGTCAGCTTTCTGCTGCTGCCCGGTTGCCTTTACATCGAGCTTCACGGCCCGGTCACCGACGCGGTCGTTACCATCGAGCCGTTGCGCGGGGGTCAACCGCTGCTAGAGAACGGTCGCTCCTACTCCCTGGATCGAACGCGCGCGCTCTTTAGTGATGATTGGCCGGGACTTGAGGAGTCCGTTAGGCTCGGATTCATGGGGGCGGTAGACATCCCCAAGGACCAGTTCGTCGACGACACGTTCTATTTAGTAACCGTTCGCGGCGGCAACGACTGGGACGTCGATCTTGATGGCGTCCTCGATGCGTCGGGCGAACCGGTCGCCGGTGCGTGGCATGGGATTTTCACTGGTGAGCAGTTAAAGGGTATAAGCCGGGTATCGGCGCTTTCGGAGGCCGTTTATCAATACGTCCTGCCTGACCTCGATCAGTTAAATGATCAACAGTTGGCGGTTGCAATCGATGAGGCAGCGACGCGAGTGACCCGCGACGTCACGAGCGATGGTGTTGTCAATCACCAGGACCTGGTGGCCTGGTCGGCGATTGCCTATGCGGACGATTTTCGAGGCGAGGCGTTCCTGATTGATCGTATGCGCCGGGATGTGATGTTCGACTGGGGGCAGGACGCATCGGCTTTTGATGGGCAACAGCTCGTGGATCGCGCGCCCTGGTCGCCTGCGCGACCGAGAGGGCTGTATGCCCTGGATCTTCTCTACTGCATGTCGCCTGTCTACGTCGCCGAACTTTGCCCGATGCTGTTTATGCCTGTGTTGGGACAAACCACGTCCCAGGCGACCGTCAACGACATAATGCAGCGAGTCGTTGTCTCTCATAGCTGGATGGCCGATCGTTTTGAGCAGGTGCTCAACGAAATGCCGCCGATTTTGCTGACGATGATGCAGTCAATCACCAGCATTGCTATCGGAGACACGATTCGCCCCTCCTATTTCACCCCGGCGACAAACTCCATGTATCTGGATCCGGATTTTCTGTGGCTGACGCAGGAGGAATTCGAGACTATTTCACTTGAGGAAGACTTCCGCGCCGAGTTCACGAGCCGAGTGAACTTTTCGTCACTTTGGCGCTATGTGAAAGATGGGGTAAGTGTGGGAAGGACCGCGTACGACGTCGACGAGCAAGGATCGCGTACCCTCGAGCAGATCCTCCCCTGGATTGCCTCGCTTCTGTTTCACGAGCTCGCTCATGCGAACGCCGCTATCCCCAGCAGCAGGATCTCCGAGCTGAACCTGTTTGCGGCCCCGTTCCAACAGGAGATTACCGACGTGTCCAATGAGTTCGTTGTGGACACACCGCTGTTGGCGACGGAACTCTATGGTGTTGCCGGTGTGCTCTTCTTGGGCGCGGAGCCCAGCTCGCGGGAAGCATCTTATTCGGCCAGCGAGATCGGCTTACTGTTCGGAGGCGATCGCGCCAACGACCTTTATTCCTACTCCACGAACTTCGAAGATCTCGCCATGCTGGTCGAGGAGTTCATGATGGCCGCCTACTTCGACACCTCTCGGGATGTTGCCTTCACATCATTGCCGTCCGGCGACGCGTTTTGTGACGACTACCGGCTGAGTTGGGGAGAGCGCAATCGCATAGCGATTCCCGAGGTTCGCCGACGGCTCGAAAGCGTGCTGGATGCACTGTTCCCGGAGACCGATTTCACCGCAGAGCTCAATCAGCTCGCACCACCACGCAGTCTGCCGCTGGGTCTGGGATGGTGCGAGTATCTGGAACAACTCTCGGGCGTCGTTTCTCCCCTGCGGGCTCAGAGCGATGCCGGTAAGCTACCGCCTCCGCAACCCCGCCGACTATATCGCTCTCGAGTAGTCGATACCTTGCCGGGTGAGGAGCGCTAGGGGCTCGCTGGAGGCTAGTCCCCAAACCCGGTAACAATCGGGTCATCGACCAGGTGGCCGACGGCGTTGCTGGCGGCTGCGGCATCGAACGCGGCCGCGATGGCGTCGCTGCGCCGACTCGTCACAGGCTTGTAGTTCGGGTGGGTGAAGATGTAGTGCTCGCCTGCTTCCAGCGCTTCGATGACGCGTTCGCTAACCAGATCGGCGTCGATGCCACTCATGACGGCCTGCGTACTCGCTTTTGCCACGCTCATGACGTCGGGCCCGGGTTCGACCGTCATCGGATAACGGGCAGGGCGGTTACGATGCGATAAATGGATCCGTGTCTTGACGTAAGCAGGCGCGAGCGTAGAGACGTGGATATTGCTTTCAGCCAGTTCCAACGCCCAGGCCTCCGATAACGCAACGACAGCCGCTTTAGTAGCCGTATAGCCACCTGCGAAAGGAACGCCGCCCATTCCCGCCATCGAAGCCGTGGTAATCAGCCAGGCGTCCTCTCCGTGGGCCTTCATGAGGGGGACAAACGTATTGGCTCCGTATACCACGCCCATCAGGTTCACATCGATGCACCAGCGCCAGCCGGCATCGTCCATCGTTTCGATCGCACCGATGCCACCGCTGACTCCGGCGTTGTTGAAGAGCAGATGAACGTCTCCAAAGCGTTCACGAGTCTCGTTCGCGGTGCGCTCCCAGTCGTCTCGAAGCGCCACATCCATTTCGACCGACAGATGACTTATCTCCAGGTCTTTGAGTTCCTGGGCCGCAAGCGCGAGCTGCTCTGCTTCGATATCGGCGAGCACGATGTTCATGCCGCGTTGCCCCAACGCCTTCGCGAGATTCAGGCCCAGCCCATCCGCGCCGCCCGTGATGACAGCAGTCTTATTCGAAAAATCGATCATTGGTGATGTTGACTCCAGTATAGGTAGAGGTCGCGAAGTACAAAGGCGGCTGATTTGCAAAGTTCCCAGCCGCCGCTTGCGAGGTTGCGCTTGGCAAAGCCCAGCGGGAAGGATTCTAACGGTAATGGCAGAAGTCCTGGCAGGGTGCGGGTTCATGGATCATTGGCCAACCGCACTGGCGCGGGAGGTCGGTCGCCCGTGATACCCGAATGGTCAGGCGGATACGCGTACCGGTATCTCGGTTTTTTTGGTGACGGTGCGAAGTGCAAAGCTCGAGTGCACTCTTGCCACGCCCGGGAGGCGCGTCAGGTGCTGCGAGTGAATGCGTTCGTAATCACTGGCATCGGCAACGATGACGCGCAGGAGGTAGTCGGCGTCTCCGCTCATCAGGTAGCACTCCATGATCTCTGGAATTTCGCCTGCAGCCAGCTCGAAGGCGGCGAGATCATCCTGTTGTTGTGAGTGCAACGTGATGCGGATAAAGACGTTGGCAGGGTAGCCAGCACGCGATTGATCCACTAGAGCGACGTAGCCCCGCAAAAGGCCGCTGTCTTCCAGGGCCCGAACCCGGCGCAGGCACGCGGATTCCGAGAGGTTGATGCTCGCCGCCAGCTGGGCATTTGTGATTCGCCCATCGAGCTGTAGCGCATGAAGAATTTTTCGGTCTATTCGGTCAATCTTCATAGATTATTCTAATTAAACGAATAAAGATTAAATTATATTCGAATATTCGGGAAGAGCGCCTCAATAAAGCAACAATATTCCGCCGTGTTTCACCTAAGCTGCCTATGTGAACAACAGACTCTTCCGGGAGAAGAATAATGCGTATCGGAGTACCAAAAGAGACAAAAATCGAAGAGCACCGCGTCGGTCTGACACCCTCGAGTGTGGGCGAACTCACGGCTGCGGGACACGAGGTGCTGGTAGAGACCGGCGCGGGCGCTGCGAACTACTTTACTGACCAGGCCTATAAAGAAGCCGGTGCCCAGTTGGTAAACGTTGAGCAGGCGTTCAGTACCGATCTGGTCATCAAGGTTAAGGAGCCCTCTCTTGCGGAGTGTGCAAGGCTTCGTCCAGGACAAACTCTGTTTACCTATCTCCACCTGGCAGCTGCACCAGAGCAGGCCAAAGCGCTCATGGAGAGTGGCTGCACCGCGATCGCCTATGAGACAGTCGAGGACTCGAACGGTCGCTTACCGCTCCTGACACCCATGAGCGAGGTGGCCGGGCGTATGTCGATTCAGGTCGGCGCCGCAGCACTGCAGCGCAGCGCTGGCGGGCGGGGCGTACTGCTAGGCGGAGTTCCTGGGGTCGCGCCGGGCAAGGTGGTTATTCTTGGGGGCGGCATGGCCGGTGCCAATGCAGCGCAGATGGCTTGCGGGCTATTGGCGGATGTGACAATCCTCGATAAGTCTCAGGATCGATTGCGAGAACTCAGTGGCGATTTTAAAGGTCGTGCTCGTGTGTTGATGGCCTCCCGGGAAAACGTGAGAAACGCTGTCATGGCCGCCGATCTCGTCGTTGGTGCGGTTCTGGTGCCTGGTGCGTCGGCTCCGCGGCTTATCGACTACGATCTTCTGCGTCGCATGCAGCCAGGTTCCGTACTGGTCGATATATCTATCGATCAAGGTGGCTGCTTTGCATCCAGTAAGCCAACCACACACACGGATCCGACCTACATCGAAGAGGGCATCGTTCACTACTGCGTAACAAACATGCCCGGGGGTGTCGCTCGTACCTCCGCGGAGGCCCTCAACAACGCAACGCTGCCCTACATCAAGCGGCTGGCAAATGTCGGGGTAGACAAGGCCTTGCTGGCCGACCCCGGGTTCGAAAAGGGACTGAACGTGCATGCGGGGCATGTTCGCCACACGGCCGTCGCGGAGTCTCTGGGGCTTCAAATCGCCGCCTAAGCGAGTACCTCCAGCCGGGCGCCTTAATCGGGCGCCTGAATCTCACCGAATAGCTGTGCTAACGTCTCAACGTTAGGGCAGCTAGTTCTATTCTGATGTCAACCGCACCATCCGCCTCGTCGTCGCAACTCCCCTGGCTCGTTCTCGGCACGGGCTGCGCGCTTATTTTGCTGACCTTTGGTCCGCGCTCCACGATGGGCTTTTTTCAGCTTCCACTGGTGCAGGACACCGGGCTGACCCGAAGTCAGTTCGGGTTGGCCATGGCCATACAAAATCTGGCATGGGGATTGAGCCAGCCGGTGTTCGGGGCACTCGCCGATAAAAAGGGCGCGGGTCGCGTGCTGGCGCTCGCGGGTATTCTCTATGCTGTCGGTCTTGCGCTTATGTCGGGCACTGACTCTGCCATGTCGCTCTACCTCAGTGGCGGGGTGCTGGTGGGTGCTGCGACCGGCGCGGGATCTTTCGGGATTGTGTTTGCGGCATTCGCGCGTCGCGTAAGCGCCGAACAACGATCGCTGGCCTTCGGCCTCGGTACGGCTGCAGGCTCGGCGGGCATGTTCTTTTTTGCTCCGCTCAGTCAGATCTTTATTGACAGGTTCGGCTGGCAGGACAGCCTGCTCATTACGAGCGCCATGATGTTGCTGGTACCGCTTTTGGCGTTCCCCCTGCGCGGTCGTGCTGATGGCGATCCGGCCGCAGCGGCTAATCTGGCCGAGTTTGAGCAGACACTGGGTGACGCGCTTCGTGAAGCGCTGGCTTATCGCTCTTACCGTCTGCTGATGGCGGGGTTTTTCGTATGCGGCTTTCAAGTAGCGTTCATCACCGCCCACTTTCCGGCCTATATTTCCGATCTGGGCATCGACGCGCGCTATGCCGTATTGGGTGTTTCTGCGATCGGGTTTTTTAATATTCTCGGGTCGCTGGCGTCGGGTTACATCGGTCAGCATTACTCCAAGCCGAAGTTTCTTACGGGCATTTATCTGGCGCGCTCACTCGTGACGGCTGTGTTCCTGCTGACACCACCCACCGGTGCTACGGTACTCACCTTTTCGGTGATCATGGGCTTGCTCTGGCTCTCTACCGTGCCACCCACGAATGCGTTGGTTGCGATTATGTTCGGTACCCGTTACCTGGGCATGCTCGGCGGTATCGTATTCCTGGTGCACCAGCTCGGATCGTTTCTCGGAGTCTGGCTTGGGGGTGTTTTGTACGACCGTTTAGGTTCTTACGAACCGGTCTGGTGGTTTGGTGCGCTTCTGGGGGTGCTCGCCGCGTTTGTACACTGGCCTATTCGGGAGCAGGCGGTGGATCGTTTGCAGCCAGTTCCAGCCTGATAGAGCTTGGCTATGTCGTTGACTAAGCCGCTTACCTAGCCACTTGCTTAGCCACTATCTCCAGCCACTATCTCCAGCCAATATCGAGCCGAACTATACCGGTTAGTTAGCTTCACTACTCACCCAGGCTATTGAGAAAGTGTTCTATCGATTCCACGGCCTCGGGCTCGTTGAGCATGGGTGCGTGTCCGCGCTCGCGCACCTGGGTGTATTTGAGACCGGACGCCACGGCCAGCATTTTACGGACACAATCCGCAGCCAGAAGGTCCGATAACTCGCCGCGAATTAGCAGCATGGGCAGCGTTGCCATCTGTTCGAACATGGGCCACAGATCGGGGGGTACGGCGTTTTCTCCCTGATCGACGATGGGTTCAGCGATTTTAGGATCGTAGGCAAGTATGGGTGTGCCGTCGTCGGCCTCGGTGTAAAGGCCCCTCGTGAACGTCAGCCACTCCTCGTCGCTGTAGGACGGAAACGCGACTTGATTGATCTCACGAGTTTGCGCAACCGCATCGACCCAGGTGCGGATTTCGCGGGACTTGCCGACGTAGTTTTTGATGCGCTCAAGCCCCGAAGGGTCGAGCTCCGGTCCGATGTCGTTAAGGATCACGGCCGCCATTCGTCCCGGCTGCAGGCTCTGCATAATCATCGCCATAATGCCGCCCATCGATGTACCGATTGCAACGACCCGGGTCAGGCCAAGGTGATCGAGAAGCGTAAACATATCGCCTGCGTAGGTCAGCGGCGTGTAGTTGGCAGGATTTGGGTCGTAAGCTGATCGGCCTCGCCCACGCTGATCGACGCTAATCACGCGACGTGTCTGTGCGAGGTGAGACGCAATCCAGGAAAAGTCCGCGGAATTTCTGCTAAGTCCGTGCATACACAGGATCGGCAGAAGATCGCTATTTGAAGGTCCCGGGTAATCCCGTGCGTACAGACGAAGCCTATCGTCACTCGTATAAAACAAATCGTGGAACTCAGCCTGTCCGTCGTTCATTTAGTCCTC
Organism: Pseudomonadota bacterium; assembly: GCA_039111155.1. Classification (GTDB taxonomy): domain Bacteria; phylum Pseudomonadota; class Gammaproteobacteria; order Pseudomonadales; family Halieaceae; genus Congregibacter. The sequence goes on along the minus strand of JBCCPL010000004.1, from coordinate 142,113 downwards.
GTTTTCCATCAGCGCGGTTCGCAACATAGTGTATCCACCGGGCCAACTTAAAAGCAGCCAAAACAGAAGCGAATCGGAACATTCAAAAGGTGTACTGTTGCGCAGAGCATGATGAGAATGCGGGTATGGCTAAGAAGAAGAGTGTTCCGAAGCGAGAGCGCATCCTGGATGCAGCCGAAGCCTTGTTTGCCGAGCGGGGCTTTGACGGTGTCACGCTTCGCCAGATTGCATCAGCCGCGCAGGTGGATGTCGCGTTGGCGGCGTACCACTTCGGCAAGAAGCTCGATCTGTTTCGAGCCGTATTCGAGCGCCGTGCTGGCTACCTGAACGACATCCGCCGGGATGCTCTCCACGAATGTCAGTCGTCGTCGGGTAAACGGGGTCCAACCGTTGAACAGATCATCGAGGCGTTTCTGCGTCCCCTGGAAATCGCTCAGGAGACGGGCGATGAAGGCTGGCGACATTACCTGGCGTTGATTGCGTACATCAACAACTCCCCATATTGGGGGCCGAGGATGATGTCCCGGTTGTTCGACGAACTCGTTCACGAATTCATTGATGCGTTACGCCGGGCCCTGCCCCATGCCCGCGACGAGGATATATTCTGGTGCTACCAGAGCCTATCGGGCGCGCTTACTTTGACGCTGGCCCAAACCAGTCGAATCGAAAATCTATCAAAAGGCCTGTGCCGGTCAGACGATCTGCAATCCGCCTACGATCACATGATTCCATTCGTCGCCGCCGGATTCAGAAAGGTGTGCGGTAAGCAGGGATAGACGAGACGCTGAACCAAGTGCAGCGTCATTGAGCAACAACGAGAGTTCCAATTCATCTTTATCTTCACTGAGAGCGCGTCTTTCGCCAGCTTTTCGTTTGAATCCTCATCAGGTAATCATCAGCCGGGGCCGAACTAATGGGCATCTTAGCGCTCTAAGTCATACATTCTGGCGCGCCGCCGAAAGCATGTAGATCAGGCGGCCTGTAAGACCGGTTCGATGCCAAGAAGAACGATAAATGAGGGGTTTTCAACCGACACGGGAGTCTAATTGGACCGACTTTGGAGCCTCATATGATTAGATCTAGGATGCTGCCGGGGCTCTTGCTTTGCACCGCGCTCCCACATTACGCAAATGCCGACTACTACGTTATACGATCGGAGGTAAAGCGAGGTTCCGATGTACTAGCGCAATCGGAACAAGGCGCACATCCCTGGCAAAAATCGTCGATTGGTGTAAGGAGCGGATCGGGAGAATTCCGTCATACCGATATTAAGGTCGATCCGATTGGTAACGGTCGTGTAAGGGTTGGTTATCACTTAGCCCTGAACGAAGACGTGATCGAGCTTACGTTCACGTGCGAGCTCGGAGAGGAGATTTCTCTCGACATTGGCAGTCTTGAAGTGGACCTAATGATCGAGGACTGTGCGGTCAGTGAATCGTGGCTATGCAAAGCTCAACCGGATTTAGAACCAGAAAAAAGAGAGAACAAGCCTGACTACATTTCTCACGGGGCGGCGAAGAGTGACCGGAATTTGATACCTATGAGTCTCGATTGAAATTTGCTAGCCGACCAAGTCAGTTTTGATCGATTTTTCTTCTCAACGCAGACGTGGGAGTCTCACAAAGACAGGCGTTATGCCTGGCTGAGAACGGCTAGGAGCGGACGGATTTTAAGCTGATAGGGCGCGTTTTATTTGTCTCGAGGACTGCTCCCCGCCCCGATGAATCACACAGTTCGAAACTCAGCCAAGGCAGCGATGGTTCATTCTCTTCGTTTCGGTGTTTAACCGCTGCTACCCAAGACGTTTTTAGTATTACCCGGCGTGCCTGCACGGCAGCATACAGCTTAATGCGGCGTTCCATGGCAAGCCGATCACTTCTGCGAAGCTGAGTATTACCAAAGGTGAGATGAACTCGTCATCAGCTCGATGCATCTTTTGCCGCTTTTAGCAACGGAATTGGAAGACCGAGAGCTGATGGAAAGTCAGCACCATCGGCAGGATTACTGCCCAGATCGAGTTCTTCAGGATCGGTGAAGCCATCTCCATCACTGTCTGCACGCAATGGGTCCGTTCCAAGCTGCGCCTCGCGATTATCGCCAATCCCGTCGCCGTCGCTGTCTTGCGTCTCACTTGGATCGGTAGGAAACGAATCCACATCGTCATCAGCGCCGTCGTTGTCGAAGTCATTGGGAAAGGCATCGCGATGATCTTGAATACCATCGCCATCAGCGTCGCGCAAAATCTCTGAAATCGCGTTGCAACCGTCTCTGTTAGAGCTCAGTTGCACAGATAAACCCACATCGGGTTGAGGGTGACCCTCGGCGGGCCCAGGTTCAGCATCGTCTTCAGCGTCTATCAAAAACGAAAACACTTCACAGTTCGCGAGACTGCTGTTCCCTGAGACTACGAAGTCCTCGCTTACCGAAACGAGACTCGAGAAGCCGGATACGTCCGTTAAAACCGGATTATTGACCACGCGATAGAGTCCCCTGACCATCGCGAGGTTCTGAAATCCGGTGATGGAGCGTAGTTGGGCGTTGTCAAAGACAAAAAACTCATCGCCCACGGAAGCGAGGTTAGAAAATCCTGCGATGGACTCCAAATCTGGATTACCGAATGCCACCATAACGTCGCCGATTGACTGCAGGTTTTCGAACCCACTGATCGTCCGAAGATTCGTGACGGAGAAAAAGTTTAACCCACCGTTTATTTGCTTGAGCGCTGGCCAACCGACGACCGTCCCCTGGGGAGCATGACCGGTAAAGAGAACGCCACCAATAATCGTATCGACAGAACCCAAGCCATCCAGACTCGCGACCGAATCCAATGCTAATGCCTGAGTAACGATGGTCTGCTGTGGACATTCGGCGGTGATGTTGTTCGGAAAGGCGTCAATAAATGCCTGGTCTATCGTGCCATCCATAAGGCTGACAGCGCATGGAAGCACGAACTCTCCCCACTCAAAGGACACGCTGCTAACGTACATGCCTCCAATCTGTGACCTAGCTCCATCGCCAAAGTTGACTCGCAGCAGAGAGTCGGTGCTGATCGCATGGGGTACGCGGCGACTAAGGGCATCGTTTACAAGTAGGACAACGACGCCATCCACTCGAAGCAGCTCGATGTTTAGGTACTCTGTGCCGGCTCCTTCTTCCGATTGAACAAACTCATCGCTGATGCTGGACTCGAGAAAGTTATAGAGCGTGGTGCTGCGGAGCTTGCCGAGAGTAAATACATAACGCTCGTTCCCGTCAGCGACCTCCAGCAGCGTTCCCGCACTGGCACTACGATTCGCCCCAATGACCCGAACGCGCGCCCGCAGCCGGAAATCGGTACCGGGGCCGAATCCCACCAGATCCGCCGCATCCAACTCCCAACGAGCTCGCCCCGATCCGTCAACGTCGGAGATCTCCCAGACCGGTTGATTAAAGTCTGGGTCGACTACAGACCCGTTTACGTCCACTGAACCGAAGCTTGTCAGGTTCCAGCCGGTATCCGAAGGAGTAGCGCCGTTTTGGGTTTTGATTATCGGTGGCTCACCGGCGCTCGCGCCGAGCGAGAGCGCAACCGTCAGAAAAACCGAACGTAGTTCTAGTTTGAATGCCCGCGTAAATCGCATCAGCATACGTCGCACCCGCGTCGGTCGGACGCAGAGTCCTCAAGACTCTGAACTCTGGCGATAGTTTACTCAAAAGGCGCGCAGATTACTGTCTCAGTAGGGCCGTGTGCTGCTAGTCGCAACCGAAAATCTGAACGTCGGCTTTTTGATCAGCAAGTCCTCAGCCCTATGCCGATTAACGCCTACAGACGGCCAAAGGATTCGGACGCGTGCTTAACCTTTGAGTTTCCTACTTGGCGCGCCGAGCCACGAGTCTGTCGTCCTAAGTCAATACGGTAGGTGCAAGACGCGCGAACATGAACATGCAAATCGAATCATATGGGGCCTCAATTCATGTCGAGCATCAGATTCAAACCGCACCCGCTTCTGCTCGTGGGCGCCGTAGTTCTATTGAACGGGGAGACCTTTTTGCTGATGTCCTGGGCTTTGCAGACAGTTTATTTGCTGGGGGTGGCCGTAAGCGGTGCAGTTGTGGGCCTCGTCCTGTCCACGGTTGGCTACGTCGTATCGGTCAAAGCTCGCCCTGCTAAGCACGAAGAGCCTGAACTAGACAAAGATCACATCGAAGCATAGGTTGAGCTACCTCTGTGAGTGAGGCCTTCAGCTTCGTAACTTAACGGCAGCTTTCTGGGTAGCACTTAGTAGTTTTTACCCGTTAAGCGTAAAGGCTCTGCCACGTGACCGTCGATAAGGAACTGAATCGTTCCTGATTCACAAGTAGATCGTCGGTTTGTACGATGTTGTCCAGTCGTTTGGCAGATACTAGAGATAATTGGAGTGAACGAAGTGACTGAACTCACGGGCTCTGACGCTCCTGAGTCGACACAACACCTCAGCGTGCAATTCACCGGGCGTCCGGGCGAGTATTTCAGAATATGGATCGTGAATATTGCATTGACGGTTCTTACCCTTGGGATTTACTCCGCTTGGGCTAAAGTCCGAACGCTGAGGTACTTCTACTCAAACACGTCCATCGCGGGCGGGCATTTCGATTACCACGCTAATCCCAGGTCGATACTGATAGGGCGCTTTATTGCCGTCGCCCTATTTTCGATCTATTACTTCGGTGCGCAGTACTTCCCGAATGTTTCTCTGCTAATACTCCTTGGCGTATTGCTGATGGCGCCATGGCTGCTTGTGAGATCGCGTTCGTTTCATATGCGAAACAGCTCATTCAACGGGATTCGTTTCGATTTCAAACGTCACTACGCCGGTGCGTTCAAGGTGATCTACGGAGGCGTTGCCTTTGCCGCTGTATCGCTGGGATTGGGGACACCGAGCGCGCTGTTCTGGCGAAACCAGTTTGTCGCGAATAACTCGGCCTATGGGATGACCAGGTTTGCCCTATCCGGTACCTCGACTGCTTTCTACTTCATTTACCTTAAGTCAATTGGTATAGCCCTGACTGTTTTCGTCTTATTCGGAGTCTTTGGAGCAATGTTCGGCAAATCGTTCGACTTGTCAGACCTCGATCACGAGACTGGGCAGCTCGTCGTGCTTCTTCCACTAGCGTTTTTCTATCTCGTGCTAGGTGTCTACGTATCCGTTCGTCAGAGAAATTATGTCTGGAATTCTCTGACTCTCGGCAACAATCGTTTTTTGTCGGACCTGTCCGTCCGGTACATGATCTGGATCTACGCGACCAACATACTCGCCATTGTCTTTACTTTTGGCCTAATGATTCCCTGGGCAAAGATCCGCCTGGCCAGATACAGGGCGGATCACCTTACTGTCGAAATGCAGGATGACCCTGACGCATTCGCCGCCGCGAACACTCGCGACAGCTCTGCGATTGGCGACGAAGTTGGCTCAGTATTTGACGTGGATGTGGACTTGGCGTTCTAGCAATGATCCAAGCCCGGTACTTCGATGGACAGCGATCTGGCGGAAGTGAAGCCCAGTTGGTCTTGATAAGTGAAGGCATCAGGCTGCAGCTGGCGGAGGTCAGTCGTACTTACGCGAGGAATGAGCTCCGGGTTACTCCTCCAGTTGGTCACGGTGACTGGGTTATCGAATTACCGGACGGCGGATCACTGCGTGTTAGCGACGATGACTTCGTAAGCCACCTTAGTGAGTCTCTCGGTGGTAAGAGTTGGGTGGGGGTCCTCGAAAAGAAGTGGCGATGGGCTGCTGCTGCCCTTGTTTTGACGGTGTCTGTCGTGTGGGCAGCGGTAACGATCGGTATCCCGGCTGCTGCCAAACAAATCGCCCACGCGGTACCGCCAGACCTCGAGGCAGAAATCAGCGAACAAAGTCTTAGCGCGTTAGATGGGGTCGTGTTCTCGCCTACCGCGCTTAGTCGCGAGCAGCAAGAACGGTTGCAGTACTTATTTAATGAGGTACGGGCCACGAGGCCCGAATTTAGTGCGTACCGAATGGAGCTGCGCAAGTCGAGGATCGGTCCCAACGCGTTTGCTGTTCCCGGCGGTGTGGTCATCATGACCGACGAGCTGGTGCAACTCACGGCGTCTGACGATGAGCTGCTAGCCGTGATCGCTCATGAGGTTGGGCATCTCTACGAGCGCCACGGACTCAGGACGCTTCTACAGAACTCAGCCAGCGCGGTTCTCATCGCCAGCATTACGGGCGACCTTACCAACATCACAGCATTCGCCGCTGCCGTACCGACTCTATTGCTGCAGTCCAGGTACTCACGTGATTTCGAGCGCGAAGCCGATGCGTTTGCTTTCCAGTATCTGCACAGCAAAGATATCCCGACCGATGTTCTGTCGGATCTGCTTATTCGTATGGAACAGTCACTGGGTACAGATGACGAGGGTCGGCTGGGTAGTTGGTTTTCCAGCCATCCGAGATCGGAGGAACGAAGGGAGAAGGTTAGCGACTCTCATTAGTGCATTTTCTGGCCGCAGCGGACGACTTAGCCCTGAGATACAGGTTCAACGTGTCGGTCGATCCGTCTGAGGACCGTACACAGTAGAGAGAGGGCGCGGAAAGAGATGGCGCGGAAGCGGAAAAGAGACGGCCCGGAACAGACAGCGCGAGAAAGCTCGTGCTCGAGTCTAGGGTCGCGAAAACGCGGCGGTCACTCGCAAGGCTGGCCTCGCTTTGCTCATCTCCACGGGATCAAAAACCGAAACCGTAACAATCGGCTACTAGGCGAAGAAGAGGCTTCGACTGCCGAGATTGGCAGAAATGATGAACAAAAAAGGTTGACCAAGCCTCGTTAGTACTGCAGGATCGCGCGCGCTAGATGAAGGCTTTTTCCACAAACCTCGCACGTCCGATCGTTTCTGATCTTCGTCCCGATTTTTCTTGTGTTATTGCTCGTTGTCCAGCAAGTGCTGTTAAATAGCGCGAATTCACTCAATTGTAGAAATCAGGAACACTTCAATGTCAGAAACAGTCACCGGTACGGTCAAATGGTTCAACGAGACAAAAGGCTTCGGCTTTATTGAGCGCGAGGGCGGGCCCGATGTATTTGCACACTTCAGTGCAATCCAGGGCAGCGGCTTCAAGACGCTGAGCGAAGGACAGCAGGTCCAGTTCACCGTCACCCAGGGCCAGAAAGGACCTCAAGCGGAGAACATCCAGCCTTTGTAATCTCTGGTCGCTCTCAGCTACAACCAAAAGCGGGCAATTGCCCGCTTTTTTGTTTGTACCGAAAGAGCGGCAACACCAGATCGAACATGCCCGGTTTTTCTATGCCTACTGAACTCGCGGCTTTGTCGACTGGTACGTGCTTTAGTGGGTGCACCGACGACCGTCAAATTCCATCCCTGACGAACAGGTAGCGCGCGGTGCCATCGATGAGAGATGTTTTATTGATCAGTCTAAACAGACTGAAGAGAGGCGCTCAATGAAAATCATCATGATGCTCGCTTTTGCCACTATCTGGAGCGTTTCGTCGTGCGCTGTGCTCGGTCAAGCAGCGGAGACCGATGCGGCAGGTGCCTTAGAACATCCCCTGATCCAGCGCTATCCCGGCCAGACAATTACCTGGCAGGAGATCGATAACTACCGGGAGTTTCGGGTGCCGGTTGGTCCGGTGACGGGCTACAGAAAAATCGATGACTGGGTTGAGATGACGGGTCTCGTTACTCGCACTCTGTACACCTACCGGGGCACAGATCGCACCGCCTCTGAGATCTTTCTGAATTACAAAGGCGCACTTGAAGCTGAAGGCTTCGAATTACTCGCAAGCCGGTTCTCTGAAGCCCGCAATGGGAGAGAAATCGGTTCCGGTCAGTGGTTGGATGTGTATTTGCGAACTAACCCCTGGGCGAGTGGGGGTGAGGCCAATACGCAGAAGGCTGGTACAGCCGGCTCCGGCGGTGCCGGAGCGATTGTCGCGACCAAGGACCGGGCAGCTGGACGAGTTTATGTGGTTGTCAACCTGGAGCTTCACGACGTCGACTACATCGGGGCACTGATCGACATAGTAGAAGTGGCAGCAGCCGAAACCGGCCTGGTCGTAGTCGATGCCGAAGCCATCGGGAGCGGTATCTTCGAAGAAGGGCGCGTTGTGCTCGATGGCATATTCTTCGAGTTTGACAGCGCCAAGTTGAAGCCCGAGTCATCCGAAGCACTTCGGGCCGTGGTGGAGTTTATGAACGACAACCCTGATCTCACGTTCTATGTTGTCGGGCATACCGACTCGAAGGGTGCTCGCAGCTACAACATGAGTCTTTCGAAAGCCCGGGCGGACGCTGTGGCAGCGACACTGATCGCGGATTACAGCATCGCGCCTGAGCGCATAGAGGGCCACGGTGTTGGACCGCTAGCGCCTGTTTTTACCAATACAAGCGACGCGGGAAGAGAGCGCAATCGCCGGGTAGAGTTGGTTGAGCGATGATCAGGCGGCGCGGCCTGCTGGTTTTAGGCGATCGAATGTATCGTAAGCTCATCCTTGCTTTTAGCAACGTACATGGCCTCGTCGGCGCGGGCCAGCGCATCTTCCATCTCGTCACCTTCCTTGAGCTCCGTTATGCCACAGGATATCGATACGTCGATGGGTTTACCGTTGTCGTTGAATCCAGCGCCTATCACGTCCTGGAACGCGCTTTTCGCAAAGGTCTCGGCTTCGCCCATCCTGGTATCGGGTAGCATCACAACAAACTCATCCCCTCCGTAGCGGCAGACGACGTCGCTGGCGCGTGATCTGGAGCGCAACACATCGGCCACTTTTGTGAGCACAAGATCTCCGGCGGCGTGTCCGTAGGAATCGTTTATCTGCTTGAACCGATTGCAGTCCACAAAGACCAGGGCGAGTTGTTTTCGGGCTCGCTGCCAGCGAGCATACAACTCGGCGGCACGCTCCTCGTAGCCCGTGCGGTTGTATACACCGGTCAATGGGTCCTTCATGGCGAGGTCGCCGGCGGTTCGTACTTCACTGCGAAGAACTTCAGCCTCGTTTTCTAGGCTCGCGAGCTTGGTATTCAGTTCGCTGATCTGCTCCCGGGACGCTTCGTTATGCTGCTTCTCCGCCTCCAGATGCTGCGCAAGCCGATCGCCAATGCTGCTGAGACCTTGCTCTACCTGAGTTCGCAACGTTGCTATGTCCGGGGCATCGACCGCCTGGCGGATTTGCCGGGCATCTTCGACGACCTGCTCACGGAGCTCCTGCGATCGACTGACCGAGCTGTCGTCCGAATCCACAAGACTGGCGAGAATGGATTCAAATCCGCTCAGCTTGCTATGCAAGTCCCCAAGGAATTCGGTGGTTTGAGTGCGTTCCTGACGAACACGGGTATCGATCTCTTCGATCTCGGCCAGCACATTCTGCAGTACCTCTTTCGCCTCGGCCGGCTGCATGGCGCTCGACAGTGCGTCGCGAATCGTCCGTCCTTTGACCGAGTTGCCGTTGAGAACATCAAGATGCTGTGTCAGCCGATCCATCAGTTTGGTATAGAGCGTCCGATGAGGTTCTTCACTGTCTGAGGCGGTGGTGTTTTTCTTGCGGATGCCCGCCAGGAAGCCGTTCTTGCCGCCCGACGAAGCTTCCTTATCTGGATGAAGGGCCGCCACGACCTGAAGCAGATCGATCATTTCTTTCTGACGGGCGAGCGCAGAGTTACCGGAAAGAATCCTGCTCACCTGCTTGGCAACCCGTTGGCGATCGCTGGTCGATGCAGGGATTGCCTGAATTACACCACCGATACCCGAAAGATCGGTACCGGAGGCTTCTGAAGGGGGACTGTTGTCCCGTTCCTCCCTTACGCTCATGACTATGCGTGCAAGTCTTTGAGCGTGCTCCCGTATGAGCTCCGCGTCGGCTCCATTGTCCAATTGGCGTCGGAGTGTCACCAGAATCTGATCGGCCTCTGGGTGGAAGCCCTGCACCATCATTGCCAGTCTAAGACAGAGGGTTTCCAGAGTTGTTTCTTTCGGCATTGTTCGCGGTCGAGCTTAAAAACCGCGTGCATAATACAAAATGAAAGTACATGATGCGATCCGGTGTTTTCGGTCTTAAGCTTCAGGAATTTCGGAATCAGCAGCGGCAGGGCTATTCGCGCTGCGCAGATACTGGGGGCTGTCTACGCCTACCTGGGCACACGCTTCATTGTCAGTCACGAAAGCATGGCCGAGGCCGCGTATAAGCAAATGGTGGTTGACAGTACCGGAGCCGACATCGTTTGTTCGGATGCTCTGACGGGCGTCAAAGCGCATTGGCTGCGCGCCAGCTTGGAAGCGGCAGGCTACGACCCGGCCAACATGCCGCCCCCCGGAGATATCGACATTGTCAGTTCCGCCGGAGATGCGAGGCGCTGGAAAGAAGTCTGGGCCGCAGGTCAGGGAGTGGGCGCGATCAACAAGATTCAATCAGTGCAGCAGATCGTGGATCAGCTGCACACGGAATACCTCGCTGCTGCGAACCACGCCTGACGGCCTTCCACCAAAGACCGCCGGCCAAAAAAACGGTCGAAATCTGCAGGTTGCCGGAGCACTGCGATTCTCATTTCGACCTACCAAGCGTTGCGCAATTGACGAACTCGTCCGGTCTCACGAGCAGTGCCATCGGCATCGCATATGAGACCGGATCCAGTCCCGACTCGGCCCGAGAAGACGGCTCGGTCAGCTTTGTAAGACCTTAATCGGTCGATGCTGACTACCCGGCTCTAAAGGCCCGCAGGAACCCTCTCCAGATGAGCAGGTCCCGAATATCGACAGTCCCACTGCCGTCGAAGTCGGCGACCGCCGCGAGGGGGCTTGCGGACGCAGGCAAGCGGAAGACGCTGAGCAAGGCGCGGTAGTCATCGAAGTCTACGTCGCCGTCGCCGTCGAGATCGCCGTCGACCGATGCTGATGAACCGAGCGTCAGTCCCACGATCACCGGATCGTGATCCGACGATCGCCATGGACCTGGGTCGTACAAGGGCAGGTTGTCGGGCTCCTCTTCAAAGCTTCGCTCGCCCTCATCCCGTATGTCGTCGTTGTAGTCGAACAGACTTATTTCGTCCGCATTGATGTGCCACTCGGTAGTGCCGGTCACAGCGTCACCCAGATTCAGGCCCAGGGCGTGATCCAGGTAGCCAAGCTGACCGCCAAACACGAAGCTGTAGGCATCGTCTCCGCCGAATTCTTCGACCAGGTCGACATAGCCCGCATCGATGTAAGCGCGTACCGCATCCTCTCGCTTGTAAGCATTGAGGTCACCGATGGCGAGGACTCTGTCAGTTCCCGCCGCCGGAATGACCGTGTTGTTGATGTAATCCACCACGATCTGTGCGGCCCGTGCGCGGGTCTGACTGCAGTTGCCCTGACCATCGTTCAAATCCGGATCACCCAGGTCATCGCAATCGGAACCCTTGGATTTCAGATGGTGGGCCGCCACGATCAGCTTCCCACCGCTGGCAATCTCTTCGAATACCTGCACCAGGGTTGGGCGGTTTCTGTTGTCCTGGTAGTCAGGGTCAATCGAGTTGTCGACGACGTATGACTGCCCGGCCACCGGCGTGACGGTGTCAGGGTTGTAGAGAAATGCGACCTTGATCGCGTCGGTTCCCAGGGGACCCGCGTCCACAAAGTCATAGGGGCCGCAGCCGGCGGTCGTGAGAGCCGTTGCGAGTGTGCTTAGCGATCCTGTACCGCTGGCGTCATTCTCAATCTCACTGAGTCCCACGATATCGCCATCGATAGCACACAAGGCTGAGGTGAGCTTCTCTGTCTGGCGTGCGAGCTCGAGGGCGGAATCGGCTCCGCGGCAGTCCAGAGTGCCGCTTGGCGAACAGTCCCCATCGCTTCCACTTGTCACGTCGATCGTCGTGAAGTAGTTCAGCACGTTGGCGCTGACAACTTTCAGCGTACCGCCGACGTCCGCGGGGGCTGCATTGGTAGCGCGAGTGTTCAGTGGTGTGAACTCGTAGCTAAATCCAGCGATCGGACGCACGCGATAGAGACCGAAGGAAAAATCCAGAACACCGGTGAGGTTGGTGATCGAATCACCGCCTCGGAACAGGTTGGTTGTACTCAGGCCGGGCTGGGGGTGGAAGACGTTCAGATCCTGAAACAGTGCCTGATTGCTTCCATTGGCATCGTCATCAAGAATGATTCGTCGCGTTTCAAGTTCGGCTTCGAAAGCAACAAGGCCGCTGGTATCAGGAGCGTTGTCATGCGTGAACTGATAGGGCCTGCTGCCCTCAATGAGGACAACCTCACCGAAGCGCCCAAGCTGAAAGTACTCCGATACAAACAGTTCGTCGCTGAAGGTGATCAGCATGCCTTCAAACGCTTCGTAGCCATCAACAGCGCTCAGGGGCAGGTCTATCAACACGGGTGCTGGTAACCCGGCGGCGCCGTCGATCATGATCCCATCGTTGTTCGCAACGTTAATGCTCGTCAGTCCAAAGGACTCCTCGACGATCCCGGTGACAGTGACCACATCGCCCTGGCTAACCGAATCGCTGCTGCAGTCATCGCAGCTCACGAAGATGCCGTCAGAGGTTGCCGGGTCGCCGTCGCCGCTGACGTCCTGGATGAAGAAGCCCTCCAGCTGATCCGGATGGAACCGATCAGACTCCGGCACGCCCTGGAAGTCTCCGGTGACTACGCCGGTTGTTACTACGGTCTGCGAGACCTGGGGACTGGCTGCACCCTCACCCTGAATCTCTGGAATGGTCAGCTCAAGCAGGCACTCGCTGGCGCCTCCAGCGAAAGTCTGTTCGTTGTTGGAGCAGGCGACCGTCTGCGGGCCTGGAGCGGCCCAGACGAAATCGGCGTAGGTAGTCCCGTCACCGGTCAGCTGCAGCGAGTCGCCAATCGGGGTCGAGCCGACTTCCCGCTCGCCAATGTCCTCGGACAGCACACCCGCCGCAGGCCCGTTGGCCGCGACAAAGCTTCCTTCGTACGACAGGAACTGAACCAGATTACCTGCACCATCGACCAGCGCGATTCCGTCCGGTCCGTTCTGAATGCCATTACTCGGATAACTCACCACGGCAAACCCAAAGCCCGTGCCCGTTTCATCGGCGAGCGTTTCGCTGAATACGGCGGGACTGCCGTAAGTGACGCCCCCGTTGCCGTTATAGAGCACAATGCTCCAACCAGTGAGGTCCGTACCACTCGGCCCCGCAATTTCGATGAACTCACCCTCGTCGCCGCCGTCATTGTCATAGTGGAATTCGTTGATAAACACAGCCGGCGAGGCCGATACATCGGGTGCGATATCGAAAGAGAAGCTGACATCCTCAACCAGGTTGTTAGCGGTTTCATCCTGGTCAACAACATTACTGGCTGTGATCGTGACCGAGCAGCTTTCGCCCGGTGCCAGATCACTCACTGGATCCAGCACGAACGTTGTGCTGTCGCCGGACGAAACCACCGCCGGGAGATCACTTCCACTCACGGTGCAATCCAGCGCAAACCATACGTCCGGAGTGACGGTTACGGGCTCGCTGAAAGTGATGGTGATGTCGGTCTCGACTGCGACGCCTGTGGCGCCGTCTTCTGGAACTGTGGAGGCGACACTCGGGGGCAAATCACCGACGGAACCCACCGTGCCTTCGATTCGCAGCGAGCGTGGATCCGCGCCGCCGAAGTCGACGGTTTCAAGATCGAAGGTGCCGCCGCTGCTTTCTGAATTAAACGCAGCGAGCGTGAAGACAACGGTGTCACCGGTATTAAGAGTGCCAAGAGCACTGAGGTCGACACCAGTAAAGCTCACTCCGGAGCCGCTATCGCCGTAATCCTGGGTGAGCACCGTAATACCGGCTCCTCCATTGACACTCACGCGGATCTCGACGTCGTCCGGACCCGATCCGGATCGATCAAGACGAATGTCGAACGTCTCGGGTGTAATCGGGCCCCCGGTTACCGTGAATCCCCAGGTCCAGAAATCGCCGGCGGCGACGGCCTGGTCAAAGTCGGTTGACGCCACATCCCAGTCGCGCCAGTTCCAGGTGCCGCCGCTATTGGCGATGATGCCGCCACCCGTCGAGAGCTGCGTGGCATCAATCGAAGGATCAGTGGTCGTGGGGGCAAGAGTTGCGTTTTCGGTACTGGGCGCGGTGTCCCACTCCGCCAGCACTGCACCCTGGGATTGGCACGAAAGCGCCATTCCTGTTGCAAGTACAAATACTTGACAAGCTCGCCCGGTGATCTTCGTCGCGTTCAGCGCGGGGTACGCGGGATAGGAGTGCAGTGAGTGACGCTTCTGGGTACCACAAATCAAAGGTGCTGATCGATACATGAATGCTGAGTTTCCCGAATGAGTAGATCGTGTGTCCGAATTATGCGTACGAGTGAAAGAGTGAGGCTCAGCGACTGACCCATGAGTGCCTGACTCATCGGCGCCTGAAAGTTAAGTTCAAAGTTGCTGAGTCATCCCCTGTCGTGGATTTCGCGCTGCGACTAAAGTGACCGAAATTGATGACTGGATTGTGACACTACGGAGTTCGATGGTGGATGGCAATCAAATCTGTTCACTCCGGCCTCGCAAGGGTCGAGAAACGGACGAATAAGCTTCGAAGAAGTGTCGAAAAAGCTTCGAGAAAACTCCGAGAAAGCGTCGCGCAAGAGTACTGAAATGATTCCGGAAGGGCCTGGTGCAGTCCACAGATTCTTCGCTTCACCGTGTGTTAGCCTGTTCGTGTGCCATGGCTTGAAAGAAGCTACTTTTGTCGGGCCTCAAGTGAGATCAAATCGAGATGAAACAAGCTCCGGGATTGTTCGGATTACCGTGAACACGATGGTTATCGCTTTCAGATCGGCTCTCCTATTCCGGCAAACGCTGGCCGGCTTCCTGCTGTTTGGCTGTTTAACTTCTTTGACGGGGGCTCAGGAAGAGCGTCGCGCACCGATACGCGTCGCCATCGCTTTGGAAGAACCGGTGCGCCAGCTATTGCAGCTATCTGGCTCCGTCACTGCGGCTAGCAATGCGGCATTGTCAACCGCGACCAGTGGGCTGGTTAGGCAGCTGCGCGTCGATGTGGGCAGCGAAGTCGCCGAGGGCGATGAATTGCTTGTTCTGGACGAGGAGTTGGCGCGCTACCAGCTGCAAAGCGACCAGGCCGCGGCCGCCCAGGCGCGGCAGGCGCTTCAGGATGCCAGGCGTCGACTCGCCGAGGCCCGCAGGCTCGCGCCGCAGAAGACTATCGCCGAAACCGCCGTACGTGATCTCGAATCCGAGTCCCTCGAGGACGAAGCCGCGCTGCAGCGCGCTATGGCGGTGGCGGGGCGCAGTGAGGGGATCCTCCAGAGGCATGTTCTGCGAGCTCCATTTGCCGGTCTTATCAGCGAGCGAGCCATCGACGTGGGCGAGTGGGTGACCCCCGGTCAGACCGTTTTTCAGTTGGTCTCTCTTGAACAGCTATACATCGACTTTCAGGTCTCCGAGAGCTATCTGGGTCGAATCAGCCGCAGCGCGGAGGCGAGCATCTCTTTCGCGGGGAATTCTTCACAGCGCTATCCTGCCGAGGTCGCGGTAGTTGTACCGGTAAGCAATCCAGGATCTCGGACCTTTCTGCTCCGTCTGATTGCGAAGGAGACCCCGGAGAACATGCGACCAGGAACTTCCGCGCAGGCGGAGCTCGCTATCGATGTGGGTTACAGCGCGGTGTCCGTACCACGCGACGCCGTTCTGCGCTATAACGATGGTCGCAGCGTGGTTTGGGCGATCGAAGATCGAGACGGCCAACCCTTTGCCGACGAGCGTTTTGTGCAGACCGGCCAGAGTTTTCGGGGCAAGGTCGAGGTTGTATCGGGGCTTAAGTCCGGCGAACGCGTTGTGATCCAGGGGAACGAGTCGCTTCGTGACTCGCAGCCGGTCCGCATCATCGACTAGGGTTGGGGTATGTTCGAGCGGGTAATCAGCAAGGGAATTCTCACCACCGTCGTGACGTTGATTGTCTGCGTCATGGGCCTGGTCGCGGCAACGCGAATCCCCGTGCAGATGATCCCGGACCTGGATACCCGGGTCATCAGCGTGCGCACAAGCTGGCCTGGAGCCACACCTCAGGATGTAGAGCAGGAGATCCTCATTGAGCAGGAGGACTACCTGCGCAATCTTCCGAACCTCTCGCGAATCACCGCCACAGCCGAAACCGGAAGCGCCCAAATCGAGCTGGAGTTTCCGCTGGGTACCGACATCACCGAGATGATGATTCGGGTCAGCAACGCATTGAGTCAGGTACCGTCTTACCCAGAAGACGTAGACGAGCCCCAGATCTACGCAAGCTCATTCTCAAGCAATGCCTTTATGTTTTTTTCGGTCCGCCCGCTCGAGGGAAACCCAAGGGCGATTGACATGGATCTGTCGCTTGACTACCTGCGCGATACCGTCAGGCCCCGCATGGCCAGCGTTACCGGAGTGTCGGAGATCTCGATTTGGGGGGGCTCGCGGCGGCAGATAAAGATCGTTGTCGATCCGGCTCGTCTCGCGCAGCGCGAGATCTCTCTGTCTGAGCTCCGCGGTGCGATTCGCAGTCGCAACCGGGATCGCTCGGGTGGGGATGTAGAGGCAGGGAAGCGCCAGTACCTGCTGCGAACCGTTGGTCGGTTCTCGGACCTTGAAGATCTGCGCAACCTGATTCTGATTCGCCGTGACGACCAGATTATCCGCCTGGCCGATGTGGCCGAGGTAGAACTCGATCATTTCGAGACTCGGTCGAGCTCGCGGTTCAACGGCGGGCCCCACATCATGATGGCAGTGCGCAAGGAAGCCGGCTCGAACGTCCTGGACATTAAGGATGACATGTTACAGGTGGTCTCTGAGCTCAATGAGCAAGAGCTTCGCCCGGCAGGTCTGCAGATGTCGCTGATGAGCGATGATGTGCGCTACGTTCGCGCGTCTATCGCCAACGTCTGGCAAAACCTGGCCCTCGGCGCTGCCCTGGCGGTGGCGATTCTCTATGTGTTTCTGCGCTCTGCGCAGGCGACTTTGATTGGTGCAATCGGTATTCCTATTTGCGTCATCGTGGCGTTTCTTGGCTTGCTGACGCTGGGCCGCACAATCAACGTGATTTCTCTGGCTGGTATCGCGTTCGCTCTGGGCATGACGCTGGACAACAGTATCGTGGTGTTAGAGAACATCGAGCTCGCCCGGCGTCGGGGCGAGTCCGCATTCAAAGCGGCGGTCGACGGCGTACGCGAAGTCTGGCCTGCGGTCTTCGCCTCGACCATGACCACCGTACTGGTGTTCCTGCCCGTCTCGTTCGTGGAGCAGGAAGCCGGGCAGCTGTATTCCGATATTGCGATTGCCGTATCTTCGGCCATTCTTGCTTCCATGTTGGTCGCGGTCACGGTTATTCCGACAGCCGCCGCCCGCATGAAGACAACCCCTGCCGTCGGGGACGTTATGGAATCCCGAGCAGTCCAGTGGGTGCTTGCCCTGACGCAGGCCTGCTGTCATACGCAACGCCGCCGTCTGGCTACGATAGCGCTGGCTCTGCTGGCCAGCGTTGGCGTCATCATAGGATTGACCCCCGCGGCGGAGTATTTGCCCGAAGGTGAAGAGCCGAAGGTGTTCTCTGCGATGAACGCTCCACCGGGCTACAACATGGATACGATGCAGGGAATCGCCGACGAGGTCGCCGTCCGATTGCAGCGCGAGGTAGATGCCGGGTCGCAGCGATTTGAGGACGGTCTTACCCCAGTCCCGCCGATTAAATATTTCAACATGTTTGTGAACTCGGGCGGTATGCGGGTGATCTCTGAGCCCGTCGAACCTCGTCATATCGAGTCTTTGATGGACGGACTCACCTCGGTGTTCCGCGAGTATCCTGGGATGCGCGCCTTTGCTGCGCGAGGTTCAATCATCTCCAGCAACGACGGTGGTTCTCGGAGTATCAACCTGGATATCGCCGGGCCGGACCTCGAAACAATCTATCGCGTGGCCAACATTGCTGAGGATCGAGCCGCAGAGGTCTTCGACAATCCGCGCATCCAGAGTCAGCCCTCGGCACTCAGCCTCGCCCAACCTCTAATTCAGCTGCGACCGGACTGGGAGCGTGCCGCCGCGCTGAATGTGTCGGCCGAAGAACTGGGCTTCGCAGTTGCCGCCCTCACCGATGGCGCTTACGTAGACGAGTTTTTTCTGGGCGATGACAAAATTGATATTTACCTTTTCAGCGCAAGTGGTCGGGAACTTGTACTGGAGCGCCTGCAACAGGTGCCGATTTATACGCCAAGTGGTGACCTCGTGTCCCTGGGCAGTCTTGTGACCCTGGTAGAGACCGTCGATACCAGTGCGATTAGACGCGTAGGCGGGCGCCGGACGGTGACGTTGAACATCATTCCGCCGCGCTCAGTCGCACTTGAGGATGGCGTGGACATCGTTCAGGACCAGGTGGTCAGGTATCTCCGGGAGTCCGGTGAGCTACCTCAGTCCGTGTCGGTATCGATCACCGGCGCCGCGGATCAGTTAGATGCAACGCGCGAAGCGCTGATCGGCAACTACGCGGTGGCATTGTTCATTGTGTATTTGCTGATGGTCGCGATCTTCAGTCACTGGGGCTATCCGCTGCTTATTCTGACCACGATTCCGGTAGGCGTGGCCGGTGGCCTTGTGGGCCTTAGCGTATTGAACGGCGTTGGGGCGCTGCTCCCCGCCGTTGGGCTGGCTGCCATTACCCAACCATTCGACATGATCTCGATGCTTGGGTTCTTGATTCTCATGGGCACCGTGGTGAACAACCCGATCCTGGTGGTGCATCGTGCAATTCAGAATGTGGCCGAGGACATGGAGCCAACTCTGGCGGTCCGCGAGGCCGTACGGACTCGCCTGAGGCCGATCGCGATGAGTACGATGACAACCCTGTTCGGCCTGGCGCCACTGGTTTTGATTCCTGGTGCGGGAACCGAGCTTTACCGTGGGGTAGGGGTGATTGTGATGTTCGGTATTTTGGGATCAATGTTGGTGACCCTGACCATGCTGCCCGCACTCACGATTACCGTGCTGAAGTTCAGAAGTAGTCGGGAGTTGCAGAAAGCGCCGGTAGGCGTCTAGAAGTCCGGATGATTGCCACTGGTTCTACTGAGCCTGCCGTTTTCTAGCCTCACCCACCAGTTCGACCAGGCGGGGTCGCAAACCGGCGGCGTTTGTCAGAGCGGTAGGGTAGGTATAGCGCTCGTGCCTATCGCCCAGCGCGAGATCGACGCCTTCGGGGTCGAGACCGGTTAACCGCCAGGCACCAGCGCCCGCTTTGCAGAGTACTTCGCCATACAGCGCATTCGCATCGCTGTGATCGTCGTTCATATGTTCTACGGCACCGTGCTCCATCGTGTTCCACGCGCTCCAGTCCTCACACTCGACGCTAAAGTCTGATGCATTGAGTGCGTAGGCTTTGCCAAACCCTCCGTTGTAAGACGCACTGTCGATATTCAGGCGCCACAACGAGAAGTCCGCGAAATCAATATAGATACTGGCCTTTGGATGGCGTGCGAGATAGCGACGACGCGCTCGTTGATGATCTTCGTCAGTAAGGCGCTCGACGCGACCCTGGAGTGTGATCCGTGCGTGCGCGAGCGGATCTCCCTTTCCGGGTTCGCCGACCATCAGGGACGCGCGCCCATCGGATTCCATGTCGGCATCACGTCCGGACAGCGACGACACGGGAAATACCGGCGCACCATCGGTGTCGGTAGCCAGGCCGATCCGGCTGACCACCGGGTGCGCCGTCTTGCTATCGATCAACGCGAGAGAGCCAAAGCGGGCGGTTCTGACCATGGTTTTTACGGTCTCTCTGACCTCGTCGTCGACGGTGCGCAGGACTGAGTTTTCGTTTTCAGACATACAAAAAAACTCCAGCGATTATCGAATCTGGCATGGGATCTGTCATGCGGTCTAAAGGATGCTCTCGATCACCATCTCGACCAGGGCGGCGGCGGCCCAGGTGAGTGGCGGCACGACAATGTACAGCAGAATGCGTTGCAATCCAGCGAGATCGAAGGGCCAGCCAGGTGCTTGCGCGATCCGCTCGCGCATATCGAGGAGAAGATCAATTTCGGCCAATTCGTCGATGCCGGCGCCAGCAACTCGCCGAAGGGGAAGCGACGCGAGGCGGGCATCAATCTCTTCAAGCGATTCGATTCGCACTTCGCGGATACGACGACGAATGCCGCGAAGACTCAGCGCTACGGTGCCGACCAGCGTTGCCAGACTCAGGGCAAACCCAATCCACGCGGAGCCGACCAGGGGGTCATCGTCAGCGATGAAGAGCAACCCGTAGGCGCTCAGCAAACCAATAATCAGCAGTCCCGGACGCAGCGCGGCAGTACCAAACGCGGCGTGCCGGGTCGGTCGCAGCAGATCGGGCTCTGCCTTGCTTCCGAGCCGCGCAAACAACCGGGCGTTCTCGATCAGTTTAGGAGCGATGGCCAACATCACAATCCACAGTAGGGTTGTCACAAGAGTCTGCGGTATGCCTATCACCGGCAGTACCGAAAGATGCCCCAGCCAGTACGAGTGCAGCAACCCCGCGATCAAGCTGACGAATAGCGAACGCCATTGCGAACTCGCTGGACGACGATCGATGTACCGGAGTGCACCCGTCTGCTCAATTGCGGACTCCGGAAGCACCGCAGCGAGCCGCTGGAGATCAAGGTTTGCACCGTCGAGGAGTGGTTTGAGAAAGCTGGCTACCAGACCGATGCTCGACGCGAAGAACAGAGCCGAGCCCAGGATCACCTGATCTCCGGGTGGCTTCAGCTCCACAAGCACGGTGGTTGACGCAACAACTAAGAAGACCAGGAGCGCGCAAGCGCCACCAAACATCGGTGACGACAGTCCGAGCATTTCCTGAAGTCGCAACAGGGCGAGTTTGGGGGGAGGTTTACGATTGGTGCTGTCGGTTATCGAGTTCAAAAAGGGTTCCCGGCTCTATTGCAGCGTAACAGTATGAGCACGTTATGATCCGCCCACTCCAAGAATAAAGAGGTCGTTTGATGTCGACTGTTTTGTACGAAAGCAATGATCGTATCGCCACTCTTACGCTCAATCGGCCGGATCGTCTGAACGCGATTAACGAGCATCTGCCCGGCGATTTACGCCGCGCTGTAGAGCGAGCCGATGCTGATCCCGAGGTGCATGTGATCGTGCTTCAGGGGGCGGGCAAGGGCTTTTGTGGCGGCTACGATCTGGTTGAGTTTGCCGAAACTCAGGGCGAGATGCACGGCAATCAGGAGATGCCCTGGGATCCCACGCTCGACTTTCGCATGATGTCGAAGAACACCGAGGACTTTATGTCGCTCTGGAGGGCCAGTAAGCCGACGATTGCCAAGGTACACGGCGCCGCTGCTGCCGGGGGCAGCGACATTGCCCTGTGCTGCGACATGGTCGTGATGGCCGAAAACGCGCGAATTGGCTACCCACCTGCTCGGGTATGGGGCGTGCCGACACCGATGATGTGGGTGTACCGGCTGGGTCTTGAGCAGGCCAAACGTATGCTGTTTACCGGAGACCTGATCAGCGGTCGCGAGGCTATGGATATCGGGCTCATTCAACAGGCGGTCGCCGAGTCAGAGCTGGACGAGGCCGTTCGAGCGCTGGCCAATCGTATTAAGGGCGTACCACTAAACCAATTGATGATGAACAAGATGGTGGTCAATCAGGCGTACGAGGCCATGGGTCTGTTTAACACACAGCGATTTGCCACGTTTTTCGATGGCGTGGCACGTCATTCGCCCGAAGGCCTCTGGTTTCGTGAGCGAGCCACGCAGGTGGGCTTTAAGCAGGCCGTTGCCGAGCGTGATTCGGGAGCGCCCATCGCCGCGGACGCTACCAAAAGCATGCCGCCGTACCCCTCGTCTGAACCGAATCCCCCGTCTGGAAAGGGCGATCTGTAGGGGCCAGGATCCAAGGGGCAGCAGCAACGGGCAGTTCGACGGTTAGGCGTCTTATCTCATCATTAACCTGATATCGCCTAGATTCGCCACATTAGGTAAGACGCCTAAGCTTTTGCTCCGACCGACGGCAGCTCACGATAGGCATTGTTCTCCCAGGCTTCGCGAAGGGCGAACTTTTGGATCTTGCCCGAGCCGGTGAGCGGATACTCGTCGACCTCGTACCAGAAACGCGGCGTCTTTTGCGGTGAAAGTGATTCGCGTGCATAGGTAAACAGTGCATCGCGATCCAGAGTCTGGCCAGGTGCGGCCCGCAGGAAGGCACCGACCTGTTCACCAAATTTCTCATCGGGTAAACCCACGACCGCGACTTCACCAACACTGGGGTGCTGAAAAAGCCGCTCTTCTATTTCGCGCGGGTAGATGTTCTCGCCCCCACGAATAATCATGTCTTTCAGGCGACCTTCTACGGTGCAATAGCCGCGCTCATCCATCGAGCAAAGATCGCCCGTGTGCAACCATCCATCGGAATCGACGGCTGCTGCGGTCGCTTCGGGATTGTCGTAGTACTCGAGCATTACGTGGTAGCCCCGCGTGCATAGCTCTCCTTTCTCGCCGATCGGCAGCGTTATGCCGCTTTCCGTATCGACGATCTTGATCTCGACGTTGGGCATGGCCGTTCCAAGGGTTTCGGCCTTGTCTCGAATTGAGTCACTAGGCCGGGTCATGCAGGCGACGGGTGAACATTCCGTCTGACCAAAAACAATAACAAAGGGGGCGCCAACGGCATCTTCCAGGCGTCGCACCAGATCGGCGGGCACGGTCGACCCACCAGAGCAGATACACTCGACACTGGACAGGTTGCGCTGGGCAAAGCTCGGGTGTTCGATCATGGCAATAAGCATAGTGGGAACGCCCAGCATGGCCGCTGCGCCGTACTCCTCCATAAGGTCCAGCACGAGGCCCGGCTCAAACATCTCGACCAACACCAGGCGCGCACGATTGGAAAGGGCGCTCAGTACGGCCAGTACGCAGCCACCGGTATGAAAGAGCGGCATGATGCCGACGTAAGTGCACTGGGGTGAGGTGTTCATCATCGAGAGCGTGTGAGCACCGTTATTGACGAGCCCTCGGTGATGCAGCAGCGCGCCTTTTGGGAACCCCGTAGTCCCGGACGTGTACTGAATCATGCATGCCTGATCGGGCGTGATGTGGGGCAGCGTCAGATCGGAGGCTGCCGCTAAGAACTCCTCCCATTCGGTCAGCGGAATCACGTGTTTAAGCGCAGGGCACTGGTCCTTTATGGAGTCCAGATGCCGCTGCATAGGGTTACCGCGAAACTCCGGGAGGAAGAATATCCCCGCGGCCTTCGACTGATTCAGCACGTACGCCAGCTCCTGCGGCTGATAAGACGGATTGACTGTGACTAGAATTACGCCGGCGAGCCCACAAGCGTATTCAAGCAGAACCCACTCGGGAACGTTGGGAGCCCAAACGGCAACCCGGTCACCGGGCTCAAAACGAGTGAGCAGGGCACGTGCGGCCTGCTCGGCTTCCGCTAGCAGTTCGGCGTAGCTCCACTGGCGCCGTGCCGACGGATCCGGCGTTCCCGCTACCAGTGCAATGGCATCGGGCGCCTCAGCCGCTGCCTCTCGCAGCGCATCACCGATGGTGAGATCACGAACCGGTGGGTGCACCGGTCCGGTGCTGAACGATTGGGTTAGCAGCTCGTTGGCCGAATCAGGTTGAGCCTGGCTGGTCATAGGTGGCCCTCTTATTAGATTTTTAACTGGATTCTTGCCGCTGAATTATCGACGGCTGATGACGGCGCCATCAGAGATGGCGATCACCACATATACGCTAACAAAATCAAGCCTGATTAGGGGAAGATGAGAACCAAAACACGGATGTATCGGTGGATGGGAGTCGTCGCGGGCCAAATTTTCTGAAAAAACCTGTCTTATATGCTGACTGAGCCTCGACAACTTCCGAACAAAGGGGTGATGAAGAAGCCTGGGCCGCGTAGACCCACATGATCCAGACGGATCCACCCCTGACTTTCCCCAAAAGGACTCTCCGAATGAAAAATATTTTTCGCGCGGCTGCGGCTGCGACGCTGCTGGCTACCACAACTTTGACCTTCCAAGCCCAGGCTGCTCACCACGAAGCCGGACACGAAATGGAAAAGCCCGCAGGCACGATCGTTGACGTGGCGGCCGGCAACGGCGATTTCTCGACTCTTGTCGCGGCGGTTAAGGCTGCAGGACTGGTCGACGTTCTGGCCGGTGAAGGACCCTACACGGTATTCGCACCCACCAACGCTGCTTTTGCAAAGCTTCCAGCTGGAACGGTTGAAGACCTGCTCAAGCCCGAGAACAAGGCGAAGCTGCAGGCGATTCTTAAGTACCACGTGGTTCCCGGAAAGGTGATGGCGGCCGATGTAGTGGGTCTCGAAAGCGCAACTACCGCCGAAGGTTCCGATGTGAGCATCGCTGCTTCAGATTCTGGCGTGAAGATCGATAACGCCAATGTGATTGCCACCGATGTCGCGGCAAGCAATGGTGTGATCCACGCGATCGATGCGGTGATCCTGCCCGCTAGCTAAGCGTACTATAGCCCTGCCTGGCGATAAAGACCGTCCGTTAGCTTTTACGTGCGGGATGGGTCGTCGGATAGAGGCGAAGGTTTAGGGTTAGCCTTTTAGCTGACCTAACCACAACCGAAAAGCCCGGCATGACCGGGCTTTTTCTTGCATGGGTGTTTAGCGTCAATACATCGCCAGCCAAGACTGATGCTTTACATCCACTAGTCCGGCGCTGTGATAAGGCGCTGGGGCAACTAGAACCGAGAGATCGAAGGGGATACTCATGGACTACGGGCTGTTTAAGGGGCTGCAGGCTCTGCTGTTCTTTGGTGCGGCATTTGGTTTCGGAATCTGGCAACTGATCGCGCTAGAGCGTGATCGTCCGGAGAGCGGTAACGACAAACAGAATGACGGTGAGGATACGACCAACGATGACCTTTCTTGATACGGCCTACGTTTGAGGGCTTTTGAGTTCGAGGGCTTTTGAGTTTGAGGGCTTTTGAGTTTGAGGGCTTTTGAGAAAGTTGCGTGACTACGACGTGTGAACGCGTCTGGAAGTGATTGGTCAGCTAATCGATCGAGGATGACTGAGCTTCGCTGCTGACTTGGTGTTTTAGTTGCACTCGCGAACAGTGCCCGCGAGTGCCTCTCTTATGTTCCTAAGGCCGTGCGCCTAAACCGAAGGGCGCGCTGTGGTGCTTAGCGTGCGCGACGAGAGCGAAGTCCCATTCCGAACAGCGCTCCTAACAATAGAAGGGCAGTCGCGGGTGCAGGAACGCTAGCCGCACCGTCAGTGAGAGTGATTTCGGCGCCTGGGTTGCTTGCAATTGAGAGGCTACCTCCCAAGTCGTCGCTGACGGAGAATATCGAAGTCGAGAATGCCGTCGTGCCAGTGCCTGAGCTCGGATCAGCTCGGAACAGATCGATCGTGGCCAGTGTAAACTCGGTTAATCCGCCTTGCAGTGGTTCCAGATCGAAAACGAACGAGACCTCAAACAAGTTAAGAATTCCAAAAGTTGAAAAAGAGAAGTCTGTGGTACCAAACAGCGAGTCGGCCGGTGCGCCAAGAGATGCGCCAGGGGTAGCCATTACCCCAGAGAAAATCGACGAATCGTATTCAAAGTCGAGATCGTAACCGCCCACAAAGGGTCCGGTTCCAGTTAAACCGGTGATATTGATATCGACAGAAATGCTGCCCGCCCCGTCGAGCGTGTCAGTATCCGGGTCAAGTTCGATCGAAGGCTGCGCAAGAGCCTGATTGGCGACTACCAGCGACGTCCAGAAGAACATGACGGCGAATAACTTGGATTTCATCTTATTAATACTCCATGAGTAGGTGTTCGAAAGAGTTTGTAAAAGCAATTATCGTGCTAGTTCTGACTAAAACTTTGAATTTTAGTCAGATACATACAGTGCGATTCGTTCGTCGGAGGGCGAGTGTTAAATATTCCGACACTCGCATGCCTCGCGATTGCGTTCGCCAATCTTGTTCCTCGTTGCAAGCTATCTTTTCAGCTCCATCCTTTACGCAACGCCACAGTACTCAAAGTCGCAGTGAAGACCGCGCCAACACGCAGTAGCCGCTGAAAGCCTGGGCCGAAAGCAAAGCTCGCTAACGAGAGACGAGTCGGCCAGAAAGGCCACAATCCTCAGATAAAAAAAAGCGTGCACCCATTTTCACGGGTGCACGCTGTTTCTCAAGGTTGTGGCTGTCCCCGTTAGGGGGCCGGTGTTGCGCAACCCGGCAGGGTGCACTCCAGCGTGACCAGTCGTGCGTCGAGCACGTTGATCACTCCATCGCCATTCATATCGCGAGGATCATCCGGACCATCGGCCGGTGAGTTACGCACTGCGAAGATCAGATCGACGTCAGCTCGGTCAACAACACCGTCCTCATTGATGTCACCGGGAACCGGAGGCTCCGCTACCGATACATCGGCAGTTTCTTCGACGGCCTCGGAGCCGACAGAGTCGACTTCACTGCTCATCGTAGATGTCACTACCGTACCAATCGGCGCCTCATCGAGGGTCGCCTGGTAGGTCAGTACAACCGGATCAGGTGATGGGCCCACCAGATCAAAGCAGATCGCAAAGTCGTCTTTGATGTCGACGGTGTTGAATGCGACCTCGGTGCCATCGGATCCAGTAGCATTCTCAACCCCGATCGTTCCAAAGTTGCTGCCAACCGCATCGTAGTTCTCGAGATTGTCGTACGCCATGATGATCTCGTAGGCGCCCGGCGAATCGTCAACCCCTCCAAAGATCGCCATTTGCATATCGATCCTATCTGCGCCCGGTATTCCCGAAGGAGTCCAAACGCTGAGGTTGTCGTACTCAAGCAGTGACAGGTTCGGGCCGGCACTGCCCAGGCTGATACCTTCTACAGCGCCCGGTGTGGTGACCGCCGGTGGGATTACAAAGTCCCGCCATAGGATAGCCATCAGGCTATTAGGCAGATCGCCACTGGGTATCGGCTGGTTGAAGAACGGAGTACCGCTGTTATCCGCCGGGTTACCGAAAAAGGCGAAGCCGTCGTCGGTAAAGTTAAAGCCACCGGTGAATGTCTCTCCGAAGAAGTTGAAGTTCTGACCCGGGAAGCCGCTGAACGTCACGGTGTCACCGGTCAGCGCAGCCTGCGGGAAGATGCCAAACCCTTCAAGGTCAGCATACGGACTATCACCCGTGCCGGAGGCCGCCGGTGAGAAGGGCACAGCACATGCTGCCGTTTCGTCACTGTTGGTCACCGTGTAGCTGGGTGGTGTGCTAAGCAGCGAGGCTTGCGACACATCCCAGGTGATCATTCCATCCTTAACCGTACCGCCTCCAGTTACGGAGTCGGGTACCAGGGTAAGGCCAGCCGGAACCTCTGCAGCGATCGCGTAGTTCCTCTCCTCGGGCGTTGTATTGGCGGCTACCGCAATCGAGAAGGTAACAGCCTCGCCAGGATCGGCGCTATCTGTGCTGGCCGAGAAGCTCACATCGTCTGGTCCCCGACCGATGGTTACAGGGATTGTGCCGACGTTGCTCGGGTTAGCCGCATCGGTGCCCAGAGTTACGGTTCCGAAGTAGATCGTTCCTTCTTCGGGCTCTGGCAGATCCCAAACCAGGCGCACATCAAACGGCTCAAGCTGTGGGACTGCACCGGGTGCGATAACCGAAAGGTTACCGGTTGGTCCACCGACCAGTGCGTAGCTAAGCACCAGATCATCGGGCGTCTCCGTCGATCCACCCCAATTCTGAACCAGAACCCAGACGTTACCGGCACCAAACACGCCCGTAAGATCACAGACCTCAGTTGCAGAGGCAGACGTACTACGGCAGAGCTCTTCGGACGAGTCCGGCAGGCCGTTGCCATTGCTGTCAAAGCCGACAAACAGGTCAAGATCAGGTGAGCTTGTCGTCGCGTCTTGGGTAAAGGCTACAAACCTCGTTTCGCCTCCGGCCGTCGGTACGACAACGAAGTCGACACCGTCGCTCAGATCATCGAAGGGCGAACCGCGAGCGCTATCTCGCAACAGGCTCATATCGGTAGAGGTCGCTGCTACGAGGCCACCTACCGCAGTCTGCAGATCAGTGATCTCGACGGATTCGATTCCTTCGATCAGGTAGGAATCCGCATCCCGTCCCGCGAGGATCGAAACATCACCCGGTAGTTCGCCACTGGCCGGAATGATAGCCATCGTCAGATGCTGTTCAGGTGCGTCGCCACCGCTCGGCGTCATATTGACACGTCCGAACACCCACTCTTCAGCAGGCAGCCCGGAGCTGTTTGCGGTGACTTCTAATTCCTGACTCTCGCCCGCTGCCAGTGTGAAGCTAGTTGGGCTAACCGATATGAACACATCAGGTGAAGATACATCCCAGGTGCCGCCATCGGTGGCGGTCACGGTGCGCGTCCACGTACACTCAAACACGCAGCTTTCATTCACGAGAGCCGCGACGTTAAGCGTTTTGGGGTCACCACCTGTTGCCGGATCGGCGTCTTCAAAGCCGGTGCTGGACTCATCAAGCAGCAACCCGGCGTTTACCGCCTCTGCTACCTGAACGCGACCTGCACCAAAATCGAATGGATCCGCTGGGGTAGTGCCGTCTTCCTTAACCAGGTCCCAGGTTCCCGTGGTCATGATTGCCGAAAGAATTTCAGCATCACTCCACTCCGGATGCGCCTGCTTGAGCAGCGCAGCGGTACCGGCAATGTGCGGACTGGCCATCGAAGTACCGGCGATTGCGCCATACTCACCGGCTACCGCTGGTGTTTCCGACGGAGTGCCCGCATAAAGAATGGCAATCAGCTCGACTTGCTCCGGAGTGAGCTCAGCACCCGCCGCCAGAATGTCTACCCCCGGTGCCGCCGTATTTGGCGCGAGAATATCGAATCCGGTGTAGGGACCACGCGAACTGAAGTCGGCCAGATTGTCGCCTGCAGCAGGATCGCTGATGGCTTCCAGGGCGGCCGTAATCGTACCGGTGTGACTGTCTCCGCTCGCCAGCCAGGTTCGCATCGTGGCCGCATCAGCTGCGTTGATGTGAATCGCCGGTATGACGTGAAAGTCATTGTTGACGGAAGTCGCACCACCATCGGTGTTACCCAGAATGAAGCCTCCGGCTCCACCATCACGGACGTTCTGACCTTTCGCCACTCGGGCGATGGCACCCCGATCGCACATTACGATCTGATCGGACGTAAACGTACCTTCTGGGAAGGGATCCAGACACTGCTCGGGCTGGGTGTCGTTGTCGCTTCCGTTGGAGGTCGGGAAGTCACCCGCGTAGACGATATTGCCGGTAATTGCGCCTGATACGGCTCGCCCGGTGATATCCGCTGGTGGGGTTGTATCGCCCCCCGCCATGTCTTCGAGAAACTTTTGAGGGAACGAACGATCGTGCGTGGTTGCCGCGACGCCGGCCACCCACGGCGCGTTGCCTGCGGCCTCAGCCGTACCGGCCCCTGGGCCGCTGTTGCCGGCTGAGTTGGCTACAAATATGCCCGCAGCGCGCGCATTCAAAAATGCCAACGCCTGGGTCGATACCCAGGGGCTGCCCGCCGGTGAACCAATCGAGTGGTTTAGCACGTCAACTACGCCATCGGTGATGGCCTGATCGACGGCGGCGGCGATGTCTGAGAAGAAGCAAGACGGCGCGCACACCTTGTAGGCAACAATGTTCGCGTGGGGTGCAACACCCGCAATCTGATCGAACACGATCGAGCCTGGGTTGCCATCAGCATCGGGTAGTGCAACGTCGTTTACGACGTTACCTGCGGCTGTGGCGGCAACGTGAGAGCCGTGACCGTCCGTATCCCGCGAGGGAGGGTCTCCGGGAATCAGCGCCTCATCGGGCGGATCGCTGGTCTGCGAATCAAGGAACGTGTACGCACCGATAAGTTTTGAGTTACACAAATCCGCGATGGTTGCGCACTCACCCAGATAGTTACCTTCGCCAAGAGGGTTTACAACGGTGTAGCCGTCTCCACCCGTCGCTGCGAAGGAGGGATGCGCATGGTTGATACCGCTATCGATGATGCCGACCACGGTACCTTCACCTAAGTAAGGCACGCCACCTGTCGCGGTGCCGTCCCAAACCTGATCGGCTCCGATAAAAGGAACGCTGGTTGGAGTAGAAAGCTCGACTGCCCGGTCGCGCTCTACGGCGCGAACGCCGGCCATTGCAGCGACTTTGGCCGCGGTAGCCGCGGACATCCGCACGACAGCCGCGTTCAACGCATGCTGGTGGGTGCGCACGACTTCAATCGCGCCTGCCTCATTGGATATTTTGTCAAGCATGGTCTCCTGTTCGTAGGCCAATTGAATGGCCTCTTGAACGGCTTCGGGCGACAGAACGTCGATCGACTCGACGGCCTTGCCGGACACGCGCTGCAGTGTCTCGGCGACGGCCAGAGGCACAGCGTCGCGGTCGAACTGAATAATGTAGCGCGATTCACTCGACCCACTTCCCGATGTTGAATCGGGCTCGAGGGTCTTTCTGGTAATCTTTTTTGCCGTCGCGGACGTAAGTTCAGATACGTCCGGCATAACGCGCGGCGCGGCAGACGAGACCGACCCCGTTGTCGCGGCTATCAGCGTAAGCGATAGCGCGGTAAGAGTTCCCCTACGGATCATAAAATTTTCTCCGATATTTTTGTTTTGTCCGCTCGCATGCTTACGCGAGCCGTAGACGACTACCATTGTCTAGTAAAACGCAAGTCAGCTACAAGCGTTGGTACTAACTTAATATCGAAAAATTGTTTGCGGCTGGGCTGTTGCCGGCTTTTAACGCATTGATAAGGCAATGATAAGGGCTAGAGCTTAGATCCGGCGCTCTTGGGGTTTTGAGCTAATGCGTCGAAAACGTTCGTCAACTGATAGAACGACTAACCTAAAACTCACTAAACGTTCCGAATGGAGCGCTAGGTGTATCGTTAGGTTGTATCGTTAGGTTAAGTAGGGTCCAGGGAGCTTTTGCCCGGCGCGGGTGTCTCGATGGTCGCCGGAGGCTCGCAAAGAAATGGCACTCCCCGTCTTGTGCCGTGATACTCATACTCCTTGCCAGCAATACGGAGCACAATGCGCACGCCCGGCGTAAGGACCATTTTGTAGCCCCTATCCGGCATCGGGCAGCCCATGGCGCTTGAGCGCCACGTCACGCGTTCGGCGTAAAGAATTTCGACATCACTCGGGCTTACGTTTTTCTCTCCGCGCCGCTCCACGAGGTCCGCCGATGCCTGTTCGACCATCGTGCGCATTTGTTTGTCCAGAGCTTTTGCTTCCATCGCGGCCATGGGTGTCTCGAGTTTGTTGTCCCGCCGAGAAGAATCCCCGGCAGGTCCCCGCGCCACAGACGTTGAGATGCCGGAAGCCGCTGTTTCAGGCGCTATTTCAGCTACCACATCAGCCACCACACTCGAGATCAGCAAAGCAAGCACCAGTCCCAGCTGTTTTTTATTGTTCATCCCGGCTTGTCTCATGGTGTCAATGCCTGCGATCGTCTGGGCAGGTGACCGATAGTACCTAATCCCCGCACCCCGGTGTGAGCGCAATGATCGTTCCAGGGCTTGGAGGGAGCGTCTCCATGCTCCAATATCACGCGCATCAATCGGAGCCGGTGCCGAGCTGCAAGATCTGGAGCGTCGTCCTATCTAAGACCTTAGCTGTTCGCCAAAGTTGCGCCAGCCAGATTCTTAAAACCACTCTTATCAGCGTTGCGCAGAGGGGCAGGAAACAAATGGAAAACTCTAGTTGCGCAAGGCTGATTCTGGTTGCGCTTGTGACGCTCACCGGCGCCCTCGGACTTGTTTGGCTTCCACTGCATTCCGCTGCCCGCGCGGCCGATGCAGAGGTTCCCGAAGTGCTGATCATTGCAACGGGAGGCACTATCGCCGGCGTCCAGGACGACCCCAACGACCCCAGTCGTTACCGGGCCGGCAGCCTTAGTGCCGCCGAGATAATGGCGTCTGTTCCCGAACTTGAGAAGTACGCGCGTATCGACACGCTTCAGTTTAGTAACGTACCCAGCACGGAGATCAAACCCCGCGACTGGGTGCGCCTTTCGACGCTCATAACTCGCAGTTTGCAAGAGCGAGAAGATCTGGCCGGTGTGGTGATAACTCACGGCACAGATCGACTCGAAGAGACTGCGTTTTTTCTGCATCTTACCGTCGGATCGGAGAAGCCCGTGGTCATGGTCGGTGCGCAGCGGCCCGCGACAGGAACCGGGGCAGACGGGCCTGCAAATCTGCTCGCGGCAGTAAAAACCGCAGTGTCCACCCAGTCCCGGGATCGCGGTGTGTTGGTGGTCATGGATGAGCGAATTCTTTCGGCACGGGAGGTCCGTAAAGATTACCCGAGGGTGGGTGGATTCCAGACGGGTCGTATTGGCGTCGTGGGTGGAGAGGGCCCGGAGTATCTTTACTCACCGACCCGCCCGCACACACACCGATCAGAATTTGTTATCGATGGAGAACTTGAACTCGTTGATGTTCCCCTGGTGTTCTCCTATTCCGGTGGCCTAGGTAACTATTTCCCTACGAACACAGCGGGACTCGTCATAACGACGACAAATACGACCTGCGATGAAAGACTCGCGCTCCAGGTACTCGCTCGGGCCGGCACTGCTGTCGTCACGGCTTTTCCGACCGGCCAGAGCATTCGAAAACTCAGGCCTACGGAGGCGACCGCACCTACGCGTGCTCGCGAGAGCTGCGCAAGACTTGCAGGTGATCCCCGATGGGAAGGCGAGTGGATTCCGCCCATTCCTGCGCAGATGCTGACACCACAGAAAGCGCGAATACTGCTGATGCTTGCGTTGACCAAGACTCAGGAACGGGAGGCGCTTGCCGAACTCTTTTCCCGCTACTAGCGTGCGGACCTAGCACCATTCAGACGGCGAGCCATAAGATTCTTGAGGTCACGAACGACCTGCCATCATCGGCCCGTTGTCAGGTTGCGCCAACACCCACAATGCATCGACTAAAGAGATGTAGCCGTGCGGTGTCGATTTTGAGCGAGTGATGACCTAACGGGCAGAACATCGGTCTAAAAACAAACGAGCAGACCGCGCGAACCGCCCAGCCATCGACTTGCCCCCGCTATCCAGGCCCGAGGCGGGGGGACCCGCACTCGAATCCTCAAGGCTGCCCTTTCTTGCCTCGAAGAATTTGGCGTTACCAGGAGCAACACCCTGTGCCACGCCGCTGTGACGACAAGGTAGCGGGGTGATTGTGCACTCGCCGCGTCGCTTCGGCGATCAAATTCTCAGTAGCGAAGTTTCCCGGTCGTTCGGCAGTGCCCAGAAGAAAGCAGCCGTGTCCACGCTACTTATCCGGATCTCCACCTTGTCTATTGGTTGAGCAGGCACTGCTTGCTCCCGTCCACGAAATGTAAAGATTTCGGGCCATATTTCATTGTCATGAAAATAATAATGATTATCATACCAAGTAACATCCACAGTAAACGTGCTGCAACTTTTCGGCTTCCCGGAGTTTGTATCGCGTAACTCCCGGCTTTTCATGCTTCAAACAGCGGTAAAGAGGCAATTACACATGACTCGAAAAATCTCCCACCTGACCAGCGCCAACTCTCCCGTATCCAAAACTTTATGGCATCGTTCAGGGGATCCTGCGGGCGTAGAGCGGCGAGCGTGGGCTCCCTTGCCGCTTGCGATTGCCGTCGCACTAGGAAGTTGCACCGCCCTGGCGCAGGAAGAGCCGTCGCTGAGTGAACTCGAGACGGTGACAGTGGTGAGTACGCGAACCGAGCGGACGCTCGGCGAAGTCGAAGCCACGATTTCTGTCTACGACCAGGAAGACATCGAGCGCATGCTGGTGCGCGATATTCAGGATCTTGTTCGCTACGAGCCGGGAGTGAGTGTCGGGGGCACCGGCAGCCGTTTTGGTCTGGACGGGTTTACGATTCGTGGAATCGGCGGCAACCGAGTGCTTACGCTGATTGACGGTATCCGTGCGCCTGAAGAGTTCTCGTTTGGCCCGTTTCTCGAGTCACGTCGAGACTTCGTCGACGTGGATACCATCTCGCGGATCGAGATAGCGCGTGGCCCAGTGTCGACGCTGTACGGCAGTGATGCACTGGGTGGTGTCGTTGCGATAACAACCCGCGCACCCAATGAGTATGTGGGCGACGATGACAACACCTATGCCGACCTGAAGACCGGTTACAGCAGCGAAGACAACAGTTTTATTGGCACCTTCAATGGGGCCTATGGGACAGATAAGCTGGCGGGTCTTCTAACCTACACTTATCGCACCGGCGAAGAGACGGAAACTACTGGCAATGTGGGGGGTACCGGCCCGACGCGGTCCGAGGCAGACCCGCAAGATGTCGATACCCAGACTCTCAATTTCAAGCTGGCTTGGAGCCCAGTCGACGGGCACAACCTGATCCTTGCGTTAGAGGATTTCAGCAGCGAGGTCGACACCACACTGCTATCGGATTTCGGCACCTTTTCTCGCGGAACATTGATTAACAGGCGCGTAGCAGAAGACCAACGCGATCGTGAGCGCTACAGCCTCACTTATCGCTTTAAAGGCGAGGGCGTTATTGATAGCGCGCTTGCCACGTTGTACCAGCAGGAGTCCGAAGCGCGGCAACTTACTTTCGAGGACAGACTCGCGGCGGGGGTTCCGGAGTTCCGAAATCGTGATTCGTTTTTTGCGCAGGAGATCCGGGGCATGTTCGCTCAGGCCAGCTCCGAGTTCACCCTGGGCCCATCGCAACACACGCTGACTTATGGATTCGATGTCTACCAAACCGATAGCGAAAACACTCGCGATGGTGGGACTGTGGACGCATCCGGCGCTGAAATTCGTGAGTTTCTTCCGTTGCCAGTGCGCGACTTTCCTAAGACCGAGGTGGAGAATCGGGCGCTGTTCTTACAGGACGAAATCGTCCTGCTCGATGGACGACTTCGAGTGACTCCTGGGTTGCGTTTCGATGATTACGAAGCGAAAACCGAGGCCGATGATCTCTACATACTAGGGAATCCCGGTGTTGCGCCACCGGTAGACTTCGAAGACTCCGAACTCACTTTGAAGCTCGGGGCTCTCTACAGCTTCACCGATTCGTTATCCGTCTGGGGTCGTTACAGCGAGGGCTTTCGCGCACCGCCCTACGACGATGTGAACCTCGGATTCTCTAACTTTATCGGCGGTTACAAAACCATCTCGGCTCCTGGGCTTGAGTCGGAGACGAGTGAGGGTTTTGAAGTCGGACTTCGCTTTGAAAACGATGCGGGGAGTTTTCAGTTGGCGGTGTTCGACACGCTTTACGATAATTTCATTCTTGCCCAATCACTCGCACCCCAGTTTCTGCAGTTTGGCGGATTTGATCCTTCCGACGGGCTTTTGACGTTCCAAGCAATCAACCTCGACGAAGTGGAGATTCGTGGCGTGGAACTGCGCGGACTGTTGTCGCTAGGTTCTCTTAACACGGGGCTTTCGAACTTCTACCTTGAAGGCGCGTTTGCCTACGCGGAGGGAGAAGAAGATGACGGCACGCCTATCGACACCGTGGATCCTATGAATGCGGTGCTGGGGCTACGTTGGACGCCTACTAATCTGCCGCTGGAGGGTGAGCTGGTCTGGACGTGGTCTGACGAAAAAGATCGAGATGACATCGCCCTGGAATCCAGGTTCGCGAGCGACAGTTACAACATACTGGATCTGCTGGTGCACTACGATTTCAACGACCACATCCAGTTAGACGCCGGCGTCTTCAATCTGCTCGATGAAGAATACATCCGTTGGGCTGACACTCTGCCGATCGGAGGAGACGCTCCGGAGCGCTTCTCTCGGCCTGGTCGCAACTTCAGCGTGACCGTTCGACTGACGTTGTAATGTTTGAGTGCCAAGTTAAATGTTCTGGGCGATCCTCCACAAGACTCCGGAGGGATCGTCCAGGGTAAAGTCTCGCATCCCCCAGGGCTGATCCTGCGGTTCGCCTAAGCGGACCTGATACTTTGTGGTAATGCCGAGCGACTGTAAGCGCTCATACCAGGCTCCTAGATCTTTCACCAGAAGGTGCATCATAAAGTTTCTGGCGTGTTGCTCCTGGTAAAAATCCTGTAACAAAAAGCTGCAGTTCTCGTGATGGAAATAGGCGATCCCGCCGCCCTCGGAGGCCATCACAAATCCGATGTCGGAATAAAACTGTTTTGATAGCTCGTAATCTCTGGCGGGCACGAACGCTTTTATCTCGACACTTTCAAGTTCGGGCATAACGTGTTTTCCGTAGATGTCCTTGGCTGTCTCTGGTGGTGCTTTTTAGCGTTGCAATTTTCTTTAATCGGAGCGGCGGTCCCCGAGTCCCAATCAGGCCATAAACCCCAGCGGACGACCATCGGTGACCGGTGAGTAGAAGCGGTTTACGTTGGGAAGCACCAGACGAAGGTCCCCACCGCTGACGCCGAACCACAGCGCAAGCTCGCCGAAGTATTCATCGACAGACGTTGTAGGAGCGTAGATGCCGCGGCCGACATCCAGCGGATTGCCGCGACGGATATCGGGATAGTCACCGTAGAACTGCCCACCGTTAACGGCTCCACCCATAATGATGTGATGACCTCCCCAGCCGTGGTCGGAGCCTTTGCCGTTCGACGTCAGCGTTCGACCAAAGTCAGAAATCGTAAACGTCGTCACCTGGTCGGCAATACCCAGTGAATCCATGGCCCCCTGGAACTCCAAAAGACCCTGATCGATCGCCGGCAGCATCATCGCCTGGTTGTCGATCACATCATCATGATGGTCCCAGCCGCCGACGGTAACAAAAAAAGTCTGGCGGGTGGCGCCAAGCGCAGAACGTGCGTTTATCACCCTGGCAATCTGTCGCATAAAGGAGGAAAACGATGATTCACCGAACGGTGCCTCGAGTTCGGTTGTGCTTGTCAGCGCTTGCACGAATGTGGCTTGGGAATCGATGGACTGGCGCAGGCGACCTGCGTATTCGCGGCGGAAGAGGTCTGGGTCGCCGCCTGCCAGCAGCCCGTCGATGGCAAATCGCAGAAACTCTCCGCGCTCCCCCGGGTCATCGTAGCCAGCCAGGGCGGGAGCGCCATTGCCTACCGGAGAGATGGAATAGGGCGTGCTTTGGTTGCCAGATTGAAAGGTGTTGTTGCCGGCAAGCGAAATGTTCATCGAGATCCCATTGGCCGGATTACCGCCTTCCAGCAAATCCGCCAGGCGACCGCCCCAACCTTGCGCAATACGCTCATCAGAGACTGCCGTTTGCCACTGCTGAATCTGATCCGAGTGAGAGAACAGACCGATCGGTGTTGAGATGCTCTCATTCTGGAGCGCCGCAGGATCCATCGGTTCGAGCAGCGTTCCCACGCCCGTGAGTAACGCGGCCTTTCCGCTGTCGAACAGGCTTTGCAGTCCGGGCATGCCCGGGTGAACGGCATAGCTCCGTCCGCTGGAGTCCCTATTGGCAAGGGGTAGCAGTGCGGAACGCGGCAGCGCCAGATCACTGCGAATTGCGGCGTAGTTGTTGTAGCTGTCCGAATCATTCGGAACCAGCATGTTGTAGGAGTCGTTGCCTCCGGCGAGCAGTATGCAGACCAACGCTTTATAGTCCTGACCTGGCTGCGCAGCGGCCTGACGGGCGAGGCCGAGCTGCAACAGGCTCGAACCCAGGGTGCTGCTGGCGACACCAAGATGGCAGCAGTGACTCAAGAATTGTCGTCTTCCCAACATGATCGGCTCCTGGTGCTTATAGGTTGACTGCCCTGACGACTACAGTTCGACGGCATAGTCGGGTGATATGAGAATGAGGAAGGCTGCGATCCTTACTCTGAGCCCCTCTTCATCAATGAGCGCGAGGACATCGGCGATTGCGGTGCGCGTTTCGCTTCGCAGCGTTCCGTAAGTGAATAGGAGATCGAGACGCTCGAGCAGAGTTTCCGAGTCGCCCGCCAGGGGCAGCAGATCCTCAAACGATAGAGTTGCCGCCGCGAAAGGGGGATCTTGCACGTCATTGAGAAAGTCCCCGATCACGGCGAATTGCATTAGGTTGGAAATCTCAATGACGCTGTTGCTGTTCGTTATCTGAAACTCTGGTGCTACCAGGCCCCGGTCAGCGAATTCTCCGATCGGCATGTGACTGGGTAAGTAAAAGTTAAAGACACTGGGCGCTGACAACGGGTGTTGCTGAACCCGGTCCTGAACCAAAAACCCGGTATTTGCAAAGAAGCCATCTGGGCTTTGCACGCCCAACTGCCTGAGCATCGCGGTGTATCGCAGTAGTGGCTCTCTAAGCTTTCCCGCACTCTCTACGCTGCCGGGTAGAGCCCGTGCCTCCGGGTCCAACAGCACAGCGCGCAGCACGGCTTTCATGTCGCCACGCACGCCCTCGCCGTTATCGATGAACGCATCACTCACGCGACTGATGTAGGCCGGGCTTGGATTGCTGGATACGAGTCTTTGAATGAGCTGGCGCCCAATAAAGGGTGGTGTGTTTGGGTGGTTAAAGAGACTGTCGATGGCGGATTCGATGTCGGCTATTCCATCTTGGCCAGCCGGCACGCTCACCCCGTTGAGCAAGTCCTTCTCACCGGGCTCGTGGAACTCGTTAAACATGCGCATGGGTTCGCGATAGTTGATACGTCGTGACCCAAAGCGCGCATTTGAACCTCCGTACGACAAACCTGTGAAGATCTTTGCAAACTCCCCGATGTCGTCGTTGTCGTAGGTGGGTATGGGACGCCCGCTGTCATCCACCTGTTCACTGCCATCCTTGTTGAGCTCGAACAGGCCTATCGAGAACAGCTGCATCACTTCGCGGGCGTAGTTTTCGTCGGGGAAGGTTCCAGTATCCGGGTTGAACTTCGCGTTGTTCAGATGGCTCAAAAATACGCCCATTGAGGGGTGCAGCGTCACATCGAGCAGCAGTTCGCGAAAGTTACCAAAGGCATTCTCCAGCAGCATGTCGTAGTAGTTGCTGGCCGCATAGGCCGGCAACAGCAGCGCATTGACCTGGTCTGAGATGACAAAGATCTGGCTGAGTGCGTAGGCGACTCTTTGCCTCAGTTGATCTTCGGCCGTCACGGTGGTCTGCCACCAGGCGATCCTGGAGAAGATTCCCTGGAACGTGTTTTCGTTGTTGCGCTCAATCAACTCGTCAAAGTCACCGGCCAACTGGCGGGCGATCAGCTCATCGACCAGGTCATCATGGTGCGTGATCGGTAGGGCGAACTGGGCCTCGATCCACGCCCCTTCCCCCAGATCGTTGATCGTCTGGATCGTATTCCAGTCAGCGCCAAACGTGGCCCGCGACGCGAGGCGGGAAGCACCGTTGATCCCGGTAAGTACTGGTAAGGGTGTGTCTGAGTCATCAGGTGGTGGATTGGCATTTCCCGGCGGGTCCGGGGCATCACTCCCCGCGCCGGGGTTGTTTGGCGGCGGAGTTTGACCGACGCCATCACTGATTGGGGGTGCCGGGGGTGGCGCAGATGAGCCTCCACCGCCACCGCAGCCCGAAACAACGACCGCTGTTGCGAGGAGAAGTCCAGCCAGTCGGGTTCGCTGCGAGATAACTCGAGCAACTGCGGACCTACGGACCAGGCTAGTCTGATCCAGGCCTCGTTTCAGAACACCGAATCGGCCCGAGAGCGCTGGCCACAACACCAGCGGCACTGTGATACTGTTTTTGAGCATAAATGGCCTTTGTTCTTGGCGGTCGGTGACTAGTCCGCCGTTCGCTTTTTCAGACTCTACGTATGGTCCTGCGGAACCTGTCGTCGTTATTCACGCTTTTTTCCTGGAGTCCATTGATGCTACCCGTGATACTAAGGAGTGGCAGATCGCCCCGGCTGTGCCTTCGTTTCTTAGCAATAACCAACAATCACTGAGGGAGATCCGGTGGGTGGCGTTTCTGAATCGATGATTGCCTCGCAATCACGGGTTCGGCTGATCTCAGGCAATCGAAATCTGACACCTGGTTGTTTGGAGCGGTTGGCATTGTCGACTGCATGTTTGCTCCGGTGGCGTTGCGCTTTCGCGCCTACGCGTTGGAGCTACCGGTCGATACACAGGGTTACGTTGAACACTGGTTGGCCGATGAAGATATGCAGCAGTGGATTTCAGATGCCGAAAGAGAAGAATGGCGGATAGAACATGAGGAGGTCGGTGTAGCTCTCTCCTGATGCCCGAAGCCTTCGTCCACAAATTAAGGACACTAGCCGATAGAGGACGCCCGTTCGGAGGATGTCCATAGAGCACCGATTGCAGAATCGCTGCATCATTAGTCCGTGCAGGCAGGTGTGGTTCCAGTCCGCAAAAGCCGCAATCCGGCAATTACGATAAATAGAGCACCGTCTAAAGTGCGAAGGAGACAACTATGAGCACATGGCTGCAAAGCGGGAAAACCGCTGTTATTACGGGCGGAGCAAGTGGAATTGGGCTCGAGTGCGCAAGACGCTATCTGGAGGCGGGTATGAATGTTGTACTCGCCGACCGCAGTGATGATGCGTTGAGCGATGCTCCAGACAGTCTTGGGATCACAGCTATCGATCGGCAACGATTATTGGCGGTTAGCTGCGACGTTACAAAAAAATCAGAGGTAGAGGCGCTCTGTGAACGGGTCTACGACCAGTTCGGCGCTGTCCATTGCCTGATGAATAATGCCGGGCGGGGCTTTCCCGCCGGTGCGCCCTGGGAGAACGCAGACGCACTGGAGCAAACGCTCGCCGTCAACCTCTGGGGTGTCATACACGGCTGCCAGGTGTTCATTCCCCGGATGTTGAGCGGTGGCGAAGCCGGTGTGGTGGTCAATACGGGATCCAAACAGGGAATCACCAGACCCCCGGGAAACTTTGCTTACAACCTGTCTAAAGTCGGAGTGCTCGCCTACACCGAGAGTGTGGCTCACGCATTTCGAGAAAGAGAGGGCTGTTTGCTAACAGCGCACCTTCTCGTGCCGGGATTCGTGTACACACCTATGGTTTCGCGTTTTATACCGGAGAAGCCGGCGTTTGCCTGGACCGCAGAACAAACCGTAGAGTTTATGCTTCCGCGCATTGAGGCAGGAGACTTTTACATTATCTGCCCCGATGAAGAATCGCCGCGAGAGCTCGACGAACTGCGTATTCAGTGGGGTGCGGACGACCTGATACACAATCGACCAGCTCTCTCGAGATGGCATCCTGATTATGCAGAAGACTACGAAGCCTTTATCGCCGATCGTGATTCCTGAGACTAAATTAAGGGGGGTCGGGTAGTAGTCGTTAAGACAACGGAACAGGTAAAGAGTAGGGAGAGAAAAAAGATGTCAAAGTTTTTGAGTTCGCTCCGAGTTACGGTTTTTACGGTGCTTTCTGCAATTTGGTCGGCGGTGTCGGCGCAGCCTATGGATGATCGCCAATCCGATCCGAATCAGCTTGGGTGGATGCAGGGATTCCCTCCACCCCCCGAAAAGGTTGTCGGCGTCGATATGGCCGAGATCATGAGCTTCCCCAAAATCCGCTGGGCTTTCTGCCACCTGCGCGAGGGCCAGGCGAGTAAGCGTGTCTTCCGCGGCTTGGAACCAGCGGAGAGTTTCACCGAGTCACTCGACAGCCGCATAGACGGGGTCGAGTTTACGCCGCTGGGTGGCACGGGTCCCATGACCTGGAAGGAGTCACTGGCTGCTAACTATACGGACGGTATCCTGATTCTTCACAAAGGGCGCGTGGTTTACGAGTACTACAACGGATGTCTGACAAGGGAAGGTCGGCACGGGGCTATGTCGGTCACCAAGTCCTATATCGGCATGCTGGCCGAGCTACTCATCGCCGACGGTACGCTGAATGACCAAGAGAGAGTCATTCACTACGTTCCAGAGCTGGCCAAGAGTGGCTTCGGCAGTGCTAACGTGCGTCAGGTTATGGACATGACTACCGGCATCAAGTTTGTCGAGGACTACGCCGATCCCAATGCAGATATATGGATCTATGCCGCCGCTGGCAGCCCGGTGCCCAAGCCGGCTGATTACAAAGGTCCGCGGAATTACTACGAGTACCTCCAGACCGTGAATCCCCAGGGTGCTCACGGGGAAGCCTTCAGCTATAAGTCCGTCAATACCGATGCGCTGGCGTGGATTATTGCTCGCGCGTCAAACACAGACGTGATGGAGTTGCTGTCGCGGCGCATCTGGCAGCCCCTGCGTAACGAGCAGGAGGCGGACATGCTGATCGACAGTATCGGTACTCCGCTTGCCGCTGGGGGATTAAGTCTTTCGCTGCGCGATGCGGCGCGCTTCGGACAGGCCATGCTTGAACGCGGTGTGATCAACGGTCGACGAGTATTCCCGGCTCAGGCGGTTGATTCGATCGCCGGCGGCGGCGATCCCAGGAAGTTTGCCGGCGCAGGCTATACAACGCTACCGGGAGGGAGCTACCGCAGCATGTGGTGGCACTTACACAATGAGCACGGCGCGTATTCTGCGCGCGGGATTCATGGTCAGGCCATCTACGTGGATCCGGCGGCCGAAATGGTTATCGCTCGCTTCGCAACTCACCCCGTTTCCTTTAACGCAAAGTTGGATCCTACTTCGCTCCCTGCCTATCACGCCGTTGCAAAGTATCTGATGAGCAAGGGATAACCCTATGCAAGCAAGTGCGAGGCAAGCAGGCGCGAGTCGCGAAAGCACGACGCGGGAAGCCATTCCGTCGAAGAAGTCGCCGTTCTCTAGTGCCAGTTGTAGCCCACTAGAGCGCTCGAACATTGATGAAAGCAAAGCGGACCTCCAACTCCGCTATCGTCGGGACGGTTATTTGTTCTTCCCCGGTGCGCTGAATCGTGAGCTTACCGAGCCGCTACTGCAGGCGATGCTGGCCGTTCTCGATCCTCATATTGTCTGGTCAAAGGCACTGCGAGCTCCGGTCCTCAGGGGTGAACCCTTCTTCGAGAGCGATCCGCTTTGGGATGAGTTGTACCCGAAAATCCAGGCACTGGAATCACTGCATGCGGTATTTCACCATCCGCAGATGCGCACACTGATGCAGGTGGTGGCCGGAGAAGATCCGTTTGTCTATCCCATGAAAATGGCGCGTATAGCCGCACCACGAAAGCTTGGGTTCGAGACTCCTCCGCATCAGGATGCGCACAGCCATCACACGGGTCCGCGAATGGCCGGCGTCTGGGTGGGCCTGCATCACGCCGACCAATCGATGGGGCGGCTGGCCATACTCCCCGGTTCACATCGACGCGGTGTGCGGCCCGTGCATCAAGCCAAAGGGGTCGGTGGTATTCAGTGCGTGATTTACCCGGACGAAACCCACTGGCACGTATCCGATGTTGAGCCCGGTGACGTGATCCTGTTCCAGGCGCAAACAGTTCACCGGGCTCAGCCAAACACCGGCGCGGAGCGCGTGCGCTTAAGCGTCGACTCGCGCTTTTGCGACTATGGGGCCCCGGTGTTCTCGACCAATCTCGAACCCCACCATGGCTGGCGAATCCCGGAGTTATCCTGGGGTTCGGTCTATCAGAACTGGAGCGGCGAAACGCCGAAGTACTATTGGAGAAACTATCCTGCGCTCTTTTAGCCGGTGTTCCTGACGCATGACGATACAGTCAGACGAGGTCGTAATCAGAGAAATTGGCGTTGGCGACTATCCGGATGTTCTCGCGCTCAACTCGGTTGAACAGCACTTCACCAGCGAGATCGATGGGAATCGGCTGGATGAGCTGATTCG
This sequence comes from Pseudomonadota bacterium, assembly GCA_039111155.1. Classification (GTDB taxonomy): domain Bacteria; phylum Pseudomonadota; class Gammaproteobacteria; order Pseudomonadales; family Halieaceae; genus Congregibacter. The sequence goes on along the minus strand of JBCCPL010000004.1, from coordinate 98,499 downwards.
CTGGTCTGCTCATCACCGGGTGGCTTGCAGTGGCCGTACGGTGTTCGGCTTCATTCTGGCGATGGGGCAGTCTTCGGCGTACGACGGGGTCAACTTTCGCTGGTTTGCCGATCGCTACCCAAGTTTTCTCTATGTGGATCGGATCGTGGTGGCGCGAGAGAGCAAGGGCCGTGGTATTGGTGCGGCTCTCTATCGCGACCTGTTTGCACAAGCCGCGAAGATGGGCGTGCCAGTGATTACCTGCGAGATCAACGTAGAGCCGCCCAACCCAGCGTCTCTTGCGTTCCACGAGCGCTTTGGATTTAGAGAGGTGGGTAGGGCGTCTAGTGGGAACGGTTTGAAGCAGGTCTCGTATCAGCAGGCCCATGTTCGCGAAAACTGACTCGGCGTACACCTGGGTTGTTTCCAAGTTAGGTCATGTGCGCTTCGGCGTTGCCACTCGACTCGTGTGGCCGTAGAGCATAAAGAACAGACCCGCGAAAACGTACATCAAGTGATCACGCATCGCGACGAACGAGGTCGAAAAAAACTGCAAGATCACAGCGGTCGCGACACACGCAACTGCAAAGCCGGACAGTCGGGTTACAAAACTACCGGCTCGGCCAAACCAGCCACCAGGATTCCAGGTTTGAATCAGCCCCCCAACGATTAGCCCAGCGGATCCGCCTAGCTCTGCAAGCATCGCCAGGACATACATCCACAACGGTATACCGCTCATCTCGGCTACGGCTACGGTACCGTTTGTTTTCGAATAGCCTTGCTGAAACAGAATCACTGCCAGGGGAACGCGCAGGAACCAGTGTGCGCCGAGTCCCCGTTCTATGAACCTGCCAACAAAGCCCTGTGCGTTTTCAGCCACCGACGTGACCGGCGACATCTTGGCGAGGGTTTGGTTAATAAAACCACTTTCATCAACTGCCATAACTTACTCCTACATGTGGATCTCGGATGGGTTAGCCCTTCTTACCTGACCGCTACCACGCTCCGCAGCGGCTTGTCTCCCGCACCAATCGGTGCATGGGGAACGCAGGGCGATAACTTATCTGGGGAATCGTACGGTGCTGTCCCTTGGTCAGTTTGCAATCGAACACAGTCCCCTGCGACAAAACCTGATCGCTAAGCCTATGTTTTGTTTGCCTTTTTTATGACAAATGCGCGACGGCGTGAGGCTGATGGATATCTGAAGTCCGAGCGAATGGGTGAGGCGCTGGGACTTTAATGGTGGCTACTAGCTGGCGACCCCGGGAATACGAGAGCCGGCTTCACTCAATTAGATGCAGCCGGATGCGTAGCGTCCGCACCTTCAGGACTGTCGCGATAACGACCAGGCGGTAAAGCGGCTTGGCATTGGTCACATACCCGACACTCGTCGTCCGGAACCATTGCAGGTGCCGTATTTTTGACATTACTACTTGGGTTGCGCAAGCGGGTCACAGCGCCCCTACGACTCAAGGCATCAGAATCAAACTCGTCGTCTGGTTCATCGGTGCCGATCGGACTGGTTGGGCACGGACTCCCTCGACGGTTAGGCACATATGCAAGGTGGAAAATGAACTCACTACGAAGCGACGTTAAGGCGATTTTTTTCTGGAGCTATGCGGCAATTGCCCTTTCGCTATGGGCTCTGATCGGTTTTCTACCGATTGCCGGTATGCTGATTGCGGATGCGCCGATCAAAGACCGAGTGATACACGGCGTTTTTCTGGTGTCTGGGTTTGTAGGGATAATTGGGGTCTACATCGCCTACCTGTATCTTCGCGTACCGACGCCTGGGAAGGTGAGCCAACGTAGCTTGGCGAAACCTCTTACCGTTTACGCCACACTCTGGCTTGCGGCCTATTGGACGTTCGCCTGGCCCGGATAGCGGCGGGCCAGATTCGTAAGCGTCGTAAGTGTGCAGGATGATGCGTTGCCATGACCGTAATTACCAATCGGTGCGCACAAAGCTGAGGCGCTCTGGCTCGTCACGGTGTGCTCATAGACTAGCGCGCGCTTCGATAAACGCGCTGATCGCGGCGTCCAGGTCATCCTGACTAAGCGCGGCTGACATCTGCGTGCGAATGCGGGCCTGCTCTCGGGGCACTACGGGGAACGAGAACGCGACAACCAGAACCCCGCGCTCGCGAATTGCGCTGGCCAGGTCCACGGCGCGTTGCGCATCGCCGATCATCACCGGGATGATCGGATGCTCGCCGGGAAGGAGCTCGAAGCCGGCCTCGGCCAGGCGAGCGCGAAAATACTGGCTGTTGTCTGAGAGGCGTAGCCGCAACTCGGGTGCGGTGCGCACCAGCCTCAGCGCTTCCAGTGCGCCGGCCACGACCGGTGGGGCGACGGTGTTTGAGAATAGATAAGGCCGCGACCGCTGCCTGAGCAGTTCCACGATCTCGGATTTGGCGGCGGTGAATCCACAGCTCGCACCACCCAGAGCTTTGCCGAGCGTACCGGTGATTATATCCACGCGATCCATGCACCCCCGAAACTCGTGTGTGCCACGCCCGGAGGCTCCGACAAAACCGGTCGCATGGCATTCGTCGAAATGCACCAGAGCGTCATAACGCTCGGCGAGGTCGCAGATCTCGTCGAGGCGCGCGATGCTACCGTCCATCGAAAACACGCCATCGGTGGTGATCAGTTTGAAGCGGGCTCCGGCTTTGTTGGCCTCTTTTAACGCCGCTTCAAGTTCACTGAGATTATTGTTGGCGTACCGATAGCGTTGGGCTTTGCTGAGTCTCACACCATCGATGATGCTTGCGTGGTTGAGGGCGTCGGAAATAATGGCGTCTTCCGGCCCAAGCAGTGTTTCGAAGAGCCCGGCATTCGCATCAAACCCGGACGGGTAGAGGATGCAGTCGTCCGTGTGAAGAAAGCTTGCCAGTTCCGCTTCCAGGTCGCGATGCAGCTTTTGGGTGCCGCAGATGAAGCGGACCGATGCCATCCCATAGCCCCATTCCTCCAGAGCGTGTGCGGCAGCCTTGCGAACCAATGAGTGCTGAGCGAGCCCCAGGTAATTGTTTGCGCATAAGTTCAGCAGCGATTGTTTGCCGTCGACTTCCACCCTGGCGCCTTGCGCACTGGTGATTTCAACTTCATTTTTGAACAGCCCAGCGCTTCTGATCTGTGTAAGTTCATCGCGAAGATGGTTCTGAAAATGTCCGTACATGGGCTCCCTAGTGCTCCCAGTTGAGAATGACCTTGCTCGCCTTACCCTGGCGCATGGCATCGAAACCCTGCTGAAACTCGGTAAAGGCCAGGCGATGGGTGATCACACCACTTATGTCGAGGCCAGACTGAATCATGACCGACATCTTGTACCAGGTTTCGTACATCTCCCGGCCGTAGATGCCCTTTATCGTCAACATGTTAAAGATCACTATGTTCCAGTCGATCGCGATATCACTGGTCGGAATGCCGAGCAGAGCCAGCTTGCCGCCGTGGCACAGGTTGGCCAGTTGATCGTTGAGTGCCGCAGCATTGCCCGACATCTCAAGGCCCACATCAAACCCTTCGCGCATACCGAGTTCGGCCTGTACTTCGGCGAGTGATTCCTTTTGAACATTGACCGTACGTGAGGCACCCAGCCGGGCGGCGAGTTCGAGCCTGCTTTCATTGACGTCGGTAATCACAATATGTCGCGCTCCGGCATGGCGACACACGGCAGCCGCCATAGCACCGATGGGGCCGGCACCCGTGATCAGGACGTCTTCTCCGAGTAGATCGAACTGGAGTGCGGTATGTACGGCATTTCCCAGCGGGTCGAAAATCGAAGCCACATCCAGATCGATACCGTCGGCGTGTTCCCACACATTTGACATGGGCAAGGCGACGTATTCGGCAAATGCACCGGGACGATTCACGCCAATACCGCTGGTCGCCTGACACAGATGACGGCGTCCAGCCATGCAGTTTCGGCAGCGACCGCAAACCACATGCCCCTCTCCAGATACCAGTTGCCCGGGATGGAAGTCGTTAACGTTGCTGCCGACGTCGACTATTTCGCCTACAAATTCATGGCCGACGACCATAGGAACAGGCACGGTCTTCTGTGCCCAGTCGTCCCAGTTGTAGATATGAACATCGGTCCCGCAAATGGCTGTTCGGCGAACCTTGATCAACACGTCGTTGATGCCAATCTCGGGGTCAGGGACGTCCTCCAGCCATAGACCCTCACGGGCTTCGCGTTTTGTTAGCGCTTTCATAATTCCAAGATATAGGAAATATTCCAGTATTCTGAACGAGCGGCACTGATGCTGCAACCGCTGATTGACCGGGCTCTTCCTCTCTGCCCTGGAGACACAGCGCCTGGTCGCGAGGTGGGAAAGCTCGACCTCGGCTTGCATGCACCTTCTCGTGTGGGCACGATGTTCGTCCCTAGATCACTTCAACTTATCTATCTCAATGCAACGACCCGGGCCCATTCCCTTCCGTCCCCAAGTTAAAACGTTTGCTCTCTCAGGAATCTCAGCAGCGAGCATCTTCACGAGCAGTGTCCGAGCAATCTCCAGCCGCAGAAGCGGCGCTGCGAGGCAGCCTCGCGCAGTCGCATCGGCTTCGCTGATGACTACTGACTTTTGGCAAGTTCGTTGGCTGCAAACCTGCTCACTGTTCGCCGTGCTGCTGGCGCTTACGGCCTGCAGCAATGACGACAGCGCCCCCGGCGAGCGAATTCGGGAATTTACCAGCCAGATGCAACAGCAGGATGGTTTTCTGCCCTTGTATCTCGACGCTGGGAAGGGCAAGGCTTACCTGCTGACGGACGGTTCCGAGGGCGAGTTTCTCTACCAGGAGAGCCTGCCGCGCGGAGTCGGGTCCAATGACCTGGGTTTAGATCGCGGACAGCTAGGCGATCGCACGGCCCTCGTGCGCTTCGAAAGTGCCGGCGACAAAGTGCTGCTCAAAAAGCTGAACCTACGCTACCGGGCAGACTCGGATCAGGCAGCGGAGCGCAGTGCCGTTGAACAGGCTTTTGCGAGTTCCGTGCTATGGGGGTTCCCCATCGCCGCACGGGATGGGGAGCGAAAGCTACTGGACGTGACCGAGTTCTTGCTACGCGATTCGCACGGCATAGGTCGTCGTCTTAAGGCCTTGAAGGAGGGCGAGTATAAGGTCGATAGCTCGCGCTCCGCGGTGTTTATCGAACGAAGCAAAGCGTTTCCGCACAACACAGAGCTTGAGGCAATTGTGACGCTGGCCGGTTCCAATCCCGGTCAGGAAGTCCGCTCAGTTGTGCCAGACCCTTTCTCTATTACCGTGCACATGCACCACAGTTTCATCGAGCTGCCCGACGAAGGCTATCAGCCGCGACAGTTTCACCCCAGGTCAGGATTCTGGGCAACCGCTTACGTCGATTACGCGGCGCCGCTGGCCGAGTCGATGCAGCGGCGGTTTATTCCCCGTCACAGGCTGGAGAAGAAAGAGCCGGAGGCAGATCTCAGCGAAGCGGTAGAACCTCTGGTGTACTACCTGGACCCAGGCATACCCGAGCCCGTTAAGAGCGCACTTCAGGAAGGCGCACTCTGGTGGAACCAGGCATTTGAGGCGGCCGGTTTTCGCGATGCCTTTCAGGTCGAGGTACTACCGGAAGACGCGGATCCGATGGATGTGCGCTACAACGTGATTCAGTGGGTGCACCGCTCAACCCGCGGCTGGAGTTACGGCAGCTCGGTGGTGGATCCCCGTACCGGCGAGATTCTAAAAGGGCATGTGACCCTGGGATCGCTGCGGGTGCGTCAGGATCTGTTGATTGCACGCGGCATGACCTCGCCGTTCGAAGAAGACGGCGATGGTGCAGGAGATGTGCAGGCTCAGGAGATGGCAATCGCGAGAATCAGGCAGCTCAGCGCCCACGAGGTTGGCCACACCCTGGGCCTGGCACACAACTTCGCCGCCAGCGCTCGCAGCAGAGCGTCGGTGATGGATTATCCCTACATGGATCTGAGGCTTGCCGATGATGGCAATGTCAGTCTCAGTGATGCTTACGCCACAGGAATCGGCGACTGGGATAAGCGCAGCATCCTTTACGGCTATGCGCAATTTGACGACGATGCCGAGATCGATTCGCTGGACGCCATCATTCGTGAAAACGGCGAACTAGGCTTTGAGTTCATCTCTGATCCGGACTCGCGTTCGATCCGGGATTTTCATCCGCGATCTCATCTCTGGGACAACGGAGCCGATGCGGTGGAGCAACTCGAACTGACCATGCGCCTACGGGCCGCCGCCCTGAATAAGTTCGGTGCGAGGGCTATCCCCGAGACCGCACCCTACAGTGACCTGCAGGAGGCGATCGTTCCCGTATACCTGTTTCACCGCTACCAGGTCGAAGCCGCCGGTAAGTTGCTCGGTGGGGCCGACTACAGCTACGCGCTGCGCACCGACGATATCGATCAGCCCGTTACGCCGGTGCCCGCGGATCGACAGCGGGATGCGCTCTATGCGCTGTTGGATACCCTTGATGTAACGGCTCTGGCGTTACCGGATGAGCTGATCGCCCAGATTCCACCAAAGGCGTATGGCTATAGAAGAACCCGGGAAAGCGCCCCGTCGCGCACCGGCGCGCTGTTTGATCCGGTAACGCTCGCTGAGGTCGCGATTGAGCAGACCTTGAGCGTGCTGCTGCATCCTGAGCGGCTGGCTCGCTTGCAACTCCAGAGCGCCCTCGACCCCCGCCAGGTGTCAGCTTCAGAAGTAATGGAGAACCTGCATACCCGAGTTCTGCGGGTAGAGTATGAAGTGCTGCCCGGGGCGATCGCCCGCCGGGCCGGGAGCGCGATCCTACGCCATTGGCGGGCCTTACTGGTTGCGGACGATGTCGCGCCAGAGGTGCAGGCGGCCAGTCGTGCGGCTCTGCTGCGCGCCCAGCGTTTGTTCGAGTCCCAGCGAGGTTCCCGAGAGCCTTACCGAAGCTACTACCAGCACGAGGCCTGGCTTATCGAGCGGCTGTTCGAGAACCCAGCGACCGGTACACGTAGCAAGCCCGCCCCGATACCACCAGGATCGCCGGTGGGTTCTGATCATTGAGTCTGATTGCGCCGGACGCCGGCCTCGCCGTCATGGCCGGGTTGTTCAGCATCAGTGCTGCGGCGTTCTTGCTGGAAAGAACGCGACTCGGTGCCCAGCTTAGCGGCGCAGTTATTGCAATCCTCGGCGCAATCTTCGCCTCGAACATTGGTCTGCTGCCCTTCAGTTCGCCGGCCTACGACTTTGTCTTCAGCTATTTCGTGCCTGTACTCATCCCGTTGTTTCTCTACCAGGCCAACCTCAAGAAGATATTTTTCGAATCGACGCGATTGACCCTGGCGTTCTTTCTGGCGAGTGCGGGAACCGTGGCGGGCGTCACGCTGGCCGCGCTCAGCCTGGATCTTTCATCGCTCGGTGCTGCCGCCAATCTTGCCGTAGAGCAGCGCGAGCCTGCGATCGCCGGACTGTTTGCGTCGACGTATATTGGCGGCTCGGTGAACTACGCTGCGCTTGGAGAAATTACCGGTCTCAATGCGGATGCGTCGTTTTTCTCCGCTGCGACCGCCGCCGATAATCTTTTCAGCGCCGTTTATCTCGCGTTTCTAGCGCTGTTACCCGGCTGGCGCATGGTTGCCCGCCATTTCCCACCTCACCCAGGATCGCCTGATGAGCTAGAGGCTCGCGATAAGCGCGGCACGAACAAGAAGGCAAGCGGCGTGACCTCGGCGCAGGACTCGAATCGAGAGAGTCCGTCATCAGTCACCGCGTCCAGTCTTTGTTTTGCGCTCGCCACGTCCATGATCATTGTGGCGGTGAGCGACGCGCTTGTCGCCAGCTTGGACGCGCCGTCTTGGCGTTATGTGCTCATCACTGTATTGGCCCTGGCTTTGGCGACGCTGATACCGAATCTCGAGCAACGACTTGCCGGGGCTTTTGATATCGGCGTCTGTCTGTCGTTCGTTTTCTTTGCGGCCATCGCTGCAGGGGCTGACGTACCAGCCATGCTGGCGGTGGCGCCGCTGCTGATCGTGCTTGTGCTTATTCTGCTCATCGTGCACGTCCTTGTGCTGCTGGGATTCGGGCGACTACTGAAACTGAGCATTCCGGAACTTGTCGTCGCATCGAATGCAGCGATCCTGGGAGCCACCACCGCGCCGGCGCTGGCGGCTGCGCGCGGCTGGCGTGACCTGGTCACGCCAGCGGTGCTCGTGGGTGTGCTGGGTTATGCGCTCGGGACTATCGTCGGTACCTTGATCTACCGGAGCTGGGGGGCGTTTCTGTAGCGACGCCTTCTTGTCGCGGCAATCTCGCAGTTATCTCGTAGTCATGTTGTAGAGCAAAAAGAGCAAAAAGAGCAAAATAAGAAGACCTGGGGCGATATCACAGAGCCTCATGGGTGTCGTAATAGTGGGTTTCGTAATAGCGGGTTTCGTAAGAGCGGGTGTCGTAATAGTCGGTGTCGCAAGAACGTAGGCTCGTGCTGATCGCTCTCTAGATGAGGCTAACCCGAAAAGCCCTCACCCTCCTGGCCTGGTGCGAAGCGGATCAGGCGACTATCCGCGACGGCCACCGTTCGGTGGTGCACGATGGCCTGATAGTCAGGATTAGTCACCATCGCCAGAAAAGCTCCCGCTGTCGGGTACCTGGCGATGAAGGCGATCTCCCATTCCTTATCTAGTGGGCCAGTCAGCATGCACTCTTGACGGCCCCGCCAGATGATCTCACCACCCAGCTCGCGAAAAATCGGTCCGCTGAATTCGCCGTAGCGACGATAGGCTTCGGCGCCGCTGCAGGTTTCGCCATTGTCGTATACAGCGGTTTCATTCAGTCGAATCAAGTTCAGCATCATGACAGGTTCGTCGCGCGGCAGCGCCTTGAATGCATCGAATTGTTCACGGCTTGGATTTATGTAGTTCATTGTTATACCTCGGCAAGCTTCTTGATGGTTTGCGTGGCCATGGTCACGCCGCAGGGCTTATAGTCCGCGTTCAAACCCATCGAGTCAAAAGCGTAGCGCTGCCCCATGAAGAACGATTCCCGATCAGATCCCGCGCCTGTGACCAGTCAAGAACCATCGCCGGAATCAGGGGCAGAGCGGAAGCTGGAATCCGGAGATGAGGGGCGCGAAGTTTCAAGGCACCAGCGGGTTGAGACTCGCCTCGTCCATGGCGGGAGAAGTGATCCACGAGTCGTGGCCCCACCGGTTTTTCACGCCTCGACGATTTTGTTTTCGAGCTATGCCGAATACATCGAGCGCGAGGCTGATCCGAACAATCGGAAACACATGTACTACGGGCGCAAAGGTACGCCGACAACCCGTTCCCTGGAGGATGCCATCGCTGCCCTGGATCAGGCCTGTGGCGCCGTCCTGTCTCCATCGGGCACGGCGTCAGTCACCGATATTCTCAGTGCTTTTTTGCAACCGGGTGATGACCTATTGATGGTCGACACCGCCTACGGACCCACCCGGAAATTCTGCGATAAGGTGCTGTCACCCCGAGGTATACAGGTCCGCTACTACGACCCTCTGGTGGGGGTAGAGCTGGCCCAGCAGTTTCGCGACAACACTCGCATGGTGTTTCTGGAGTCTCCGGGCTCGGGCACCATGGAGGTTCAGGATGTTCCGGCTATCGCAGGCGCGGCTCGCCAGCGGGGGATTCTCACGGCGATTGATAACACCTGGGCTACGCCGTTGTTGTTCAATCCCCTCGAGCACGGCGTTGACCTCTCGATGCAGTCCGGGACCAAATACTTAAACGGTCACGCCGACTGCCTGTACGGCGTAACCACTTCCCGAAACCCTGAAGTACTTAAGCGTTTGGCTCACTACACGCAAGCCACCGGCTCCCACCTGGCGCCCGATGACGCGTCGCTTGCTCTGCGTGGCCTGCGGACGCTGGCGGTGCGCTTGGAGAGACACGAGCAGAGTGGACTTGCGATCGCGCACTGGCTAAAGGCTCATCCGGGAGTGAGGCGAGTTCTCCATCCGGCTCTGGAAGATTGCCCCGGGCACAAGCTGTTTCTTCGCGATTTCCAAGGCGCCTGCGGATTGTTTTCGGTGGTTGTGCACATGCCTGAAGAGCGACAGCTGGAGCGCTTTATCAATGCGCTCACGTTGTTTGGCGTTGGCTTTTCGTGGGGTGGTTTTGAAAGCCTGTGCCTGCCGTTCAACGCAGTTCGCACCGCCTCGACGTTCCCGCTGGAAAGGGGCGAGCGGATGTTGCGTTTGCACATTGGTCTTGAAAATGTCGACGATCTCAAAAATGATCTTGAACAGGCCTTTATCGCTGCTTTCGAGCAGTGAACCGCGATGTGACGGATGGAAGCACGGAATCAAACGCAACTTTTTGCGAACTGAAAGCCCGACTTCGAATTCCTCGAGTCGACGCTTGCTAATCCTGATCGACATAAGTGACTAAAATAAGCCGCCGGCGTCAAACCTTTTGTCAGCGGTTCATTGGCAAGTTCATCGACGAGAAGTTACCAGTGGGATACATCGAAATGCCAACAACTTTCGCGTTCACAAGGCGCTGGTCTACGACTGCGTTTCTATTACTGTTTAGTACTTGCACCTCGCTGAGTAGTGCGCAGGTGTCAGAGTCACGCGAGGCGCGCTGCACGGTGACCGCTCGCGGGGAGTCGGAGCCAGCCCTGCCTATTGCCTGCACGATAATGCAGGATTCCGGTTTGCTTCTAATCCGGCGCAGCGATGGAGTCGTGCATGACCTTCGGCCAGCGGGGGACAAAGCCGGATTGTTCATGGATCAGAATGGCGGTTCGGCCTATGCCTCGCCCCTTGAAGAGGGCAGCGGTTTTCGATTCTGGTTCAATCGAGAGAGCGTCGAAGTTCGCTGGGATGACACGAACTGATGTCGCGACCTCAAGTGGTTTGGCTGAACGCGTCGAAATCCTGGGCCAACGCCTGGGCGGCGCAATCGATGATTCGCTGGCCGTTTTCGGGCGTTGACTGCGACGGATCCGAGCCAATTCTTCCATCCGGGAAGTTGCGGCGATAGTTTTCTGCGTCGGTGAATCCTGCTACGGGGGCAATCTTTGGCTGCATCGCGACCTCACGCACCTGATCGGGGTAAGCCGCATACGTCACTGCAACCTCAGATGCCGTTGCGTGAAACCCGTCTCCGCTAGGGTGCAGTTCCTGACACTTCGCCTGGACGCCGTTCAGCTCCCACCAGTTCTTCTGCCTCAGGGTCATGCGCGGGATCTTTGTCGACGCGCCATCGAGGCTACGCTCGGCATAGACCTCGCTGAAGGCTGCTGAAATCGTGGCAACGTTGCCCCCATGTCCGTTCAGCCAGTAGATACGCTCAAAGCCATGGCGACGCAGTGATGTGCACCAGTCTTTGATAGCGGCGATCATTGTGCTCGGGCGGAGCGTGATGGTTCCGGGGAAGTCGAGGTGGTGCTGCGCGCAGCCAACGCTGAAGGTCGGACCGACGAGTATCGGTCTCTCGCAAAGCGGGACGGCGGCCTGAGCGATGCGTTCCGGACAGATCGCATCTGTCCCCAGCAGCCCATTCGGACCATGCTGTTCGGTGGAGCCAATCGGAATCAGCAGGGCACGGCTTGTTTCTAGATAGGCCTCTATTTCTGGCCAGGTCGATAAAGAAAGTTGCATGGATAGTCCTTGCGAGGTTCTGGGGTATTCCCGGCTCAGTCCGGGGCTAATCCTCGTTCAGCTCCGCAATAGCTCCGCGGGGAAAGCGTCTCAAATCCACGCCGCGGTAGCGCCGGATGGTACCGTAATCCCGCCCACTTCAGCATGCACTTCACTCGAGACCTTTTTCCCGTAGCAGCTCCTGATAGACGTTGATCGTATCCGAGGTCATACGATCGAGAAGAAACTCCGTGTTTTTTCTAGGAGGCGCAAACTGGCCGGTAAGGATCGACTCGAGGCGGTCAGTCATCGCCTCGGTATCGCCCGGGGGAATCGCGCCGTTCGGGTAGAGGCTGTCGAGAATTTCCGCAACTCCACCGTGGGCGTAGCCCGCTGTTGGGCGGCCTTCACTCAGGGGTTCGAGTACTGTACGGCCGAACGACTCTGCCTGGGTCGACAGCGATACCACGGCGTCAGATACCGCATAGATGTTATGCAGATCTTCGCGGTGCCCCGCAAAAGTGATGTCAGCACCGAGATCCTTAGCGTCGACTGACTTGTACAGCTCCCGTGCATAGGCCAGTCGGTGCGGGTCCTCTCCACCAACGATCAGTCCATGGGCATCGAGGCCCTTCTCGCGAAGCCCCTCGATCACCCGAATAAAGTCGTGGTGGCCCTTCAGCCGGGTCAGGCGGCCAGCGATCGTGACCACTCGTCGATTCAGGAGTTGCGGGTACTCTCGGTACCAGCCCGTAAGCCACTGTGTGCTGGGCTGGTGATTATGCGGGAATTCCAGAGGGTTGATGCCCCGGTAAATAAGGCGAAGTCTGTCTAAATCGCACCGCGGATAGTTGGTTTCAACGTACCTTCGAACCGCGTCCGATACGACGATAACGCGTTCACCGTAAGTCACGATCTCACTATAGCGACTGACCGAGTGGAGGCCGTGAACGGTACTCACGAGTCCCGGGCGTTCGCTTTCGTCCAGGCCCCGCCAGGCCAGCCAGCTCACCCAGCCAGGCATGCGAGATCGATTGTGCACGATGTCGAACCGTTGTTCGCGCAGCCAGCGCCTGAAAGGTGCCACCTTCAGGAGCGTGAGCGGAGACTTCTTATCGAGCCTCCAATGATGGTGCTGAGAGCCATGGCGCGTGAGTCTCGACACCAAACGACCACCGGCGCTCGCCACATGGGACTCGTGCCCAGCGGCCACCAGGGCATTGGCGAGCTCAATCGTTCCTCGTTCGACTCCACCGCTATCGAGCGCGGGTAAGACCTGCAGCACCTTCACGCTGGAGTCACCGGTAAATCATGAAGGCGAGGAAAGACCGCCGCGACTGAGAGCCGCATACAAGCCGGACAACTCGAGCAGGTCGTTGTGGCTACCCTGTTCAACGATCTGTCCTTCATCCATTACCAGAATCCGGTCGGCGTTCTGGATGGTCTTTAGCCGATGCGCCACGATGATCGCCGTACGCCCGGCAAGGATGCGCTGCAAACTCTGCTGAATAAGGGCCTCGCTTTCGGTGTCCTGAGCGGAGGTCGCCTCATCAAGGATCAGCACCGGAGCATCGTTCAGGAACGCGCGTGCCAGCGCCAGACGCTGACGTTCCCCTCCGGAAACATCATCACCTTCTTCTTTGAGCACCGTATTCACGCCATCTGGCAGCGCGTCGACAAACCCGGATGCATTCGCCTGCCTAAGCGCTTCGAACACCTGAGAATCGCTCGCGTCGGCAAGCGCGCCATAGGCGATGTTGTCGTGCACCGATGTCGCAAACAGCATAGGCCGTTGACTGACCAGCGAGATCTGGCGACGTAAGTCTTCTAGCTTGAGCTCGCGAATGGACTGGCCATCGATGAGTACGTCTCCCGAGGTCGGGGGGTACAGTGCCGCAAGCACAGAAGCCAGAGTGGTTTTGCCGCTGCCGGAGCGGCCTACGAGGGCAACGGTCTCACCGGCACGGATATCTATGCTGATGTCTCTGAGCGTATCCTGCTCCGATCCGGGGTAGCGAAAACTCAGGTTCCTGATCTGGACGTTGCCGGCGAGGCGCTCAGTCAGTGGTAGACCATCGGCTCGCTCGCGAATCTCGTCGAGAATCTCAAACACGCTTTCCGCCGCCGCGATACCCCGTTGAATACGCACATTGACCTGAGTCAGCTGGCGGAGCGGTTTGGCGATCATGCTGGCGGCGGTGATGTATGCCAGAAACTCACCGGTATCCATCGCACCGCGCAGCGACGGATCAAGACCGAACCAGAACAGCAATGCCAGGGCGGAATAGGTGAGCCACTGGATCACCGGGGTGCTCACCTCGTTCACGCGAGCAAGTTTCATGTCCTGCCGCAGGGTATAGTCGTTGCGGTCGTCGAAACGCGCGATCTCACCATCGATACCACCGTAACCGCGCACGACAGTGAATCCGCGAATAGCCTCCGCAGCTACCTGCGTGATGCCGCCCATGGAGTCCTGGATACGCCGGCTGTACTTTTTGAACTGGCGCGATGCGAGACCGATGATAAGACCGATCAAAGGGGCGAGGCCCACGAACAACAGAGACAGCTTCCAGTTCAGATAGAGAATGTAGATGAACAACACGGCGACCGTCAGGCCTTCGCGGACGATGATCTTGATTGCCGTCGATGCCGCGGACGCTACCTGCTCTATGTTGAATGTGATCAGTGAGAGCAGCTCAGCTGAGTTTTTCTGCGACAGGTAAGCAGCCGGAAGGTAGTTGATGTGTTCGAACACCTGCGCCCGCAGCCGGTTCACCACCCGGCGCGCCACGTAGGTGATGTAGTAACCACCTAGGTACGATCCAATTCCACGCACGCTCACGATTGCGACCAGTGCAAGCGGCAGAAAAAGCCGAACGCGATCGGCGGAGTCCAGTCCCAGTTCCAGCTCCCATGCGCTAAGCCTCCGGTCACCGCCACGCATTCCAGTGGTCGGGTCTTCGAACGCCGTAGGCAAGTAATCCATAAGCCCGGCAAAACTCGCCTGAGTAATGGCATACAACACAAAGCCAACCATGCTGAGCAGGAACGCGGGCCACAGCGGGGCCACGTACCCGAGCAGCCGCCGGTAGGGTGATTGCTTTGCTTCGCCTTCCAAGCGGTAACCTTTGTCGCCTTCGTGGCCCATGAATGCCTGAGTTGCTCCCTGGATTCGCTGGTGAGGCGCATTGTACGTGATCGGGCTCTGAGCCCACGTATTATCCACTGGGTCAGACCAGGCATGGGAATGCGTGTGCCCTGCCTGCAAGTTACGACAAGCGGGCGCCTACAAGCATCTTCGTTTTGACAGGGACGCGCAGAGTAGTGCCTGTCGAGAATGCAGACCAGAAAGCGTACGATGGTTCCGTTCGTGATTAATCAGGACTCACATCAAACACCGGATTATCACCAGATGGGTACAGCGAAGCCGATGGGCAAGAGTGTGAAACGAGAGGCACGTGTGTGTAGACGTAACGCTGCCCCGGAGGTCGATGGATGAATAGTTTATGTGAAGTTAGCGCGCATGCCGGATCCCAGTCCGGATTTTGGTACGACGGTCGGGATCGTCATCCGCTGGCCCTCAGCGTAATGCTGCTCTTTTTGCTCTGGCTGGCCACCCCAACCGTCGCTGAGTCCTTTGACGAGCTGGATTACTACAAGCGCCTACACGCCACACCGGAATTGTCGTTCCAGGAGGAGCAGACTTCGGCCACGCTGGCAACGACGCTCGAGTCTGCCGGATTTGAAGTCACCCGTTCGGTGGGCGGACATGGCGTGGTGGCGCTGTTTCGCAATGGGCCAGGACCGACGCTGATGATGCGGGCCGATATGGATGGACTGCCCGTACCGGAGCAGACCGGTCTCCCCTATGCGAGCACACGGCGGGCGACAGAGCAAGACGGCCGAGAAGTCCCAGTGATGCATGCCTGCGGCCATGATGTGCATATGACCGTCGTGATCGCCAGTGCGCTTGAGCTGATCCAAAGAAAGGTGCAGTGGCAGGGGACGCTGATGGTCATAATGCAGCCTGCGGAGGAACGCGGTGCGGGAGCACGCGAGATGCTGGCTGACGGACTGTTCGAGCGCTTTCCCGAGCCTGACTTCAACGTCTCCCTGCATACCAGCGCAACGCTACCGGCTGGCAAAATCGGTTTTATTGAAGGTTGGATGATGGCGAATGTCGATGCGGTGGACGTCACCCTGTACGGAGTAGGGGGTCATGGTGCTTACCCCCACACGGCCAAGGATCCTATTGTGCTGGCGGCCACAGTCATATCGGCATTGCAGACTCTCGTGTCACGAGAAATTCATCCCACTGAGGCAGGAGTTGTGACGGTGGGATCAATTCACGGCGGCGCGAAACACAACATCATTCCCGATCGGGTCGATTTGCAGCTTACCGTCCGATCCTACTCGGATGACGTTCGAAAAACGCTCCTGGATGGCATCAGACGCATCGTGAAAAGTCAGGCTCAGGTTCTCGGATTTCCCGAGGATCGGGCACCCGAAGTGCGCGTCCGTAACGAGTACACACCGGCGCTGTGGAACGATCCCGAACTCGTCAGGCGCGGAGTCAGGGCAATGACCGCAGAGTTGGGCCCGGATGCGATGGTACCGATCAGCAAAGAGATGGGAGGCGAAGACTTTTCTCGTTATGGACGAACCAAGGCGCAGATACCGTCGTTCATGATTCGAGTCGGTACTGTGCCCGAAGAACTCTTTGCAGCCGCTCAGCGAGGAGAGACGGGTCTTCCCTCGCTGCACTCACCTTTTTTCGCGCCGGATCCCGTACCGACCCTCGCTACAGGACGGCGGGCCATGGTAGCGATGGTTATGGATCTAATGGCCATCGAGTCAGTCGCGTCGTTGCATCAGTCCGACTAGGACGTAGCGATAGGTTGCCCGCCATCACTAAGCGACTGAGGTTTATCTGAACGCCAACGACTGAGACTTTGACGAACCTGATAGGGAAACGCCAGCAGTGCCGGTGTTGCGATAAGAGTCAGTACGGTCGCGAAGGAAAGGCCAAAGACGATAGCCTGCGACAAGGGGCCCCAGAACGACGACATCTGGCCGTTTGCACTGATGCTACGGTTTACGATGTCGATCGATAACCCGCAGGCCAGCGGTAACAAACCGAACACCGTAGTGACCGTGGTCAGCATCACCGGACGAAGACGCTGTGCACAGGCTCGCACGATCGCGTCCGCTACGGTGACTTCCGGATGATTGGCGCGCACGTGATTGTAAGTGTCGATCAGCACGATGTTGTTGTTGACAACGATCCCGGCCAGCGAGACAACCCCGACCCCGGTGAGGATCGCGCTAAAGGGTTCACCCGTGATGATTAATCCAAGGAGCACTCCAGCTGTCGACATAATGACGGCAAGTAAGATCAGCGACGATTGGTAAAAGCTGTTGAACTGGGTTACGAGTAATACAAACATCAGCGCCAGCGCCAGCAGAAACGCCGAAATAACGAACGCCATGGAGTCCGCCTGTTCTTCGTTAGCCCCGCGGAACTGAATATCAACGCGAGAATCGAATTCCTGCGTATCCAGCCACTCCTGTATCTCTCCAACCATCGTATCGGCCAGCACACCGGCGGCGACGTCGGCTCGAACCCGCTCGGTTGGCATGCCGTCGATTCGCTCAAAGGTATCCACGCCTGGCGCGGGCTGAATGCTCACGAAGTTGCTGAGTGGCACCAACCCCTGAGAGGTGGTGATACGCAGCTCGTCCATCGCCAGGATGCCCCGCTGGGTCGCGGGGAACCTCACTCGTATGTCCACCGCATCGTCTGCAGTGCTGGGTCGGTACTCCGCAATCTTGACGCCGCTGGTGACCAATTGAAGCGCTACGCCGGCGCTCGTGACGTCGGCGTCATACAGTGCCGCCTGGGCGCGATCTACCTGCATACGCCACTCAATAGACGGAAGTGCGACACTGCTATCGATATCGACCAGCTCCGGGAGCGTCTCCATATGGGCCTGGATTTGCTTTAAGGTGGGTTCGAGCAGTGAGCGCTCGCGTGAACGCACTTCGATCTGGATTGCCTTGCCGACGGGCGGACCCTGTTCGAGAGGTGATACCTCTACCTTGATGCCGGCCATGTTCTCGGTGCGCTCGCGCAGTTCGCGCATCACGTCGAAGCCTGTTCGATCACGATCCTTTTCCTGCAGGAGCTCGACGAAAATGACCCCAATGCGATCGTTCGCGGCGCTTGTACCGCCGCCCGCACCGCTCCCCGGGAGGCGGGATTGGGTGTTGATCGTGCGGATGCCCCGCACCTTCAGGACCTCCTGCTCAACCTCGAGCACCAGGTCGTTAACATCGCTCGCCGAGAAGTTGCCGCGCCCATTGATAGACACTGTTAAAAAGGGGGGATCCGCGTTGTTGAAGAACACCATTCCCCGACCAAACTGACCGTAAGCCCAGAACACGGAAAACAGCAGGGCAAAGATCGTCAGGGAGGTCACCGCCGGGTGGGCGCAGACGAGACTCATAAAGCGTGCGTAAGCGCCCGTGATGCCACCGAGGCGCGTGGGATCGCCGTCTTCCAGCTGTTCCAGAGCTTTCTCCGATTGCTGGCTCATCTTTGCTGACTTGCCGAACAGCGAGCCAAGTACGGGGCCAAACAGCAGCGCGTAGAGCAGCGAGCCCGCCAGCACCGTAAAGACCGTTACCGGGAGGTAGCGCATGAACTGGCCGGCGACGCCGGGCCAGAACATCAGCGGTAAGAACGCTGCAAGCGTAGTTGCGGTCGATGCGGCGACCGGCCAGAACATTCGCTTCACCGCTTCCGAGTAGGCTTCGCTTCGGTGCAGGCCCTCGCTCATTTTGCGATCGGCGTACTCGGTCACTACGATCGCGCCGTCGATCAGCATTCCAAGCCCCAACAACATCCCAAACATCACCATGAAGTTAAAGGTGTAGTCGAGCTGGTTGATGATGATCAGCGAAAACAGTAGGGAAAACGGAATGCCGAGGCCGACGATGATGCCACTGCGCAGACCCATGGCGGCAACAACGAGCACCATAACCAACGCCAACGCTGTTACAATATTCCCCTGAAGTTCAGTCACCTGTTGTTCCGCGAACTCAGCCGTATTCTGCGAGGGCACAACGTCGATCGTGGGGGGCATGCGAGCGGCAAACTGCTCGACGACTTCGAGCACTGCATTGGCAGCATCGATGACGTTCGCATCGACGCGGCGATTCACCTCGATCGCGATGGTGTCAACGCCGTTAAAGCGGGCGTAGCTCGTACGGTCCTTAAAGGTCTTGCGAATGTCCGCAATGTCACTCAGCGTGACCACCGAGTCGCCGCTGACCTGGATCGGCAGGTTCATCACATCCTCGGCCGTCTCGACTACGGATGGCACCTTGACGGAAAAACGACCTTCCCCGGTGTCGACGCTTCCGGCGGGTATCAGCTGGTTGTTTCGCCGTAGCGTCCCGATCAACGATTCGCTGGAAATGCTATACGCCTCCAGCGCCTGCGGGTCGATCAGTACTTCCAGCACTTCTTCCCGATCACCCGTCAGATCGGCGCTCAGGATCGAAGGAATCGTCTCGATTTCGTCGCGCAGATCGATAGCTGCCTGGTAGACCTGGCGCTCTGTAGCGCCACGGCTCAGCATATTGATTTGGATAAGCGGGAAGTCTTCCACGTCCAGCTCGCGAACGATCGGTTCTTCCGCTGTCGACGGAATCTCGGCCTTACCCCGGTCGACTGCCTCACGCGTATCGGTCAGAGCCTCGTCGAGGTCGACGTTAGCCTCAAACTCAACCAGCATGGTCGCGCGGCCCTCATTGGCGAGCGCCTGTATTTCTTTGAGCCCCTCGATTTTGCGAAGCTCAGTTTCCATCGGCCTGATCAGCAGGCGCTCCGCATCCTCAGGCGAGATTCCCTCATGGGAGATGCCGACATAGAAGTAGGGCAGGACGATGTGCGGATCGTTTGCGATGGGCAAAACGGCGCGAGATGCGATGCCGCAAATAACGATCATCATCATCATCGTGAGCGTCGTGCGCGAACGTCCGATAGCGGCGTCAATAATCTTCACGATAAAAGCTTCCCTAGCGTCGCGCCGTGGCTGGCGGTGTGGCTTCATTTTCGACCAGCACACGCTGGCCTGCAGACACGAACTCGTGTCCTACCGTTATCAGCTGGACGATGCCGGGCAAACCAGTGACCCACGCGCCATTGGACGCATCCTCGATGACCTCAACGGGATGAAAGACCACTCGGTTGTTCTTGTCGACGGCGCGCAGTCCAAGCACGCCGGCGTCGTCCAGCGTGAATAAGGCGGGTGATACCCGATGAGCTAACACGGTCTCGGCCTCGACACTGACCACAGTCGTGAGGCCAGCTCGTAGTGTGTAGTCAGGATTGGCCACCGTAATTTCGACCGGATAAGTACGCGTAGTGGCATCGGACTGGCGACCCACAAACGTGACGTTTCCTTCGACTCGCTTATCGGTGCTCGTGCGAGCCGTCACCGGACTTCCTGGTTGAATAAAGTCTATATCCTGTTCGGAGACACTGGCAGCGATGAGCATCGGATCGAGATCAAGCAGCGTTGCACAGAGGGTGCCGGTGGTGGCGTAGTCGCCCACGTCGACATGGAGCTGTTCGATAACGCCATCGAAGGGCGCCGTGACTCTCGTTCTTGCGAGGTTTAGCTCTTCCCGGGTCAGTTGCGCGCGCGCTCGTTCGAGGTCCGTGTTGACCTGCGCGATGCCGGCGTCAGACAGGAGGCCGCGATCCTTAAGGCGTTGGGCTCCTGCGAACTCAATTTCGGCCTGACTGAACAGTGCGCGGGCTTCGGTTACCGCGGCCTCCCGGTCGTCGGTCGCGAGTTCACACAACAACTGCCCAGAGCTAACGCGGTCTCCCCGTTCTACAGGCCTCGAAATCACGCGACCGCTAGTCTCAGCGCTGATCCGTGCGGTGCGTTTGCTCTCAGTTTTGCCTCGGAGCACCCGCGTCAGCGTACGCTGCTCCGCCGCGTACGACGCTACGCGCACGCGCATGCGCGCGTCAGCGTCTCGAATAACTTCGGTTTCGCTCGCGTCGGTAAGGTCGGCCAGATCCTCCGCAGTCGACGGAGTGTCGACGAACAAGCCGGAAAAAAGCCACAGCAAAAGCGCCGCTGCGATTACTGTCGCAGTCAGCAGGTTTTTCTTCATAACGGTGTTACCAGTGGATGCCCGAATTATACCTTGATGTCGTGCAGCTGAGGGTCGCCATTTGGACTCTTTTCACCAATTCTTTCCCAAATCTGTGTGAATAGCGCAATCGCATCAGCATGAATTCTCGCGGTGTCAGAACGTTGTGTCTTCTCGCCTGCTCCGCCTCGCTATTTATACGTTTGTGATCGCGGTCTCGTTCACGAAAAACGGTAGAGCGAGAAATGCTCGGGATGGATAACCGGCCTGGTTCGCATACCGAGTCGCCGTCGGGGGTGGTGTCGTATGCAAAAGCCAGTATGATCCGACAATTACCAAACCGAGCAGGGGAATAGGAAGGTCATGGCCTTAGTAGATTTCAACAAAGTGCGGCAACTGTTCGGGGACACCCCAGCCGGGGACGACCCTGATTTGTTCCGCGAGCTATTTGTTTTGGTGATGGCTCGAGCTACGGAAGCGGATTCCTTCACGCATCCCGCCGAAATCAAGACCGTTCAGGAGGTGATCAAATCTCAGCTCGACATGGACCTGTCATCGGCTGAAATCCGAACTGCGGCACTTTCTAAGGTTTATGAAGCGGCACCTCTGCCTAAGGTGCTTGCCGATGCAGCGCTCAAGTTGAGTATGGATCAGCGCAGGTCAATCCTGGAAGGGCTCGTGACGGTGATGAAAGCCGATGATCGTATCTCTTCACGAGAGGCTGAGTTTTTCAACGTCATCACCGCATCGCTTCAACTGACCGCCGCTGACGCTGCCGGGTTAATCGTTGAATGAGCTGAGTGGGCGCTGAGATAGCTGGGAGAGCTGAGAAAGCTGATAGAGCTGAATGAGTCGCGCATACTCGCCCAATAGCGGGTCAACGCGTGCTGTTCAGAGGCTCCCTGGTCGTTCATTGGCAGTACCCAGCCGTCACGTTGAGCACCGGCGGTTGGGCATTTCGGGATCAAAACGTCGGCTCGGGCGTGACGCCCGACAGCACCGCCTGAAACACGTGCGTGTCTACGTTGCCGCCACATAGGATCACAGCGATCCGCTTGTCTTTATTGCGCTCTCGTTCCTGTGGTTGTCTGGCTGCGGCGAGTGGTGCGGCGCCGGCACCCTCGCTCACGTTGTGCGTCGCTCGAAAGTAGCAGCGCATAGCATCCGCAACTTCGTGATCGCTTACGCTGATTACCCGATCAGCGCCAGCGCGATAAATCGCGAGCGCCTCGGGAACCACAACCCGAACGGCCATGCCATCGGCAAATGTGGTCGCGCTGCTTGTCGTTGTGACCTGGCCGGTTTCGAACGACTGTTGAGCCGCATTCGCCTGGTCCGATACAACGCCCACAACTGAGGTCTTAAGGCCCAGCGCATCCCGCGCGCGGATCACTCCGCAGATACCGGAGCCACAGCCAATGGGCACGTACACGGTGTCGATGTCGTTCACCGAACGAAACAACTCCAATGCGTAGCTCGCCACGCCGCTTACCAGAGATTCGTGAAAGGGCGGAACATGCTTCAACCCCCGATCAGCGGCGATTCGCTGCGATTCTTCACGGGCTTCGTCAAAGTCGTCCCCATACTCGATCAATTGCGCTCCAAAGCTTCGCATTGCAGCGTTCTTTTCCCTGGCGTTTCCGCGCGGAACAACGATTGTGGCGTCCAGGCCTGCGGCAGTTGCGGCTCTTGCGATACTTTGTCCATGGTTGCCGCGCGTAGCGGAGACGACGCCCTGACATTCGGGGGTCTGTCGCAGCAACCAGTCAACGAATGTGATACCGCCTCGGATTTTGAATGCGCCTGTGGGCGTATGGTTCTCGTGTTTCACCCAGACTTCCCCGCCGAGCGCCTCGCAAAGCAGCGGCCAGCAATACTGGGGGGTTGGGGGCATTTGCGTGTAGACAAGAGCCGCCGCGCTTTCCAGCTGTTCGAGGGCTGTTTGTGCCATCCATCTGTCCTATAGCTCGCTTCGAGTGGGGCCGCGATATTGATTGTGTGCGATCTGAATGACAAGCTCCCGCGCCGATCACGGGTGAGCCGTGCACGAACCCCGGGGGCAGTGAAGGAACTGAAGGGACAGGCGTTGCATGGTGCATGCCGTCCCAGGGAGCAAGGCTGAGAACACGCGATGGATAGCCAGGAGAGCATTCAGAAAGAGCAGGGGCTATTGCGTGCCTCATGGCGCCGAATTGCTCCACTGCTCTGGGAGTATCGAGTTCGTGTAGCGCTGGCCCTGGGTTGTATGCTTCTGGCCAAGGGGGCGATGCTGCTGATTCCGTTTCTCCTCAAGGCGCTGGTCGATTCCCTGGATACGGGCGCGAATACCGTGCTTGTGCTGGCTCCCCTTGGCCTGGTGCTCGCCTATGGTGCCGCCCGCTTTGGCAGCACCGTTTTCTCTGAATTGCGCGATACCCTATTTGGCCGGGTGTCTGAACATGCCATGAGGCGACTGGGGCTGCAGGTTTTCGACCACGTACACACCCTGGACTTGTCCTATCACCTGCAGCGACGTACGGGCGGTCTGGCCCGAGACATCGAACGGGGGATTTCCGGGCTCAGTTTTTTGATGCGATTCTTCGTATTTAACATTGCGCCAACCCTCTTCGAAATAGCCATGGTGGCGGGTGTCTTACTTTGGCAGTACGGATCGCAGTACTCACTGATCGTGCTTTTGGCAGTCGCCGCCTACGGATTCTTCTCTTTTCGCGCCACCGCCTGGCGCACGCAATTTGTGCGTCAGGTGAACGAGGCGGATACGGCAAGCACATCAAAAGCCGTAGACAGCTTCTTAAACTACGAGACAGTCAAATACTTCAACGCTGAGGCACTCGAGTCCCAGCGCTTTGATGAAAGTCTGCAGGGGCTCGAGGCGGCGCGCCGCAAAAACCGTCTTTCGCTTTTGACACTGAATAGCGGGCAGGCACTGATTATCGCAATAGCGCAGACAAGTATGCTGCTGCTCGCAGCGCGAGAAGTGGCGGCCAAAACGATGACACTAGGCGATTTCGTACTGGTTAATCAGTTCATGATCCAGCTGTTTCTGCCTTTGGGCTTTCTCGGGTTTTTGTACCGTGAGATCAAGAGCTCGCTGGCCAACATCGAACGACTGTTCGGCATTCTTGAACTTCGCCCAGCCGTTCGAAATCAGCAAGGCGCCGCAAAGCTCGAACAGCAACCGATTGGCATTGAATTTCGCGATGTGAGTTTTGCCTATGACTCGCAGCGCTCCGTCCTTAAAGACGTGTCTTTTCGCATCGAGGAAGGTGAATCCGTCGCTATCGTGGGTCGCAGTGGCGCGGGAAAATCGACGCTGTTAAAACTCTTGTTTCGCTTCTACGACCCGGATGAAGGCGCGGTCTCCGTTAACGGTCAGGACGTGCGTACCGTGACCCAGGATTCGCTGCGCCGGTTCATCGCGGTAGTCCCTCAGGACTGCGTTCTGTTCAACGATACTTTGCTGGAGAACGTGCGCTACGGTGATCCGTCCAGCGACGGCGCTGCCGTAAGCGACGCCCTGCAGGCAGCGCATCTGAGCACGTTCGTGCAGCAGTTGCCTGATGGCCTGGAGACCTACGTGGGGGAGCGGGGGCTGAAACTATCCGGTGGCGAAAAACAGCGTGTGGGTATCGCTCGAGCGATACTTAAAGCGGCTCCGATTGTTGTATTTGATGAGGCGACTTCAAGCCTGGATCTTCAAGCGGAACAGGCGGTGCTTGGTGCCTTGCGCGATCTTGCACAACGAAGAACCACACTGCTTGTCACCCACCGCTTGTCTACGGTTGTTGATGCGGATCGAATTCTTGTACTCGATGAAGGGCGCCTTGTGGAGCAGGGCCGTCATCAGGACTTGGTGAATGCCGGCGGCGTATATGCGCAACTTTGGAATTCTCAACCGGCCTACGAACCGATGTGACGGCGCAGGCACCCGGCAGTCAGGAAAGTGCGTGAGGTCTCGATCAAAGTCCGCGCACCAGGTTGGCAAGTTCTTCCACATGGGCATCGCGTTCGCCGATCTCTTTGAGCGCCCTCGCCAGGTCCAGTAAATAGTCTCGATTGAGCCCGCTCGGGCCTTGAGCGGTCGCTATGTGCTGGGCGAGCTCTTCCGGCTCAGCATCGCCGAGAAAAGCCGGGTTCTCCTGGTCGGCGACGTAGACGGTGGCGTTGACTGTCCGGCTGGATTCTTCCAGAAAGATCGACTCAAACACCCGTGCGTAACCGTTCTTTTCGCGGTAGTCGAGGTGGGCGAAGACTTCCTCCTCGATCAGATACGCCACGCCTCGGCAAAGCTGGTCCTGATCTGGGATCAGCGTGAGAACACGACCAGGCGCTTCCGGCGTACCCCGGTGATCGTGAGAACCCTGCCAGAACCGTCGAGTCCAGCCGCGAAGGCTGGCGACCTCTCGCTGTAGGAAGGGAAAGTCTATTTTGTGAATGAGCGAACCATAGGCAAACACCCAGTGCTTATTGCCTTCATTCGGGGGTTGTACTGCGGGCTTACTCATCTGCCGGCCTTTGCGGATCGTAGTGGTAGCGGGATGCAACGTTAGGTAGACAAATGATTACATCACCGCAGGTTGGCCGCACCTGGTGTTCTCCGGGTCCATACGCCCCGTGAGCCGCCATGGGATTGTTGTGGGTGCCCATAGCGGGATAGGTGGCGCCGTTCTCAAACGCTGGTGCGAAAGCCCAGTGCTTACTCCAGCGTTTGCAAAAGTGCACGCCGTCAGTCGCCAGCCGCTGGGCATCAACGCCGCACCGCTAGAAAACCATATCTGTAATCACAGCGAAGAGGCCATCACGGCGGTTGTCGAGACGATCACAGACCAGTTGCGGGAGTGCGAAGGGTCGCTGGATCGTGTTCTGATCGCTCTCGGAACTCTGCACGGTGACGGCTATCAACCCGAAAAATCACTGCGAAGCCTGGAATCGGCGGCTATGCAGGAGGTCTATCGAGTCAACACCGTGCTGCCCATGCTTTGGCTTTCTCGATTGTTTCCCCTTCTGCGGCGCCAGGAGGACTGCCGTATCGCCGTTATCAGCGCACGCGTTGGCAGCCTGGAAGATAACCGTCTGGGCGGCTGGTGGAGCTATCGCGCCTCTAAGGCTGCATTGAACATGGCGCTTAAGTGCACCGCGATCGAGTTCGGGCGCATGGCTCCGGGTGTAAAGCTTGTGGCCTTTCACCCCGGGACCGTCGATACGCCGCTCTCCCAGCCATTCCAGCGCAATGTAAAGAGCGACAAACTCTTTGAGCCCAGCTTTGTCGCCGACAGGCTCGATGGTGTTCTGGACTCTCTGGCCCCCGATGGGCAGCTTAGCTATCTTGATTGGGACGGAAAGCCCATTCCGTGGTAGGCGAAACGATTTACAGATCGCGCCGCATCCGTAAGATACGCCCTCGCCCGAACATGCGAGGGTGCTGGAGAGACCGTCGATTCCAATTTCAGGCGCCGAGTCCCAGCAACTCGATTTAACTTCTAATAAAAGCAACGGAGCTTCCGTCATGGATTTGAATACGTTACCGGCCTATCTGAACCATCGCGCTGATACGCAAGGCGATGAGATCTGGCTGCGGGATTTGCGTGGAGAAGGCAGCGACGATTACACCTGGAGCGAGGTGCGTCGCCAGGTCAATGCCGTCGCTGCGGCATTGGAAGCGCGTTTCGGAAACCAGAAAAGCATGGTCCTGCTGTCCAATAACCGTGCGCACTGGTTTATGGCGGATCTGGCCATCATTAGTTCTGGGAATGTCACGGTCAGCATGTTTACCACCTTGCCTCAGGCGACCGCTAAGTACATAGCCGAGTTCTCCGAAGCTCAGGCAATCTTTGTCGGTGATAGTCCGAACTGGAGCTCTGTGCGCGAGGTGTTGCCGGAGGGAGTGACGATCATTGCGTTACCCGGAGTCGAAATCGACGGTGAGCACCTGACCTGGGAAGGCCTGCTCGAAGAAGGAGAAGGCAAGGAAGTAAGCTATCAGTGCGCGCCGGACGACATGATGTCGTTGGTCTTCACTTCGGGTACCACCGGGTTACCAAAGGGTGTTATCCAGACCCATGAATCAAATCTCGTTCCGATTAAGCGATTCCTCGAAGAGTTCAATCTGGGGGTTATACCTCGCTATCTGTCGTACCTGCCTCTGTCTCACATCGCCGAGCGGCAGATTGTTGAGTTCTCATCGTTGGTCAACGGCGGCACCGTGTACTTCAATGAATCCCTGGAACATCTGCTTCGCGATTTGCAGCGGACCCGACCGCAAGTGTTCTTCGGCCCTCCCCGAATCTGGGAGCAGTTTCAGCAGGCGGTCGTCGCCAAGTTTGGCGGTCAGGAAGCCATTGACGCCGCCCTTGCCGAAGACGCCGAAGGGATCGGCAAACTGGTGCTCGAGACGATGGGGCTCGGTGAACTTGTTTACTGTTTAACGGCCGCCGCTCCCACACCACCGCCTCTGATCTCGTGGTGGGAGTCAATGGGTCTGACCCTCATGGAGGGTTTCGGGCAAACAGAAGCCATGGGCCTCATTATCTCAACTGACAGGTACCGACGCGTCGGCTCGGTCGGCAAGCCAGTACCAGGTGTTGAGCTCAAGCTCACCGAAGCGGATGAACTCGTCGTCCGTGCGGGCGGCTGTACTCCTGGGTATTACAAGCAGCCTGAGAAAACCGCTGAGCTAATCCAGGACGGGTGGCTGCACACCGGTGACAAGGCTCGGATCGATGAAGATGGCTTTGTTTTCATCACCGGCCGCGTAAAGGACTACTTCAAGACTATTCAGGGCAAGTTTGTAGCACCACCGCCGATCGAAGGCCAATTCGCCAAGAACCCCCACGTCGAACAGCAGTGTCTGATGGGGCGAGGTTTCTCGAAAACAGTCATGGTCGCGGTGCTGGCAGACGAGGCTCAGCAGAAGGAGCGCTCCGAGGTCGAGGCCTCTATTCTCGAGACGATCAGCGAGATCAACGAAAGTGTCGAAAAACACGCGCGTATTGGTGCCGTGATGGTCAGCAAGGAGCCATGGAGTATTGAGAATGAGGTCCTGACGCCTACGCTGAAAATCCGTCGTGAGAAGGTCGACGAGCGTTTCGCGGAGCGCGGCGAGTCCCTGGCGCGTGAGTCCGCGGAACAGGGCAAGGTTCTGGTCGAGTGGGCGTAGCGATAGCTAGCTCACTTACTTACTTACTTTGCCTCGCTGATCTGCTTCACCTCAAGACCTGTTTCCGGCCTCGCCTGGATAACAAAACGGCGCTCTTTAGAGAGCGCCGTCGTGAATAAGGCTCGGTCGTTTCGGTCGAACCACCAACGCCCGTCGAGCCGACCGGCGAGAAGAGCGATTACAGCATCACCCAGGCAGGTCATCCCCCCGGTCATCGCAGCTGCTCTAGCTGTCTGCAGCCAGTAAAGTCGCTACGGAGTCGCTATCGAAGCGGGTAACCCTGTAGCTCTAACGCAGAAACTCGGCGCGCGTCGATGAGTCGCTGCTAAAGGCTCCCCCGAGCGCTGTAGTGCGGGTGGTGGAATTGCTGTCCATGACCCCTCGTGACTTCACGCAGTGGTGAGTCGCGTTGATCGTCACCGCGACATCTTCCGTTGACAGCAGCGTTTGCAGCGCGACGAGCACCTGCTGGGTCAGCCGTTCCTGCACCTGCGGTCGCTGGGCGAAAAATCGGACCACGCGGTTGATTTTCGACAAACCGACGATGCGCCCTTTCGGTATGTACGCCACTCGGGCTCTGCCGTCGATCGTCACAAAGTGATGCTCGCAGGTGCTGGTCACGTCAATATCGTCAACCAGCACCATTTCTTCGACGCCCATCTTGTTATCGATGACCGTGATTTTCGGGAAATTCGCGTAGTTCAGCCCTGAAAAGATCTCATCTACGTACATCTTTGCGATTCTGTGAGGTGTCTCTGCCAGTGAATCATCGCGCAGATCAAGCCCCAGCGCTTCAGCGATTTCCGTGAAGTTCTCTTTGATCGTCTGGTACTTCTCGTCGCGGCTCAGTCCGTTCTCTATGATCGGAGTCTCAAGTCCCCGCTCCAGCAACGCGGATCTGACAAGCTGGGCCTCGGAGCTGATCTTCTCGGGAAAGTCGAGCGTTGATGGTGCAAGAGCTTGATTCATAGGTAGTCTCCTGTATGGACTAGATCGTACGGCGCCCCTTCGGCGATGGATCGTCGTTCGATCTTTGACAGCGCTACAAAGGGGGTGCAAGACTGGGACAAGCTCCCTATGCCAGAGCGGTATACATGCCGGACTCAAGCTTTTCTTCGACCCCATCGGCCTTGCGCCTCGGGATTATGGGTTTTGGACAGACTGGACGCCAGTTATTTGATCTGGCTGAAGACAGAGACGGAATCGAAACCGTTGCCATTGGCGATCTGGGACGCCCGGATATTCTTCACTACCTTCTTCAATCCGAAGCGTCGCAACCCGAGCGCTACAGACTTGATGGCAACTTTCTCGAGGGCCCGGGGCAGCGCGCGCGTCTCATGTGTATAGATCGGCCGGTCGAGATGCCGTGGGATGTCTTCGATGTCGACGTCGTTTTGGACGCTACGGGGGTGTACCGAGACGAAGCATCCATGGCCGCGCATCTGACCGGCGGCGCCCCGAGGGTGATTATTCGCACGCTGCCCTTGGATCGCATCGATCGTATAGTGATACCCGGAGTCAACGAGGAGAGCGTCGATCAGCGCGACCGGATGATTTCCGCCGGCTCACCGACGACTACCGCCCTGTGCCTGTTGTTGCATACGCTATCGCAGGAGTTGGTCATCGAAAACGTCAACATGACCACGGTCCATGCCTACACCTCGGACCAGGCGCTCCACGACTATGCCGGTAGTGACTATCGCCGCAGCCGCTCTGCGCCGAAGAACATCATTCCCAATTCCCACGAAGCCAGCGCATGGCTGCCTCACGTCCTTCCCGGGTTCGCTGATCGCGTGTGTACTTCAGCGCTTAACGTCCCGGTTCAGGATGGATGCCTGTTGGATACTACGCTGGTGCTGGCCGATGGCGGTACGTCGGTCGACGACATCAATGCACTCATGCACCAGGCGGCTCAGGAGTACCCCGAATTGATTGCGGTGACCGATGATCCCATCGTTTCATCCGACGTCCTTGGCTGTAAGCAGTCGCTGCTGTTCGACACCCGGGCAACACTCAAGGCCGGGCAGCATTTCTATAAGACTCTCGCCTGGTATGAAACCCGGGGGCACGCGGCGCGGATGCTGGATGTTGCTCAGCTCTACGCGGGCATCGGATCCGAGGACAACAGCTGATGGCGTCCCTGAATGTAGCAATCAATGGCTTCGGGCGAATCGGGCGCGCAGTCTTTCGCATCCTCGAAGAGCGAAGCGACATGCGCGTGGTCGCTGTGAACGATCTTGCCGACAACGAGTCTCTTCGCTACCTGCTTCAGTACGATACCGTGATGGGTCCGTTCGCCCATGCTGCCACCATCAGGGACGGCCATCTGCATACACCTAAGGGCGCGGTACGAATGCTAAGCCAGCGCCAGCCATCTGATTTGCCCTGGCGCGACTTAGGCGTGGACGTTGTCGTGGAGTCAACCGGTGCCTTTCGTCGTCGTAGCGAGTTGGAGGAGCATCTGCGGGCCGGTGCCGGGAGGGTGTTGCTTACGGTGCCCGCGAAGGACGAGATCGATTACACGATTGTGCTGGGAGTAAACCACGAGAGTCTTAACCCGTCTCACCGAATCGTATCGAACGCCAGTTGCACGACCAACTGCCTGGCGCCCATGGCGGCTGTTCTCCACGAAGAGTTCCAGGTTGAAGAAGGTGTGATCAATACAGTGCACGCCTACACCAATGACCAGCGCCTCGCTGATGTTCCGCACTCGGACTGGCGGCGAAGCCGGGCGGCTGCGGAGAACATCATTCCCACCTCCACCGGCGCCGCCAAGGCGGTGGGAATCGTTCTACCCGAGCTCGAGGGGCGGCTCCATGGCATCGCATCGCGGGTGCCGGTTGCTGACGGCTCAGTGGTTGACAGTTTCTTCCGGCTTGGCCGCACCGTTACCCGTGACGAAATAGACCAGGTGGTTCAAGCTGCGGCGGCTTCCGAGCGGTTCAACGGAATTATCCAGTATTCCAACCGTCCCCTGGTATCGACCGATGTTATTGGTAACAGCCATTCATCCATCTACGACAGCGTGTTTACCCATGTCTCTGGTGGTCGCTATTTGCGAGTGTTGAACTGGTACGACAATGAATGGGGCTACAGCTGTCGTGTGGGAGACGTCCTGGCCCGCATGGGTGCCGGGCAGTGAATCATCTATTCAGGATCTATGGACGCACTATGAATCACAGAATTAATCACTCCGTAAAAGCGCTGGCTTCTACGTTTTCGGCTCGCTCGTTGCTCTTGTTCATGTTGGGCTTGGCCTGTGCGACCACGCAGGCAGGTGAGTACGAAGACACGATTGACTCTTTCCGGGCAGCTGACGAGACAGCGAACTTTTTTAAAACCTCCTACGCCTACGCTGTGTTTCCGACCATCGGTAAGGGAGGGATAGGCATCGGTGGGGCCCATGGGGCAGGGCGGGTCTACAAGCAGGGTGCCTACGAGGGCGACGCCACGATGACACAGCTGAACGTAGGATTGCAGCTTGGAATTCAGGCCTTCAGCCAGATGATATTCCTGGAGGATGAAGCTGCCTATAACAGCTTTACCAGTGGCAACTTTGAGTTCTCTGCGCAGGCGGCGGCCGTTGCCATTACCGCGGGAATCTCGGCGGAGGCGAATACGGGCGGGGGCTTAAGCGCCAGCGCTAGCGGTGGTCGCAATGATGCCCGAGTCGCCCATGGTGGATACCGCAAAGGTATGGCTGTATTTACCATCGCCCGGGGTGGGTTGATGTACGAAGCATCGCTGGGCGGGCAAAAGTTCACGTACAAACCTCTCAAAGAGTAAACCGCCCACACGCGCCGTTCCAAAAAGCCGGTGGGGAGGGCGGTGCCAGGGGGGAATTCGGTGACAAGCTGTGCGCTATTCGTCGACCGTGTTCCAGGTTAGCGCTTGAAGCCGGGGAGTGCCTCATAAGCGAGAAGTCAGTAGGAACAGCGCACAACTCAGAACTACTCCGAACAGCGCAGTGCACGCCCCGCGAATCCACGGATGTCGTTGAGCCCACAGAGCTCCTAAAACCTGCGCTCGGGTGAGCGGTGGCGCCGTCAGCTTGAGCTTTCGTTCTGCGGTAAGCAACGCGCGAAGAGGGGTGAAATCCAGGTTTGGCAGCAGCGGTAATGCTACCGGAACGACGACCCGTGAAGTCACTACAAAGCGCTCGCCAAAGTGGACGAATTTTCGCCTGCCATAGTAGTAACGACCTTCGTTGTCTACGACTATCGCGCGGTCAGCGTGCACTCCTACATTGCCTCCTCCGCCTCGGGACAGCCCCAGGGCGCCGTGCAAACCGAGCGCAAGTGCCGGAATCCAGACCAGCGCATCTTTCGCTGGCAGGGTGGCAAACAACAGCAACAGCGCTGCAGCACCTAGAATCGCTATTCGGCCGATCGCTTGTTGAATGTGAGACTCACGATTGCCCTCTGCAACCGCCCAGACAACGCCGGTCGGCATTGGATCCAGTAGCTCGGTTGGCGTGGATGCAATTTGCCTCAACGCGGCCGCGGCCGCGGCGTTGAGGGCGGCATAAGCCGCAGCGATCAATGCAAAAAACACAGGTACTCCAATACCAAGGTGCTTTCTGAATATGCGCTGGCGTTCGTTTGAAAGCCAAAGATCGTGCTCCTGAAGTAGAAGCTCCGAGATGAATGGTGCTTCCTCAAGGCCTTCGCTGTCGTAGCGCAGAATCGTATGGGAGCTTCTGGATCCAAGCGCGATTCGGTCACGCCAGACCATGAGGGCTCCGTCACCACTAATCGGTGTCGTGCTGATCAACCTGGGATCACCCCAGCCGCGATCGAAGCGATACAGCCAGGCGCGAAGGTCCGCGCCGACGAGAATTGCCCAGTGATAAGCGTCCGTTGCTATCACATCCTGGATACGCGTGATCTCCTGCGCCCCCGGGAGCTCGGCAAGGAGGAAAAGAGCGTCGAGCTGCTCACCGTAGCTCTGTATGTCAGGCCGGTACACGCCCAGCAAAGGTCCCTGCTCTGCGGGTGACAGCAGCAGTCCATCTTCCATACGAAGGCCGTTGGAGGCCATTGTCCGGTCGTCGGACGCTGCGGCCCCAGTCTTTTTGCCGTCTTCGATGCGGTTGAGCATGCCATCCGAGGACAGGATGTGGACTGCAGCTCCCAGAGAGGAGCGTGCTGCCGCAATTGCATCAGTAATGCCTTCTGCCCCTGCAAAAGTCACGCAGGATAGAGAATCAAGATCACACTCAAGAAGGCCCATACCGCCATCCGGAAGTTCTGCGTTCAGTACCACCCGGCGTTCGTCCAAAGCCAGCATAGGTGCTCGCAGACTTCTCACTCCAAGGTCTGCAACAGTTATACGCCGCTCACTCAGGCCAGAACGTGCATGAAGTAACAAGGCCTCGCTCGACAATAGTAAAAGCCGATTGTCATCAAAGACCAGCGACGCCAGTGGTCCGATCGGTTCGGGAGCGGCGGGCGGTGGTGGAAATCGCAGAGTGACTGCCAGTGTAATCAGTAACAGTCCGATTGCTGCTGCGGCACCGGTTAAGGCGCGCATACTTGCCTGCGGTGCCTTCAGGACCTGTTCGTCGCGCTCCAGGGCCGGGCGCAGCGCAAACACATTTGGCGCCTTCCCATTTTGCCCATCGTTGGAGGATGTATCACTGCGACCTGCTGGCCTGTTGATACCCGATTGTGCTGACCCGCCTGGGGAGCTTGGCGATTTGGATTTGCTCTTCTGCGCCTTATCCGCATTGCCGCGATGCGCTTCTTCGGCTTGTCTGGGCTCATTTCGACGAGCCGCTTGAGCTTTGCGGCTAGCTTCCTTTTTTTGCTGCCGAGGCGGCGCGGAGATTCTGTCGGAACCGGGTTGTCTGTTGGTTTCTCGAAGAAGAATCGGGTTTTGCTGCTCTTTTGTCGATTTCGGCTTACCCGCCTTTGAATGAGCTGTGCTTCTCCCCGCCTCTTTGGTTGCTCCCCTTGTTGTTGCAATGGCTTCTTTTTCAGGCCCCGGTGCGTTGTCGCTGGATTTCGTCGCGTCACCATCCGGATGTCTGCGTGGGGGCTTTCGCTCAACTACTGAGTCTTTGCCGGTAACAGTATCGATGGTGCCGTTGTCAACGCGACCTTCTTGTGTAGCGGCGGTTTCAATGGCGAGAGACGAATCATACGCATCGTTATCGGCAACGATGTCGCAGATCAAGCCTGCGGACCGCAGTTGCTGATACAGCTTCAGTGCATCCTGTTTGCGCAGCTTGCGGCGTAGCGCGATTGGTCGCCCGGAAAAGAATCGGGCGATGGCTTGCGGGTCGCTAAGACCAAAAAACGCGGCGAGCAGCCGACGCGCGTTCTTCTCGTCGGTACCAGGACGCAAATGTCCTGAAAAGACCAGATTGAAGTCCGTCGGATGCTTATCAAGCAAGGCTTCGCTCAATGCCGGACGTCCTTCAAACATCCGTCAACAGCTTGTTCGGGTCGGGCATGATCGCGTCCAGCCGGAGCCCGGCGGAGTGTAGTCGCGCCGTTGCCATGGAAGCGTGCGTACAGTTGTCGGGCGACCAACCGGCCTACTAAGCCGATGGTGCTGAACAGAATCAGATCCAGCTCGGCATCGCGCATGCGAACTCGTGGGACTGGGTTCTTAAGTTAGTGCGATCCGTGCATCATGCGGCGCAGAAGAGGAGAGAGCAATAGCAGTATTGCGCCGACGGCAAGACCCACCCATCCGAGTTTTTCGAAGAGATCGGTGTAGCGCAACAGCGCCGCGCCGGTATCTGTCACCTGTCCACCGCTGGTGTCCACCGCTGCAAGCTTCGCCAACTGTGCGGCCACAAACTCCGAGTAGGCCGTGGCGAGGAACCAGCAACCCATCATTACGCCGACCACTCGATGTACCGCAAGCTTTGTCACAGCCGATAAGCCAACGGGCGACAGGCAGAGCTCTCCACAGGTGTGGAAGAGATAGGCCAGGATCATCCAGTAGCCTGCCACGCGGCCCAGGTCGTCCTGGAATTGGCTGCCGAGCACCAGGGCGAAGAATCCCAAGCCGGCAAACGCAATGCCAAAGGCAAATTTCACCGGGGTACTGGGTTCGAGCTGTCGGCGACCAAGCGTCGTCCAGAGCCAGGCGAACAGGGGCGCGAGCAGAAAAATGAACATCGCGTTCAGCGAACCATACTGCGACGCAGTTGGAGTGATACCGAAGACCTGGCGATCCATGACTCTGTCAGCAAATAAAGTCATTGAAGCCGCGCTCTGTTCGAACAGCGCCCAGAACACCACGGTCGACAAGGTCAGGATCACCAGAACCAGCATACGATTGCGCTCGATGGGATCGCACTGAGTGAACACGAACCAGAGAATACCGACTAGAGCAACGAAGCTCATGGTGTTCAGGGCTATCCCTACCAACGCATGAGTTTGGAGTAGCTGCCACAGCACCACTACTCCCAGCAGAGCGCCGATGTAGATTGACTTCTCGCGGCTGATTCCAAGCAACATGGGTTGATCAAGGCCCGCGTTCTCTGGCGGCTCGGCCAGTCCCCGCAGATAGCGCTGTCCATACATGAACGTGGCAAGACCGATCAGCATTCCGATGCCCGCCGCGCCAAAGCCATAGGACCAACCGAGTGTCTCGCCCAGGTAGCCGCACAGTAGGGTGGCTGTGAAGGATCCTAAGTTGATTCCCATATAGAAAATGGTAAATCCTGAATCCCTGCGCGGATCATCCGCTGCGTACAGTTGTCCGACCATGGTCGAAATATTGGGCTTAAGAAAGCCCACACCCATCACGATGAAGGCGAGAGACGCGTAAAACACCTGGAGGGCCCGGTCATCGCGCTCTACCTGGTCGCCAATCAGGCGAGCCTGTTCCCCCTCAACCGCCATGCCCAAATGGCCAAGAACCAGAAGGATGCCGCCGAACAGAACGGCTTTTCTGGAGCCTAAGTATCGGTCTGCAAGTAAACCCCCGATAACGGGCATCGCGTAAACCATGGCCGCGTAGCTGCCCAGAACTCCAAGACCCGCGGAATCCGTAAACAGGTGATACTTGGTGAGATACAGCAGCAGTAGGTATCGCATGCCGTAGAAGGAAAAGCGCTCCCACAGCTCCGTTGCAAAGCAAATTAACAGTCCCTGGGGGTGTCCGAAAAATGCGCGGTCTTCGTCTTGGAGCGCGATGCTTTGTTCCAACGTGCTAGGCCTCGTGTGGGTTTATAAAATTAATGCCAGTCATTCGCCTACGCGGCTTTCGCGGCTTTCTGTTCTCGCCTGAGAGCGCGTTCTGGATCGGTCCGCAGCTCGGATAACCTTTCCGAACTCTGCTTTGCCTGAGCTTCGGTGGGAAATTCCGTTTGAATCTCACCGAGTAGCGCCAGACGCATCTGGGATGCATCTTTGATCCTTTTGTTATGCTCAAAGAACCGGGATGCCTGCGGATAATAGTGGCGCAAGTAACCGAGCCACTGCTTGATCGGGTTTACCACGTAGCGCCTGTCATAGTGCGCAAGCAACGTGTCGAGATGGTCCAGCACCAGTGCGACGATCGAACTCCAGTCCAAGCCAGAGTGTGCCTCACCAAGATCGTGAGCGCGAAGGAGTCGTGGGAGATCTGGTCGGCAAAGTGCCCCGCGCCCGAGCATCAGGGCATCAACTCCGCTTTGCGCGCGAGCACGAATCGCGTCCTCGACAGACCAGATCTCTCCATTGGCCACGATGGGTGTTCGGCAAACCTGCTTCGCTCTAGCGATCTCGGACCAATACGCTGGGGGGCGGTATCCGTCGGCTCGTGTACGCGCGTGTATCGCAAGCTGATCCGGGGCGGCGCTATCGACGGCGCTGACGACCTCAAGAAACTGCGAGCGGTCCTGGAACCCCAGCCTTATCTTTACAGTCAGTGGGCGGGGAGGGGGGACAGCTCTGCGCACGGCATCGACGATTCGATACACCCGCTCCGGCTCGCGCAACAGTATGGCGCCGCCGTCCGATTTATTAACCGTCTTGGCCGGGCAGCCAAAGTTAAGGTCGACGCCCGGTGCTCCGAGATCCATGGCCCGAGCCGCGTGAGCGGCGAGAAGGTCCGGGTCGCCACCGAGAAGTTGAAGGTACACAGGAACACCAGTGTCGGTCGTGCCGCCGTGCCTGAGCTCCGGGCATATGCGGTAGAACACTCGCGCAGGTTGTAGCTCCTGGCTGACACGCAGGAACTCGGTGACGCAACGATCAACACCCCCCAGTCTCGCCAGAAGGGCGCGCATCGTATGGTCGATGACCCCCTCCATGGGAGCCAGGATGATTTGCGGGTAAGTGCTCGGCACGCGTTGATTATACGCATTAGCAGCACGCGAAGCCGTAGCTCGCCCCGGCTCTGTGATTTATGATCGGTGCTGTTATGGAGTGCTCGCTGTGAATCTGACCGCCCAAGGTTTCGAACTCATGCTTTACGGGATGGGCACGGTGATCGTCTTCCTGGCGTTATTGGTCTTTGCCACGCGTCTGATGTCTGTTCTGTTGACCCGCCATGTTGATGCGGGTGGGCCCGAGTCTCGTCGTGTCCATGCAGTGGGCGCAGCCCCCGGCGCGCCAGCGATGAGTATCGCGCAGGGTGAGATCCCCAACACGGGTCAGGGATTACCGGCCCCGCGACTCGCCGCGGTTGTTGCCGCGGTTCGTCACCACCGCGCCATTCACGGGGCGAAAAGGCACGCCTCGGCGTCCTCCGCTCAATCTGCTGGAAGCGGCAGCAACGCAAGCCTCAAGTCTAAGGACTGATTCATGACGCAAGAGTCTCTGGGCATCACCGATGTAGTACTGCGGGATGCACACCAGTCGCTATTCGCTACCCGCCTGCGCATCGACGATATGTTGCCGATTGCCGCCGAACTAGACGAGGTGGGCTTCTGGTCGGTGGAGTCCTGGGGCGGAGCGACGTTCGACGCATGCATCCGCTTTCTCGGTGAAGACCCTTGGGATCGGATTCGGGAGCTCAAGAAGGCGATGCCAAAAACGCCACAGCAGATGCTGCTTCGCGGCCAGAACCTGTTGGGCTATCGACACTACGCGGACGACGTTGTGGAAACGTTCGTCCAGAGGGCAGCGAAGAATGGCGTCGATGTATTCCGGGTGTTCGACGCAATGAATGACATGCGTAACATCGAAGTCGCGATGCGCGCAGTCAAGAATTCCGGCAAACATGCCCAGGGCACTATCGCGTACACCTTGAGTCCGGTCCATAACATGGATACCTGGATTGACCAGGGGAAGCGGATCGAGGATCTGGGCGCCGACTCTATCGCCATTAAAGATATGGCGGGCCTACTGCGGCCGTATACGGGCTATGAACTGGTGACTCGTTTGAAGGCCGCCTGCAGTATTCCCATTCAGCTCCACTGCCATGCCACCACTGGCCTTTCGAGCGCGACCTGCCTGAAGTGTGTCGAAGCGGGCATCGACCGGATCGATACGGCGATCTCCAGTATGAGTATGACCTACGGGCACTCGCCCACCGAGGCGCTTGTTGCCATGCTGGAGGGCACCGAGCGCGCGACGGGCCTCGACATCGAGCGTTTGGGCCGGATCGCAGACTACTTTCGCGATGTCAGGAAAAAGTACGCGAAGTTCGAAGGTTCGCTTCGGGGGATCGATTCACGAATTCTGATCGCTCAGGTTCCCGGGGGTATGTTGACTAACATGGAATCTCAGCTCCGGGAGCAAAACGCCGGTGATCGCCTGGATGAGGTTCTGGCCGAGATTCCGGGAGTGCGAGAGGATCTGGGTTACATACCGCTGGTAACCCCCACTTCTCAGATTGTCGGGACGCAGGCCGTCCTCAACGTGTTGACGGGCGAGCGCTATAAATCGATTTCGCGCGAGACGGCGGGCGTGCTGAAAGGTGAATACGGTTCCACACCAGCGCCGGTGAATGAGGCGCTGCAAGCGCGTGTGCTGGAGGGCAAAGAGCCGCTGACTGATCGACCTGCCGATCATCTTGCTCCCGAGATGGAGGAATTGCGGGATGAGCTGACCGCGCTCGCAGATGAAAAAGCCATTGCGTTGGGCGCAGATGAGTCGCTGACCGACGACGTACTGACGTATGCGTTATTTCCCCAGGTAGGGCTCAAGTTCCTGCAACACCGTGGCGATGCCAGTGCCTTCGAGCCAGCCCCCGGGAGCGAGGCAAGCACGCCAGCAGCGAGTGTGAACACGCAGGCCGCGACGGCCAAAACACCCGCTCCTGCAGGCAACGAGGCACCCGCAAACGCCGCCATCCCTCACGTCGGATCTGACGTCTACAGCGTCACGGTCGAGGGAGTCTCCTACACGGTTCACGTCGCTGAGGTTGAACCGGGGCAGCAGGCCGCTCAGCCTGTCCCGCAGTTATCGGCAGATCGCTCGCCACCCGCGCCAGGCGTTGCTGACGCGCGAGAAAGCGTAGTAACAGCCCCTCTGGCAGGGAACGTCGTAGCGCTTTGCGTGGATGTCGGCGATTCTGTTCGCTCCGGTGACGTTTTGCTCACCTTGGAAGCGATGAAAATGGAGACGGAGGTCCGCGCCAGCGAAGATGGACGTGTCGCATCCATTGCGGTCGCCCCGGGAGATGCCGTCTCTGTTGGATCATCGCTCGTCACACTCACTCCTGCCGCTTAAGTTACCCTGAGCATAGGACCAAGCTGACCGTGAACACCTTGGCCCAACTTTGGGCTGCATCCGGTGTCGCTCAATTGAGCACTGGTGATGCAGTCATGATCCTGGTGTCCTGCACGCTGTTGTATCTGGCGATTCACCGGCGTTTTGAGCCGTTGCTGCTCGTGCCGATCGGCTTTGGTGGCCTGCTCGCGAATATCCCCGGAGCCGGATTAGCGCTGTCTGCTCTCGAACAGGCGCTCTTAAGCGCAGACGCAGAGCTCTACGCGCAGCTCGCGTCAGTCCTTGGTACGCAAGCTGAGCCCGAAGCGTTACGCAGTGCTTTGCTCACAGCCTCGGCTACGCTCAAGCTCGAAGTACACACTCTGGTCGGAGCGGCGGGATTTCAGGATGGGATGCTGTATCGGTTCTACACCGTCGCCATAGGCAGCGGCGTAGCGCCGTTGGTTATCTTTATGGGCGTAGGCGCGATGACCGATTTCGGGCCGATGCTGGCGAACCCCCGCACGCTGTTCCTTGGCGCCGCTGCGCAGTTTGGCATCTTCGCGACAGTCCTGGGCGCTGTTGCTCTCACTGAGCTTGGGGTTACGAGTTTTTCTATTCGAGATGCAGCGGCGATTGGAATCATCGGCGGCGCAGATGGCCCCACAGCCATTTACGTTGCCAGCGTGCTGGCGCCGGAGCTGCTCGGCGCAATCGCGGTAGCGGCCTACTCCTACATGGCACTGGTGCCACTGATTCAGCCGCCGATCATGCGGTTGCTCACCAGCGAGGATGAACGCCGGATTCGTATGGTCCAACTGCGGGAGGTCACGCGACGCGAGCGCATCGTGTTCCCGTTGATGCTTCTGCTTCTGGTGGCTTTTCTGCTTCCGGGGGCCGCGCCGTTGCTGGGCATGTTGTGCTTTGGAAATCTCATGCGTGAGTGCGGTGTTGTGGAGCGCCTCAGCGCAGCCGCGCAAAACGCGCTGATCAACATTACGACCATCTTTCTTGGGTTGGCAGTTGGTTCAAAGCTCGTGGCGGATAAATTTCTTGATACCAACACGTTGGGAATTCTTGCGCTTGGGGTGGTCGCGTTCAGCGTCGGAACCGCATCAGGTGTGTTGATGGCAAAGCTGATGAATCGCATGGCTAGCACGCCCATCAATCCCCTGATTGGGTCGGCCGGCGTTTCGGCTGTGCCTATGGCCGCCCGGGTGAGCAATAAGCTTGGTCTGGACGCCGATCCCGGCAACTTTCTGCTCATGCACGCCATGGGGCCGAATGTGGCCGGAGTTATCGGCTCCGCTGTCGCCGCCGGAGTGATGATCACACTGGTTGGATGAACGGTCCCCGCAATTTAGGTAGACTCGCTTCGCCGAGGCTCTGCACTCGCCCAGCAGCGTTGACATCCCCCGGTATCGGCCGCCTAACCGATCGCAATCATTAAAACTACAGCAGGTGCCATGAACCCCAACTACCTGGATTTTGAACAGCCCATAGCAGAGCTCGAAGTAAAGATCGAAGAGCTGCAACTGGTCGGCACCGACGCTGATCTGAATCTCAGTAGCGAGATTAATGAGCTGCGTGCTAAAAGCGCGAAGCTCACCGAGAAGATATTTTCAAATCTGAGCCCGTGGGATACGGTCCGGGTAGCGCGCCACCCCTTGCGCCCGTATTCGCTCGATTATATTCCGCAGATTTTTGACGAGTTTGACGAACTGCATGGTGACCGTCACTTCGGGGACGACAAAGCTATCGTTGGCGGTATGGCCCGCCTTGCGGGTGAGCCAGTCATGGTCATCGGGCAGGAAAAAGGGCGGTCGGTTAAAGACAAGGTCTATCGAAACTTCGGGATGCCAAAGCCCGAGGGTTATCGCAAAGCGCTTCGTTTGCTGGAGATGGCCGAGCGATTTTCTCTTCCGGTGGTTACGCTGATTGACACGCCGGGAGCCTATCCTGGCATCGATTCGGAGGAGCGGGGGATTTCCGAATCAATCGCGACCAACCTCGCAGTAATGTCGCGCCTGAAAACACCTATTGTCGCGCTGGTCATTGGCGAGGGGAGCTCCGGTGGTGCGCTGGGGATTGGAGTAGCCGATCACCTTGCGATGCTGCAGTACGCGACCTACTTCGTGATCTCGCCCGAGGGTTGCGCCAACATCATTTGGAAGTCATCGGAGTTCGCATCCGATGCAGCGGCTGCGATGGGGGTTACATCCGCAAAGCTGCAGGAGCTTGGCATCGTCGATGCGACGATTGAAGAGCCCCTGGGCGGCGCCCATCGGGACCCGGAACTGATGGCTTCGCGAATTAAGGAGCATCTCGTGGCGGAGCTCGCGCGGCTTAAGTCCATGGACACAGGCGAGATGCTCGACGCCCGCTATGCGCGTCTGCTGTCCTATGGCAATTAAGTACGCTTACAGATTGGCTTCCGCATTGGCGAGAAGCCACTGCTGAGTACCCATTGCGTTAGTATACACCGGTGACCGAGTGCCCCGTGCAAATGGCGCTGGAAAATTGCGCTTCGGCGCTAGGGGCCTCGCGGCGCCTACTGGTCGCATACAGCGGTGGTTTGGACTCGCATGTGCTCCTACATTCGGTCGCAGCCTTGCGGCAGCGCACGGACGCTTCGCCTCCCATTGCCGTACATGCCGATCATCAACTCAACGAGGCGTCTCAGCTCTGGGCGAAGCACTGCGCAGACGTGTGCAATGCGCTCGACCTGCTACTTATTAATGGATCCGTAACTGTCCGGGACGACGGACGTGGGCCAGAAGCGGCGGCGCGCGAGGCTCGCTATAGCTGGTTTGAGTCACTGATTGAATCTGGTGATGTGCTGCTGCTTGCTCAGCACCAGGACGACCAGACAGAGACGATCATGCTGCGTCTTTTACGCGGTGCCGGACCGCAGGGCCTGGCGGGGATGCCGCGGGTACGGGAGCTCGGCGCTGGAAAGCTCCTTCGACCCTTTATTGAACTGCCGCGCAGCCGTTTACTCGACTATGCGCAGGCGCACCGCCTTTCGTGGATTGACGATCCCAGCAACGCTGATTCGCGCTTCGATCGCAACTACCTGCGCAATGAAGTCCTTCCGCTCCTCGAATCGCGCTGGCCTGGGTACCGAAAAACCGTGACGCGCGCTGCGGCTTTGTGCGCCGAACTGGTTGAGTCCGGCGACAATGAGGCCGAGCGGTGTGTGAGCATTACAGGGGATCCAGCCCTGACGCTGGCATCACTGCCCGAGGGTCGTGCCGCCTGCCGGCAAATTCTGCATCGCTGGCTCACAGAGATGGGTGTGCCGATACCCAGTCACGCTAAGCTCGTGGAGTTCGTCCGTCAGCTCAAGCAGGGGCGCGCCGCCCAGCTACAGCAGGCCACGTATGTGCTAGAGCGATTCCAGGGCCTCGTGCTGTGCCGTCCGGTCCTCGCAGTCCCAGCCCCCGAGCCTATTTCGCTGACAAATCAGTTTAAGGGTCCCTGGCTCGGTCAGGATAAACTCCATGTGCAAATAACCGGCGCTGAGAACTCGTCCTACGTGCTCAGGACTCGAAGACCCGGCGATCGCTTCGTGACGTCGGGTGTGCAAAGCTCGCCTTTGAAAGACGTGTTTCAACGTCTGGGTATACCCCCCTGCTGGCGTGCCTATGTGCCACTGCTTACCTGCGAAGATGATCTCAGTCGCCCGATTGTGGCCGTAGGGCCCTATGCTGTTGATCCTGCCGCCGCGCCGCTTAGCGTGTCGATACGCTGGAGCGCGCCAGTGGTTGTAGGTCGCAGTCGTGCTTAGCCGGGCGTAAAAAGTCAGAGGACGGCTGTTAGAGTGGCACAGCGCGGATCTGCTGGGCAGTTCATTGAGCACGACGAGGCTTTCTGCTAGTCTGCAACGCCATCTATCGCGAGCCGCGACGTCGAAAATGTCTTCGGCGATCTGATTCCGGCAGCGTCTACAGGACCCGATTTGCATGACGCGATTTGTGTTCGTGACAGGGGGTGTTGTGTCCTCGCTGGGCAAGGGCATAGCGGCCGCGTCGCTAGCTGCGGTATTAGAGGCCCGCGGCCTGCGCGTCAC
Source organism: Pseudomonadota bacterium (assembly GCA_039111155.1). GTDB lineage: Bacteria > Pseudomonadota > Gammaproteobacteria > Pseudomonadales > Halieaceae > Congregibacter. The sequence continues at coordinate 54,925 of JBCCPL010000004.1, read as the reverse complement.
TCTTCTCAAGCTCGATCCCTACATCAATATCGATCCGGGTACGATGAGCCCGTTTCAGCATGGTGAGGTTTTTGTCACAGAAGACGGTGCTGAGACTGATTTAGATCTGGGGCACTACGAGCGCTTTACCCATGCGGTAATGACTCGTGGTAACAATTTCACCACGGGCCGTGTATACAACGAGGTGCTGTTAAAAGAACGGCGCGGCGACTACCTGGGCGGCACGGTACAGGTTATTCCTCACATCACCGACGAGATCAAACGCCGCGTGATCGAGGGTGCGGGTGACGCCGATATAGCCGTCGTAGAAATTGGCGGCACCGTTGGTGATATAGAAGGTTTGCCGTTCCTGGAGGCCGCTCGTCAGTTGAAAGTCGAGCTTGGATCGTCACGTGCGCTGTTAATGCACCTTACGCTCGTGCCCTACATCGCGACGGCGAGCGAAATCAAAACCAAGCCCACGCAGCACTCCGTGAAGGAATTACGTTCAATCGGCCTTCAGCCCGACATTCTGCTCTGCCGTTCCACGGTGTCTATTGACGCCAGCGCCCGGCACAAGATCGCGTTGTTTACCAACGTAGAGGAACGCGCGGTAATTCCGCTTCTAGATGCCGACTCGATCTACCGTATTCCCCGTGCACTTCATGAGAACAAGTTGGACAACTTCGTTGTCGAGCGTTTCAACATCCAGTGTGAAGATGCCGATCTCGGTGAGTGGGATGAAGTTCTTGCCCGGGAGTTCGCACAGGATAAGAAGCCCGTAAAAGTCGCTATGGTCGGCAAGTACATGGAGCTGCCCGACGCCTACAAATCGCTGAACGAAGCTTTGTCCCACGCGGGCCTTCAGACTCTCGCCGATGTTCAGATCTCCCATGTGGAGGCGGAAGACGTGGAGCGCCTGGGAACTGAACTCCTCGCGGATGCGGACGCTATCGTGGTGCCCGGAGGGTTTGGTGATCGTGGCGTCGAGGGCAAAATCGAGGCTGTCCGCTATGCCCGTGAGAACGGTATTCCGTTTCTTGGAATATGCCTGGGCATGCACGTCGCACTTGTCGAGTACGCGCGCAATGTGTGCTCCCTCGCCGGGGCCCATTCCACCGAGATGCAAAGTGATACCCCGCATCCCATTATCGCTCTCATAACGGAGTGGATGAACGCCGACGGGTCTACGGAACTGAGGAACGCCAGCTCGGATCTCGGTGGCACGATGCGCCTTGGCGCTCAGGCCTGCCAGCTGGAGCCAGACAGCCTGATCCGCGAGATCTACGCCACCGACGTTATTCACGAACGTCACCGACATCGCTACGAGGTGAACGCAAACTACATCGATGCGCTTAAGAACCATGGGATGCGTGTTGCAGGGTGGTCCGCTGATAAGAACCTGGTGGAGATGATCGAGCTTCCGTCTCACCCCTGGTTCGTTGCCTGCCAGTTTCACCCGGAGTTCACATCCCGCCCCCGTGGTGGTCACCCGCTATTCACCAGCTATATACAGGCAGCGCTTAAAAACTCGACATCTCACCAACAAGATGGGGATCGAACGCGGATCGATCAAGCCGTTGGCTGATCATCGTCGCTGTGGTTTTAAAGCTATCTTTGCGACCGTTACATGATTGAAAACCAAGTAGTTGAATGTGCGGGGATTCGCTTTGCTAACGATGCCCCGCTAGTGCTTATCGGGGGTGTCAACGTTCTCGAAAGCCGCGAGTTTGCATTGGAAGTGGCCGGGCACTATGTGCAGGTGTGCGGCGAATTGGGTATTCCCCTGGTGTTCAAGGCGTCTTTTGATAAGGCTAATCGCTCTTCCATCCACTCCTTTCGTGGACCGGGACTCGCCGAGGGACTGCAAATACTTCAGGACGTGAAGGATCGCTATCAAGTCAGCGTGATAACCGACGTGCACGAGCCAGCACAAGCCGCACCGGCAGCTGAGGTCTGCGAAATACTCCAGCTGCCGGCGTTTCTGGCACGGCAGACCGACCTCGTGGCTGCCATGGCAGCAACCGGTGCAGTTATCAATATCAAGAAGCCGCAGTTCCTGTCGCCCTCACAGATGACGAACATTGTGGAGAAGTTCATCGAATGCGGAAATGAGCGTCTGCTGCTGTGTGAACGCGGTGCCAATTTCGGCTACGACAACCTCGTGGTCGACATGCTCGGATTTGGTGTCATGCGGCGCGCTTGTCGCGGTTTGCCGCTTATCTTTGACGTAACCCATGCCCTGCAGTGTCGGGACCCGCAGGGAGCGGCATCCGGCGGCCGCCGCGCTCAGGCGTTGGAACTGGCTCGAGCCGGTGTGGCGGTTGGTCTTGCCGGGTTGTTTCTCGAAGCCCATCCAGAGCCCGAGAAGGCGAAATGCGATGGTCCCAGCGCATTGCCGCTTGCCCAGCTCGAGGCGTTTTTGCGTCAGCTCAAAGCAGTCGATGAGTTGGTTAAGGCGCAGCCTCCGCTGCTTATCGACTAGCGCCGATCGGTCGCGCAGGTAACGATCAAACAGGAGAAAACACCGAGTGAGCGTAATCTCTAAAGTACGTGGGTTTGAAGTTCTCGATTCTCGGGGCAACCCGACCGTTATGGCCGAGGTTGAGCTTAGCTCCGGCGCCGTTGGCAGCGCCTGCGCGCCGTCAGGTGCGTCCACGGGCTCGCGAGAGGCACTCGAATTGCGCGACAAGGATCCGCAGCGCTACGTCGGGAAGGGAGTGCTGTCTGCGGTCTCTAACGTGAACCACGCGATCGCGGGCGCGCTGGAAGGCGCGGATCCGCTGGACCAGCGGGCTATTGATCAGGCGCTTATCGAGCTTGATGGTACCCAGAACAAGGAGTCCCTGGGCGCCAATGCCATGCTTGCTGTATCGCTGGCGACCGCAAAGGCAGCGGCGGTTCAACAGGGCAAGGCGTTGTATGCACACATTGCCGAGCTCTACTGGGTCGATTCGCCGGATGTGCAGCTATCGATGCCCGTGCCCATGATGAATATCCTGAACGGTGGTGAGCATGCCGACAACAATGTCGACATACAGGAGTTTATGGTGCAGCCGGTTGCGGCAGCCAGTTTCGCCGAGGCTCTTCGCTGCGGGGCTGAAATTTTCCATCAGCTCAAAAAGGTACTTTCAGGAAAGGGCCTGAACACGGCCGTCGGTGATGAAGGCGGCTTTGCACCGAACCTGCCGTCCAACGCAGCGGCCCTCGATGTCATTGCCGAGGCCGTCGACGGCGCCGGTTACCGGTTGGGCGAAGACGTCATGCTTGCGCTTGATTGCGCTGCCTCTGAATTTTATGTGGACGGTGAATACCGGCTGGCGGGGGAAGACGCTAGCTACTCGAGTTCGGGATTTGTGTCTTATCTGGAGCAGCTTGTCGATACGCACCCGATTCAGTCAATCGAAGATGGTCTTGATGAATCCGATTGGGAAGGCTGGTACCAGCTAACGCAGCGCCTTGGTCACCGTACTCAGTTGGTCGGTGATGATCTCTTCGTCACTAACACAATGATCCTTGAGCAGGGAATCAGCAAGGGCGTGGCGAACTCGATTCTGATCAAACTGAATCAGATCGGCACGCTAAGCGAAACCCTGGATGCTATCGCTATGGCACGTAAGAACGGTTACACGGCGGTTATCTCGCATAGGTCCGGAGAGACGGAAGACACCACCATTGCGGATCTGGCGGTGGCGACCGCCGCCGGGCAAATCAAGACCGGATCGTTGTGCCGCTCAGACCGGGTGGCCAAGTACAATCGACTTCTCCGGATAGAGGCGGAACTCGGTGAGCGTGCACCCTATCGCGGTCGCGCTGAGTTCAGTCGCTGAGACACGAGTTGCGCGTGCGCTGGATATTGAGTGTTTTATTGCTCGTAGTCGCCTTTCTTCAGTATCGCCTGTGGTGGGGCGAAGGCGGTCGTCTTGAGCTGACGCTCCTGCAAGAGCAACTGGCCGACGCGCGACTGGCGAATGATCGCTTGCGCAAACGAAATGAGCATCTAGCACGCCAGGTGGTTGATCTGAAGGAAGGTCAGACAGTGCTGGAGCAGCGTGCCCGGGAAGAACTCGGGCTGACGAAGGCCGATGAGGTGTTCTACCACATTGTCGAAAGCGATGATGTTGATCGTTTGCAGCAAACCGAGATGCGTCGTCCGCAGTTGAGCTCGGATTCTAAGCCGCGTTTGACAGACTCCGCGCAGGCAAAGTCTGATGCAGGCAAGCCGTCTAGCCCCGGCGTAACGCCGCCCGAAGATCAGTCCCGCCCCTCCGATAAGGACGTGGAGCGTTGAACAACAGCCAGCGGATTGCGGGGATCGGCATGACCTCGCAGAGAACGCGCGAGCGTCTGATCCAGCGGCTGCAAGAGCAGGGCATACAGCACCCCGCCGTTCTCGATGCACTTCGCCAGATTCCTCGCCACCTGTTTCTTGATGAGGCCATGGCACATCGGGCCTACGAAGATACCGCGTTGCCCATTGGCTACCAGCAAACCCTCTCCCAACCTTACATCGTGGCACGAATGAGCGAATTGCTGCTCGGGGACACGCAGCCCGCTGGGTATCGTGCAATGAAAATACTCGAAATCGGCTCCGGGTCTGGTTATCAGAGTGCGGTGCTCGCAAGCATGGTGGGTGAGGTGTTTGCGCTGGAGCGTATTAAGCCGCTTCTTCTTGCCGCCCGGAAGCGAATGCGTCAGCTCAAGCTGCGTAATGTTCAGATGCGCCATGCAGATGGCCTTGAAGGATGGCACGCGCAAGCACCGTTTGACGGTATTCTGATAGCGGCCGCGCCTGATCGAATACCACAAACCCTGCTATCACAACTCGTGCCCGGAGGGAGAATGGTTCTGCCGCTGGGGTCGCGATCACAGAAGCTCGTCGTGATTGAGCAGGGCGAGCAGGGCTTTGCCCAGCGAGAGATCGAGAGTGTCCGCTTTGTACCTCTGCTTCCTGGCGTGAGCAGCGGTCGGGGGCTATGAGCGCTACGCCAGACGCTGATCCGGGTTCAGGTTCCTTCCGGACTGTGGCCGATGGATTGTTTCCGGGTGTCTTCCTGCGTGGGGTGCTGATGGGCGCGGCCGACGTCGTTCCAGGTGTGTCCGGAGGAACAATAGCCTTTATCACAGGCATCTATCAGCGTTTGATCAACGCGATCAGTGCCTGCGATCTAACCGCCTTGCGTCTGCTGCTGCGGGGCGATATCGCTGCAGCTTGGAATCGTTTTGACGGAAGCTTTCTGTTGGTGCTGTTCTCGGGTGTGATCTTAAGCGCCCTGTCTCTGGCGCGGCTGATTACGTATCTGCTTACGAACCACTCGTTGCTGCTCTGGTCCTTCTTTTTCGGGTTGATTTCTGCGTCATCGCTGGTGCTGCTTCGAGAAGTTCGCAGCTTCGATCTTGCGACGTGTGCCGCGCTGATGATTGCCCTCGCTCTCGCCGTTTCTCTCGCCGTGGTTTCGGGTAGTTCTCTGCCTGTAACGCCGCTTGGGTTCTTCGTCGCTGGATTCCTGGGGATCTGCGCGATGATTCTTCCCGGGGTTTCGGGGAGTTTTATCCTGGTATTGCTCGGTATGTACGAACCGACACTTCAGGCAATCAAGGGACTTGAGTGGGTGTCGATGCTTTGTTTCGTTGTCGGCTGTGCCTGTGGTCTGTTGGCCTTCAGTCGGCTCTTGCGTTGGCTCCTTGATCGCTTCTACCGCGTTACTCTGGCAGCTCTGACGGGGTTTTTGATAGGCTCGCTGCCGGTGGTCTGGCCCTGGAAGCTTTCTGCATCGGAAGGAGGAGTCGATCTAGTCGTAAGTCCGGCCCGATATGCAGCGGAATCCGGTGACAGCCAGCTGCTTTTTTGCGTGATTTTGGGGGTTCTGGGGTTCGCTGTGGTATGGCTGATCGAGCGACATAGCGTCCGTTAGGCTGAGTGTGCCGGGGGGCTCCAACTGCCGCCCGTTTCTGTGACACACTCTGAGACTCCATCCACATTGCCCGGAGCGGAACCTTGGCTTACCACCATTCCAATGCTCACGATCTGGCCCGTCAGTCCAATGACGTTCCGTGTTCATACACCTGCGACCCGATGCCTCGTCCGTCGGACCGCTAAAGCGCGCGGGCAGGTATCGACTCTCGAATATCGCGTAGTGCGCCTCCAGCGTATCTGTGTGGTGCTTATCGCGTTGTGCTGCGTCGTCGGTTGCGGCAGCAATGCTCCTGCTCCCATAGAAGATCGCACGGGTTCGCCAGAGCGGAAGCGGGTGCAAAGTTATACGGTTCTCAGTGGAGACACGCTGTATTCGTTGGCGTTTCGTTTTGGTTTGGATTACCGCCGCCTGGCGGCAGCGAACAACATTCGAGAGCCGTTTACGATTTATCCCGGGCAGCAATTAAGGCTCGTGGAGTCGGCGCTCAGAGCGGATCGGAACTCCTATGCGCGGGCGCCTACAGCAACAGATTCAACGGCGACATCAGCCGGACCCGCATCCTCTGGATCGGCCGCAAGCTCGCGATCATCGTCTTCGTCGCGTCCGAGTGCTCCATCGTCGCCCGTAACCAGCAATCAGGGGCAAGCCGCGAAGGGGGCCGGCAGCACCGCTACTGGCCGTTCCCGGATCAAAGCCGATAGCTCTTCCGACATCGCGGGTCATTCCTCGAGCCAGGGCAGTAGCTCGACAGCCCCACCAGTGCCCGCAGCGACGGCGGCGCGATCTCGGAGTGTCGAATCCAGTACGGCTGGCTGGCTTTGGCCAGCGACGGGCCCCGTGATCCGCCGCTTCGACGCCGAGCTGAACAAGGGAATCGATCTGGGCGGATCCCGCGGCGATCAGGTGCGAGCATCAGCCACCGGTGAAGTCGTGTACGCAGGATCCGGCATTGCCGGTTACGGTCTGATGCTGATTGTCAGGCACAGTAACGGGTACCTCAGCGCCTACGGGCACAACCAGCGCCTGCTCGTAGCGGAGGGTGTTCGCGTTAGCGCTGGACAGACGATTGCAGAACGCGGCAGCTCAGGAACGGATTCGGTCAAGCTGCACTTCGAAATCCGCAAAAACGGGCGACCCATCGACCCGCTTACGGTATTACCGCCGAGAAAAGCGTAGTCCGCAGGCGTCATCGATACAGCGCAGCGGATTTGCCTTGCACCGGATAAATGGCGCAACACCAGTTTTTCGATCTTCATGGTTTTGACGCCCCCGCTCTACCAGGATTGCTGGCGGTTTTGCAGCATGTCTCGCACGCTCTCGTCGCACTTGCTCCGTTAGATGTAGCTATTTTTGCAACGCCTCCGGTCACGAGCACGACGAGAGCGCACGATCCCAAGCTGCGATTCCCCGTGATCGGCGAGGGATGCGGGCTGGAAACTTCAATGTTCAAGTCGTGCTTGTTTTCTTCATTCACGCTGCGCTAAGCTCTTCTGCCAGTATTTTGTTGTCTTTTGAGCCGGGCGGCTCGATCGAGATACTGCCAACTGGCGGGTCACCAGCCCATGAGCAACTTCAAGGTTCCTCACAGTTCGTCTGATCCCTCGCACCAACAGGATCAGGCACATCACCGGCGCCAACGCAGCGTTATGGAGAAGAGCGCCGAAGAGTTAGTCGAGGATTGCACTGCCGCTGCCAGCGGTGAACATACTGGCGGTCACACCAACGGTGTTGTCGGCCAGGACGCTGCGGGCTCTCTCTTAAATGGGTCTCACGAACAGCTCAGTACACGAGGCAGCCCAAAAAAGAGCGCAGTCAAGAACGCATCAGACACCGCCACCGACTCAGACATCACTGCAGAGCGCCACTCCGGGGATGAGAACGGCGCAGACGTTAATGAATCTATCGCTGATGCCGAGGTTTCCGACGGGGTTGCGGAATGGGAGCTTAGTGGCGATGAGGATCGTGACTCCCTTCAGGAGCAGCAGAATTTACCGGCCAAGCGGAAGGTGGGAACTCGTAACGGCAGAGTCGGGGGGCGCGGCGCGGCTTCGGGTGCCGACGATGGTGAATCTGGTGACGAGTTCTCCCTGGATCCCACCCAGCTTTATCTGAATGAAATCGGCTTCGTCCCGCTGCTGACAGCCGATGAAGAAAAACACTTTGCCCGCCTGACCCAGCGTGGGGACGAGGCGGCACGCAAGCGGATGATCGAAAGTAATCTTCGACTCGTCGTCAAGATAGCACGGCGCTATCTGCACCGCGGTATGAATCTTCTTGATCTCATCGAAGAGGGCAACCTGGGGCTGATGCGAGCGGTCGAGAAGTTCGATCCTGAGCGTGGGTTCAGGTTTTCGACTTATGCCACCTGGTGGATAAGGCAGACCATCGAGCGGGCGATCATGAATCAGGCGCGAACCATTCGGTTGCCGATTCACGTCGTCAAGGATTTGAATGGCTGCCTGAGGGCGGCGCGCGAGCTGACCCAGCAGCTGGATCATGAACCTACCACGACTGAAATTGCGGATCGCGTCGATAAGCCGGCCAAAGAAGTGGCCCGCTTACTCGGTCTCAACGAGCGCGTCAGCTCGGTTGACGTGCCCCTGGGACCGGATAGCGACGCGTCCCTGGTAGAGACCATCGCCGATGATGGTGGACGCGATCCATCCGAGCAGCTCCAGGAAGATACTGTCCACGACAGTGTTGCACAGTGGTTAAGCCAGCTGACAGATAAGCAGCGCGAGGTCGTCGTTCGACGATTCGGCCTGCTGGGTCATGACAGCAGCACTCTTGAAGAAGTTGGACAGGAAATTGGCCTGACTCGGGAGCGCGTGCGGCAGATTCAGGTTGAAGCTCTCAAACGCCTCAGACGTGTGCTTGAGCGCCAGGGCCTTTCGGCCGACGCGCTGCTTCAGTCCTAGTAGGCTACCTTCGATTTAAAGCGGTCACGCAGTTCTTACTGCGCTTTTTCTTTGCGATGGATGGCCTGTTGTGGGTGCTGTGGGTGCTGTGGGTGCCGGGCCGCGTGCAACTTGTTCTGGCTTATCGTTGAAGTAATGCCACTTTGTTTGGTTTTCCCGCCCACTCCTCATGATCTGGCATGGGATCTTTCATCTCGGTGATGTTTGGCCAAATCTGTGCCATCTCACAGTTGATCTCGATGAACTGCAGCTGATCTTTGGGTACCTCGTCCTCAGGGAAAATAGCTTCAACTGGGCACTCGGGTTCGCAGAGACCGCAGTCAATGCACTCGTCCGGATGGATAGCGAGCGTGTTTGGGCCCTCGTAAAAGCAATCAACAGGACAGACCTCGACGCAATCAGTGTGTTTGCAGTTGATACAGTCTTCGCCAACAACGAACGTCATGGTTTTTCGTTACCCCTATAATGATTCCAAAAAATTGGTCCGCACAGCTCGTAAACGAAGAGAGCTGACCTGCGCTCAGTTCAAGATTTTCTAGCCGCTTCCGGTAGCGCCAAATCGCACAAATGCAGTGATATTGGCGATAAACCAGAAGTGCACCGAAACTGCAAAAGACGCTGGGAAAGTATCTAGGGAAGCGCGCCCAGCTGCGTCCAATCACATCTTCGCAAGACTACGGTCAAAGCAGATCATCGGTTTACCAATCCCGGTACCCTGGACTTGTTCAGAGGCTTATTAGGTATCGTCTTCAGCTTGCAGGCGCAGCTCATAAAGAATCGCAAGTGCCTCCCTCGGCGAGAGATCATCGGGGTTCAGCTCCCGTAGCCGATCCACGGCCGGGTGATCCTGCGGGGCAAATAAATCTACCTGTGGCGACGCCTCAGCGGTCGATGGTCGCGGCGCAGCCTTTTCAAGTTCCTCCAGTTTGCGCTGGGCCGCGTTCAGCACCGGTGCTGGCACTCCCGCTAGCTTTGCAACTTGTAGACCAAAGCTCTTACTGGCAGGCCCCTCCTGGATGCGATGCAGAAACACCACGTGCTCTCGGTGTTCCACTGCATCCAGGTGCACGTTGCTGACGCCCGTCAGAGATTCAGCCAGCTTGGTGAGCTCAAAATAGTGCGTGGCAAAAAATGTGAAAGCTCGCGATCGCTTCGCCAGATGGACGGCCGAAGCCCAGGCAAGCGATAAGCCGTCGAAGGTACTCGTGCCGCGACCGATCTCGTCCATCAGCACCAGGCTCTGATCTGTCGCATGGTGCAGTATGTTGGCGGTTTCGGTCTTTTCGACCATGAAGGTGGATCGCCCACTGGCCAGATCGTCCGCCGCGCCGATACGTGTGAAGATCCGGTCGAGTGGCGACAAAGTGGTCGCCTGTGCCGGCACGAAACTCCCCACGTGCGCCAGCAGCGCGATTAGCGCGTTCTGGCGCATGTAAGTCGATTTGCCCCCCATGTTGGGGCCGGTGATCAGGAGCATGCGCCGTTCGTTATCGAGAAGCGTGTCGTTTGCAATGAAGGGCTCTTCCAAAACCTGCTCGACGACTGGATGTCGGCCCTGGCTCACATCAAATCGTGGTACGTCAGAAAACTCCGGCCGACACAGCTCAAGCGCATAAGCGCGCTCAGCTAGGTTAGCGTAAAGATCCGTCCACGCGATGGCGTCCACCGTCTCTCGCAGCCCGGGGAGTTCTTGTTGCAGGGTTTGCAGCAGCGACTCGTAAAGGTGTTTCTCGCGGGCAAGAGCGCGGCTTCTGCTCGATAGCGCTTTGTCTTCGAACTCCTTAAGCTCAGGAGTGATAAAGCGCTCCGCGTTCTTGAGTGTTTGGCGGCGCTGATATTCCATCGGGGCTGAGTCTGATTGGGCACGACTGATTTCGATGTAGTAACCGTGAACCCGGTTATAGCCCACCTTCAGGGACGAAATACCAGTGCGTTCCTTCTCCCGCTGTTCTATCGCGAGCAGCACGTCTGAGGCGTTTTCAGATATCGCTCTAAGCTCATCGAGCTCCTCATCAAATCCCGCTGCGATCACTCCGCCATCGCGAATGACCGCTGGCGGGTTGTCGATGATCGCTCTGGATAGCAGATCGGCAAGCTCCGGATACTCACGCAGCGCCTCGCGCACGCGACTGAGCCGAGTGCTATCCAAGGGTTTGAGCTGCGCTCGAAGATCAGGCACCGCGGCCAGCGCCAGAAGCAACCGGGTGAGGTCGCGGGGACGCGCGCTCCCCAGAGCGATCCGCGTGATGATGCGCTCCACGTCTCCTATGGGCTGGAGGCGTTCGCGGAGCCCTTCGAATCGATAGTCTTCACGCAGGTTCTCTACCGCATCAAGACGTTGGTTGAGTACCAGACTGTCGCGCAGGGGGCGATGCAACTCCCGACGCAGCAGACGACTGCCCATGACAGTTTTGCAGCGGTCGAGCACCGACATCAGGGTATGAGTGTCGCCCCCAGCCAGGTTGCGGTCGATTTCAAGATTGCGTCGTGTCGATGCATCCATCACGACCCCTTCATCGCTCGGCTCGGAAGCGATCGCGGTAATGTGCGGTAGCTGACCGCGTTGCGTGTCTTTGACGTAAGAGAGCACGCAACCTGCGGCGCCAAGAGCGACAGGCATCTCGGCCACGCCGAATCCGGCGAGATCGTGGGTCTGAAACTGCTCGCACAAACCTCGGATCGCAGTTTCGGTCTCGAATTCCCAGCTCGGCTGGGACCGGCTACCCGGTCGATCAATCAGCCAGTCAATGGCCATCGACTCCTGGTACAGAACCTCGGCGGGATCAAGACGCTCAAGCTCACTGGTCAGCGCGTCCTCTCCCTCGACTTCGAGGATGCGGAACCGTCCGCTGCTGAGATCCAGGTACGCAATTCCAAAGACCTGGGCCTCTTGCGCCAGGGCCAGCAGCAGCCGCTCGCGATGCTCATCGAGCAGTGCCTCGTCGCTCAGCGTTCCGGGGGTGACGACCCGCACCACCTGCCTTTCGACGGGTCCCTTGCTGGTGGCGGGGTCACCGATTTGCTCCGCAATCGCGACAGACATGCCCAGGCCCACCAGCTTTGCCAGATACGACTCTGCGGCGTGGTAGGGCACCCCCGCCATCGGTATATCGTCGCCCGCAGACTTACCCCTGGCAGTGAGCGTGATGTCGAGTAACTCCGACGCGCGCTTCGCATCGTCGTAAAACAACTCGTAGAAATCGCCCATGCGATAAAATAACAGATGCTCCGCATGCTCGCGCTTGATGCGCAAGTACTGCTGCATCATTGGGGTGTGTGTAACTTCTTGATTCAACGGAAAATCTTTTACAAACAGATGGGAGGGGTTACCGGGAGTGCATATGGTACGGGAAAGCGCCCCCTACGAGCATCAGGAACAGACTTACGAGTGACTAAAAATCCCTGCTTGCGCGGCGTGCTCCCGAACCAAGACCCAAGACCCAAGACCCAAGACCCAAGACCCGAGACCCGAGACCCGAGACCCGAGACCCGAGAGAGCTGGTTCTTCTTGATTAAATCGCCGACGCCGGGATGACTTACCTGAGCTCAACGACCTAAGAGCGCATTTTGCCTTGCGTACAGGAAGCAGAGCGTACCGACAATGAGGGCGAATCCGCCGTAAAGGGGATAGAAAGCGTCGCCCAGCAACTGACCGGGGCGAGCGTCGCGGGCCCAGACCAGGGCAAATAGTGCGTGAAAAACCGCCAGCAGAAACATCCAGAACAGCATGTGCTTGGCCCAGCGCTGATCCTGTAGTCCAAATCGCGCGAGATTCCCGAACAGCATGGCCAGCAAGAGTATCAGGGTCGGAATAACGAAGTGTTTGCCGACAACGAAGGTATGCGCCACCCCTGCGATCGCAAGGATTGAAATGAGGCACGCAAGCCCTTCCAGACAGTAGGCAAGTGAGAATAGTCGCTTCATGGTGGTGGGGCGCGTAGCTACACAAATCGCTGATAACAGCACGTAGTGTAAACCAAGGGTTCGACGAGCAAAGGAAAAGAGGTTTAAAGCCTGAGACCGAGCGTTCTTATAGGATTAAAAGTATGTCGGTTCTGCGTAGGCATTCGGTACCGGGTTTTAGTCTCTGTTTGCTGAACCGTATAGGTATCTGGCACCAAGCTACTCAGTGGTGCCGATTTCCGCGATGCCATTCTTAAGTGAACTCTCAAAGAAGCGAAGGTACAGATCATATGCCTCTGGCGCACTCTGAGGACAAAAGTGCCCTTCAGTGATGGATGCGCAACCTGGGGTAGTGGTCCCCTGTGATGCATTCACTGGCACAAACTGTATGAAGCCGCCGGTATTCGCACCAGCTGCGATATTGCCCACGACCATACCGAGCGCCTCATCAAGGATCAGCGTGGATGCTTGGACCGTGGGTACGTGCTGAATAAGTCCGTCACCGTAGGCGTCGGCCACGGCGCGGGTGCTGCCATTTGGCGCAAAGGTATCCTCTAAACCCTCCACGATTAAGACGTCGGCTCTTGCGGCTGAACTCAACCCTGGCGGACTGGCGAACTGAAGCGGTACGTAGTTAGCAACCGAGGAGGTATCGCTGGTGATCTCTCGCAGTGGAGAAATGGCGCTCAGCGCTGTCGGCGTGAGTGGTGACTGGCGTTGAACGATGCTGTCAAACTCAGTATCGCTGGAAATAAAGCCAGGGAACTCAAGTATTTCTGTTCGGCGCAGCCCTCCTACGATTAGTAGACCCGCATCGATCTCGGGCAAAAAGGGCAGCGATGCCATGCCGCGGTTCGCTCCTGCACTGATGCCGAAATACCCTAGCCAGGAACTGTCGAAGTCCCGAGTGCCGTCACCGCCTAGGGGAAACAAATCGGTGTTCGCAAGCCCCTTTACGAGCTTGGAGAAAGCGATCACATAGGCGTAGCTTTGCAGCTCGGCTTCTGCCACCGGGTTGGGCTGAAAGAATGTTGGGTCGGCTTCAATGATAGGACCAGGATTATCAGGTGTGGGAGCGATCACGCCAGGAACAGTGAAGCCCATAAGTGCGAACCCTTGTTCTGCCAGAGTTGAGCCTGCGCTATCGGTAGTGTTCGCGATCGAAATCAACTCCTCCGCCGAACCTGGCTCTCCATGCTGGTAGATGATCAGAGGTGGAGGCCCATCCAGAGCAGATTCGTTGGGCAGCGCCAGCACAAAGTCAACTTCCGTATTATCGACTTGTTCGGGCAGACCGTTTGCGTCTCGGGCCAGACCACCAAACAGCGGTAGGTTGAAGTTCGGCAATGTTGCCGTGCCGCGTATGACGGCTTTGACCGCATCCCCGGGACGCGACGTCTCAACTGAGCCTACGCTCAACTGAGCGAACTGCTGAGTGTCAATCTGATTTGCTATTGATTCAAGATCGGCCGTCAGAGGTGCTGAACTGCGAATGCTCATTCGCAGAATCAGGGCGACGTCTTCGTTTCCGATAGACACTGGTGATATCTCGTTGATGGCCTCAAGTGTTGGCTGAATCAATTCGCGGACCCGGGTAATGGCTTCGGACTCTGCACCTTGAGCAGCCGCAAGACTTGATGCGAAGGACTGGGAAGGTGCCAGGGAATCACCTGCTTCGGTAAGGACGCGTCTCGTAACTACCAGTGCATACGTATGCTCGGGCTCTAGACGTACCGAAGGCAGTAAGATCAGCCGATCTTCACCACCAGAAGCGAATGGGTTGCTTTGAGTTCGTTGAGCAATCTTGAAAGGGATTTGGCGACCGTAAGCTGGGTCGTTCTCCGTGACATCGAACCAGACGACACTTGCGAGTGAATCCAGAGAGTCCGAGACCGTCGTCGGCAGTGTTGCGGGGTCGATGGGTGCTGTGAGTCCTATGCTTACAAAGCCTACGGGGCTCCAACCGTCGGCTCCACTGGCCGACCTCGCTGCACCACCGACGATTTGTTCTGCGGCGCCCGCGTCCGCTTCGGGAGGCGGATCAAGCAGTAATACGCGCCGTGTAGGTGACGACGTATCCGGTACTAAGTAGAAATCATCGGGCAACGGCGTGAGGGTAGAGCGGTCTGAGCGGTTGTATACGACAGCTGGGCTCGTGCCACTAGGAAGTGTCTCAAAGGCCAGAAAGGCTTCACCGGCGCTTGCAACAAGGCAGAGACTGCTTGGTGGCAGCAACTGGTCTATTGGATTTAAAACAACACGACCATCTTCCAGATCACTTCGTGCTATCGGTACGTCCGTTTCGTTGCAGTTCAGACTGAGGTCCGTGAGCGGACCAACTTCTGGTTGTTCTTCGGGATTCAGTACGATCCACGACGAGAGTGCGATCGGTGGTCCCTGCGGTTGTGGCGTTTCAACCGGCGGCATCGGTTGTTGAGTGCTCGGAGGGGGTTGCGGCTGGTCGGATACGCTTGAACTGCCGCCACTTCCCGAATCGGAGCAGCCCAAACTGGTAATCATTGCTAGTGCAAAAATCGGAGTGAGCAGTCCTCTGGTGAAGGCACTGAACCACTCGGTCGTCACCGAAGCCCACCTTGTGGCCGACAAAATCTTATTCAGCGGATTAATGGCACTACCCTCGCTTTACAAGGCTATCCGTTCCCGAGCACTCAGATTCCCCCGACGACAGATCAGGAGTGCGGATTGAGAACTAACTCTGATGTCGTACCGGGTATGAGTGTGATTGCAAAACCTTAGTATAAGAACAACGAGCTCACTTCGGATCGAGGCCGCAGCTCACAGGCAGGCGTAATTCCTGCCTTGGATCACATTTTCAGCACTTTGATCAGGTATCAAACTGGTGTTCACAGGCTATAGCTGGTGTCCCGTAGAAACTGAGGCAGGAGGGCATTCGGTGACAGATACTAGTCTCGGTTTGCTCCATCGGAAGACTAAACTGTGACTAGGGGTGCGGTAGATTGCGCTATGCTAAAGAAACATTCGTGAAGTTTTCCGGACCTTTGGGCGGACAAGGCTCAACCGGCTTAGCTGCTCGACAGGGAGTACACGTTCCAGATGAGTAAATTCCTGTGATACTGCTCAGGCGCGGAGACAGACTTCCGGCGGTGGCAATGGCGCAGCGCGTCATCAACATGTGCATAGCGCGTGATAATCGGCTGCAGGCGATCATGCCCCTTGGTGAGGACGGCGATTTTGGCCCGCTGACCCAGCAACGAATCACCGATGCCGCTCAGGCATTGGGTGTTAGTGGGAGTAGAACGGGTCAGTTGGACAGTCATCTATGGAGCGTGATCAAAGACATCGCCCAGGTGCGGGTCGTCGACGTAATCGACCTCTGTGTGGCGGTGAAAGTTGAAAAACTTGGGCTCGGCTCACTCCATTCTTATCTTCCGGGTTATCTCAGTCGTAACGAACCAGGTCTCAATCAACGACAGACACGGCAGCGTATCGCCGCAATAATCAGACAGGTCCGATCTGACGCCGTTTCGTCACGAGCACATTGGGGGCGGTTGGTGGCTGCCGGAGGTCAACCGATTGCCTTGACCGATCACAGAAACCCATTTGCACAGATCGCTCGAGAGATTCGGGAGCGATCGCGGAATGGCTGGCAGGTTTGTCTGCTGCGCGTCCAAGGGCACGGTTCTAGTGCTTCGCAAGGAATCGCCGGTTCGCTCCTAGGTTGGAACTCTATTTCGCACGACGATATTGTCTTTGATCGTGATGACTCCTGGGATGAGGTGTTTCGCATGTCGCGAATCAGCGGGATGTCGCATGACATGCCGCGCTGGGGTGTAGTCGAATTGCACGGTTGTAAGATCGCTTCTCGCAGAAGGCGCCGAGAAGAAGGCAGGGTTGTGCATTACGACGGCCCCCAATATGTCCGGGATTTCGCGCAGCTTCTGCAAAGGCCTGTGAGTGCGGGAGTCCGAAATAACATGTATGGGAGTAGTCGCACTGATTATCGTATCGAAGGTCGAGTCGTTAGCCACACTCCGGGTAACAGGACTCTGGGCGACTACTTTGCAGCAAACCCCGCCTAATCGGGGGCATTACGGCGAATATCGGATTTGATTTCTGGGGAGGCCATTGGTGGCTATCCCTCAGCCTGAACTCACTAATCGCTGTTTCCGGAGATTTGGGATTCTGAACGGACGTCCATTCGGCGGTGCCAATACGCACACTTTAGTCCAACTGCGGTCTTCCAATTTGCCAAGATTTTTCATCGACTCATATTATGAAAGACGACGATCTGATCAAAACCCCTGTCAGAAAACGGGCTGACGAGATAAAGCCTTACCGGTGCAAAAATCTGATCGCGGTAATCGAAGATCCGACTAACATGAGGAACATAGGCACCGTTATTCGGAATGTGAACGCGCTTGGTGTCGAAAAAACTTATGTGGTTGATCCGCGTGGTGCGCTCCCAGATGACTGGCAAGATATGCGTGAGCGCAAGTCGCTGTCGAAGACTTCGGTTTCGGCGGTCAAGTGGAGCTTTGTTAAACGTTTCGACAGTACAGCACAGTGCCTCGCACACCTCGTAAAAAACCGCGTCACATCTATCGTCACTTCACCTTACGTAAAAGGTCATAGGAACGAAGTCCTACACGATGTCGACTACACGGTGTACACGAAGCTGGCTGTCTGGTTTGGCAACGAATCGAGGGGGATAAGCGACCTTGCAGTTGAGCAAAGTGAGATGTGCGTCAGCATTCCAATGTTTGGAATAATCGAAAGCCTAAATCTCGGAACCACATCAGGAATCGTACTGTATGAGGTTACAAAGCAGAGACGAGCGTACCAGCACAAGTACAAGCGCGCCGGGAGACGCCGAGAGAAACCACTAGCAGACTAAAGTCTTAAATGCGCTCCCGGTCGACTCCCGTTAGCTGTGCCTGGTACGGTGCACTATCAACCTTCGAAAGCGGTTGTTTGAGCTGGGACTCCAAAACGCTCACTCGCGTTAAGGCTTAGAAGACACCTGCTCTGTCAATCATCGGCCAAGATACAACGCCATCACTCACGAGCAGGCGTCTTCAAACCCTTAACGCAAGTACGCATCCAACTCATGAGCATTCAATGTCTGCCTTGGTTCGCCGGTTTATCAGCGGGATCAACTTTTGGACTTAGTTCGGAAGGCGCTCGACTCCATCTTGGGGAGGTATTGGTTGAGTGACATGAACGACACACACATCCCTATTCTCCGAGGTCTACCGATGCACCACTTGATCACGGTTGCAGTTCTGTCTCTGGGGCTATTCTTCACAGACGCCGCGCATTCTGAGGTTTTTCCAGGATCCGCTACCAACGCCTATCCCGATGTGATCACCTCGGAGGAGGCGCTGGATGAGCTAGAGTTTGAGATAGCCAGTGCGCTTGAGCGCATCATTCGTCTTCGCAGAGATAGGGACCGTGAACTGGGAGTTCTCTACGAGAAACAAAAGGCCGCGGCCAATCATCTGGACGGAGACATGTGGCTTGAATCCATCGCACTCGAGATACAAGAAGCAGCCTGGAGCTACCAAACACGAATCGAAGAAGCCGTCCGAACGTTCGATCGGCTGCACAACGATTTGAATTCGCTCAGAGCTAAACTTGAGTCAGTCGATGAGCCTTTGGATGAGCGCTAACTTGCATACATAGAAGGACCGCTCCGGGCATCCCAACCAGTATTCGTACTGAAGGTCGTGGGGGGCGAATGCTCGTATACTGTGGTCGAGCACGGCCTAGCATCTAGACATTTAAGCGCGCCTCAGCGTAGAGCAAGTCGACGTTTGGTTATCCGCTACTGAAACAGTACAGAGGGCATCAAGAATCTTTAGTATGAAAGCGGTGACGCCGTGGGTGCTTGTCACCGTCCTATCCGTTTATCTATCAAGCTTTAGCGCCGCCGGCGATCTGCCGGAACGCGCAGGAAATCTGCTGGCCGAGCTTGCTGACGAACAAAACAGTGTCGGCATGGCCGTTGCCGTGGTGCGTGATGGCGAGGTCGATCTGATTCGAACCTATGGTCGCCTCAGCGCGGACACAGATCGGCTGGTTAATGAAGATACGGTGTTTCGTATCGCTTCCTTATCCAAAGGTATGACGGCGAGCGTGGTCGCGCAGCTCGTGGGCGAAGAGAAGGTAGCACTGACAGCACACGCACGAGACTTTGCGCCGGAGATCCAGTTGGAGACCAGCGGGGCGACCGAGGCGCTGACGCTAGAGCATCTCCTGAGCCACCGTACCGGTCTGCCACCCTACGCCTATGACAATCTTCTGGAAGCGGGCATCCCGCCCCTGGACATCCGGCATCGGTATGCCGAAGTCAGCTCAATCTGCCCTGTGGGTACCTGCTACTCCTATCAGAACGTTTTATTTGATGCGGTCACACCGCTTATCGAGCAGGTAGAGGAACGTGCGCTTGCGTCATCACTTGAAGCCAGGCTTTTTTCGCCGCTCAATATGACCCGCACATCGCTCGGAACGGACGGTCTCAAAAAGGATGACAACTGGGCACGACCGCACCGTCGACGCAAGCGGGGGCCGTGGCATGTTGTGGGTGTAAAGCAGGCTTACTACAACGTCCCGGCGGCCGGGGGCGTCAACTCAAGCATCAGAGACATGGCCCGTTGGCTGCGAGCACAGATGGGCTACGAACAGGCAGTCCTGTCCCAGGATGAGCTTGCCCTGATTCATGCCCCAAGGGTCAAGACGCTTGCTGAATTGCGTCGAACGCGACGATCAATGCGCAAACTGGAGAGCGCGCATTACGGACTCGGATGGCGAATCTACCGGTTTGCAGGAGAATCAGTCGTGTCGCACTTCGGCGGTGTCGATGGCGGCTATCTAGCCCAGCTTTCGTTTATGCCAGAGCACGATGTGGGGATCGTTCTTCTCACCAACTCGCCCTCCAAAGCATTCATGAAGGTACTTCCAACGTTCCTGGAAGAAGAGCTCAAACTCTAGTCCACGCGATGAAGCCGAACCCAATCTAGAGGAAAGTCGGGACGGGTCGACCCGACCCTGCTCTGGGTGCGCGAAAATTCGCGGCGTCCAGACCGAATCAGAAAAAAACTTGTCCGCACCTGGCGGATTCAAGCTCCGTTTTCCGATCTCTTAGACAGCACCCCCATTGTCTTAAGAGAAAAACCAAATGAATCTTTACCTAAGGCTTCTGCTGACGCTGATCTTCGGCGTCCGACGAGAGCGGCTGGCGCCGCACCAGGAAAGTAACAGCTCATTTCGTGTTCTGCCTCACGACATAGACGTCTTCGGGCATATGAACAACGGACGCTACCTGCAGATCATGGATGTGGCCCGCGTGCAGTGGATGCTGCAGGCGGGTGTGCTTCGTGCCATGCGGGTTTCGCGCTGGGGGGCGACCCTGGGCGGTAACCTGATCCGCTACCGACACGCGCTCAAACTGTTCCGGCGCTATGTCGTACGGACGCGCTTGGTGCACTGGAATGAACGTTGGTTCTTCTTTGAGCACGCGTTCATTGATGGCGACGGTCGAACCGTCGCGACCGGACTCAGTCGCGCAGCGCTGCGTGACCGGCAGGGGTGGGTCTCGACAGACGTGGTCGTCGGTGCCGTCGCACCTGGGGCGTGCACTCCGCCGATGCCGGATGCGGTCACGCGTTGGCTGGCAGCGGATCAGACGCTGGAACGCTGTCAGGCGCGCTGCGACACCCAGCCGACCTCGCCATCGCTGGAGCACGCATCATGAGCTTCGAGAGCCACACGCGCGCGATTTTCGATGCGGTGACTAAGAGCCCAAGATTGGTATTGGCAGTTGGTCTGCTCGTGTTCGTTGTGGCGGCAGCTGGCTTGCCCCGACTGCAAAAGGACACATCCATCGATGCCTTTGTGCCCCCCGGTCATAGTTCCCTGCTGGCGAACGAAGAAGTCGATGCACGCTTTGGCCTGACCGAGCCTATCGCGGTGGCGGTCTTTACAGCGGACGGGCGTGATGTGTTTCAGCCCCGGGCGATGGAGCTGGTCCATGCAATCAGTGAAGAGCTCAAATCGCTTGAGAATCTGCGCGAAGACCGCATCGCCACGATTACCACTGAGTCTTCGATTCGAGCCGATGGTGATGCCATCCAGATTGATCGCTACTTTTCGCGTTCCGGCAGCGGCGCCGAAGAACTGCGCGAAAGTAAACGTCGCTGGCTCTCGATGACGCCTCACATCAACACGCTCGTCAGTGCAGATGCGCGCGGAGCGGTGATCATGGCAGAGGTGATTGACTCCCGGCAGGCTGCATCGACTTATAAAGCAGTCAACGAGGTAATCGACGGTCTCGATGCCGATCTTACTGTCGGCTTCGAGGTTCTCGTTGCAGGTCCCGCCGCTGTCAGTGGCTACCTCTCCAGTGCCATCAATAAAGACGCGCGCCTGCTGCAACCTGCTGTATTTCTTGTGGTTATGTTGTTCTTGTACCTGGCATTTATGCGACTGTCAGCGTTACTGGGTCCGCTAGTCGTGCTGCTTGGTGCGGTCGGTGGTGCCATGGGGTGTATGGCGTGGAATGGTGTGTCGTACTTTGCGATCACAAACGCGCTGCCCGTTATCCTCGTTGCGATAGCGGTCGCCGATGCAATTCACATTCTGTCTCAGTACTTCACGCGCCGCGCGAGTGATCCAGAGCGACCGGTTCGTCAGGTCATCGTCGATGCAATGGTTTCGATGGCACGCCCGATCACCCTGACCACGATCACCACGATGGCTGGTTTTCTGGGTATTGCGGCGACATCGATCATGCCGCCGATCAGCTACTTTGCTGTCTTTGCGACGCTGGGGGTTTTCCTTGCCTGGGCGTTTTCGCTGTTTGTTCTGCCTGCCGCCCTAGTGCTCGTCCAGCCACGCCCCAGTGCGTTGTTCAGATCGTGGGAGAAGCGCACACCCGATCGCATTGGATCATGGCTCACGCGCACCAGCCTTGCAGCCGCGACGAACCCCGCCACCACCATCACGCTGTTTCTGGCATTGACGGGCCTCGCGCTGGTCGGTGCCATGGATCTTCGGATTGACCGCTCTCAGGTCGAGAATTTTCGACCGGACGAGCCGCTGCGCATCGCGGACGAACGGATTCACGAGAGTTTTGCCGGTACGGCGTTTCTCGATGTTGTGGTCACGACGGACGAGGCCGATGGTCTGCTGCAAGCCGAACGGATGCAGAAAATAGTCGCTCTGCAGGGATACATTGAAGGTCTGCCACACGTGAGCAAGACCGTCAGCATTACGGATTACCTGAGCACACTGCATGCGGCGCTCGAAGACTATGAGCCAACAAGCCGGCGACTCTTGCCGGACTCCAACGATGCAATCGCCCAGTACCTGATGCTGTATGAAGCCTCCGGCGATCCTTCGGATCTGGACGAGGAGATCACGCCGGACTACGACGCGGCGCTGGTTCGTATCGTGCTGGATTCACACCTTTTCAGCGACAGCCGCGAGGTGGTCAGTGCCCTGCAGATTTACCTGGATGAGCAGTTCAACGATGTGGGGCTTCGGGGTCTGATCGCCGGCGACGTTAACGTCGCCTATCACTGGATGACAGGCCTTCGAGTGTCGCACTTTGCCGGTGTCGCTCTCTCGCTGGGTCTCATCCTGGTTTTTGCGGTGCTGCTGTTTCGATGCTTCTGGCTTGGCTCTTTCGCGGTGATACCCGTGTCTTTCACGGTACTGGTGATGTACGGCCTGATGGGCTTTACCGGCGTCTATCTCGAACCGGCGACGAGTATGTTTGCCGCCATCTCTCTTGGTGTGGGTGTCGACTTTGCCATTCATTTGATCGATGGCCTGCGCGAGGCACGGGACCGTGGTGACGGCAGCCTGCGTCAGATTATTGAGCGGGCGGTTCCGGTCACGGCGCGAGCCTGCTTGTTCAATGCAGCGGCGCTGGGCCTCGGGTTCGCCGTTCTGATGCTGTCTGGTCTTCCAACACTGCAACGCTTTGGCGCGCTGGTCGCCGTAGCGGCGTTCAGTAGTTTTATCGTGGCACTGATCGTGATTCCGGCGTGCTTTGCGCTGCTGTATCGGCGTCGGGCGCGGCCAGTTCTGAGCACGAGTGTTAGCGTTGTGATCCTGCTCGGAGCGCTGGCCACACTCCTATCTGACAGATCAGAGGCCATGAGCGCCGATGCTGTGGCGCGAAAAGTCGCCGAGCGCCGCGAGGCCCCGGCTTTAATTCGAACCATCCGGATGACGATCGAAGACAAGCGCGGCCGGGTGCGCCAGCGCGAGGCGGTCGTGTTCAGGCGCAACGACGTGGCTCGCCGCGAAACCCGGATTACCTATCTGGCACCCAAGCCGGTCCGGGAGCTTACTTTTCTGAGCCGGGATTTTCGCGAATCGGGCAGAGCCGATCTGCGATGGCTGTATCTACCGGCCGCGCGCAAGGTGCGTCGTATACCGGCCAGTGACCGGGGCGACTATTTTCTCGGCACGGATTTCACCTACGAAGACGTGCAGTCGGATCTGAAGTTCGACCTGGCGGATTACAAGTTTGCGCTTGCCCAGACACCTGATCCTGGTCAGTACCGACTTGCTGGAAGAACCGTCAGCGGAGCTGTCGCCGCTGAACTCGGCTATGGTCAATTCGAAGCCACAATCGACGCGGAGAGTTGGTTTCCCACCGAAGTGGTTTTCTTCAACCAACGGGATCAGCTCCTCAAGACGATTAAGATCCATGATCTGCACCAGATCGACGGCGTATGGAGCGCCGGAGCGATCGAAGCCACGCACCATCGCAAGCAGCATAAAACACGGTTCGATTACCTCAATGTTCAGCACTTCGACACGCTGCCTGAGTCCTGGTTCGAAGCCAATGTTCTCAATCGGGGATTGCCGGACTATGAGGCTGTTAAACCGTGAGAGTGCTGCACCTGATTGTGTTCTTAGGGGCGCAGATTGCACCGTGTCTGGCACTCGAAATCGATCAGCTGGAACTCAACTCCCGCTTTACCTATCGCTACGGTACCGAGGCTAATTCGCGAATCGCCGGAGAAGTCGAGCTCCTACCGCGTCTTAATCTATCTTTTTCGAAGGGCTTCGATGCGGTTGTAGCTCTGCGCCTGCGCGGAGATACCGATGATCTGCTGATGCCAGGTGAGCCTCTGCAATGGAGCTACTCAGATGCATCAAGGCCAGTACCGCTTGGTGACCAGGGCGTGGCGGAACTCCGCGATGCTTACCTAGAGTGGCGGGGCGGAGCGGCCTCGGTCCGTATCGGAAAACAGCAGATTGTCTGGGGGTCGTTGGACGGCATTAAGGTGTTGGATGTGCTGAACCCCCAGAGTTTCGAATACTTCATCCTCGAGGATTTTGACCAATCGCGCATACCGCTCTGGTCCGTCTACGCGGATGTGAGCATGGGGGACTGGCGTGTAGAGGCTGCCCTCATCGCGGACGACAGCTCTCACTACATCCCCGCTGAAGGTTCCTGGTATGAGTTTCAGGCTCCGCGGTTTCGCTTCGGCCTGGAGCCCGGCATGTCGCCTGCCGCGCTGCGAACGATTGGCGCTGTCGGTGAGCGGGGGGGTCTGGGTTTGCGACTATCTCGGGCAGTTGGCAATGCCGACTTGGAGCTGGTGGCGTTCAGCGGTCGTGATCATGAGCCCGTAGCCCGCTCGCAGAGCGCTGCGGGTTCTGATGTGGTGGAGATCGTCAATACCCGCCGGGATTTGTTCGGCTTCAGTCTTCAGCAGTCCGTCGCCAGTGCAGTCGTTCGTCTGGAAGCTGGTTATTCACCAGATAGAACAGTGACGGCATTGTCCGCGCTCGGGCCGCAACTCCGTGAGCACGATAACTGGCGTGCCGCGCTCGGAGTCGATCTCAACGGGCCCGCCGGGATCTTTATAAACCTGCAATATCTCCACGATCAGGTACGTGATTTTTCTCACCGCCTCGCTCGGGACGAACGAGAGCGAACCGTAACGCTCGCGCTAAGGCGGGGCTTTTTCTACGAGACGCTGCAGGCAAGTTATCAGTTGTATTACGGCATTGAGTACGATGATCGGCTGAACCGGTTACGCCTCGACTACCAGCTCGGCGACCGGACCACGCTGGGGCTTGCGGTAGAGCAGTTCGCCGGTGATCAGCGCGGACCCTTTGGTCAATTTGCCGACCGGGACCAAGTGGCATTCAGCATCACTTTCACCCTCTGATATGGCTAACGATGGCGATCGGCTGCGACCCGGCGGAGCCATCGATCTGCTCAGTGAAGTTCTTGCAGAGCCCGCACCAGAGGTGCGCAGGCAGTTGATTTATCGCGCGCTGTCGTCGAGCAGCTCGGCAATTCGCGAGCGCGCTTTAGACCAGAGGCGTTCAACCGAACGTTCAGAAAGGTCGAGTGACTCAGCCGTTTCAACGGTAGTGAAACCGGCGAAGTAACGACACTCAAAAACCCGCACCAGTTGCTCGTCTTCAAACTCAAGCTGTTGCAGCATCTGCTCAACCTGCAGCAGGAACTCACCGGAGTCCCTGCCGTCGTCCGGCAGATGTTCATCGACTAAGGTCACGGCGGGTGCCGCGCGCTTCTGGGCGCAGGCGTAGCGTACTTCGTCGACGATCAGGCGACGCATAATGGTTGCAGAGAGGCCAAAGAACTGCCGCTGATCTTTTGGTTTAAGTGCGCCGCCTTCGAGGAGCTTAATGAACGTCTCGTTGACCAGCGTGGTTGCTCCGGGATCGTGTTTGCCCGCTGTTCGGCGCCGCGCCATAGCCTTGAGCTCCGGATAGATGAGACTAGCCAGAGCCTCCAGCGCCTGGGTATCACCGTTGCGGTGCTGCGCTAGCAGCTGAGTTACTTCCGATGCCAAATTGCCTGCTCTCTGCGGGTTAGCTCAGGGATTGTGTTCCGTGTGGATAATGCTCGCGTTTCGTGGCCAAAGTACAGCCCGCGATGGCAGCTATTCATCAAGGGAGCGATTCAGAACGGCCAGCTGTGCCATGACCTTATGCGTCACCACGTCGCCTTGTATTCGTCGCTGAGTTAACATCCCTACAAAAAACAAGGTTAATTATGACTGGGGGAATCAGTCGGGATGGTGCTCGCCACGGCAGGGCCATAGTCGGGGTCTTATTCAGGGCAATAGGCCTGTCATTCTTGGTGTTGTTGACATCGTGCGGTGGCGGTGGAGGTTCTGGCTCGAATCCGCCCGCTGCCCAACCACCTACGCCCAGTCCGCCCGTGGCGACGCCCCCTCCAGATCCCGCTCCAACCCCTAATCCTGTAGACCCGCCCTCCGACAATCCTCCACCGGCGACGCGTTCTGCATTTGCGTGTGGATCGGGTGGGGCGTCGCTTACCGCAAACGAACAGCCTGCTAGTTACGTGCTGTTCGAGTCGGGAGCCGTCAGACCCCTCGCGATCTCGTCCTCGGGGCGCAAAGTGCTGGTCGCTAATACACCCGCAAACTGCCTCGAAGTGTACGCGCTGACGGAGGAAGGACTGAGCTTCGAGACGTCGGTGATGGTGGGTTTGGAGCCAGTTGCCGTTGCCTTCAACGGCGAGGACGAGGCATGGGTTGTGAATCAGTTGAGCGATTCGGTCAGCATAGTCGCTCTGGATGATCGCCCCCGGGTCAGAAAAACACTGCTGGTCGGCGATGAGCCCCGGGACATCGTATTCGCCGGGCCGGATGGCAAGCGCGCGTTTATCAGTGCGACTTACCGCGGCCAGAATCATCCGAGCTTTCGGGTAGACGATCTGCTCAGCCCAGGCCTTGGACGCGCCGACGTGTGGGTCTTTGAGATTTCGGATGCTGGTGTCGACGCGCTTGAAGAGCCACTGACAATCGTCAATCTGTTTGCGGATTCTCCTCGCGCGCTCGCGGTGTCACCGGATGGCCAGACAGTCTATGTCGCCGCCTACACCTCCGGGAATCAGACGACGGCACTCGCCGCTGACGTCGTGGCCGATGCTAAACCCGCCCCCGCTTCAAATCATGGGGGCGTACCGGCGCCGGCGACGGGCCTGATTGTTCGAAAGCGCGGTAGCGCCTGGCTCGACGAAAGCGGTACCGACTGGAGCGCTTCCGTGCGCCTGGACCTCCCTGACCAGGACCTGTTCGCGATAGATGCAGGGGCGACGGCACCGGGCCTGATTCGAAGCTACGCCAATCTTGGCTCGACGCTGTTCAACTTAAGCGTCAATCCAGAGACAGGGCTGCTGTATCTGAGCAACCTGGAAGCACTGAACGATGTGCGGTTTGAGGGTCCCGGCGAGCAGGCAACCACAGTTCGCGGGCACATCGCCGAGAGCCGTATTTCCGTGATTAATCCGGGCAGTACGGTGACGCCGGTGACGGCAAATCACCTGAACGGGCACGTGGACTTTGCAGTGCCTGAGGCCACGGTATACGCCGCTGGTGTCGTGGATCGCAGTCTAAGCCAGCCGACATCGCTCGCCGTGAGTCCCGACGGAGCGACCTTGTATGTCGCTGCGTTCGGCTCCGGCAAAGTTGCCGCAATTGCGACTCGGGACCTGGAGGAGGGCGCATACGTAGCGGATGCCGCAAGCCACATTGAGGTACCTGGCGGTGGTCCCCTGGGCGTGGTGCTTACCCCCGATGGAGACCGGGCGATTGTGTACGGCCGCTTTGCCCATGAGTTAAGCCTCTGGGACACCTCCACGGGCGAGCTGTTGCAACAGGCCCCGCTTTTTTCCCCTGAACCTGATGCGATTAGGGCGGGGCGAAGATTCCTTTACGACGCTCGTGAAACCTCGGCAAATGGCACCAGTGCCTGTTCCAGTTGCCATATTTTTGGAGACATGGATCAGCTGGCCTGGGATCTCGGGAATCCGGACGGTGATCTGCAACGCAATCCCAACCGCTATGTTCAGAGGTCGCCAAGAACGACAACCGAGTTTCACCCAATGAAAGGTCCCATGACTACGCAGACACTGCGTGGCATCGCCGACTCGGGCCCTCAGCACTGGCGCGGTGACCGCACAGGCCAAAATCGTGCGGTGGTCAATGGGGTTCGGGAGTCGGTGGAGGCGGCCGCCTTCAAAGAATTTAATCCGGCCTTCGTCGAACTGGTGGGACGGGCCAGCCCTCTCAGTGACGCTGACATGCAGGCGTTTACCGATTTCGCCATGGCACTGACGCCGCCACCTAATCCCATACGTCGGCTTGACAACTCTCTTACGCAGGCACAGGCACGGGGTCGTGACACCTATTTCAACGTCGAAGACATTACCGGCATCGGCAGCTGTAATCATTGCCATACCCTGGATCCGCTGGAGAACCACTTCGGTACTTCTGGTCTGATGACATTTGAGGGCGCCGGAATCGCCGAGAACTTCAAAATACCGCACTTTCGAAATGCCTATGCGAAGGTGGGTATGTTTGGCAGCAGTGGTCGATTGAATCAGGACGGGCATGCGGGAGAACAACTAAAAGGCTTCGGGTATCTGCACGACGGTTCCGTGGCCAGTCTCCTCGATTTTTTTGCGTCTCCCACATTCGTGTTCCCGGAGCCACGAATAGCTAACGAAGCCGACATCGTTCGCTTTGTGATGGTCGCCGATAGCAATCTGGCGCCGATTGTTGGTCAGCAGGTGACGCTTCAAGCGGGAGCGTCCCGCTTTGAGTTAGATCGTTTGAGTCTGTTGGAGGAGCGGGCCCAGATCATCGATCCGCGCCCGGAGTGTGACCTCATAGCCCGAGGTTGGATTGGCGAGTTTCGCTTTTCTGCGCTGTTCGAGGGCGCAGGGGGGTATTTGGATGTTGAAGGTCGTCGCTTATCGCCAAACAGTGTGCGCGAGCAGGCCCAACAGCCCGGGAACGCGGTGACCTTCACCTGCGTTCCCCCCGCGAGCGGTGCCCGCCTCGCGCTCGACTGATACTACACAGACCGTCTACTCATACCTCGTCGTTATGACCGTACGTCCGACCAAGTAGCCAAACGAGGGCGCGTTCCTGGTGCTGCTGGAGCAGGCGTCCGATTTGCTGCGGCAGCGGAGCGGTTGTGACGCGAAATCCAGAGCTATGTTTAATCTATCGCGCCTTCATCGCACCCCGGGGGCGCGCGCTCGGCACGTCCCGCCGAGTCGAACGGCTTGTTGCCATCAGGCCGTGGACTGAGAAAGCGCGATTTCCTCGTCCGTCATCTCTTCGGCGATCCCTTCGAACAGGGGCGTCGACAAGTAACGCTCGCCGGTGTCCGGAAGCATGACTAGGAACACCGATCCTTCGGGTGCGTGCTTGGCTACTTCCATCGCGATCGCAAACGTCGAGCCACCGGAAACACCGGTAAAGATCCCTTCCTCGGTTGCCATGCGCCTGGACCAGTGGATGCCGTCAGCGCCCGCAACAGGAATGAGTTCATCGTAGGCGTGCTGATCGATAGCCTCCTGCAGAACGAGCGGTATGAAGTCCGGTGTCCACCCCTGGATCGGGTGCGGTTCCCAGTGGGGGTGGCTTTCGGCGGGTGAGCCCTGCTCGTCGCGTGCCTGCACATGGCCCGACGAGACGATTGCCGCATTGTCAGGCTCGGTCAGAATGATCTTTGTGTCCGGTCGCTCTCGACGCAAAACCCGCGACACTCCCGCTACTGTGCCTCCGGTACCGTAACCGGTAACCCAGTAGTCGAGACGCTCGCCGGCGAAATCACCGAGGATCTCCCGGGCCGTGGTGTTCTCGTGGATGTCGGCGTTATCCGCAGTCTCGAACTGGCGCGCGAAAAACCAGCCGTTCGCCTCGGCCAGTTCCCGCGCTTTGTTGTACATGCCCAGGCCTTTTTGTTCTTTCGGCGTCAGCACTACCTTTGCGCCGAGAAAACGCATCAGCTTGCGTCGCTCGACCGAGAAGCTCTCAGCCATGGTGATGACCAGTGGATATCCTTTTGCAGCGCACACCATCGCAAGGCCGATGCCCGTATTACCCGACGTCGCCTCGACCACGGTCTGCCCCGGTTGCAGGCGCCCATCGCGCTCTGCGGACTCGATAATGTTCAGTGCGAGTCGGTCCTTCACGGAAGCCGCAGGATTGAAGGCCTCAGCTTTTACATAAACCGTGACGTGTTCCGGCGCGATGTGGTTAATGCGTATACACGGTGTGTCGCCGACCGTATCCAGGATGCTGTCGAAGCGCCGGCCACGGCCCTGAGTTTGTCTGGTTTGCATAGCTACCCCCGAATAAACCGATACGGACTAGTGGGTCAGGTCACTAGCTTAACCTGTGAAACGGCGGTTGTATCAACCTGGTGATAGATATGCGCGCCGACCTTGCCTCTTGGAGAACTCGCAGGAACTCTAAGCGACCGCGCGTGGTGCCGAAGCAGTCTATTGCTGTGGTGGCCAGACCAGACGGTTAAGATACCCGCCCTTTAGAGCGACTGGAGCTTCGGTGAGAAGATTCAAATTTATACGCAACCCCGATCACGCCCTCGCGGCGGCGGGGGTCGAGGGTCTGCTCCGTGGGCTCGGTGGTCCTACGTGCTTGTTCTTTGAAGGTTCAGACCCGAGCAGAACGCGTGCCCTGGTAACCCTGCTGCACGGTAACGAGCCATCCGGGGCGATCGCGCTGACGCGCTGGATGCAACAGAACCGGCGTCCCCAGGTTAATGTGCTGTGCGTGCTGGCGTCGGTACATGCCGCGTTGGAAGAGCCGGTTTTTACCCATCGCATGCTGCCCCGAGCACGAGATCTCAATCGCTGTTTTCGCCCTCCCTTCGACGACGAGCAGGGTCATCTGGCGGAGGAAATCCTGGCGATTCTCGAGCTGCACAAGCCCGAGTGCGTCATTGACATGCACAACACATCGGGGACAAGCCCCGCTTTTGCCATTGCGACCGAGACACCGCCGCTCAAGTGCCGGCTCACTCAACTCTTTGCCAACCAGCTGTTGCTGATGGATATCAGCATGGGCTCCCTGCTCGAGCACGACTCGCCTGCGATGCCGGTTGTGACCGTGGAAGTCGGTGGACGAGCGCAGGAAGCGGCCCACGCATGTGCGCTTGCTGGCCTTGAGCAATACTTTCATGTCGATCAATTCGAGGATCTGCCGGCTCCGCAAAACCCGCTGGATGTGATGCATCACCCGCTGCGTTTGGAGCTTTTGGACGGCGTAACGTTGGTATACGACGGCGCACCGCGCGCGGGATTTGACGTGACTTTGCTCGAAGATCTGGAGCAACACAACTTTGGGACAGTGGCGGCAGGCACACTGCTCGGGTGGTGTAGCGCGGATCCGCGGAGCCTTTTTCGCGCCCGCGATGCCACTGGTCAGTGCGCGTTGTCCGCTTTGGTCGAGGCCGGTTCGGGCGAGCTTCGAGCCGCGCAAGATCTTCAACTGATGATGATCACCAACAACGCTGCCATCGCCGAATCGGATTGCCTTTTTTATGCGGTTGCGTCAAACGGCGACCGTATCGATGCTGTGGATCGAATTCACGGTTAGTCAGTGTGGGTCTGCGCCGCGAAGAGTGCGGAAGTCGGCGCCATCTATTGCGAAGACACCCCTCACTCACGCCGCACAACCCGTCGCTCCTAGCGACACGTCGCGGCACTATGGCTGGCTGCGGGTGAAATTTGACGGATATGATGCTTGCAATTGCAGTCAGCAATACTGAATATATATACAGTAGTTGTGAGGGCGGCAATCGCGCCTGAAAGACCAGGCAAAACACATCAAAAGCCAACGTAAGACCGGGCAAAACCACGCAAGACCATGCATAGGAGTGCAGCCATGAATGACAATCGGGAAAAAGCGCTTGAAGCCGCATTAAGTCAAATTGAGCGGCAGTTTGGTAAGGGTACAGTCATGCGTATGGGAGACAGCGACCGAGCTGCGATCCCATCGATATCTACCGGTTCCCTGGGCCTTGATGTAGCGCTGGGCATTGGTGGTCTACCGAAAGGCCGGATCTGTGAGATTTTTGGTCCGGAATCCTCAGGTAAAACAACGCTCACGCTCCAGGTCATTGCAGAAGCTCAGAAGGCTGGCGGTACAGCGGCATTCATTGATGCAGAGCACGCGCTCGATCCAGTGTACGCTGAAAAGCTCGGTGTGCAGATCGATGACCTGATCGTCTCCCAGCCGGATACTGGCGAGCAGGCACTCGAGGTCGCCGAGATGCTGGTTCGTTCGAGCGCGGTTGATGTGCTGGTTGTCGATTCCGTTGCGGCGCTGACACCCCGCGCCGAAATCGAAGGTGAGATGGGCGATTCTCACGTCGGACTCCAGGCGCGACTCCTGAGCCAGGCTATGCGGAAGCTGACGGGGACTATCAAGCAAACCAACTGTCTCGTCATTTTTATCAATCAGATTCGAATGAAGATCGGGGTCATGTTTGGCTCTCCCGAGACAACTACCGGCGGTAACGCGCTTAAGTTCTATTCATCGGTGCGGCTCGATATCCGGCGAATCGGAGCCGTAAAAGACGGTGATGAAGTCGTGGGAAATGAAACTCGCGTTAAGGTCGTTAAGAACAAAGTTTCACCTCCGTTTAAACAAGCCGAGTTCCAGATAATGTATGGACGCGGCATTTATCGAACTGCCGAAGTGATTGATTGGGGCGTCAAGCTCAATCTGGTCGATAAGTCAGGTGCCTGGTATGCCTATAAGGGCGACAAGATTGGTCAGGGTAAAGCCAACGCGGCCAAGTTCCTCGAAGACAATCCAGCCGTCGCCAGCGAGATAGAAGGCCAGATAAGAGCGCAACTGCTCGATACGGCTCCCGAGACGGATGACGAAGCGGCGGAGCTGGGCGAGCAAACACCTTAGCGAGCGTTTTGGTTTTCCGGGGCGCTGGAGCCCCACTTCCCTTCCTCTGCTCCAGTGCCCCGACCTTGTATCGCTCTACACCTGCGCAAAGGACGCACAAGAGATTTCGTAACCATTCATGAAGGAAGAGAACGCAATATCTGCACGGCATGCGGCCATGAATCTGCTGGCGCGACGAGAACATTCTCTCCAGGAATTACGAAGAAAACTGGGCAAGCGCTTTGATCAGGCTGAGCTAGAGCAGGCGCTCAGAGGTTTGATCGACGACAAACTCCAGAGCGACACTCGGTTTTGTGAAGCCTATACCAGAGACCGGGTGCGAAAGGGGTTTGGTCCTGCGAAGATTACGGCAGAACTGCAGCAGCGGGGTATCAAGGCAGGTGATATAGAGACTGCGATTCGTCGGGTGCGCGAGGAGCAGGGGTTAAGTTGGGAGCAAGTAGCCGAGCAAGTACTCATGCAGAAGTTTGGCCCGCTGACGTCGGAGGCCCCTGATGAAGCGGTAAGTCTCGCTCCGCCTTCGTCGAGTATCAGCGTAGAGCGAACGCGCGAACTGTCACGCAGGTTAAGGTTTCTCGAGTCTCGAGGATTTGCGTGCTATCTCCCCGCAGAGCTCATGAACCACATGGCCAGTACTTAAGGCGTGTCAAGAATTGCCAGTGCACTCGGGAACTCAACAGAGTATTCGTTCAGGGCTGCAGGAGAGCGTCGCGCAGGCTCTGCGCCCACGCTTGCAGTTTGCGAAGGTTCTCGGGCCCTGTCCGTAACAGCTGTTTGTTCAGGTCGGAGCTTTGCTCGAGTGCCTCGTCGGCATAGGCCCAGAGCGCTCCACGACTGATCAACTCCGGGGGCGTATCTATAATCGGTGCAGCCAATACCTGATCCAGCGCAGCGATCAGTGTGTTGTCCATGGCATCCCGGGGATACCCCAAGGCTGCGTAGGCGTCTTCAAGTCGACTGCGGTTTGCTGTGAAGAAGCTCGCTATCTTCTGTTCATCCAATCCGGTAATTGCATTTACCAGCGAGTCATACCTTGCATACCCCGCTGGTTCTACCGAGTAACGGGTGCCGTCCCGACGTACTGCGAACTTGCCTGCGGGTCGCGCGATGTTGCTGGTGCGGCCGGGCACCAGGCCGCGTGCCATCTGGTCAAGACTGGCGACGCTACGATCCAGCAGGTAAGGAGCAGCGGCAGCGCTGGCGAGAGCCCTGGGTGCGGAGAGCTGGTTTTGTGTGAGCGCTTCTCGAAACTCCGCATCCAACTCCTCTGGGGTTGGAGGTGCGGGAGCTGGTTCCGGTTCGGGCTCGTCGATTTCGGGCTCCGCAGGTGGTTCTTCTTGTGGCTCGACTGGTGCAGGTTCGGGGATGTCCGGCGCGGCAGCTATCGTTTCAGCGGGTGTTGGGGTTGGCTTGACCGGTGCGGGGAGCGGCTCATCCGGCGCTTCGATCTCGGGCGGTGGCTCTGGCTCATCTTTCGGCATAAGAAAGTAAGCGCCTGCAGCGAGTACGATTGCGGCTAGGGCCGTGATTATTGTCTGAGTTCTGTTCCGTTCTCGAGCACCGTCGCCCGATACCCGATCTTCCCGATTTGCTTGCATGGTGATTAGACCCGAAAACCCTGCGAAATAAGTGCGTATCGTCCGATACTAGCACGCCATTCTCGGCTCTAATGTGCGGTATGTCCTAGTCTCATGATCAGAGGGCCAGTTCTCACGGGCTATTCATCGGTCGCAGTTGTGCACCGTCAGTCAGCTACCGTATTCGTTCCATTCGCTGTCAGGCTCTGCCGATGGCCAGGTTCTCAGGTCAGGTGCTTGAGGGGTTGGTCGGGCTTTGCGTAGGAAAACCTCGCAATCGGTTTTGCTTCGAAGTAGGTGTCGAGGCCAGAAACCGCAACGCTGTCCAGCGTCGACGGATCGATCGCTCCTTCGGCATCCATTGCTTCAGGAGGAAGCAGAATGAGTTGTACGGAACCAATCAGCAGGTGGGTGCCATTAATGGCGAGATGATGTTCTTCTTCGAGGCGCATGCCGATTTTCACGCTCGCCTGGCTAACGAAGGGCGCAGCGAACTCCGGGTCCCAGTATTCACTAAGGTCCACGGCTTCGAATTCGGAGCAAGACTTTGGGTAGCGTGCCGCAGTCTGATGCGCCGCTGCTACGAAGGACTTCGCGACATGATTGATGGTGTAAACGCCGGTATCTCTGATGTTTTGCAGCGTATGCCGCTCTACGGAATCTGGCCGCACAACGAGTGCGAGAAGCGGCGGGGCGGCACCAATATGAACCACTGAAGTCATGATGGCGAGGTTGGTCACCCCGGATCCATCGACGGTGCCGACGAGATTGGCGGGCTTGAAACCGCTGATAGAGTTGATCAGATTTACGCGAGGCTCACGGCCAAGGTTCCGGATCGACTCAGCGGTCAGCCGCATCATGTTGTTCTACCGCACGAGGGTCTGGTTCGCTTGTCGGGTCAAGCTTTCGGCTTCGGCCATACATCCATCGATAGCGAAGCGAGGCCCAGGTTGCGTAGAACGCGTCTACAAGATGCCGTATCAGTGGCCACCGCAGCACCCGAAGGAACTTACCTCTGCGTGTCCCAGCCCACATCCGCACGTTTGCATCAGCGCCAGTCAGCCAGCTCCCGTCCACATCTCGCAAATGCAAGTTGCGTAGAAGCGTGGGTTTATCGAAGGACAGGCCTTCGTTGACCGGGTCATAGGCACCATCATGACTTCCGGCAGCGTTGTTCACTCGCAATCCGAACGCAGGAAGCGAGTGCACATCCACCAGGTCGATTTGCCCTGCGCGTCGCTCCGCGAGGTCACTGATCTCACGAGCGCACAGTGGGCACTGGCCATCGTAGTAGAGTGTTGGCTTGCTTGTTCCCGGGTGCACAGCGTCATCCCCGATGGCTGAGCCACGGTTTTCGGAAGTCTTGCTTGTGTCGTTTTCGCTGACGCGAAGAGGGTCGGCTGCTTTGGTCTGCACGAGCGTGTTGTCTTACTCAGTTTATAAACAAGAGTTGCCTGCCCGGTTTGACCAGAATCAGCTGGGACGCGACTCAGCTATCGGGCTCAGTCCGACCCTTGGGCACACTGGCCATTGGCATCGCGCTCGCAGGTGTTAAAGCCGAGCCACTTCCACAGATAGCAGCGCGCAAAAATGCTGTTCCACAGCAAGGCAAATGCCGCTACCAGCGCAACCGCCTGAAGAATTCCAAAACTTGCGCTATAGAGGATCCATCCCACCAGAACCAAAGCGATAGCGAAACGAACGAACCTCTCCCCGGTACCGATATTTCGATCGATCATGGTTAGTACACCAGATAGGTGATTGATATGCCCCGTTTACGCAGGCGTCTTGGTGGTGGATGCCCGACTAGATGCTCCGATTGCTGCAAAATCGGGCAAACAGACCAATTCGGGGTAGTTCGAACAGCCAAAAGCGTAACTGCGTCACAGTTGAGCCGTGTAGATAAGTGTCACGGTGACACCCGAGCCTCGGTTTTTGTCTCTCCGGATCTCATGACATTGGCTCGGCGCGAAGCGGAATACCGTCGAATGTCGTTAAATGCTATGCGCGAGATCCGTAGCGGGCGTTCAAACCGCCCACTACCAGGTCAAAGCCGGAACATATTTCTTCGAGGATTTGCGCCACTGGCTTGACCTCATCGATACGACCACACACCTGCCCTGTCAGAGCGATTGCAGCCTCCATATCCCCACCGAAGTAGAGAGCCTGCGGGTCTCCGAATTTGCCCATCGCGTTTTCATCTGGTTGACGTTCCAACTCGGAGGTGCGCTGGGTTCTAAGTGCCCGGAGGCCCGGCGACTGAAAACGATTAAGAAAAACCGTGTCGGTTTCTTTCGCCTCGACAATGGCATTTTTCCAATTGTCGTGAACCGGAGACTCGGCGGCGGACACCATCCGGGTACCAAGCTGAATCCCCTCGGCACCAAGGGCAAAAGCAGCAGCCATACTCGATCCGTCCAGAAACCCACCTGCAGCGATAATCGGCACATCGACACTCGAACGAATAAGCGGTAGCAGCACCATGCTGGCAACGTCCTGAGGATTCTTGAATCCGCCGCCCTCGCCACCCTCGACGATGAGGCCATCCACCCCATATTCGACGGCCTTTAGCGCGGCTTTCAGACTAGGCACTACATGAAAAACAGTGAGTCCTGCGTTCTTAAGCTGTTCTGTGTAGCGTTCGGGCGATCCGGCGGAAGTCGTCACGAACTTGACGCCCTGATCAATAATGAACTGGGCGATGTCAGGGTCTCTTACGAACGCTTGTGCAATGTTGACTCCAAAGGGATTTGGCGTCAGGTCACGCATCTTGCGGATTTCTTCGCGAATGATATCCAGCTCACCGGAAGACGTCTCAATGATGCCCAGTCCACCTGCATTACAGACTGCCGATGCCAACTGCGATCGGGCGATCCAACCCATGGGTGCCTGAACGATGGGGAGCTTGGCTCCGGTGAGTTGAGTGACGCGATTGTCGAAGGGCATGAGTTGGCAGGTCCATTGATAAGTGTGTGGCTTCAGAGTCTAACGTTCCTAGCTATACCCGGTCAGTAGCATTGGCGCCATCGACGCCATCAGCAGGACCGTCATTCCGATATTGAAGTTGCGTCGGTGGTTTTCGCTGTGGAGTAGCCGCTGCAAACGGCAGCCAAGAATTGCCCAGATACTGACTGACGGAAATCCGATCAACGCAAATGTCAGCGCAATTACCGAAACCATAAACAGACTTGGCTCGGGCGCGTATACACTCACCGCCGTAAGTGCCATCGCCCACGACTTCGGGTTTACCCACTGGAATAAAGCAGCTTGAAGAAATGTCAGGGGCTTCAGGCAAGCACCTGCCTCTTTCGGCTCTTCCTCAACGTTGCAATCGACTGTCGCCTTGCCGGTTTCAACGTCACCGGCGGTACTGCGGAGTATCGCGAAAGCCAGGTAACAAAGATAAACGAGGCTGAGTACGCGCAGGATCTGATAGCTGACGGGATAGGCGCGCAAAAGCTCACTCAACCCCAATCCGACGACCAAAAGCATAATCACAAAGCCGATCTCAACGCCGACTACATGAGGCAGCGTTCGCCGAAATCCAAAGTTGGCACCCGAGCTCATCAGCATCAGGTTGTTGGGGCCCGGCGTAATCGACGAAACCAGTGCGAATAATGCAAGTGCGGTCACGAGGTCCAGATTCATGCGTTTTGGCTCAATCAGTCATAAATGGAGAAGAGGACGGAATTATTCGACAGATCTAGCGCAATGTGCTTACTATTATTGCTTGTTTCCGAGTTTTGCACGCAATAAATGATAAAGAAAGACCGGTACAGCGATCGTATATTGCAGATCCTTAAGGTTGATGGGCGAGTCTCCAACATCGATCTCGCTCAGCGGGTCGGATTGTCCCCATCGGCCTGCCTGCGCCGAGTGCAGGAACTTGAGCGCAGTGGTGTGATTAGTGGTTATCGCGCGATCCTGGATGGTTCCAAACTTGGCGTGGGCTTTGTGGCCTATGTCGCCGTCGGCCTGAAGGATCACAGTAAAGCGGCACAGCTTGCATTCGAAGCGGCCATCGCTGAGTCGAGCGAAGTGCGTGAATGCCACAACGTGACGGGGAGCTTTGAATACCTGCTACGAGTGGAGTGCGAGAACCTGGGAGCCTACAAAGTATTCCATTCGGACACGCTGGGGGGTATCCCCGAAGTCACTGGCATATCCTCCTACGTTGTCATGGATTCGCCAAAGGACGAACGAGGTTAAGCTGTCAGCGACACTCCTACGTCTCAACCCGGTGTGCACGCGCGCGCACGGACCGCGAGTGATGCGGCGGCTCCTTTTATAGCTTTGTTTACAGTCCCCATCGGGAATCCGAGTGAATCCCACCTCACG
Source organism: Pseudomonadota bacterium (assembly GCA_039111155.1). Classification (GTDB taxonomy): domain Bacteria; phylum Pseudomonadota; class Gammaproteobacteria; order Pseudomonadales; family Halieaceae; genus Congregibacter. The sequence goes on along the minus strand of JBCCPL010000004.1, from coordinate 16,544 downwards.
GGTACCGTGCGCTTAAAACAGCACGCCGAACACTGTTTCCAGAGAGCGGTCACTCCCAAATAGTATCGACCACTGCGCGCTCTGGCCTCAGCTTTCTCGTCAGAAGAGTCGATGCCCCGCGCGACGCAGGGATGCGAAGTAGCCGATGAACAGCCCCACAAAGATGGCGTCACCGATGATGACGAGGAGGGCGAACGAAGAGGTCCAGCCCTTCAGGTACATGAGGAGCAGGTTAATCGCAAATAGGGCTTTACCGGCTCCCCCCATAAGTACGACACCGGTATGTCTTACCGGGTCCCTCGCCGCCAGGAGAAAGCCAAACCCGTACAGAAAGGCTGTGCCCCAGGCGCCGCGGTACACTGCGACCATCACCGGGTCATCCAGGGTTCGGCCGAACTCCTGCTCGAACATGGCCGCAGTATTCAGAAGTCCCGGTATTGCTCCAGCGAAATTCCAGGTGGCCGATACCACGAAGAGAATCCTCATAAACCTGAGAGAGCTGTCATCCAGTTTGCTTTGCATGCACAATGAACTCATTTAAAGATAACGCGTTATATATAAATACACTGGTCCGGTCAACGACTGGATCATCCTTGGGTGCAAGACATGGGTGACTCGAAGACCTCGGTCACGCGATCTCGGGGGCGTCCCGCTAGGTCGGCCGAGGATGTCCGTGACGCGCGTAGACGCATCAGCGCCTGCGCACTCCAGCTTTTTCAGGAAGATGGCTACGACGCCGTGTCCATGCGTCGGCTTGCCAAAGAGGCTGGCTGCACCGTGATGACTTTGTATCGATACTTCGACCGCAAAATCGATATTCTTCGGGATCTTTGGTCCCAGGTGTTTGCCGAGGTTTTTGGCCAGTTGGAACCCCTGGCCGAGGGTGAGCCTGACGCGCACAAACGCTTGTTTCTAGTTGCCCACTGCTACGTAGATTTCTGGTTGCGCAATCGTGAGCACTATTTTCTGGTTTTTATGTCGGCGGGGGTCTCCCAACCTGATGTCAGTGTCTTTGTCGATGACGATGGGGTCGTTGAGCGCTTTGTACTATTCAGGCGCTGTGTCGAAGACGTACTGCCAGGTGCGGGCGATTCATCCAAGGCTGATCTGCAGACCGAGTTGCTGCTTTGCACACTGCACGGCATTGCCCACAATCTCATCACTATAAGCGCCTATCCGTGGTCGGACTCCCATAAGCTGGTAGGCGCCGCCGTAGAGAGGGTTACGGACTGATGCAATAACCTCTGCGGTTATTGTCGGTTTGATTCAGTTGAAATCTAATGGCCTGAGAACGGAGGGGATGCTATGGATGATTTTGCTTCCACTATGCCTTTGGCAAAAATGATGGGCGTGACGGCAACAGAAGCTGCAAAGGATCGGGTCGTCGGCCGGCTCGAGGTTACGGCTGACTTGTGCACAATTAATAGTGCAGTGCACGGCGGCTCTTTGATGACTCTGGCTGACTCAATCGCCGCCATCGGCGCTTTTCTGAACCTTCCAGACGGCGCTGCCGGTACGACAACGATTGAGAGTAAAACTAACTTTGTTGGTCGGGCAGGGATCGGTGACGTGCTGACAGCAGTGGCGACTCCGGTGTCGATTGGACGGCGAATGTCGGTATGGCAGACGCGCATTACTACCCAGGCCGAGGCGCTGGTTGCTGTTGTCACCCAAACTCAACTCGTACTTTAAACGCGCCGCTGATCCCCTCGGGCAAAACAAACGCTGTGCAATGGGGATGCCGCAGCAAGCGCAGAGGCCGAGGTACATCTCGTTGCGGCAGAATCTTCGCGAAAGAAACGTCCTGACGCTTTAAATTCAGCGCTAGGACAGTATCACGCCGAGCAGTTCGTCAAGCTGCCGTTTGAGTTCGCCAGTGTATCGGAACTCTTCTTCACCGCTGTCGTTAACCCTAGTCTCCTGCGCTACAAGCGTGCGATAACTCGCCATGATCTTCTCGCACTCACTGCGCTGACCGGAAGGAAGCTCGTCAAGACAAAGATCAATTAGGTTTTGCTCCGGCAACGCTTTAGCTGGCATCGGAGTCTCCAGTTGGTTACAAAGCCAGCGAACGAGCTCGCGAGTGTGGGTTCGTGTCCCTCGCTTCCATTTCAACGCGTTGTTCACGCCGACTCCGAGCAGGACGCCCAGGGAAAACATCAGAGAAGCGGTCAATGCCAGAATCATTGTCGTTACGGTGTTCCGGTGAATCGTTGTCGTCTTCTGTGTCGTCTTGTAGACGACGCTGGCCTCGCCCCGCAGGGCGCGGACTGCCGCGAATTATGAAATTCACTAGACCAACAGACCGGCGCTGTTTCGAAACTGAACAGGAACCGACGAGGAGGGAGGCTGGTCAAACCCCAGACAGGCGGGGGAATGCGGGTTTGCCTTAATTGTGTCCAGTCACAACCGGTAAGCTGGGTCTCGCTACGCTGGCCGAATCAGCAGATCGCTTAATAAGCCGGCACCGGACCAACTCGAGCTGCTCCGATTGGGCAAAACACCGGGAATCGAGGAGTTGGACTGATCCTCGATTAGCTCAGCCCACGGCGGCGATGTTTGATGGCTGCAGTCTTTATCAGCCGTCTAAGTCGTCCAGCACCCGGGCCTGCGCAGCGGCGATGCGCGCGACGGGCACGCGATAGGGGCTGCAGCTCACATAGTCCAAACCCAGCTCGTGGCAGAAACGAATGGAATTCGGGTCGCCGCCGTGCTCGCCACAGATGCCGTATTTGATCCCTTTTTTAACGGCTCGTGCCTCTTGCACAGCGATGCGCATAAGGCGGCCAACGGCGCGCTGATCCAGCGAGACAAACGGATCGTTCTCGATGAGTTTGGCGTCCAGGTATTGGGGAATGAATCGCCCGGCATCGTCTCGTGAAAACCCGTAACTCATCTGCGTGAGATCGTTGGTGCCAAAACTCATAAATTCGACACTGCTCGCAAGGCGATCTGCACCCAGGCACGCCCGAGGTGTCTCCATCATTGTGCCGACTTTGTAGCGCAGAGATACGGACTTTTCCTTGAGCATCTTGTGAATGCTGCGGTCGATGATGTCGCCGACTAGCCGGACTTCGCGAACGTTTACAACCAAGGGAATCATGATTTCCGGGTAGGGATTTAGCCCTTCCTCGCGTGCCACCAGCGCCGCGCCGATGATGGCCTTGATCTGCATCTTGGTGATTTCCGGGTACACCACTGACAGCCGGCATCCCCGAAATCCCAACATGGGATTAACCTCTTGCAGATCCTCAATGGCACGGTGAAGCTCATCGGCGGGCCGATTCAGCCGCTCCGCAAGTGCTGCGACGTCTTCGCGCGAATGCGGTAGAAATTCGTGTAGAGGAGGGTCGAGAAGACGAATCGTAACCGGAAGTCCGTCCATCGCCCGGTAGAGTTCCAGCATATCGGCCTGCTGGAATTCGCCGAGTTTAGCCAGTACCTGTTTCCGCTCTCGCTTATCCGACGCCAGGATCATGGCTCGCATCAGATCGATGCGCTCGCTTTCGAAAAACATGTGTTCGGTCCGGCACAGGCCGATACCTTCCGCGCCCAGCTCACGAGCTTTCTTCGCATCCTCCGGCGTTTCTGCGTTGGCGCGAACGCGTAGCCGACGATACTTATCGGCCCAGGACAAAAGCGTCTGAAAGTCGTCAGACGTACTGGCTTCGATCTTTGCCACATCGCCGAGCATGACGTCGCCGGTCGCGCCGTCCAGGGTAATTGTATCGCCGCGTTTGATAGTCACGCCTTGTTCAGAGGTTGCGATACCCTCGCTGACATTGACGTGGAGTCCGCCACAACCGGTGATCGCGCAAACGCCCATCCCCCGTGCGACAACCGCCGCGTGCGACGTCATGCCGCCGAGCTCTGTGAGAATACCCTCGGCGACCTTCATGCCGTGAATATCCTCTGGCGTTGTTTCGCGACGCAGCAGAATGACCGGGGTACCCTGCGCTGAAACCTCTACCGCCTCGTCGGCGGAGAAGGCGACGACTCCCGTGGCGCCCCCGGGGCTGGCCGGCAGCCCGCTGGCAACGACCTCGCGTGGTGCCTTCGGATCAACCATCGGGTGGAGGAACGACTGCACGTGCTCGGGAGAGACACGCAGCAGGGCCTCGCGTTCATTGATGAGTTCCTCTCTCACCATTTCTACGGCAATTCGCACGGACGCCCGCCCGGTTCGCTTACCGGCGCGCGTTTGCAGAATGTAGAAGCGACCTTCCTGAATAGTGAATTCGATGTCCTGCATGTCGCGATAGTGACGCTCCAGCATCGCCTGGGTTGCGAACAACTCCTCGTAAACGTCCGGGAGTCTCTCTTCGAGCGCGGCCAGCGATAGTGGCGTGCGTATACCGGCGACTACATCCTCCCCAGCGGCATTGAACAGAACTTCGCCAAAGAACTCCTTTACACCGGTAGATGGGTTGCGGGTAAACGCGACCCCCGAGCCCGAGTCTTCCCCGAAGTTTCCGAACACCATGGCCTGGACAGTAACGGCGGTTCCCAGGGAATCGGGGATGTTGTTCATCTCGCGATACACGTTTGCTCTGGGTGTGTACCAGGAGCGGAACACCGCCTCGACCGCAAGTTTGAGCTGAACGAAAGGATCCTCTGGAAAGTGAGCGATTTTCTTGAACTGGTCGATCACGGCGCGCCAGTCTTCGGCGGTCATTTCGGTGTCCGAGGTGTAACCCTTCACACTTTTGTGCTCGTCGATTACCGCTTCATAGGCGTGCGCGTCCGCATCGAGCACCACGTCGCCGAACATCTGGATGAAGCGGCGGTATGAGTCGTAGGCAAAACGCTCATTGCCTGTCTTCTCGGCGAGACCCTGAACGATCTCGTCGTTGATCCCGAGGTTGAGAATCGTATTCATCATTCCGGGCATAGAGATGGGCGCGCCAGATCTCACGGAAAACAGCAGGGGATTTTCCGGATCACCAAAGCGGGCGCCCATTTTCTTCTCAACCAGGTCCAGCGCGACGCGATACTCCTGCTCGAGCAGGGACGGGAGTTTGTTGCCGCTGTCGAAGTACTCGCGACACGTTGGTGTGGTAATGATGAACCCAAAGGGCACGGGCAGACCAAGAGTGGTCATCTCGCAAAGGTTGGCCCCCTTGCCGCCCAGAAGGTCGCGATCGTCCTTGCCACCCTCCGAAAATAGGTAGACGCGTTTTGCCATGAATCATTCCGACTTTTGCTGAGAGGGTAATTCTACCCGAGGCGGCTCGCGTCTGCGTTTCGGTTGGCTGTAAGCGTCTGTTGTTGCGGTAATTTTTACTACAGGAATGCGCACTGGTTACGTTGACCGGCGCTCACTCAACCACGACAATCCGCGCACTTTGTGCCCAACTCAAATTATTTTAATAGAGGGACCATCCATGAGACCTACCCGCAAGAATACGACTGCCTTCGCGAACCCCGCGAAGAGCGGTCTCGCCCTGGCTGTCGCGCTTGCCACCGCAAGCTCGATCCAGCAGGTTCAGGCCCAGAGCGGCGTGCTGGAAGAGGTTGTCGTTACGGCAACCAAGCGCCAGCAGACGCTTCAGGAAGTACCGGTCGCTGTATCGGTAGTCAGTTCAGAAGCCATTGAACAGTCACAGATTCTGGATATCAAAGATCTGCAGGCTTTGGTTCCCAGTCTTCGGGTTACTCAGCTACAGGGTAGCGCGCAGACAAACTTTCTGATTCGCGGCTTTGGTAACGGCGCTAACAACGCCGGTATTGAACCATCAGTTGGCGTGTTCCTTGACGGCGTATACCGTTCACGAGTTGGTAGCTCGATAGCCGATCTCCCCAAACTGGAACGTATCGAGGTATTGCGTGGCCCGCAGTCGACGCTGTTTGGCAAAAATGCCTCGGCGGGTGTCATCAACGTCGTCACCGCTAAACCAGACCTTACCGGCTACAGCGGATCGGTGACGGCCACCGCCGGGAACTTCAGTCAGTTCATCGTGAAGGGTGACATCACCGGGCCGATATCCGACAACGTGGCGTTCAGTCTGTCGGGCGCGTCTAACCAGCGCGACGGCTATTACGACAATCTTGAGTTGGGCACGGAGCAGAACGATCTTGACCGATGGAATTTCCGTGGACAGCTTCTGTGGAACCCTACAGATCGGCTAGAGATGCGGTTGATCGCTGATGCCGAGAGCATCGAAGAAGTCTGTTGCGGTGTGGCCAACTTAGTGAACGGACCGACTGGCGCCATCGTTCAGGCACTGGGTGGCAATTTGGTGCCAAATCAGCCATTTGCCTACCGTGGCTTTTACGACTTCGATCCCCGCAACGAAATTGACACCAGTGGCGTGTCTCTCCAGGTCGACTACGATTTTGACTGGGCTACCCTTACATCAATTACGGCGTTCCGAACGCTGGATCTTGTGCAACTTGGGGACGTCGACTACACCAGCGCTCGTCTGGTTGATCCAACACAAGCAAACCTCAGTGACACTCAGATCGATACTTTCACTCAGGAGGTCCGTCTTTCGTCGGCCGGCGATGGTCCCCTGACCTGGATGGTTGGCGCGTACTACTTCCAGGAAGACGTAACCGTAGACGGTCAGTTCGCGTACGGCGATCAGTTTCGACCATACGCAGATGGGTTGCTGACCGCGCTGGGTTCACCGTTCCCGATTGATGTCGTCGAGGCATTCCTGGGAATTCCCGCGGGAGCTTCCTTCGCCGAAGGTACTGGATTCATCGATGAACGCTCGACGCAGGATGACGAGACACTGTCGTTGTTTGCGCAGGCCGACTACGAAATCACCGAAGGTCTGGTAGTTACGTTGGGGGTTAACTACACGGAAGTTGAAAAAGATGTGTCGGTGAACATTGTCAGCAACGATATATTTTCGTCGGTACCTTTCGCTGGAACTCCATTCGAACCGCTGCAAGCGCTCCAGTTCTTGCCTCCGTTCCAGGACTTCCCGAATTCGGTCGAAGACGGTAAATCGAACGACGATGACACGACCTATACTTTTCGATTGGCGTACGACCTCAATCAGGATATGAATATTTACGCTGGTGTGAGCACAGGTTTCAAAGCAACTTCTTGGAACCTATCCCGAGATTCCCGACCCTTCCCGGCCGATGTGCCAGCGTTAGCGGCAGCCGGCTTGCTAGTTCCTAACCTGGTTCCCGGCACGCGTTTTGCCGGACCTGAGGAATCAACTGTGTACGAAATTGGTCTTAAAGCCGAGTACGACACGGTGTCATTCAACGTTGCGGTATTCGCCCAGGAGATCGACGGATTCCAGTCGAATGTATTCTCCGGCACGGGCTTCAACCTGGCCAATGCCGGAAAGCAGTCGGTCGATGGTGTTGAGTTTGATATCAACTGGGCTCCGACCGACAATCTGCGCATCACCTTCGCCGCAACCTATCTCGATCCTCTCTACGACGAATTCGTCGGCGCTCTTGGCGTCGATGGTCCGACTGATCTTTCAGGAGAACGACCGGCTGGAATCCACGAGCTGTCGACGACAACAACGGCGACCTATAACTTTCAGTTCGGCAGTACTCTGGGCTACGCCCGCGTCGAGCACCAGTATGAAGATGAAGTGCAGGTGGTTGACAACGTGCCGGCATCGATCGCGTCGCGAGAGGTCAACATGGTCAATGCTAGCTTCGGTTTCAACTTCGAAAGCGGCTGGGAGCTAAACTTCTGGGGCCGGAACCTGACTGAAGACGAATTCCTGCAGTCCGCATTCCCCGCGGTAGCACAGGCGGGAAGCTTCAGCGGTTATCCGAATACTCCGCGTACCTACGGAGCGACGGTCAAGTACAACTTCGAGTAGAGCCGAAACTCTTTAGTTAAAAACAGCTGGTAAACGAAAGGGGTATCCATAGGATGCCCCTTTTTTCGTCTCCACTTTTTGTCTCTACACTGCTTCTGCTTGAGACGCTCCTGTACGCCAAGGCATCTAGTTCTGCAGGTGTGGCATGCGAGACAACCCTGTGGTCGTCACACAACGCAAGCAACGCATTCACAGCCATATCGCAGGCGTGCGTCTATATATTCGTGAATCTGTTGATGTCCGCTCTCGTATCAACTTGCATGGGTGGGATCGGCGTAGATGGTCTGGCAAGAGCCGACTCTACGTCAGTCGACGGATTCCGCAATCGACTGATCAAGGAACGAGGTGTCAATCATGGTGGCGCAACTCAGCGACGAAGAGGTAAATGCAGCAGTTTCCGGACTGGCGGGTTGGGAGCTGCGCGATGAAAAGCTCTATCGGAAATTCGAGTTTACGGATTTCGTCGAAGCGTTTGCTTTTATGAATGGAGTTGCGCTTCTTGCCGAACGCGCGAATCATCACCCAGAGTGGTTCAACGTGTATCGCACCGTCGAGATCTGGCTCACGACCCACGATGCAGGCGGGATAAGCAGCAAGGACGTGGAGCTGGCAACGGAAATCAACAGCCGTCACAACTAAATAGGATAAAAACGCGATAGTTTGTAGCGCTATCACGCATCCGAGCGGTTTTGGGCTTAGCTGATGTGGTCAGAACGGACCGGTTGACTGCTTGGCAAGCTCGACGGACTCGCGAATCTCTTTTACGAGGCGGTTGTACTCCGCCGTCTCTCGTACCGCATCTAAGATCGGGTCATTGACGAGAATCGGTTCGTTTCGCAGCCCCACTGCGAAGAGTAAGGACAGCTGACTGCGCGCCGCGGCCTCATCGCCCTGCAGGATCGCCAGGCGAATTCTGCTGATCATGAGTGACAAGCTGTTCCAACCCTGTTGCTCAGCGGCGCTTAAATCCTCGCGGCAACTCGCGAGCTGGGTTGCCGCCGCGCCGGCGCTCCCGCTGCGAGCTTGGGCATCGGCCAGCGATGCGCAGGCGTAGAGGTCATCGTCGGCCTTCGCGATGGGGAAGTCGCGCCCGCGCAGAGCTCGTTCCAGCAGTTCTATCGAACGCGCCAAATCGTTCTGGTGATAGGCCCACATTCCTACATCGAGATTGGATAGACGCCACTCGATCTCTGGCGTATCGGGTTGCTGTTGCAATTCTTCGAGATGGGCGCTGAGCAGGGCGTGGTCGAGAATGCCCGGTTCTATGATGTTTGCCCGACCCAGGAACTGCATCGTGCCGCGACCGGGTTGTGCAGCGTAGTAGAGTTTTTTCGCCAGCTGCCTGGCCTGGTCCTCTTCACCAAACAACGTCAGCAATACCACTTTGTTGGCTAGCGAAAGCTTGGAGTCCGGTGCCACCTCCAATGCTCGCTCCGACCATTCGTAGGCGGCGCCCAGTTCGCCTGTCTTTCGATGCACGAGGCTCAGCGTACGAAAAAGCTGGTCTCTATTGTCCATCGAATCGTTTGCCTTATCGGCGAGATTTCGCAGCCTGGAGAGCGCTAAGTCCTTACGACCACTCCACACCAGCGCTTCGGCATAATCCACCACGGCGGTTACCAATAGTGGTTCGAGTTCGCTGCCATACTCGAAGGCTGCCAGCGATTCCGTAAGTCTGCCCTGCTGCTGCTGGGTGAGCCCCAGCCACATCCAGGCTTCCTGCAGGTTTGGCTGCGCTGTCACGGCGCGCTGCAGTGCATCCTCGGCGAGCAGGTACTTGCCTTGCAGGTAGTGGGACAGGCCGATTAACGCCAGCCCCTCCGGGGACTCCGGGGCAAGCTGCATAGCGCGTTTCAGATTCGCTTCAGCCGTTGTGATGGCTTGGGTGAGAGGCTCGGTCCCGTAGAAAAACAGCAGTAATTCGGTTGCCGCCATCTCGCGTAGGGCCGGTACAAAATCCGGGTCTACGGCCAGCGAATTTTGGTAGTACTGCCTGGCGCGAAGCAGGTCCCCTTCATTCCGAAGATGGCGGTAGTAACGGCCGAGCAAGTAGTTGTCGTACGCCACCCGATCAGTCTCTGGTACGGCGTTGCCTGAAGATATGGCTACATCTGTGTCTTTCTGAAGATACTCTTCCAGCGCGCCCGTGATGGCGATCGCCATGTCTCTCTGCGCCTTGAGAATCTGTTGATCATCCCGGTCGAGTACTTCACTCCACAGCTGGTAGCCCGAAGGTACCTCCGTTACTGCGCTCGTCACCCGGATGCCGGCCTCTGATCTGCGCAGACTTCCGTTGATGACGACACTGGCGCCCAGATGCTCCCCAATGACCGTCGTGTCCATATCGAGGCGAGCAGCCAGGGCGCTCGATACCGGGCCAATGACCCGAACGTGGCCGGTCCGGCCCAGCAGGTGTGCCAACTCGATGGCGAAACCTGCCGCCAGAAGTTGATCGTCAGGGTCACTTGAGAGCACCGTAAAGGGCACAACGGCGACCACGTTGCTGACAGGTGTGTTTGCAGCCTGCGGGAAAAACCTCAAGGCGATCCAGGCGACCGCAAGCATGGCCGCCGCCGCGAGGGCGTAGCCCTTGAAGCTTCGCGTAGTTGCATGGCTACCAGCAGAACTCGATTCGGTGTCAGTCGCCGACGCAGGGTCTAGCTGACCGGCATCGCCCGAGACTTCTGCGATCAGGCGATACCCTCGTTTCGACACCGTTTCGATGTAGCGAGGCTTCGCCGCATCGTCGCCGAAAGCCCGGCGCAGCTTGGCGATTGCCTGGTACACCGACTGGTCGGTGACTACCTGCCCCTGCCACACCGTGTCGAGAATCTGCTCTGCGCTTACGACCTCTCCGCGGTGCCCTGCCAAAAAAATCAACAGATCGGCATGTCGGGGTTCCAGGCGGACTTCTCGATCTGACCTGCGCAACAGGTTGCGCTGAGGATGCAGCTCCCAGTCACCGATGTGCATTGTTTTGACGCTTGAGGATGTTACGGAAATACCCTTAATTCATTGATTTTTATAGATAAAAAACCATCAGCAAAGCATCAACTGTTGATCAGGATTCGATCTGCCTGGCGGTGGCTAAATCAGCGCAAAACACGTGCACGAGGCAGCTTCGAGTTCGGGTATGACCGATACAAACCACCACTCTTCCGCTCGCGCTGGTACCCACTCCGCGCTGTCGGCCGAGGCGAGTATTCGCCGGTTGCGCAATTTGCCGCCGCTTCCGAGAACGTCGCAGGCACTGCTGCAAATGCTGTCTGATCCGGACCTGGATATGCTCACACTGGCTGAAACCATTGAGCAGACCCCATCGCTGGCAGCGCGGATACTGGGCGTTGCCAATTCGGCATTTTTCGCCCATGCCGCCGCTGTACGCGATGTTCCGGACGCCATCATACGCGTTCTCGGACTTCACCTGGTCCGCGATTTGAGCATTTCCTTTGCCCTAAGTCAGCCCTTTGAAATCAACGATTGCGCGCACTTTGACCCTAAGCGCTACTGGATCGCGGCGATGGAATCAGCGGTCCTGGCGCAGCTCATTGCCAGCCGGACTGCAGCGCTCGAAGGCCCAAAGCCCGCCGAAGCATACCTGAGTGGGCTGCTCCACAACCTGGGATTGCTGGCGCTTATCCATATCGCTCCTCAGGCAATGAACCAGGTGTTCGCTCGCATCCAAAGTGAACCCGATCTAAATCTCATTCAGGAGGAGCGCCTGGCAGTGGGTCTGGATCATTCTGCCGCGGGCGCGGCACTCGCGAGCGCCTGGCAACTGCCGCCTCTGTTAGCGGTCGCCATGGGTGCGGTCGTCGAGGATCCGCCGTTTCATCAGGAACAAACACTGTTGCTGATTCTGTCGCAGTGCTCCCGCATCAGACAGCATCTCGCTGCCGACGCCATTGCAGCCGATGCAGCAGACCTGCACGAAGGATGGCAGTCGCTTGGGATTGCCTCTGATGTCATGCCGGCAGTCATCGCCCAGTTTCGAGACCGCTCTGACGAAATCGGCGAGCTTGCGGCAGTCTTTCTAGGTGCCGGGCGATGAGCAGTCGAGACCATACCCAAACTATGACGGGTGCGGACGGCATGTCCCTGGTCGATTCCCTGAACGCTCTGCGTGAGCTGCTCGATGGTGCTCGTAGTGACACGGTGTCTGACCTTATGTCAGTGGCCGCGAGTGCCCTGCAGCAGCATCAGGATTTCGACGGCTGTCTGGTCTTTCTCAGCAGTGAGGACGGTGATCGACGAGAATCCGCATCCGCTGAGCGCAGCTCTAGAGGCTTGCCGGCTTTTCTTGAGCCAATTGTCTCCAGTGAAGTTATTCCGTTACTCCTGGATGAAGCCTCGGTATTCATCGATCGCGAACTTGCTGATCGTTGTCCGGAGGGAGAGGGCGCGCTGTTTGCTGTTCCCATCTTCGACAGCGTAGCTGTGATCGGCGGTCTTGTGGTGTGGAGTCGGGAGCCGCAGCGACTGATGCCATGGCATCAGAGCCTTCTTGACATGATGGCCGACGTGCTTGCCATGAGCCTAGTACGCTTTAGTGGTGCAGGCGGCGCAGTGCATATTGAGGAAGCCAATTCTCTGACTTCACAGGTCGCCCCTGGCGTGAGCATGGCGCGCCCGGATTTTGATCGAGGTGTTCATGAGTCTGTTCGCCCGCATGGGTTGAGCGATAGACGCAAATTTGAAACGGCTCTGGAGAGCTTAGCCACTGCACCAGCGAGCGGCCTGCGCACGCACTTCGTGCTATTCATCGACATCGATCGATTCCGCCTCATTCGCGAGTACGCCGGCGACATGGCTGCAGAGCGGATGATTCGCGTGTTTTCCGACCTGCTGCTTCGCGAAATGGCCGCAGAAAAGCTGATCGGAAGCCTCGGCAATAATCAATTCGGAGTGGTCATTGAGCGTCGCTCCATGGAGCAGGCGACGCAACGTGCCGAGTCTCTCGTGAGCGTTGTCGACTCGCTGCGCCTCTCATTCTTCGGTCAGCGCTATGACGTGAGTATCAGCATCGGGGTTGCGCAGCTCAGAAACGGATCGGGAGAAGGCAAAGCTAGCCTGGGGCACGCCATACAGGCTTGTCAGGCTGCCCAGAAACGTGGCGGGGGCACGGTACTTTCGTTTCAGGGCAATGTTGCTGAGCGCCGTCGCTCCCGCGGCGAAGGCCACTTGCTTAACCGCTTAACCCGCGCGATGAAGGACGACACGCTCGAACTTTACGCACAGGCGATAGCGCCCCTTGGTGAAGTAGCTGAATCCTCGTCGGCACCAACGATGCACGAAGTACTGTTGAGGATGCGCGATGACCAGGGCGGCCTGGTTGGTGCAGCTGCGTTTCTCACACTGGCCGAGCGCTATGGTTTGTCGGTGAAGCTTGATCGTTGGGTGATCAAACGCGCGTTCCACGACATCGCATCCGCCAGGAAAGTCCGCGATCACAGTCATCGCTTTGCGCTCAATCTCTCTGGGCATTCGATCGACGATGAGAGCCTTCTCAGTTTCATCATCGAGCAATTCAAGTCTTCCGGGCTGCAGCCTGAGCGAATCTGCTTTGAGATTACCGAGACGGCTGCGATATCTGATATCAGCGGAGCGAAGAACTTCGTTCAGGAACTGAAAAAACTGGGTTGTGAGTTCGCGCTGGACGATTTCGGTAGCGGACATTCCTCATTCCTTTATCTACGCGATTTGCCGATCGACTATCTGAAGATCGACGGCGAGCTCGTACGGGAGATCGTCGATGACCCCGTGAGCCACTCCCTGGTTCGCACCATCGCCGATGTGGCTCGACTGATGGGTAGACGTTCCATTGCCGAGTTCGTAGAGAACGAGGAAATCCGAAGCGCCATCGCCGATATCGGTTGCGACTATGCCCAGGGCTACCTTATTGGCCACCCGGTGCCGTTATCCGATGTCTTATTGGGTAACGAGGTGTGAAGTACGTCTTCAGCTCCCAACGCACTGGATTGCCTGCTAGCAGAATCCACGATCCCAGGAAGCGCCTGGACCTAACTGATTTCCTGCTGATGGCTGGCATACCAATTACCCAGATCCGCTGAACCCTCGACCGCAATTCCTCTGCACGTTGTTTAACCCCATCCCTGTTTGGGTGGATTGTTTTTACTAACTACAAAGAAGGTGATGAGAAAAATGAGTACAAAGCTTGCAAGTATTGTTCTTGTCGCGATCGCGACTTCGCTCGGATTCGTGCATGGCACCTCGGCCCATGGATGGTCTGAGTACCCGGCCGCGCGCCAGCAGCTCTGCTTCGAACAAGGCGGGATCTTCAGCGGCACACCACCAAATGCCGCCTGTGCCGCAGCGAAAGCGCTGTCAGGGAGCTATCCATTTGTGCAGCGCAACGAGTTCTCGATCAACATTCCCGACTACACCAACATGCAAACGGTGCAATCGCTCGTACCGGATGGCTCTCTGTGCTACGCAAACGATTCGCAGAAGCGAGGTCTGGGATTAGCTCGAGACGATTGGTACCGCACTGAGCTGAACAACGGTACTTTCGAGTATGTCTTCAACGCGACAGCGCCGCACAATCCTTCTTACTGGCAGTTTTACCTTACGGTGCCCGATGCAGATCTTAGCCAGCCTCTGGCCTGGCAGGACCTGGAGTTGATCCAAAGCTACGACGACATTCCGGTAGTAGACGGGAAGTATCGGATGGACGTTACGATTCCGGCAAACCGGTCAGGTGACGCCGTGCTTTTTGTCCGCTGGCAGCGGGTAGACGCAGTGGGCGAAGGTTTTTACAACTGCAGCGATATTACGATCGTGGGTGGTGACGTAACGCCCCCCGACCCGGAAGATCCGATAGATCCAGAAGGCCCCTATCTTATTCAGGGCGCACAGTTCATACCGGCAGATGTCAGTCTTTCCAGCGTAGAAATAGGGGATCGGGTGAATTTTGCCGTGTTCAATCGCTTTGGTGAGCAACACAGCGCCTTCTCGGTATTGATCACGCCCGACAACATCAACGATTGGGATCGACTCCTTGCCGCCGAAGTGAACGGTTGGTACGAGACCTACCACGATGGCAATGTGTTTATCGGCCGCTGGCATCCTGAAATGAACCATTACATGTACTTCCGCAACGATCTGTACGGTAACTATTTCAACTCAAGGAACGAGCGCGCGTCGGGTGTTTTCTCGATCACTCCTGCCGCAGAAAACAACCTGCAGGTGACCATTCTCGCCACTCAGGAAGTTGCTCTGCTTGAGAATAGCGTGGAGTACGGAAGCCTCGTGTACCTCTATCCACTAGTCGAGGGACAACAAACCCCCACTCTTAGCTGGCAGCAAACGGCCGGAGAAGCGGTTACCACCACGCTCACAAGTGAGGACGTGCTCATTGTGGATACGGCGAATCTGACTCCCCAGAATCACAGCCTGACGTTCAGGCTCACCGCCGATGGTGGAGAGGGCGAAGCTGTTTTCAGTTTCAACGTGGTATTCGACGACGAGGAAAACGGCAACGGCGAAGCTCCCAACTGGAGCGCGTCCGAAGTCTATGTTGCCGGAGACCAGGTTGAGCACAACGGTCAGCTCTGGACAGCCCAATGGTGGACCTTAGGCGAGGAGCCGGGTACGACGGGTGAATGGGGAGTCTGGCGCTAGCTGGCGATTGGACTCTTAAAGGCGTCGGCTGCTCCGAAGCTGGCGCCGTCCAGGCATTTTGCTTCGTCGGTTTTTGTTCATGTAAGGTGGCGATGAGAATTCGCAAGGATCCCGAGAAAGGAGTCGCTATGCCCTGGTTTGTTCGTCTGTTCGCGATGGCCGTATTCATGTTTTTTCCACTGGTGTCAGCGGGTCAGACGACGCGGAGCGTTGACCGCGTTCGCCTGCCGCAGTGCGAGAAACTCTCGGATCTGGAGGATGCGCTTGATCGGCTGGAAAAGGTGCGAAACTTCGCCAGGAACGATGATTACAAGTTCCTCAAGGGTTTCGGCAAGCGATGCGGACGGTACAAGATTCGTTCGCGAAGCACATACAACCTGCACACCTTCTACCGCTCCGATGGAGTGATCTTCGCGATCTACGAGGTCACCGGTGGTCGCGGGTACGAAGGTGGTCGTCGCGTCGGCTTCGTCGCAAACAGCTTCTACCGCACGGACGACTGGCGTGTTGGCAAAGGCAATGAATGCGCGATGCGATCGTCGACGGGTAACTGTCTGGTGCCCCGGCGATGTCGCGTGATCAGGGATGAAGGAGGGGGCGAGTATTACCAGAAGATAGCCCTGGACGAATTTTTTGTGCCGCCTCACTGCTACGGCGTTGGTCGGGAGGAGCGGTAGTTCCCGTGCGGCTCGCAAGTGTTTCGCAAGGCCTCTGCAGAGTTGTAGGGCCATCCAGCTATCGTAGTCCAGACGTGGCCTGATGAACAGTGTCAGATCAGGATGTGTTTTTCTCCGTAGCGGACATTCCAAGTCAGGTCCGGTAGCTTCAGCATTCGGCCGAGGCTGTGTAAAAACACGGTCAATATTGGGCAAGCTATCTGTATTTTCTCCAGGCGAGCGATCTTGTCAGATCGCCTCCATCAATTTCTTTACGCCAACGAGCCGGACGGCCCGTTTCATGTTGTAAGCCAGCACGTGCAGGCTCATTTCAGCGTTCACGTTGCCTAGCTGCTTCGTTAAGAACCCTGACCCCATCCATTGTTTCAAGGTGCCAAATGGATGCTCGACGGTCGCCCGCCTGATTCGCATAGCGTCAGGGAAG
>JBCCPL010000003.1:0-249018 GCA_039111155.1 Pseudomonadota bacterium | reverse complement strand
GTCGTTGCGATCAACGCGTTCGACCTCCAGATCAGATAGGCCTAGTATGTTTCCTGCGTGGGACATCGGGGGTTCTCCTTAAACAGATTCCGCAAAATCAGTTTAATGATCCCCGGTGTCCCCCGTTTATGATGAAGAGCCGGCTGTTCACTCCACACAGATTTAATACCCGCCATTAGCCCGCCACTTATCTCAGGTGACTAGCCACTCCAGTTAGTTCTCGCATCGCACGCACAACCGGGCCCTTTCCGGCGTCTTTTGTCGCGCGATAGGCAAGAGTCGCCGCAAGCCTTGCCTTTTTTACACTTCTTGCAGCATTGAAACTCTGTTCGATAGGGCGAGTCTGATGAAGCACCGGCAAAGCTCTATATGCTGCCGCTCGAACACATTTTCGATTGAAAAGTTACCGCTGTGTCCACGGTAGGTGTAATGTCCGCTCTGGTTGACGATACTGCTGAGAGCGCGATCACTGCCAACAAAGAGACTAACGCCTTCATTATGCTATCTGCTGAGTACCGCATTGACCGCAAAGCTTAGATGAGTCCCGCGTCCTTGCTCAAATTAGCGAGAACTAGATACTCGAAGTGATAGCTTCGTCACAGCCGTGTGCCGTTGAAGTGCGATGCCTGCTCATTTCTGCAGCTGGTCAATGAGAATAGCCGAGAGCCCAGTCAGGATTTCCTGATGCAGTTCGAGGCGCTATCCCGGTTTAATGATCAGGAGAAGCTGGTGGCGAAAGAGATATTGGATAGCCTGATATTGAAGCACACAGCGAATCGGCTGGCAGGTTGAGACGCAGTCAAAAGCTGCATCGCTACTCTATGTAAATTGCATTCACTCGAATAGCTCTAGGATACCAATGAGAGTCCATAGAGCGCCGAAAACCACGAATGTTTTCGCATTCTATTTATTGTATGTCTTAACGGCCCACTGGGTCGTGGCGGAAGCATGTTTTATATCCAGGGGCGGTTGACGCAAGCGGTAAACGCCAAGAGCTAGAACCAAGAGTCCTGCTATCAAGGTATACATAACAAACCTGCTCTAAATGAGTGCTTAATCAGATGGAGATGTCAGCGTTAAGTTTATTCATCGTCATCAGTCAAAGCATCCCCTTCGTTTACAATCTCGAAAACTACGGCAGTTGAGGGGCGATGCCTGCTCCCTCTGCAGCTGGGGTATGAGATGAGCCGGGAGCCCAGTCAGGATTACCTGATGCAATTCGAGGCGTTATCCCGGTTTAGTGATCACGAGAAGCTCGTGGCGAAGGAGACACTCGACAGCCTTAAACTTAAGCACACTGCCAATCGATTAGCTGGGTAACCAATCGGGCCAGATCCTATCGAGAGGAGAAGTTCTTTTTTGTGACCAGAATATTTGTTGAGTCACGCTGGACGTTAAGTCTGAAGTCCCCGTTATGATTTTTCCCGATAGGCGAGGACTCAACTGCTTTCAGGATTGAGTCGTCATCCAGCGTTAATCCAGGTACCGTAACTACAGCATTTGGGCCACACTGCATCTTATATGTAGTTAGAGCAAGATCCACCAACTTATCTTGATGTGAAGAATATTTTAGAGACAGTAGGCCGTCAAAGTTACTCTCAGCTATAACACCAGGCTCTGGAAGAATCGCTTCTGATTCGAAGAGCACCTTGAAACTAGTGAGCAATTCAGAAAATTTATCCCGTGCTTCTGCGCACGAATTCCGATAGTGCACATATCGCTCGCGATCAAAATCGATACTACTAGTCGCATCTCTACAAGCGATAAGACAAGCACCTAAAACCAGCACACCAAGAGTTCTAGCAACTGAATGCATCATGGGACCGTAGTGTCATATGTAATTGTTGGTATGCCGTCGGGGCTACTCTCGATTCCCGTAGTCCAACGGGCTTCGCCGATTTGCTCCGCCTCGCCGATTTCTACGTCATAGTCTATTTGGTAGTCACCCTGATCATACCAACCCTGGGTTCGACCAAGCCGTCCTTGCTCATCCCTGAAATATTCGTCTACATAAACTTGAGGCTGCACCAGAACATATGTGCGTTGCACCAGAATCCACCTCCTTGTAGGTACAAACTGGTCTCCGGCGTTCACAAGTTCTCCAATAGCGCCTCCACGGAGAACTCCCGCTAGGCCTCCGGCCGCTGGGCGTCCTCACCTATCTTTTCCGCCAACAGGGAGTTCAACAGGAAGCTCTAGTGATAACTCCCATTCAATCACAGTCGCTGTACCTACCGCCCTCTCGCCGGGGGTTCCATTTGCGATAGCTTGGGCAGTGACTTCCCCATTCTCGGTTAATACATCACCGCGCTGCTGGGCAGCCGAGTCATATATTTTACTTCTGCGGTCTTCATAATGCTGCAGTGAATATCCACCTGGCCCGTTAAGCGCATCTGTGCGGGCACTTCTAACGCTCCCGTACGTTCCAAAGTCATTGCCAAACCCTATATTTGTTCTACCGCGAGAGGACTTGCTGCCACCGCCATCGCTCGCGAGCACCTCCTCGAGGGCACTTTGATACCCACTCGGATCGGTGTACTCGCGCGGATTGTTGAACGCGTAGGTGTACAGGTTGCTGTTCTGCCCGTTCTCAGGTTCTTGGGTCACCGGGTCCGGGGATAGAATCCGCCCGATGCTCGGACTGTAAATCCGCCCGTTCATTTGGAGGGGCGAGCTCGACGCACTTCCTGGGATCACGTCGTAACTTCCTGAGGTAATTCAGGGAGTTGGGCTCGATCCAGGGCGCACGATTTAACGATGCACTCGTTTTCTCTTGGGACGGTTCTAGGTCCACAACTATTAAAAGAGTAGAAAAATCAAGACGAGACCGCCGACCCCGTGACCTTCAATGCTCGTTGGCAAGACAACGGCGCACATAAATATACTTCGTATCGAGAGTTCAACGTTTGGTGTAATGGTTAACCCGAGCACGACGGGCCGCCAGTGTGCTAGGCGTGCAGAACAAAATCAGCGGGTAGAATCTGCCAGCTTCGTTGTTAGAACGAAGAGGTTCTGCAACCGAGGATGCGGACACCCTTACTTCTTTTTACGGTTGAAGAAACTAGTAACTTCTCGTCCGCACTCCGAGCATTTATCCGAAGGCCATGTCACACCGAAAAACTTAGTCGGCGTGAAGATGCTTGATTTTTTACAGGTCGGATCACCGCAACGAATGCTGCGGGCAAAAATGACCAGAAATCCGCAGAATACCATCGCTGCCCACCAAAAAGGGTCTTTCTGGTGGTCGTAGCTTTCGCTCAAATCCAAAGCCCTCGTCAGGCGATACAAACCAATAAGCGCTACTTCGATGATTATGAAAACAAGAAGCTGTTTGGAAACAGACATAAGACTGATCTTATTCGTCGTTAGTACGCTCATTACCAATTTTTCCACGCTCTGGCTCGCCAACAATTGATCCACCATCGGAATCATGGATAAGCCGAGCGATGAAACGCGCAAGATCACGCAGAGTAAAAGAGTGAGTAACAGCGTACTGACCCTCCAAGCCGAACTGCGGTCCGAACTTCAAGGTAACGCTCTCTGGTGGGTAGTTCCCTCTCTCCGCCAATTCTATAATCGACCGCGCCATTACCCATCAGTGGAGTGGGAACCACCCGAAATCTACGCGGAAAAGTAAAAGCTCGGTGAGGGCATCACCGAGTGAAAAGAGCTGGTTTTTTCGACTTTTAATCGACACGGGTTCGGGGAAAAGCCCAGTGTTGTCTGCTATCGCCGCTATCGTTCGTTAGTCTGCACGACCATTTTTTTTGACTCCTTCACCTTTCTCTTCTATTCGGGCTTCAGCTTCTTGGTAGCATTTGCCTGCTATTCCCAATGGCAAACAAACGTGAAGCCCAAAAATCCCCCACAGCAAATCACTTCGGTCATCCCAGAATCCAAAGCTCATTCCAAGCACTGCCACGACGACCTCGCAGAAAGCAAACCCTAGTAGCGCTGATTTCAACGGCGAAAAACCACGTGCCGCAACTAGATTCGCAAAAACTTGTGCTGAGGTGATACCAACCAAAGCGGCTATCGCATACTCCATCTACTGTGGAACGACCTCTCCCAAGCTGATACCCAGTGCTGTGAACTGGGCTTCACGACTGATTAGCGACCAAACAGGCCACCAACCACGTAACAATGGCTTACCCTTAGCTACGTTGGCTCCTACTGGCCTAAGAGCTACTTCCGAGACTACAGAAAACGCAGCTCCGTTGCCCAATGGTCGTCCCAAAAGACCGTTCGCGCCTGAGCCCTAGCCGACGCTGACCGCGGCATTAGTTGCACATGCGACATACCCTGTAGCAGTACAGATGGTCGCGACTGCAACGCCTTCTACCGGTAAACCAACTAAATAGGCGCCAGCCAATATAGCCTGATTAGCGGCTTACTCGGTAACAGTGCAGCCAGCGGTTGGCGCGCGTCCTGTATTAGCGTTCTGAAAAAGCTTGATGTAATACGGGTCGCTGTATGGGTCGTAGCGACCACTTGTTCGGAGTTATAGCTTTGTCGCAGCCGCGTGCAGTTGAGGGGCGATGCCTGCTCACTCGGCAGCTGGGTAAGGAGAAGAGCGGGCGCCCAGTCAGGATTGCCTGATGCAATTCGAGGCGTTATCCCGGTTTAGTGATCAGGAGAAGCTCGTGGCAGACGATATACCAAGCATCCTGAGCCTGGAGCACATGTCTAATTGGATGACGGGGTGGGCAATTAGAGTCAGCCTGAGTGAGGTGAACTGAAGCTCCCTCGTAAGATCGATATTCAAACGGCTATCAAGTATCCAGTTTCGGATCTATCTCACGCCCCCATTTATCGACCTCAGCCCCGCATTGTTCGCAAGTAAACCCTCCCCACAATAATTGCCTTTTATTCTTAGGCTTTCTGAACTTAGGCGCTTCTGCGCCGCAGCTTGGGCATACTAAGCGCTTGGTGTTGATGCCGTGTAACAATCGATTAATGGTGGCTTTACGTATGTAAGAAGTGATGTACCCGACCGCTGATAGAATTACGAACAAAGCAATCAGCTGCAAAGCTAGTGAATAACTCATCTGATTTTTTTCCTAAAGTATCGGTGCCGCCCAGGAACTAGGAGCGAATGCTAACTGAGGTGCGCCAGTTCGCCTTCCAGGATCAACTATTCAACCCACCCCAATTTTGCCATCCAGCGCGCCAGATGCCGCAGCTAGCTTTCCGGCCACCGCACTCGCCGCCGCCAGAATCGTCAAGCGCTTGCTGTCCGCTCCGATCGCGGTATCGCAACGGATTGTTGAACGCGTAGGTGTACCGGGTGTGGTTCTGTCCATTCTCCTCGAGAAACAGGGCGATTAGAAACTGATTCGCAGGTAGAGTACCGTCGTTCGTTCCAGAGCGGATTCAGTCTGTTTGATATTTCTCGGTGTTTCACCAACACAGACATACCTCCGGTACGACGACTAGACTTTCTCAGTGACAGATAAAAGCTCATTTTCGTACCGGTGCTCACAACTCTAAACGAGACACTCCTTTGAATAAGGAACGCGATGAGGCGCACCGGGCCAACATCCGGGGCAGCGCTTGGATGGTGGCGGCCATGGGGGCGTTTGCGATTGAGGATGTTCTCATCAAGGCGGCGTCGGCATCGTTGCCGTTGGGGGAGCTGCTTATTCTGTTTGGATTCGGCGGCGCCATCGTCTTTGCGTGCGTCGCGGCGGTTCGCGGCGATAGGCTCTTTAGCGCGGATGCCTTTTCGCGTTCGATGCAGTGGCGAGTCTTGTTTGAAGTAAGCGGTCGTCTCTTCTATGCCCTCGCAATCACGTTGAGCTCGTTGTCTGTCGCGACGGTAATCCTGCAAGCGACGCCAATCGTCGTGATCGCTGGAGCAGCCTTGCTGTTCGGGGAGCACGTGGGCTGGCGTCGATGGTTCGCAATCTTCCTCGGCATGGCCGGAGTTGTCGTCATCATCCAGCCGGGTACCGAGGGATTTTCTGAACTTTCACTGCTGGCTCTGTTTGGAATGGTCGGCTTTGCTGGGCGGGATCTAGCGAGTCGCGCGGCGCCGGTGTCGGTGAGTACGTCTGCGCTTGGCTTTTTCGGTTTTCTATCCGTCATCGTTGCCGGTTCAGCTTACTCTCTTTACGACGGTAAGGCATTCTTGCTTCCTGAGCCGTCTGCGGCGGCGATTCTGCTGGGTGCAATGCTGGTCGGCGCGTCGGCCTATGCGTGCCTGATGAAGGCGATGCGCACGGGCTCAGTGTCTGCGGTGACGACGTTTCGCTATTCCAGATTGCTATTTGGTGTCGCACTGGGAGTGCTTCTCTTCGACGAGGCGCTGAGTCTTTCTGTGATGGTGGGCTGCGCGATGATTGCTTGTGCTGGTCTGATAACGGTGCGCACTGGTAACCAGCAGAACTAATCGGGCGGTGGCGATCCTTAGGGTAATGCCGGATATCACCGACAGTTTAGTGGCCTTCCAGGCCGGCGCACCGAATGAGCACCGCTTCCTGCGGATTACGAGGCTTTGAAGAGGCGTTCTTATTCTCCGATCTACGAGCATCACGAACAAAGCTTAAGTTGACATTCCAGGTCCTGTGCATGGTTGCAAAGTAGTGATTCGCGGAGCAGATTTACACGTTCATGCTCTAGAGAGATCAGGATGAATAACGCCCAAACCCACGCACCCGCATTTATAACTCTCGATGAAGCCGCCGCGATGACGACGGGTACCCGGGTCACCTTTATCCCCGGTGTGCCGGCGCTGTACGCCGAGGCACTCAAGAACATCTGCTACGTCAAGGGAGTCCCATTAATCCGTGTGCTTCATCCGAGAATGGGGATCGACAAAGAGACGGGCGAAGATCGTCAGGCAAAACTCTACAACCTGACCAGTCAGTCGAGCATACCGACGATGTTCCACGACACGGAGCGGCCTAGAAACGTGTGGATCGAACAGTTAGCGCTGGCCGAGCGGATCGGCGGATCCGGTACGCCTAAGCTGGTTCCGGATGACTATCACCGGCGCTCGGACGTATACGGGCTTTGTTCGATTGTGCTTGGCGAAGATGGGCTGGTATGGAATATGAGAATACTTCGCGACAGTCCGCTGGCTCAGAAGTATGGCTACAGTGAAGAGGCAAGCACAGCGGCTCCGGGCAAGATAGCTCAGGTATTGAGACTCATCGATCATCGACTTTGCGCTCAGGGAGATGCGAATTCGCCGTATCTGGTGGGCAACTCCGTAACGGCGGCCGATGTGTATTGGGCGACCATGAGTATGTGCGTGTCGCCGCCGCCACCGACGATCATGCCCCTGACTAAGCAGAACCAAAACCTGTTGAAGTTCTTCGGCTTGAATGGACAGATCCCGGTCATCGAGACTGCGCTCACGGACCGCATAAGAAAGCATCAGCACTATATTCTGACGGCCTACTGTGAAACGCCGGCCGTTCTGGGTGGCGATCCCCTGTAGGGTGTGGTGCCACGCCAACCTCTATCACTTCTACTTTGGTGCTTTCTCGGGCGGTCCACCCCTGTAAGGTGGCTCAGATACATTGTGTAGTCCGCTCGAAACAGGATTCATTGCCAGTGGGTGATAACGCGAGAGCTATAGTCCACCCGATGTGTCTTGGGTTTCGTGGTCCGCTTTATTTATGCATACCGGTTTTTGGTAGCGCTGCCGCCTAGTCGTTCGGCAACGATCATCGGTCTCGTGCGGAGTTCACATATTCCCACACCTTAGAGATCGCCACCGAGCCCTCGCCCACGGAGGATGCAACGCGCTTGACCGAGCCGCTGCGCACATCGCCCACGGCGAACACGCCCGACGCAGAGGTGGCGAAGGGAGACGACGCGCCGATCTCGGCCCCGGTGCGGACGAATCCGTTCTTATCGAGTTCTACCAGTCCCTGTAGCCAGCTTGTCTTCGGCGCTGCACCGGCCATCACGAACAATCCACATGCATCAAGGTCACGTTCCTCGTCGTTGTCTCGGCGGCGCGTGCGAATACGTCCAAGCTCTCGATCGCCTTCAAGCGCGCAGACTTCTTCTCCAAAGCACACGGTAATTTTTGCGTCGGATGCGAGGCGGCTCGCGAGATAGTCGGACATAGAGGCAGCCAGGCTGGATCCTCGCACAAGCACATGTACGTGCTTCGCATGGCGACTCAGGTACATCGCCGCCTGCCCGGCGGAGTTGCCGCCACCAATTACAGCGACCTCTTTTCCGCGACAGTGCCTGGCTTCGGACTCGGTTGCTGCGTAGTACACGCCGTAACCTTCAAACTCCTCCAGGCGATCTAGAGGTAGCTTCCGGTACTGCACACCCGTTGCGATAACGATACTTCTGGCTCGTACGCTCTCAGAATCGTCAATAGTGGCGATGAAAGTACCGTCTTCGGCGCGGCGGACGCAGGTTACTCGTCTGGGCATCGCGAAGCATGCCCCAAACTTCATCGCCTGAACCTGGCCCCTCCACAGCAGGTCGGCACCAGAGATTCCTGTGGGAAAGCCCAGATAGTTCTCGATACGAGACGACGTACCTGCCTGTCCGCCAATAGCAATCTCATCGATGAGCAATGCGCTGAGCCCCTCGGCGCCGGAGTATACGGCTGCCGCTACGCCCGCGGGTCCGCCACCCACGATGAGCACGTCGTAAACCCGGCTGCAGTCGACTTCTAGGTCGATGCCCACAAGTTTCGCTACCTCCCGTGTCGTCGGTGGTTCAACGAGCCTATCAGGAGCAAAAATAACCGCGGGTTCTCCCGCGTTAGCGCCGCAGACCTCTGCAGCGCGGGCGGCTTCACCCGAATCGATCTCGAGCATACGAACGGGTATACGATTGCGCGCAGCAAACGCTGCGACAGCGCGAATGTTGCGATCCGATTCAGCGCCAATCAGGGTCAGGCTGCTGTCACTGTCTTCGAGCAGCCGTCGACGGCGTGCATTGAACACTTCGATTACCTGGTCACTGAGCTCAGGAATCTGCGCCATCAGTTCGAGCATATCCTGACGGGCTACAGCAACCACGGAGGTATCCTCTGAGGCCCGCATACCCCGCGTCCAACTCCCGCCGTACAGGAAAGCCATTTCACCGGCAAACTGTCCCGGCCCTAGGCCGTGGTCCAGATAGGGGGTTTCGGTATAGGGGTCGACGAGATCAATGCGTCCGCTGTCGATAAAATAGAACACGTCCATCCGGTCGCCTACCTTCGCCAGGTAGTCACCGCTTTTTAGAATTCTTTTTTCGCCAATCGCCCGCAGCGCGTTGATATGGCCGGCGTCCATCGGTGTACGCGGGCTGTGCCGTAGATCTTGTGCAAAGGATTCCATTGCGTGTCCCTTCTGCGACGTCTAGGTAGAGGCCACATCGCGACTGCGCGCAAAAGATGAGGCCGCACTGTAGCCAAGCAATGCCAGCGTTGAAGCGCCCAACATGATGGCAAAGAGTCCCGATGCGCCAAGATGCTGGAGCAGGCCCACAAGCTGTGCGGCAAGGGCGCTGATTGTGAGCTGTACAAATGAAAACAAACCGGATCCGGCCCCCGAATTGCTGCCAGCCGCTGCCAGCATACCGGCTTGAGCGCCGGGAAGGGCGATACCGGAGGCTATGCCAAGCACAGATGCGGGCACAAAAAGCGACAGGGGTGCGAGCTCAATACCGGTAGTCCATAAGAATCCCAGCAGGCAGGCCAGCAATCCGGCTGCGGCTCCCAGGCTGGTCAGTCGTTCATTGCTCACTCGATCGGCGTAGCGTCCAGCAATCAGGCTTCCCAGAAAGTACCCAAACGGGACCAGCACAAAGTACAAACCGTAGACCGTCGCGGGGTAACCGAGAATCTCAGACATTATGTAGGGAGCGCCGGCAACGAAGCCAAAAAAAGCCGCCTGGCTCATGGTTCCGAAAAGCAGGAACTTCAGATAGTTGGCGTTTCGCAGCACGCGCAGGTACCCCGCGCCAAGGGGTGTGCGATCCTGAGCCAGAGTTCGAGGTCGGGTTTCGGGTAAGCGGATCGCGACAGTCGCCAGGAGTAACGCTGCGACAAGCGCCACGAGCACAAAAATGGCACGCCAACCCACGCCGTCAATCAGAACGCCACCCACAATGGGGCCAATCATGGGAGCGAGGGTCATTGCGGCCGTGATGTAGGCGAGGACACTGGTTGATTTTTCGTCTCCGTAGACATCCCGAACGATGACCCGCGCCAGAACGAATCCCGTGCTGGCTCCGGCGGCCTGGAGTGCTCGACCTACAATGACCACCTCGATACCTGGTCCAAAAGCGCATAGCAGGCTCCCCATCAAACCGAGCGTAATACCCACAAGCAGGACAGGACGGCGGCCGAAGCGATCGGCAAGGCTACCGTAGGCGAGAGAGGCCACAGCCATGGTCAGGATAGATACTGATAGGGTCAGTTGGGCGACGCTTGCAGTGACCTTAAAGTCGGCTGCAATGGCCGGGATAGCTGGTACGAATGACGACATCGCCAGCGGACCGAGCGATGTCACCATTACAAGGGTAAGCAGAAAGAGACGAGATTGAGCGAGGTCTACACACGCTGGTGGACGATCAGCCTCGCAGGCGAGGTCCGCTGACGATGAACAGGGGCAGCAGGGATTGATGCCGGCTGCCTGTCCATCGTTGTTCAGTGATTTGCGGGAATAGTCCACGACTCACTCAGTCTCCTGTCTGGGCTTGCGAACATTTGGGATCATTACTTCGGAACCGACACCAGGGACTCAGGGCGCTCGTTCATGTGGCCGGTTTCTCTTTTACTGCCGTTATGCCGTCCCACCGAGTTGGAGCGCGAGCCGCGAAAAAGGTCCTGCACCCACTCGGTCGCCACGTAGAAGACCGGGGTGAACAGTAGGCCAAAGCCCGTTACGCCGAGCATACCGAAGAATACGGCGGTACCAAGGGATTGGCGCATTTCGTAGCCGGCGCCGGTACCGATCATCAGCGGTACGACACCCAGGATAAACGCAAAGGAGGTCATCACGATTGGGCGCAGACGCAGGCGAGCTGCTTCCACCGCAGCGTCACTTGCGCTGGCGCCGCGCTCGCGGGCCTGCTTGGCGAACTCGACGATGAGGATCGCGTTCTTCGCTGCGAGGCCGATCAGGACGACAAAGCCGATTTGCACCAGAACGTTCATGTCCAGGCCGCGAGCGAGGACACCTGTGAGGGACGCCAGGAGCGACATGGGTACGATCAGTATGACGGCGAACGGCAGCGTCAGGCTTTCATACTGGGCGGCCAGCAGCAGGAAGACGAACAGTACAGCCAGGCCGAAGGCAATAGCCGCCGTGCCCGAGGCACTGCGCTCCTGCAGGGCAAGTTCCGTCCACTCGAAGCCGAAGCCTGGCGCCAGAGCGCCTTCGGCCAGGTCTTCAACCCTGTCGAGCGCTTCGCCCGTGGAAAAACCCGGTACCACGTCACCCTGGACCGCAGCTGCGGGGTAAAGGTTGTAGCGAGCGACCCGATTAGGGCCCGTGATGTCTTTGAAGGTTGCGACGGTACCAATGGGCACCATCTCCCCGTCCGCGTTGCGAGCGCGCAGGCGAGCTATGTCGTCCTTGCTCTTGCGGTAGCGGTCGTCGGCTTGCGCGGTAACTGTGAAGGTGCGGCCAAAGGCATTGAAGTCATTGACATAGGCAGAGCCCAGGTAGATCTCGAGGGTAGAGAAGACATCTTCTACGGAAACACCAAGCTGCTCGGCTTTTACTCGATCAATGTCGGTGAACAGCTGAGGCGTCTTAGTGTTGAAGGTTGTAAAAGATGAGGTCGTCTCAGCAGCGCTGTTTGCGGCCGTCGCGAGGCTCCAGGCCTGAGCCTCCAGTGCTTCATAGCCGATACCCGCCCGGTCCTGGACGTAGCCCTTGAATCCGCCTGCGTTACCGATCCCGCGTACGGGAGGTGGCGGGATTACCAGCACGAAGGCGTCGTGCACGGCGGCGAAGGAATTGCGCAGGTCTTTGAGAATGCGGTCCCGATCGAAGCCTTCGCCCAGGCGATCACCGATGTCGGACATCGTGAAGAACACAGCGGCTGCGTTGGAAGCCGTGGTAAGGGTAGCTCCGTCCAATCCGGCGAAGGCGGCAGCGTGTTCGATATGCTCATGGGCCAGGCCTTTCTCGATGACTGTGTCCATGACCGCTTCCGTGCGTGACAGAGACGCGCCGGGCGGCAGTTGTACAACGGTAATCAGGTAGTTTTGATCGACTGCAGGTACAAATCCCTGTGCCGAATTGGTGAACTGGAATCCGGTCGCGAACACGAGTCCGCCGTAGACCATGAGCACGCCCAAGGAGAGACGCACCAGCTTGCGAACCAGGGCGGCATAACTGTTCGCTGCAGCGTCAAAGCCGCGATCAAACGTGCGGAAGAAGGCAGCGAGAGGGCGCTCCCAGAGCTTGAGTTCCTTGGCATCCTTTCTGGGCTTGAGCAACAGGGCCGACAGCGCGGGTGACAAGGTCAGGGAAACACCAGCCGAGATCACCGTAGCCGAAGCGACAGTCACGGCGAACTGACGGTAGAACTCGCCAGAGATGCCTTCAAGAAAGGCGGTCGGAATGAAGACCGCAGAGAGCACGAGGGCGATGGAGATCAACGCGCCCCCCACTTCATCCATGGTAGAGAAGGCGGCGTCTCGTGGCTTCATGCCCTCGTGGATTTTGCGTTCAACGTTCTCGACGACCACGATGGCATCGTCCACGACAATCCCGATCGCCAGTACCAGCCCAAAAAGGGAAAGGTTGTTCAGCGAAAATCCGAACGCCTGCATAACGGCGAAGGTGCCAACCAGGGAAATGGGGATAGCCAGGATCGGAATGATCGATGCGCGAATGCTCTGCAGGAAGATGAAGACGACGAGCGAGACCAGGATGACGGCCTCCAGAATGGTCTTCTCCACCTCGTGGATCGATTCGGCAACAAACTCCGTCGGATTCCAGATGACCTCGTAATCAAGCCCTTCGGGAAAGTCCTGAGACATCGCCTCCACAGTGCTCAGAATACGCTCCGCAGTCTCAAGAGCATTCGACCCCGGCTGCTGATTAAACAGCATGGCCAGCGCAGGGTACTGATCGAGCTTCGCGTTGGTATTGTAATCCCGGGCGCCGAGCTCAACCCGCGCAACATCCCGGAGGCGTACCTGGCGCCCGCTGTCTTCGGCTTTTACGATGATCTCTTCAAAGGCCTCAGGCGTCGCCAACCTGCCGAGAGTCTGAACGCTGACTTCGAAGGCGCCCTGGGCACCGGTGGGTGGTGCATCGAGTACGCCGCCTGCGACTTCCACATTCTGGCTGCGCAAGGCGCTCAGGATGTCGGCACCCGTGAGGTCAAGCGCAGCTGCTCGATCTGGGTCGATCCACACGCGCATTGAAAACTCGCGAAAACCGAAGGACTTGATCTGCCCCACGCCATTCAGACGCTGCAGGCGATCGCGCATCTGCAGCCGCGCGTAGTTGGAAATGTAGAGCTGATCGCGGCTTTCATCCGGTGAATAAAGATGGACGACCAGCAGGGCATCAGGGTTTGATTTCACCGTAGAAATGCCCAAGCGACGCACGGGCTCCGGGAGCCGCGGCTCGGCAAGCGCCACTCGGTTTTGAACCAAAACCTGGGCCGTGTCCAGATCGGTGCCCGGCTCGAAGGTCACGGTGACCGTGGCTGTTCCGGCGGAAGTGGACTGAGAAGAGATGTACAGCATGTTCTCAACGCCGTTAATCTCTTCCTCAAGGGTAGCGGCTACCGTTTCTGCAATCGTCTCCGCCGAGGCGCCCGGGTAGGTTGCATTAACCTGGATCGTGGGTGGCGCAATGTCCGGATACTGGGCGACCGGTAGAGACTGGTAAGCCACGGCCCCGACGATGATCACCAGGGTCCAGATGACGCTGGCGAAGATCGGCCGATCAATAAAGAAGTGTGCGAAGCGCATGGTGAGATCCTCCTCTTGTTTTAAGTGCGCTAGCGCGCAGCGACTTGTTGTGTGGCGTCAGTGATGGGTACGACCGGCGCGTTGGCCTGGACAAATTGAGTGCCGGAAACGATGATCCGATCCGTCGGCTCAAGACCCGCACGCACGATGCGAAGGCCATCCACGATCGGTCCGAGCTCCACCACCTGGCGATGTGCTGTGTTGTCCTCGCCGGTCGTCCAGACGAACTTTTGACCTTGATCCGTTTGTACAGCCGAATCGGGAATCAGGACCGCGCTGTACTCGCCTGAGGCGATGAGCTGCAAACGACCAAACATGCCTGGAGAAAGCAGACCGTCGGGGTTTGCCAAAGTGGCGCGTCCGCGCATCGTTCCCGTAGACCGGTCGAGTTGGTTGTCAACGAAAGACAGGTAGCCGTCGTGATCGAAGCTGTCTTCATCCATGAGCTTCACCCGCACCGGATGAGCGGTATCGCGGCCACTTTCCCGGGAGCCTTCCTGTGCGAGGCGAACATACTTGAGATACTCGGCCTCACTGGCCGTGAATTCGAAGTGGATCGGATCCAGAGAGACGACGGTGCTGAGCAGTGTGCCGCCCGCCGCACCGCCAACAATAAGATTGCCCTCGCTGACAAAGTCGTCTGATACGCGGCCCGTGACAGGTGCGCGGACCTCCGTAAATTCGAGATTCAATGCGGCTCGGGTCACTTCGGCCTTGGCAGACTCACGCTGGGCTTCGGCCTGGCGAAGAACGCGGACGCGGCGGTCCGCTTCTTCCTGACTTATGGCGCGGCGCTCCAGGAGAC
Organism: Pseudomonadota bacterium; assembly: GCA_039111155.1. Lineage (GTDB taxonomy): Bacteria > Pseudomonadota > Gammaproteobacteria > Pseudomonadales > Halieaceae > Congregibacter. Next base: position 234,304 of record JBCCPL010000003.1, on the reverse strand, counting down.
TCTGGCCGCGTGTTGCTTCGCTTTGGGCGTTCTCTAGTGCGGCGTCGGCGCTGGCAAGAGCGGCCTCGGCAGAGGCGAGCTCGGCCTCAAAGGGGCGTGGGTCGATGCGGAAGAGCAAGTCACCCTTCTGAACGATGTCTCCGCCGGTGAAGGCAATGTCGGTGAGGTAGCCGGATACGCGGGAACGGATCTCCACGTTGTGGACTGCTTCAAAACGGCCGGTGTATTCATCCCATTCGGTGATCGAACGGATCGTGGGCAGTGCGACGGTGACCGTAGGGCCCGCCGGGACTTCGATCTGAACGGGCTCTTCGGCCTGTACGTATCCGATCTGCCCCGTGCCAACCGCGACGGCGACAGCGGCGGCAAGCCCGCTGATTGCGAAGAGGGAGGCTTTTCTAACTGTTCGTGTATTCACGGTTATGCTCCAAAGTGGATGGTCAGTCGCTAAAGGCGCCCTGACGTGTTGTTGATCGCTAAAGAATAGGTTTCGTGTATTCAATTGATAATACGAAGTCCGCTTTGTAGATCACGAAGATAATATTTCTGATCCAATTGCAGAGGCCGAGGCGTGGTCGGTTGCGGAGCCGTGATCCACGAAGAACGCCTGCGACTTTCCGAGATCGATGAACTTCTTCTCTTCGGCGACGAGCGCATCCATGACGGCAATGCCCCGGGCTGAGCCGGCACCTTCCGTGTAGGCGTCGATGCTGTCCCAGGCCATGGTGATCTGGGCATCAAAGGCAGGCTCACTGAGACTGCGCGGCATTGCAAAGCACCTCTCGCAAAGCGACGATACTCGCTGCCGGACCTCAGCATTGCGGATGCCTAAAGCCTCTGCACTGGTCTTAAGAAACGCTTCGTAACGATCGCAGGCTGTGTGAAATTGAGTGTCTGTGAGGTCCGTGCGCTTGCGAACGAGGTAGGTGAGTTCAGTCATTGGATTTCTCCCTCATGGTAGAGCGGAGAAGACTAGTGGTCAGTGATAAGTAAGATAAGATGGTTTATAGTTGATTCAGTAGAAACTGGATATTTCTAATGAGTCGATATGCTTCAACTACTTTGGCGTCATTCATGCGCACTGCGGAGTCCGGGAGCTTCGCGGCCGCGGGTCGGGGATTGGGTATTTCGGCCGCTGCCGTGGGCCAGAACGTGCGGCGCCTCGAGGCCGAGTACGGCGTAAAGCTGTTCAATCGGACCACGCGCAAGATGAGCCTGACTCCCGAAGGATCGCTACTGTTCCAGCGCGCCCGCTCGCCACTCCAGGAGTTGGAAGAAATAGACTTTCTGTTTCAGGAGAGTCGTGGTCTCGTTGCCGGACCGCTGAGGATTAGTGCGCCCAAGCGTTTCGCAGTAAAGAACCTTGTTCCCATGGTTTGTGAATTCCGCGCCGCGCATCCGCTCATAGAGATTGATATGGATGCGAGTGATAACGTTCGTGACTTTGTCGATGACCCCGTCGATGTCGCGTTCCGAATCGGTGCGCCGATGGATTCCACGATGATCGCTCGCGAGTTATCGGCACTTCCGATCTATACCATGGCAGCGCCGTCGTACCTCGCCGAACGCGGTAAGCCGTCGCACCCGCAAGAATTGGCGGAGCACGAGTGTCTGCAGTTTCGCTTTACCAATGGCGTGCTGTGGGAGTGGGCGTTCGAAATCGACGGTGTCGTTCAACGCATAGCCACCAGGGGAGCTTTTTCATTCAATGATCCTGAGGCGTTGCTGGAGGCTGGGCTAAGGGGCATGGGCCTTCTTCAGTTCGATGGCTACTATGGTGGAGACGCAGTCCGCAGCGGCGAATTAGAACTCGTCATGTATGACTTTAGCGCTCAACTTCAAAGCCTTTATCTTTGCTATCCATCGCGAGAGAACATGCCTCTGCGGGTGCGGGCATTTATCGATTTTGTGGTGGCTCGGTTTAAGCGAGATTGCTTTATCTTATAGTTGGGTTCAGGGGCAATCTTTCGTCGGTAAGACGGTGAATCGGTAAAGTGTTTAACCGACGATTCAGCGGTCGTTAGAAGACTCGGGCTGCCGCCATAGCCAGACCGCTGCCGCGCAAGCCCATACTCCCAGAATGACTACCGTCGAGGTCATGCCAGCTACGTTGAGTGACCAGATGCTGGCCAGCAATCCCAATACCATCGCTGTCCCGGCGACTAATCCGATGCCACCGATGATGCCCGTAGGCGCAGCCGTACGGCGCATAGAGAGCAATAGCACTCCCCAAATCATGATTGCCGCGCCAAACCCGATGGTGCCAAGCTCAGCCAGCGCCTGATTTGCACTGTACAGAGCTACCAGCACGGTACTCACTCCCTCCGCGGTCGCAGACACGCGGGACGCCAGGCTCGGAACCACGAAGCCAGAAACCAGCGCTGCCCCAAGATATCCTGCCAGCCCCAGATGGAGACAAAGCTGAGCCAGGGCCACGCCGCTACGGGCCGCACCGAGCCACACGCTGAAGACGGAGAAGCACTGGTGATAGATCATCACAAGCACCATCATCGCGCCGTGTACCAGTTTAGTGAGCAATTGCTCGGACTGAATCTCGACCAGGACTTCATCGGTGCCACTGGCACTGATAGTAGGGTGGTGGAGCATCACCGCGAGAGTCAGAACCGAGCAGACTACGAGTGCGACGGCGTAGGGGCGAGGGTCGGGTAGGGCGTTTTTGTGCTGCACGACAAATATCCTGGGGTGCGGGTCTCCATCATCATCTGGTGTAGACAGGCGAAACGCGACCGATAAATCAGCCAACCGGTCTGCTAGCGGACATGACCTGGCAAGTGTCCGCTAAAAGGGAGTCCTACTGGAGTCGTGCAGAGGTTCATCGTAATCTCGGCGCATGACTGAAAACTCCCACGTCAGCGCCGATCGAAGGGCGCGTCGAACGGAACAGGCCATCTTTGTTGCGTTTCGAGATCTGGTTCTATCGCGTCCCTATGATGAGATTCGCGTTGCGGATATCGTTGAACGGGCCGACATCGGTCGTTCGACGTTTTATGCGCATTATCGCAATAAAGACGAGGTTCTCACGCAGAGCATCACCTGGCTGTTTGAGGTGCTGGCTGATGCCGCGGTCGGTAGACCCGACAAGGAGCGCCTCAAGCTCGTAGTTGCTCACTTTCATGAGCAGCGACATATTGCCCGCGCTTATTTTTGTGATCGGCCGTTACGCCTGTTGACCGATCGCCTGGCCCACCTCATAGAGGCGCGCGAGCGGCAGCCGTTATACGCCCGCGCGCTTGCTGCCGCTCAGCTGGAGATTCTTAGGGCCTGGATCTGCGGCTGGCTGGTGGTTTCGCAGGAGCAGGTGCTCGATTCGATCACGACGCCGTTCACTAATTGAGACCCAGCGTGGCCAACAGTTGACCCGCCCCGCAGAAGTACCCTGGAATCGTTCAGAGGCTCCCCAGGTGGCCGCGCGGGGTGGTGGGTGGTAGCTCGGGGTAGAGAGTGGTTCGCGCCAATACCTGGCACTGCTTTTTGCTTCTCAGGTCCGAATCGATCCGTCACAATCCCTACTCACGAGTGACGAGAAACTTATGAGCCGGGACTTCTCTAGCGAAAGCCTCCAGTCCTTCTTGCGCGAAGCCGCCGTGACCGGGCGTATGCACCCGGCGACGGCTCGCAGCCGCCGCAAGGCGGCGGAGGCCTTGGTTGCGCATCTAAGCTCTGCGGAAGCAACCGATCTTCGGAATCTGGATTTCGCAGCACTTCGTGACCGCATCGCCAACAGTCCGAGCTCGGATCTTCGACCCGAAGTTGCGGATCTCTATATCGAGCGGCTCGCTGCTGCACTCGTTGCCTACGCAGAGGCGCTACCAGAAGTAAGTTCGTCCTCCAAACCTGATGCCATGTCGCCTCCAGAGGCGCTGAGCGTCGAACCGGGTGGCAAACGGTCGCAATCCCGGGATGATATCGAGGCACAGCGCGCCCTTGAGGCAGTGCACCTGGGGATGGACAGTATTCGCGAGGATGTGTTTCCGATCCCTCTCGGCGATGATCGGGTCGTGTTTCTGCACGGTGTTCCGCACGACCTCACGGCCGCGGAAGCGCGCAAGATTGCGCGAGTTGTCGAAGCGCTTGTGCAGGAGATACCGGACCCTTGAACCGACTGTTGCTGGTCCTCCCGCTCGCGGTTTTTGGCCTGAGTGGCCTTGCGCTGTATGCGCTGTTTCAGTCGCAGGCTGATGACAGCTCCTTTCGGGAGAACCTGCTCCCGGAACTGATTGGATTTTGTCTCGAGGGGTTCTTCCTCGTCGGCCTGTTTACGTTTATCCAGCAACTGCGAGATCTGTACCGGCGTCGTGAACTCTGGCTGAATCTGCGAAGTGCGCTGCGCGACTTCCTGTCACAGTTGGACCTTGCTTATCTCGCGCCGGACGCGGAGCCTGCCGCAACTCGGATGCTGGAGTCGCAACCGGTTTTGGTAACGCAGCTCCTGGCACGGCTGGAGAACACCGAGCTTGAGATCGAGCACCTCGTGGCACTAAAGCGTGTGGCAGGAGCAACGCTCCCCCTGGCCCGCGATCTGATCAATATTGCAGCGCAGCTAAGCACCCGGCATATGCGCTGTTGGATCGCCATCGTCGCCGCAATTAATCAGCTTACCGAGGCGGGAACGCGCGAACAGGTAGAGCAACCACTTCACGAACTGCTCACGCGGCTGGTCGAGTTTGATTCGCTGAAGCTATAGGCCGATCATAGGGGCGACATGAGCGCACGCTATATCTGGCTGCTCTCTGGCCAGAGCATTCAGTAAAGATTTATGCCAGGACCGTTGTAGCTCTCTGCAAAGCTAAGTCCGAGTTCAGACGAAGACGGATCGACAAACACCAAGGCGGATATCGCTTTTGATGTTTCTCGCTGATAGTGTTTCTCGCCGAAACGAGCCGTGAAACTCTAAACTGACCAAAAACGATTCAACCTCTTTGATTGGTATTCATCGTAACGTCCCACAGAGTAAAAGGTGAAGTAGGTCGACTGCGGAACCGGCGTTGTGCCACCAACTAATCTCGCTTACCTACGTCCTGAGCGTGCTTGAGCCTTTCGCTCGATCAAGCTTCACCCTGCAGAAATGCTCAAGTCACTTGCTAGAGTTTATCTCCCTGCTACTTATCTCCGTCCTACCGTTTGATTTCGTCCTACTGTTTGTCTCTGTCGCCAGCCTAGTGCCATCGGGGTCGAAGCGCTGACATTCGTGCCGATTGATGTGCATAAACGCCTACCCTCACTAACGCTTACCTATCGCTTATCCAATAAACACTCTGTGCGCCGGGTTACACCTTTAGCTATCTACTCGGTGCTTGCACTGACCAGTTTTTTACACTCGTTGTAAACGATAATATGCGGTCCAAGGTTCGAAGTTTTTATCAATGCCCGATGTATCAACACCGCAACAGTAATAGCAGCCTTGTTCTCACCAGACCGTGAGCCCCGCAGGCCGAACAATGTCTAACCTACGTCACCACCGCACCGTGCTCGCTTTTCTCATTCTGCTCAACACTCCTTTGGCGCCGCTGCTCGCCAACAGTGAGTACTGCCCAGCCGAAGACTACCTCTTTCGCGATCAGAGTGACCTGGAGAGATTTCCGGGTGACTGTCAGCGCGTAAAAGGGAACCTGTTTCTAGCCTCGGGTGTAACAGACCTTACTCCGCTTTCGGGTCTAACCCATATAGAGGGTGGTCTTACCTTATCCGGCAGTGCCTCGATTGAAAATCTTGATGCATTGAGTGGCCTCCAGTTGATCGGACGTTGGTTGGTACTGAATGGGAACACATCGTTACAAGACTTGACCGGGGTGCGCGATGCAGTCACTAGACTCGAAGCGCTCTACGTGGAAAGCAACCATCAGCTTTCACTCCTTGCAGGTCTCGAAGGAGTGACGCGCATCGATGGGGATCTCTTGATTTCGGCTAACAATCAACTTACCACGCTTGATGGACTGGAGAACTTAGAAACGGTGGGCGGTAGCCTCCGAGTCAGAGGAAACCCAGTGCTTACCGACGTATCTGCGCTGCGAAATCTAGGGCAAATAGGCGAGAGTCTTGAGTTTCTGGGAGTTTCCCTGCTTTCGGACTTGAGTGCATTTTCTCGTTTGCGCTCGATTTCCGGAGACTTAGTTGTTGGGGGGCTGGATTCTCTTCAGTCAATGGATGGATTACATAACATCGCAAGTATCGGCGGTACGCTGCGGATCAGCTTCAACGGCGCACTTAAGGGACTATCCGACCTCGAGGCTCTGACAACAGTCGATGGAGCAGTGGCGGTGGTATCAAATCAGAGTCTTCTTGCAACTGATGGTCTGGCAGGTCTTGAATACGTGGGCGGGGAATTCTTGATTGAGGACAACGCTAGCCTGACACGACTTCATCAATTGAATCCAAGTGTGTTTCGCGGTGGGATTCGCATTCGGAGAAACGATGCGCTGGAAAACCTCGATGGTATGTTGATGTTTGAAGACTACGGACATCCCATCTTTATTCTCGAAAACGATGCGCTCTTGGATCTTTCGGGGCTGGATAATTTACGAACAGCTGAGTTCATACAGATTATCAATAACGGTCGCCTGCAGAATCTACGGGGACTAGATTCCCTCGCTTATGCGGGTTCGCTCGTGATTGTTCAGAACTCGAACTTGCTGGACCTTGATGGCTTGGAGGGACTTGAGTCTGCTGGGACTTTGTCGATCGGAAGTAACCTTCGTCTTGACGACATCACAGCACTCGCAAGTTTGGCCACGCTTGACCGTGAGCTATTTATCTCAGGAAATCCAAATCTTACATCTCTTCGAGGACTCGAAAACCTACGATCCATTGGCGATGGCGGGCTGAAAATCTGGAGAAACAGGTCGCTCTATTCTCTGGATGGGCTTAGTGGCCTCGAAGTGATAGGTGGTATTCTGGATATTTGGAAGACCAGCCTGCGTAGGATTGATGCTCTTGCCTCAGTTAGAGAGTTCGGCGATGAGTTACAAATCTTCGAAAACCCGTTCCTGCTTACGTTGGAAGGCTTGGAAGGCATTACATCGCTGAGCAGTCTTAACATACAGCTTAATTTTAGCTTGTTAAACTTGGATGGGCTCGACAATCTTAATGAGGTCATCGGCTTATTTATACTTAGCAGCTCTCCATCTCTCCGTGATCTTGATGCCCTACAGAATCTCAGGTTTGTAGTTTCAGGCTTGTTTGACATCGGTTACGCCCCATCTCTGGAGAGCTGCTTAGGTTTGCGAAGACTATTAGACAGCCGTAAAGATTCACCTTACGAAGGTCGAGCTGGTGATTTTGTTTTCGTACCAGGCGCTATTCCGGATCTGGTCGGGACTGCGGTCGTCCGCTTCTCAACTGGTTCGCCACACTGTGACTCGATCGATGACATCATTTTTGATAGAAACGGTAATGGAGTTCAGGACCATCTAGAAGAGCCTGAGAACGTAGGGTTACCGATGCTTCTTTTGCAAGCGGCGTTAGAGGCGAAGTCGAGCCGTGAAGAGAAGTAGCTGTCGAGATTCTTCGCTAGTAGGACCAGCATTTTGGGACGATTAGTTGGTGAGTGACGAACGTAACGCAGGCATGGGATTCACCGGCGTCGTCGCTATTGTCGTACTGATCGGTTACTTCGCGATTGAGGTCTATGGTTTTCACCATGCGCGCGAACAGATGGAGCCCGCCCAGGTTTACCTCGAGTTTGTAGGAGCTCGTCGCGCAGCCACTGTCTGCGATGCCGGTTCACCGAATCGCGCCGACGTTGAGCGCAACTTTGACCGCAACTTCCGCGCTGTGACCCGGCTGGTCACAGAGGATCTGGCCCAGCGCCAGCCAAGTTTGACGCCGGTCGAGCTGGACCTGGTGATTGGCGAGCGGCGGCAGTCCCGCGAGAGCGAAGTCGATGCTTTGATTGCTCAGCAGGGCTGCGCCGGCAAGGATGTGTGGCGGTTGCGCAAGCTATACGAAGTCCGCAGCAGGCTCAAACTTCGCTATTGATGGTCGCCCGTGATGCTCGCCCGGCAGTAACCACGCATACGGCCTTGTAAAACTACTTCGGCGGCATACGGATTCCACCGTCGAGTCGAATAACCTCAGCGTTCAGGTACGGGTTCGTGATGCATTCCATCACGGCGAAAGCCAGTTCTTCGCCGGTTCCCAGGCGCTTGGGAAAAAGTACCGACTGACCGAGATGCGCTTTAAAAGCATCAGACTCAGGCCCCTGGCCATAGATGGGTGTGTCGATCAGCCCAGGCGCAATCGTGTTCACGCGCACACCCACAGCGCTCAGGTCGCGGGCGATGGGCAATGTCATGCCCACAACGCCACCCTTGGATGCCGAGTAGGACGCCTGTCCGATCTGCCCATCGAACGCTGCGCAAGACGCCATATTCACAATGGATCCCCGGCTGCCATCTTCATCCATGGGTTCAGTTTTAGCCATGGCTGCTGCTGCTCGGCTGAGGACGTTGAAAGTGCCGATCAGGTTTACCTTGATAACGAAAGAAAACTTCTCGAGGTCCAGGGGAACGTTCTCCCGATTGATCGTGCGCCCGGGATTGCCAATACCTGCAGAGTTCACACAAGCGCGCAGGGGGCCGAGATCAGACGCTGCATCCACCGCGGCATCGGCGTCATCAGTGTTGGTTACATCGCACTTGATGAAAACGCCCCCTACCTCGTCCGCGACTTGCCTGCCGCGATCTTCGTTCATATCGGCGATAACCACCTTCGAACCGAGCTCTGCGAGCTGCCGCGCACTGGCTTCGCCAATACCCGACGCTCCGCCGGTGACGATTGAAGAGGATCCCTCTAACTTGATTCTTGGCATTCGTTGTCATCCTTTTGTATCGAGAACGGAGTCCGGCTCGGCTCACCTGCGATGGAGTCCAGCGCCAACAACCACTCCGGTAATGGTGGTGCACCCTGGAACCGCATCAACATGATATTGCCTAGTCTACGAGCAAGGTAGCCAGTTAATCCACCGCTCGGCGCGGTCGGCTACCTGAACGTCTGCGGCACAGAGTAACGTGGCCTGTTTCTGAGGGAGTTTTGCGAATGTGATTGGGGAGGGACGGGCGCGTATTGCTCGCGAGCGCACATCCGCATTCAAAGGCTGCCAAAGTGCACGTAGGAGTGACGGACGAAAAGAGAGCTGCCCGAGTAGAACAGGCAGCTTCGCTTCGCAGTGTCTAGCTTTGGGCGGCGTAGGACCTGGTCTGTCCCTGGGCGGCGGCCTGAACCATGGCTGCAGCTGTATCGAGCATGCGATTCGAGAATCCCCACTCGTTGTCGTACCAGGCCATCACTTTTACGAGATCGCCATTGACCTTGGTCTGTCGGCTGTCGAATACGCTGGACGCCGGGTGGTGGTTGAAATCTGTGGAAACAAGCGGTTCGTCTGAGTAGGCAAGAACACGTCCGAGAGCGGAGTCTGCCGCGGTACGCATGATCTCATTCACCTCAGCCACACTGGTTGACCGCTCAGCTTCAAAGGTCAGGTCTACGAGCGATACGTTGGCGGTGGGCACGCGAACGGCCATTCCATCCAGGCGACCTTTCAGTTTGGGTAACACATCGCCGATGGCCGCAGCCGCGCCTGTTTTCGTGGGGATCATAGACAGCGTCGCGGCCCGCGCTCGGTAAAGATCACTGTGGTAGGAGTCTGACAACTGCTGATCGTTGGTGTACGCATGAATGGTCGTCATTTGCCCTTTCTTGATGCCCAGAGCTTCATCGAGCGGCGCCACGAGCGGCGCCAGACAGTTAGTCGTGCAGGACGCGTTCGAGACTAGTCGTTCCGTTCCGGTGAGCAGGTGGTCATTCACACCGAATACAACGGTGGCATCCAGATCTTTTCCGGGAGCAGAGACCAGAGTTTGTGCAGCGCCAGCTTCCAGGTGCTTCTGAGCACCCTCGCGAGCGGTAAACAGGCCAGTGCACTCGCACACCACATCAATTCCCAATTCTCCCCAGGGAAGGCAGGCAGGGTCCCTCTCGCGAAATACCTTTATGTCGTGACGTCCGATTATTAACCGATCACCTTCAGCGGTAACAGGTATTGGAAGACGACCATGCACCGAGTCAAAGCGTGTTAGATGAGCGTTAACGGATGCATCGCCGAGATCATTTATGGCGACAATATCGATAAATCGACTGACTTCGTCGTCTCTTTCCAACAGAGCTCGCAGAATGTTTCGGCCGATTCTTCCATAACCGTTGATAGCTAGTCTGATCATATCCCCACACCTTTATGTAGTTTTATTACATAAAATCGCGGTGAAGCCTCGCTATCAAGTGCATTTTCTGATTTAAATGTAGTATTCTTATCATAACGAATGCCACAGGTTGCCCAAGACGATGAACGCGACGCCTGGCGAGAACCTGCTGGTTCAGTTGAGCACCCGTCCGGAGAGGCTCACAAAGTCGGAGAAACGGATTGTGTCAGTCATCCTCGATGACGCACGAGCCGCAACGAGGTTGAGCATAGCTGCTCTGGCCGAAGCGGCGGAGGTGTCTGAACCGACGGTGAATCGTTTCTGTCGGAAGTTCGAACCACGAGGTTATCCAGAGTTCAAGTTGCGCCTGGCGCAGGCCCTCGCCGTTGGCGTGCCTTATGTCAGCTCATCGATCACGTCCAAAGACGATGCAGGTACGGTTACAACCAAAATCATCGACAGCGCCGTCTCATCATTGCGCGGGGTGGCTCACCAGCTCACGAATGAGCTAGTACAGGGTGCGGTAGATCGCCTCCTGGCGGCCCGGAGAATCTTTTTCTTTGGTATGGGGGTATCCAGTGCGGTTGCTCAAGATGCAGAGCAGCACTTTTTTCGCTTTGCACTGCCGGTCTCGGCGCCGAGTGATCACTTATTGCAGCGCATGCATGCAGCGGCGGCTACTCGGGAGGATCTGTTCTTTCTGATTTCCAATACCGGTCGTACGCGCGCTCTGGTTGAGATTGCCGACCTCGCCCGAGGCAGAAATGCTGAAGTGATCGCACTCACGGCAAACCATTCGCCGCTCGCCCAGGCCAGTAGTTTCGCCATCGGTCTTGCAGACATAGAAGACACGGATGCCTACATGCCCATGGCTTCCCGCTTGGCTCATCTAACGGTTCTGGACGTGCTCGCGGCCAGCGTGAGTCTCAGGCTTGGTGACAGCGTCCAGCAGCACCTGCGCACAGTAAAAGAGAGCCTGCGCCCCACACGTTATCCCGTAGGGTCATCGCCATCATCCCTCTAGATGACAATCAGTACTCCAAGAATGGCTCCGAGTTCCGCTCGGCCAAGACTCGGAGTGCTCGATTTTTTCGCGGAACACGGAGCAGAAAGTGACAGACGCCAAGTTAGCCAAAATTACCGAGCGAATAGAGACTCGGAGTTCTCACTGTCGAGCCGCCTATCTCGATTTGATGGAGCAGGCTCGTCGCGACCGTCCCCAGCGCACTCAGCTTAGCTGTGGGAATCTCGCGCACGGCTTTGCCGCCTGTGGTCATGGTGACAAACAGACAATCCGGATCATGGAGGCCGCGAATATCGCCATTGTTTCTGCCTTCAACGATATGCTCTCGGCACATCAGCCCTATGAGGGGTATCCAGAGAAAATAAAGCAGTATCTTCGGGAGGTCGGAAGCACGGGGCAGGTTGCGGGGGGAGTTCCCGCAATGTGCGATGGTGTGACTCAGGGGCAAACGGGCATGGAGCTGTCACTGTTCAGCCGAGATAACATCGCACAGGCAACGGCGGTGGCTCTGTCGCACCAGATGTTCGATGGAATGATTGGCCTGGGAATTTGCGACAAGATCGTCCCAGGTATGATCATGGGTATGCTTCGTTTTGGCTACCTGCCGGCCGTCTTTATACCTGCCGGCCCCATGCCCTCTGGTCTTCCCAACTCCGAAAAAGCGCGCGTGCGCCAGTTGTACGCCGAGGGCAAGGTGGGGCGTGAGGAGCTTCTCGCGGCAGAATCGGCGTCTTACCACAGCGCTGGCACCTGCACCTTTTATGGAACCGCGAATAGCAATCAAGTGATCATGGAGGCACTGGGCCTCCAGTTACCCGGCGGGTCGTTTGTGAATCCTGGTAGTGCGCTCCGTGAAGAACTTACGCGCTACGCATCTCATCTCATTGCGAAAATCAGTGTGCAGGGCCGTGATCCGAGACCAATGTGTGAGGTCGTCGACGCACGTTCCTTTGTGAATGCTATCGTCGCGTTACTGGCATCTGGTGGTTCGACAAATCATTCAATTCATCTGATAGCGATGGCTCGCGCAGCGGGTCTGCTCATAAATTGGGATGACTTCTCTGAGCTGTCATCCATCGTGCCCTTGCTTGCGCGGGTGTATCCCAACGGTCAGGCCGATATCAATCACTTTCATGCCGCTGGCGGTACGCCCTACCTGTTCCAGGAATTGATGGCGGCGGGATTGATGCATCCTGATGCGGGTACCGTATGGGGAGAGGACTTCGCCGATTACGCGAAAGAGCCGCAGCTTGCTGAGGGACGCCTGCAATGGAACAACGCGGTGGAGTCCAGTCCCGATCGGGAGGTGCTGCGGCCGCATACACAACCCTTCGATAAAGAAGGCGGACTGCGCCTGCTAACGGGTAATCTGGGGCGAGGAGTGATTAAGATATCCGCAGTTAAACCTGAGAACCGGCTCGTTTGCGCAGAGGCCATAGTTATCGATGATCAGAATCAGCTCGCGGAACTTTTCCGGGATGGCTCTCTAGAACGTGACTGTGTCGTGGTCGTTCGGTACCAGGGGCCACGCGCAAACGGGATGCCCGAGCTGCACAAGCTTACGCCGCTGCTGGGTTCGCTACAGGATCGCGGGTTTTCAGTCGCCCTGGTGACAGACGGTCGGATGTCGGGTGCCTCCGGGAAAGTGCCGGCGGCTATTCATGTGACTCCTGAGGCGGCTCTGGGAGGCCCCCTGTCTAAACTTTGCAGTGGTGACGTGATCACAGTGGACGCCGACAAAGGATTACTGCACTGCGATTTACCCCAGACTCAACTGGACGCGCGAGACGAGTACCCGCCGAGTGTTTCCAGCGCTGCGGGAGTCGGTCGCGAGTTGTTCGGGATCTTTCGTGAGGCGGTGTCGACTCCAGAGGAGGGCGCGTCGGTGTTGTTCTCCAGCGCGGGTTGCTGATGCCAAGGCCCTGGTACTTGCTGGCGGACATCGGTGGCACGAACGCGCGCTTCGGGGTCGGCGATACGCAGTCTTCTGATCTACACTTTTTATGCACGGAGGCTGTGTCTGATCACCCCAGTGCCCGGTCCGCGCTGGAGAGCTTCTTGTCTCGAGTGCGCGCGAGTGGGGAGTGGGAACCTCTTCCGGCAGAAGGGTGCCTGGCTGTGGCATGTCCTACTGACGAACCGGTAATCACGTTCACGAACAGTGACTGGATCATTGATAAACAGGATCTGGCTCTCTTTATGAAACTTGATCGATTGTCGGTCATCAACGATTTCTCGGCGATCGCGTACGCAACTACTAGCCTCGGTGAATCTAACTGGGAGCAAATCGGTCCCGGCGCTGAGCAGCAGCAGCAACCGATTGCGATCCTTGGGCCTGGAACCGGTCTCGGTGTGAGCGGTATTTTCCGCGATGGGGGCGAAGCTCGTGTTTTATCCGGTGAAGGAGGGCATGTCGACTTTGCCCCGGTTGGTCCCGAAGAACTGGAAGTACTCCGGGTGCTTCTTGGTCGCTACAAACGTGTTTCTGCAGAGAGGCTTCTGTCCGGTGCGGGCCTTCAGAATATCTACTGGGCGCTCTCGGAGCTGGGCGGCACTCCTTCGGTCCATGCAACGCCTGCTGACATTACGACGTCTGCTGTCGCAAGCGAAGACCCGGTCGCCGTGGCATCGCTGATGCTTTTCTGTTCGGTGCTTGGCGGAGTCGCAGGAAACCTGGCTTTGACCCTCGGCGCACGTGGCGGTGTGTACATCGCCGGAGGGATTGCGCCCCGAATACTGGGATTCCTAAAAAACAGTCCTTTCCGCGAGCGCTTTGTAGCCAAAGGTCGCTTTCGAGATTACCTGGACGCCATCCCCACACGGGTGATTACCGCGGATAATCCCGGTCTTTTAGGCGCTCTCACTTATTTGAAACAGAGGAGTTAAGCGGTGGATTCGATTCAGGAGATGCTCCGCGCAGCGCCGGTGATACCGGTGCTGGCCATCGATGAACTTGATCAGGCGGTACCTCTTGCCCAGGCCCTGGTGCAGGGCGGCTTACCGATTCTTGAAGTCACGCTGCGGACGGATTGTGCGCTCGACGCGATCAGCCAGATACGAGAATTCGTACCTGGCGCAGTTGTGGGTGTGGGAACGCTTCTTTCGGCTGCCACGTTGGACGATGCAAAGCGGGCCGGGAGTCAATTCGTCGTTTGCCCCGGGGCTACGCGACCGGTGATCGAGCGTGCGCTAGATACTGGGGTGCCGCTTCTTCCCGGTGTCGCGACTGCAAGCGAGGTCATGTTGTGCCTTGAGCACGGCTTGGAAAACCTTAAATTTTTCCCCGCGGAGGCGGCGGGCGGCTCCGCCGTGCTAAAGGCGTTGTACGGCCCGTTTTCGCAGGTAGTGTTTTGTCCGACGGGAGGCATCTCTCCGAGTAATATGAGCCAATATCTCACCTTGCCTAATGTACTCACGGTGGGTGGTTCCTGGATGGTGCCCAGGGAGATGCTCGCGACAGGAGACTGGTCGGGCATCCAAGCCCTCGCCGCTGATGCCACACAAAAAGCGCTCGCTTGCGACGCCGACGGCAATTCACAAGTTGAACACGCACGAGCAGTACCGGGCCAGGGATAGTAGCTATGGACGTTTTCATTTTTGGTGGCCGCGGTGATCTGGCCGCGCGGAAGTTGTATCCCGCCTTGTTTCACCTCGATGCGGCGGGGCTGCTCGACACTGATCTGCGCATCTACGCGGTGGCCAGAGAAGATATTACGCGAGACGCGCTTGTGCACGATATCAAACCCCGGGTTCGTCGCTATGTGGACGACCAGCGCTGGTCCGAGACACTCTGGAGCCAGCACGAGCAGCGCTTTCGCTATTTGCGCGTCGATTTTTCCAAGCCGGAGCAGTACGCCGCTATTGGTTCGCAACTCGAAGCTGAGCGCGGCGCTCTGTTCTACCTGGCGACCCCACCGTCTCTGTTCGCACCAATCTGCACCCACCTCGGTACGGCCGGTTGCATCAGCGGTGATCGGCGCTTGATGTTGGAGAAGCCGATTGGGCACGATTTGGAGAGCTGCAAGGCGGTCAACGAGACGGTAGCCGCCTACTTTCCCGAAGCGAGCGTCTACCGGGTTGATCACTACCTGGGAAAGGAAACTGTTCAGAACCTCTTGGTTTTGCGTTTTGCGAACCGTTTCATCAATGCCCAGTGGGATCACAGCTGCATTGACCATGTGCAGATATCGGTCGCCGAGCCCATCGGTATAGAAGGCCGCTGGTCTTATTACGATGGTGTCGGTCAGCTGAGGGACATGTTGCAAAACCATCTCATGCAACTCCTTTGCCTGGTCGCCATGGAACCGCCAAATAGCCTTAGTGCTGAGAGTATTCGCGATGAGAAGGTGAAGATCGTGCGGGCGCTGAGAACCATCGATGCCAGCAATGCCGCTGATCACGTGGTCCGAGGGCAGTACACCGCTGGATGGACCCAGGGCGCTCCGGTCCCTGGATACCTGGAAGACAAAGAAGGGCCGGCTTCCGAGAGTACGACAGAGACGTTCGTTGCGGTGAAGGCATTCATCGAGAACTGGCGCTGGGCGGGTGTTCCTTTTTACCTGCGTACTGGCAAGCGCATGCCCAGTAAGCTCACCGAAATCGTGATCACGTATAAAGCGCTTCCACACAACATCTTTTCGAGTACCGGTCGTCCGGGTGCGCCGAACCGAATTGTAATCCGGCTTCAACCCAACGAAGGGATCGAGATGCAGATGCAATCTAAGCTGCAAAGCCTCGAAAGCAAGCTGGGATTGGTGACCGAAGATCTCAACCTTGATTTTCTTTCGGCTGACCGCACAGAGCGCATACCCGAGGCCTACGAACGACTGCTCCTCGACGCGCTTAAGGGCGACCAGTCCCTGTTTGTCGGTCGTGATGAGATCGAAGAGTCCTGGGCCTGGTGTGACCAGATCACTGCTGCCTGGCAGGAGCTCGAAGCTCCGCTACACAACTATCAGGCTGGCTCCTGGGGGCCGGCTAAATCCGAGCTTCTCATCGAGAAGGATGGCCGAAGCTGGCATGTGAGCTAGGGAGTTAAGCTGAGCATCACCGCCGGGTTGCGATAAAAAAACGCTGGCCTCTGGGGTGTTCGAAACCTTCGAGAAGGGTTGGGTTCCAACCGGTTCCTGTTGCGCAGTAAAGAACATCATCAATCAGGTAGTGATACGGGTCCCGGTGCGGGTTCGTTATAGGGCCTCCCGGGACCTGCTCAAAGGACCTGTCCAACTGCGCCGCGTCGGATACCAGAAACACACTGAACACAAAGCTGCCGCAGGCGCTTACGCGTTCCGCAAGGCGCCACAGGCAGAGGCGCAAATGGTTCAAAGGCAGGTGGGTGAATACAGAAGTCGCTATGGCAAAGTCGATTTGCTCCGAAACCCCCGGAAACTCGAATTCTCCGTCTTTCACGAGATGGGAAACGGGAAGTTTTGCCGCCAGTCCCGCTGGCACCAGCTCGCGTTCGTAACCAGCTTTTAGCAGGCCCCGTGAAGGTCTGTACCCCAGTAGTGCTCCGGGTCGAGGTAATCGACAGCGCGAACCCCCAGACGGAGTGATCCACAACCTATGTCCAGCAGCCGATGCGAGGGCTTCATGCCCACAGCCTTAAGAATCTCCAACTGCAGTTGACCGATCTGTTCCCAGGCACCGCCAACTACTGCTCGATGCTCCCCATCGCTAATGGAGTCTTCGATATGCTTTTTGCCCGCGTACATCGATAGACCAAGCGAACTGGTTTTTTGCAAGGCTGGGTCCTCAAGCGTTACTAACAGCGAATAAGAGTATCACTCAAGCCATGGATCTCGAGAAGTGACGGCTAGGCTTTCGCCAGAATCCGTTAAGGACTAGCCTGCGCCTGATTGTTTGGCGCCATAGCGCTCGTGATCGGACTCTCGACTCGCCATAACTTGCTTGCAAAGGTGGCCATGACCATGGGTGGGGCACTTGTGCTGTTTCTCGCCTTATCGCTTGGACTCGTATTGGCAGAAAGATAGCGTCTGAGTATAGAAACGGGAGGCGGAGAGCTTGGGAATCGAGCTGGCGAGCGCCGGTATATCTGCTTGCTCCTAAAGCACGGACACCGCTACGGACAAATCTATGGACAAAGCCAAGGCTCCCGAGTTCTCCAACTGTTTTTCAGATCGAACGCAGACCCTTTAGAATTCAACCGTTTGGCCGCTGTTCCACGTACGAATCCCGAACTTACCGCCTGAGCGCTTTGTTGCTGAGAATCAGTCTCTGTTTCGTCTTTTGCGGTGGCACAAAAAATACATACTGCGCACGCAGATAAATACACAGAGAACGCGCTAGGAAAACATGGAGGCTCTCTAGCAAGCCGCGTAGGTGGGTTTACGTAGTTAGCTAATCAGGCATGGAAAAAACACCAGCGAAACTCATTGCGATGTCCAGTATCGCCTCTTTGGCACTGATCGCGGCCCTGGCAATCTTCGTGTACGTCACTGTGCGCGAAATCGTGAATGAGCAATCGGGCTACTCAACGAAAATCAATATCAGTGGGCAGCAGCGGATGCTCTCTCAGCGAGCCGCTTTTTTTGCGACCGAGTACGCGAAGAGTGCTGAGCCCTCCGACCGCCAGGTGGCGAGTGAGTCGATTGCACGCCTAAACGATAACCACGCGTTTTTGCTGTCGGCTCACCGCGAGAACCTGGAGCGTCACGAATCTAGTCCTCTTTCGCCCCAGCTAGCGCAACTGTTCTTCGAGTCTCCCTACAAGCTGGACGAGCGAATCAAGGCGTATGTCGCTTTGGTCGAAGCCGTACTTGCGGGTAATCCCGACAGTTCGGCAAGCGTCACTGCACTAAAGACGCAGTCCCAGCAGATTCTCGTACTGTTCGATCGAGTGGTTAAACAGTACGAGATCGAGAGCCAGCAGAAAGTCACAGAAATCACCGACCTGCAGAAGATAATCTTTGCGGCGATTCTTCTGTACGTACTTTTCCAGATATTTGTTGTTGTGAGACCGTTGCTTAGCGAATCGGAGCGACTGACTCACCAGCTTCGTGATGAAGCTAATCGGGACTATCTGACCGGCCTCTACAATCGCCGTATTTTTCGCGACCTCGCCAACCAGGCACTCACATTGAGCTTGAGGAACAATCAGCCGGCTTCGCTGATGCTCTTCGATATCGATGACTTTAAGTCCGTGAACGACCGCTTTGGGCATGCGGTTGGCGACAACGTAATCCGCCTTGTTGCGGATACGATCCTGGCAGGTAGTCGCAAATCCGACGAGGTGTTCCGCTTCGGTGGTGAGGAGTTTGTTGTAGTACTGCCCGAGACTGGAGCTGATGGTGCGGAGCGCGTGGCAGAGAAGATTCGCGAGTCTATTCAAGAGCTGAGCGGGTCAGCACCGGAATGGCCTTGTCCGATAACGGTAAGCGGAGGTATCGCGACGCTCGCAGGCAAAGATCATGATCTTGAGGGGCTGTTACGGAGCGCTGACACGGCGCTCTACCGAGCAAAGAGCTTACGCAAAAACCGGGTCGTTGCGGCGTGATTCGACCGGGCCAGCTATCAATTCAAGAGGCGGCAGTCTCTGAACACATCGTCGAGTTCGACCGGTCCGGTCCATTGCGCTGATTCTTTGGAATCCGACGACAAGCGATAGAGTCCCTCCTCACGTTGACATAGCGCCATCGCTTTAAAGTAAGGGTCCACCAATGTCGCCCCCGGTGCTAGCTGTTTAACAATGTGCCGAATCATTTCAACGTACAGGGCGTCATCGTGAATCGGACGAAACATATAGATGACGTCGTAATCCGCGTAACCGCTGTATGTCAGCGCATCAGCAGAAAAGCTACGAATTGGATAGGGAGTCTGGGTCTGAATGCTGGATATAAGGTAGTCAGCAACGGCTAGAGTTTGCTGGTTCACCTCGAGCCCATCGCATTGAGAGAACCGCCCCAAACCATAGGCAAGAAACGGCTTTTCTCCGATACCACTACCTACATCAATAAACTTGCCTTCTTTCTCAAGTAGGTCGAAAAAACGCAATAAGCGAAAGAAGCGATCCGGGTGCAGGGCGATATAGGGGTATCGCCCTTCGGCGTCCTCATCCTGGTCGTCCTCTGTAACTAAGACTGTTTTTCGCCGGGGCGCGTAAAGCGTTGCGAGAGTCTCGGCAAGACGCTCGGTCTTCGAACTGCTGGCGAGCTGGCGAGCGCTCTGAACCAGCACCCGCAAATTGTCGTTGTCCAGAACGGCAGCTGCCAAAGCAGCAGCGTCTCGGCTAACGCACGCAGCTTTAAGTAGACGCGGCATCCTCGGACGCTCGATAGCGTCGAGGATGATCGAATCCGGTGTTCGAATACTTGCTGCGTTCCAACAGGTCCCCCAGCGCGGCACCAGGTCGCGGGACGTGCGGCGCAGAGGCCCAGGCTTGCTACCCAAGCGCTGAAATGGGGTGTCTATAGGCAGCTCAATGTGCAGGCTATCGCGCCGCAAAGCGACCGCCGTCGAGCCACGCTCACCGATCATGCCTTCGAAGGTCAGAGCCCAGCGATCTCCAAGACTGCCGTAGCAGAAGGGACAGGGATACGCGCCTTTACTGATGGTCTGGCGGTTAAAGCGATGGCGTCTCTCTGGGGGAATTGTGATGAGTAGCTGTGTTTTACTTCGTCGGCAGCGCGGACTCTCACATTGAAACGCCGCTATCGTTCCGATGCGCTGTCGAGAACGCGAACTGTTGATGCTCGCAGTATCAACCCGATAGCTATCGAGAACAGCATACCGCCCACTTCTCACTTCACCGTTGTCAAACGAGGCTTCGAACGCTCGACACAGCTCGGTGATTTCGTAGAGCCGTTCTGTGCGCAGGTGGATTCCGGCGATTGGGTTTCCAGACGTGCTACGACACTCGCAGCAAAGCCATTCGGCACTTAGCTGACCATTGCGTCGATCCGCCCAATGGACTCTTTGTTTGCGCTGTTTCTGGTCAAGGCCAGAAACAGCAAGCTCGCACGCCGCGCCAGACTGAAAGTCGGGGATTACGTTCGAGGTGACCTCTACCAGTCCATCTTGTCGAGCCATCGCGGCAAACGTCTGACGAAACATCTCGATGGCATCATCGATAGTCTCGCTACTCGAGCTATCCCACAGCTCGCCGGTATTCTGGCGTCCAAATCGAATCATGTGTTGTTGCTGACTATGAGGGTTGCGACAAGATCTTAGCTCAGTGTTCTGGCGGCAGCCGTCGATCCCAGTTCAACACCCCATGAGTTTCAAGAATAGAGAGCAGTTTATCGAGAGGGATTGCTTCGCGTATGCCGCGGTTACTCCGGACAGTGGTCGCTTTGAAAATCGCGTTGTACACCGCTTCTTCCGTCGCTTCAGCAGTAGCTGCAAAGAGTGGGGACATCGCAACGTTGCTGAGAGTCGCCTGTTCGACGGGGTCGCGGGCATCCCGTTGCTTCCGCACCCTCGGGTCTGTCGAGAAAGCGATAACGTAGTCTCCGGATCCGTTAGAGGCATAGGAGCCGGTTCTCCCAAGCCCCATCATCGCGCGCGCACCGATACGATCCAAATTTCGCGCGGTAAGCGGTGCGTCTGTCGCCACTACAACCATAATAGAACCATCAGCACTGCCACCATTGAGCTCGTCTCTATAGGGATAGGTCCCTAGCTCCCGGCCGACCGGTGCGCCATTGATCTGCAGTACACCTCCGTAGTTGGTCTGGACCAGCACACCAATGGTGTAGCCGCCCAGATCCTCTGGAAGTACACGAGAGCTCGTGCCGATCCCGCCCTTCCATCCAAACGCCTGCGTGCCCGTGCCGGCGCCCACGCTGCCCTCGGCCACGGGTCCAGAGCTTGCGGCTTTGAGCGCGGCGAAGACTTCGCGGCGACCGATGGGATCCGCCCACATGTTATTGACGGCTGCATCATTGGTCTCCCCTACAACAGGGTTGATCGTGTGCTCGCCCATACCGGGTTGTTCATAGACCCACTCCTTGAGCGCGTTTGCAGCACTCCATACGCAAAGCGTGCAGGTCAGTAAAATGGGAGTCTCTATTTCTCCAAACTCGCGCACCTGAGTCTCGCCGATCAGCTTGCCGTAGCCATTACCAACATGTATCCATGCGGGTATAGGTCGGGTGTAAAGATTGCCCGGGGCGGGAATGATGGCCGTTACACCGGTGCGAATATCGTCACCTTCGATCTTTGTATGGTGGCCCACCAAAACCCCGCCAACGTCTGTGATGGCGTTAAGCTCTCCCGGTGCAAAGATACCCACAGCGAGTCCCGCTTCGCGAGCGCGGGGGCGCTCCTCGGCAAGCACGCAGCTGCACAGCAAACAGGCGCAAAGCAACTGTGCTACGCGCGCACCGCAAATTTCGCGAAGCCTTTCGTGCAGATCGATCACAACTCGATAACCGGTTCGAATCCTCCGAAGATAAGCCGTTTACCGTCAAAGGGCATGGGGTTCTTGCCCGGGTCCAGGCGATCATCTTTGAAGTCTTCGGCCATCATTTTCTCCATCGCGGCGTCTCGCGTTGGTTTATCCGGCCATTCAATCCACGAAAACACGATCGACTCGTCCTCCTTGGCCTGTACAGCCTTCCGAAAGTCGGTCGTCTCTCCTTCCGAGACGTCGTCGCCCCAGCACTCGAGGACTCGGGTCGCCCCAAATTCGATAAAGATGTTGTCTACCGCTTTTGCGTGTTCAACGAACTTCTGCTTGTTGGCTGTAGGGACTGCAATTACGAAGCCATCGATATAGCTCATGTCTTTTCCTCGTTAGTGTTTTGCTGTGAAGTCTGCGGAGTTAACTCGAAACTCACTGTACTCGCGGAGCTGATACCCAAATGAGCGTTCTTGTAGACACGATTCACCGTCAGTATGGCGATGTGCTCATGACTGTTTCTTGGCTGCGTACGCAACTCAAATTGGATTCATTCGTCAATGTCTGTGATGGGATTGAGAGAGTTACTGCGTTATTACGGCGTGATAACCAAAGACGTCTATTCACAGTATGGGTGACAGCAGGCTAAAGGATAAAGAGTGATCTGCCGCTAACTTTTCTCTGGGGCCGCTTGAACCGAGTGTTAGCCCACTTTCGTGATCGTTCAGCCAACGCAAACGTCGGAACGGACTGATGCTCTCATTATCGAAAAAAATCAATCGACTGCCACATGCATTCCTGTTCTATGCCCGCCGCTTCGGCGTTTGCTAAGAGATGTGCGGCACGCCCATGAACCACAGTCTTTTTCGCTTTTCGAAAACGGCGCAATGTGATCAGGGCATGCGTGAGGCAGCGCTCGCGCCCCACATTTGGCAGAAAAGTGACCGTTCGATCCGCGCCCGTTGAAAGAGCCATGTGGAATCCACGATGGATCACACAGTGACACCACTTCCATTCGAAGACGACTTTGCCCTTGCGCGAGCCTTGGGCACCCCACTTTGGGTTTTTGACATCGATAGATCCAGAGTCATTCACGCCAATGCTGCGGCGTGTACTTTGTGGCAAGCCGGTAATGAAGAAGAGTTGCGGGCCCGGCGGTTAGATGAAGGGATGACCCCCGCTGTTTTCCGCAGGCTGAAACAGTATCAAGCCGACTTCGAAAACGGCGCTGAATTTAATGAGCTCTGGACACTGTACCCTCGCGGCGAGCCGGTCACCGTCAGTATCAGATTCACCGGGTTTCGTCTCACCGATGGGCGAATGGCGATGCTTTGCGAAGCGGGAACCAGCGATGAGAAAACTCCCGAAAATCTGCGCAGTGCTGAAGCTCTATTACACACCGACGTGATGATCTCGCTGTTCGAGGAGCACGGTTCTGCGCTATACATGAATCCCGCTGCAAGAAATGCAGCTTTCAGATCTTCGTACACATTGCCGGAGTTGTTTGTCGATATAAACAAGTACGAGGAGCTCGTCACAGGCCTCGCACGCAGCAGTGAGTACAGTCTTGTCGCCCAAGTTCATACGATTGCCGGCACTCGTTGGCACAACCTGTCGGCGAAGGCGTGTTTTGACGCCGTTACTGGTGTTTCGGCTATCCTGGTGACCTGCAACGACGTCTCTGATCTCAAAAACGCCAGAGACGAAGCAAATTTTCTCGCACAACGTGATCAGCTCACTGGTTGCTTCAATCGTGGCAGTCTAGTCCAACGAGTCTCTGATCTTGCCGCCTACAACCCTATGCTCGCGGCCATGCTGTTCTTTGATGTAGATCGTTTCAAACAGATTAACGACCGCTTTGGTCATGAGGTGGGGGACTTCGTTCTCAGAAAGCTTGTCGCACGCGCTCGAAGCGTGATTCGCAAGTCCGACATTTTGTGCCGGCTTGGTGGCGATGAGTTTGTGATTCTGTTTGAGGACGTAAAACGGGGGGAGGTCTTCGAACGTGAAATCGGACGGATACTTCAGATCTTGTGTAAGCCACTTCAGCATGGCGCCACGACTTTGCAATCCTCCGTTAGTATGGGGCTCACTTATTTCACTCCCGGCGAACAAGACTTCAACGCGATTCTGAGCGAGGCTGATATCGCTCTGTATGCTTCAAAGGCCGAGGGGCGTGGCCGACTTACTGTGTTCAATGAAGCTCTGGGAACCGCTGCCCGCGAACGTGATCGGTTGGAGGCCGATTTAAAGATGGCGCTGGAAAGCAGCCACTTCGTTCTGCATTACCAGCCTCGGGTCTCTCTTGAATCCGGGCGAATCGTCTCCGCCGAAGCACTTGTGCGCTGGGACCATCCGGAGCGCGGTCTTGTCATGCCTGATGTGTTTATCGGCGTCTGCGAAGATACCGGCATGATCCAGCAGCTAGGTCATCAAGTGCTGGAGATGGCATTCGAACAGCTTGCGTCCTGGATTGACAACGGAGCAGACATAAAGCTGTCGGTAAACATCTCCCCTCGACAGCTCGAGGACCCCGCACTTGTACCGCAGCTTCGTTCTTGCGTAGAGCGTACGGGCGTCACGCCTGAGAGTATCGAACTTGAAATCACAGAAAACACGCTCATAAGTGATCCCGGTGCTGTGTCGAAGAAGCTGGAAGAAATAAAGTCTATGGGCTTTCGTATCGCGATTGACGATTTCGGCACCGGCTATTCCAGCTTGTCTTATATCTCGCAGTTTCCCGTCGATTCGATCAAGATTGATAGGCGTTTTGTTGCCGGGCTACCGGACTCGGGTCCGGTAGCCCGCCTGATACTGATTCTCGCCCGAGAGATTGGTGCGACCACCATTGCCGAGGGAGTCGAACGGCCGGAAGAGCGAGCGTGGCTCGAGCGCGAAGGTTGCGATCAGATCCAGGGTTTCTTGTTTTCGCGCCCGAAACCGGCGGCTGAGTTATCCATCGATTTTTCGAATAAAGTGGAGGGGCCTCGCTAGACTGGGTTCAAACCGGCATCGTCAGTTCGTGTACGCGTAGAATCAATTTACTCTGCAAATACATCCCTCTTAAGGCACTTCATAAACTGCGATCGACGCAGTGTTCGTCAGACTGTTCACTCTATGAATTCCCAAGAAAGGCCAGCAGCAGTGCGAGGCCTGCAATCGACAAGGAAATTCGAGTGATCGATCCGGATGTGCTGCGGAATCTTCTGTAGGGGCTTATTGCGAAAATGAGGCTGACAATCCCTATGAGAACGGTTAACGCTAGCAGGGGGAGGTGTTCGAAAATCGGGCGAAAGTTTGATGAGATCAAAACCGTCAGCGGTGGAAATACCGCAAAAAACGCTGCGATAAAAACGAGCTCCCAGCGCCAGGGATTGTCGCGTACAAAGCTCTGCCAACGCGTTGTGAGCGTAAAAAATCCGATGGCCACAACCGTTAATGCCATTGCTGTGACTGCCGTTACCGAATTTGCAGAGCGTGGCGACGCAAAGAAAATCACCATTACAAAAAAGAGAATCAACGATCTTAGAGCGAGATCCAGAGGTAAAAAAGGCACCCCCTGGGTTATCAGACTAAATATATAAGTTACCAGGATTACTACGGCGGTGAGTATTGCCGGAGCCGCAAACCAGGTCACAAAGTTATAGAGAGGAATCCGGAACCAGAAGTCGCCGAGATCTTCGCTTGCTTTCCAGGTCCACAGCTGTAGCCCGGTATGCGACTCCCCCGTTGGGAAATCACACGTGAGGGTATTGGCCAGGACCGGGTCTAGTGCCAAATCCAACCAAAGAGCCATCAATCCAACCAGCCATGGTGCGATGATTGGTGTAAACGGTGTGCGGACAAACCGGTCGTCTCCTAGCAAATACCTTGTTGTCCAAAGTAGGCTGAATGCGATACTGCCTCCTCCGAAAGGTATTGCCGCTGGAATACTGCCTTCCGGCGTTACCGCGCAAGGATGAGATGCCAGCGCGCTGGGATCTAGCAGACTGCCTAACCCAAATACAGAGAGCAAAGGTGCAAGGGTAGAGAACTCAAAACGAGGCCATGTATGCGGAAAGGGCGAAGGTGGCGCGTAATCGTAGAACGGAGCTTGTTCACCAGCCCATGATTCAAGAATCCAAAACAGCAAAACAAAAACCGCAAAGATGAGAAATTGCCGTACGCCGTGCCAGAAGTTAACTAGGACTGCCTCTCGTACGCAAAAAACAAAGCACGCAAATGCTGCAAGATAGGTTCCGAATGCAAATAGAAAAGGTCCCGTCATAGGTTGTTTCCACCTCGTCTCGGATTACGTCGAAGTCCGGCAACCAGCATTGACAACGCCGATAGCGCTTTGCTTCGGACCGTAGCATTAAATAGAAAGAACGGAAGAACAAAACCAACGACTACTATAATTTTCAACGGTACGGCCATCATCGGTGTAAGAAGTATTAGTGGCGGCAGAAGCAATGGAAGTTGATTTCTCGAGATCTGTAGATTTCGACAGGGTTCAGCAGTTGCGACAACTCGTGCGAGACGTTGAAATGCGAGGGCCTGTGTCGCTAGCCAAACACTGGCAATTGAAACTGCCTCAAACTGGTTGTACGGCAGATACCCAGCGAGCTGTATCAACGCGCCTGGCAGTACAAGAGCTACAAACGCCAAGTAAGCGAAAGATAGAAGTTTCGGAGTACTTTTCACCTGTCCTGATCCCGGAATAGGTTCAGCTCCAAAAAAAGTTGCCGTTGTTTTCTTTCCGTGACGCAGGTCATTTTCCAGATCGCGCAGGCCTCCGTGAACGCCGTTGATTAGAAAAATGTAAGAGAAACCGAAAGCGATAGGGATTGATGAGATCCAGTTCAAATCACCCACCGCTAGGGCGCCGAATGTTGCAAGGCTGGACCACGCCACGCCCTGAAGGGCGTCAGTTAGTGGTGGGATTGGGCAGCGCTTTCCGTAAACGTTGTAACCTATTGTCGCCAAATATCCGATTGTCAGCGTGTAGAGCGCGGCGGGCTCCACGTTCAAAAGCACGGCAACGGAAAAACTCAGGGGTATCTGTAGTAAAGCGATAGCCCAGGCGGTTGGGATCCCGATTTGACCTTTGACGAGCGGGTCTTCTGATCTGAGCGTGGCTGTCCGGTCGATCGGATAATCAATCAGATTGTTATGCACATATCCAAAGCAGTGAAAATTGAAAGCTATCAGCATTAGCCCAAGGATTGGCGTAGGTCCTAAATCAGCTTCGACACTTCCAGCGCCCAGCAGTACCAGAAGCCAGCTGTGTCCGAGATAAGATGCACGTATAAAACGCTCTACATCATTGAGTACTGCCGTCAATATAGTCTCGTCAATCTAACTGCCTCGGGTCAGACGACTCCTTGTTTAGACGCTCTCGAACCCTGGATATGGGTGCACTTTCAGGGCGCAAGGTTAGTTTGTAGATTTCCATGGCGCGTATAAGGTTTGAACGCGCCTCTATTCTAAGATCTCGTTCGCTTTCAATCTGGGCCCGAAGTTCATGGTAGCGCCCGCCAAACTGAGATGTTGTGAGATTGAGAGTCACGATAATCGACCGAGCTTGTTCCAGAATCTCAAATGCGTCTTCAATTTTCTCGTTTCTGATGGCGGTCTCTATGAGGAAGAACAGCGCGGGAAGACGGAGCGGACTCGTTTGTCCGCTCCTCTTTACGAGCAGACTATCTGACTTTCTGAATCGCACTTCTGCTTCTAGAGCATCGCCCTTTGTCAAGGCGAACTTTCCGCGCGCTAAATGGCCGTAGGCAATTACCCAATGCTTATCGCCAGCAACTCTTGATTTAGTGTCACTTAACCGGTCACTAATGATCTGTTGAGCCCTTTCATGTTGCCCTACCTCAATTTGGGCTAGCGCCAAAAAGCTAAATGCAATGTAGATCTGTTGATTAACCGGAAAGGGTGACGCATCAGCTGATTCGGTGGCCTGCTTTAACGCAATGTATGCACTGGAGAAGTCCTCTTCATCCAGACTAATTTGGCCAAGAATGCAGTTTGTGGCCGCCATAAGTGGATGCGACTCGTTATACACCGAGGCCCCAAGTTTCAGGGATTCCTGTACCCACGAACGTGCGCGCTCTGGAAAGCCGAGTAATCGAAACACCTGAGCAAGTTGAACGAATACTGCGCAAAGAAGCGGCATCCGGCTCTTATCTGGCGTTGGTAAAGAAGGTATCGCTGCTGCTGTATCGTTCGCTAGCTTCAGCGCTTGCATCGTGTCCCCAAGCTCAAGGTAAAGTCTAGCCAGAATTGCATTGCCAATGGCCAGGTGAGGGTCGTCTGGACCGGTGAGCTCCCGCAGCATGTTTGTTGATCTCGCAGCATGATTGATCGCCGATCGTAGTTCACCGCGAGTCCAGTCAACCCAGGCAAGATCGAGTTCCACTTGCATTACATGAAGAGCGCCTGCGTCCCCTTCGGTTTCGAAGAAGTTGAGCGCCTCAGCAAACGTTTCATGAGCAGCTTCCAAATCTCCATTCGCAAAGAGTACACGACCTCTTAGCTCGCTAGCTCGTGCATACTTACTTCTTTGCTCCGCTCTGTTTTTTAGTATCAGGCAAGCATCCGCGAGTAAGGCTGAAGCTTCACTCGATCGGTTTTGGGCGCTCAAGAACGTGCCGACTCGGCTGAGTAGTACTCCGCACAGATCTTCGCGACCGCTGTAGGAGCGTCCATGTGATATCGCCGAAAGAGCGTGTGGAAGAATCCTGCGGCAAGTTGCACTGGAAGACCCCATATCGCTGACCCGAGGGAATTGCGCAGAGATACAATCCAGCACATCGAACGCCGCGCTGCATCGCTCGTCGTTCGACATCTCATCAAACACAATTAGTTGTGTGAGACGGTGAATCGATAACGCATCATTGTGCGCTTTCACTAACGAATAACGTCGGAGCACCCTGGTAATTCGATCTGTATGAATTGTGCGGTGACCACTGTCGTCAACGTCGCCCAGCGGCAGGCTCTCCAGGATCGTACGGGATATGTTGTCAGGCGCGAAGAACGCCAGACGTTTTAACACTAAAAGCGCGTCCGGAGCTTCTTTTCTCAACGCATCGATAGATAGTGTAAGAGTCGAGCGCAGCGTTCCTGGATATTCCGGCACGAGTTCTGAGTCGCTCATCAACATATCGTGGTGCTGCTCAAAGAGAGCAACGTAGCTCCTGATCGATCGACCACTAGATTCGATATAGGCAGCAGCTTCTTCGATAGCAAGTGGCAAGTGTCCTAGCACGGCCGATAGTCTATCGATGTCCTCAATGGTATCACTGCCCGTTCGAAGCTTTAGAAACTGCCTGCTTTCCTTCGGTGTGAATGGTTCGACACTACTCACCTGTGCTACACGACCCCAGTCCGGTTGGCGGCTAGTTATCAAGAGCCTGCCTTCGAATCTAGGTGGGAAAAAGCGCTCTAGCAGCTCGAAGCTCTCGAGATTGTCGAGCACCAACAACCAGCTTTTGTGAACTGCGAACCACGTTTGGAGTTGAAGGAGAATTTGTGGAGTATCGCTTTCTTCAGGATCGCTGATCTTCAGTGCCATAGCGATATCAACGAGATCACCGATTAAAGAGCTCTCGCTATCAGATCTTACCCAGCAAACTACGCTCGGTACCTTGGAAAGCTGATGCAAGTACTCAAGCGCAATTTGTGTTTTACCCACTCCAGCCTGGCCCGTCAGCGCGGCAATGTTCTGACCTTGAAACAGTGGGTCCGGGCCTGAGAGGAGGTCGTCTCGACCTGAAAAACGGGCATTGCGAGTAAGAGGTACCAGCCAAAGCGACGGTGCAGCGCTCCACTCAGTTTGAACTCGCGCACTTAGCACATCTCCTTCCAGTACAAAACGAACTTGCCTGCGGTATTCGTCCTTTGGAAGCTGCCAACGGGCAATGTTTTGCGATCTTGAAGTCAGTAGCCTTATCCCGCCTCCAACCTCGCAAGGGGTGATATACACTGTAACGATACGTTTACCCGCGTCCGCCGCGTAAGTCAGTTCATTGGCGCAGTGAGGGGATTCGACAGATGCATCAGAAGCAAAAAAAAGAACGACACTGCAGGCTGAAAGGGCGTCGGCCAGTTCGTCTGGCCATGCGGTACCTGGATCAATGCGATCATCAATAAAAAGAGACAAGGACTCGGACTCGAGCCAAGCAACGTCTTCACGGACAATCGATGAATCCCGGTGCGAGTAAGACACAAATATTTGCACCGGCGCTGCCATCAGCGTCGACCCTCCATGAACATGACGCCGCGTAACTTTTATTATCGCCGGTTGATGATCGTACGCAAGTTGAGTGTACTCGCTTACGGCAATATGTTTCGGTGAGTATCAAGGGAGATTTGATACCCAGGTATCCAGCAACTGTCAGTCGGCGAAATCGCGCCATGCGTTCGATGGATCGGACATCCAGCTGCTTTCCAATCTAGTGGCGAGCGGCACTAAGTACCAGTCGCTCGTTGTGTTTCTAAATCGAAGCGGCTGTGAGCATACGCTTGCAGCGCGCCCACAGCCACCTTCCGTAAGCGTTACGCGGCTATTGCCTCACTCAGCTCAAGCAAACCATCCATTTCGAATGCCTGATAAATCCCCCGAGTCAGGCTCGCCTGCTCGTCGTTGTGCGCCGAGATTGGCTCGCCCATGCCCATCTTGTCGACCACGGTTCGGAATGGGCGCCGCCCACTAGGAGTCTCTATCAGTATTCGTACGGCATCGGCGACAAGCTGGGGATCCTGCTCCGGGTTCGCGGCCAGTGCCTGCTGGAAGTGTTCGAAGGACTGCTGGGGCGCATTGGCAAATTCGCCGACGAAGACATCGCGGCTGTGGTCACTGGGGGTCAGCATGGAATCCATAAACCGGGTGGGAAAGCCGCCGGGCTCGACTAAGCCCACGTCTATCGAAAACGATGACAACTCGGTGCGATAGTTCTCGGTGAGTGCCTCCAGCGCCCATTTGCTGGCGTTGTAGGGTCCGTAGAAGGGAAGAGTGATGCGGCCCAGGATACTGGAGATATTGAGAATGTAGCCGCTTCGTTTGGCGTGAAAATACTTGAGTATCTCCCGGGTCATGCGGTGGACCCCCAGCACGTTTATTTCAAAGAGTGTCTGGAAGTCCTCGGTCGTGGTCTTTTCGGTCAGCCCCATCAGACCGATACCAGCGTTGTTGACCAGTACGTCGATGTCGCCAGATTTTTTGATTGCGTCGGTAATGCCCCGCTCGACCGTCGATGAATCGGTCACGTCAATCTCCACGATCTGCGCGCCACTCTTTGCGAACGCTTCGGCGACGCTTTTATTGCGCCCGTTTGGGTCGCGCATTGACGCGATGACTGTGTGACCTGCCTCTAATAGTGTGTTCACCGTTAATTGGCCAAATCCACTGCTGGCTCCCGTGATGAGTATTTTCTGGCTCATGGTGTGCTCCTTTTTGCTTGTTGAGAGGATGAAAACGAGCGTAGTATCAATTAGCGCATTTATGAGAACAATTAGGTATTTTTGAACTTATGATTCATAAATTGAGAACAATAGGGTTTCAAGAACTCAGTGTTTTCATGGCTGTGGTTGAACAAGGTGGGGTCACGGCAGCCGCGTCGGAGCTGAACATTGCTAAATCGGCAGTCAGCACCCAGCTCAGTAAGCTCGAAGACAGGCTTGGTCTTAAGTTGCTAAACCGAAGTTCGCGTCGAGTGACGTTAACCCCAGAGGGACGACGTCTACTGCCGCGGGTTGAGTCTCTTCTGGCTGAAGGAGAACGGCTTCTACGAGAAGCCGCTTTGGAGGAAAGCAGCCCCAGCGGCGTGGTGAGCATGGCTGCAACACCGGAGTTTTGTGAGCTGGTGCTGACAAAGTTCCTGCCGCACTTGCGTTCTGCATTACCGGAGATTCGCACGGTGATTAAAACCGCGCATAACTTTGAAGATCTGCAAGATCCTTCGTTTGATCTGGCATTTCGCATGAACCGGGTAAAGGATGACCGATTAGTGGCGCGACGACTGGGGAGTTACCGTCGGTTTTTCTACGCAGCGCCAGCGCTGGCTGAGAGCAGTGAACTGGAACACCCGGCCGATCTGGCGCGAGTGCCTTGCCTGGTGTTTGCGTCGGATACCTTGAGGCGAGTTTGGAACATACGCCATGTCGACACGGGCGAGCGAGTTGACGTCGAGATAAACGCCGCCATGGGTGTACAGAATTTCTCGACCCTTGCCGCGATGGCCGCTTCGGGCGTCGGCGTTTGTTACGTCCCGAACTTTGTCGCCCGTGAGCATGTCGAGGCAGGGAGACTGGAACGTGTCATGCCAGACTGGTCAGCGAAGCAAAGCGACGTGTTCCTGGTGTATCGACCGGGGGTCACTCGAATCGCGCGTGTGAGTGCGGTGCTTGAACAGGTGAATAGTGCGCTGCCGAAGCTGCTCGGCGACGTCGCACGCTAACGTAGCCGGTTCGGGACGCACCGCCGAACCTACGATCCGAGGACTCGGATTCGTATCACGAGGGTGTGTGGCCGTGAGAGCCTACAGATGCTTGGTACCGACTCAGGCCGTTAGACCGGCGATATAGGTACGCCAGGACCCCAGTGCAGAAATGTCTTCAGCGCCGTCGATGCCGAGACCCTCGCAGATAAAGCCACTGACCCATTCGCCACTTAATAGCTCCAGTTTGCCGATTCCCAAGGGGTAGGGGATCGCGGCCACGAAACTGCCGAACTCTTCGGCCGGTAAGGACCAGACTTCGACTTTTATGCGGCAGCCGTTGTTTTCATCGCGTACCAGGCCGGGCCGTTTGACTGGGCCTCCCTTAAGCGCATAAAACCGGTAGTTTTCGCTGGTCTCGGTCGCGGAAACCAGCCGCGCGCCCCTTTCGGCTAATTGCCAGTTAAGGGGCATACCTTCGAGGTGTGCACCGCAGACGGCGACCTGTATGTATCGGCCATCCGCTACCCGCGCGAGATCTGGCTTTGATTGATAAGCCTGCTGAGATACGCCCATCGGCAGCTCTTGCTGTTGCTCCCAGAGCAGAGCCTGATTGAGCAGCGCTGTCTCGCGAAAGCGCGGCGCGACGAGCATAACCCCGAAGGGAATTCCGTTGGCCATTTGACCCGCTGGAACAGCCAGCCCACACAGATCCAGAAGATTCATGTAGTTGGTGTAGTAACCCATATTGGAGTTGAGCTGCACCGGGTTCTCCAGAAGCTCGTCGATCGAATAGCTTCTGGGCGCCGTGGGACTTAAAAGAAAGTCCACCTGTTCGAACAGCGCCTCGGCAAACTGGCGATACTCCTGGAGCTCGTACTCCGCCTTGAAGGCGTCCACAGCGCTTTTGCCCTCTGCGCCAGTCACGATGCCGCGTACGACCTCATGCACGACTTCTGGCTGCTGCGTGAGAATCGACTCCATCGCGGCGTAGCGTTCGGCTACCCAGGGACCCTCGTAGAGCAGCTTGGCGGCGTTCAACAAGGGCTCGAAGTCAACTTCCACTATATCGGCACCCAGCCGGTTCCAGTTCTTAACCGCCTGGTCGAACAGGTCGGCCGCTGATTGCTCACCAAAAAACTCAAGCTGATCTCGGGCGGGCACGCCGATGACGGGCTTGTGGTTGGTCTCACCAAAGAAGCGTTCCGAATTGCTGAACGGGTTTACCCTTGAATACGCATCACCGTCATCCTTGGCTGCGGCAATCGAAAAGATCTTGTAGGTATCGGTCGCACACAAAGTAAAGATACTGGGGCAGTCCAGTGTCCGACAGGCCGGGACTATGCCGGTCATGCTAAGAAGCCCGCGGCTGGGCTTCAGGCCAAAAAGGTTGTTAAGCATTGCCGGGACCCGTCCTGAGCCCGCTGTATCCGTACCCAGAGAGAACGACACTAATCCCAGAGCCACTGCGACGGCCGATCCCGCGCTCGAACCTCCGGAGATAACCGCGGGATCAAAGGCATTCTTGCAAGGTCCCCATGGTGCGGGCGAACGTGTCCCAACCAGCCCGGTCGCGAACTGATCCATATTGGTTTTCCCCAGAGGTATTGCGCCGGCTTCGATCAGCCGTTGCACCAGGCATGCCGAATGTTCTGCCCGGTAGGCGAACTCCGGGCACGCGGCGGTAGTTTCCACGCCCTCAAGATCGATATTGTCCTTGATCGCAAACGGGACTCCGTACAGGGGGAGCTTATCCGGCGTGCTGGATTCAAGGCGTTGGAAGTAAGGCTCAAGCTCGGACTGCGAGAGGCGCCTGATCCAGATGTTGCGATCAGCGTACTGTTCCGCTTTTTCTATCAGGTACAAGGTCAACTCGCGCACCGAGCAAGCTTCGCTCCGATAGAGGTTGAGTACCGCTTCGATATGGGGGACGAAATCTTCAGGAATCATGTTTCAGTCTCTATGAACACCAGGGGAACGCCCGCCTGCACAAGCGAGCCCGCTGCTCTCAGCGTTTTTTGGATTCGGCCGGAGCAGGGTGCAGGTACTTCAATCTCCATTTTCATGGACTCCAGAATCATGAGGATCTCGCCTTTACAAACCTCGCTGCCCTCGCTCACCTCCAGCTTCCAGACGCTCCCTGCGACCGGGCTGTCGACCACCTGTACACCCTCGGGAACAGCTTCATTCTCAGGTTCGTTCTCGGGCGCACGCTCCTCAAAGAAGAACTGTCCCGTTCTCTTCCAGTCCTCCAACTCTTCATCGAACGCACGTTGTTGCTGATGTTTGAACCGCTCGATCGATGCCGAGTTTTCGCTCAGGAAAGACTTGTAGTCAGATAGATCGAACTGCGTCTCTTCGATTTCGATGGGGTAGGACCCGGCGGGGAACTCTTTCCTCATCTGCATAAGCTCTTTTGAATCGACCGGGTAGAACTGAATCTGGTCAAAAAATCTGAGCAGCCAGGGCTGGCTGAATTCGGCGGTCTGGCGATACCGGTTCCACATTTGCAGTGTGCGCCCGACAAACTGATAGCCCCCCGGTCCTTCCATGCCGTAGATGCACAGATAGGAACCACCAATGCCCACGGAGTTTTCAGCGGTCCACGTTCTTGCCGGGTTGTATTTGGTGGTCACAAGTCGATGTCGTGGATCAACGGGCGTCGCGACCGGTGCTCCGAGATACACATCACCAAGTCCCATGACCAGGTAACTCGCATCGAAAACGATTCGCTTTACCTCGTCGACGGAATCGAGTCCGTTGATGCGCCGAATGAACTCAATGTTCGATGGGTACCAAGGGGCATTCTTGCGAACCACCTGATCATACTTATCAATCGCAAGCCGGCACTGCTCGTCATTCCAGGATAGAGGCAGGCGAACCTTTCTCGACGCCACCGTCCCGTGGTGGGAGTCCGCCAGCTGTTCCAGGAGAGATCGCAGCTGCTTGATCAGCTGCGTATCGGTGATGGTCCTTGGATCGAAGTGAATCTGCAGGCTGCGTATTCCCGGAGTCAATTCCAAGACGCCCGGGATGTCCGCGCTCTGGAGAGCCAGCATCAGTTGATGGGCCTGAAACCTGAGCTCAATGTCCAGGGTCATGTCCCCGAACTCGACCAGGAGCCAACTGTCGCCGCTACGTCGGATACAAATCTCAAACTGGTTCGGTTGAAAGTGAACCACTTCCGGCTTGAGCTTGCGTGTGGTCATCAGCTTTTTGGGGGCGGCCTCGAGGTTCTGCACTTGCAGTTGCGTACGCTCCAACTCAGCGACGGCCGATTCCTTGCTGACCGCAGCAAAGTTCACAACGTCCCCGGCGGCCATCTGGCCGATCTTCCACAGGTCGGCCGTGATGACCGTGGCCGGACACACGAAGCCGCCCAACGAAGGTCCATCGGGCCCGAGAATCACCGGCATGTCGCCGGTAAAGTCGACGGTGCCGAAGGCATACGCATTGTCGTGAATATTCGATGGATGCATACCGGCTTCGCCGCCGCTGCTGCGTGCCCACTCTGGTTTAGGGCCGATGAGTCGCACGCCGGTACGGCTTGAGTTGTAATGCACCTCCCAGTCTTGCTCGAAGAAACGCTCAATGTAGTCGCTGGTGAAAAAGTCCGGCGCCGCGTGCGGTCCGGGGATCACATGCAGCGTCCACCGCCGGTCGATTCGGGGTATCAACTGCGGAGGTAGGGTTCGGGGTTCCGAGGTTGCGTTTTGCCATTCGGGATCAAGGTGCAGGACGTCCCCCGTGCGCAGTGCCCTGCCTGCATGACCGCCGAAGCGGCCAAGGGTAAACGTCGACCTGGACCCGAGATATTCGGGGCACTGGATGCCTCCGGCTACAAGCAGATAAGCGCGAGTTCCCGCCCCCTCTACTTTACCTATCTCCAGAGTTTGTCCCGGCGTTACATCGACCGGCGCCCAGAAAGGTAAGTGAGCGCCATCCAGCCGCGCAGGCATCTGAGCGCCTGTTAGAACGATTCTCGCAGTTGAAAGAAAGCGCAAAGTGGGCCCATCCAGAGTGATTTCCAGGCCAGCTGCTTCGAGTGGATTCCCAAGAGCTCTACTACCAAGGCGAAAACTCTCGCTGTCGAAAGGGCCCGAGGGCGGCACTCCCACGTCCCAGTAGCCCGCGCGTCCGGGAAAGTCCTGAACCGTTGTCATGGTGCCGGGGCTCAGTACTTCCAGCGCGTGTTTCTGATATGCGAAATCCGACAGGGTCTTGGTGAAGTATTCGCCGCTGATGATGGGCTGAGAACGCAGCAGTGCCTGAAGATAATCCAGGTTTGTTTCAATCCCATAGATGGTTGCGGCCGCAAGGCCCTGCTCAAGGTTGGCAAGCGCCTGGTCGCGGGTATTGGCAAATGCGATCACCTTAGCCAGCATCGGATCATAGAATGGACTCACCTCGATGCCTGACTCGATCCAGTGATCGATTCGGAGACACTCACTTGTTACTGAAAAACTAACGTGAGAGAGCAGTCCAGCAGAGGGTTGAAACCCCTTCGCTGGATCTTCGGCATAAACCCGGGCCTGAACTGCATGACCTTGCGGGTTCAGGGCGACTGCCAGGTTGTCCAGGGTCTCCAGATCGCCTGCGGCCAGTTGCACCATCCATTCGACGATATCGACGGCGTAAACGAGCTCGGTAACGCCGTGTTCGACCTGCAGGCGCGTATTGACTTCCAGAAAGTAGAACTGCGAAGTATCGGCATCGAAGATAAACTCAACCGTACCGGCACTCCGATAGTCGATGGCTTTAAGCAGTCTTAATGCGACGTCACCCAGCTGCTTGCGCACCTCATCAGAGAGGTTTGGGGCTGGAGTCTCTTCAATGACCTTCTGATTTCGACGTTGAGCGGAGCAGTCCCTTTCGCCCAGGGCGATGGCGTTCCCTTTCCCATCCCCAAACACCTGCACCTCGATATGCCGGGCATTCGCGACGTATTTCTCCAGAAACAGATC
The DNA here is from genome assembly GCA_039111155.1 of Pseudomonadota bacterium. Classification (GTDB taxonomy): domain Bacteria; phylum Pseudomonadota; class Gammaproteobacteria; order Pseudomonadales; family Halieaceae; genus Congregibacter. The sequence goes on along the minus strand of JBCCPL010000003.1, from coordinate 197,321 downwards.
AGCATTGGAAAAATTGTTCGCACTGAGCGTGGCCACTGAGTTATACACGCGCACGAGCTCATCAGCGTTCGCACACACCTGCATGCCGATCCCGCCACCACCGGCCGTGCTCTTCAGGATTACCGGATAACCGATGCTTTCTGCCTGGCGTGCGGCGTCCTCGGGCCCCGCAAGTACGCCAGACCCCGGGAGGAGGGGTACACCTTCGCTGCTCGCCAGTTCGCGGGCTCGGTGCTTAAGGCCAAAGGCTTCTATCTGTGCAGCAGTAGGTCCCAGGAAGGCAATACCGTGTTGGCTGCAGCGCTCTACGAACTCCGTGTTCTCACTGAGGAAGCCATAGCCGGGGTGGATCGCGTCTGCACTTGCTTCGGTTGCAGCCGCGAGGATTTTTTCCTGATGTAAGTAGGTGTCTCGCGCCGCTCCGTCGCCCAGAGCGTAGGCCTCGTCAGCCACGCGTACGTGCAGCGACTCACGATCTGCCTCGGCGTAGACGGCCACGGCGCGGATTCCCATCTTCCGCAAGGTGCGAGTAATTCGGACCGCAATAGCACCGCGGTTCGCTATGAGTACCTTGGATATCTTCTGCGGGCTTCCCGGCACCGTTAGTTACTCATCCCAGATCAGGATCTCGATGGGAGTCGGGTTGTAGGCATTGCAGGGGTTGTTCAACTGGGGGCAGTTACTGATGAGCACGATGACGTCCATGCGGGCCTTGAGCTCCACATACTTGCCGGCATCTGAAATCCCGTCTTCGAACGTCAGACCACCCTCAGGCGTCACCGGTACGTTCATAAAAAAATTGATGTTGTGGGTGATATCTCGTTTGCCTAAGCCGAACTCTTCGTGCCTGTTGACTGCAAGCATCCAGCTGTCGCGGCAAGCGTGCATGCATTTCTTCTCGAGCGCGTATCGCACCGTGTTGGACTCAGTTGCGCATGCGCCGCCAAGAGTGTCGTGACGCCCGCAGGTATCCGCCACAATGTCGAGCATGGCGTTTCCGCGGTTAGACACCAGCGTAGTACCGGTGGTGAGGTAGATATTGCCCTGGTCACGGATAGTGTCCATGGCGGAGTAACGCTCGCTGGGATCCTCGAGATTGTAAAACAACGTGTCGGCAGCCTGGTTACCCTCAAGATCGAGAATTCGCATGGTCTGCCCTTGTTTTACGGTCTCTATCCAGTAGTCGCCTGCGGGCACCACTTCGCGAAAGCTCGCGTTATCTTCGGCTAGTTCGCTGGAAACTATCATTAGTATCCTCCGGTTAGGTGATAGAGAGCATTGTTTTGGAATCCCCGGCGATTCTCTTCATACGAGTTCATGCACACGTCATCTGGGGTCAGGGGGCTGGCCTTTCGAACCTGGTACTGGATCGGTTTGCGAGGGTATTTTGGATCCGGGTTCATCGGGTGAGGGCAAGTGTGCAGCAGCACCAATGTATCCATCTCAAAGCGCAGATCTACGGTTGTTCCGGCTGGACTGTGGTCCTCGACGAACACCATGTTCCCATCTTCGTCGATGACAACCTTGCTGAACAAATTAAGGTTTGCCGCCAGGTCTTTTTCGCCCAATCCATACTTCGCTAACTCGACGTCGAAGCAGTGTTCACCGCTCAAGGTCCAGTTGTTTCGCGCTTCCTGGAAAGTCTTAACCTCATATTTTTCCTTCAGCTTCTTTTCGCTGAGATTCCCACCGACTGTGTCATGCCAACCCAGAGCATCTTCGGTGATGGAGCAAAAGATTCGACCCATGTCGGAGTAGAGACAGTGCCCTGCGGTAAGCTTTAAGGTGTGCTGGCACTTCAGGGTGTCCGGTGCGTTGTAGCGCTCCAGTTTGTCGATGGGGTTGTAAAACATCATGCCGACGTTCGCACCACCTCTCAGATCAGTAACGCGCAGCACCGTACCCCGTCGCATCAAGAGAGACCAATGAGCGCCGCCGGGGATCCGGTCCTCATACATCATTTCCTCATCGGGAAATATCTCGGCCATGCTTTTTTCCTCGTAAATATCTTGAGCATTCTGTGGCGATTGCTCTCATCGCAAATTCGCAATTTCTCTAGGCCACTTTCGGGCCCACTGTTTCGTTGTTCAGCTACGGAGCTTTCTTAGCGGCCACGGGTGTACGTATCGGCCACGGGCGTAGCTGGATGTTGGCTTCGATCCAGTGCGACAGATCCTGCGACCTTAGGCGGATGCAAGCGTTGGATCGCGTGCGCTTTGGCAATCGGCTCTGGTTGGAGTGCGTGTAAAACATAGATTGGATTTGTTAGTCCTGTGGTCTTACTAGCTCTCCGACGGATGCCAGCAGCGCCAAGTTCAGGGAGTCTTCATCGTCCTCTGCGGTAGGCGGATGAATCAACTCATCCAATCGCTGCCTCGCTGCCAGAAACTCAGGCTCCAGAAATTGTGCGACGGAGCGAGGCCGCGAAACCGGCACTTCGATTAGCTCATTGACGCGCCCGGGGTGGGCATCCAGCACCAGTATCCGATCTGCCAGATAGATCGCTTCATCAAGATCGTGAGTGATAAACAAGATCGTGATGTCCACGTGCTTCCATATCTCCAGGAGATAGGATTGCATCCTGGTACGAGTCTGGGCGTCCAGTGCGCCGAAGGGCTCGTCCATCAGCAGGATACGCGGTTTAGCGGCGAGAGCTCGCGCAATAGCGACCCGTTGTTTCATACCACCAGATAACTGATCCGGATAGGCGTCTGCGAACCTTTCCAAACCCACAAGCTTTATCCATTCAAGAGCTTCACTTTCCGCGTTTGCGTCTGTTCCCCCCTGGATGCGCAACCCAAACATGACGTTGCGCTTTACAGTCAGCCAAGGGAACAGTGTGTAACCCTGAAACACCATGCCCCGGTCGGGGCCCGGCGCCAGGACCGGAGCACCCTCCAACAACACCTGGCCTGAGCTTGCTGATTCAAGTCCAGCGAGGATCCGAATCAGCGTCGACTTGCCACAGCCCGAGGGCCCGATCACAGTGACAAATTCACGGCGATGAACCTTAAAACTCACTTCTTGCAGTGCAGTCACCGAGCCTTTATTGGACTCGAACACCTTGCCAAGATTTCGAACCTCGAGGATCAGGTCGCGACGTTTAAGTTCGTCGAAGCGCGCTTTGACGGCGGCACTTTGGTCGAGATAGCACGGAAGTGTCGGATTACTCATGATGACTTATGCAACAAGGCATTACGCCTTATTAGTGTCTCGCTGCCATGGGAATAGACGTTTGCCAAGCCTGGCCAACAACAGATCCGACAACAGGCCGATGATGCCGATCATCATGATGGCGGCGAATACGTTCGCAAAGTTCTGGTAGCGCGCCTGCTGCGTGATAAACCAGGTAATCCCTGAGCTGGTACCGATCAGCTCGGCCACGATCAGATAGGTCCAGGCCCAGCCAAGCAGAATCCTCTGATCTTTGTACAGTTGGGGAAGAATGCCGGGAATCACCACTTGGAACAGCAGTTGTCGTCGGTTTGCACCCAGGGTCAGCGCCGCCTCCAGCAGGCCAATATCAAGCTGCCGGGTCGTGTTGGCGATGACCAAAACCTGCTGAAAGAACGTCCCGATAAAGATGATGGCGATTTTCGGACCGTCGTAGATGCCGAGGATCGCTACCGCCAGGGCTCCAAAGGCTGGAGCGGGCAGGTAGCGAAAGAATTCGACAAACGGTTCCTGCAACCGCGAAACTGCGGCAAAAGTGCCGCAAAGGACCCCGAGCGGAACACCAACCAGCGAAGAGAGCATAAAGCCCCAGAAGATAATCTGAATGCTGTGCCAAAGGCTCTCGTGGAGCCACTGTTCGCTGCGCCGCCGTGGCTCCGTAGTAAACGAAGTGTAGAACGCGACCGCCACTTCATGGGGGGCTGGCAGATAAACCGGGTTCGCGCGAATTCCCGCAGGTAGTTCGCCGCCTTCGTCAACCTGCTGGGCATACTCGCGTTCAAATTCCTCACGTTCGATCAGCATGCCTTCGCGAAAGTACGGAACCGAGCCGGGTTCGGTGATTTCGATGTTGGGGTGCCAGACGAACGGCGTGTAGCTCACCACTCCCCACACAATCAGGGGAAGTAAAAAGGAAAGGGCCGTCAGCAGTCGCTCGCGTGGTAATGACAGCGCCACTCGCGGAGCAAGCCAGGGAGCGGAACTCATGCTAATACGTTCGCTTGCGCAGAGTTGTGTCCTGCCAGCTAATTACCAAGAACTAAGCTGCCATCAATGTAGGTATCAAGGTTCTGCGGATCCAAGTAGACCTCGTACTTGCGATTGAACTCATCCGAAATTTTGGATGAGCCGAGCAGGGAGTCGAATCCATCGGTTTCACGAAACAAGTCTTGAGCCTCGTCACGCCGCAAGAGTTTTGTTCCGTCGAGAAGTGGCGCGTATTTCTCCGGGGGCTGGCCCGCTCTGGCCGCCATGATTGAGAGCGCGTCATCACGTGTGGTGGGATCAAGAATGTAGTCCACCACGCGATACCAGACTTCGACGACTTTTGCCCAGGCTTCGCGGTTGCGATACAAGCTTTGGGGTGCAACCGCTAAGACATCGTAGATCAAACCCGGCTGATCTCTCGAAGTGTAAATGGCCGTTGATCCCGGCACGCGTTCCAGAGACTGGCCTGAGTTAGGCTGCCAGGCAACGATCGCGTCCACATCGCGCGACGCTAAAACCTGCGGTGTTTCATTGGTGGGTACGTTGACCAGTTCCACATCGGCCTCGGTCAATCCCGCGCTTTCCAATGCGTCGAGCAGGAGTAGATGACCGACAAAGCCAATTTCAACCCCCACGCGCTTTCCTCTGAGTTCGGCAATTGAGGTGATACCCGGCGCAGCTACGATCATGTCGTTTCCGTTGCTGTAGTCTCCCACCAGAATCATGACGGACTGCGCGCCGGTGGACCCGGTAACGAGGGTATCGCCGTTGGTCATAGTCACCGCATCTAATTGGCCGGCAGCGAATGCCTCCATGGACGCGGCGTAGTCAAACCACTCGAACTGCACGTCAACGCCAGCCTCGGCGAACCATTCCTTTTCAACCGCGATCTCCCACGCGACCCACCCCGGCCAGTCGCTATAGCCCACGATCAAAGGCTTGGCCTGGGATGGAGCTGTTAGCAGGATGCTCGAGAGAGAGAGAAAGAGCAGGGCGGCTATTCGAAATCTCTGAAAACGGTGCTGCATCGGTGCTTCCTGCGCTGATTGCGACTGGCTACGTCAATCCACACATAAAGCAACCCTCGTGCCAGAGGTTTGAAACACAGTTACCTGCACAGTTTTAGGACTTCAATCGCAGTCTCATGATGCAAATAGGGGCTCCATAGATGCGAGTGCGTGTGCAATTTTGGTGCGTTTTCGTCGTGTGATACACAGCCGTGCAGATGAGTTCATTCGAAGCCCGGTAAAGTCATGAAATTATTGGAAAAACTGGAAGGTCCAGGTTCGCTCTCAATCCACACGTGCACCGTTTTTGTGAGCACTCGAACTAGCAACTAGTGGCGTAATTTTTGCACTGTTTCAGGTCTGAATTGACCCGTCAAATAAAAGAGCACAGAAAAGGAGCGGTTTTCCCATGAGTGAGCTCATCCACGGCGCCGCGCACGAGGTCTCCGCACTGGACCTTTCCTCCGGACTAGCAGAGTCAAGAGTGTCGGAAGACGGGGTTGCGGCGGAAGGTGGTCCCACTGCGGCGACTTCTGCAGGGACTTCGGCCGCAAAAACCAGCACGTCTGCGTGGTCCACTAAAGACTGGTTATGGGCGTTACCGCAGCCAATCTTGGTTTTGGGTTTTACCTTGGGCGTGGCTTTCATGGTCGCTGATGACTGGGTTCATCGGGGGTTGTTCTCCGCAATCATGATCGTTTTGCCCATCCCCTTAATGATTGTTGCGGAGCGGATCTGGACGAAACGCGAAGACTGGCTATTAGAGCCGAAAGAGATGATCGAGGATGCAGGCTGGCTGGCGGCGGGCGGCTTGATTTGGGTCCCTCTTTACACCGATTTTTATGAGACCCCGATAGCCGACGGCTTCAAAGCGGTCCGCGATATGACGCCGCTCGGCGTAGAGCTGGCACCGACCACAGTCCCAGGATACCTGGGATGCGCGATGTTGGTCATGCTGGTGTCGACGTTCATTTACTACTGGTTGCATCGAGTCCAGCACGAATCGCTGTTTTGGTGGCGGATTCACGCCACACACCACCACATCACGAAAATGGGCTGCATGCGTGGCGATCGAACCCATCCCTTCGAGTGGCTTGCGCTGATGCTGGGTACCCCCATTGCGCTGGCAGTACTGGGAGCGAGCGACGGCGTAATGGCCGTAGCGGGCGCGTTCGGCATCTGGAACGGCACCATGAACCACGCCAACCTGCCGCTCAAATCTCTTCCCGTGTACGACTGGGTGTTTGCCACGGCGCAGCAGCACCACATCCACCATGCGAGCGATCGCAAGCACTCGGATTCGAACTACGGTTGCATGCTGATTCTCTGGGATCGCCTGTTTGGTACCTATTGTGCCGACGACACTGAGGGGCAAATCGGCGCGGGTAAGTGCGTGCCCCTGTCGGTTAAAGATCAGCTGGCGCTGACTTTTTACTCCGACGAAAAGTTGAAGAACCTCTAGGCGCACCCTGGCCTCGTAGCTCTGCTAGATCGATAGAAATGATCTGGCGGACCTTATTTCATTGAGTGCGAGATCGGGACTCTTACGACCGGAGCGCTAAATAGCGTCCCAGTCATCCCAGCTGATCGCACGACCAGGGTAGGCTACCGACGCAAACGGCCAGGTCGCTGCGACCCATTCTCGCGTCCATTCGTAAAGCGACGTATCGAAGCCGGCATCGAACTCCGCTTTTGTGACCCAGAGAGACACTTCGGCGTCGAACCCTGGTTTCTTGGATGGGCGTACATAGATACAGCCGCGCTCTCGATCACCTTCCGGTGTAAGCACGCCGTAGGCAAAAGACTCGCGCTGCTCGAATCGGCTCTGCTCGTTCAACATGTCCTGCATGGCCGCTGCGTCGTCGATGGCGGCGTGAGGCCAGTCTGTGCTTCGGGTGAATGTGGTCTGGAGGTGTTCGATGGATGACATGTATGCCTGGTAATCCATGTCGACGAGTTCCGGTCCCAGCGGGACCAGTTTAAAATCCGCCGTCGTTACCAGCTCCGGCACTTCGAACTCCGGTGGTACAAATGCGCTGCCCTCGGTCGCCGCCTCGGCCGCTTTCTTCGCTTTTAGGAATTGGGCGTAGCCGTCGGTCATGGCGCGCGCACAATCGCCTGGGGTTGCTCGTAGGCCATCTACGCGACGGCAGGGTCCTTCCATCACTTCGGGTAGGTTCTCTTCTACCCATTTTCTGGCCTCATAGTAGATGGGCTGGTCATTGGAGCTGGTTTCGACATTTACAATGTCGGTGCCCTCAAAGGTCAAATGAAAGGTATCGGTGACATTGAAACCAGTTTCGAGGGCTACCACCGGATCATCCTGCACCGTAATGGCGCAGTCGATTTTGTTGTCGCTCTGGCTTGCGCACGGCGCCCGTTCCAACACGATGTAGTTGCCGCCCTCGGCCCAGCCTTGATAACCAAGGATCTTGCCCTGGGCGGCGCCGGCCTTGGCGAGGATCGGTCGCAGGCGATCGCCGTCGAAGGAGTAGAACGCATCGATCATTGACTCGGCGGTCTTGAGTTGGGCCGCGAGTATGTCGTCGGGCACTGATTCACTCGAACACCCCATGAATCCTGTGCAGCAGATGCCCGCCAGTAGCATCTGATCGAATCGTTGACCGGGTAAACGAGACCGTAAGGACATAAATCATGCTCCGAGATTGCTATCGAACGTTAAGTGAGTTCCTGTTGAGTGGCGTAACGAACCCCCGGAGCCCAGAACGATAACCTCACCCACTGATCGAGGTTCGATGGATCTCGGTTTACCGGGACAACTTCCAGGTGGGTAGCTTCAACGGCAAACCAGCAGCAAGGATCGTACCGACGCTCCCAGGCTTCCACGTGCGGCAACGGCCGACCCCGTGAGTAGATCACTTTCGGCAGTCTCTGCCTTGGCCCGGAGACTGCCAGTAACATGCCAGAGCCAGCGTTGACGAGTAAACCTTCGGATGGTCGACCTTGCGAGCAGTTTTCCACCGGCGTTTCGCGAGTTTTCGGACTCCCCAGCTACCCAGCACTGTTCTGTGCCTGATGCCGAAACCCGTACGCCTCACTAAGCGCTAAACAGGCTCAATGCTCGGGCAAAACGCACTGCTTCTAAGCGATGCACAGAAGACGTGCACCGCTTTTGCTCGCGAAGTCAGCAGATGTTAGGAAAATCCAGGTTTCAGCGCGGCATGTAAATTGCGTCACCAAACGCAAGCAAGCAAGTGGCTCGTCCGGATATGCCGCGTTCACTTTCGTTAGTGCTGGTAATCCTTATCTGGTTGATTCCCAGTCAGTTTTCCTGGGCGCATCTCCTCAACATGACGCGCATCGATGTCGATGCTGAAGCAGATGAGATCAGGGTCAGCATCGAAATCGATCTGGGGCAGTCGCTTATGTCGTCCCAGTCCTACTGGGATGCCTCTCAGGCTTCTGAGTCGGAGCAGCGTGCACTCATCGACGCGGCGATCACGCGGTTGGATCGGGAACTGGTGCTAGTAGTCGATGGCGAGACGACGCCAAGAAGACTGAGCAGCTTTGAGATTGGGGCAAGCAGCCTGGAGGCGATAGAGAATCCTCTGACGCCACAGATGGCCACGCTGAACTACGTAGCTTCTGTTGCCGGTGCTTCCGCTGTCCAGATAGCAATGGCCGAAGGCCTTGAGATTCCCTGGCCGTGTTTGCTCACGGTGAGAACACCCCACCATCGTCTTCCTCAATCCCGATTGCTTACAGACGTGGATCGGACGAGCCAGCCGGTGTTTCTGAGTGCAAGCCAACGCTTACCTCTGCATGCCTATGCCCTGTCGGCCTGGTCTCTGGAGCGCTGGGAACGACTGGCGCCGTGGGTGACGTGGATCGCTGTCGGGTTTCAGCACATTATCCCGAAAGGACTTGATCACATCCTGTTCGTGCTCGGCTTGTTCTTTTTCAGCCGTGGCTGGCGGCAGCTTCTGATTCAGGTGACGGGATTCACGATCGCTCATTCGTTGACCCTGGCGATGTCTATGTACGGAGTAGTCCGGGTATCTCCCACACTGATCGAACCGTTGATTGCTCTATCGATTGTCTACGTGGCACTCGACAGCCTCGCTGAGAACCAGCACGAACGCTGGCGTCTGGCGGTGGTTGTACTGTTTGGTCTTCTGCACGGCCTGGGGTTCGCATCAGTACTGTCTGACATCGGTCTACCGAAAGAACAATTCTTGAGTTCGTTGTTGCTGTTTAACGTAGGAGTCGAGCTTGGTCAGCTTGCGGTCCTGGTGGCCGCCTTTTTACTCGCCGGTTGGTATCGCCGACAGCCCTGGTACGAAAAGAAAGTTGCTCATCCGGCTGCCGTCGCCATCGCGGGAACCGGCGTCTATTGGTTTCTTAAGAGGATTGCTTTCTGATGATTAAGGTCCGTCATGTGCTTGGTATCACCGTGGTTTCGGCCGCGTTGTTCGCGATGGAGCGGGCTGTGTCCATCACGGCTGCTGAGCTGGATTTTTCGTCTCCCATAGCAGCGGAGGGTAGCTTTCCGGAGGTTTGGATACATGGCTCTAAATCGGCGATGGACAATACCGACCCACCCGTGCAGGTTCACGCCTACAACGAGCACACGTTCATTCTTCGCGAAAACAAAGCGATTAACTATGAAGGCGCCTTTATGTATCTGCTCTTCGGCAATCACAAAGCGCTGCTGATCGATCAGGGCTCTACTTCTTCCCCCGCATTGTTTCCGCTTCGCGATGTGGTGGACGGTGTCATTAGCGAATGGGAGGCAAAACACGGTCAGAGCGTAGAGCTCATCGTCGCGAATAGCCACCTGCACGGAGACCACTACGCGGCATGGAATCAGTTTGTGGATCGCCCCAATACCATCATGGTTGGCCTCACCCATGAAGAAGTCATGGACTACTGGGGGTTTACGAGTTACCCGGACCAGCGCATCGAGTATGACCTGGGCGGGCGGAAGTTGATTGTGACCGGGTCACCTGGGCACCAAAGCTCCGAGCTCTCTATGTACGACACCTGGACGGATCTGCTTTACACCGGCGATATGTTCTACCGGGGGCGCCTGTATCTTGACGACTGGGAGGCATGGGTTGCGAGCATCCGGCGTTTGCGCCAGCTGGCTGACGAGTATCCCGTTACGCACCTCATCAACAATCACATTGAGATGACTACCACACCCAAGGTCGATTACCCCATTGGCACCACCTGGCAACCCGATGAGCCGCCTATGCAGATGACGCTCTCGATGCTCGATGTTGCCGTCAAAGCTGTCGACGAGGTCCCGGGTCCCGGGATCTACAAGTACGACGACTTTTTAATTTACAACGAGATTCCCTGGGCCTACACCACCGACCCTTAGAGATCGCGGAAAGAACATCATGAACGCAAAACGGCACTTAATCCTCGCGCTCCTTGCGCCGCTGGTTTCACTCCTGGGGGCAGCGACGCTTGCCGAACCGGAGTTCATTGGTGATTCCCCGGCTCCCGGTAACATGCGTTTTAACTGGATTCACGGCAGCATTTCCGCAAAGGCAAACTCAGATGTACGGATTCAGGTACACCGCTACAACGAGCACACCTATATTCTGCGCGAGAATCCGGCCATTCATTGGGAAGCGCCCTTCATGTACCTGCTGTTTGGGAAGACCCAGGCCGTTCTTCTGGACACGGGAGCCACCACCGAGAGCGAGTATTTTCCTCTTCGCGATACCGTCGACACGATCATTGCCCGCTGGCAGAGGGCAAACCACGTTGAATACCTCGAGCTTGCTGTGCTGCCGCTGGGCTCAGACTTTTCGCAAAATCAGGGTGCTGAACAATTCGCTGATCGGCCGAACACCAAGGTTCTCTCGGTCGGAAGTATGCAGCGCGAACAGCTCCTTGCGCAGAGGAACCTCGACCTTGGTGGGCGAACGCTAAGCCTGCTACAGACGCCGGGGCTTGATGAGCACGCCGTGTGTTTATACGACCCATGGACAGATTTCCTGTTCACCGGGAATGTTTTCTATCCCGGTCGCCTGGTCATTCGGGACTTCGAGGCCTACAAGGCTTCGCTTCTCAGTCTACTGGCCTTCAAGAATGACAACGCCGTGAAATGGCTTATGGGTGGGAGAATAGAGATGAGCGATTACCCAGGTGTGGATTACCGACTGCGTAGTAACTTCAGGCCCCGAGAGCACGCACTGCAGTTGGATGCGGCGTTGCTCGATGAGGCCTATCAAATCGTTCAGCTGATGAATGGATCCACCGATATCCGAATCCACGACCACTTCATTGTTATGAACGGAGTAGGCCGTGGAGCGAGAGATTATGGTTACCCTTCCTACACGCCCGAGAGGTTCAGACAGGTCAGGCTTCGTTAGGCCGTAGGTTCCGGTTCCTGCCAGAATCAAGCAGCGAATGTGCCACGCAGTCTGACAACGCAGCGACAGGAATCAGCCTGACCGGATATGCGCGCAGGACTGCGGCACATGCCAATGCAGCTCTGTCGTTCGGCACCTTGTTGTTGTATACCCTTTCCCATCAAAGCCGGGACAGCCCTATGTGCCGACATAGCGTATGTGCAAACGGCAACTGATGGGATTCGAGATGGGAAGCGCTGACAAAATGAAAGACAAGGCACAGACGACCAACTACGTGCTGATCGACTTTGAGAACGTTCGCCCCAAAAACCTCGAAGTGCTACGTCTTCATCCATTCAAGGTGGTGGTATTCGTGGGCGCGACCCAATCGCGCGTACCTTTTGATCTGGCCGAGGCTATGCAGGCGATGGGGAAGTCGGCTAATTACATCAAAATCTCGGGTACGGGCAAAAACGCGCTGGATTTTCACATCGCCTGCTATCTGGGAGAGCTCGCATCCCGCGAGCCAAAAGCGTCTTTCCATATTATTTCTAAGGACAAGGGCTTCGATCCTTTGGTCCGTCATTTACGCTCACGCAGATTTGACGTGCATTGCGAAAACGACCTGGCCGAGATTCCGGTTCTGCGTTTGTCCAAAGAATCTTCGAGCGATGAGAAGATCGATGCGATCGTTAAGAACCTGATCGGCCGCGCGCAGTCACGGCCGCGTAAAGAGAAAACGCTGGCAAACACAATCCAGGCCCTGTTCTCGGAAAAACTTACAGAGGATCAGCTTAGGTCTCTGATCAACACCCTCGAATCCAGGCGCTATCTTAGGATTTCGAACGGCAATGTGACCTACCGCCTGCCAAAGTAAGGCGAAGTCGCCCGGCAAATCAGCGGTTGCTCCCCTCTTAGGAAGCCTCCTTTGAGCTTGCCATCTTTGCTGTTCTCTTCACTATTCCGCTCCGGCCAACACGCTCGTAATCTGAGTCAACGAGACATTCGGGTCACTTAAAGCCAATTAAAGCCACTTAAAGTAGGAGCTAACGCTGACTATGCGAGTCTTTCTGGTCGACAACGGATCGTTACGTCCCCAAGCGGTGCTGGCGCTTCGAGCCGTCGCCACGAAGCTCGCTGAGCAAACTGGCCTAGTTGTCGAGGCGGTGAGCCTTCTCCACTCATCAAAAATTCCGCCCCAGAAACTCGAAGGCGCTCCCGCTTCGATTGTTGAGGAAAGGCTGGCGGAATGCACTGGCGCAGGAGAGCTGAATATCCTGATTCTGCCTATGTTCCTAGGGCCGAGCCTGGCAATTGAGGAGCTTCTCTTCAGACTTATACGCGATGCGCAGCTCACGACCCCGCAACTTAAGGTTAGAGTCGCGCCGCCTCTGGCAGGCAATGATGCAGAGTGTCCAGACATTCGATTGGCCCGGATACTGGCGGACCATGTTCAAAAGACTGTGGAAAGAGATCGTTTGTCGAAGCCGGTCGTCGCGCTGGTCGATCACGGCACACCTCACCGTCCGGTCAATCGACTGCGCAATGCCGTTGCCAGGCAGCTGGATGGACTACTGGAAGCAGAAGTCTCTGAAGTCATCGCTTGTTCCATGGAGCGGCGGGACGGTGATGAATTCAGCTTCAATGAGCCACTACTCGAGAGCATAGGCGGCGGATCGTTAAGCAATAAACAATGCGTCGCGGCTATGTTCTTTTTACTGCCGGGCCGGCACGCAGGTCCTGGTGGCGACGTGGCAGAAATCTGCGACGGGCTGATCGAACGAAGGCGGTTTCGATCCCTACATATCAGCCCGCTGCTCGCATTTCACCCACTCACGTGTGAAATTCTGAGCGACAGGATAGCGGAGGCCGTGGAGTCTGAACCGGCCCGCATGTAACATCTCCTAATATATTGCTTAGGAATAAACTGATTATAGATATGCGGTCTTTATCTACTAATCGAGATTAATAAGACTTCTTCTGATCGCTGTGCACCAAGGTTTGCGGTGTTTCTACGTTGGCACCAAGGTGGAACGTCAGTCTGCAGGAAAGGTTCAGTGGGTACTCGAAGGGAATGGGATTAGTGGCGCGCTCTAGCAGTTTCTGTGGTGGGCGTTCAGCCTGCTTACGTGTTTCTGCGAATGGGCCTGTACCCAGTCCCCGTCCTAGTCGTTCCTCCGACGAGCGCTGCCCGCGTGCACATTCACTCGTTTTTCCCGGAGTTCAGGACCTCGTCCCGATAACCCCGGATTTGGAGAGGAATTCAGTATGAAGTACGAGGGTTTTACAACTTTTTCAACGCAGCAGCACGAAGGCATTCTCACGGTTACCTTCGACTTCGGAACCGTGAATGTTCAGGGGCAAGAGATGTTGGCTGACCTGAACAGCCTTGCGATGAGGCTTGAGCGAGATCGAGCCACCAAGGTCGTAGTTTTCCAGTCGGCAAATCCAGAGATATGGGTTTGCCATTACGACACAGAGCTACTCAAAGACATGTCAGACGAGGCCGTGGCAAGAGAAGAGGCAAAGATTCTTGATCTTCAGTCGGTTTGCGAGCGCATCAGCAAGGTACCGCAGGCTACGATTGCAAAACTCGAAGGGTTCGCACGCGGAGGCGGGCACGAGCTCGCTCTCGCGCTCGATATGCGTTTCGCGGCCCGAGGCAAATTTAAGTTCATGCAGATGGAGGTTGGCATGGGAATCCTGCCTTGCGGTGGCGGCGCTTCGCGAATGGCGCGTCAGACCGGCTTGGGGCGTGCGCTCGAGATCATCCTGAGTGCTCGAGACTTTGATGCCGACGAGGCTGAGGCAATGGGCACGATAAACAAAGCGCTAGACCCAGAGGAGATTGGCGACTACGTAAACGAACTGGCTCAGCGCATCGCCAGATTTCCTGCGGAGTCGATCAATGCTTGCAAACAAGCGGTTTATGAGTCGATTGACAAGCCGATCGATGAAGCGCTTAAAGCCGAGGCTTATTGGTTATATCAAGCGACGAGCAAAACCCCCGCGCTCAAACGCTTTACCATCGCCGACGAGCAGGGCCTGGAGCACGATATCGAGAACCAGCGAAAATGGAATGATCTGGTGATGCAGGTGCAAGACATTACCTGAAGATGTAGCTGCCGAGAGTGGCAAGAGGGCCGTCATACAAGCAGGTATTCCTCAGCGTAGCTGCATTCCCGACACTTGCTTTCAGTCAACAGCCCGGAACAGGAACTCACCGTTCTTATCCGGGCTTTCGTTTGGGTTTTTCGTCTCGCCAGGGTACGCAGGACTAGGCGTACGCTTATGCGCTACTCTTACCATGCAGTAACCAATCGCAAACTCATCGCCCATTCGCAGCCACACTGCTCTCAAGAAGGATGACTCCATGTATCTGTTAGCGGGAATTAGCAAGCGTCTTTCACGCGCTGCTGTTGTTCTTTTCTCTTTTTGCATCGCAGCTCCACTGTTTGCTGCGAGTCCAGTGCTTGATCGTATTGTCGAGAGAGGTGAACTGCGGGTCGCGATGACTGGTAATCAGCAACCCTTCAGTTTTCGCTTCGGTAAGAAGGAGACACTGGTTGGCTTTGACGTCGACCTGGCGAAAGAAGTGGCTCGTGTGATGAATGTGGAGCTGGAGATTGTCACGCTGCCATTCAGTGATCTCATCGATGCCCTGGAAGCCGGACAGGCGGATATGGTGATTTCTGGCATGACGATCACTGCTGCGCGAACACGCGGCGTGAGTTTTGTCGGCCCCTATGTTCTGTCCGGAAAGTCACTGCTGATCAATAAAAGAGCGCCCGGAAAACTGAAGACACCCGGTAACTTCAATCAAGCTGGGCTGAAACTCGCCGCACTCAGTGGATCGACCAGCGAGTCGCTCGTGAAAGAACGCCTGCCTGAGGTTTCGTTGACAGCGGTAGCCGAGTACGACGCCGGCATAAGCATGCTGCTGGATGGCAAAACCGATGGAATGGTTGCGGATCTTCCGATCCTTGCTTACACCAAAAACCGCTATCCGAGCGAGGGTTTGCAGCTTGTCATGCCTCCCCTCACTGTCGAGCCGATGGGTATCGCCATCGCGATGGGCGATGCCCAGCTCGAGAACTATCTGCGCAATTATCTTTTGATTTTTGAGAAAACCGGATTCCTGCAAAGGCTCTACAAGAAGTGGTTCGAGGGTAGTACCGGTGACCTCTATCGGTAATGAATCGACGCGTTCGACCTGCCGCAATGTGCACCGAAAGAGCGCTTTTATTACATTAACGGCTGCACAGAAAAGACCCGTACTGCACATATCTGGTGCCGCCTTAGTCCATAGAGTCGGCGCCTCTATGCGCTGATCATTGATCGCCGAGCCACCCATGCACGACGAAGAGGCGGCAGGTGGATAACTTGTGGCTTACCGCACGGACTTCTGTGTGAACGACGCTTTCGCCGGAGTTTTAGGCTTTCCCAGCCCTGATTAATACCTTCCGTTAGCAGCTGAAACCCAGCGAAACCAAGCTTTTGCCCAACTCTCGTGCCCACTCGGCACAAGTTTTGCTGTGACTCCCCGGGGAACTGTTATCTAGCGCCGGGGCCCGGGAGTCGGAACTTGTTACCGAACCTAATCCCGACCTCACGCCGGACGACAGCACTCTATCGCTCGGTGCACCACGATCAAATGCACCACTTACAGGCGTTGGGCGATAGAGCGCACATGCACATCCGGTACTGCTGGCGCAGTACCTAGCAGATTGTCCAGCCGGGCAGGGAGAACTAAATGAAGAACGCTCTTGTTGCGAATTCGCAAGCCGTGCAAACGCGAGCTGAATCTGGAACCAGCACATTGAGGAGGGCCAGGCCTCCGTTCGCTCGTAGTCGGTTGGCTGTCGCTTGCCTGAGCTGCGCCGCGGTTCCGCTAGCCACTGTCTCTTCTGCGCTGGCACAGGAACCCGAGTTGATACGTGAAGAGATTGTGGTGACTGGCTCGCGGATTGCGACTGACAGTGCCACGTCCTCATCGAGTCCAGTAACCGTAATCGGCGGCGACACCGTGCGCACAGCCGGGCAGGTAGACCTCGGGGAACTGCTGCGCGAATCACCGGCATTAAACAACTCACTTCCGGCAAATTTCTCCGCACTCCAGGACCCGGAAGATGGAGAGACCGGTTCAACATCGAGTGATCTTGGTATTGGTTTTCTCGATCTTCGCGGCCTGGGTACCGTTCGAACACTCGTGCTGGTCAACGGACGTCGCCACGTTGCCGGTTCGCAGGGATCCGCGGCGGTCGACGTCAACACCATTCCGATCACTATGGTGAAGCGCGTTGAGACACTTACCGGGGGCGCATCGTCCGTCTACGGTGCTGATGCGGTCAGTGGTGTCGTTAACTTCCTGCTACGCGAAGGTGGGGACTTTGATGGGATCGAGTTCACTTCGCAGACGGGTATCTCCAGTGAGGGTGATAGCGAGGAATACCTGCTCTCAGGCGCGGGTGGATTCGAGTTTTCCAACGGGCGCGGCAATATCGTGTTCGGTGTGGAGTACCTGCGCAGTAACGAACTGATCGACAACGAGCGCGATTTCACCGGGCCGAATATCGGCAACGACATTAACAACGCACCAGAAATCGCAGCCCTCACGGGCCGTAATCCCGATGCGCAGCGAGTATACGTGCGCCCGACCGGTAACCCGATATCGAGTCCGCTCGGCGTATTCGACATTACCAACATCGATGCCTTCGGCACGATTGACAGTATCCTGACTGGCGGTACACCGGGAGCGGCTATTCCTATTATCCCCGGGACCGAAGGCTTCAACGGGGGTATTCCCCAACTTCAGGTGATTGATACTCCGACTGGGGGTGTCCCGCGTGCCTATGATCCGGGATTCGCGATCAACTCTTCGCAGAGCTTTCTCGTCGGCGATGGGCTCGGCTCCGTGCTTGGCACCACGTTGCCGGACCAGGAACGCATCATCATCAACTTCAATGGTGGCTTCGACTTCAACGACAACCACGGCATGTTCTTCGAGACCAAGTACGCGCTGTCAGAGACATCTGAGCGCTTCGGTGTCGCGGACTTTAACGACTCAATCCCGATCGCCTACGACAACCCGTATATCCCAGCAGCGCTCGCGGAGCAGATCTCGTTTCTTCAGGACGAGGGAATCATCGGTCCAAACCCGAACGATGGCAGCTTCTACGGATTTGGAGCGTCCAGAGATACGTCGGACCTGGCTGTCCTGCCCCGCACTACGGTAGAGCGGGAAACCATGCGCATCGTGCTTGGACTCAATGGTGAGTTCGACGTTATGGACGGTATCGGGTACGAGTTATCGTTTAACTACGGACAGACTGATGTCACCATTGACAATGAGGACACGCGAGCAGAAGACCGGTTCTACGCGGCCCTCGATACGGTGGTCGATCCGGCATCCGGTGAAATCGTCTGCCGCTCGGACTTAGATCCCGGTGCACTACCGTTTGTTGGCGCTGCCTTCCCAACGCCGAACTTCACGACCGGTAACTTTACGCCGGATGGCCGCTTCACCGAGTTCGTAAGTTTTACACCCGGTGATGGTTCCTGTGTGCCCTTCAACCCCTTTGGCCGCAATGCAGCCACCGACGCATATGCGGAGTTCGTATACCCGACGGCGACGGATCGAACAGAACTCACGCAGACGGTTATCTTCGGCTCTTTGACCGGTACGACATCCAGCTTTTTTGAGCTGCCTGCAGGCCCCATCGCCTGGGCGCTGGGCTTCGAATATCGCGAAGAAGAGAGTGAGTTTGTCGTGTCTTCCCTGGAGCAGAGCGGCATAACCTGGAACGGCTCTAATGGCAATCAGCGAGAGAACCTCTCCGGTGATTTTGATGTGTTCGAGTACTTCTTCGAGGCTTCGGCCCCATTGCTTGCCGACCTGCCTGGTATCGACGAGTTGGAGGTCAACGCGGCCGTGCGCTTTGCTGACTACAGCACGGTGGGCAACAACAACGCCTGGTCCGTGGGCTTACGCTACGCGCCGATCCCGGGCCTGACCTTACGGACGACCGTATCTGAGGCTGTCCGGGCACCCAATATTGCGGAGCTGTTTTCACCACAGCAGCCAGCGTTTTACTCGTTTCTTGATGATCCATGCTCGATTCAGAACATCGGCTTAGGTCCAAGTCCGGCGAACCGTGCGGCAAACTGTTCTCAGTTCGTCCCAGAGGGTTACGACGTGACGCAGTTCATCACGGCGGGTATTCCCGGTGTTACGGGAGGTAATCCGGACCTCGAGGAAGAGACCGCTGAGACCTTCACGTTAGGCTTGGTGTTCGAGCCAGAATTCCTCCCCGGACTGCGAGTGATCGTCGACTACTACGACATTGAGATCGAAGGCGCTGTTGGGGCGCTCAGCTCAGAGCGGGTATCTCAGGCCTGTGTTGATCTTGCATCGACCAACAACCAGTTTTGTCCGCTTATTCAGCGTGCTCCCGAGGGATTCATTACGTTCCACCAGTCCGGACAGGTAAACCTGGGTTCCCTTCAGACCAGCGGGATCGACTACTCGCTGAACTACAGCATGGAGCTGGGCGATCTTGGCAGCCTGGATTTTGGTATCTCGGGCACCTACCTGGAGGAGTTTGAAGAGTTCCAGGATCCCATCGACTCATCGGTTTCCGTTGACCGCGTGACGGAGTTCGGTTTTCCTGAGTGGATCACGAACGTAAACGCCACCTGGAACTACGATGCGTTCTCTCTCAGCTGGGCCGGTCGTTATGAATCCAGCCAGCTGCTGCTCAACATTCTAGTGGCAGACGTAGAGGCCAACCCCCTGTTTGTCGATCCGTCCGAAACCGGCGACGCATTTGTGCATGACTTCAACGTGTCCTACCAGTTCAGCGACAAAATCCGATTCTACGGCGGTATCAACAACGCCTTCGACGAAGAGCCCTATCTAAGCACCCTGGCGAGACCCGCAGGTCCGCGCGGACGCTTCTTCTTCGCTGGTTTGAACTACAGCTACCAGTAGGTAAGCCCGAGCTAGATACTCCTAGAACGCGTAGTCAGCAGTTCACTTCGAGGCCCAGAGCGCATGGCTTTGGGCTTCGAAGTTTCCCCTCCCTGATTCCCTCAGGCCTGCCAGGCCAGTGGCTCTCGTTCGGCCCTTTTTCTGAGCGAAATTCCGAGCGATGCGCTAGCATTCGTGCTGCAGTCGCATCGAGTCTGTGTCGCACGTTTGCCGGTGTGTGACGTGAAGAGATTGTTAGACTACTAGCCTTGTCGATCACAACCTTTTCGCGGTCTTTCGATTTCGTTTCTTCCCGCCGTAAGATGAGCGGAATAGTCAACTAATAAAAGCAAGGAGATTCCGATGACAGAAGCAGTATCAGATCTTGTCATGAACCAGAATGCCAATCTTGGCATGCCAGCCCAAGACGTGGAGGATGTCGCGGCAGAACGACTCACCCGCAAGCAACGCCTAGCAGCCTCGCTGCGAATTTTTGGCAAGTTCGGATTCGACGAGGGCGTTGCCGGACACATTACCGTACGTGACCCGGAGCACTCCGATCACTTCTGGGTGAACCCTATGGGGCGCTCCTTCAAGCAAATGCGGGTTTCCGATTTGCTGCGGGTCGACCACGAGGGCAACGTTGTCGAAGGAGAGGGCCTGCTCAACGGGGCTGCATTTACCATCCATTCGCGAATTCATATGAACCATCCCGAGGTTACCGCCGCAGCGCATTCCCACTCTGTGTACGGTAAGGCTTTCTCAAGTCTTGGCGAGAAACTTCTTCCTCTGACTCAAGATGCTTGCGCCTTCTACGATGATCATGCGGTATTTACTGACTATACCGGTGTCGTATTGGACTTGTCCGAGGGTGACCGAATTTCAGCGGCACTGGGCGACAACAAAGCCTGCATTCTGCAAAATCATGGCTTGCTCACGGTGGGACAAACGGTGGATGAGGCCTGTTGGTGGTTTGTAACCATGGAGCGAAGCTGTCAGGCACAGCTCCTGGCTGCAGCGGCGGGCACTCCCAAGCCCATACCGCACGACATGGCACTCCATACCGGATCACAGGTAGGTTCCACGCTGGCCGGTTGGTTCAGCTTTCAGCCTCTCTACGACGTAATTGTTGCGGAACAGCCTGAGTTATTGGACTAGTCTGCAGCTTTAGGCACCTTTAGGCAGCTTCGGGCAGATATCGCGGGGGCGGGACAGATTCGGGGCGGGCGACGGCAGTTCGATCCGATCGCCCGTTGCTGAGCACGGGTCGCCGGCAGCGTTGGTCGACCAGAACTTGGCACCTGGCGTTTCGCTCGCGCGGGTCCTCATTCTGGCTCGGCACATTCGCAGGTAAGCCAATTCGGCAGGTTATCCGGCCCGGTGCTTTCCTTACCGACCCGGGAACCCTCGAGTAGCAAACATCTCTGTAGCTGGCCAAAGACCGTTCTATAAGACCGTTGCAAGACGAGCCTTGCTTAAGCAACGGTGCCTCTGCGAAGTAGCCAGCGCGTCTGTTTGGGTAAATACTCCTGCGCCGAGTAGCGTCAAATTAAGAAGCCCGGTACTCCTGACATGACCTTTACACCGCCGAGCTTCGACTCGGAGTTCCTGAAAAAGCTCGACGAGCTTTTCGTCTGGCGCCGAGATGTGCGACATTTTACGAGCGTGCCGTTAGCTCCTGAGATATTTGACGCCATTTTGGATCGAGCCTGCCTGGCACCATCGGTGGGAAACAGCCAGCCATGGCGCCTGGTGCGTGTTGACAGCCAGCATCGGCGCGACTTGGTGATTGAGAACTTCGAACGCTGCAATACTCGTGCGCTGGCAGGCTACTCCGGTGAGCAGGCGCGGCTGTATTCGAGCTTGAAACTTGCGGGTCTCCAGGATGCGCCGGTGCATCTGGCAGTATTCACCGATGTTGTCACCTCCCAGGGACACGGTCTCGGCAAAAACACCATGCCAGAGGTGATGCACTATTCCACATCGTGCATGATCATGAGTCTGTGGCTGGCGGCCAGGGCAAGAGGTGTGGGCGTTGGCTGGGTGTCGATTGTCGACCCCAATGTCATCACTGGCTCGCTCGATGTGCCGCGGGGATGGGAGTTCAATGCGTATTTGTGTCTTGGCTATCCCGACGACCAGGAGAAAACGCCAGAACTTGAGCGTCTCGGATGGCAGTCGCGGGAGCACACCGCTCGGCGAGTGCTATCCCGATGAACAGCGAAGTTGTGAAAACCAACTGAGTGATGAACGCCCAGTGCGAGACGCCTTTTTCCGAGAATACCCAGATCATGGATGAGCGTCTTCTTCACATTGTGGGCATGTACAAATCTGGTACCTCCTGGTTGTCCCATGTGCTGGCATCTCATCCGCAGGTAGTAGGGTGGGATGAGTTCGATCCGTTGAAAATGGCCTTCAAGGAGGAGCGCTGGGAGGATCCCCCAGAGCCAACTCGACTGCAGCGTCTGATTACTCGGCTGGTTGGACTTCGGTCGAATGCGTTTGAACATATCCCGGATGTCACCATGGCGCCAATGAGCCCCACGGAGGTTTTCGAGGGATTCTTTGTTGGCCAGGGGTGGTTGCCTCTGCGTGGGGAAGGCAAAAGAGAGCAGGCAGCCCGTATCGATTCCAGCTGCTCCTGCAGATTCCTCGATGAGTTTCTGAAGCTTGCGGACACGTCGATTTGGAAGGAGTTCACAAAGCATATGGACCCTGCGACGGTCGATTTCGCACTCGATTACCGCCATGCCGGCAAGCGTTCATTGGTGCGTTTGATGGACCTGGTTCGATCGTCTGAAGACCCCTCTGTCTCTGTTCGCGCGTTCTACGATTACCTGCAGTCCCAAGTGCCACCGGGTACATTTACTGCCGTAAAAGCTGCCAATCAGATTCAGCGAATTCCCTTGCTGCACTCGATCTGTCCAAACTCCAGGAAGATTGCCATTGTCCGTGATGCCCGAGACGTCGCTGTGTCTGCATCAAAGTACCAACAGCTTATGGTTACTTTGGATGTCCCCTGGAAAGAAGAAAAAGAGCGTTATGAGAAGCGACTGACAGGCTGGTCGCGGCGCATCCGCCTGTTGATGAAGTATCAGAAAGCTTACGGTTTGATCGTCCTGAGGTATGAAGACCTCAAAGCCGACTTTGCAGGCGTAACGGGCAGGCTGTTTGAACAACTTGGACTCCACGTAAGTGAGGCTTTGCTCAATGATGTCGAGCGTAAGACAAGTTTTGAAACCGTTTCGGGCGGACGGGAGCCGGGCAAAGAGGCTACTCATCAGATCCGTAAAGGCGTTGTTGGGGATTGGCGATCTGTGTTTTCGGAGCAGGACTCCCAGTTAGCCTGGGAACTTGCTGGCGCTGAGCTTGCATATCTCGGGTACACGCCGAGCGGTGAGTTAAAAGCGCCGCCAAAGCAGTTTCTCACCAGCTGCTGAGAGAAATGCTGACCCGCATGTTTGCGTCTGGACTCCGGCTTGAGTGCCACCATCTAACGACCGTATCGTTGAGGTCAGCCTTTCAGATCCGAGCGCTCGCGGCCACGCTTACACTCTTGTTCTCGATGCCCGCATGGGCAGAGGACATTACTAATTCCGATCAGCCCAATATTGTGATTGTGCTGGCCGATGACACCGGATACTCCGACCTCGGGTCCTATGGTGGCGAGATCGATACGCCCAACCTTGATGCGCTCGCTGCTGGGGGAATGCGTTTCAGCAACTTCTACAGTAACGGGCGCTGCAGTCCGAGTCGCGCGAGTCTTTTGACTGGATTAGGCTCGGCAAAAGTTGGATTCGGAGCTGGAACCCTCTCGACCTGGGCCGAAGAGCGGAAACTACCGGCCTACCGAGCGAGGCTGCCCTTTGATGTCCCAGTGTTACCTGAACTTCTTAAAAGAGCCGGGTATCGGACGTTCATGGCCGGCAAGTGGCACTTGGGCGGCAGCTTGCTTAAGGACAAGCTCGCATCGAGAGCGCAGTGGCGTGAACTTCATCCTGGCTGGGAACTCACCGAAGCCGAGGTCGATGCGGACTACAACGCACTCCCGCTACAACGCGGGTTTGATGAGTTTTTTGGGATTCTGACGGGTGAAACCCATCAGTTTCTCGTGCCCGCGGACGCAGCTCCGAGTCCTATGCGGGGTACGACACTGGATGATCATCGATATTACGAAGGAAATCGGCGGGCGACACTGAGAGCCCATCAGAAGTACTTGATTCGCGCTTACTCGGATGCGGCGGCCGTGTACCCCTATCACCAGGCAAACGGACTTACGACCAATGCTTGGTATGCGCCCGATGGGACTACTGACCGGGCGTTGGACATGATTAATCAGGCACTCGCGCTCAAGGAGCCGTTTTTTCTGTATTTGTCCTACCAGTCTCCCCACAAACCTCTGCAGGCACCTGGGGAGTTGGTGGCGAAGTATGAGAATTACTATCGATCACCAACACTTGCTTCGCTAAGGCGCGCGTTCAACCTTTCTCTGGAGAATCTGTTTCCTCTATCAGAAGCGATCGCTGGTACTCCATCAATAGTCCGGCGTCATTGGTACACGATCCCGGAAGAGCAGCTTATTCAACGAGCTATACACGCCGCGATGACCGAGAATCTGGATAGCAATGTCGGTCGGGTTATGTCTCGCATAAAGGCCAGTGGTCAGTGGGACAACACGTTTTTCGTTTTTCTGTCCGATAACGGAGCAGCCTGCGACGGCATGGAGCTCTTTAACAGTCCTTATCGCGGGTGCAAGGCATTACTGTGGGAAGGCGGCATCAAAGTACCGTTAATCGTGAGTTGGCCTCACAAGATTTCGCCCGGTACCGTAGCGCACGACGTCGGTTGGATTGGGGATTTGTTCACGACCAGCCTATCGATCGCGTCGGCCGAACACCCGGATGAGTTCCGGGGAACGCCCACGCCAGAGCTCGAGGGTCGTGATCTTCTCGGCATACTGACAGGTAAAGGTGCGCACGACAGAAGCCCGTCGGAGAACAGCGCGCATGCGGATACAGGTTCATCAAGAACGCTGATGTTCAATGACCGCGGGCAACAGGCGGTTCGCAAAAACGAGTGGAAGCTGCTCATCAATCCTGGCTGGTTCTCGCCAAGCTCCACCCAGTCTTTCGAACCCCGCTATGAGTTGTACGACCTATCGAAGGATCCTCTTGAGCGCAAGAATGTAGCCGCGGGAATGCCCGCGAAGGTTCGTGAGCTTTCTAGCGAGGCGGAGACGTGGCGAAACGAACAAAGAATCGTTGACTACGAGTTGCTTGTTCACCAAGACCCTTGAACCAGTTACTGAATAGCACGGAGAGAGTAGGGGGTAGGGGGCAGAGCATACAGAGCAGCGCATGTAGGGCAGATAGAGCAGATAGTGCAGATAGTGCAGCGAGTAACGAGTCAACGGGTCAGTTCGTTGCCTGGTTTCCTGCGACGCGATGTTTGATGGCCGACGACTTCGCTTTGGACTATTTCGAGTTCGGGGACGTCAACTTGTCCTGTTCCCAGCTTTGAGCGGTCGTCGAGATCATGCTGCCGTCCCCTCGTCGCGACGTAAACGCTCATCCCAGATTCAATGATTTTTTCTACAACTGCATTTCTCTATTTCTTTCTCCCGCTGTTCCTCGCAGCCTACGTGCTACTGCCGTGGAAGAACCTCACAGCATTGAGCTTCAGCCTGCTCTTTTTTGCCTGGGGTGAAGGCGTCTACCTGATACTACTTCTCGCTGTGGTGTGGATGAACTTTCTGATAGGGGCAGCGGTTCATAAGGCTGAGAATGACAAGCTCCGTAGAATTCTGGTCTGTGCTGGAGTGTCCCTTAACCTTGCGGTGCTTGCGTACTTCAAATACTGGGGCTTTTTGGTCAACGACGTTCTCGCCATGTCGCTTCCTGCCGAATCTCTACCCATCCTTCCTCTGGGTATTTCGTTTTTCATCTTTCAATCGATTTCTTATCTGGTCGACGTGTACCGCCGAGAAGCCACGCCCGCTCAAAGCGTCTATGACCTAGCGCTGTACATCGCGATGTTTCCGCAGTTGATCGCGGGACCGATCGTGCGTTACGGCGACGTCGCCTGTGCACTTCGCCAGCGCGCGGTGAGCTTTTTTCCTGTTGTGAGAGGGCTTCAGCTATTTGCGATGGGGCTGGCATTCAAAGTGCTGATCGCGAATCAGGTGGCGGTTGTCGCGGATGCAGCATTTGCTGCTCCAGCAGATCAGTTGGCGCCGTCAACCGCGTGGTTGGGTATTACTGCTTATACCCTGCAGATTTTCTTTGATTTTGCGGGCTACTCGCTGATGGCAATTGGTCTGGGCCGCGTTATGGGTTTCCGCTTCCCGCGCAACTTTAATCACCCCTATGTCTCCCGATCGATCACAGAATTTTGGCGCCGCTGGCACATGTCATTGTCGAGCTGGTTTCGCGACTACCTTTACATACCTCTCGGGGGAAATCGCGGCGGTGCCGTTTCCACCTACCGTAATCTGTTCGTAGTCTTTTTACTGTGCGGATTGTGGCACGGTGCTGCATGGAGCTTCGTCGCCTGGGGGCTGTTTCACGGTTCGCTACTTGTTCTTGAGCGAGCAGGCCTGAATAGACTCCTGACGAAGATCCCAGAAGTGTTCGCACACCTATACCTGCTGACTGCAGTCATGATCGGCTGGGTGCTCTTTCGGGCTGATACCCTGAGTCAAGCTTGGAGTTATCTACAGGCGATGTTCAGGACCACAACGTCCTTGGCCGCAGTAGGTCCCTGGGAAATCATTAATCATCAGCAGGCCTGGGTGCTGGCACTGGCTGTGGTCTTTTGTTTCCCGGTGCTTGAACGTACGCGATGGCGGCAGTGGGACGAAACCAGTGTATCGACAATGCCAACGAGTGCGCTCGTCGTCGATGTAACTGTCATTACTTTGCTTTTTATTTTGTGCAGCGTGTTCGTGCTTTCGGGGACGTACAACCCATTCATCTACTTTCGGTTCTGACGATGTCTGGTCCTATCCGACAAACGCCCGGTGCCAGCGCGACCTTGCTTTTGGTCGCCCTGGTCCTCGCGGTCCCGGTGCTGCTGATCCCGCTCGCCGATGACGAAGCTCGCGCGGAATGGGAGAAACGGAGCCTGGTTGAACTTCCTTCAATCTCTGACTTCGGCAGCCCGAAAGCGGGTTTCGCGCAGCTGGGCGAATACCTGAATGATCATGTGTTTGGTGTGCTTGCTGTAAACCGAGCTTACCGTCGTGCTCAATTTGAGCTGTTCGGTGACGCACCAATACCCAACGTGGTCAGAGGCGACGATGGCCTGGTGTTTCTGACGTCGCATGGTGCTAACTATCCCAGGGCGACACTCAATCGATTTTGCTCTCCAAATTCTTTTAGAATCAAAGGTATAGCGAGGAGTCTTGCGAATCTGTCTGAGGAACTGCGCCGCTATGGAGTCCAGCTTCACGTGGCGATCCCACCCTCAAAAATCGCGCTGTATGCCGACCGCCTACCCCCGACGGTGCCGGTGAGGCATCGCCACCGTTGTCAGTCCATAGCGCAGAAACGGGGCTTCGCACCCGACCTGTTGAGTTCAATGGCGGAGGGCTACTCGGTCATCTACCCGTTTGAGGAGCAGTTCCGCTTACGTGACACGCCACACTTTTATCCTCCAGAGAATTTTCACGCCGATAGCCGTAGCACGCACGAATTTGCCAGATCGTTTTTTCGCGTGGCTGGTATCGCAGGCGACATCTCCGGACTCGAGCCGTCGTTAGAGACTGTACGTGCGGATTTGAAGATGATGGGATTTAGCCGTGACATCAAGGCGTGGCGATATCGCTACAGACAGCAAGTGAAAATAACGCGCTCCCCTCCGTCATGGGTACTCAGTCAATTTCCAACTATTAAAGTCACTGCCACCTATGACACCGAGCGCCCCCTCTCGCGGCGCCGCGCTGTTCTCCTGTCCGACTCATTCGGCGCTTTCGTAGCACCGCATCTGGCGATAGGGTTCGAGCAGATTCTACGGTTGAACATCAAAAGTCTGGGTAAGCCAGAGGCTGAGCAGTTTCTTACTGTTGCGTTGAAAAAAACCGCCGCCACCGATGTCATTCTTCTGTTGCATGATGCAGGCCTGGACACCGGTTCGCTGCAGCGTTTCTTGGAGTACTCGGGGCTTCCATAACCGGTGGGGTGCAAAGGTGATAGGGCGTATCCCCCCCCCCCGGTCATCTATGAAGGGCGCAAGACTTTTTAACAACCCTGTCGAGCACCCTCGTCACTGTATGGCGACTGTCAAAGCGAGGATTAAAGTAAGACTTCGCCAGAGGCCCTGGCCGAATCCAAACAGGCTAATTACGCTCTGCTAACTTGCTCGTTATCGGGAGCGTCGTGTGCAAGGGGTGTAGTCCGGGCGTTTGCGATTGCCGCCTACCTACGGCACACTCTTGGCCTGCTGACTAATGCTCTCAATCCGAAAGTCTCCATGTTTTATCTCGCCGCGTTCCCCCAGTTCATACCTGCGGGTGAGCACGCAATCCCGTCGGCGTTCTTCTTGGTGTTTCTGCACTCTGTGATTAACGCGGTTTGGTTTGGTTCTATGGTGCTATTGTTTGCGCGACTATCGAGAGTCGCTCGAAGCGGATCGTTCCAGCGTTGGCTTAAGGGGGTGACTGGAGCTGTGTTCGTTGGTTTCGGCCTCAAGCTAGCGACCTATCGGCCGTAGGAGCTGTCGGCCCGCAATCCAGTTTGATTTGCGCCTCCAGCCAGACGCCCGACCGAGACTCACTACGCAGAGAGCAATCGGCGGGCAGAGGCAGTAACGAAACGCCTTCTTGCCTGGTATGTATGTGCGTCGCAAACCTCATATCGGCCTCAAAGCCAGACCAAAAAGCCATTGACCAGTAGTGCCGCCAACGCCGCCAGTGACAGGCCAAACATTGCTGACCTCGGTAACTGCCAGTTCAGGTAGTAGCAAACGGCGTAGGAGAATCGCGCGATGACAAAGGCCCAGGCGGAATATCCTGTGGCGCTGGGTGACGATCCAGACAACAGGCAAAACGCCGTTGCGAGAATGAAAATCGCGATGCTCTCGTTGGTGTTGGCGACAGTACGGCTCGCACGAAACAACGGGTTGCCGTGATCAGATGGAACCTGCGAGCCTGGAATATGCTTTGATCGAAGACCGACTACATCCGCTATCAGCAGTTGGCCGAACATAAGAGCCGCCAAAGAACCCAGTGCGGCAATTGTGGTTGTATAAGTCTCTATCAGTTCCATGCTGCATGCCTCACCAACGAGAGAATCTACACCGGCTCGCTAAACATCCGTCAGCTATCCAGGGAACTAGATGTAGGGTTTTGGGGCTGCCTGACGGTCTGAATCCCCAGAATTTGGTTCACCTTTCGGCTCGATCAGCAGAACCTTCACTTCCTTCTCGGCTCTTGGTCTGTGGACGATTCCCCTTGGGACAACAAACAGCTCTCCTGCTTTTACTGTATGAGATGGCTCCCCCTCGATATCCATTTCCATTTCCCCTTCGAGCACATAGAAAAAATCATCTGTCGTATCGTGCTTGTGGAAGGGGTATTCACCTTTGAACTTCACGACCATCACTTCATTCTCGTTGTAGTTTGCAATGACGTGTGGGTCCCAGTGGCTCGAGAACATGTCGAGTTTTTCGTTGAGCTTAACGGTCGCCATTAAAGTGCTCCTTCTGCTGGTCAATTACTTAATCTGCCGGACAGGAGACGTGTTCACAGTTCGGCTCCCTTGCCCCAAGTGTTAATGAATGCGCTTGCGCCCTAAGCAGATCCTTTGATCAGTTGGGTTTCCTAGTCCAAACTGGCTCTTTTGCACATCTGACTCGATAGAGAGCTTGCCCCTATCCTGGGATGCGCTTATTCCCCTACCAGGAACGAAAGCAGGGCGCGATTGATCTTTTCAGGTTGACGCTGCAAGGAGTAATGGCTGCCGCCAGGCACAATGAAGAGTTGCGCGTTAGGTATGCCACGATACAGCGCCACCGCGTGCTCGATGACCATGTCTTCACGATCACCGTTGATCACCAGCGTGCGTGCCGTGATCTTGCGCAAGTCGGCTTCGGTATAGTTTGGGGTCGTAGTCCACATCAGGGACATTTCTTTTAGCCGCTCGCCGAAACCTTCTAAGTTGTCATGGCCTGTCAGGTAATGCTCAATCATCATTCCAGGATAGGTATTCGGTTCTGTACTGCCGTCCCACTCATAGTTGCGTATGAAGGCGAGCATCTCATCGGAGTAGGCGTCGACATTGAAGCTCGCGCCCAATAGCACAAGGCTTTCAATCCGCTGGGGGTTCGTTATGGCGATCGTGAGTCCCGTGATACCGCCATCGGATGAGCCAACAATCGAAAACCGGGTGTGCCCCAGCGTGTTGGCGAGCGCCAACACGTCTGCAGCCATAAGATCGTAGGAAATCTGTTCGCTGGATGATCCACTACGCCCTTGCTCCCGGCTATCCAAAGCCACAACGGTAAAGTGGTCGGTAAGCACTGAGATTTGCTTAGCGAAGCTGTCGCGGGACTCCATGCCACCGTGCAGAAGGTACAACGGTGGCCCTGAACCCAGAACGACATAATCTAAGGTCACGCCGTTCGCCCTAAGTTCTTCCGACGCGGCGGGCAGCGAGCCCAATAGCACGCTCGCAAGGGCGAAAAGGATCTTTCTATACGCAGAGCTATACATAGAGCTATACACAGAGCTAGTTCCTAGCCACATGGTTTTCGAGGTGGCTATCAGAAGCTTTCTGGCACGATGGGGAAGCGAAGGATCGAACAAGCTCAGAGATAGATAAGCAACCAGCCAGTGAGGGCACTCAGAATTTGGAGTTACTCGATTATCGATAATGCTTTTCAGCTTGAGTTACCTTTCGTATTCGGTTGTGGCATGTAAGCCACCTGTTTGGCCCAGAAGCTATTCAAACGACGTGAACCAAGTCAGATTTACCTGAAGTTGACGATTTGTGGCTCCAAGGCGAGCATTGCGAAGCTAACGACCGACAATACCGAAAGTGATGTGATGACAGAAGTCTGTGCGACGGTTTTGATCAAAGCCAGCTGGAAACCCAAATCGCCTCCAACCGATGGGGCGGATCGGAGGCTTGTTACCGATAGCGGGTCGGCCCGTCGAGCGGCCAGTTCTCCGCTCTCGTTTGACGAGGTGACAGAAGACCAAGAATGGGTCCCATCAGCATAATCATACGAGCCATTGCGCCCGGTTTACCGGTTTCCGCAAGCTTCTTCAGGGTACCGCATATAATCTCCGCACCCTCACTCATGGACTTCTCAGTTTTTGTTCCAACCGGAATTTGATCTTGAATCAAGGAAAACTCAACTCGGCCATCAACTTCATTTAGCTCGTAGCTGACCACGCAGAAAGGATCGTCGTATTGAGTGAATTTGAGCGTGTGGCTGTAACGATGGGGTGGACTAAATTCCAGCACTTCTCCGACAACTGCAACATTGCTCTTGTTTGGCGAAATCATTCGAATACGGCTACCCGGAGTTAACCCTTTTTCTGTTTCGCAGATCGACCCAAAGAAAAAGGGAAGCACTTCGTCGGTTTTGACCAGGATGTTCCAAACAGTCTCAATGGGTGCGTCGATAACGACTTTATGAATTTGACGGTTTTGCCGTTTTTCTTCGCTCATTTTTGCTTCCCCGGAGTTTCTTGTCGTTTTCGGCTAAGTGTTTGAGTGCGGTCAGCCTGCCGGCCAGCTCACTGGTATAGCTGTCGATCCAACGTTCTTGGATCATTCGCAGCGGGACCGCGTTGAAGTAAAGCCGACGCGTACGCCCTTCTTTGACACTGGTGATCAACCGAGCTTTCTCAAGGACCGAAAGGTGATTCATGATGGCGATTCGGCTTACATCGAACATTGCGGCAACCTCACCGACGCCTCGGCCCGGCTCAGCGACGAGGAGATCTAGGATCATGCGGCGGGTCTGATGCGCCAGCGCATGGAAAACAGCGTCACCGTCATCTTCTGTAATCATGTAATTACATTATTACATTATCTGCAGCCAGTCCAGCGACGCAACAAATGAATGCGGTGCCATGCGTACTACAGTCGTTGTGCCTTGCCGTCGGCGACTACCATCCGCCCCTTCGTTTGCCGGATTCAGAGCGTTACGCTAGGGTCGATTAAGCAGACACTTTGCTTGCAGAAATCAGAGTTTTGTACTTGGAAGCCTTCGCGCATATGTCGACGAGCAACCTTACTCAGCAAGCGATCTCTATCGTTGACAACACCTTTCATATCCAAGTAACAGCGTGAACCGAGACGATCCGACACGACCACAGTTCTCAGCATCCATGTCCCAAGATGAGTTTGAACGATGGTATTGGCCAAAGCAGGAACCGCAGCAGATATGCAGGTCGCTGGGCCTACCGTCATCTAGCTCTAAGGCTGGACTTAGGCTGCGTATCGCATCCTTCTTGGCGGGAGATTGCGAGACGAAAACCGTTCGATCAGGAGTGCAACACTATGACGATGATTGGATTCATCGCTCGCTATCGTTGGACACTGTAATCACGGAGTCCATAACTTTTGGTCCTAACGTTCGCGGCTTTTTTAAGGAGGCCATTGGGAAGAAGTTCCGCTGCACCAGCGCTTTCATTGGGTGGGTAAGAGGGAACGCCGGTGCGACTTTTGGGGACGCCGTTGATGCCTGGCACGCCTTAGAGGGAGAGAAGTCACTGCCTGGCTATCAGCCTAGGATCGCTGAATGCAATAACTATCTGCGTTATCTACGAGACTTCAGGCAGCGTTTTGAGGTATCGGGATGATGGGATAACGTGAATCTGCTTTCGCGAATCTGTTACCGGAGCGGTGGTTCCTAAGTCGGTACGATTGGGCTGCGGGACCTACGCAGGCAGATAAGGAAAATCTCCACGAGTGGCGATGGCCAGACTCTTTTCAGTGGCTGCGCTTATGGCAGCAAAACCATCCTAATGACGACGCCGACCGTTGTCACCGTGCTAACACCGGCGAGCCATAGCCCAACAAACCAGGCCCAACTCCTCCAACCACCCGGATTACTCTCGGTCTCCTCGCGGTTCTTTTTCAACCCTTGCGTCCGATCATCGGTGATAGAGGGCATCTGGATCGAGCTTTCCACGAAAAACCCAGTACGTGTAGGCGGTGTAGCCCATGATCAGAGGTAGGAAGATCAGGGCGCCCACCAACATGAAACGCAAACTCTCATCTGGGGCGGCGGCGTCCCAGATCGTAATCGAATGCGGCACGATGTAGGGAAGTGTTCCGATTGCAAAGCCCAGAAAACAAAGACCGAAGAGTGCGACCGACGCCAGGAAGGGAACCAGGTCTCGCTCACGTAGGAGACCCCAGATCAAAACTCCTGCTAAAACCGCTGTTAGGCTTGGCACGGGAACGACGAAGAGTAAGGTGGGAAAGACAAACCAGCGGGCGGCGATCTCCGGAGCCAGAAAGGGGGTCCAACAACTCACTGCACCGATAGCCAGTAGCGTCGCCAGGGCGAACCGTTTCGCCAGTGTGTACGCATAGCGGCGAAGGTCTCCGTCGGTTTTCAAGATGAGCCACGACGCTCCGAGAAGCGAATAACCCATAAGCAGTGCGCATCCGCACAGCACGGAGAACGGAGTGAGCCAATCCCACCAACCCCCACCGTAGCTGCGATCAACCACCTGAATGCCCTGGATGAAGGTGCCCAACACAATCCCTTGCGCGAAGGTCGCGAGCATCGAGCCAGACCAAAAAGACACATCCCATGCCTTGGCGTGCGCTGGATCGCGCCAACGGAACTCAAACGCGACACCCCGAAAGACGAGCGCGAGAATCATTGCGGTGAACGGAGCGTAGAGGGCTGGCATAACGATCGCGTAGGCGAGTGGAAACGCAGCGAGCAGACAGCCACCACCCAGGACCAGCCAGGTTTCGTTGCCGTCCCATACGGGCGCTACCGAGTTCATCGCGATCGCTCGATGCCGGTCGCCTCCCAACAGGGGAAACAAAACCCCGATCCCCAAATCAAAGCCATCAAGGATGACGTAAATGAAGATGGCGACCGCGAGGATCATCGCCCAGATAACCGGTAGATCAAACATCGGCACCCGCTTTATTGAATCGCCAAAAGTGGTTTAAGAGGATTGCTGGATCCTGGTGTGCCTTTCGGGGTCGTTTCTCCAATCGGATCAACCGAACCGGACACGGGCGGCCTGTTCATCATGCGAAGCACATAGTAGGTGCCTGCTCCAAATAGAAAGAAGTAGACCACGACAAAGGCGATGAGAGAGGCCGCAACCGCGGGCGTGTCAATCGGTGCCACAGAGTCCGCCGTGGAAAGCAGTCCGTACACGGTGTAAGGCTGCCGGCCGACCTCAGTGGTCACCCAACCCGCGAGGACCGCGATCAATCCCGAGGGCGCCATCACGACGGTGGTTCGGTGCAACCATCGCGATTCAAAGAGGCTTGTCCGTATACGCAACACGGCACTCCAAAGGCCGACGATCAGCATCGCGCTCCCGATCGCCACCATGAGCCGAAAACTCCAGAACACGATGGCGACAGGTGGCCTTTCAGCGGCCGAGACATCCTTCAATCCGGGTGTTTCGCCGTTCCATTCGTGGGTCAGAATCAGCGCTGACAGCTTGGGTATAGCGAGTTCGGTTCGATTGGCCTCGAGCTCTTTGTCAGGGATCGCAAACAGGATAAACGGTGCACCTCTTTGCCGTTCCCAATGCCCCTCCATCGCAGCGACCTTGATCGGCTGATGTTCCAGCGTGTTCAGGCCGTGCAAGTCACCCGCCAGTATTTGCAGGGGCGCCACTAAAGTGGCCATCCACATGGCCATGGAGAACATCGTCCGTGCTGCGCGATCACGTTGATTACGCAACAAGTGTCGAGCACCGACGCCGCCCACAATGAAAGAAGTCGTTAAGAACGCAGCAAGCACCATGTGCACAAGGCGGTAGGGAAACGATGGGTTGAAAACGATGGCCCACCAATCCTCAGGAATGAATTGGCCAGCATCGTTCACCGCGTGGCCGACTGGCGTCTGCATCCAGGAGTTGACCGCCAGTATCCAGGTCGCTGATAACAATGTGCCGAAAGCCACCATAGTGGTCGCGAAAAAGTGAAGACGCCGCGATACTCGGCCCATGCCAAACAGCATGACACCCAGGAATCCAGCCTCCAGAAAGAATGCGGTCAGTACTTCATAGGCCATCAGAGGGCCAATGACGGGCCCCGCCTTGTCTGAGAAGACGCTCCAGTTCGTGCCGAACTGGTAAGACATCACAATTCCCGATACGACGCCCATCGCGAACGCGAGGGCGAAAATCTTGACCCAGTATCTATACAGGGTGAGGTATACCGACTCTCCGGTCTTCAGCCAGAGTCCTTCAAGCACCATTAGGAAACTGGCAAGACCGATCGAGAAGGCCGGAAAAATGATATGAAACGAGACAGTGAACGCGAACTGCATCCGCGCGAGAACAATGGCGTCAGCGTTCTCAAACATGGTGATCGTCCCGCCTCGGCCTAGCGAGCATCGTCGAAGCGCAGAACGGGCACCGTGCGCGCAAACACACCGAAACTGCCACGCCGTTCACCGCCCAAGACGAGTTTACTCGGTGAGATTTTCGCCGGACGCTCATCAAGCATGACGGCGCAGACAGCATCGAGCATGCGCACCACGGACGGATCGCTGCTCAGCTTATAGAAAACCACTTTTGAGCTACGTCGGGTGGTTACAAAGCCTTCATCGCGAAGCTTGCCGAGTTCCCTTGAGAGGCGCGGTTGCTTTATGTTGAGTTCGGTTTCTATATGGCTTACCGACATTTCCGTTTCCCGCAGCTGAGTGCAGATCAGCAAGCGAGCGGGGTGGGCGAGCACTTTCAACAATCGAACGGTTTCGTCGGCGCACTGGCCTATCTTGGCGGCAGTCGGGGTCATGAGTTGCTCCCCATCGGTGTGTAGTACCACGGTTCGCCGGTTCTGTTTTCCCGCCGGACCGCTTCTTCGTCCTCGGTGGGGGCCATCAACACGAAGTCGGAGCCCGGTTGCCATCCCTCGGGGGCCACCATGTTTCGTTGGTCGCATTCCTGAATGGCCGCCACTATTCGGAGAATTTCGTCCACCGACCTTCCTAAATACGGTGGGTAGTAGCTCATTACCCGGAGGCGCCCTTCCGGATCGATCAAAAAGACGGAGCGCACCGTCGCAGTCGTGTCCGACGCTGGATGAATCATTCCGTAGGCGGTAGCAATCGACATAGAAATGTCTTCAATGATTGGGAAGGACACGGTGACTCCGAACCGGGTCGACAAGTCGCGTATCCAGGCCAGGTGGGCGAATACACTGTCGACCGACAAACCGAGCAGCTGACAATTGAGCTCTGCAAACTGCTCAGCTTCACGCTCAAACGCCAGCAGTTCGGACGTGCACACCGGTGTGAAATCGGCTGGATGCGAAAACAGCAAGACCCACTGTCCCAAGTAGTCTGATAGCTGGAGCTCGCCGTGGGTTGAACGTGCGCGAAAATTGGGCGCGGGTTCGTCGATGCGCAAGGCTCCTAGGTGTTCAGCTTCGTGGTCTGGGCGCGCAACTTCGCTCATGGTTCACCTCATGTTTGGCGGATGCAGTGTAACTTGTAAGATACAATATACAAAAACGTATATTATAAATAGTAATATATTATCCGGTGTCTCACCAAAATCCGAGGTCACAGCCCCATGGGATCACAAGAAACACGACGCAACTTGACCGAATGTCGCTATAACACTCGCGATGATGAAGGAGCGAAAAGTCCCGCTCGGTCGTCGTTGAGCGTGCTAGAGCTATTGGGGTCCGGGTGCGCGGCCGCACTCGGCGTTCAAAGTGGTAAAAATCGGGCCCGGGATTTCACGCGCGGTAGTGCTAGCACCTTCATCGCGTTGGGCATCGTGTTCACGGCGATTTTTATCGGTGGATTACTGACAATTGTCCGGCTCGTGTTGCTCGGGCAATGAGGATCGTTGCGTGTTCCGACAGAGGGCCACTGACATCTGTAAAAAGCCAGCGATCGACAGTGCAACTGGGGCTGGATCGCCATTGATGAATTGAAAGCCTGAAAACCGACGTAACAAGGCTCTTAGAGTGGGCCCGAGTATCGTTGTATTCGGGAACGGTCGTCTGGCAGCGATGCAACCATCCCATGGGCAGGAGTTCATTAGAGCTCGGCCTCATCAGGTGACTGGCTCGCAGTTCAACGAATAGTGAATCCTTGTCTGAGAGGGGGGACTGCCTGATCGACATCCCCGGCGAGGACCGATCCTCTGACCCAGCCCTGCGGTCCACCGTTAACGGACCACGGTGTAAAGCACCAAATTGGCCAGTCAATCCATAAGTTCGTTGCCTTAAGTCTGTGTCGACTTGTAAGGGCAGCCCGATATCTTTGACTTCAGGGTTTCAACAGTAAGGCCGCTAGTATCTGAATGCGGGACATCCGAACGAGAAAGTACCTTAATCCTGTATCGCCAAATACTTAAAGAGGCTCTGAGACTTGTTTGGACGCCGGAGTGTGATCGGCGCGCCTTTAAGGTAGGGGCGTCAAACAATTTAACGTACAGACAATGGCAACGAAGCGGGTAAACATGCAGTCTGAGAACCAGCAGCTTCCGCTC
This sequence comes from Pseudomonadota bacterium, assembly GCA_039111155.1. Classification (GTDB taxonomy): domain Bacteria; phylum Pseudomonadota; class Gammaproteobacteria; order Pseudomonadales; family Halieaceae; genus Congregibacter. The sequence goes on along the minus strand of JBCCPL010000003.1, from coordinate 160,187 downwards.
GATCCCGCGCGTGACGAGCGCATACGCCGCACTACGCGACAGACCGGGAAGATCGGTCTCGGCTTTTTGGCGCTTCTCTCAGCGACTCTGTTTATCAACGGTGAATGGAGCCTTTTCGTAGGCCTAGCCGTGCTCGCCAATGCAGCTGTTTACGCTGTATTCCTATTTGCTGTTGGCCAGTCGTCTAATCCGCGCCGGATGTATTTCAGCGGCCTCATACTTATCTTCATGATGTTCTGGGCGACGCTTTTCGGATTGGCCCTTGCCGGACAGACACTGGCTTTGGGCCTACCGATGGCGAGCTTTATTCCCACATTAGTGGCAATGGTGTTGAATTATCGCTTCGCACTCGCGCTCGCGCCGGTTCAGTTTGCGTGTCTGTTTTTCTATACCACAGCTTACGGACTTCCGATGTTTCGAAGTGCCGCCTTCGAAGTGACCGACGTCTCCTTTTCACTGATGATTGCCATGCTATCGACCGCGACATTTCTCGTGCTGTGCTTGACCGCAATGGATCGAAACCGTGCAGAAAAGAAACTCATCCGTCTCGTCAAGAAACAGGAGACCATTGCGGCAACGGATCCACTCACCGGCCTACTCAACCGGCGAGCCTTTATGGAAGAGGTGGAGCGCCGTTGGGCAGGGCAGTGCATTCACTCCTTGTTGTTTATCGATTTAGATCGCTTCAAACCGCTTAATGACCAGTACGGCCATGCGGTCGGCGATGCGCTGTTGCAAGCTATTGCTCAGCGTCTGCAAAGATACGAATCAGTCGCCGTGGTATCACGGCTCGGTGGGGACGAGTTTGCCATGTTGCTATCGGCTCCCTGTCAAAAGGACGCTTGCAACACACCTATTGAACGTCTTTATCGGTCACTCACTGCTGACGTACAGGTCGACGCCGCAACGGTCTCTGTAGGTGTATCGATCGGTGTGGCTCTGTGCACCGACGGGGTCACGAGCGTGAGTCAGTTGTTAGCTGCTGCAGACGCGGCGATGCGTCGCGCTAAAGCTACACGTTGTGGCTGGGCAATCTTCGACAAGGAGCACGATGGGCAGGCACTTGCCTTAAATTCGATTAAGGCCATCTTCAAACAAGCGGTGGATGAGCGTCGAATAGTAGCCGCCGTTCAGCCAATCATAAATGCGACGACTAACGAGACCACTGAGTACGAACTCCTCTCAAGATGGCCAAACAGCGGGCTTGTTCCGGACCCCGGGCCGTCCAGCTTTATCCGTTTTGCAGAACAGATGGGGCTGCTCAATACCATCCTCTGGATGACCCTCAGGGAGGCTTCACAGCTCAAGTGTTGGTCGCACACTCGTCTAGCGCTCAATGTCTCACCGGCGCAGCTAACCGCAAGCGACTTCTTGGACACTTTGCTGCAGGTCCTGGACGAGGTAAGCCTCAGTCCCAACCAGATCACGCTTGAGGTGACAGAGGAAGTCGCCATGCGAAACATCGAGACGAATATCTCGATCCTTGAAAAGGCCAAAGCTCGCGGTATGAGGGTTGCCCTTGATGATTTTGGGTCCGGGTACTCATCGTTGTCCATGCTAGCCGCGCTTCCAATCGATAAGGTCAAAATTGATCATCGATTAGTAGCCCAAGCGCAACAAGATGCGCGTAGTGCTGACATTCTCAGGGCGTCTATTGAACTTACGGAACGTTTGGGATTGATTTGCTGTGTCGAGGGCGTGGAAACGAGTGCCAGTATCAATCAGATCAAGCAGTATGGAGCTGATGAAATACAAGGTTTTGGAATCGGAAAACCAGTTTTGGTTTCTCAGCTAATGCACCAGCTAGATATTGCGCCGACGCAACAACGCTGTGCGAGCCAGTAAACATAGGAATATCAAGGAGTCTCCACAGAGTATTCGCCGGGGCGTTCAGCTATGCCGCTGACGCACCCGCGCTTAGCCGTCTACGTTTGTCTGATGAGGGCCTAGTTCAGCTCGGCAATCATGGTGGGCAATCATGGTGACAGTTAACCGAATACAAGATCGCATACTGTCAGTGCTTACCCGCTGCTTCGAGTCCGCCCAACCCATTCATCCATCAGTGCATGGGCACCGGCCATCGGTGATTACGGGATGTTGATTCCACGCGTCACCCGGAAGTACTCGGATGTGAGTGTAGCAGGCTGTTGAAAAACTACTGCGGGCGGGTTCTGCGGCGTTGCAGGCGCGCCTGCGGTCCTCATTTATCGGCATAAACTCCGGTCCTCGTCTTGCCTGCGCCTTGCAGAACCCGCTCCTCGCTACGTTTTTCAACAGCCTGCTAGGAGCGTCCGCTTCCGCTGATTAGCGACGACAGAATGCAGCGGATCGTCGGTTCAATCAGGGCGCGGTTTTTCTCTACGAAATAGCCCGAAGTGCCGCGAGTGCTTTGGTCTCGCGCTCAGCGCTGATTCCGGAACGGATGTCGGCTTGGCGTTCGTCGGACTGTTCCCGGAACCATTCGAGTGTGGCGGAAACGGTGTCGGCGAAAGGCCGAAAGGTCATACCCGCGGCGATCGCACGTTGGTTGGACCAGGTGCTAAAGCCACCGTACTCGCCCTGGCGCGGAACCCAAACCGGCATATCGGACCAGGGGTTCAGTTCTTGCTTCGCCAGAAATTCAGCCGGAGCCCAGTTCAACTCTGCGGCGACGCCGGTAACGGCCCGTATGCCGTGGAGCATAGCCTCGAAGGTAAATGGGTAGTCGGGGCCGCAGGCATTGAAGGCACCACCTGTCTTGGATTCGGCCATCCGAATGGTGAATTCGGCCAGATCTCGGGCGTCGATGATCTGCACGGGATCCTTGCCGTCACCAGGAGCCAGTACCTGTCCACCGCGCGCCATGCGCAGCGGCCAGTAGGTGAAGCGATCCGTCTGATCGCCCGGGCCTACGATCAGTGTTGGGCGGATAATCGTATTCTGATCCGGGAACCAGCGCGCGACCTCGCGCTCCGACTCGGCCTTAAGCGGTCCGTACAGATCGCCCATGTTGGCCCGCAGCGTCTCCATGGATTCGGCCATCGCGTCCTCACCCGTGTACCGTAGGGTCTCGGCGGTTTCATCGGCGCCGACTACCGCATTAGACGCATAAACAGAAAGAGTCGAAGTGAATAGGAAGTGGTCCACTTTACCCTGCAGGACTTCACCGGCGTCGCGGATCCAGAAGGGCAGAGTGGTAGGATTGTCGATACATACGTCCCACTGGCGATCTTTTAGAGCGTCCAGAGCGCCATCGTTGCGATCACCGACCAGTTCTTCCACAGGACCCGGCCAGTCGAGAGATCGACTCCCTCGATTGAAAATGGTGACTCGGTGCCCCCTGGCCAGTGCGTAGCGCACCTGGAACGGGCCCGTGAAGCCCGTTCCGCCCAGAATCAGAATGTTGAGGGGGCGATCTGCCTTGGGAACAGCGCCGTGATGATCAGCCAAAATGCGCGTCGCCAGACCTGACAGCGCCACCGCGCCCAGACCCAGCCCGCCCAGCTTCAACGTGTCTCGACGTGTCTGTCCCATGGGATTCTCCGGGAGTGAAAACAGTGATCCTAATCTGCCACGCGGATCAGGCCGGAGCAAATGAGTGGATCCTGTAGGGAGGCTTTGCACAAGTCCAGGGGCCCCCTGGGTGGCTGTCTTTGAAATGTCACGCGAATCCGTCGCGCGATTGGCGGATAATGGAGCTCAAACTCCTATTTTCGCAATAAGAACGATAAGGAATGATGAGTATGGATGCCCAAATGCGGTACGAAAAACGCAAAATCAATGTCGCTGGTCTTGATCTCGCTTATGTAGAGGTCGGGGAGGGCGACCCGATCGTCCTGCTCCACGGAAACCCGACTTCTTCCTACCTTTGGCGCAACGTGATTCCAGAGCTTGAGCACAGCGGTCGTGTGATTGTTCCGGACCTGATAGGGCAGGGGGACTCAGCCAAACTGCCACCAGGCGATGGGCCTTTGCGCTATCGATTTTCGGTGGTTTACGACTACCTGGATCAGATGCTGGCAGCGCTCGGAGTCGTCGATTCGGTGACGCTGGTCATTCACGATTGGGGTAGCGCGCTTGGTTTTCATTGGGCAAAGAACCACCCGGATTCTATGAAGGGAATCGCCTACATGGAGGGGATTGTTAAACCCATTAGCTGGGATGATTGGCCCGAGAGTGCACGGGGAATTTTTCAGGCATTTCGATCGGATGCCGGTGAGGAGTTGATACTAGAACGAAACATGTTCGTCGAGGCCGTTTTACCGAGTGCGGTGCTTCGGGATCTAGGCGAGGAGGAGATGGATCAGTACCGTGCGCCGTTTCCTAACCCCGATGACCGGCAACCACTTTTGAACTGGCCACGCCAGATTCCAATCGATGGCGACCCACCAGAAATGGTTGCACTTGTCAGCAGCTACGCCGAGTACTTCGCCAAGTCTGATGAACTGCCCAAGCTATTTATCAACGTAGAACCTGGATCCATATTGGTGGGTGAACAGCGAGAGTTTTGTCGTAGCTGGCCCAATCAGACCGAGGTCACCGTCGCTGGCGCACACTTTGTTCAGGAAGACTCGCCGAGGGAGATTGGTCAGGCGGTCGTTCAATGGCTTGCGTCTATCCCGTAGAGGCTCATCCAAAGAAATTCAAGACAGCGACTGGAAGGCTTGCCGCCATCCATCGGCGCCTAAGTCACCTGGATCGAACCTAAGCGGTCGCCGAATGGCCGACACGGTAAGACTTAAAGCTCGGGCGTCCAGATCTGTGTCTGACAGAAGAAGCCGATACATCCCTTTACCTCAAGAGTGTTGTCCTCCAAGCGCTTAAGGCGCGAGCTGTAGGTTTTGTCGACTTTCGGGCTGTAGATTTTTCCACCACGCCAGTCCTTTTTGGCTCGCTCGAAGTCGGACAGCATGGTTAACCCCAACACCGCTTCTCCAGTGGATTTGGTTTTTAAGTCTTCGGGGCGGACTCCCTCTTCCAGAGATTCCGGATCAATCCACACTACCGTTCCACAAGGTGAACCGTCGCCGCAGTCGGCGATCTCAATGTGGGAGTCACCTTCTTGGGTTACAAAAGTGCCGAAGACATCGTGGGGATCTGCGAATGAAGCCTGGGCCGCAAGCGTGAGCGCGAGTGCAACCGATGAACGAATGGTCATTGAATGGGTCCTCAAGGAAGTTCGCTTCGCTGAGGCGCTGTGCTTCAGCGAAGCTAAGGCGTTCCATTCTAGACCAGTTTAGTGAGCGCGGAGCTTTCTCCGCTCACTCAATCCGCACTTTCAACAATTACCGAGCAAGCTTTGCCAATCTTGCTCGTTCCTAGATCAACGGCGCCCGGCTTAAGCGTTCGCGCTGCTCGTGCCGCTTAGGGAGACTCCAGAGCTAGCAGCAGCAGCTGCTTTTACAGCATTTACATCCCTTTTCCGCGCAATCGGACTTGTTCTTGCACCCGCAATTACATCTGCACTTGTTGTCTTCGTCTGTCATGGTTTGGTCTCTCACTTTTTTACCGATTAATAGAACTTCCATTAAGCGGGAATCACACCTTCGATCTCATCGGCAAGCTTTCGAAGCTTACTAGCCACATCGGTTCGATTGAGTTCGTAGATTCGCTCCCGGCCCTTTTTTTCGACACGTACGACTCCCTCTTCTGCAAGAATTTTGAGATGCCGCGAGGCCACGGACGCGTCGACACGGCAGCACTCGCACAAGCACATCGCGTTTTGCGGACTCTTGCAGTCGCATAGGTGATAAACCAGGGAAAGACGGTTGTATTCCCCCAGAGCCTTCAGCAGGCTCGCGAGTTCTTGCTGTGCTGTCATGCGTGTATAATTGTTTAATTGTGCAAATATGTCAATAAAAATTTGAAGCCGGGCGCCGCGTCTGCCCGAGCTTTCTAGCGCAGGCGTAAAGCTATACTCATCCTGACGGGATGTTACCCTGGCGATCCGCATATAGTTACCATCTTGGCTCGAGCTAAAGGCCGCCTTTTTGTTGTAGCGTGTTGGCATATTTTTTAGGAGTGTTCTCTGAGATGCCCACGGTTCTTAGGAAGTGGATGCGTTATCGGTCCTCCTTGCTAGGGCTCCTACTATTTTCGGTTGCGTGCTCACCGATCACGACGCTTGCGCAGGACTTCGCAAATCTCAGTCGCTACCAGAAGGCAAACTTGCGTCTGACCAGCAGTAATGCCGAGGTCGATGTCGTAATCCTGGGAGACAGCATTGCCGAGCGGTGGGTGCGACAGCGGCCTGAGTTCTTCCGCAGCACGGGTTACCTTGGGCGGGGAATCGTGGGCGAGACGACCGCGCAGATGCTGTTGCGGTTTCAACAGGATGTCATCGATTTAGAACCACGGGTTGTGGTTATCGTCGCTGGTACCAACGATATTGCCGGCAACAGCGGGCCGATGAGTCCAAACGATACGCTCTACTATCTTCGGGTGATGCTGGCGAGTGCCCAGGCCCACGGCATCACCCCGGTACTGACCAGCATCCTTCCGTCTCAGTCGTTTTTCTGGAGTGAGGCACGCGATGTGAGTAGCCGCATTGAGGATCTGAACGAGATGATCCAAAAGCTTGCCAGCAATGCTGACGTGACTTACGTGGACTTTGCGATCGCGATGCGCACCGCGTCGGGAGGTATGGCCGACAACTTAAGTGATGACGGCGTGCACCCTAACAACCTCGGCTATGCCAAGATGGAAAGTCGGTTGCGCTATTACCTGAAGTCGCTGCTCGCTGATTGATGTGCTGAGGAGCCTCTGACTTGTTCTGAGGTTCTCTAGCGAAACCCCCGCTCTTCGCAGTACCTATCCAGCTCTTGCAGGTACCCGGTTCGCTGCTCCTGCGTGAGATAGGCTGCCTCGAAGCTGTTCCTCACCAGAGCCAGAGCCTGGGCTTTGGTCATACCCAACTCGTCTTCCATGGCTGCAAAGTTCTGGAGCAGGTAGCCCCCAAAGTACGCTGGGTCATCGGAATTCACTGTGACCCGAACGCGTTGCTCTAGCATGTCGAGGATATTGTGTTCACTCATGTGTGGGTAAACGCACAGTCGAACGTTCGAAAGCGGGCAAACGGTCAGAGGGATCTGTTGGTCGATCAGGTCCTGCATGAGTTCCGGGTCATCCGAGGATCGCACTCCGTGATCGATGCGGGTCGCACCAAGCTCATCGAGCGCTGTTCGTACATACGCCGCTGTTCCTTCCTCGCCCGCGTGAGCGGCCAGTGCGTATCCCCGTTTCGCAGCTTCTGAATACAGGCGCAAAAAACCCTCCGGTGGAAAATCACGTTCCGAGCTCGCAAGCCCAATGGCATGGAAGTCCTGCCTGAACTCATCGGCCAAGGCCAGCGTGTCCAAACAGTCCTGCTCCGGGAGATGACGCAAAAAGCTCAGAATGAGAACAACGGACTGGCCACAGTCGCTTTGTGCCTCCGCAATGGCTTTCCTGAAGCCGTCCATAACAACAGACAGATCGACACCATAGGGTGCATAAGTCTGCGGCTCGACCATGATTTCACAGTGCACGATGTGTTCGCGTTTACAGACGTCCAGGTAGTCTTTCATGAGCCAGTAAAAATCGTCTGCATCGCGCAGCACGGAGGCCCCAAGGTAGTAAAGATCAAGAAAGCTCTGCAGGTCCGAGAAGTCGTAAGCGGCTTCGACCTCTTCGACCGTTTCGTAGGGAAGCTCTACACCGTTCTTGCGAGCGAGTGCCAACAGGCGCTCCGGCCTTAGGGTACCGTCAATGTGCAGGTGGAGCTCTGCCTTGGGCATTTCCGCCAACCAACTGGTGACGGGGCCGTATTGATCGTTCATGAAGATGCTCTACCTGCCTTAACTAACCACGTTCTTCAGGGGCCATACCGTGGACTTTCGTTGACCAAAAACTGATCGCACAGCAGCCCTTGTATTTACTCTACCGGGCCGATCTGTGCTTGCAGACCGCTGAGTTCTGCCCCTTCAAGATTATAGAAAACAGCGGACTCGAGGCTGCCGTTGAAGTACGAGGCAGGGCTCGATGACCGGTCTATTAATGCCGAGACTAGTGCGACGTCAAAGGATGCCAGCTCGTCGGCGGAGACTCCGTCCGGGGCCGTCATCACGATGTTCATCGTCGTACCAGCGCCTGGAGTTTCATTGAGCCAGCGCTGAAAACTCACGTCTCTGCGCCCGGGCATCTTAACCCCATCGATAGCTGTTAGCCTTCCAAAAACCGAGTTCACCGAATTGCCGCTCACGCTAAAACGGTACTGCACAGCACCCACTAGCGCTCCGCCGGTGCTGCCACTGACACGGACGCGTGCCTGGCTGGCAGGGCGTAACCACCCGAGTTTCTCCGCGGTGTTTTCTGCCCCGGTAAGGGGGTGCGGCGACCCAGTGCCTTCCAGTATCCTCGTGCTTACGTTCATTGTTTCGATCAACTTGGGCGACGTGAGTCGCAGCGTTGCCGGCCCAGTCATGATATTCACCGGCGTGTCTCCGCCGTCTACGAGATCAATGACCGCGAGCCACTGCGCCTGATTGGCTGCCAGGGGATTTGCCGTGGGATCACCATAAACGCGAAATACGCTGCGAACACGCACAGGCGCCGTAGTACCAAAGTTGTCGATAATTCTTGCGTTAATGTCCTCGGGTCGAATCACCGATGCCGTCGTGTTGCTGATTTCTCTCCCAGCTTCCGCCGACAACCCCACGAGCACCGTATCGCCGGTGCGCACGGCCATAGAGAGCGTCGCGGCGCTCTGACACCCGGAAATTGCCAGTGCGGCGATCCCCAGTAGGACCAGACGACGAAACATACAACTGTTCGTCTCTGAGGTGTTCTTTTGCGCCATCATGGTTCGTTCCTGTTAATTCCTGTTATTCACTGCTTAATCGACTGTCAGCCCATCGACCGGGACGACATGGCAATGAAGCAGTCGCCTATCGCACATTGAGAGTATGCAAGTCATCCTCCAGCCGCACGCACGCGCCTTTGCAGTAGCAAAACATCCGCCGCATCGGTGCGCCCATCGCCGTTGAGATCGAGCCGCGCATTGCTCTCCCCGGCCAAGGACCGCTGCAGCGTCAGCACATCTCGCCCGTCAAGCCGGCCATCGCCGTTCAGATCGGCATCCGCTACTCCCGCACCGATCAGTGGATCGGGGTCTACATTGTCAGCAAGCCCGTCGCCATCGGTGTCGGGATTGGTCGGATCTGTGTTGGCGTTGAACTCCTGAAGGTTGGTAAGACCGTCTCCATCCGGATCGGCACCCGAGTCATCGATCGCCGGATTCAGTCCAAATTGCTCTTCAAACGCATCGCTCATCCCATCGCCATCGGAATCTGTCTCTGTTGACAGAAACAAAATAGTGTTCGAAACGGTGTATTCCTCGCTGATTGCCGCACTGCTGGTTGTCACGGCGGCGATGACCGGTGCGATCACCTCGCCTGCTGCCGCGAGTCCAATAGGAGCGATCTGTACGCCAATTGAGAGACTCTCGCCGGGATCGAGATCTTCGGGTGCGCAGCGCAATGCTCCCGAGGATACGGAACAGCTCCCCCGGCCAGAGCTGTCTGTTACTCCCACTACCCGAAAATCGGAGCCAACATCCTCAATGCTCAGCTGAAGCCCGCGAGCTTGGCGCCCGTCCCAGCCCATGGGCCTAGCGTTGGTCAGCTCGAGATTCATGTCCAGAAGGCCTGTCGCTGTCGTGGGATCTTCCGGGGTCAACGTGAGGGCGAGATTGACCAGATCCTCTACCCGAACTCGATTGTCATCACAGACTTCACTGATTCCGTCATCCAGGCACAGGCGCGCCGCAAAATTACCGGTGCGACTGTAGACGTAGTCGGCCACTGCCATGCCTTCACTGTCGCCGACCGGGGCCATAACCTTCACACCATCGAGTCGGGGGGGCTCCTCGCCGTCCTCGCCATCCGGATCCACGAAGTCTCCGTTTCGTTCGACACTGCCGTCGCCCCAGTTAAGCTCAGCGGCGTAAGATCCCGAGCCGCCTCCATCGTCGGTGAACCCGGCCATCAACACCGTGGGAAATCCGCGGCCGACTTTTTCTGGCCACGCGACTTCCTGCAACCTGAGTGGGTCGTCCACCGGGAGCACACTGATTGTCGCCAACGCTTCCTGCGAATCTTCTCGCCCATCATTTGCGACGTAGGCAAAGGTATCCTCGCCAAAAAAATCGAAGTCAGGTTCGTAGCGTAGATTGGGCGCTGACCCGCGAAGCACGCCGTGTGCCGGGGCCTGCGTTACCCGATACGTGATGCGATCGAGTCCATTGAAGTCCTCTCCGATGATTCCATCGGGGTCATCACCCAACAGTTGCACATCGACCGTTGTATCTTCGTTGGTCTCTACGCTGAGAGCTTCCACCACAGGGGCGCGGAAGTTGCGGTTTACATTGATGGTGACGGTTCCCAGGTTACTTTGATCCAAGCCATCGTTAGCTCGATAGGTGAACTGGTCAGACCCACCATGAAAATCGAAGCGAGACACATAGGTGACAGTGGCCCCGTCGTCACTGATGTCCTTCAGCGGTGTCGTCTCGAATACATTGATAAAGGACTCTTCCTGGTCCACAACAAAGAATTGGCTGCTATTCACAGACACCGCCTTCGGGCTGCCCATGTTGCCCAGGACAAAGCTGGGGTTATCTCCGCGGTTGATTCCCGTTCCCGTTGACTGGGCTTGCCCTGCGAAAGTGCCATCCGGCGCAAAGCGCTGGATCCGGTCGTTCGCTGAATCTGCCACGTAGAGAATGTTGTTGGGGTCTATTGCCAGATACACCGGCACCGAAAACTGACCTTCGTCGCTGCCTCCCGCATTGTTTCGCCCCGTTCCGCTATTTACGGTGCAGGTCGTATCAGTACAGCTATAGCCGCGGGTTGTTTTCGTCTCCTCATCACACGCCTTGTTGGTACTGCTATCGCAGCGCCCCATCCAGCCTACGTAGGCACCCATTTGGAATTCACCGTTCTCGTCAAAGAACGACGGTCCGAACTTATGGATACGATCACCGCACGTGTCGGACACATACAGGTTGCCATCGGAGTCAACATCCATGGCGAAACCACTCCACGAACTGCCGAAGCTGGTGCACGCAAAGATCACCTCGCTGTTGCGCAGCGCACCAAGATAGGCGTCTTCCATACCGTTTGTGCTGTTCCGCTCTGGGTCGGCGAGATCCGCGCGCACGTCATAGACAAAAATTCTGCGTCGGTCGTTGACGTAAATGAGCCCGGCATTGCTGTCGACGCGTGCGTACGACAGGCTCTCCTGGGATACCGGGTCATCACCGGTAGACGCAAAGTCGAAACGCCATAAATCTCCACGAAAGTTGCTGTTGCTGTCGAAGTCGGGTCTGATCTGCTGAAGTGACAACGTGCTGCTGCTACCTGCACCCTGGCGTGTAAGCACGTAGATAAAACCGTCCTGGTCCATGACAAAGTTGTCGGTTGTACCGTTGTAATTAATTTGGCCCAAGTAGTTACCGTCCCGATCCCACTTCGAGATACGTTCCTCACTGGTCGCATTGCTGGGTCCACAGCGCCAGTAGCGATCGATCATGAAGTGCGTGCCATCATCTTCGACCTGCACGAAGCGGGGCACATAAACCCAATCGCGAAGAATTCGCGTCGACTGTGGTTCAGAAGAGGGTACGCGGCAGACATTGTCGTTTAGCCAATTAGAGCGATTGTTGGACAGGAAGAAGTCTTCGCCGTAAGGACCGAGCGGACTGGTACGGAAGTCCTCGATAAAGTAAGGCAGCAGCGGGGCGACAAACTCACCGTTTTGGGGGCGATCCACGATGTTGATTGCGATTGGATCGACCCGACCATCCAGCATGTCGCTGTCGATCCCGGTAAGCCGAATGTCAATGGGCTCAGAGGTCAGGGTAGTGGCACCTAGGCTGTCCACTCGCGGCGCTGTATTCGTTCCCAACTCCTTAACTGTAACGAGTTGGGTTGCGGACGACGTGTTGGCTGTGGGAAAGCCCTTGTCCGTCGCTGACCATGTTATCTCGGTTCGGCTTCCCACTGGGAAGAACTCCGGCGCGTTGGTGCTGATGGTCGGAGACGGGTCGGCGAGATCGACAACGAGCGGAAAGCCAAGGTCAACTACCGCGGGATTGACTCCGGTCGCGTCCTTTCCGTCCGATCCATCCAGATCTGAGGGGTCAACCTCAATTACCGTACTCGGTGGTGGCACGATAATGGGAGCTTGCGTGTCCTGAACAGTGATCCGCTGAGTCGCCGTCACGGAGTTTCGGTCACTAAACAAACCAGGCCCTGGATCCGTGGCCGTCCACGTCACGTCTGTTGTACCCAGGGGCAGTAGGGTCGGCAGATCATTGTTAAGAGTCACGACGCGCCCGCAGGTGTCATCGGCGAGTACGCTGGCGTTGATTTGAGGCATGACCCGATTGGTGAACGTGCCACCAAAATCCGATGCTTCGACCGTAAGGTTGGGCTCCAGGATATCGATCGTCGGATCGTGAACGTCAAACACAGTGAATACCTGTTCGCGTTCGCGATCTACGGTGAAGATCTCGAAATTGGTCAGCGAGTCGCCCAGAGGTCCGCCAGCAAAGGTGTATGCGGTATTGAGACAGTCTTCCGGGCGGGACTCGCAGGCATCTAGCGCGAACTGCACACTGAGGCGAAGCTTCTGAAGCAGCGTTTTGCCGGCCTTTTGGCCCTTCTGATAGGACTTCACCAGTGCATCGACACCAGCCGGATTTGCCAACAGGAACTCGCCGCGACGCCACTTTGTATAGGCGGTAGCCGCGAGCAGAGCGCTGGGAAGCGCGGCATCAAAAACAGGATCGAACACGGTATCGGCCCGCCAGCTAATCCGATGGCGGCCGGCAGGAAAAGACACGGTTTGGGGTGTGGTGAGAGGCGCTATGTACTGGTTCTGTGCGCTCACCAGCACGTCCGTGTTGTAGTGAAACGCATCTGGAGCACCCAGATCACCCCAATCATTGGGAAGGCCAAAGCTCAGTCCGTCGCCGGTGAATACGCCGCCCAGATTAATAGGTATGCCGAACAGATCGCTGCGCAAAAACGCGGCTTGAGGGAGATCGAACTGATGGAGGCACTGGGCCTCATTTACACCAGTTTCTGGATCACGCAGCGGTGTGCTGGGTCGTACACTCACGTCGCCCGGAACGCTTAGTGGAGCACGGATGAACTTTAGGGCGACCTCCGAGGCGATGGCGGCACCCTCTGCAACAAGCGCGGTGATCGGCTCGGGTGCGAACGAGGCTGCGAACGCTCCTTGATGGACCGTGCGCAGCCCGATTATCGCGGCGCGATCGATATCTTCATCGTCGATTTCGACCGGTGCCTGGGCATGCGCGGAGGTTCCGGCAAGTGCCCATAGAAGAGTTGTAAAAAAGAGGCTGACCGCAAAATCGAATTTTTCTTTCATTGGCCGCTCGTTCGTCTTCGCCTCGACACTATAACTTGCATTTTGAGTTGGAACATCTCCTGCGCCACGATGTCGCTTTGCACAGTAGGGGGGCTGTGCACGGGCTGGGGTATAGCCACGAGATCAGGAAGTTTTGGCCTGAGCGCTCATGTTCACCGGCGCGCGATAGCCTTAGGAAGAAGCCTTAAGCAAAAGTATTGCTTGATGCGGTATCCCGCTACGAAATCGACCGCCTGCGTATTCGACGAATGCTTGGTCTGGGAATGTATGGGGGCTAGCGTCGAATCGGGCCTAGGGTGTCAGACCCGGCGCCTCAACTAAGAGGACCTCGGCATCCGCGAGCCCTTCTCGCAGCTTTTTGGCTTCGGCGTACTCTTCTGAATTCCAGAACTGCAACGCACTGGCTCGGTCTGGCCATCTCGATACGGCGATGGACGTGTACCCCTCCAGGGATCCCTCTAGCAAGGTCGCGCCCGGTCCCGTTATCAGATACTCGCCGCCGTACTTCTCGACGAGCGGAGGCACTGCTCTGGCGTAGCCCTCTATGAATTTCTCCCGGTCGTGGATCTTGCAGGCGATGATCATATAGGCCGGCATTTCAGAACCCTCGCTTTAAACCAAACATCGACCGTACAGTACGCCGGCGATTATGAACTGATGTTAGACAAGTCTCGGCCCCCTAGGGGAATCGAAATCTCTATGGCATGGATTTCTTCGCCAACGCCTGTTAACGGCTTCAAACTGCCACTCGCCGTTTCAAACGCTCTCTTGGCGATGAAGAGATCGAAGTGAGGTGAGTGATCGGGTTTTTGAGTGCTGAATCGTGGACTCATCAAGTCCGTTGATCGGTTCGGATCGACATAGCGAACCACCAGTTTCACGTGCGAGTCGATTTCTTCTAAAGCCACGGTTAGCTCGTTTGGCGGCGAGCAGACGCGCGCCAGGTAGCGGATACAGTGTTCCAGGCCAACACGAATGCAATTCTCGGCTGCGGTCACGACGTATTGGTCGACGCCGACGTTTAGATTCCACGAGTCTGGCAGCTCGCCGAACTGTGTTTCGACGGCTCTTCTAAGTTCACTAACAAGGTCCGTATCTATCAGGTCAGCATCGACGAGGTCGGCCTCTATAGCCGTAGCAGAGCCCGCTCTATCAAGAAGCTGGCGCATGCGCAGAACGCTGTGCTCGGCACTTTGGGCAAGTGTGAGCTGGCTTTCGGATTCCAGTCGTCGTTTCAATAAAACAAGCGACGTACTGATGCCCGTCAGAGCATTGCGCAGTTCGTGTCGTAAAAAATGCGCGGTGAAAGAGAGCCACTCTGTTTCGCGCCGATGTTCATCTTCTCGTCGGTCACTCGCACTGGAAATAGATGACTGCAGTATCCAGTTTTGCTTTGCCTTGGTTTCCAGTAGCTTCGCAGCGAGAAGTAGCACGACGTTTATGCTGATGAGTTCCTGCGCGTAAAAGCTCGCTTCGAGCGGGGCCCATTCTGTTGCTAATTTCGATGTAATGATCGAAGCCAGGCAAATGAGGATCGAAAACGACAACAGCACCAAAAACGGAAACACACTGAAAACGTGGGCGACAATCAACACCTGAAACAAGCCCTGCATGAAGAAGACTCGCCCCTCATCGTTGGCCACGGTAATAAGGAACAGATAACCGAGGCAGATCGTCATGAGGGACAGAAAGAACAAGCAGATACTTAGAGCAACATCAGTAGTGAACTGCAACCGTACGGCTCCAGCAATAGCCAGAAAAATCGTGACGATCACGATAAGCAGATAAACAGTCGTGGGTGCGAGCGCGGTTCCTCCAACAGCGAGCATAACGCCGGGATCGAACGGTTGTACCCTCTGCATGATGTGGTACACCGGGACCATAAAAGCGGTAATGACAAAGGCAGTCAGCAGAATGATTCGCCGACGCGTGATCAGCGTGCTCCGGTAGAACGCGGTCGTCTCAGGGGATAACTGAATCACAGACAATGAGAATTCACTTTACTCGACCCAGCGATAGCCACGCCCGCGTTCGGTCTTTATCGCATCGAAGGATGGGTCTACATCTTTGAAGGCGCTTCGTAAGGACTTCACGTGAGCGGTGATCGTATTCTGCTCCACAACAATGTTGGCTGCTCGCATCAAATCTCGGTGGGTTCGTACCATACCGGGATTAGATACCAGATCTTGCAGTAGCCAGTAGAGCGTCAAGGGCAACTCGAGGGGCGTGCCCTGCCAACTTGCCCTGGAGTAAACATCATCCAGATTTACTTGCGATGGCTGAGTCGGGGATGTGTTTTTTTTTTCAGCCGCTGCGCCCCGGATGGCATCGAGCCGACGAAAAAGCGTTTCGATGCGCACGACAATGTAATCGATTGTCGAGTCTTTAGTGAGGTAGTCGTCCGCCCCCATGCGTAAGCCTGAGATGCGATCCACCTCTCCGTCGTGCGAGGTTAAAAATATTATCGGCAGTTCGGCGGACATACGCCTCAGCTCCAGGCAGATCTGATAGCCTGCATCGCGCTCGCCGTGAAGCGAAACATCCAGCAGTGCGAGGTCCGGCAGCGACTGCTCGAAGGCAGCCATCGCGGACTCCTTTGTCGCGAAGGCGTGCACATCAAATCCTTCTTCTCGAAGAATCTCGGAATAGTTCTCGCGGATAATATCGTCGTCTTCGACGTACGCTATTCGGCGTTCCATGCTAAAACCTAAAGCCTGTTGTTATCAGCGCGCAGTGTAATCGGTGAATAACGAGCCCCCGTGAAGAATTATGATGAATTATGAATCGGAGGCGATTAGCGAGCCAAACGTCATCGAGAACTCAACCTTCCCAACGTCGGGTCTGTCTCCTGAATCCTTACTGGACTGGTTGCGAGCTGTCAGTACCCCTGCGTGGGCTTCCACAATACGACGCGCCACAAACAGTCCAAGACCCAAATTATCTGCGGTCTTGTGCGCGCTGATGTGGGGGTCGAAGATTCTCTCCAGATCATCCAGCAGCGGACCGGTATTTTGCACCGTGATGTTCAACGTATCGGCTTGGACGGCTACCGACACCAGGATCGGAGTTTTTTCGGCGCTGTATTCGATCGCATTATTGATGAGTTTATCCAGTGCCTGCGTCAGGCGGTCCTCGTCTCCAGTCATGGCGCAGTCATCGGCTATTTCGAGCTCGAAGGGCTGGTCGGGGTATTGCGCGCGGTAGTCTGATATTTTTCTTTCAAGCATCTCTCCCACATCGATGCGCGTATGTCTCATCTGCGCAAGCGCAGACTCCATTGTTTTCGCCTTTCCAACTTCGGACAACATGCGCTGAATCACCCGGGCGCTTTCTTCGGATCTTGCCTGATAAGTCTCTAGGCGTTCCGGAATCCCGTTGCGCCTCATTCTCTGCTGCACACTGCGTACGGCGGTGAGGGCATTGCCCAATTCATCCTTGACAAAGGCGGTCATTGTGTCCAACCAATCGCGTCGACTGCGCATAGTCCGAAAGCGATTCTCGTCTTCTTGCTTCAATCGTCGTTCATAAACGAAGTTCTGCCTTGCGACCTTCTCGATGGCGAATGATGCGTACAGCAGCACGAGGCCCAGCGCGGTCGTGGAACTCGCGGGCGAACGATTGCCGCTGAGCGCCGCTACATCGGGTTGCTGCAAATAAGAGACGAACATGAACAAAGCGCAGATCCCGAGAGTCATGGGGAGTAGTGTCCGAAACGGAATCGTTAAAAAGAGGTGAGACAGTAACAGCACGTGAGTAATTGCATAGGCATAGAACGGAGCCAGCTCTGCCTCCTGACTCAGAAAGAGGATCGAGTAAGCAATGCCGGTGCAGGCGCTGGCAATGATGATGAACGGCCGCACCCGGCTCCAAAGTTGACTGTTGTGCATGTGCCAGCAAGCGATACCGAGCGGAATTCCCGCGGTGATCGCCGGTACCAGCATATCCAGGAACTGATGCAAAGCCGACATCTTTTTTTGGGCGAACGGTACAAAAAACGCTGAGGAAAACGGTATGAGAATGATCGCAGCGCCGAGCGCTAGCGTGAGTACCCGTCGCCGCTGGTAGTAAAGGCTGCTCCAGAACTCGGCCTCAAGCTCAGGTTCGAACGCCAGCAGCAGCTGTTGCCATCGTTTTGTCACTTGCGTTGCAGCTCTCTCCCCGGGTGTCGTAGGCGCCGGCTTCACTCGGCAGCGGATCCCGTCACTTGCGGCAGCCGTTGCTGGTTTCCGGAAGCGCAAGGCGCGACTGGTTGATCAGCGCCGTGCATGCAATCCAGTTCCATCGCGGCGCCTTGTCCAGCTATCAACACCGAACTGCCGTTGACGCGGGCTACCCTAAACTCGGCCTCGGCCGGCGCATGCTCGACATATATTACCGGGCGGATACTCGGCTGAATATTCTCGTCTGTGACTTTGGCGGAGACGAAGGTTACCGAGTCTATGACAGTGGTGAGGCCACAGAACACGTTAAGTGTGGAGATCCAGAAAGCTTTGTTAAGGCTTGAGTTGATTTTCTGAAGCATGGACATGGTGTTTTCCTCGTTTGTTTGAACCACGAGAAAAATCATAGTTTCGGTTGTATGAGGTGGCTTGGCTACAGCGTGAATGGCTGCCTGAGAATTATGAATTTCCGTGAATTACGCTCAGCGAACGGTGAGATTGGGCTCAGGCGTAGGGTAAGAAGCGGGCCACAGGTACTATGATATTGGTGCTGGCGCGCTGACAGATGAGCGGACACGTAGCAAACGGCAGATGACAGACTCGTTTACCCTTCGCCAGCCGAATGATGTGGCAGGGGCGCGATGGCGCGATAGAGTGCGATATGCGATATGCGATATGCGATATGCGATATAGAGTGCGATGAAGCATAGGCTGCACCGCTGCGCGCCGCAGTCATCGCCAGCAACTCAGGGTGAGCTCTATGCTGATTATCAAAGAAAGACCGCCAGAATTGGTAACCGATGACTGGTTCAATACCAACGCACCCATCCCACTTCAGAGTCTTCTCGGGCGAGTTGTGCTGCTCGAGGCATTTCAAATGTTGTGTCCTGCCTGTGTGTCTCACGCACTGACTCAGATCCAGCGCGCAGCCAACTACTTCGCGCACGATGACGTGACCGTGCTTGGGTTGCACACGGTTTTTGAGCACCACGAAGCACAGGGGTCACGCCAGGCGCTTGCTGCCTTCATTCATGAGTATCGGCTGACTTTTCCGATAGCGATGGATCGACCATCTCCTCAGGGCGAATTGCCACAAACAATGCGAGCATATTTTCTTGAGGGTACGCCGACGCTGATGTTGTTTGATAGGCGCGGCCGTTTGCGAAAACAGCATTTTGGTATTGGGCCTGATCTTGAGTTGGGTTCTCAGATCACGACCCTACTACGGGAGCAAGAGCCTGAGTCGCGAGAGGAAAAACCTGAATCAACCGTTGGACGAGAGGGACTTGCACCGGCTCCCGAGGATGCTAACACCCCCGATGGTTGTGATGTTGACGGTTGCCCCATTTGACTCCTTTGGGGCTTTGCGTTCGATCTCAGCTATTCGGGCGCTTCTGTAAGTTGATGAAGGGTTCCAGTGGCGTAGTCGATAACGTACAGCTCTCCGTCTGTGCCTTCTCCGAACGAGGAAATGTTGAACTGCGTTTCTAACAACTCTGTTGGCTGGGTTCCGGTAGATGCATCTATGGGAATCCCGAAAATGCGGCCACTGCCAAAATCGCCAAACACGTACGTATCGACAAGAAGATCCACCTGTGTACCCCGGTAGGCATAGCCACCTGTTACGGATACACCTGCGTTCCGGTCATAGGACGCGACTGGGTCGAGAAATCCATCGGTTTCGCATCCTGTTGAAGGGATGTTGCAGGCTGATGCCTCGCGGACTCGCCAACCGTAGTTGCCGCCGGCTATTAGCCGGTTGATCTCTTCGAAGCGGTCCTGGCCCACGTCGCCAGCCCATAGCGTTCCATCAGCACGATCGAAACTGAACCTCCAGGGATTTCGCAGCCCGTAGGCAAAAATCTCCGGGCAGGACATGGCACCAAAGCCGTCTGAACATCGGGGATTGCCGGCAAACGTATTGTCTGGGGGTATCGTGTACCCATCCGCTGCCGAAACGTCCAGCCGGGCAATCGTACCGAGCAGATTGGTTGTATCCTGGGCCCGATCGTTGGGGTCGTTTCCGCTGCCGCCGTCACCAAAGCCGACATAGAGGAAGCCGTCCGGACCAAACTGAATTTGCCCGCCGTTATGATTCGTGAAGTCCTGAGGTACTGTGAGCAGTAAGGTCTCGGTCGAGGGATCAAGCATCATCCCACTATCGATAGACACCATTCGAGCGACAACGCTCTCAAGACCGAGGTTGTTTCGCGTGTAAGACACAAATACTTCTCGATTGGTCGCGTATTCGGGATGAAAGGCCAGTCCCAGGAGTCCCGCCTCGCCCGGACCCGATTCGATCTGGACGCTAAGATCAGCAAAGAGCGATGCACTGCCGACGTCGGGACGGTTCTCAAACATCCATATACGCCCTGCGCGCTCAACCACATACCACACGGCGTCGCTGTCGGGTGCTTGTACCAGCGCGAGGGGCTGGTCAAAGCTCAGCATGCTAAATACCCGCTCGGTTACCAGCTGGGTCGGGGGCCCGGGCGACGGTGCGGGGGTCACGGGAGCAACCACAATCTGAGCTGAACCGCCGCCGGAGCCGCCGCAGGCCTGGAGGCCCAAGCCAGCGAGCAAGCCGAGAATAGCTGCACTTTTCATCATCTCTCCTACTCTTCCCGCGGTGTACGAACGCTTTTTTTTGATGCTGGCCGCACTTAGTTGCACATAGTTGTAATGTCGGATTCCAGCGTTTAGTGCGACATACCGATGCGGCCTGTGCCTCTGGTCAATGGACGAAGCTCGTCTTGCGGCATCTGTTCGTAGAGAATTTTTGTAGCGGCTATTTTTGACGGCTGTTTGCAGCAAAAACAGGCCAGGTCGGACCTCACCGCCATGCTTATTCATCGCTGGCAAGATTTAGACAAGCCGGTTGTTGAGCAGTTTCACTTGCTTCAGACTTTTCTCTCAGTACTTCCGCCTGCTTAGGATCCAACCCGGCGATGCAAGATACGTCATCTCTGCGACCTGAACATCCATTTCTGCCTGAACGTCCCGAGAGAGTTGAGTATTGTCGTATACGGGTTCGGTCGCTGACTCCCGGTTGGACTCCCCACTGGCTCTTTGCCTGGGGCATTGCAGTGGCGCTACTTTCGGCTTGCGGAGGTGGAGGTGGAGGTGGAGGTACGGCCCCGGTTCCACCGGTTTTTGGATCTATCGGTTCCGCCAGTTGCGATGCCAATGCGCAAAAGCAGTTCGTACGCGACGTCGCTCAGGACTGGTATCTCTGGTTTGACGAAATGGCGGCTGTGTCTCCCGACAGTTTCGCAACAGCCGAGGAGTATCTTGAAGCGCTGACCGCACCTCTCGCCGAGGACTTTCGCGACCCGGGGTTTTCCTATCTCACAACGGTGGCCGAAGACGAGGCCAATTTCACGAGCGGTGCTTTCGTGGGTTTCGGCTTTCGTTTCGCGATCGACGACACGGGACGCTATTTTATCAGCGATTCCTTCGAGGATGCTCCAGCCTTCGAGGCCGGGTTCCGACGTGGCGCTGAGCTCCTTGCGGTGGATTCTGGCTCTGGCTACATCACCATGCAGGAGTATGAGAACCAGGGGACCCCTCTGGCTTCGGTCTTCGGCGATGCGGAGGAGGGCCTTCAGCGAGGCTTCCGACTCCGTATCGACGATACCACCAGGGACGTGCTGGTTTCCAAGCGCGAACTCGATGTGCCGCCGCTTGCCGATGCGCCCCGGTTGCTCGAGAGGCTCGGCTTGTCTCCCGTGGCGTACCTGCACCTGCGAAGTTTCACCCGATCAGCCGAACCGGAACTGGATGCGGCGTTCGCGACTTTTGCCGATCAGGGAGTTACCGATGTGATCGTCGATCTACGCTACAACAGCGGTGGGCTGGTAGCCGTGGCCAACCGCTTGCTAGACCTGTTGGGCGGTGAAATCGGTGCGGGTGAAGTTGCCTATCGAATTCAGCACAATTCGAAGCGACAGAGTGAGAACCGAAACTACGAGTTCGCGAGAAGAGCCTCGACTACGGCTCCCATTCGCATCGTCTTTTTGACCGGCGAAGCGACGGCGTCGGCTAGCGAGTTGCTCATAAACAGCATTGAACCTTTCGCCGACGTCGCGCTGATCGGCAGCGACACGTCGGGAAAAGCGGTTGGTCAATATGCATTTGACCAGGACGGCTGCGATACACGGTTAAGGCTGGTCGCCTTTGAGACCGTCAACGGCGAAGGTTTCGGCGGTTTTTATACCGGACTGGTCGATACGGGTCGCTTTACGCTGTGCTCGGTTGAAGATGAGTTCACCGGGTCATTCGGCTCGAACACCGAATCCCTTACCGCAGGAGCCTTGGGCTGGTTGAATGAGGGGGCGTGTCCTCTGTCGGCAAACTCGGTGTCACAGCGGGGTCTGCGACGCGGTGATAGCCCGCTGCTACCGCAGAATCGCCCGGATCGTCGTTCGTTATGGGTGCAGTAATTTGGGGGCAATAGACGTGCACAGGTAGCGGACGCGTTATTCCTCGTGAAGGAAGCCGGTAATGTCGGGCCTTGCGATCTGGGGTTAGGCTGGCTGACTGAGAGTCGGTGCGCTGCGCGTGTGCCCGGGAATCACAAGCCGAACCTCGAGACCGTGGCCGGAGCGGTTTGCCAGAGAGAGGCGGCCACCGTGGGCCTCGACGATCTCTCGGCACAAGGGTAGCCCTAGCCCCGTTCCTGACTTTTTGGTGGAGTAGAACGGGAGCAAAGCGTTCTGGAGAACTTCGTCCGAGGCACCTCCTCCCGCATCCGAGATTAGAAAAACCGTATCGTCGCCCGAAGATCTGACCGAAAGGGTAATGTCATCCGGCCTAGAGCCGGATTCGTGGGCATTCTTGATTAGGTTTATCAGAACCTGTTCAAACTGTCCGGGGTCTACGCGCGTTTCCAGGTCAGGTAACGGTGCCGTCAAACGAAAAGACACCGTTTTTCTGATGCGCTCAATAAATTCCGTCCAATCAATCGCCTGCAGTCTGGGCGCGGGTAAACGCGCGAATTCCACATAGCCGCCAATAAACTGTTTAAGGTGCGCTGAACGTTCTTCGATCGTTTCCAGAACGCTTTGGAGCTGCGCTTTCTGGTCTGCCTTTTCGAGAAGGA
The DNA here is from genome assembly GCA_039111155.1 of Pseudomonadota bacterium. Lineage (GTDB taxonomy): Bacteria > Pseudomonadota > Gammaproteobacteria > Pseudomonadales > Halieaceae > Congregibacter. The sequence goes on along the minus strand of JBCCPL010000003.1, from coordinate 137,513 downwards.
GCTGGCCGGAGTGGGCGAGGGACGAAATGGGTGCGAGCGAGTTGTTTAGCTCGTGACTTATCACGCGTATGACCTTTTTCCAGGTTGCCGCTTCCTGCCGACTCAGCTCCTTGGTCAGATGCTTAAACAGCAGCAGGCGATGGGGCTGCGCATTTAGTGTGAATCGTTGCTGGGATAGGTGATATGTCTGCGGATCTTCTTTTCCTATCGTAAATAGGCCATTGGTTTCGGTATCTATGGCTTCTACGAAGCCCTCAGGCATGGCCTGAGCAAGCGGGCTTAACTCTAAGCCATTTATCGGACGCCCCTGGTGGAAAAGTTGTCGCGCTGCGGTGTTTGAGTAGACGATGCGATCCTGCACGTTGATCAGAACCAGCGCCATATCGGTGGTTTGAATCACCGTGTCCAGGAGCAATTCCCTCTGGTATAGCGTCTGCCGCTCGGTCCGTAGAGCCCCACCCAGCTCGTTTTGCGCACGAACTAGCGTACCTAATTCGTTCTGACCTTTTGCCACGATGCTTACGCTGAAGTCGCCATCGCGCAGACTTTCGGCGCTGTCCTTCAGGGCTCGCAAAGTAGCGACCAGCGGATCGATGATGTAACTGATGCCCAGCCAGAGAAGAGGAATCAAAGCAGCGGACGCCACTAGCCAGGATAGCCACCAGGGATCGAACCAGCGGCTGGCCGCGGCCGCGAGGGCCATCAGCCCCGTTAGCAGTATCGAGGCCAGCATCGCGATACGGCCCGCGATGGAGAATCGTGGTTTACTGTCCACTAAATCCTGGTATCTCTTGTCCCACTGGCCTTTAGGTCAGGCCTGAATGCTGAACTTCTCCATGCGCCGATACAGAGCTTGTCGACTCATGCCTAAATCTCGTGCCGCTCGAGCCACCACGCCATTGCTTCGCCGTAACGCTGAAATTATCGTCTGCACATCAGGCTCCCTGGGGCGCGCCGAACTGTTGATCAAAGCCGCATCTGAGTGATCAGGAGCAAGTCCAAGGCTTTCCACTGAGATAACGCCATCGCTAGCCATCAGGACCGCACGCCGGATAGTGTTCTCAAGCTCGCGGACGTTTCCCGGCCAGCCGTGATTAAGCAGAGCCTGCTCGGCCTCAGCTGATAGAGTCACTTCACCCGGTAGAAAATGCCACGCGAGCGGCAGGATATCGTCCCTGCGTTCCGCAAGTGAGGGCAGCTTAAGTTCCAGTACGTTGATTCGGTAGTACAGGTCTTCGCGAAACTGTCCCTCCCGCACGGCCTGTTCCAGATCTGCATTGGTTGCCGACAAGACACGCACGTTCACCCGTTTACTCTGACTACTGCCAAGGCGCTCAAACTCCCCGGTCTGAAGCACCCGCAGCAGTTTTGCCTGCCCTTCCATGCTGAGGTTGCCGATCTCGTCCAGAAACAGGGTTCCGCCATCCGCGGCTTCAAAGCGTCCCACTCTCGCCTTCGCTGCGCCGGTATAGGCTCCGGCTTCCGCTCCGAAGAGCTCGGATTCCATGAGTTCGGCAGGGATAGCACCGACGTTTACCTTTATGAATGGGCTTGCTTTGACTGGCGAGTTGGCATGCAAAATCTCTGCAATCTGTTCCTTGCCTGACCCATTCGGACCTGTGATCAAAATAGGAATGTCCGATTTGGCGACGCGCACCGCCACCTTGATCAGCTCCTGCATCGAGCTGCTTGAAAACACCGTTCCGCATAGGTCGTAGTCCGCTTCGAGCTGGTGTCGCTCTGCTCGCAGCGTATCGTCCCGGAGTCGATTTCGCTCGGTCGCTTCGTGCAGCTCGATCAAGTTGCGTGCTGTGGCAATCAACTTGTCGTCATCCCAGGGCTTGGCTAAGTAGTCCGCCGCTCCGGCGCGCACCAGGTCCACAGCTGTCTCCAGATGCGTCCAGGCAGTGAGCAAGATGACCGGCAAATCCGGGTGTTCCTCCCGGATTTGATGAAACAGGGCGATGCCCTCATTGCCCGAGGTCGTATCTTCCGCGAAGTTCATGTCCTGAACTACCAGGCTGACGTTACACTCGCGCAGTAGCCCAAGACCTTCTTCAACACTCGAAGCGGTTACACACTGGAGATCGTGCACGGAGAAAAGCACCGAGAGGGCTGTGCGAACCCCTTCATTATCGTCAATGACAAGAACGGTCTGATTCATACCGTCCGGGTTGCGATCGCTGGAGAAATCTTAGCCGCTCTTCGCGCCGGATTGGCTACCGCCGCGAACCCCAGTATCCACAATGCCAGCATTCCTCCAACCAGGTACCCATAGTCAAGACGCTGCACATCAAATTGGGTCGCCAGTAGATAGTTCAAACCGATAGCAAGCCCGGTCCCCAGCGCGATTCCAATGCTCGTCATCAACCAGTTTTCAATGAGAAAGTACCGAATGATGTCGATCCGACGAGCGCCGATCGCGCGTCGGGTGCCGATCTGCTTGGTGCGTTGCCGAACGGTGAAACTGGCCAGCCCGACGATTCCCAGACAGGTGATCGTTAGCAGCAAGACAATGGCGGTGACAAGCAGGACCGCTGTCGCGCGATCAGCTTCATAGCTGTTCGCGACGATTTCCTCCAGGCTGTTCGTGCGTAGCAGTCGCTGGCGGTTCGTTCGTTCCAGCGTCGTTTCAACCACGGGCATGAGTTCATCACGGCGACCCGGTTCGGCCCGGATCAGATAGCTTGCAGAGGGGGCGGGCGGACGTTGCGGTAACCAGACTACTTTGTCGAAATCGTCCCAGTCGACCCAGGCGCCGTACATATGCTCGATGATGCCGACTATCTCTGAACCCTTGTTCAATCCGTCATAGAGATATTCCCCAAGTGCGGACTTACCGGGGAACGCACGGTCAGCCAGAGCCTTTGTGACGATGATCGTTGGCGGCGTTTGGGAGTAGTTTTCCGCATCGCTGCGCATAATTTCTTCAGGTCGAAAGTTTCTGCCTTCCAACAGCTTCACGCCAAGTGCTGCAAACGCGTGTTCATCAACTCGATAATAGTTAGCGTTAAAAGTGGGTGCGTCTTCATCAAGGCTAGCCCTTCGGCCCATCGCACTGCCACCGCCGCTCATGGGAATATTCCAGGAGGGCGTTACCGCTCGCACACCCGGTAGCGCTCGCAGTGTTTCGAGGTCTTTCGCAATCGAGGCATCGTGAGCATAGTCTCCGCCAAATCCAAAACTCCGAACGACGATAATGTTATCGATGTCCATGCCGCTGGGACGCGCAATGAATTCAAGGCGTTTGACGGCCATGAAGGTGCAGTTGACGACGACCGTCAGCGTAATCGCGATCTGCGCGGCTACGAGTGCAGATCCAGTGCGGTTTCGAGTCATCGCGCTCAGTATGGGCCTTATCTCCATAGCTTATCTCCCCCTGCTACTGCGTTTTAAGAAAACTGGCCGGCGAAACCCGACAGATGCGCCAGGTTGGGTAGAGGCCAGCGAGCATGGCGGACAGCACGGCGATCGCAATGGTCATGGCGATAAGCTCAGGTCGCAGGCGTGCTGCTCGTTCGGCTTCTTCAAGAATCATGCGCAACCCAGCCAGACCCGCGTAGGACAAACCCAGTCCCAGGATGCCGCCTGCAAACCCGACTAACCCAACTTCAACGAGGTGCTGACGAAAGATCTGTGCCTTGCTTGCCCCCAGGGCGCGCCGGAGCGCGATGACCGGTGATTTTGCAACGAACCTCGCCAGGATCAGGCCGATTGTATTCACCATACAAGCGATCAGAAACAGCACGCCAATGCACATGATCACCCAAGCTTCGTCACCGGCGACCCCACGGATCTCCATGTACTCAGTTACCGTACTCAGGCGATTGTTGGTTGGACGCTCAAAGCGACCCAGCTCCTTCTGCCCTTCAGTATAGGTGTCCAGCCAGACCTGATAGGCCTCGAGGTCCTGGGAGCTTGCGATCTCGGCCCAGAACTGGTTATACACGCATTCGCTTTCGAGCATGTCCCAGTAGGTCTCAATCAGCTCGTCCTTAAAGCAATTAGTGTTGCCGGCTCCGTCGATTTCTTTTCGCCCTGCGATGGACCAGGGTAAAAATACATCTTCCACATCATTCATGGGCCCATTGTTAACATCGTAAAAGAGGATCGTTGGCTGCCACCGATCCATCACACCTGCCACCACAAACGACTCTGAACCAAGCCGCGCCTCGCGGCCTACGCTGTTTTCTCCGCCAAACAGCTTCTCGTTTGTGGCGTGACTTAGAACTACCGTATTCAGTGCACTCTTATCGGCGTCGACAGACCAGGGACCGCCATACAAAAAAGGCACTTGGAACATGTCGAAAAAGTCCCTTCCCGTCATTCGGGCGCTGACGAAAAAGGGCGCCACACTATCGTTAGCCGGTATGGCGGAGTACACCGCTCTGCGCATGGCCGCCTGGCGCACCGGTATGGGTGATTCAAGGAGAGCGACGGAATCACGTTGGGTAAGCTGCCATGGCGCCTCCCAGGGGTAATCCCTGCTGAACGGCTGATCTGCCCCCCAACTATCGAGTCGCACGGCATAAAGGTGCGCACTTTTCTCGGGAATCGGATCACTGGACAGCACATAAAGATAGGCGGTAACCGTCATGCACGCACCGATCCCAATCCCGATAGCCGCGATCATTAGCGCAGTCAGCATTGGCTGCTTGCTGAGACTGAGTTTTGCGAGGCGAAGGTAGTACAGAAACATGGCAAACCTCATGCGCTGGGTCGGTTGAGCTGCTGCGTCCGAATAGGAACGAACGGTTCTGGACTTGCCAGTTGCCCATCGAGGAGCTGCACGTTTCGGTGAGCACGACGCGCAAGCTCCGGGTCGTGCGTTACCATCACAATGGTGGTGCCCGCGCTGTTGATCTCTTCCAGCAAATCCATGATTTGCCTTGCCATCAGTGAATCAAGATTACCGGTGGGCTCGTCGGCGAGCAGAAAAACCGGGTCGCCCGCCAGAGCGCGCGCAATTGCAACGCGCTGCTGCTGCCCGCCGGACAACTGCGAAGGAAGATGCCGCATTCGCGATCCCAGTCCGACAGTTGTCAGTGCCTGATTGATCCGATCGCGACGCTCCGCAGCATTAAAACCACGATAGCGAAGAGGAACGTCCACGTTGTCGAAGATATTGAGGTCTGGAATCAGATTGAAGCTTTGAAAAATAAAGCCAATCTTTTCGTTCCGGATTCGCGACCGCTGGTTGTCGCTCAGCGTCGATACATCCTGTCCATCCAGTGTGTAACGACCGCTCGACGCTTGCTCTAGTAGCCCGGCGATATTGAGAAAGGTGGTCTTACCGGACCCAGAAGGCCCGGTGACGGCCACGAACTCTCCGTTCTCCACTTGCAGAGTCAGTTCGCGTAGCGCGTGGGTTTCAACGAGTTCCGTGCGGTATACCTGGCTGATCTCGTTCATCGACAGCATGATGGCTTCCTCTGTATGTCGTCGTTCTTTGCTTGTGAGTTTTGGGTCCGTGCGGGTCAGTCGCGCAGCAGTACACGCTCCGAACCCTCGAAGCGATCGATATCGGACACGATGACTCGATCGCCCGGGTTCAGGCCCTCCAGGATTTCAACTTTGCCGACACTGCGTGATCCGGTCCGAATCGCTACACGCTCGGCTATGTCCCCGTTAAGCCGGTAGATAATGCGACCACTGCCGCTGTCGTAAAACGCGCCGGAATCCACCAGCATGGTGTCGGGTTTTGATTCCAGAACGATGCGAGTGCTGAGACGCTGGTTCTGGCGGAGCCCCACAGGTTGTTCTGAATCGAAACGCACCCGACCTTCGACCGTGCTGTCACTGATCTCCGGAGAGATAGAGACGAGGGTGCCGGAGTAGGTGTCTTCGCCGAACCGTACTCGCACCGGCTGACCTACCGCGAGATCGTCGGCATAGGAGTCGGAAACGGAGACTTCGATCTCTAGCGCAGAGAGATCCACTACTGTTCCGATTTCCGCATTCGCGAGAATACTGGCACGTTGATCTACGTTCAGGGTGCCTACGATGCCATTGACCGGTGCGAGTACTGTGAGTTCTTCGATGCGCCGTTCCAGGTTCGCGACCGCAAGGCGCTGGCGATCGCGTTCGATGCGCAGCGTTTCGAGTTCAAATTCGAGGCCTTCCGCATCCAGGGTGACCTTTTGCCGGGCGTGACCGAGTTCAATCTGCGCGCTCGTGGCGTCATCGCGTGCTTTCTCAAGGTCTTGTTTGCTGATCGCCTTGCGCTCCCAGGAAAGCTCCGCCCGGCGCAGCTCGCGCTCGGCAGCGGTAAGTCGAACCGTGGCGAGATCGACCACCTGCTGCGACTCCAGTAGCAGTTTTTTGTTGTCGATGCTCTGGCGTTTCAGATTCGTCTCGAGGCTATCGAGAGTCGCGCTTTCCCGTTGAAGCTCGTTGTTGAGTTCGGGACTATCGATGCGGGCGATGAGATCGCCGGTGCGCACTTCGTCCCCGGCGGATACATGCAGAGTTACTGTACCGGCACTCGACGCGTAGACTCGCGGGCTTACTGCGGCAACCACCACACCCTGCGCCGCTACCTCTCGTTCAAAGTGCTCCCGGGTGACCGTAGAGAAGCGTAGTTGTGCGCGCTTAGCGCTGCGCTCGACTCCAAGCCAGGGGCTGAGTGAGACAACACCAGCCGTGGTTACCGCGACGATGGCAAGCGTTAGCATGATGATGGTCTTGTTGCTTGCTCTTTTACTACTGCCCAGCGACGTGTCCTGAGCCGAAGTATCCCGAATGGCCTCGCGGCTGACGGTCGCCTTGGAGAATCTGATTGCAGCGAATTCAGTCATAGGCAAACTCCGGTATGACGGATGACCTTTCACGCAACAGCTCGAACTCCTCGGCGATTCGTATCCATCCGTTGCGGAAAGACTTCGTCTGTTCTACCCAGTCCGGGTCGGCTAGCAGTTGCAGCAGGAGATCGTTATCGAGTGAGGGCATGCCCGCGACAGTAGTTAAACAGTCTAAAAACCCAAGGAGTAAATCGATGTTGTTCATGGTGTTTGTGCTCCGAGTGGCCAACGATAGCTGGGCTGACACATTGCGTTCGCTTTACTCGGTGTTTGCACTATGCGTGCCAGCGCGCCGCCGTCGCTAAGTTATTGATTTTCGGTAGATCAGTGCGGATGAGAGTGTCCGATGTGTCCGCAGCGGACAGTGTCCGGACACCGAAACCGGTGTTGGACTAGTAAGTCGGGTTCGGTGAGTAGTGAACGTCGTATTCGCGGCAATCATGCCTGTGACAGCCGGCGCGCTTGACTTAAGTCAGCCGGTGGCCCACGTTTTATATGGCATGCCGCCCGCAAGGAGGAGTTTTGGTCTATGAGCATCATCTATTTCGGAACCAACCGTAATCCCCGCCCGAAGGCGAACCCCACTAACTTCGGCAAGCAATTCAGCGAGGACGGCCTGGCGAATCTTCGGTTTGGTAAGGCCGAAGTCGTTGGCAAAAGCGTCACTGTGAAGGTGCACCAGGAAAAGCTGAGCCAGGTGCCAGGTGTTAACCAGACCGACAGCGGCAGTTCTAAGCTCGGCAGCCTTGCGCTATTCGATGATCTACGCAAAAGCATGATGCGTGAGAGCTCCGACACCATCGTGTTCATTCATGGCTACAACGTCAGCTTCAAAGACGCATTGAGAGCCGCTGCGAAGATCGCCACCAATTTCGCACACCTGAACGATGGCAAAGGTGTAAACGTTGTCTGTTTTTCCTGGCCATCGGACGGATCAATGGCGCCCTGGCTTGCATACTCTAGCGATCGGCGAGATGCCGCCGCTTCGGGTGCGGCTCTTGCTCGGGGGTTTCTTAAGCTGCGTGACTTTATCGCCAGCCTGTCGACCGATGAGGCCTGTGAACAGCGCCTGCACCTGATCGCTCACAGCATGGGTAACTACGTGCTGCGCCATGCGTTGCAGGAGGTACGCCGGCAAAGCGCTCACAAGCTGCCCCGCGTGTTCGATCAGATTTTTCTCATGGCTGCGGACGAAGACGACGATGCCTTCGAGCATGATCACAAACTGCGCTTGCTACCCCGCATGGCCCGCCATGTAAACGTCTACTTCAATCGCGGCGATACGGCGATGTCGGTCAGTGATTACACCAAAGGCAACCCGGACCGCCTTGGCGACGACGGCCCGCGCGGGCCTTTTCAAGTACCCGGCAAGGTCACCCAGGTCGATTGCTCGAACGTAGTCGATGGCCTGGTGGAGCATTCCTACTACATCGACACGCCGGCTGTTGTGGCCGATATGGCGCAGGTACTCGAGGGTGTCGACCCCATGAAAGTAGATCCGCGTGAGTTTTTGGAGGATCGAAATCGCTTTGTGATCAAAAAAGGGTCCGGCGAGTAGTCAGCAGTTCATCCGCCAGTTGGTTACCGGCTACGACGGTCAAACAGTTCTTTCCGTGGCAGCACAGCCTGCCCTGCCGCGCCTGAGGATCGCGGCGCAAGGCTGTGCAAACCGCAGCGCGAATTCGGGTCTACACCGGTTCTCCAAGTAATTCAGCTTCTTTCAAACAGTGCTCTCAGGGGGCGTCTGCTTGCCCGCCGGCGCACGCGTGTTGGCTCTTAATTGCTGCTCGTTCACTGTGTGCCTCGAACTTTGTTTCGATCCTGGCGATTCACGCGCATCCCAACCGGGCTGTCAGCCGCGCTTGATCTTTAGTCTCGATTAACATACCGTTAGCTTACATATTAGGCATGTAAGCATTGCTTATGAATATCTCATTCGAACCCTGGCATCTCTGGACGATCGTTGGTCTCTCCCTGTTTATTGGAGAGGTGTTTTTGCCGGGATTTGTCCTGGCGAGCCTGGGATTCGGCTGCCTGGCAGCTGCGGGAATACATCACGTGACAGGGGATATGGCGTTTGCGATCGGGGGCTTTGTCGCCGGTGCCGGGTTTGCATTGGCGCTGGTACGACCCTATCTCGCCAAGGCTTTTGGGCCGGAGCAGGAATCGAGTTTTGGCGCTGACGGCATGCTGGGAGATGTGATCGTTGTGAGTGATGCCAGCGATGTGGGCGGCAGTCTGAAAGCCCGGTATCGCGACTCGCTGTGGTCGTTGCGTTGCGATGAGGATTTGTTTGAAGGTGATCGCGCGGAAATCATTGCGGTGGATGGCGGAATACTTGTGGTTACACCCGTAAAGGAGGATTGATCGATGTTTGATGCAATTACTATCGTTTTTGGCTTCGTTGCTCTCTTTGTAATTGTCCTGACCGTTAAGGGCATTCGGGTTGTGCCCGAACGATCCGTGATGATGATCGAGCGTCTTGGCAAGTTCAGCCGGCAGCTCAATGCCGGTTTGAACCTGATCGTGCCCATCATTGACTCACCCAGACGAATCCCGGTCCGCACCACGATTCGCGATAATGCCGGAAACAAGTTTCACCAGGTCACCATGGAAACTAGCCTGGACCTTCGCGAGCAGGTCTATGATTTTCCGGCTCAGCAGGTAATAACCCGCGACAACGTCGGGATTCTGGTCGACGCAGTCGTCTACTTCGCGATCATGGATCCGAAAAAAGCGACCTACGAGATCGCTAACCTGCCCCTCGCCCTGGAGACGCTTACCCAGACCACGCTGAGAAACGTGGTGGGCGAGATGGACCTGGACGACACGCTTTCATCCCGGGACACCATTAATGCGAAGCTGGTAGATACCATCGACCAGGCGGCCAACGGGTGGGGTGTGAAAGTGAATCGGGTCGAAGTACAGGATATCGCGCCGCCTCAGGATGTGACCCAGGCGATGGAGCAGGTGATGAAGGCCGAGCGCGAGCGTCGCGCGAACGTCACCGAGGCGGAGGGATTCAAAAAAGCCGAAGTTCTCAAGGCCGAGGGTGAGCGGGATGCGCGTATCGCCCAGGCGGAAGGTGAGCAGAAGGCGCAGATCGCAGAGGCAAAAGGTGAAGCCGAGGCGATTCGCGAGGTCGCGAAAGCGAAGGGTGAAGAGCTTTCGATTCTCAAAGAGCACCTCGGCGAGCAGGGCACGGCCGACTATCTGGTGGCCCTGCGGTATATGGAAACACTCGACAATATGGCCAAGAACGACAACGTCGTGTGGATGCCACACTCCGCAACGGAAGTTGGTGGGATGATTGGTGGCTTTAAAAAGCTCATCGAAAGCCGCCCCATGACGGCAGGTGAAGTCGCCGGCACAAACTGATGCCACTTGCTCACCCCGGAAAACTGATTCAGCCGCTGGTGTTAGAGCCTTCTGGCATATCCCAGTCCGAGCTGTCGCGACGGCTCGGATTTAATCAACCCCAACCCGTGAATGAGCTCATCAACGGCAAACGGGGGTTTACCCCGAAGATGTCGCTGCTATTTGATCAGGTAACCCAGGGCGCCTTCCCCGCAATTTTCTGGCTCACTGCCCAGGCGCTCTACGACGTCCAGTCGGCCCGCAGCGGTATAGCGCCGGGCAGGCGTGCGGTGGTGGATCCGGTAGCAATCGATCAGGACCCCGACGAACTCGCCCGCTTCGCAGACTCGGAGCAGCTACTTGACCTTACCCACCAGCTGGCAAAACTGCTGGCCGATCGCGGTAATCAGAAAGACTGAACACCTACGCCCAGCGCCAAGCTCTCCGGTGAGAGAGTTGTTGATGCAGGAACCCGAGAGCGAAGTGCGTCGATCTTTAACTCATTTTGGGAACTGACGTGCGGCGTCAATTCGTGGCGGTGGTTCTCCCGCTGAGCCCGTAAGCGGCGATCAGAATCGCGATCGCCGCTACGGCGAAGGCGACCAGGCCCGTGGTCATGACGCCTGAGTAGTTATTCGCTGACACCATGGTACCGGTCGCCGCCGGGCCAAGTCCGGCCCCGAGCCCACTGGCGATTCCGCCGGCGGTTACCACGGCGCCTCCGGGATCGAGGTCGGCGAGGATGCTCTGAATATAGGGAGTAACGAACGCCCAGGCGACGCTGTGGATGCAGACAAAAAGAAAAAACGTGGTGTAGCTATCGGCCTTGAGTATGCCAATCAACGATCCGGAGCCGATTGCAAAGCCGATGAGCGCGGGCGCTGCGTGACCAAGCCGACCTCCCAGGAAGAGAATAGCAAATGCCCCAGGCATTCCAAGAATGGAGGCGAGGCCCAGTGTTCTGCCGATTTGTGCATCGCTCAAACCGGTATGAACCGCAATCCTCTCGAGATAGGCATCCGTGCCGATGTTCGATGCTTCGCTAAAGCAAAGAGCTACCAGGCCCGCGACGGCGGGCACCGCCAACAGTAACCGCCACTCCGACCCCCGGATCGATACCCCGGCTGTGTCAGCGGCACTGGCTGGTAGACTGAAAGCAGCGGGGAGTACCAGCAATTGTACTCCGGCAAAACCGAGGTACAGCGTCGTAGCCGACATCGTCGGTGCGAACGTGGGTAGCGCCCACAACGCCACGCCAGCTATGCCGAATTGGAGCATCATGAACAGGCCGTAGCAACGCTCCGAATCAGAATAACGCGCAAACGAGCTCATCACGGCAGCGTAGGCCATGCCCTCACCCAGGGCAGCGAGAGCACGTAGACCATAGAACAACGATAGATGGTCGAGGCTGAGCGCTGCGAGCACATTGACAATCATGGCAAGAAGCAGACCGCCGATTGCAAGTCTTCGAAGCGGCAAGCGGTGCATGTTGAGTGCGCAAACCAGCGCAGCACTCACGGACCCTATTGCGCTGTAGCCGGCCGTTACACCGGCCTGGGTATCACTGAGGCCTCCATAGTCGACGAGAACCCCAACGATGATCGGTCCGATGAGGATCGGAATCAGGGTCACGCATCCAAGCAGTGATCCAGCCCATACGGCAGGAGCGGGCAGCATTCAGCGTTCGCCACCGTATGTCTGCAAGGTCGCGTAACACTCCGGTCTTCGGTCCCGGAACACGCCCCACTCGGTCCGATACTGTTCGCAGTAGTCGAGATCTACGCTGGCAAGGAGGATCGCTTCACTATGGTCATCGGCGTGGGCGATCAGTTCACCCGTATGGTCGGTAATAAATGAGTTGCCGTAGAACGTCATTTCCAGACCAGGCGTCTGAGTTGCAGCTTCAAGCCCAATGCGATTGGAGGCCACTACGGGCACCATGTTGGCTCCGGCATGACCCTGCATGACGCGACGCCAATGATCGCGCGAATCCAGGCTTTGGTCCCCGGGCTCGCTGCCGATAGCCGTTGGATAGAGGAGTATTTCGGCCCCTTGGAGCACCATGGCACGGGCGGCTTCGGGGAACCACTGATCCCAACAGATACCCACGCCAATGCGACCGAATCGCGTATCCCAAACCCGAAACCCGGTATCACCAGGGCTGAAGTAAGTCTTCTCCTGATAGCCGATCGAATTGGGAATGTGGGTCTTGCGATAGACGCCCAGCTCTGTGCCGTCCGCATCGAAGATACAGATGGAGTTGAAGAAACTGTTCCCGCTGCGCTCGAACCAGGAGATAGGCAGCACGACTTCAAGCTCCTTTGCCAAAGCCTGGAAGCGCTGAAGAAACGGATTGTTGTGCAATGGTGTCGCCAGTTTCAGATGTTCACCGAGCTGCTCAATGCAGAAATACGGGGTCTCGAACAATTCCTGAAGCAGGATAATCTGCGCGCCGTCGCTGGCGGCCCGGCGAACCAGTGTGCTGGCTCGTTCGATATTGCCGGGGACATCCCAGGTGCAGGCCATCTGTGTGGCCGCGAGTGTTACTTCACGCATCTTACTGTCTCTCGCCTATCAACCGAGTCTGCCGTGCTTCGCAATGTAGTGCCAGAACCCCATCCTGACAATGGCGGCGCAACCTGGCGCTCATAGACGCATTGTGTCTGGACCGACCATAACCTAATCTGCGCAATGAATCGCACAGGACCATAAAGAATGACCGACTACCGGATGCCCGCAGAGTGGGAAGAGCACGAGCGTTGTTGGATGGCCTGGCCCTGTCGTGACGAATTCTGGGAAGACTACGCGGCGACCTGCAAAGCGTATACGGCGGTAGCGCACACGATTGCCCGCTTCGAACCGGTTTCGATGATTGTGCCACCTCAGATGATGGGATTGGCGCGAGATCATTTAGGGAGCGACATCGACCTTGTGCCAATACCCATTGACGATTCCTGGAGCCGGGACAGCGGTCCCAATTTTGTGCGCGCGCCCGATGGGTCTCTCGCGGGTGTTTGTTTTCGTTTCAATGCCTGGGGCGGCAAGTACGAGCCCCATGACCAGGATGCTGCGCTTGCGGAGCGCTTACTGACAGAGCTGGGAATACCGGTAATCACGTCTTCGCTGACTGCTGAGGGCGGAGGTATCTGCGTGGACGGGGAGGGCACGCTCCTAACCACCGATAGCTGTTTTCCCAACAAGAATCGCAATCCGTCCTGGACACGAGATGATATCGACGCCGAGCTGATGGCCCGGCTGGGCGTTGATAAGGTGATCTGGCTGCCAGGGGATCCGATGGATGAGGAGACTGATGGTCACGTTGATGGTGTCGCCGCCTTCGCAGCACCGGGCAAGGTAATCGTTGAGGGTACGGAGGATCCGGCCGATCCACGGAAACCCTACTTCGATTCACTTCGGGCTGCTCTGGAAGGTCAAACAGACGCCAAGGGTCGCACGCTCGAGCTACTTCCGCTTCCTGAGGCAGATGCCAGCTGCACTCTGAACGAGCGGTTCTGTTTGTCCTATGTCAACTTTTACATTGCGAACGGAGCGATTATCGCTCCGTCCTACGGTATCGCTACAGATGCCGCTGTGAGTGAGCGACTAAGCGATTACTTCTCAGGAAGAGAAATCGCGCAGGTGAGAATCGACGCGGTTGCGGTTGGAGGTGGCGGTATACACTGCATCACGCAGCAGCAGCCAAAAGGGCATTCTTAGCCGCCAGGTCACAACGCCTGGGGCGAGCGGGATCGTAAGTCGTCGGGGAAAACAAAAGAGTGGTCTGGTGGCGGCCGGCCCGCTGGCAACAAAACCGACCCGCTGGGCACGAAAAACGGCGACGTTCCAAGGATTTTGGAACGCCGTGTGCGTCTGGCTGGCCCCGTAACACCACCAAAAAGTCGTTGAGCGGATTCGCTCGGATCGACGGCAGGCCTACGCTTGGCCCGGGCTGACTGTTAGCGGCCGGCCTATAAAAGCTAACTTCCTGAAGCAGGCCTTTAAAAGCTATAGCTGGCCCGCAGTCCAGCGGTTCTCGGACGCGACGGCCCGAAGATGTACTGCGGATAGGGCGAAGGCGCAAAATCCTCGCCGAAGGTCCCATCTTCCCAGTCATTGTCGAAGAGATTTTCGATGTAGCCGCTGACGACCCAGGTGTCGGTCTGATAGCCGATCACGATATCGGTCTGATCAAGGAAGCGAACGTTCTGGTTCGAAAGGACTTCAGGAATCCAATCCCCGCGTGCGTCGTCTTCCCAGGACCAGGATAGGTTGCCGAAGACCTCGCCGTCGCCTACCGGGAAGCTGCCATTGAGTACCGCAAAGGCGGTGAATTCCGGTGTAAGCGGAATGGATTCACCTTCGCAGGCATCCAGGCCGCGCGGGTCTCCGAGAGTTTCGGCCGCCCCGCAAAACGCCTGCACGTCGTTCGCTTCGGAATCGAACCAGGAACCACCGATGCGCAGCGTGACGTTTTCGCTAAGCGCTGTGTACAGCTCGACCTCGCTACCCCAGCCGTCAAGCACACCTACGTTGTCAGCTACAGTTCGGAACCCACCGCCGGGGATAACTTCGGTGAAGAACGATTGCAGGTCTTCGTATTCGTACAGAAACGCGGTGACCGAAAGCTGCATGCGCCCATCCCAAAGTTTGCCCTTGTAGCCTACCTCATAGGACGTAACGGTCTCGGGGTTGAAGTCGGCCGGTCGGTCTCGGCCGGGTAGGGCCGTTTCTGTTTCTACAGCCTCGCCTGTGGCGTTGTTCTCGAACTGATAGGTATCGTAACCACCGGGCTTATAGCCGGTGGCGATCGACCCGAACAGCAGTGTGTTGTCATTGGGACGCCAGTTGGCGACGATTCGGTAAGTGGTCTCGCTCCAGTCCTGCGTATCGGATACCGGGCCTTCCGGGGTTGGGGTAACCGGGTTGATGCCGCCGGAGAATCCTGAGCCTCCGACATCGGGTAGGTTTTGATTCGAGTACTCTTTTTCATCCCAAGAGTAACGCACACCGACAGCCACATCGAATGCCTCGGTGATGTCATACCCCACCTCGACATAAGCTGAATAGCCGGTGTAAGAGCCCACCGTCCGGTTGGCGTCATTGATCAGTCCATTGGTAGAGGCCGTAAACTCGTACCCCAGATAGTTTTCGATGTAATCCTGGCAGCTTGTGGTGCCATAGTAGTAGTTGGGGTAGAGCTGGCAGTAAACCTCTTCATCCTGGATGTTGTTGAAGGTGGTATCGATGTCCTCTTCGTAGAAAGAGGCACCCGCGTACCAGTTAAGCGGGCCATCGTCGTTCGAGGTCAGGCGTATCTCCTGTTCAAAGTAGTCGCCCTCTTGAAACTGCTCATACTCAAACAACGTGATGGGCAGCCCATCGAAGTCCTCGCCATACTCGTACTCGTGATCCTTGTAGCCCGTGACGGAAGTCAGCGTTGCCCAGCCAAGGTCGTAATCAATCAGCAAACCAACGGAGGCGATCTCTGCGATATCGCGCGGTCCCACCCGATTATTGGAGTTGGTGCTGCGGCTGTCTCCGACAGCAAACGGAGTTCCGCCATTCAGGCTTAACAGCTTGTCGCTAAGAAACGCCGAACCCTGCCCGGTTACGCGGTACACAGACCCGAACTGGTCCCGATCGTCGTATTGGAAGATCAGGTCGCCCGTCAGTTTGTCGTTCTCGTAGCGAAAGCTCACGCGCAGTGAATCGTTATCATGCTCGATCAGGTCCGGACCGCCGGCAAGGTTGTCGACGTAGCCGTCTTCTTCGGTATGAAAGCCCGCGACGCGCATGGCCAGGTTGTCGGTAAGGGGTACATTCACGGCGCCTTCAAAAACGAACACACCGCGCTCCCCGACGTCCAGCTCGGCGAATCCACTCGTGGCTTCGGTGCTGGCTTTTTCTGTGATCACGTTAAACGCGCCGCTCACCGCGTTGCGCGCGAAGAGAAAGCCCTGTGGTCCGCGCAGTACTTCGGATCGTTCGACGTCAAACAGACTAGTTACGCCAGAACCGGTTCTACCCTGATAGAGGCCATTCACATACATACCGATGGAAGGGTCCGCACCATTACCGAACAGGTTAGTGCGGATGCCGCGCACGGCCACTGTGTCGAGGAAGGAGTCCTTGGAATTCCCGGTAATGCCAGGCGTGAAAGAGATCAGGTCCTTGATGTCGTTCAGATTCAGCATACGAGATTCACCGCCGGTCATGGCCGTCATCGCGATGGAAACATCAAGAACTGATTCGCTACGCTTGGTGGCGGTAACCACGACTTCTTCGAGCTGCTGGGCACTGGTAGGCGCTGCTGTGGTTCCGGCGAGAAGGGCAAGCGACACCGCGGTCGCGAGAGTCGAACGACGGCTTACCAGATCGGTACCGCGGGGCGCTGTCGCAACAGTAGCTTCTGAACCGCGTTGATTCTTTGTCACCATGCTTGGATCTCCAATTTCTCTTGGGCTATACCCATATGCTCTGCGGCCCACAACGTGCCAGCAATCAGCCTGCCACTTTCAGTCGGGACAGCTCGAACCTAGCTTTTGCTCTGGCCTGTCGCAACTTAGAAAACCGTGCACTTTTTGGCAATGCACAGCACTAGGCCTGCGTCTCAGAGTGCATGCCTCGGGGTGAAAAAGATGTGCAGCCTATAGATCCAGTGGAATTTCTTCGCGCTCCAGGACCTCGCGCATCGGCCGGAGTGCACTCTCGTAGCGATGCCACCGGCCAACGGAGCGGGTGTGCGCGGGCTCTCGAACCTGTACCGAACTGGCCGTCGTCACTGCACCACTTTGTTCATGAAACGAAATGCAGGCGTCTTCCCAGGGTAGCTCCAGGAAATCGATGAGGGTGCGTGCGTTTTGCTCAAGATTCCGCGCGGTGTCCTCGTAGGAAATGTCCAGAAAACGCCCACCAAATCGGTCTCGCCAGGTATCCATCAACCGATAGTACCGAGCATGGTGCCGGGCCATTTCGGCCTGGTCGTATGAATGCGGATAAGCATCAGCAAACAGCTGCTTAAAGCTCGCAAAGCAAGCGTCCATCGGACTTCGCCGCAGGTGCACGATTTTTGCGTTGGGAAGTGCTTTTAAAATCAGCGGAATGAACAGATAGTTGGGCGGGAGTTTGTCGACAAAGCGCGGCGTTTCACCCCGCAATGGCGCGGTAGCTTGCAGGTAGGCGGTCCCGAGCTTTAGTGGGTCAACGTTTGCACCGATAAGCGCAAGAGCAGGGGAGTGCGAATGCGCCTCTCGATAATCGCCGAGCCTACGCAGGCAGTGTCCAAACTGCTTCAGCTCGCCCGCGGAATGAACCTGGGAGTGTGCGACGATGATCCGTTCGATCAGGGTAGTTCCTGTGCGGGGCTGGCCGACCACAAAAATGGGTGATGAATCCTCGTTGCCGCCGGACCCCGTCTCAAACCACTCACGAGTGAAGGTGTCAGAAAACGCCCGGAACATATCGCGCTCAAGGTCCTCATCAAAGTCCAGTGTTTGGCGCCGGGATCTTGCGCCCTGGGCAAACGCGTCAAACGCATTCGCCCAATCCTCGAGATCCTCAAGCTCCTTACCCAGCCCGTAGCATAGAAACGCCAGCGCTCGCGGGTTTCTTGTGTCGTTGATGAAAGCTTCCAACTCATGCACATGCCGCCGGTCGCGTGCCTTGCGCATTCCTGAAATCAGCCAGTGCGCATTCGCGTGTTCCGGGACGCGTTCAAGTACGCGCTTTAACAGCACTTCGGCTTCTTCTATGCGGTTCAGAAAAACCTGGTTGTTGGCCAAATTGATTTGTAAAGGGATGCTGTCGGGTTGTTTCTCGAGCGCTCTTTCGAACCACTGTGCCGCCTGCTCCTGTAATCCCAGTTGCCCGTGCACCGTGCCGATCAAGTCGAGGACCACCGGATTGTCATCGGCGTACTTGGCGGCATTCATAAGGGCTGCATCGGCTCTCCCGGCTTGTCCCGCACGCATGAAGATGTTTGCAAGATTGGCCCATGCCGCACCATGCTTTGGATCGAGTTTGGTGACCGACCCAAATGCGCGCACGGCATTCGCAGTTTGACGAAGCTCCAGGGCTATCAGGCCAACGAGGAAGTGGGCCTGAACAAGATCGGGCTTGGCGCCCAGAAGCTTACGACAGCAGGCAGATGCCTCCTCGAGCCTCCCTGCGTTTAAGTAGGCAAATCCTGACTTGAGAGCGTCTCCCATCCAGGGTTCGAGCGGCCTACCCGAGGAACCAGTCGATAAACCGGACGGCCCAGAGGAGGAAGATGGAGGCGTTCGTTGCATTTACTGTCTGGCACCTGACGTGGCTGGCGGAGCACGTTCGCGTGATGGAACTTATCTGTGTACATGCTATTCGAAGCAGTAGTCAGGTACAGGTAACTTCACAGATAACCGTGAATACGACGAATCAGCTAAGCGATAGTAAGTCGGCAGTACTCAATGCGTCTACGTCACTAGATCGGTACCAAACGGCTTTCGTGGCCCTCTTGTTGACGCTTATGACTGGCTGTGAATCTCTGTTTCCCAGAGACGCGGGGAGCGAGTTGCCGCAGTTCCAAGCAAAGGCCCCGCGACAGGGCGACGTCGCTCCAGATGTCACCCTTTATACGCTCGAGGGCGATCCGATCACGCTGCATTCGGTGACCGGAGAGATGCCGGTTGTGGTCCAGCTCGGAAGTGTGACCTGTCCGGTGTTTCGTTACCGTCGCTTCGATATGCGGCCGCTGCGAGAGCGCTACGCCGGTCGTGTGCGCTTCCTGCTTCTGTACACGACAGAAGCTCACCCGGTCGGGAGCGCTAGTCCATACCGGGACGACGAATGGATTCCGTGGATAAACAAGTTAGCGAGGGTGGCCGACCGACAGCCCGAAACACTGGATGAACGATTAGCGCGGGCATCCGATGTGAGGCGCAGGCTGAGATCCAACGCCGAGTTTCTCGTAGACGACATGCAGAATCGGGGTTGGGAAGCGTATGGCGCGGCACCGTCTGCGGCTTTTGTCATCGACACTCAACGGCGAGTTGCGTTGCGCCAGGCCTGGATTGAACCGAAGGAACTTACCCGAACCCTCGATACCCTGCTGAGTGAATCCTCCGCTTCATATCCGGGCGACGGTTGAAAGTCCTGAACTGCATGCCACACTTTGGAGGCTAGCTGCCGTATCGGAGATTTATTGCGGCTAGCGCGCCACCCTCACCCGGTGGAGCCATCATAATCGTGGGGCAAGGTCATGGCGGGGCGACAAAAAAGAGGTTCGAAACCGAGAGAAAAATCACCATCGAGCGCGACTGTTCCTGCGACAGGATTAAATGAGGGTCGGGTAACGATCCGCACCGATACTGGGGCGGCATTCTCGCTCGACTTTTCAGACGGCGATTCCCGCAAGCTTCTCCAGCGGTCAGCGATGCAGTGGGCCTATTCGGTGCGCAACCGCGATCGCTGGCTCATGAGTGGCGCGTCGCAAGCCCGTCTCCACGAAGCGGCGGCCAAAACCATGCAGGATTTTGGATTGGCACCAGACGCAGCGCCGACGCTGGGACGAGCACGGCTCATCGAGATCGGTATCCCCTTCATTGATGAAGAGTCTGGCTGGGAGGCTAGGGTTTTCCCCTGGGAGTATGTGTTGAGTGGCGCGGTACGCCACGCAGGCGCACGCTGGAGAGCGTTGGTTGTCAGGCATTTAGAGCGGTCAACCGCAGTTCCAGAGCGTAGTCCCGTGTCACGCGTACTCGTGGTAACCAGCAGTCCCGGCCGCCTGGAGCAGCGTTACACGTTTGAAAGCGAGCAGGATCTTGTGCTGACTAACTGCCAGCTGACCGATCCCGAGGATGAATCGCGTGTGCGAAAAATCCACAACCCAAGCCTTGGGGAACTGCGGTCGTGTATCGAGAGCTTTTCACCCGATCTTATTCACCTGACCGGTCTGGACGCGCACCAGGGGGCAGCGCTTCTGAATCTCGGCGAAGACAGTAGTCGGCGCGATGGGTTTTATCTCGCGACCGATAACGGTGAGGAGACTGTCGTCGATTCCCAAACGCTGGGGCGGGTGCTGAACTGTGGCCGAGAACACACGCCGGCGATGGTCTTTATCAATACGCACAATTCGGCAAGTCGCCTGGCCGCTCTCGCCGTAGCCGAGGGCGCAGCGGCAGCATTGGGTTTTCAGGACGTGATTGACGATCAGCTCGCTGAGTCGTTTTTGGCCAACTTCTACCGAGCCTGGACCCTCGCAGATCACAACCCCTGGCACGCGGCCAATCATGCCTGGACCCGATTGCGCAGGCAGCCGAGAACCCTTCGAGGAAGCGGCGTCATCCTTTGGTCCGAGGAGGCATTCTCCGGTCATAGCTTTGTCGACAAAGTCGTCGACAAGCAGCTCGATGAAGAGCGCAACACACGCTACCACTTTGCTGGCGATGAGGACCGCAGAGACAAAATACATGTGAGCTACACACCCCCGGCCCGAATCAATTATTCAACGCTTCACAACGATGAAGACCTGTTTCGAAGCTTTCGCCTCGGTAAGAGCGTGAACGCGCTCATTGAGGACGTTGATGTGACGGTCAGCCTACAGGTCGGTTCGGAGAGCTTCGCGTACCGGTCTCGCGTGGCAATCGACCAGAATCCAACTTTCTTGGAGGGTCAGATCAGAGTGCCTCTCACCTGGGAGTATGTGCGTCACTTGAAGGAGAGTGTTCGTTCGACGCTCTTTGTCGAGGTAGAGCACGAAAGCTGTGTGCTTGTACGCGCTACCCACAGTGTGAACCTGCAGCCTGTTCAGGAGTGGTCAGATACGGATGAGGATCGAGCATGGCTGCCGTCGTTCATCCTCCCCCGTGATCCTCAAGTGGCCGCTGTCGTGCGGCACGCCGAGAGATATCTGTGCGCATTAACTGACTCTTTTTCAGCGGGATTCGACGGTTACCAGAGTCTAGATGGGGATTTGGATTTTACCGAAGCCGTCGACCTTCAGGCCCGCGCTATATGGGCGGCATTAGTATTCGACCACGATTTGAACTACGTGAACCCCCCGCCTAGCTACGCCTACGGTTCGCAGCGATTGCGAACGCCGTCAGAGATCTTCTCCGCCGGGCACGGCACCTGTATAGATCTCGCCCTGTTATTCGCCGCCTGCCTTGAATATGTCGATATTTATCCCGCGATTTTTCTGCTTCGTGGCCATGCTTTTCCCGCTTACTGGCGATCGTTGAATGCTTACGACGACTTTGGCGCAATGCGCAACGTGATTGGCGATTCTCACATCGACGCTGTGAGTGAAGGCCGATTTGATTCGGTCCAGCGCTTCAAGAACTGGATGATCACCGGAGAAGCGTCCCATCAGGATATCCTCGCCAGTGTG
Organism: Pseudomonadota bacterium; assembly: GCA_039111155.1. Lineage (GTDB taxonomy): Bacteria > Pseudomonadota > Gammaproteobacteria > Pseudomonadales > Halieaceae > Congregibacter. The sequence goes on along the minus strand of JBCCPL010000003.1, from coordinate 115,991 downwards.
CAGCGAGGCCATCTGGTGCCGCTGGAGTCCGTTGCAATGACCGCCCGGCTCGGCTTCGAAGAAGCGATAGAGCAGGGGCTGGATAACGTGCACGCGCTAGAGGAATTTGAGTCGCTGATCGATGTTCCCTTAGCACGTCGGCGATACGGCGTCACACCCTTGCCCTTCCAAGCGGGGGAGATGCCCTCATGAGCTCATCGTCTGAATCCCGGCAGTCGGTACGAGTTCGCCACGAGAAGTTGCGAGGCCGCCTCGCTGATGCGCTGGATGGACTTGGGTTAGAGGCTGAGGAAGCAGCTTCTACAACCATTGCGCAGCGCAGAAGACGACGCGGACTTAGTTCCAATCGAATTCAAACCCTGCAGTTCGTGGAACGCGACGGCATAGTAATGCTCCGAGAGGGGCGTCGGAGAATCGCGCAGGGTCGGCGTTTTTTTCGAAGCGGTGGTGCCGATGTAATTGAGGAAATTCCCTTTGAGCGTCTCGGTAAAAATGACGTAAAGGCAGCGATTGATCGGCTCGACAAGAAGTTAACGGGCCGCTTCGGTTTGTACCGGGTTGAAACCATACCCGGTGGCTCACTAAAGGGGCGTGCCCGGATCGCGCGCCTCTCGGAGCAGGTCGTTGCGCGCGCGCCCACCAGTGGAAAGGTGTTGCTGTTCGTCCATGGCACCTTCAGCAACACCGAGGCGCTTCTCGAACAGATGCAGGCGAACCCGGAGGGTCGGGCATTTCTTACGCAGGCATTCGCCCGCTACAAAGACGTGCTGGCGTTTAATCATCGCACGTTGGCGGTATCTCCCATGATTAACGCACGAGAGCTTTACAAAGCGTTCCGAGAGAGTAACGCCGAAGTGCATATCGTGTGTCACAGCCGTGGAGGATTGGTTACCCGCTGCTGGCTCGAAGCTATGGATTTCCAACCGCCCAATAAGCGGAGGGTTGTGTTCGTTGGATCACCGCTTGCGGGTACGTCACTGGCAGCACCACCTAATCTTCGCGGCATGCTCAATCTCCTGGCCAACATTGGTGGGGCGTTGGGGAAGGGCAGTGCGGCCGTGCCATTTCTCGCCGCTGCGGCCGGCTTTTTTCAGGTTTTTTCGTCGGTGACCAGCGTGGTCGCGAACACTCCGGTGATCGATGCCGCCGTCGCTTTGGTTCCCGGGATAGATGCCCAGTCGCGGGTCAGCAACAACCGGCTCATTGAGAGCTTTCGTAGCGACCCGGTGAGCAGCGGCCGACACTACTTTGCCGTTCAGTCCAATTTCGAGCCCAAATCGAACCGCTGGAAGTTTTGGAGGAACTTTCGGGACGCTAAAACCCGGGTAGGGAACCTGCTTGTTGATCCGATCTTCGACGGGCCTAACGATCTGGTTGTTGATACCAGCTCCATGACGTCGCTGGCGGACGAGTTGCGCATTACCGGGGACCAGATCCTGGATTATGGTACGAGCTCGAAAGTGCACCACACCAACTATTTTCAACAGGACGATCTGTATCCGTTTATCGCGCGCGCCCTAGAGTTTCCATAGAGGGGGTGCTGGTCCAGCTAGTGTGCTACTCTGCCCATTCCTGGAACGAATGCGGCGAGTCCAGTGCAAACCGCTACAGCTGAGAAATTGGAAACGTAGAAAACTGTACTCCCAAAACAAACTGGGCCCACACTCTGACACTTTCGAAGAACTCATAGCAGCCTGCGTACTGCGGGTTGTACGAGCACGTAAACTCAAGTTGGCGCATGTCAAAAGAGTTGTCGTGATTAACGGCAGCGGTGAGCAGAAGATGCGACCCGTTGGTGGCGAGAGTCTCAAAGAAGTACTTATCCGATACGGTGACGGGGTAGCCATTGAGCATAGTGTTGTAGCCATTCTGGAAAACCGCCTTTCGCCGTACAGTCACGCCCTGTTGCGTGACTGGCCCCAGGTAGCTCCACTGCTGGTCAAGGGTGAGCAGGGAATCGCCGTAGGGGTTCAGCAGCGCGTTTTCAAGCAGTATGCTTTGCTGATCGATACCCTGCATGTTGGCGCTACGGACTGGTTCTACGCGAAAACGCAGGTCGATTTGCCGGTTGCCCACACTGGCTTGCATGAACGCACCCACATCTTCGACGTTCACCCCCTCCGGCAAAACTAATGTCGCTCCCGATTCCGTGTCCAGATAAACATCGTAGCGGAACGACCAGGGATTGTAGTTGCTGTAGAGCATGGCGATTTGGCTGAGGCCCAACTGGTCGTCCGCCGTTGCGGCAAGCTGCTCAAAGGAGCGAGTTCTGAGTTTCGTAAAGCGACCCGAGCCCAGGTTTATTGCTGATCCGACCTCTACGTCGAGGTCGGCCGAGAACAACTCGCGCACATTCCGCTGGTTTGGCAGCGTTCTATCGGAAGACTGAGCAAGCTTTGCGAGCTGCGGTGCTGGTACTCCCCAACTGATGCCTACGGCGCCGCTTTCTAGCCCTCCGTTGACAATACCAACGACAAGGCCCCGCTCATCGACGATCGGAGCACCCGACAAGCCAGGTACCAGATTGCCCTCAAGGTTAAGTATCTCCACGGTCTTACTCGGATACTCTCCCAGGCTTCGCAGCACCTTGGGAGGAAGAATCGATCGCAGCTGATTGCCACCGAAGCGAACCGCGACACCGGTGTTGCTGTAGCCGGCAATGTTCAGAGGGAAGCCGACAGCATCAAGACGCTGTTTCACGACCGGCGGCTGACTGTTCTCACGGAGGGGAGCGCCACCAAGCTTCTTCGCGAGGCGCAGAAGTACCAGGTCCGATTCTTTGAGTACTCGTTCGACGCTCGCTTTCGACGAAGCTTCGATGCGCCCATTGCGATCGACTCGGTGAGCGACGATTCGATCCTGTCCATCCACTACATGCAGCGAAGTCACAACGGTTGTGGCATCGCGCCAGAAAAATCCCGAGGCCGCGCTCGCGGAAGTTTCTATTTTGACGACGGAGTCGGCTACCGTTTGGAGTACCCGCTCATTCGCATGAGCGCCAACCGTCACGAGGCAGGCAGCAAGAAAAACAGCGCCGTGTCTCACTCCTGCAGCAACACCCAAGCGAACGCGCCCGAGCATCCCCCTGATTCCAGATTTTTTGAGCGTAACTCTCAGTATCATGACGTCCGTATTCACTGTGGGTCCAACTCAGCGCATAGCGCGGACGTTACCGCAATCATTGCTGCGAGAGACTGCGCGTCATCGACGACGTTCTCGTTGATGCGTTCTGCAATACGCGTGAAGGGTTGCACATCCAGCTCACGATAAGTCTCAAGCAGCGTTGAAAACCGCCCAAAGCGATCCGGGTCTACCTGATCACAGGTGGCGATATCATCGGAGGCGAACAGCACCGAGGCCTGATACGACGGCTCCGATGCCTCACTCCCGGTGGGCGTTTGGGTGACCATGAGTCGTGCTTCGTCCTCCGTAAAGCCGAGTCCGAGCAATTCTTGCTTGCGCTCCAGCAGGCTGGGCGACAGTGAGTCGTGAGTCCTGATGTACATGCCTGCCAGGACTCCAACGGCACAAGCGACGGCAAAGGTGCCTGAGCGAATACCGGTAAGGATCAGTCGCTGTTTTTGGGCATCAGTTTCGCTCGGCGTTGCTGGATTGTCCTTTGTGGTCAGCCCAAGAAAAGATGCCAGCAGGGCAGTGATCGCTCCTACTACCAGCCCCACCATCGGCGTAGCCGACAGCCCGACTAGCAGCCCAACCAGAAAACCGATCCCTAAGCTCGAAAATACTTGGGATAACACCAGCATACATATCAACACGTACAGCGAAGGGACTCGAGTATAGACCGACGTAACGCACGCATCACAACTCAGACGGCCGCGAATGCAGGTACCGTGAGAAGCGCCGTAGCCGGCGCGGCGGACGCCAACCCGCTGAAAGAGTGCTGCGGCACAACGGCTTGAGCGTAGTCAGGGTCTTCGCGTCGCCGCTGCCTCTGTTCCATCGACAAGCACTTCGACGTTTAATCGGGCGATGCGGGTTTCGCTAGAAGTGGCGTGGCCAGTGCACTATCTAGCTGCTCTTCGCTGCTATGTCTTCAGTCAACGCGGACCTCTATGCACGTACTATTCTGGGATTGAAGCTCGTCTGGGATTGAAGCTCGGATTTTTAGCGCTCTCCTATGCAAATACTGAGGAAAATTGTACGAGCGTTTGCTCGCATGTCCTGGTGACTCTTTCGCGTAGGAAAAGCAAAGATATGAAATAAAACTACATTATGTGCGTAGCCTTTGTTGAAATCGATGGCGAAAAGCAAAAAAATGTAGTTTTAGTAAAACAAATATGAGATCGTTTTTCGGAGATCTATCAAAGACACCTACGTGGAAGTTCCCTCAACCGTAAATTCAAAACCAAGCAGGGGAATGGGGCAGCACTCATGCCTGGGACTCCGCAAAGCTTCTATGACATCCCGACCGACGCGCGACGCTAACTCAAGCGGCCTCTGGATTCGCGCCTGCGAACAGGATCTGTTCTTCGACTTCGCGCAGCCGTTGCCAGTTCGCCATCGCTTTCGGTTCGAAGTCGCTGGCCGGAGATTCAAGCAATTCAAAGTGTCCAAATCGATCTTCACCGCGAACAAGCATTGCCCCCATTTGCGCCGTGCCCGAAGCGAGGCTCATCGAGGGCGTTATGTAACGAATCGCCACACCAATTCGCCGATCCGAGGACGTGTTAGCCGTCGATGCGTGAAGCAACTTGCCGTGATGAAGAGACATTTCGCCGGGCTGAAGCTCAGCAAAAATCGCGTCCTCCTCGCTGACACCGACCGCTTCCTGCCCCCTCGTCAACATGTTGTCTCCCGCGAAGGTGTCTCTGTGTTCGTATTTCCGTTTATGGCTGCCGGGAATAAAACGCATGCAGCCTGATTCTTTCGTGGCAGGGGACAGGGCCAACCAGGCCGTGACCTCGTTGTCCGAGTCCAGGCCCCAGTAATGAAGATCCTGGTGCCAGCTTATGAACTTGGGTGAGCCTGCTTCTTTGATGAAGATGTCGACGTGCAATGCGAGTATGTTGTGTCCAAGGACTGCTTCGACCGCATCCAGAATGCCGGGGTCTCTGGCGATAGCGTCGAACATAGGAAGCGCAAAGTGCGCATTGTTGCAAAAGGCTGCCTGCTTCTTATCGTCGCCCTTGCTTGCGTGTTCAATAGACTCCAGCTGCTTGCGCAGCGCGAGTGCCTGGTCTGCGTCAAAGACTGGAATCGGGCAAAGGTATCCTTCACTTTCAAAGCGCTGGCTTAGCTTTTGGGAATGGTTTTGGGGTTCGTTTTGGGATGGGGATTGAGTTCGGTTCATGGCGATTCGCTCCAAGGAATTAGCATCACAGTCTGAGCCCGCGTTTGGGCTTGTGCCAGCAATAAGTTTGCTGCCTCAGCGCAAGCTGTGCTTTGTCTGGCAGGGGCCATGCGTCGAATCCCGTCCCTGAATTGGTTGCGAGTGTTTGAGGCCGCCGCCCAGCACGAGAGTTTTGCGCGTGCAGCGGAACAACTGCACATGAGTGCGGCCGCGGTGAGTCAACAGGTGAAGGCGCTCGAAGGCTACCTGGAGCAGCCCTTATTTGTGCGCGGCGCGCACGATGTTCAGCTTACGGATGCGGGCCGTGCTTTTCTTCCGACTGTTCGGCAGGCGATAGGGAGCATCGAACTACGTGCGGCCACCTTGTTCGGCAATGGATCTCGCTCGCCAATAACCATACGAGCGACGCTGATTCTTGCCTGCTCCTGGCTTGCGGCGCGGGTTCAAGAGTTTTCAGAGCGCCATCCTCAGTTCTCCGTTCGGTTGTTGTCCGACGCATCCGCGCCGGCAACGGTTGGCGACGATGTGGAATTGAGTGTCGTTTTTGGTGACACCGAGCCCGGTTTCGTTGAGCGAGATCGCCTGTTTGGTGAGCGGCTCTATCCCGTCGGGTGTGCAGGCCTTGTCGAAAACGCCTCTTCGCCGCGCGACCTTCTCAATCACACGCTGCTGGAGATCGCGGATCATCGGTCCGGCTGGGGCAGATTGTTCGATGCCTACGCAATTGATGCGAGGGAGGCTCGATTAATGATCACTGATCGTACGGACGTTGCGCTGGCCCTGGCGGCGCAGGGTGCCGGAATCGCGCTGGCGCGTGCGCCGGCGACCGATGAAATCGTTCGGCGCTATCACCTGAGGCGCTGCATGGAAGACGTATCGGTAGGGGGAACCGAAAGCTATTATCTGACCCACCGATCCTGGGATGACCTATCACCAGGTGCTCGGGAACTCAGGGATTTTCTGATTCACCACGCACGCGAGGTAGGGCGAGTTGAAGGCTGAGCGCGATCAAAAGAACTTATCGTCCGGTGGGGTGACCGCACCCTTTATCGCTGTAGACTGGGGAACCAGCCAGATGCGCGCGATGCTCGTGAATGCGGTTGAACCCAGTCATGCGGCTGGTCAACCGGGAGTGCCCACCGTCAGGGGCCGTGGAATCGGGAAGCTTAAGGGTACTCCAGCGGATGAGCTGTTCGAGGCTGTGGCGTCATGGGCATCCGACCTGCCGGGAGTCCCATTACTGCTCGGAGGTATGGCGGGGTCGAACATGGGGCTTCGCGAGGCTGCCTACGTGCCCACGCCTGTGGCACCGGTGGAACTAGTCCAGCACGTACTGGCATTCGAACTCCATGGTCACCCGATCTCAATTGTCCCCGGTTTATCAGGGCGAAACTCGCTGGGGCTGCCTGACACTATGCGAGGAGAAGAGGTACAGATTCTTGGCTGGATAGAGGAGCTATCTACTGAGGCGCACCCAAGCCGTCTCTTGTGTTTACCGGGAACACACACCAAGTGGGCTCTCGTCGAAGAAGGAAGAGTGGGCACATTCACCACCTCGCTGACGGGCGAGCTGTATGACTTACTCGCCATGCAAAGCGTGCTGGTACCGCCGGGTCAGCGCAACGTAGGTCAGTGGGATTCTGCTGCGTTCGAGCGTGGTGTCGTCCTTGCACGGGACAACGCTGAGCATCTTCCGCACCTGTTGTTTTCTGCTCGCGCCAGGAAGCTCATACCAGATCATGATTATGGTGATGCCGCGAGCTATCTATCCGGGCTCTTGATCGGTGCCGATGTACATGCCGCCCTTCGGAGTTTCGATGCGGAGGCATTACCTATCGAAATCATCGGGTCGAGCCTGCTTTGCGAGCGCTTCGCGCTGACGCTTGAGATTTTTGGGTATGGGAGTGTGTGTCATGAGGGAGACGCCGCCGCCCTTGCTGGATTTAAGTTTATTGCTGGGAGTCTTGCGCTGTGATCGATGACTATCTGGGAGAGCTGAGAGTCGTAGCCATCCTCCGGGGCATTACACCCGAGGAAGCCGCCGACATCGGCACGGTACTTTACAACCACGGGGTACGCTGCGTGGAGGTGCCGCTCAATTCACCTCAACCATTGGACAGTATTGCTCGCCTGCGCGAATCACTTCCCTCAGATTGCCTTGTGGGCGCTGGCACGGTGTTGCGCGAAGCCGACGTGCGCTCGGTGGCGCAAGCCGGTGGTCAACTGGTCGTGACACCTAACGTCTATTCCGAGGTCATTACTGCATCTATTGAACACGGTCTGGACGTTTTGCCAGGATTCGCTACGGCGAGCGAGGCATTTCATGCGATACGCCTCGGAGCAACGCGATTAAAGCTCTTTCCTGCCAGTACTTACGGAGTCGCGCATCTACAAGCCCTGGCGGCAGTGCTCCCTGCCCAGGTGCGTGTGCTCGCTGTAGGGGGGATCGGAGCGGAACAATTCAAAGTCTGGGCAGAGTCCGGCGCGCACGGGTTCGGCGTGGGTTCGGAGTTGTATCGTGCCGGTGACACCGTTTCACAGGTTGAGTCCAAAATCTCTGCAATAAGGTCCGCATTGCAGTAAATATTGTCAACAATCAACAATACTGGTAGCGTGCCGGGCATAAAGCCTATGGGGGTGAACTCATGCCTGCATCTAACCAGTCTCGGAAACTCCACGCAGTTCTAGCTACGATCGCTCGGCGCTCGTTCAGTCTTCCCGTCATTCCGGGTCAACGGAGGTCGAGACACGTGGCCGCGTCTCGCGATCTTTCATTGGGAGACGAACGGGACACAACAGCGGTTGTATTCGCAGTGGGACTCTGGACGCTTCTCGTAGGCCTGAGTGGCTGCGGTGCTAAGCAGATCGGCGACGAAGCAAGTGACCCGGTGCCCGTTGATGATTCTTCTGTCGTTAGCGAGGCAAGTATCTTGGAAGTGCTTGCAGATTTTGACACTGCTGATCCGAGTCGAGCTCTGGATGCGGCGGATGCTGTCGCCGTACAAAGCACGCTTTCGGGTACGGCGCTGGAGCTGCAATTTACCCCCGACGCAAATTGGTCCGTGGTTCGCCTGCAACCTGCAAGTCCTTGGGACTGGAGCGACCATCGGGACTACAACTTTGCCATCGATGTCACCAATCCAGGCCCTGAGTCCGTGCAACTGTATGTCAGTCTCAGCAGCACACCGGGTGGCGCCATCTCAGGAAATCGAGCAGATACCGCGAACCGTAGCGTGAGTGTGCCCGCGAATACGTCAGGCACCTATTTCTTCATCCTAGACGGTCCCACGAGTCAACTGAATACGGCAAAACGTGAAAACCCCGCTCCATGGCAAACCGACGACACCATGATGCACTGGCGATTCGGTAATAAGTCCATGCCTCTCAATGCGGTGACAGAGATCGCGCTGGGCGTACGCGGCAACATCACGGCCAAAACACTGCAGGTCGATAACCTGCGCCTGCGCAGAAACCCGGAGCACGACTTGTCGTTTCTTGCCGGGATCGTCGATGAGTTCGGCCAGAACGCAAAGGTTGAGTTTCCGAACAAAGTGAGTTCGCTGGCTGAACTCAAGGAGTTGGCACGCTCCGAACTTGATGAGCTTGAAGCGTCTTCCTCCATGGCTGATCGTTCCCGCTGGGGAGGCTGGAAAGACGGCCCTAGGCTTGAAGCAACAGGTTTCTTTCGGACCGAGAAGGTCGATGGCAAGTGGTGGATGGTAGATCCGGATGGCTTTCTCTTTTTCTCCCATGGACTCGCCAACGTGCGGATGGCTAATCTGACCACGTTCACCGGTATCGACTTCGGGGATCCTGGTGTGCGCTATGTCGATCCCGCCGAGGTTACGCCCGAAGATTCCATGGGAATCGTGGCGATCACAGAAGAGCAGCGCGCAACCCGATTTGTGTCGTCAGACCTCCGACACAAGATGTTTACCTGGCTGCCATCCTACGACGATGAACTTGCCGATCACTATAGCTTCAGGCGCTCGGCGATCATGGGTCCCCTGGACGGTGGAGAGACCTATAGCTTCTATCGTGCAAACCTCGAGCGACGCTACGGGCAGACTTCGGCCGAATCGTATGTGAAGGCCTGGGAGCAGGTGACCCTTGATCGCATGAACTCCTGGGGATTTACATCCTTTGGAAACTGGGTCGATCCAGCCTTCTACCCGAACACGCAGGTTCCCTACTTCGCAAATGGTTGGATCATCGGAGATTTTCAGACGTTGTCTTCGCCTCATGACGTATGGGGCTCCATGCCCGATGCCTTCGATCCAGAGTTTGTTCGACGAGCTGACATCACAATTTCGATCATCGCAGATGAGATTCAAAGCTCGCCCTGGTGCGTTGGCGTTTTCGTCGACAATGAGAAGAGCTGGGGCTACCGAAAGGGTACGGTAGTACAGCGTTATGGAATCATTCTCGACGCGTTGTCAAAGAGCGCAGCTACCAGTGCCGCTAAGGCCGCCTTTGTGCAAATCCTGGAAGAGAAGTACGAAACCATCAACGATCTCAACAGGGCCTGGCAGGCGGACTTCGAATCATTTGCCGCGCTGCGCGAGCCGTTTGAGCCAGCTACCTATCAGGAGGCCACACTCTCCGACCTGTCGACGATGCTCGAAGCACTGTCGGAAGAGTACTTTCGCGTCGTTCACGGCACGCTCGAGAGATACCTTCCCAACCATCTCTACATGGGTGCTCGCATGGCCAACTGGGGGATGCCTGATGAGACTGTGAAGGCGTCCGTGAAGTACTCGGATGTCCTCAGCTTCAATATTTATGAAGAGGGCATGCAGCCTCATCAGTGGGCTTTTCTCGAAGAAGTGGATTTGCCGACGGTTATTGGCGAGTTTCATATCGGTGCCAGCAGTGATACGGGGCTATACCATCCTGGACTCGTGCAGGCCTCCGACCAGGCTGATAGAGCAACAATGTACCTCAGGTATATGGAGAGCGTGACGGCTCTGGACTCAATGGTCGGCGCTCACTGGTTTCAGTACGTGGATTCGCCACTGACCGGGCGCGCCTTCGATGGAGAGGGATACAACGTCGGTTTTGTTTCCGTCACTGACGTGCCGTATCCCGAGATGGTCGAGGCAGCTCGGGCCTTCAATTCTTCCCTTTATTCGAAGCGGTTCGGTCCCTTCAATCAACCCTGAATTGCGAGCGGTTCGCCGCCTGCACCTCTGGCTCGGGCCGGTGCGGTAAAAAAGTAGAAATTGCCAATCGTAGATTGTTGACAATCTACAGAATCGAGTTCAGACTCCAAATCAATAATTATTCAGCGGCCTGCTAATTGGCTGCGCAATGAGGGGGCTTCAATGGCAAGTTCTGCGCAAGACGTAAACTGTTCGAAACAACTCACTTCTTCCCCGCGCCTAAATCACCCAGTCTTCAAGCGCTCCGCACTCGCAGCTTCGGTAGCCGCCGCGATCTCAGTTTCAGCCGCCGTTTACGCTCAAGAACAAGACTCGGTTATCGAGGAGGTTGTTGTCGTCGGGATCCGCGGCTCACTACAGAGTGCGCTGGATACCAAGCGCAATGCGGTAGGTATTGTCGATGCCATCTCAGCAGAAGATATTGGTAAGTTCCCCGATACAAATCTCGCCGAGTCTCTGCAACGGGTGACAGGCGTTTCGATCGATCGGGCGAACAACGAAGGCAACAAGGTTACCGTCCGTGGCTTCGGCCCGGAGTTCAACCTGGTAACACTCAATGGTCGACAGATGCCCTCCGCTTCTTCTCTGGATTCCGCTGGTATTCCCAGGAGTTTCAACTTTCGAGAAATTGCGGCCGAATCTGTGTCGGGCGTCGAGGTTTACAAGACCGGGCGGTCGAACGTTTTCTCAGGCGGCATTGGAGCAACAATCAATATGCGCAGCGCGCGCCCCTTTGATTTTCCTGGATTTAAGTCGGCAATCAGCGCCAAGGGCGTGTTCGATACCAGCGTGGAAGAGGGCAGTACGGTAACGCCGGAGATATCCGGTCTCATCAGTCAGACCTTTGCCGATGGAAAGTTCGGGATTCTGTTTTCCGCATCAATCGCGGATCGCGACAGTCGTCAGGACAGGGTCGGCACGCAGCTCGGTGGATGGCGTCGGAACCCCTTTGCGATGGATACGAGTGCTGTGAACACGGCCAACAATCCAGACCTGATTACCTTCGCGCCCTTCACCGCTGAAGTTGACATCCGTGACTTCGAGCGTGAGCGTGAGAATGCACAGCTCGTTCTGCAGTTCGCACCCACCGACAATTTTGTTGCGACGATTGACTATGTCGCATCCCGTTTTGATGAGCGGATTGACATGAACCGGCATGGCTTGTGGTTCGACAATCCCACGAACGCAGTGGCTACGGAAAACGGTAGCTTGTCTTCGGCGACGTTCACGCCGGGCGACCTTGATTTCTGGGCGTTCGATTTTGTGAACAACAACGAACTCGACTCGGTCGGTGTGAACCTTGAATGGGAGGCGACAGAGTCTCTCAGCTTCGTATTCGACGCCCATCATTCTGTTGCTGAATCGAATCCCGACAGGGACTTTGGCGAAACCATTGCCAATATTCACAATCCATCAAACAGTCCGGTGGTTATTGATGTCGATTTCTCCGGCGATATACCGACCATCGACTTCGATGACTCTGCATTCCCCGGCGGTGTCTACGATTCAGCCAACCGGGTATCAGATCTTTTTCAGAAGCGCGGTCGGCAAATCGAAAACACCATCACGCAGTTACAGTTTTCCGGCGCCTGGAAAGACGTCAATGGGGGCCCGCTTACGCAGATTAACTTCGGCGTCGCCTACACCGACTACGAGACCGATCATCAGGACTTTGGTACTTTTTCGTTCGTGGATATCGATCTCACCGGGCTTGATTTCACCTTTGAATCGATTGGCGATACGGCTGACGAGTTCGGCGCTGGCGGGGCTGGCCTATTCCCGCAGATCCAGCGATATGACGCGGGGCAGTTCATCGATTTGGTCGAGCAGCAGGGGCAGTTTTTCCTGAATCCTCCCACCGTGGATGGCGTGACTGAAGAGACTCTAGCTGCCTTCGTCTCGCTGGACTTCGATCTGGAATTTAACGGCATGCCGGTGAGAATCAACGCGGGTGTCCGCTTTGAAGATACCGACGTTGACACGTTCTCCCTGCTGCCAGGTATTACCGCTCTCAACTTTCGAAATGCGGCCGAGCTGCAACCTCGTTTCACCGAAGAGGTCACACGCAACGCGCTGTCCGGAGGGTACACGTCGGTGCTGCCCAATCTGGATTTTGGAATCGATATCACCGATCAGATGGTCGGCAGGGTTTCCTACAGCCGTACGCTGGGTCGGGCTAGTGTCCAGGCCCTTTTCCCGTCGACCGCCAACGTGGTTGCACGCCCGGGAGGTCCGTTTGACGCCTCCCAGGGTAATCCCGGTCTCCTGCCTTTGGAGTCGGATAACTTCGACTTCGCCCTTGAGTACTATTATGGCGAGGCGAGCGTAGCTTCGATCGGGTACTTTCGAAAATACGTCGAGAACTTTTTCGGCGCGACCTTCGAGCAGCGGCCGATACTGGATTTTCAGGGCAATCCATTGACGGATCCAAGTGTTAATCCGCGCCCCGGGTGCCCCGATCCCGTCGAGCCACCAAACAGTGCATGCCTAGGGCAGCCTGGGGATCCGGTGGCGACCTTCAATGTATCCACAACCGGTAACCTCGATGACGAAGAGATCGATGGTTGGGAGCTGAACATTCAGCACCTGTTCGGCGATACAGGGTTTGGGGCCATACTCAACTACACGCTGGTCGACGGAACTGCGGAGTTCGACCCCACGAACTTCGAGACCGCTGAAGGGCTTGCCGGGCTCAGCGATTCAGCGAATGTAGTTGGGTTCTATGAGAAAGGACCATGGCAGGTCCGAGCTGCCTACAACTGGCGCGATGAGTTTCTGCTCACGTTTACCGGATTCGGTGAGCCGGTGATCACTGAAGCGTACGGCCAGCTGGATTTCAACGCGGCCTACAACATCAACGATACAACCACGGTGTTTGTCGAGGGGCTCAACGTGTTGGAAGAAACTATTCGTCGCCATGGGCGCTTCGATGACCAGTTAATCGATGCCTTGCAGTTCGGCGCTCGGTTTAATATCGGCGTCCGCGCTACGTTCTAAATTCCCCTGGATAGACCCGCAGAGCGATGGGTTTTGGGTTTGGCCGCCATTTGTGGCGGCCTTTTTTTTACTTCACTACACTGACGGGCGAGTTCACGGGGGAGGACTGAAGCGATGGGTACACCGGTATCGTCGGTTGTTATCGTCGGCGGCGGCACAGCGGGCTGGCTTACCGCTGGTGTTCTTGCAGCAAGCTTAAAAAAGCAAAACAAGTCTGCCTTCGACATCACGCTTATAGAATCGCCATCGATACCAATCATCGGCGTGGGCGAGGGGACCTGGCCGACAATGCGACGTACCCTCAGTACCATCGGTGTGCGAGAAACCGATTTCTTTCGCGAATGCAACGCGTCCTTCAAGCAGGGCGCCAAGTTTGCGAAGTGGGTAACTGGGAAGGACGACGACTACTACTATCACCCGCTGGTGCTCCCGACGGGATTTCAGGACACCAACCTCGCGCCATTCTGGCAGGAGGATTCAAGCCGTCTTTCCTTCTCCGAGGCCGTCTGTCCCCAGGAATCGCTCTGCGAAGTGGGTCTTGCGCCCAAGAAGATAACAACGCCGGAATACGCGGGGATCGCCAACTATGCGTATCACCTGAACGCTGGCAAGTTCTCCGAGTTTCTTAAGAAGCACTGCACCGAGAAGTTGGGTGTGCGCCTCGTACTCGACGACGTGGTTCAGGTAAAAGCGACAGCTGATGGGGATATAGCGGCTGTCGTTACACGCAATCAGGGTGACTTGAACGGCGACTTCTTTGTTGACTGCAGCGGTTTCAAGGCGCTGCTTCTGAACGGCCACTATCAGGTCCCGTTCGTCTCTAAAAAGGATGTGCTGTTTGTCGACAGCGCCCTGGCTGTCCAGGTCCCCTATCCCAGGGAGGATAGCGCTGTCGTTCCCCACACGGTATCCACCGCGCAGGATGCCGGCTGGATCTGGGACATTGGCCTGTCGAGTCGGCGCGGTATTGGTCACGTTTATTCCAGTGCTCATACAACGCAGGAACAGGCTGAAGACCGGCTCGCCCGATACCTTGAGGAAAGTACTGAGAGCGAAGCCGGCGCTGCTGATCTGGAGTTTCGAAAGCTCACAATCAACCCCGGTCATAGGGAGCAGTTCTGGGTTCGCAACTGTGTGGGTGTTGGTTTGTCCGCGGGTTTTCTGGAGCCCCTTGAGGCCTCCGCGATTCTGTTGGTGGAAATATCCGCTCGCGCGCTGGCGGAGCAGTTTCCCCATACGCGGGAAAGCATGAATATTCTTGCCAAACGCTTCAACCAGACTTTTCACTACCGCTGGGATCGCATCGTGGATTTTCTGAAGTTGCACTACGTGCTGAGCAAACGCACGGACAGTGAGTTCTGGATCGACAACCGTGATCCGTCTACCGTGCCGGATAGCCTGCAGGAACTGCTGGAACTGTGGCGCTACCAAACACCATGGCACGGCGACTTTGATCGAACCGTCGAGGTCTTTCCCGCTGCAAGCTATCAGTACGTGCTGTATGGCATGGGTTTTGAGACCGAGCCAAACCCCCACGGCGTATCCGAGGACTCACGCAAAACAGCGGCGCAGTACTTCGCAAGTACGCAGCAGCAAACCCGCCAGCTGCTGGCGTCGCTCCCGCAGAACCGTGAGCTGCTGAACAAAATCCAGCAATACGGTATGCAGCGAGTTTGATGGTCGAAAACTTACGATACTTGCATGGGAGGATAAGGTTGTGCCGGATCTGGTAGCGCTTGATCGGAGCAAACACAAGGATCTGCGCGTTATCACGCGACGGGGTGAGGATTTGGGTGATCGGGTACATCTGGTACCCGTGGTCGCCAGCGAGCTCAGTAGTCTGGTGCTCGATTATCCAGTTTGTTTTCTCAAAGAGGACAACACGGGACAATTTGGCCTCTATGCGATTCTCGGTTTCGAAGCGGGCGAAAACCTGTTCCTCTCGGGCGAGCAGTGGGAGGCAAGCTATATACCCCTGCATCTACGCCGGCAGCCTTTCCTGGTCGCTCAACCGCCTGGCAACGAGGCGGCTCAGGGGGATGCGCAGGCCGAGGGAATTCTGACGATTGACATGGCAAGTCAGCGGATAGGTTCATCGCAGGGCGAGCCCCTGTTCACACCCGAGGGCGAAAAGAGTCCATTTCTGGAGGCGGTGGAAAAAGCGTTAGGGGAATTACTGATCGGTGCGCGGGCCACCGAGGCATTGATTCGTGCTCTCCTGAAGAATGACCTGGTCGAGTCCGCGCAGGTGAATGTCGAGTTCGCGAGTGGCGAGAAGAGGAACTTCGATGGGCTTTACACCGTAAACGCCTCGAAGCTCAAGAGTCTATCGGGAGATATGCTAGGGGAGTTTCACCGCAGAGGGTATTTGCTCGCGTGTCATCTGCTGATTGCGTCCCTGGGACAGATGCGAGGTCTGATTATGCGAAAGGAACGCCGCGCGTCCTGATATGAGCCCTGATTCTGCCAGGACCCGTCGGTCTCACCCAATGAGGCTGCGGTCTGTACTCTCTATGGCGCTAGGGTGGCGTTAGGACGCTCAGGAGGCAAGCGCAAACGCTTCCAGATGCTTGCGTTGGTATTTGTCAGCGTCGTCATCAATTACATGGACCGAACCAATATTTCGGTTGCGGCGTCGGCAATCTCCGAGGATCTCTCACTGACGTCTGTGCAGATGGGAGTCGTGTTTTCCGCGTTCGGATGGACCTACGCTCTGTTCCAGATCCCCGGCGGGTTAACCGTCGATATCGTCAAAACGCGGTTACTCTATCCCCTGATCCTGATCGGGTGGTCCCTCGCCACGCTCGTTCAGGCTTTCGTATCCGGTATCGCAGGGCTTGTCGGTTGCCGGATGGCGGTCGGTGTGTTCGAAGCCCCCTCGTTCCCCTGTAACAACAGAATTGCAACTGTATGGTTCCCTCCCGAAGAGCGAGCGACCGCGATTGGAATCTACACCTCCGGGCAGTTTATCGGTCTGGCTCTTTTGATGCCGGCTCTCAACTACCTGCAGGCAGTATTCGGTTGGCGCGGTCTCTTTCTCGTGTCCGGGGGCATCGGCCTGGTCTGGGCAGCGGTTTGGTACCTCACCTACCGCGACCCTGATGATCAAGAGTCTGTTGGGCAGGATGAAGGACGTCTGGTGTCCGTTTCCAGCGATGGCGCAGCACAACACGACAAGGCGATCAGTGCGAGAGACTTTGCCACGGTGTTCTCAAACCGAAAACTCTGGGGCATCTATCTCGGAAAGTTCTGCCTCGGAGGTACATTAATTTTCTTCTTGACCTGGTTCCCCACCTATCTGGTTGAGTACCGTGGCCTGGGCTATGTGCGTTCCGGATTCCTGGCTTCCGTGCCGTTTCTTGCCGCCTTTTGTGGCGTGCTGGTGTCAGGTCTTATCTCGGATTATTTGCTGCGACGCGGGTGGAGCAATGAATTCGCAAGGAAAACACCGGTAGTCCTGGGCATGTTCCTGACCACGGCGATAGTGGGAGCAAATTACACGGATAGTACTTTCTGGGTGATTACCTGCCTGTCTGTTGCCTTCTTTGGCAATGGGTTGTCATCCATTGCCTGGGTATTCGTTTCGTTTTTAGCGCCACCACGACTACTTGGTGTCGTCGGTGGTGCCTTCAATTTCGTGTCCAGCTTGTCAGCGGTTCTGGTACCTCTCGTCATAGGCTTTCTTGTGGTAGACGGAGACTTTGCCCCAGCGCTCGCATTTATCGGTGCCCTCGCGCTGCTGGGTGCGTGTTCGTTTCTCTTTCTGGTTGGAACTCTGGAGCGAATTGATGTCGCTGAAAAAGCTACTTAGCACCGCGGCCCTGGTGCTGCTTATGTCTTCCGCCCACGTTCAGGCGGGCAATTCCGTACAGATCCTGGATTCGCGTGCCGAGCAGCTGTTGGCGTCTGATGCAAGCATCCAGGTGCTTGGCACTGGTTTCGCGTGGACAGAAGGACCTCTGTGGATTCCCGAGAATGGCGAACGGCAAACTGGTTCCGGCTATTTGCTGTTCTCTGACATTCCGAACAACGTTATACACCGCTACCAGCCGGGAGAAGGGGTGAGCGTCTTTCTAACAGAATCCGGTGCGAGCGGACTTAAACCCGGGGACAGCTCGCAGGGCTCTAACGGACTGCTCCTCAACGAAGACGGGCAACTCGTTCTCTTCCAGCACGGTGATCGCCGCGTTGCCATTATGGATGCCGCACTGGATCAACCAGCGAGTCGCTTTATCACCCTGGTCGATGCTTACCAGAGTCAGCGGTTGAACAGTCCAAATGATGGCGTGTTCAGCCGCAGCGGAGATCTCTACTTCACCGATCCACCTTACGGTTTGGCTAATGGATTGACCGACCCAAACCGGGAACTGACTTTTCAGGGTGTTTATCACCTTAGCTCCTCTCGCGAACTAACTCTGCTGGACGATCAGGTTACTGCTCCGAACGGGATTGCTCTGTCGCTGGATGAGCGAACGCTTTTTGTTGCCGTCTCGGATGAGGAAAACCCTCACTGGCTGGCCTACGACCTGAGCACTGACGGCTCAGTGAGCAATAAACGGCTGTTTTACGATGCGAACGAGGCAGCGATGAATGAGCCGGGTTTGCCCGATGGCATGGCAGTTCATTCGAGTGGCCACATCTTTGCCACAGGCCCTGGCGGGGTGTGGTTGTTCTCGGAAACTGGCGAGTTGCTTGCGAGAATACTCACCGGGAGACCCACGGCCAACTGCACCCTGGCGGGGGACGAGTCTGTTTTGTACATCACAGCCAACGACGCACTCCTGGCCTTGCCGCTGCTGAGGCAATCGCCGTGAACGGCGAATCGTTTAGACACTGAACGCTGCACGCTATGCGTCGCTATCCCTTCACCGTGTCACTGTCGTCATTGGTACTGGGCGCTGCCCTCTGGTCGTTTCTGGCACGTGTTGATGATGAAACCACGATACGTTGGGCGCATGTCTACGAAGCCAGTACGCCTTTTCATCAGCAGGCGATTGACGTTGCAAGCCGCTTTGAAGAGCTCACGGAAGGCCGTTACCGGATACGCGTGTACCCCGCGTCGGCGCTGGGAAACGAAAGTGCGATCAACGAAGCGCTTTCGCTTGGCTCGATCGATATCATCTACACCGGGGCGGCGTTCGCCGCAAATGCCTTTGCACCACTGGCGGTGTCGGATTTCCCCTATGCTGTAGAGAGCTTCGCGCACTGGCGGGCCTATCGCGATAGCCCGCTGTTCCGCGAAATATCCGACGGCTTCGGTGAGGCTACTGGGTCCACGATAGCCGGCCTTACCTACTACGGATTTCGTCACGTCACGGCAAATAAACCGATTCTGCATCCTAGGGATATGCAGGACCTTAAGATCAGAGTGCCGAATTCGCCGATTTATCTGATCATGCCGGAAGCTACCGGGGCGAATGCGACACCCATGCCCTTTGGTGAGGTGTACCTGGCATTGCAACAGGGCGTGGTGGATGCACAAGAGAACCCCCTGACCACTATTCGCTCCAAGAGATTCTACGAGGTCCAGTCGGACATCAGTCTTACCGGCCATATCATGCCTGCTCTCGTGACGGTAGTTGCCAACGAGCTCCTCGCCGAGATGAGCGACCAGGATGCACAGACATTAAAGGAGCTACTCTGGAGAGGTGCTGATCGGGCATCGCGGCAGATTGCCGAGAGCGAGCGCACGTTCCTCGACTGGTTTCGCAAGCGTGGGCTTCGTATACACGAGGTCGACCGCGGTGCCTTTCGCGCCGCGGTAATGCGTCAAGTGTCCCGGGAGAAACTGCCTTTTGATCCGTCCTACCTGAAACGTCTTCGCGAATTGGCTCAGTTGTGAAGTGGCTTTCGCCTAATCCAAGGATCACTACGCCCTGGCTGGAACTGCCCTCAATGCTTCTGTTTTTGTGCCTCGCGGTCGTGGTGGCTCTGCAGTTCCTTACTCGCTATCTGTTGAACGACAGTCTGGCGTGGACGGAGGAGATCGCACGGTATTTGCTGATCGCTGTAGTCTACAGCGGATCCTTAGATGCTCTGCGAAGGCAGGAACACATCGTGCTGACAGTGGTGTATCGCTGGGCGCCGCAAACGGATCTCAAGCCTCTGATGATTCTCTCTGAGCTGGCGACGTTTGTGTTTCACGCTTCACTGACACTCTTTACGATCGGCTTGGCGCTAAGTGCTGATCGTCGGATGATCTCTGTCGACCTGCCAAAAGATCTCGTGTACTGGCTGGTAGCCACTCTGCTTTTTTCCAGTAGCTGGGCGACGCTCTTTCGAATCCGAGACTGGTGGCGCGAGAGTCCCGAGCAAATCAGAAACCGTATCTTGCCTCCGAGTGCAGGTGATGCACCGTGACCGAGTTTTTGATCACGGCCGTGCTTCTCTTTGCTCTACTGGCGGCGGGAGCGCCCGTCTTCGTTGCGCTCGGTCTAGCCTCGCTGGCCTATTTTCTCGCTGAAGGCCTGCCCCCAGCAGCGGCCGCACATACGATGATCAATGGGGTCAACAGCTTCCCGCTGATTTCCATTCCTTTCTTTATATTGATGGGTCACCTGATGAACTCAGCGGGGTTCACTGATCGGATATTCGCATTTGCCCGTGCTTTGATCGGGTGGGCCCCTGGAGGGCTAGGGCACGTGAATGTGGGCGCGAGTGTCCTGTTCGCGGGTATGTCTGGTGCGGCCGTCGCCGATGCCGGAGGCCTGGGAGCAATAGAGATAAGGGCCATGCGGGATGCGGGGTATGACCGCGGTTTTGCGGTCGGTCTGACGGCGGCCTCATCAACTATTGGCCCTATCATTCCTCCGTCACTGCCGCTGATCATCTATGGCGTTATCGCCGAAGTATCGATCGGGCAACTCTTCTTGGCGGGTCTGATCCCAGGGGTACTGATGGCAGTGGCGCTGATGGCTATGGTGCACACGACCGCCGTTCGTGCCGGTTTCCGCCGGGATGTTGGCTTCTCGATCAATCGGCTCTTTGCGGCGGCTCGAGCAGCCATGCTGCCGCTACTAACGCCGGCTCTGGTAGTTGGGGGCATCGTTCTTGGCATCTTAACCCCCACCGAAGCGGCCGTGGCTGCCGTACTGTTTACTCTGCTTGTGGGAGTCCTCGTCTTCCGAACGCTTTCGGCGCTGGAGATTCTGCGAGCGGTACAGGCGACTATCCATACTACCGCATCTGTCCTGATGATCGTGGCATCCGCAGCGCTGTTTGCCTGGGTACTCACCGCCAATCAGCTCGCTGGCGGCTTGGCGGCAGCGATCCTGGCGGTGAGTACCGATTCTACGCCGGTACTCCTGATGATCATGGCGCTGGTGTTTGCGGTTGGGTTCTTTCTCGAGACTATCGCTGCGATCACTATACTTGTGCCTGTGATTCTCCCCGTGTCCCAGACGGTGGGTATAGATCCAATACACCTCGGGATCGTGCTGGTGTTGAACCTGATGCTGGGCCTACTGACACCGCCCGTAGGCGTGGTTCTCTATGTGCTCGCCAAAGTTGCGCGAGTACCGTTTGAGGAGTGTGCGCGAGCGACGATACCGTTCCTTCTGCCGCTGGTGCTCGTATTACTTCTTGTCGTGCTGGTTCCCGAGCTCGCTCTCTGGCTACCCAATACTTTCGCAAGCTAGGTTCCTTCGGCACATGACATATCAGCAGCTCTTTACCGCGCGCATCTCCAATCCATTAGGGCACAAGCCGAGTCCGGCAATTCCGTGGCTTCGTTTTAGTGGGTTCGTGGTCGACGCTCATCCGATGCTGCTCATCGGTTCTTTGAGGGGAGGGGCATGATCGGGAAAGACACTACTAGTTTGCGCCAACCTAGTGCTGTCATAAGCGCTGCCAATGGTCTGGGTGAATGCGTGCTCTGGGACGAGAAAAGCGAAAGACTCTGGTGGACTGACGTGCCTGGGCGTTGTCTATGGTCCCTCGACACGCTCTCAGAAAAGACATCGCAAACTGCAATGCCAGAGGATCTCTGTTCGTTTTCGTTCATCGAGGGTAGCGATCTCTTCCTGGCCGCTTTCCAATCCGGTTTTGCGCTCCTCCATCCAGAAACCGGTGAACATCGATGGCTGCATCGAATTGCGAACCCTGAATCTATCCGGCTGAACGATGGACGGGTCGATCGGCAGGGCAGATTTTGGTGTGGGTCGTTGGTTGACGGTCCACGATGCCCGGACTCAACCGGACTCAGCGGCGAACTGTTTTGTATTGATGGTCGTGGAAAGGTAGCTACCCATCTCGATGGGATACACATATCCAACAGTATTTGTTGGTCGCCGGATGGCGCGACTATGTACTTTGCCGACACACGGAAAAATCGGATCGATGCTTTCGATTTTGATGTACGCCAGGGTGAGTTGAGCGCCCGGCGTGAGTTTGCTTCTGTTCCTGCGCCGGCGGGGCCAGATGGATCCGTCGTTGATTCCGAGGGCTTTCTGTGGAACGCCCAGTGGGGGCAGGGCCGAGTAGTGCGCTATCGGCCTGATGGCCAGGTTGACCTGGTTCTCGTGTTGCCGACGTCACACATTACTTGTCTGGCCTTTGGTGGGAGTGACCTCAGCACTTTGTACATCACATCGGCGACCTACGGCTTGACCTCGCAGCAGCGAGAGCAGGAGCGCCAAGCGGGCGATGTCTTTGTATACGCCACGCCCTATCGCGGCTTACCGGAGAGTCGATTCAGAAGTGACTCGATTGACTTGACTCTGAAAGAACCCGAGACCACTTGAGTGCGCGAGCAGGCATGCCATATTCAGCTGCTCCCCAACGACTCCGGTTTGGTGCTCCTGTCCGACTTGAGTAGAGCGGCCACCGTTGTGATCGATTAGTCCATGGTGTGCGAGTCGATGGTGCGCGACATGTGCTGGCTGGGACTGGATTGCAACGATGAGCGGCATTGGCTTTTTCAGCTTTGCCGCCAGCGCTTTGTTTCGTTTACTGTGAGAGCCCGGTATTTTGGCCGAAGTCCGGCGTATAAGCCTTGAGCCACAGCGTCGCATTTTTCGGAGGCTTGTGATTGTACATTGTTGACAACTGGTCTAGGCTGGCAACAGCCACGGAACGCGCGGAACTGCCCCATGCTCCCTAATGCGAAGATTGTGCCCATTCGAGATCAGATCGCTGATCAGCTACGTTCCGACATTATTTCCGGAGAGCTGGCACCGGGAGACAAGCTCAACGAGCAGGCGTTGGCGACTCGTTTTGGAGTATCGCGAGGACCGATCCGCGACGTGATCCTTCGCCTCACAAAAGAAGGTCTTTTAGTTACTCGGAACAATGTAGGAGCTTCGGTAGCCGAGATGCTATCGGCGGAGCTTCAGCAGCTCATGATCGATTTGCGTCGGAGAATTGAGTCGCACGCTTTCAGGATGGTGATCTCCAAGCTTAATGAAGAAGACTTCGAAGCACTGGACTACATTCTCGCTCAATTCAGCGAGGCGTTCTATGAGGAAAACTACACGGAGGTAACCAAAGCGGACATCGAGTTTCACAAGTATTTGATGGATCGCGCGGGAGGTGCGGACCTCGTGAACCTCTGGTACCCGATCGTTATGCGTATGCGGATGAATTACAAGCGTATTGGTACACCGCAAGACGGGGTGCGTGAGCATCAGGCGATAATCGATGCCCTGCGCGCCAAAGATACGCGTGGCGCATTAAAAGCACTGAAAGCCAACATTCGGTAATTGCTGTCGCAGTCTGGCTCCCTACCGTCCCATCCATCCGCCATCAACCAGCAAGATGCTGCCATTAACATAATCCGACGCGGCGGACGCCAGAAACCTGATTGGACCCTTGAAATCATCTGGCGTACCCCAGCGCCCCTGGGGTATGCGCTCCAGAATGGCCTGAGCGCGAGAAGAATCCTGACGCAGAGCGTCGGTGTTATCCGTTTCGATGTAGCCCGGTGCGATGCCGTTCACGTTGATTCCCTTGCTAGCCCATTCGTTAGCGAGGCCCATGATGAGCTGCTGAAGACCGCCTTTGCTGGCGGCATAACCTGGGACGGTGATGCCACCCTGATAGGACAATAGCGATGCCGTGAAGATGATTTTTCCCGCACCCTTTTCGAGCATGTCCCGTCCCAACTCCCTGCTCAGGATGAACTGGGAACTTAAGTTCACCTGCACCACTGTGTCCCAGAACTCGTCGCTATGCTCCGCGGCCGGCGCCCTCAATATCGTCCCGGCGTTATTGACGAGAATGTCGACAACCCCATGATTGCGGCGTACTTGATCTATGAACCTGTACAAAGCCGCTCTATCCGCGAAGTCACACTGATAGGCCGTGAATTCGCGATTGAGTGAGCGTATGGCGTTCTCAATCGATGAACCACTTTCTTCCAAGGTCGCTGAGACACCGATGATGTTCGCGCCTGCTTCCGCAAGCGCCACGGCCATGGCCTTGCCGATACCCCGCTTGCAGCCGGTGACTAACGCGGTCTTGCCGCTGAGATCGAACAGGTCACTCACACTGTTTCTCCGTTGTAACTATCAGGCTGTGGTTTGAACCTCTCGCTACTGAGCTGAGCAATCGATCAGCGTTTTCATGCCGGCCGGGTTTTTATCCAAGCCGGCGAATGCGTCACCGATCGCACTCAGTGGACTGATTGAAGTAATGAATGAGTCGAGCACTAAATCCCGGTTTGCGAGCATCAGAATCGCATGCTCAAAGTCCGTGGCTTCATATACCCGAGCTCCGAGCATCTCCAACTCTTTCCAGAAAAAATCGAACAACCGCACCGGCGGTGCCTCACTGTGAATAGCCACCATGCAAATACGGCCGCGCGTACCGGCGATCTCCGTCATAGTCGTGACGGCGGCCGGTACTCCGGTCACTTCAAATACAACATCGGCTCCGCGTCCATCGGTCCAGTCTTCAACAAAGCGATTGATATCGTCCGTTAGCGGGTTGACGGTGTGAACTCCGGCTTGCTCTGCGAACTCACGTCGTGAGTCATTGACCTCTGATAGCAACGTATTTGCGCCCACACCGTTGGCAACCTGGGCAACTAGCTGGCCGATTGGGCCTCCACCCAGTACAACCGCTGTCTCACCGCTCGTTAGTCTCGATCGGGCCACGTCGTGGCAAGCGACGGCGAGAGGCTCAATCAAGGCGCCCTGTTGGAGCGACAGTGAGTCAGGTAGTTGATGCAGCGTACGGGCTTTTACCGTCCACGAGTTCTGGAAGGCACCCGGTGTGTCGATTCCCATGAACCGAAGGTGATGGCAGATGTGGCTGTGACCTGTCTGACATGCCGGGCAGTCACCGCAGTAGTCCAGAGGTCGCACCACAACACGGTCGCCTCGTCGAAAACCCTGTACGCCACTCCCTACTTCAGCGACAACTCCTGACATCTCATGGCCGATGATCTGGGGGGGAGCTACGCGCTGATCCATTACCCCGTGATAGATGTGCAGGTCTGTCCCGCAGATTCCGGTGTAGCTGACATCGAGCCGCACTTCGTCTTCCGCAGGCGTCAATGGTTCACAAGGGCGGAGGGAAAAGCTTTGATCTCCAATATAGTGGGCTGCGGTCATATTCCGGATCCTTGCTTGGCTAGGTCTCGCGAGAATTTTGCGGTAAGTCTGCCTTGGAGAAAGTGATTGCCCCGGGTAGCAGCTCCAGCGCTTCACGGGAAAGGGTAGGGTACGACGCCATGAATAGATTTGTAAATTGTTAACAATATGCCGCGAATCATGTATAGTCACCACGGATTGGGGACGCGCTAGACCGATAAACTGCTAATGCGCGCAAGCCCCGGGGGACTAAAGCCGATGGGATTTCGCGGCAACGCTTTTGCATATGCTTTCATCGTGGCCTTAGGCGGGTTTGTCTTTGGTCTCGATGCCGCACTGATTTCCGGAACGGTACGATTTATCACCGTCGAATTCGGGCTAAATGATCTTCAGATCGGTGCGGTGGTCAGTGCACCCGGATTTGGCGTTATCTTTGCACTGCTCATCACTGGCTTTATCGCTGATCGAATCGGCCGTAAGAAGACGCTGCTCCTCATCGCCACGCTCTACCTGCTTTCGGCCATTGCCTCAGTGCTGGCGCCCAATTTTTCGGCGCTGGTAGCGGCGCGTTTCCTGGGTGGGCTGGCCTTCACGTCGCTGTCGTTGGCGTCTATGTACATAGGTGAGATCGCACCAGCTCAGTCTCGTGGCAAACTCGTTGCGATGACGCAAATAAATATAGTGATCGGACTTTCCGCAGCCTACTTTCTCAATAACGCGATTTTGCAGGCCACAGGCTCTTCCGCGGCTTGGGTCGCTACCCTGGGAATCGCTGACTACACCTGGCGTTGGATGCTTGGGACTGAGATTCTCCCAGCGCTACTTTGGCTGCTGCTATTGATCCAGATTCCCGAGAGTCCGCGTTGGCTGGTGCAGAATCAGCAGTCACAGGAAGCCGAGCGGGTACTGGAATCTCTGGGGTTCGGCAGTGAGATCGGCGAGTCGCTCGCCGAGATCGAGGCGAGTGCCCGCACGAGTGAACGATCTTTCAGAGAGCAGCTTGTCGGCCTGTTCGACCACCGAATGCGAACGGCGTTCTGGATCGGTCTTGTAATTGCCGTTGTGCAGCCGATCACCGGAATCAATTCAATCCTGTTTTATGCCCCGACGGTCTTCGAACAAACAGGTATCGGTACCGATGCCGCCTTTGCTCAGGCGGTGGCGATCGGTCTGATCAGCGTTGTGTTTACGGTGCTGGCACTCGTGCTCATCGATCGTCTGGGTCGAAGGCCTCTTACTCTCATTGGTTTGACCTGGGCCGGTGCCAGTCTCCTGGTCTGCGCTGTTGCCTTTAACAGTGCTACCTATAGTCTTTCCGAGCCCGTGTTTGAGCACTTGCCAGACAGCATCGATACGAATGCCCTAGCAGATCTGGTCGGTCGTGAGTATCAGAGTGATGTTGCCTTCAAGGATGCGGTACGCGAGCGGATCGGCGATACCGCACTTCGCGCGGGCGAGAGTAAGTTATTGCAGAACGCAGCGAAGCTTAACTCCACACTGATCCTGGTGGCGATCATGAGCTTTGTTGCCGCATATAACTTTTCTATCGGGCCCATCATGTGGATTCTGTTATCCGAGATATTTCCGATCAACGTTCGCAGTGTCGCCATTCCAAGCTTCGCGCTGATCACAAGTATCGTGAACTATTTGGTGAATCAGTTTTTTCCCTGGCAGCTCAATAACATGGGCGCAGCCGAGATTTTCTCGTTCTACGCGGGGTGTGTCGCTGTCGGGCTTGTGGTTCTTTACCGCATATTGCCGGAGACTAAAAACAAATCGATTGAAGCGATTGAGCTGGAACTGGGCGGCGTAAAGATGATGGCCCTATGAGCGGTTCTCTTGCAGGAAAGCGCGTGCTGATAACAGGCGCTGCAGCGGGTATCGGTCTTGGTATTGCTCGCGCGTGTGCCCGTGAGGGTGCCTCATTGATCGTCGCTGACATCAATTACGACTCACTTGTCGACAATACTCACGCACTTGCCGGTCCCGATAGCGATGTTCACGCGATGATTCTTGATGTGAGTCGTCGTCAGCACGTACGCGATTTTTTTGCGGAGCTTGAGACTCGGTTTGAGCGCATTGATGGGGTCGTCAATAACGCAGGGGTCACCATTCAGAGCGACTTTCTGAGTTTTCCCGAAGCGGATCTCGAGCGTCTCTGGGCTACAAATTTGCGCTCGGTCTTCTACGTGTCCCAGCAGGCCGCCCGTTATATGAAAGAGCGGGGCGGTGGAAGCATCCTCAACATCGCATCCAGCCATACCGTCGCCAGCACCCCTGGGTACGAGATGTACGCTGCCACCAAGGGTGGCATCGCCGCGATGACAAAGGCCATGTGCTGGAGCTTGGGCGCCCATGGAATCCGGGTCAATACACTCAGTCCGGGACTCACTCGCACCGAAGAAGTGAGCGAGGTCGCGCGAACGAGGCCGGATCTTGCACAAGCCTTCGATGCCATGCACGCCTCAGGTCGCTACGCCACAGTCGATGAAATCGGCGAAATTGCCGCGTTCTTACTGTCGGATAAGGCCGCTGCTATCTCCGGTGCGGAAATCGTTGCTGATCACGGACAGTCGGCTCTGTTGGTGCCGGCTAAGGATCTGGTTTAGCCGTCGATGAGAATCAGTGAAATCAAGGCGTATCCAGTTTGGTACGGCCATCGAAACCTTTGCCTGGTCAAGGTAGAAACAGACGAAGGCGTCTATGGCTGGGGCGAATCCGGTGTCTCAGGCCGCGAACTCGCTGTCGTCGGTGCGGTAAAGCACTTTCGCGAGTTCCTCGTGGGTAAAGATCCCAGGAACATCGGCGCCCTCTGGCAGGAGATGTACCGCGGCCAGTACTTCGAGGGTGGACGTATTCTGACGGGTGCCATATCCGCTATCGATATCGCGTTATGGGATATTGCCGGTAAGCTTCTGAACGTGCCCGTGTGTCGCTTGCTGGGCGGGTCGCAGCGAGAACGAATCCCTTGTTTTATCACCACAACCAAGCCTTTTGACCAGTCGCTGGTAGCGGATTGTAAGGAGCTGCGAGAGGCCGGGTGGGACGTGATCCGGCTCACGGCCGGAGAGCTGGGTCACAGTGCCCACGCTACGGAACTGGATGTGCGTCAGTCGGTCGCCAGCGCAGCAGCCATACTGACTGAGGTTCGGCAGGAGCTCGGGCACGGTGTGGTGCTGGGCATCGATTTTCACCACCGATTGAGCGTCGCCGAAGCGGCATCGTTTTGCCAAAAACTGGCTCCCGGTTGTCTGGACTTTCTCGAAGAACCGATCCGGCAGCAAACTCCGTCGGCCTACCGCGCACTGCGGGATATGGTCGATATTCCGTTTGCAATCGGTGAGGAGTGTGCCAGCAAGTGGGATTTTCTGTCCTACATCGAGTCTGGCCTCACCAACTTCGCTCGTATTGATATCTGCAATGTCGGCGGCTTTACCGAAGCCGTCAAGATCGCCGCCGCAGCTGAATCACACTACATCGATGTGATGCCCCACGATCCCCTGGGGCCGATCTGCAGTGCCGCGACCATACAGCTCTCTGCAGCGATACCAAATCTCGCCTGGTGCGAAGTGTCTCCGTACGAGTCGCGCATTCCAGCAGAGCAGGATCAGCTATTTCTCACGCCTCCGGTGGAGGACAACTGTTCCTACCCGATTTCAGTTACGCCGGGCATAGGCGTCGATGTGGTGGAGGAAGTGGCAAAGGAGCAGGCTTTCAAATTCTGGGAGGCGCCGCGAATGACAAAGCCCGACGGCTCTTTCACCAATTGGTAGGGTCGATCGCATGATGAGCGAAGATGTCAGTACTTGCCATACCGATGCGCGTTGGACTATCCAGCCGTTCGTGCGGTTGCGCACAAGGCATGCAATCTCGATTGATGCCTGTCTTCGATCACTAGCAACGGGAGCGCCGCGATGACACCCATTAAGGCTATCGAGTGTCGGCACTTTCGTGTCCCTTTGCCCGAAGTGTTGACCGACGCCAAGCACGGGGATCATACGCACTTCGAGTTGGTCACCGCCGCGGTCGAGCTCGCTGACGGTTGTACGGGTACTGGGTATACGTATACCGGTGGTCGGGGCGGTGGCGCGATCAAATGCATGATCGAGCATGATCTCGCGCCCGCGCTGCTTGGCAGGAACGGTGACAATCCCGAGCAACTCGCCGAGTTTATGGAGTGGCATGTGCACTATGTCGGTCGTGGCGGTATTGCCGCGTTCGCCATCTCGGCGCTGGACATCGCGCTTTGGGATATTCGCGGCCGCAAGCAGCAGCAGCCACTTTGGAAGCTCGCCGGTGGTCAAGGTCAACGCTGTCGCGCTTATCGAGGCGGAATCGATCTCGCTTTCGCAAAACAAAAGCTACTTGACGATGTGTCTGCTTACCTTGCCAATGGATTCAATGGGGTAAAGATTAAGGTCGGACGAGATCAGCTTGATGAAGATGTAGACCGGGTCGAAAGTGTCCGCGCTCTGATCGGCCCGGACGTGGCCTTCATGGTTGATGCCAATTACGCCATGAACATCGAGCAGGCTATCCGAGCTGCAAACGCCTTTAAATCGCAAAACATACTCTGGTTCGAGGAGCCGATCGTGCCAGATGACTACGACGGTTACGCACAGATCGCGTCGCAAACCGGAGTACCGCTGGCCATGGGTGAAAATCTGCATACGCTGCATGAATACGGCTACGCGTTCTCCAGGGCGAAGCTCTCATTCATACAGCCAGATGCGTCGAACTGTGGAGGCATCACGGCATGGTTACGAGTAGCCGAGCTGGCGCGGGACCTCGGGATCCCGGTGTGTTCCCACGGTATGCAGGAGCTGCATGTCGGGCTGGTATCCGCACAGCCGAACGCTGGTTGGCTCGAAGTACATAGTTTTCCGATTGATGACTACACGCACCGACCCTTGCAAATGGAGGATGGGATGGCGGTGGCATCGGATGAGCCAGGGACCGGAGTGCGATTTGTATGGGACCGTCTGCAACCGTTTGAAGTGAATCGTCCCGGTGTTGTGGGCTCGGTGGCGGATCGTGCTGTTGTCGCTGGCTGACCGTTGTTCGAATCTCGTGACGGCACTTGACCTTGCCCCGCCCGGATCCGTGCACTCGGTTACGCCGTTAACCGGCGGTGTGGCATCTGATATCGCTCTGGTTTCTTTCGCCGACCGACAACTGGTCGCAAAGTTTGCGCTCGAAAAACTAAGGGTGGCCCAGGAGTGGCGTGCGCCCGTCGCGCGGAATGCGGTCGAATACGCCTGGCTACAGTTCGCCGGCAAGGCGTTACCAGGTTCCGCTCCTCGCCTGTTTGGTCGCGACGATGAAAATCATGGCTTCGCTATGGAGTATCTGGCCGGCGGCGAAGCAAGGCTCTGGAAGACCGAACTCCTTGCAGGCCGGATCCACACTGAAGATGCCCAGCGTACCGGAGACTCGCTTGGTCGTCTTCACGCGGTCTCAACCCTTAGTTCGCTGAAGGACCCCATTTTCGATAACCAGGATCTATTCTTTGATCTACGGCTTGAGCCCTATCTAGCTTTCTTGCAGCGCAGCAACCCATCTCTCACACGCCCGTTAGCGGCGCTCATCAAGAGTCAACAGCAACACCTGAAGGTGGTTATTCACGGCGATGTCAGCCCAAAGAACATTTTGATCCGATCGTCCCAGCCCATCTTTCTGGATGCGGAGTGTGCTACCCGTGGTGATCCGGCTTTTGACGTGGGTTTTTGTACGAATCATCTACTGCTAAAGGCGTTTCACATGCCAGAACACATAGCTGCTCTAATCCAATCAGCGAGGTACTTCTGGAGTCACTACCAGCAACATGTTTGCTGGGAGTCGGTAGAAGACCTTGAACAGCGAGTCTGCGCTGTTCTGCCAGCCTTGCTCCTGGCGCGAGTCGAAGGCAAGTCCCCCGTTGAATATCTCGACGACCCGACCCGCAATCGAGTCAGGGCATTTGCCCTGCCTCTGATCTCATCTCCGTCGAAAACTTTTGATGTCATGCTCGATCAGGTGGCAACCCGCGTTCACGGGGGTTTTCGAATGAGCGATATCGCGGGCATAGCAGCGCGGCGTTGTTGGGATTCTCGCGGCCAGCCGACGGTCGAAGTGACCGTTTCGACTAGCCTTGGCAACATCGGTCGTGCATTGGCGCCAGCCGGCGCGTCCCGCGGATTGAGGGAAGCGGTCGATCTGCGCGATGGAGGCACGCGGCTGGGTGGCAATGATGTTCGCAAGGCTGTCGCGGCGGTCAATGAGGTAATCGGCCCCGCTTTGCTCGGCATGCCTGTCGCCCACCAGGCCGCTGTCGATGGGCAGTTGCAGGCCCTGGATGGGACGCAGCAGAAATCTTGCTTAGGCGGCAACGCCATCGTCGCGACTTCCATGGCCGTGCTCCATGCCGCGGCGGCGGATGCGAAGCGGCCCCTTTGGCAGTACGTTTCCGATTCCTACGCGAGAAAGGTGTCGCTGCCGCTCCCGGAAATACAGATCTTCGGAGGCGGTGCGCACGCGGGTCGGCGTGTCGATGTCCAGGATTTTATGGTGATGGTACCCGGCGCTTCCGACTTCGATGAAGTCATGGAGGTCACCGCCGAGATCTACTACGCCGCTGGTGATCTGATGAAACAGCGCGGTTGCCTGGCGGGCGTAGCGGATGAGGGTGGGTGGTGGCCCATGTTCGACAGTAACGAAGCCGCGCTCGAAACCCTGGTGCGCTCGATTGAGCTGGCCGGTGAAGTCCCCGGCGAACGGGTCGTCATCTCGCTCGATATTGCCGCCTCGGAATTCAGCAACCAGGGCCGCTATTCTCTCGCCCTGGAAGATCGAGAGATGGAGGCGTCGGCATTTATTGATCTGCTCGAGGGGTGGATTGATTCCTACCCCATAGTGTCCATCGAAGATCCCCTGGGTGAAGACGACTTAGCAGGCATGGTCGAGTTCACCAACCGCCTCGGGGACCGCGTTCAGATTGTGGCCGATGATCTTGTTGTGACGAATTCCAAGCTCATCGAGAAGGCCTCCAGCGCTGGCGCCTGCAATGCTCTGCTGATGAAGTCCAATCAGGTGGGGACCATCTCCGAAGCGGTTGCCGCCTACGACACGGCAACCTCCGTGGGGTGGCGCACGATAGTTTCCGCTCGATCCGGTGAGACAGAAGACGTGACCATCAGCCACCTCTCAGCCGGCCTGGGAGCCGGGCAGCTGAAGGTAGGCTCTTTTGCACGTTCCGAGCGCATGGCGAAGTGGAATGAATGTCTTCGCATTCAGGATGCGATCGGAATGCACAGATTCGTCGGAGGAGATCCCCTGGTGGATACCTGGTGGCACCAGCGCCAGGCTGCGGGCGGGAGCACAGGTATATCAGCGATTGGCGCCAGTGGCGCCGCTCAAATCATCCAGGGTAAAGATGCACAGGGAGTGCCGTCGTGAAGTTCTGCCGCATCGGCGATGCTGGTAAGGAAGTCCCCTGCCTGCTGGATCAGGATAGTCAATACCGGGATCTCAGTTCGCTGGTGCCGGATATCTCGGCGGGTACGCTGCCGGGACTCCAGCACGCAGTGGCAAGACTCGATCTTTCGAGTTTGCCCATCGTGGATTTCGAGGGTCAACGCTTGGGCGCACCGTTGGCCGGACCGAAAAATATCTACTGCATCGGTCTGAATTACTCCGATCATGCGGCCGAAGCCGGGATGGACATACCGGATGAGCCGATTCTGTTTAACAAATCGGCCAGCACCTTTTGCGCACCTAACGAGCCGCTGCTCTATTCGCCCCGAATGAGCAAGCTGGACTGGGAGGTAGAGCTCGGGATCGTAATCGGTCGTCCGGCATTGAACATCTCTCGTCAGGACGCACAGGATTACATCTTTGGCTACACCCTCGTAAACGATGTATCGGAGCGTTCCTGGCAGCTCGAAAGAGGCGGCCAATGGGCCAAGGGCAAAGGTTTCCCCAATTTCTGCCCTACAGGCCCCTGGCTTGTAACCGGTGAGGAGCTGGAACACGCTACGGCGCTGGATATGTGGCTGGATGTGAACGGCCAGCGTATGCAAACCGGCAACACCAGTACGATGATTTTCGACTGTGCGACGATCGTCAGCTATTTATCGGAATTCATGCTCCTCGAACCCGGAGATCTGATTTGTACGGGGACTCCGCCAGGTGTGGGTGCCGGGATGTCGCCTCCGGTGTGGTTAAACATCGGCGATCAGGTGGAGCTGGGAATCTCTGGATTAGGCCGGCAGTCGCAGCGGGTGATCGCGCTTGATGAATGGACCGATCACCCATGAATTCGATTGATCTTGCCGGCCGCTGTGCAGTGGTCACCGGTGGTGCCCGAGGAGTGGGGTTTGCTATCGCAAAGCGCTTTCTAGCGTCGGGAGCTCGTGTGGCGCTATGGGATCTCAGTGACGAGAAACTCCGATCCGCTGCGAGCGAGCTCTTGTCGCACGCGACCAGTGGAGCCTCGGAGCTCACGGAGCCAGACGCCGCGTCTACGCCCGATGTCCTGTGCTGCGCGGTCGACGTCTCCAACTTTGATGGTGTTTTGAACGCTGTCGAGCGCGTGCGCAATCAGTTTTCACGTATTGATGTCCTTGTAAACAGCGCCGGTGTCGCAGGTGTGAATGCTCCCCTTGTCGACTACCCACTCGATGTCTGGAGTCAGGTGCAGAAAGTCAATCTGGACGGCACGTTTCATACCTGCCGCGCCATTGCGCCCGTCATGTGCGAGTCAGGCTATGGGCGCATCGTCAACATCGCTTCGATGGCCGGCAAGGATGGCAACCCCAATGCCTCTGCCTATTCCGTGTCCAAAGCCGGGGTTATTGCCCTGACCAAAAGCCTGGGGAAGGAGCTTGCGAACAACGACGTGCTGGTGAACGCCATTGCCCCAGCCGTGATCAGGACCGAAATGCTAGCGGATGTGAGCGATGCACAGATTGCTTACATGGTCTCCAAAATACCTATGGGACGGATGGGTACTGTCGATGAAATAGCGGCCTTGGCTTCCTGGCTTAGCTCAGCGGAGTGCTCCTACTCAACCGGAGCTGTGTTCGATTTATCCGGCGGCAGAGCAACCTACTGACTTATGGAGCCTGGCGTAAGCGAAATCCCTTGGGGTGAGATCGATGGGAACGCGATCAAGCGCTACACGCTGACCAATCGTTTCGGGATGCAGCTTGACGTTACGAACTACGGTGCGCGGCTCATCTCTCTGTTCACTCCGGACCGAGCAGGTGAGTTGGCTGACGTAGTCCTCGGCTTCGACAGTGTGCAGGAGTACGCGGATTCCCGGGACGCGATGGGAGCGACGGTGGGCCGTGTGGCTAACCGAATTCGGGGCCCCGGGTTTTCCATCGATGATCGCTTCTACCGACTCCTGGCGAACGAAGGCGTTAATACACTTCATGGTGGCCGGGAGTTTGAACACGTTGTGTGGAGCAGTTCCGTGCTGAGTTCGAGTAAAAGTGACACACGAAGATCTCAACGCGACACCCGTCCGCCCGCAGAGCAATCCATCTGCTTCAGCCACGTTTCGCCCGATGGTTTCTTTGGATTTCCGGGGAACCTTGCCGCCCAGATCAATGTGACCTTATCCGATGAAAACTCGGTCCAATTCCGCTTTCGCGCAACCACGGATAAGGCAACACACGTCAATTTCGCTCATCACAGCTATTTCAATCTGAGCGGATTGACGGAGACGATACACAACCACCATGCCTGGTTGGCGGCCGATGAGTATCTGGTACTCGACGAGGAGGCTCTGCCTACCGGCTTGGTTGAGTCTCTCGACGGAAAGCCATGGGATCTTCGTGCACCCACCCGCCTTGGAGACCGGATGGCGAAAATTCCCAATGGCGGATACCACCATAACTATGTGTTGAGGTCGGGTCGCGAAGGCGCCATCGCTGCGAGGCTGTTTGACCCTGAATCCGGCCGTCTCTTGGATGTCAGCACAACTCAACCAAGTATCGTCCTGTACGCCGCCCAGGGATTCAAGCCCTCACTGCGCGGTAAGCAGGGAAAGCGCTACGGCCCGCACTGGGGCTTGTGTCTTGAGACCCAACATTATGTGGGCGCACCAAATATAAAGCACTTCCCCAGTACGCTTCTTCGTCCTGGGGAAGTCTACGACGAATCGGTTTGCTACCACTTCCAGGTAGCCGATGCGTTGCAACCTGCTTAACGTAGTAGAGAGAAATCTCCATCATGAAATCTTATCGCGCGTTTATTGACAACGGTTGGGTTGACGCTTCGGGTAGGGGGAGTATCGCGGTCGAGAATCCCGCGAACGGCGAGGTTTTCGCCGAAGTGCCCGCCTGTACAGCTCAGGATGTGGAACAGGCGATACAGAGTTCGTTTGACGCGCAGAAACGCTGGCAGTTGCTGCCGCCGATCGAACGAGCTGACTTCCTTCGTCGAATCTGTAGTGGCGTAGAGCGACGGCGAGATGAGTTACAGCGACTTCTCGTTCTGGAGCAGGGCAAGACTCTTGATGAGGCCGCCGCCGAGGTGACCGATACGATCCGTTACATGACCTATGCTGCAGAGGCAGCGCGGCGAATCCGCGGAGATATCTTCCCCTCGGATGCAGCAAACGAGCAGTTGTTCATCTTCAAAGTCCCCTACGGTGTCACCCTGGGGCTGTGTGCTTACAACTATCCGCTGGCGTTGATAGGCCGCAAAGTTGGGCCAGCAATAGTGACCGGAAACACAATGATTCTAAAGCCACATGAAGCGACACCACTGACG
Organism: Pseudomonadota bacterium; assembly: GCA_039111155.1. Taxonomy (GTDB): domain Bacteria; phylum Pseudomonadota; class Gammaproteobacteria; order Pseudomonadales; family Halieaceae; genus Congregibacter. Next base: position 80,232 of record JBCCPL010000003.1, on the reverse strand, counting down.
GCTTCTGTGTTTTGTGAGGCGGTGGAAGAAGCGGAGCTGCCGGCTGGCGTGATCAACATGGTCACGGGCACTGGCCAGGATGTGGGAGTTCCGCTCGTCGAAAGCCCACTGGTGCGTCTGATTACGCTGACCGGAAGCATTCGCGCCGGCCAGACAGTAGCTGCGGCCTGTGCGAAAAACATCACGGCGCTGTCTCTCGAACTAGGCGGTAAAGCTCCCTTCATCGTTCTGAAGGACGCGGACATAGACGCGGCGGTAGATGCGGCGGTCGTGGCACGCTTTGCAAATTGCGGTCAGGTTTGTATCTGTAATGAGTCCGTTCTGGTTGAGGAGTCCGTTGCTGATGAGTTTACGGAGAAGCTTCTCGCCCGTGCAGCCACGGTCAAACCCGCGGATCCGATGACGAGTGCGGGTATGGGACCCCTCGCAACCCCCGCTGCACGTCAGCGCATCGAGAAACTCGTCGCAGATTCCGTGGCCCAGGGTGCCGAGATCGCCCTTGGCGGCGGGCGACCAGCAGGTGACGAGTTTGTTCGGGGCAACTGGTTTGAGCCAACGGTTATCACGAACGCCGATTCGCGGGCGCCGATTGTAAGCGAAGAGATCTTTGGGCCTGTGCTTCCAGTTCTGCGTGTGGCGGACTACGAGCAGGCGCTTGAAATGGCGAACGCGCGCTCGGACGGCCTGTCTGCATACCTCTGGACACGGGATCAGAGCATATACATGGATGCCATAGCGCGTCTGGAGACCGGCACTATTTTTCTCAACAAGGGAATCGTCGGTTACGTTCAGGGTTACCACAATGGGCACAAGCTCAGCGGCCTGGGAGGCGAAGACGGGGTCTACGGGATCGACGGCTATCTCCAGAAACGTACCGTATACATGAGCTACTAGCGTGACGGGCGTAAAAAGATACGGTGGCTGTGGTGGCAGGTTCGCCCAGTCTGATCACGGACCTGATCGCCCATCCAGGCGTTCCGCAACGGCGGTGTTCCTTTCCATCGGTATCATCGCCGGTGCCATCTGCCTGAATGTTTTTGCGACGGAACCCGGCGACTCAGGTCGCTACGACGCCGAGCGGGTGCTCGTGCATCTATACGACTTTGAAGAGCTGGGAGCCGAGAAACGCGCAACCGCTGTCAACGCCCGGGTGGAACTTGCGAAAAGTAGCGGGACCGATCCGGGCAACGAGCTGGTTGTGACGCTCGGATCGACAGAAACCAGTTATTCGGCGGTCTCCTTCGCCCCGGATCAGCCCTGGGATTGGAGCGAGTTTCACGACTTTCACATTGCGATGGACCTTCGAAACCCGGGTCCTGTGTCTGCCATGGTGTACCTCGACATCGAGGATATCGATGGCGCAGTCTATACGCGCGCCGTCAGTGTGCCCGTCGGCGCTCGCCGCACTTACTATGCCAAACTGGCAGGCCATGACCTCGACTCACCCGCGGGGCCGCTCAACGTCGAACTCAATTTTGCGTCCGGGCTGCGGGGGAATCCGCCAACCTGGGCAAGCCAGGCGACCCAGTTTGTGTCCCTCTGGGGCAAAAAGAATCTAAACCTTCAAGGAATAACCCGACTGACGCTGAGCACCCAGTCGACCCTAAGACCCAAGCGGATCACTATCGACAACCTGCGACTGTCTGCCAATCCGCCAGCGGATTCGGAGTTTCTGAGCGGTATCGTGGATGAGTTTGGTCAGAATGCCAAAGCGGAGTTTGGTGGCAAAGTTCACTCGCTGCCCGAATTGCACCGCTCGCGCGACGAAGAGTTAAAGATCTTGCAAAGCGGCGGTGCGCTTCCAGATCGCTCCCGCTACAGCGGCTGGAAGGGTGGGCCCCAACTGCGAGCTAGCGGGTACTTTCGCACCGAAAAACTGGGCGGCCGCTGGCATCTCGTGGATCCGGACGGCTATCTCTACTTCGCGACCGGGCTGGATATCATTCGCCTTGCCAACTCCACAACAATGACGGGATTCGATTTTGCCCCGAACCTCGTAGAGGAACGCAGCGACGCTGGATTGACGCCGGAGGACTCAGTCGGTCTGAATCGGGTCAGTGCGAAGGCCGTTCCGTCACGCCACCTGGTATCGCCGCTGCGTGCAGACATGTTCAGCTGGCTCCCGGAGTACGATGAGCCCCTGGGTAAGCACTTTGGTTACCGGCGCGAAGCTCATTCTGGACCACTCGGCCATGGCGAGACCTACAGCTTCTACAGCGCGAATCTTGAGCGAAAGTACGCGCGTCTCGATGATCGCGATTATCTGAAAGTATGGGAAGACGTGACCGTTGACCGAATGCTCAACTGGGGTTTCACATCCCTTGGAAACTGGACCGACCCGCGTTTCTACGCCCAGACGAAAATTCCCTTTTTTGCCAATGGCTGGATCATCGGTGATTTCAAAACCGTATCCAGCGGTGATGACTTCTGGGCGCCATTGCCGGATGTATTTGATCCGGTTTTCTCCGAAAGAGCCTACTTGACGGTTGCCGAAGTTGCCCGAGAGGTCACCGGAACGCCCTGGTGTGTCGGTGTGTTCATCGATAATGAGAAGAGTTTTGGACGACCGGAGAACGACACATCACGGCTGGGGCTGGTGATTCACACACTCCGTCGTTCTGGTAAAGAAGTGCCCACAAAAAGCGCCTTCACAGGCGCGTTGCGAAAAAAATATCAGACGATCAATGCCCTCAATGCGGCCTGGCAAACAGATATTGCGAGCTGGGAGGCCTTCGATTCAGGCGTCGACACGCCGTTCAACACCAACGCACAGCGCCAGGATTACTCAGATTTACTCTATCTCTACGCAAAGAAATATTTCGCGACAGTCCAGGGAGCGATGCGAAAACACATGCCCGATCATCTGTATCTGGGCTCACGTTTCCCCGACTGGGGAATGCCCATCGAGGTAGTTCGCGCGGCCGCCGAGCACGTTGATGTGGTGAGCTATAACTCCTATAAGGAAGGCCTGTCTCCCCACGCCTGGGAGTTTCTGGAGGAGATCGACAAGCCGAGCATAATCGGAGAGTTCCACATTGGGGCGTCCGATTCGGGGCTGTTTCATCCCGGGCTGATTCACGCGTCGGACCAGAACGATCGCGCGCGCATGTACCGGGAATACATGGACTCCGTGCTCGCCAATCCCTATTTCGTCGGTGCACATTGGTTCCAGTACATCGATTCGCCTGTCACTGGTCGGGCTCACGATGGTGAGAACTACAATGTTGGATTCGTGAGCGTAGCCGATGTGCCCTACGCACCGATGGTCCGAGCCGCCAAAGACTTGCACACGGAGCTGTATCCGAGGCTTAAAGCCGGATCGGCAGGAAAGTGATGTCAGGTTCCCGCGTAGAAAGGCGCATGTGCTGCCGGTTGTACAAACCCGCTTTCCCCCACTCACTCGCCCGGTCCCGTTCGTGAGCAGCAGGGTCACACGTCGTGAGTCCATGAAACTCATCGCCGCTGGACTCACCGCATCGGGTCTGGGTTGTGCGACGCGTTCAGGCGATCTTTTGCAGCCCGAAGAAGTCCGTAGCGATGGCTGGAAATCCACTTTCGATAGAGTCTGGCTGGGCCGTGAGTATTGGGCCAACCCCATGGAGGACTGGCATCTTAGGGCGGGCAAGGCGGTCTGCTTGTCTTCCGGCGGCAATCGCAGTGTGCACTCGCTACGACACCAGTTCGTGAACGGTGCTGCGGCTTTTTCGGTTTCAGTCGTCGCCCGGCGTGAGGCGGGCGGGATGCGAGACGGTGGCTGTGCTATTCGGATGGGCGCTCGAAGTGAGCTGAATGAGTATCGAAGTAATCTCTTCGTCGAGTCGGGTCTGGATGCTGGTGTGCTGGGGAATCACGCTGTCCTGGGCGATAAACGTCTCCAACTCAACACACGGGATCGCCAGTCGTTTCTAATCACCCTCACAGGTGTACCACGCGGAGAAAACATGCATCTGGAGCTACTGATCCGGGACCCCGACACCGGCGAAGCCCTCGCGACTCTCGAAACTCTCGCGGCGACCTCACTGCTCCTTGGAAATACGGCGGTTGTCAGTAACTTTTCACTGCCATCGATGGATGAAGCCTCCGAGTCTACAAGTCGCTATTCGTTTTCGGATTGGCAGATAGCCGGCAGTGGATTCAGTGACAGGCCGGATCAGGATTTCGGTCCCTTACTCTGGGCAATGTACACCTTGCATGACACGCGCAGCGCGGATGGCTGGGTGATGAAGATGTCGGTGTTCACCGGGCCGCTGAGCGTGCAGGACCAACAGGACGTCTCGCTACAGCTCCTGGTCCACGAGCGCTGGCAAACAGTGAGTACCGCACGCTTGGATCCGGACGCCTGGGTCGCCACTTTTCGCCTGCCTGATTGGGATGCATCAGCTAGCTGGCGATACCGCGTGCTCTATGAGGAGCGTCGACGAATTTTCGGCGATACTTCGAAGTCCTCGGTAGACTCCCGACCCGACTATTTCGTGGGTACGATTCGGGCCAATCCGGGCTCCGGTACTTTGCGCATGGCGGCGATGACCTGCCAAAAGGACTACGCCTTTCCCTATGGCCCGGTCGCCGCGAACGTGATGAAGCTCGACCCTGATATGGTGTATTTCTCCGGGGACCAGATCTACGAGGACCATGGTGGCTTTGGCATAGTTCGATCGCCCGCAGCGCCCGCGATCTTGTGCTACCTGAGAAAGCTCTATCAGTTTGGTTGGGCGTTCCGCGAATGCATGCGTAACGCCGCGACAGTTTGCCTGCCGGATGACCACGATGTTTTTCAAGGCAATCTCTGGGGGGAGGCGGGCGAGGAAATGCCCGGCGGCATTGATGCGCAAAACGTCGATTCCCGCGGGGGATACGCTGAGCCGGTGCGCATGATCAATGTGGTGCACAAGACCCACACCGCGCATCACCCCGAACCTGCTGAGCGCGACCTGTCGACTCGAGGTATCAGCACTTACTTCACTGAACTCATTTATGGCGACGTCAGTTTCGCAATCATTGCTGACCGGCAGTGGAAAAGCGGACCTGAAAGGCTAGATATCAAAGTTGGTGTCACCGGCGAAGATGAGCCTCCGGAGTATCTGAATCCCGCGTTTGATCGTGCGGATCTGCACTTGCTGGGTGAGGCTCAAGAGCGTTTTCTCGAGAATTGGGCCGATGACTGGCGTGGCCATACCCTGAAGGCTGTGCTCAGCCAGTCAGTTTTTTCAGGTTTGGCGACTCACCAGCCGGAGCCTGACCGTTACCTGAAATACGACTTTGACAGCAACGGATGGCCAGCCAGCGCGCGCAATCGGGCCATCAGAATTATGCGCGAGTCCAAAGCCCTGCATATATGTGGTGACACTCACCTGGCCAGCGTGACTCAGTATGGTGTCGATGCTCCCCGGGATAGCAACTGGGCCTTCTGCACGCCAGCGATCGCCGCTGGCTGGCCTCGTTGGTGGCAGCCGGATGCGATAGATCTTGTTCCAAGGAACCGACCAGGTCACAGTCTCGCTAACACAGGCGAGTATCGCGATAGTTTCGGGAATCAGGTGTATGTGTATGCGGTCGGCAATCCGGACGTAGCGCGATCTGCACATCGCTACCTAAGAGCGCACGAAAAGGGCTCGGGCTTCGGATTTATCGAGTTCGATATCGAACGAAGGACCTACACACTCCATGCTTTCCGCTTTCTGATAGACATTGGTCAGCCGCACGAATCCGATCAGTTCCCCGGATGGCCCGTTACGATCTCTCAAGAAGAGAACGGCGGCGATAACTTCTTGAGGTAGGAGCTCACGACCTGTGCTTTCGGGGCGCTTACTCAAGTTTCGCAGATCGAATACCCGAGCTTTTCAAAGTCTTTTTCGAAGTAGAGATTTACGATTCGACGATTACGGGGCGTCCACAGGGTGTCGGTGTCGGTTCGATCACTTCTTCTCAACCGGGGTAGGGGCGTCCGTGGTAGGCCAAGCTTATGACACAGGCGAGCAAAGTCTTCCTCCAGCGTTTCAAAGCGACCCAGATAATCAAGCCGGACATCGCCGTCTGCATCGCTGATGAAGTCCGTCTGTCGCAGGAAGATCTCCCGTTCGGCGAAGGTGTCCAGAAACTCGTCGAAGCCCAAATGCCCGGTGTACGCGAAGTGGCGCGGGTGCTCTGGGTCAGCAAGTTCAGGCCTCTTGCGGTAAAAGAACCAGGATACGATCCAATCGTAGGGATCGCGCACAAAAGCGAAGGTAAACCTGGGCTCCGGTTCATTGAGGGACTCGCGGACCACGCTTAGCAGCGCGTGCTTGTTGAAGGTCGGGTAATCACAGGAAGCATGCGCTCCGAGCACTTCTTCGATGCTGCTGGTTCCTGTTTTGGGAACAGCGATGAACAAAAACCGCGGTGAATCAGAAATCAACATTGCCTGCCGATGCTTCGTTTAGATAACAGGAATCGGATTCTTAGGGCCTTCGCGTGTTAGAGATCAACTCCATTAACTGACCCTTGCAGCAGCTCTGATACTTCACCGATCGCTGGCTCCTCCGATCGCAGTGGAACACCGGAGCCCACCGAGAACCACTCGATAGTAGTTGTCTCAAGAGACCCCGTCGTTTCAATCACGGTAAACCGACAAGCCTGAAATGTACCTGCCGGTACGGTGAGAGACTCGATGCCGTCAAAGCGGGTCTCTGCCTCTCTAGTGAACGAAATCGACTCCTGGGACGTCGAAGTGGTCTCGGTAAAGGTCTCAACGTAACTCTGGGTGAAACTCTCCCCAGCCACCAAGTCAAACCGGCTCAATTCGAAGGGGTCGAAGGTGTCGGTTTGCGTGCCGTCGTCTGGAACCAGGAATTCCAGAGAATCCTGTAAGAGTCTGAGTCGTTGCCCATTGACCTGGAAGACTTCGACATTGCGGGCCGTAAATACCTGCCCTGAACTCAGATCCGTCAAGGCCAGGTTGGTGATGCGCCGGCGAGCGGGTTGTCCCCCGAAGGTAGCGCCCCCCTCTATAAACAGGTCGATATCCAGTTCTCCAGTGATACCGTCTTCGGTGGTTCGGTAACGCACGACCGCGGTCGTGCCTGGTGCATACAGGTCCGGATTCCAGCAGACGCTTGCACTCCCTTCGCCGTTTTGAGGTTCAAAAATGGCCTGAAGGAAAAACTCTTCGTCGCGCTCGAGGAATCCGAGCAGCGTAGGATTACCCGCAAAGCCAGCAGTAAACAGGCGGCAATCGTTCGTTGAGCCCCCGCAGAAGCCTCGGTTTTGCCGCCGCCAGCCGGCAAACCTAAAACCTTCGTCAGGTGTTGCCGTGAAGGTCTCATCAAAGTCTGTATCGGTAACTTCGATGGACGGGCATTGGGCGCCTGCGCGACACTCGTAGCTGCCCGAGCGCGTGGCTACAATACCGGATCCGTCGACGCTCACCTGGATTCGGCATCCGCTCGCGATAATGCCGGCCAGCAGCAGTCCACTCAGAGTAGTGAGTGATGGTGTATTGTTCATGCACTTTGCCCTCGCTCTGTTTTGACCCGATTTGCTTCTGACGTTACGCCTGCCTTGCCCTTCCTGTTCTGTTCAAACAACTCTACCGCTTCTTTGTTACCGCCTCATCACTCGCCCGGGTGATAAGTACGCTCCGCGCGAGCGAGGACGTCATCCCGGTAAAAAGCGACGTTTTTGAAATCCTTTGTCAGATAGCGTGTGACCTGATCGTCGAAATGGGGCGAGTTCGGGTCTCCGCTCTGGCCACCGGCCAGCACCGTTTTTGCCCGCACTTTGTCCCCAAATTCAACGACCGCGACAAAACTATTACCTGAGGATCCATAGAGTTTTTTGGTGCCGGGGAACCTCTTCGCACCGTAGGATGCCAAGGCACCCCAGCGACCCGATGCCATGGGTACGGCTAGGCTGGCCGCGTCGTCGTCGTGGGGGTGGACGATGTCTCCGGTTATGCGCTGGAAGCGATTGATCTCGCCCCAGGGAGTGTTCCAGGAGCCATAGTCGCTCTCGAGTGAGCTTAGGGTGGCCGCCAGGTTGCTGAGACGGTCCTGGTCTTCGGTTTCGCTACCGAGATAAATCAGTTTATCCATTCGACTTAACTCGTTCGGTGCATCGCCTTCGCGAAGAAATCGACTCGCATAGAAGTGCGCCAGTGTCATCGCGACCGAATCCGATGCGACCCGATAATCCCAGCCACGTAGGACGTCGATGGCGGCTGCAAGACTTTCGGTGCTTACACTCTGGCGATCAAAGGCATCGATAAGCCCGGGAACTAGAGCGTTGAATGCCGGCAAACGCGTGTCATGAGCAAGCTCAATCAACCCGTCCAGCGTCACATCGTCGATATCTTCAAGCAACGCCAGGGCGTGCACGGCGCGAAAATTCTCGGGATCGGGGGCCATGTAGCGGGGATAGTCTTCCTTCTTGGGACTGAAACTGCCCGCGGCGGTGAATGGGGTCGAATTGCAGTTCTGTAGCCAGCCGTTCTGGGGATTGAGCACCGTGATCACTTCGTCCACCGTATGAAGACCCTGCCAGTCAGTCGCCGGATCGCTACCATCCACGGGCTGGCTGAAATCAAAATTGGGATCTCTTCGCGGCACAAAGTTGCCGTGGTAGTAAGCGATGTTGCCACTGGAATCCGCATATACCGTGTTGTTCGAAGAATTGGTCCGGATGTCCATCATTTCCCGAAACCCCTCGTGACCATCCTGTTTACTGCGCAGATAGGATTGACGGAGGGCGTTGACGGGGTCCCAGTTAATCTTGGTGGCGACCCAACGCCCGTCAATGCTGTGGGTAATCGGCCCGTGGTGTGTGTGGTACGTCGTGTAGCTTCGTTCTGCTAAGCCGTCGCCTTCTTCGCTGATGCGACGGTACTTCAAACTAACCTCTCGAACTTCGACCGGTCGAACCTCATCACCGTAGCGATACTTAAGCTCGCCATCTTCTTCGAACACGTCCTCGATAAATTCGTCAATGAAGTCGACCCGGGTAGAGGTATGCATCCACCCCGTGTGTTCGTTGAAGCCCTGGTACACAAAAAACTGACCCCAGGTTACTGCGCCGTAGGCGTTTAGTCCTTGCTCGCTAACCACGTGCACCTCGCCACGAAAGTAGAAAGAGGTGTGGGGGTTAATGAGGAGCATCGCATTGCCTGATCGCGTATGTTCACCACTGATGGCAAAGCCATTGGAACCGCGCGGTTCCCAGTCAGTTGGCTCAAGCGTCGCGGTACGTGCCACGGAGTCGTCGTTGTTTTCACCGTAAAACGCCCGAATGCCACCTAGGGGGATTTGCTCGATATCTCCTCCGATCGAACCTTCGAAGAAGAACATGGGCATCCAGGGCTCAAACTCTCGTATCACTTTCGGCTCCACATCGGGGTGAGTCGCAAGGTAGTAATTGAGTCCATCGGCGAAGGCGTCGCACAGTGACTTAAGCCACGCGGGGGCGGATTCATAAGCCGCGATGGCGTCTTCGGTAGTCATGTAGAGCCGGGCGCGGAGGTCACTCATCAGTGCGTCCTCACCTTCCGCCTCGGCGAGCCGACCTATTGCCCAGTAGTAGTTCCGTTCTACTCTTGGAAAATCATCTTCCGCCTGCGCATAAAGCAGACCAAACACCGCGTCGGCGTCCGTCTTTGCGTAGATATGCGGTACGCCAAAGTCATCCCTGATGATCTCGACCCGTTCAGCGCGCTTGGTCAAGCGCTCGAACTCCGGGTCAACGGACTCGGTGGGAGCTGGGGCGCAACCAACAATTAAAAAAAGGGCAGCGATTAGAAGTGCCCATACGATCCGCGGCGAGACGTCCATGGCACTTGATTTGGAAGTTGTGGCAGCGTTTGAAAGAACTCCAGCCATTGAAAGATGATCCTCTACCTGGGGTATTGCAGTTTGCCGCTTACGCTCTGGCTCGTGAAGCCTGTCAGCAGCAAAAAGTTCACCCGGCCGCCGAAGTTTTTATTCTGAGCCAGCAGAGAGATCAATTTCTGCTTACCGGAAGGTAGGCGGAGCGCTTCTGGCAGTTCATGCTCGGCTGGTATCGATCAAAGCTGCAAACGCCTGGATCCCAGAACTGCCCTGGTATGAGATTGTGCGGTGTTAATCCTCTTGAGCGTTTCTATTGCCGGAGTCGTGACAGCGAGCTCACACTTCCTGAAAGCTAGAAAAGCGATCGGCTTATGATGCAATAAGTGCTGATTACCCCGGCGATCTGCCGGACTTTTGGTGCCTGCCGGAGGGACAACTTGGCTAGCGAGAATGCTATGAGCGCCGCGTTAGGAGCGCTTTCGGGCGCTGTCTTTTATCTGGAACGTACCGCCACTTGTGAGAGGCGGGCAGCAAAAGAAACCCTGTACCAGGTTCGCTCCGGCCAGTTTTGCCTGCCGGTGCTGGGATTCGGTTTCTACGGCCTCGATTACAGTTTCAATACCAAGGGTTTGACAAAGGTCGCATACAGTCTTCAGTAGCGCTACACGCGTGTCCGGGTCCTGAACGTTTTCTAGAAAAGCGCCATCGACCTTTACGATGTCCAGCGGCATCTGTGCTATGGATGCAAGGTTCGATTGACTGCTTCCAAAGTCATCCAGTGCGATGCGCAGTCCGTGGCTGCGAAGCAGCTCAAGTGCTGCCACAACGGATTCTGCATCCTGAGTGAATGCTCGTTCGGTGACTTCAAGTATCACTCGCTCAATCGCAACGCCGGAAGCTCTTACCATCTCCACGAGGGCCTCCACGTGTTGGCGATCTGCGAGTTCTAGGCTCGATAGGTTGAAAGAAAGCGAGTACTCGCGCGGCCAGTGTTTTGCGACTAGAAGCGCTTTCTCGAGAAGCGCTTGAGAGAGAGAACCGATTCGTCCGGTTTTTTCGGCCAGCGGGATAAACTGATCTGGAGCCACACGGCCGTGCGTTGGGCAGTTCCAGCGAGCGAGAGACTCCATTACGACGACCCGTCCTGTCTCTGCTTCCAATAACGGTTGAAACTCAACGTCCATTTCTTTCGCGAAATTGGCTCTGCGGAAACTAAGTTCCAGACTCGCCTCCTGATGAAGCAGCCGGTCGTGCTCGCTGGAATAGGAGACAACCTGACCTTTGCCCGCCTGTTTCGCCTGATAGAGTGCGTAGTCCGCCCGAGTCAGCAATGAAGAGCGGTCAATCCCAGCATCGGGGAATGTCGCAATGCCTATGCTCGCGGTTACCGACAAGTGCTTGTCATCGATCCTGTAGGCCTTACTTAAGCTTGTGCAGAGCCTTTTCGCGGCGCTAGAGAGGTTCTCGTCCGTAGCGGCGCCTTCGAAGAGAAAGGCAAACTCGTCACCGCCCAGGCGCGCGATCATTCGCTGTTCGCCGACGACTTCTTTCACACGTGTGGCGGCCTCAGCCAGCAACCGATCTCCGACTGGGTGGCCATAGGCATCATTGACTGGTTTAAACCCGTCGAGGTCGAGAATGCCCAGCGAAAATCGTGGGACGTCGCTCTCCAGCAGCGAGTCAAGCTCGCGAAGAAAGCTCCGTCGATTGGCGAGACCCGTGAGTTCATCGATGTTTGCGAGTCGGTGATTCTCTACGGCGAGTGCTTCGAGCTTTTCCTGATTCTTCCTGAGGTTGGTTAGGTCTACACCAATTCCGACGATACCCCGGTCACCGAGTCTCTCGTGCAGTATCCGAAAGATGCGATTTCCTCGCGCGGTTATCTCGCTGGCTTTGTGCGAGTTAACGCCTGCCACTGTGTAATCGGTGGCTTGAAGGATCTCCGCTTCCGTTGCGTCCGGCAGCTGCTGGCGAATCTCAGCGCATATCGCCTCGTACTGTGGCAGCCCGCGTGCCAGAGCCGAGTACAGCTCGGGCCAGGCGTTCGTAGCAGCCTTATTCGCGAAAATAAGCCTGAAGTCACGGTCATAGAGCGCGAACACCGAGTCTAAGCGGTCGATCGCCTCCAGGAGCGTGTCTAGATCAAGCCGTTGCGCACGTAGCATTTAGTGTCGGGATGGCTGAACGCCATCCGCCTCAGTCGTTTTGCCTTCGTAGGTCAGCGGCCGATTGGTCGAAATCAGGAGTTTTGCTGGCACCAATAGCGGGGATTCAGTCACTTTTGTGATGCCTACCCTAAAGTGAGAACGGAAAAGTGCCTGATTGAGCTGCATAGAAGGCGACTAGGCGATCGCGGCGCCGTTAAAATAGACAGTGTCTAGATTATCGTCTAACCTTGTCTCATGAAGCACGATTTTCCAGCTCGCACCCGAAACCGGCAGTCCTACCATCATGGAGATCTCAAGCGTGCGCTGATGGATGCGGCCGAGCTTGAACTCGCTGCCAAAGGCTTCGAAGGGTTTTCTCTGCGAGGTGTCGCGAAACGCGCGGACGTGAGTCACGGCGCGCCGGCCCACCACTTCACGGATGTGAGCGGCCTTCTGACCGCAATTGCTGCGCGGGGCTATGAGCGTTTTATTGCCGCTCAAAATCGGCGCGAGAGCCAGGCTGGGGATGGGCCAAGGGCTAAGCTGGTGGCCTCGGGCCTCGGCTATATCGACTTCGCCATCGAGAACCCCTCGCTCTTCCGACTGATGTTCTCATCGGGTCGTCCCGACAAGTCGAACCTGGAGCTCACTCAGGGCGCCGACGCTGCTTTTGAGAAGCTGGTAGGGCACATACGCGCCATCACCCACAGCGATCCGCACACCGATGCGCCGGCGATGACCGATGTGTTCGCAGCCTGGGCGGTGGCGCACGGACTCGCGGATCTGCTCATCGCGAACGGTCTTTCCAGAGCCACGTTTCTTAAACCCATGTCCGCGAGTGAGCGCGATGAGTTTTTCAGTGAGATCATCCTGCGCGCAGTACCGGCTATCCGGGACGAGCCATGAGCGGATCACCGGCCGTCGCCCATCGCTTGGATGAGCCCGCTGCGTCTGCCTGGATCGCGATCGGCTGGTTTGTCACTTTGACACTCGGCTTGACTAGCCTGTTCGGCGGTTTGATGGCCTATCAGGGTGCGACGCCCGCTTTGCTGGTTACGGGTGTGATGTGGTCTCCGGGCCTGGCGGCCATTCTGACCTGTGTTGTGCTACGGCGCCCGATCGCTACGCTTCCATGGCAGTGGGGCGCCTGGCGCTGGATCTTCTTTGCCTGGCTGCTGCCAGTTGCCTATGGGCTCGCGATCTACCTGCCAGTCTGGACGCTTAGTCTGGGAGGATCGGGTTTTGGAGTTGAGCAAACGCTGGCTGACTGGAGTCTGCAGCTACTGGGGCGGGACGATGCCTCCGTTTACTCTTCGATTGCTTTCGTCGCAATGCTGGCCACGGTGGGTATGGTCAGTTCGCTGGCTCGGGCGCTCGGTGAGGAGATCGGCTGGCGGGGGTTTTTAATCTGGGAACTGCGCAAGGTAATGCCGTTTGGTGCGGTTGGGATCGTGTCGGGATTGTTGTGGGCGATCTGGCACTGGCCGGCGATCCTGTTCACGGACTACAACGCAGGAGAGGGGAGTTTTCCGCTCCAGCTGTTCATTTTTACGATGGCCATTGTTCCCCAGGGCATCGTCTACGCTTACTTTACGTTTCGGTCCAACAGTCTTTGGCCCGCTGCGGTCTTACACGCCAGCCATAACTTGTTTATCCAGCGTGTGTTTACGCCGCTGACCGCCCGCGGCGATCAGACACACCTTTACATCGATGAATTCGGACTTGTGATGCCGATCCTGGGTAGCGCTATGGCCTTCGCGTTTTATCTGAAGGGGCGTGCAGCCGGGCTGTAGCCGCACGACCGTAACGCAGATCGCTCAGCGAGTGTAACGGCGTATCTTTGATTCCAGGTTCCCGGCGAGTTCCGCGAGTTCAGCCGCAGCCGATTGAGTCTTCTGGGCGTTATCAACCGACCCTACACTGAACTCCGAGACACGACCGATGTTCTCGGTTATGCCTTTGATCGACGCGCTTTGCTGTTCGGTGCTGCTGGCATTGCTTGCACTCATCTCGTTAATACGTTGAACGATTTCGGAGATGCCTTTGAAGGATTCGTCTGCGGAGTTCATTGCCTCTGCGGTCCTCTCACTGGCCTCGCGCCCCAGATTGATATGCGAGACCGCTGTGTTCGTCGTCTTCTGCAGCGATTCGATGATGTCCTGGATCTCTTCGGTGGACGAACGGGTTCGTTGTGCGAGTTCTCTGACCTCGTCGGAAACCACGGCAAAACCTCGTCCATGCTCGCCGGCGCGGGCGGCTTCGATGGCCGCGTTCAATGCCAGCAGGTTGGTTTGCTCAGAGATGTCACGGATCACGTCGACAACGGCACCGATACTCGATACTCGCTCGCTGAGCGTTTCGATGGATTTGTTCGCTTCTTCCATCCCCGATACGAGTGTATGGGTCTTTTTTATCGCGCCGGCGACTCGCTCTTCTCCTGTTCTTACCTGTATGTCAGCTTCGGCTGTTACTTCGGCGGTCTGCTGAGCATTTTGAGACACAGCTTCAATGGTGGCGGTGAGCTCCACCATGGCATCGGAAGCGTCGCTTACCGCTCGGTGCTGATTCTGGGAGGATTGTGTTGCATCGTCGCTGCTGCTTTTCAGTTGCTCCGATACGGTTCCGAGCTGACCGCTCGCTCCAGCTAATTCACTGATCAACTGTTCAACATCACTCAACAGTCTGTTGAACGCCCGGCCTGAGTCGTTCGTTGCGCTTTCCGGTATGCGGACTGACAGTTTGTGATCGCGGTTGACTTGGCTGACAGCGTCAACCAGTTGATCTGTGTACGCCTGCTCCTGACGCATCAAATGGGCAAAGTAGATCAGTGCTGCCGACTCGAAAACCACAAATGTTGCATGTAGAAGAAAAATCCCCCAGCTGCAGCCGTATCCGTAGAGAGTGATCTCGGATCCAAGTACGGGTATCTGGTACAGCTGAAGTGCGGTGAACACCAGGTGATGAACGGCGATAAAGCCAGCGCCCGCCACTACGGGGCGCCAATCCCGATACAGCAGAAGCAAAGCCAGACCACCGAAAATGTGAAAGTGCATTTCGAGACGGCCAAGTTGCACCTGAATCAGTGCCGCCGATATGGCCATCAGCAGCGCACCGGAGATCATTCCGAAGGCCATCGTGCCTTTAAACTGAGCATAGGCAAAGGAGGCGATAAGTCCGATTGCGATAGCAGAACTGATTCCCAGGGTGAATGTACCGACACCCCATGGTGCAAGAAATGCAAGTACCGGTAGGTGCGCGAGAAGCACGCGGTACATTAACTTGTCGTAAGACAGCAGCTTACTGTTGTGCCTGGGCTGGTCCCCAGAGTGCACGGAGAGTTCGGGATGAAAGTCTACAGCTGCGTTCATGGCGAGCTCCTTGGATTATCGACACTGGCCTCGGCTATCCACTGCGCGGCGAATTCTTCGCTGAGCTCATGGAAATCCTCCAGCAGTCGGGGGGTCACGTTTTGGTTGGCGGAATAGGTGTAGCGAAGCTGGCCGTTAGGATCGATCAGGTAAAACAAGCCAGTGTGGTCAATCAAGTAGTCCGGGCTGCTGACGTTTGGTGCCCGGCGGTTGAAAAACGCGTAGTAACGCTGAGCGATCGCCTGGACGGCTCTCTCATCGGTGTCACGCAAGCTGAGGAAGTTTGTTCCCCTTTCGTCGAAGTAAGCGCGAAGGTCATCGGCGCTGTCGCGCCGTGGATCCATGGCAAGGTACAAAAAAGTGAGTCCGTGTTCGTCTCGCAGTTCATGCGCGAGTTGCTCGAACAGCAGGGCCTGGGTATGGCAAACGCGGGGACAGTTCAGATATCCGAACATCAGGTAGATGTAGCGACCGCCGAAATCACCCAGCGCATGAGTTTTGCCATCTGCGTCCACCAGCGAAAAGTCAGGGGCGGGGCGGCGGGTCTCCAGTCCATAGCTGGGACTGGACAGGATAGGCAGGGCGAGGCTCGCCGCAAAGGTGAGAGCCAGAGTAGCAATTGCTAATAGGGGCTTCAGGGTCGGGGTCGCCGACGCTTTAAGCGCAAGTAAGAGTGCGGGCTGAGTCACCGTATGCGGAACCACGGGATCGATCAGACCCGTACGCTTAAGATAATCCACGGGCAATGTTGGTCTCCGTGGCTGCCATTTTTAGCGTCATGCTGCTTTTTGCCGCGGGCCATTCTGCGGCACTCTTCGACGCCTCTTCTGTTATCGTTAGCGGTTGTAGTTTGCGAAGCTGGAGTGAAACTTGGCTGTTTTAGTTTCCGTCGCCTCGGGTAAAGGAGGAGTCGGAAAAAGCGTTCTTGTCTCAAATCTGGGACTGCTTATGGCACGGCTAGGCCGCGACGTGGTGATGGCCGATCTCGATACCGGCAGCGCGGATTTGGCGACTCTGTTCGGTGAGTTCAGGGTGCGTTCCAGTCTCGAGTCTTTTATGAAACGAGAAGTCGGTTCCCTCACCGATGCGTTGGTGCCCATAGCAGCGGCACCTAAGCTCCGTCTGCTTGCAGGCTCCGGCGACAGCCTCGCGACCGCCAATCCGGTCTACGCGACTAAACAGCGAATACTCAGGCATTTGCGAGAACTCCCAGCGGATGTGGTGCTCCTCGATATTGGTGCGGGAGTGGGTTTCAATCAGCTCGATTTTTTTCTCGCCGGTGATGTGCAGGTTGTCGTGACCACACCAGATCCTACGGCTCTTATGGACGCTTATCGTTTCATCAAGCTTGCTGCCATGCGCAAAATGGTCACATTATTGTCGCGCAATCTCACGCATCGCCGAGCGCTTTCGAAGCGGGATTTTGCGTCGATCGCCGAAGTGCGTACCGCGCTGGAGGAGGAGGGCGCGAGAACCGACGAGCTTCACAAGGTCGATGAGCTTGCTCAGAGTTTTGCACCTAAGCTCGTCTTGAATCGAGCCTCGCGAGGAGGGCGTGTGAACTTCGTGAGGGTGCAAAAACTGCTGTACGAGTATACGAACGCAAAGCTGACGGTGCTCGGCGAAGTACCCCAGGATGAGTTGGTCGAAGAATCCGTACGCGGCTACCTACCTGTTGCCGTTGGTTACCCTGGTTCCAGCGCTGTATTGGCGATGAAGGGAGTTGCCGGACAGCTCCTCAGCGAGTGTGCCGTCATGGCGAGTGCGAGCGGCGACAAAGTCCCCTGGGAAGATTGCCTTGAACAACAAGAGGAAGTAGCCGCGCAGTGAAGAGAGCGAGCCTTGAGTTCTTTTTTGACCTTTCATCGCCCTGGACCTACCTGGCGTTTCATAATCTACGCAAACATCTGACCGAGGCCCGAGGAGACGTCGACACGGCACCAGAGCTCGTTTGGCGACCCATTCTGGTTGGCGGTGTGTTCAATGCGGTGAATCGCGAAGTCTATGCGTCGCGGCAAAACACCGATCACCCAAAGGTGCGGCACGTGTTCACCTGGCTTTTAGATTGGGCTGCACTGGCGAACTTGCCCATGAACTTTCCTTCCCCTCACCACCCCCTGAAAGCTGTTTTGCCGATGCGGGTCTGCTGTGCGCTGGAGCATGATCAGGAGGCACTGGAGTCTTTCATGGCCAGGGCCTTTGAGACGTATTTTCGCGATCAGGAGAACCTCGATGATCCCGGTGTGGTTGCAAGCGTCGCGACAGCCTGCGGCCTGGATGGCGCGGCGCTGGTGGCCCAGGCCGCTGAGCAATCTATAAAAGACCGGCTAAGGTCAAACACTGACGAGGCCATCGAGCGGGGCGCCTATGGCTCGCCAACCATGTTTGTAAATCGCGATCGTATGTATTTTGGCAATGACCAACTACCACTGGTCATCCGGGGGATTACCGCGTAATTGTCCGGCACTTTCCAGCGGGCGCCAGGCTCAGTCACTGTCGAGCGGGAGTACGGTCGTGCTTTTCATTTCCTCCATCACGAAACTTGAGCTCACATCGAAAAAGTCGGCTTTTATGAGACGCTTGTAGAGCCGATCGTAACCGGCCATATCGCTCACCACCGCTTTAAGCAGGTAATCCAGATCTCCGCTCATGCGGTGCACCTCGATGATCTCGTCGATCTCGCTGGTGACTGTCTTGAAATCCCCGACCCACTTGTCGTTGTGCTGGCTGGTGCGAATCGCAATGTAAACAGTCAGTGGGAGCCCTACTCGGGCGGGTTCCAGTAAGGTGACACGACCTCGAATGACCCCTTCCTCCTCTAGGCGTTGAATGCGCCTCCAGCAAGCTGACTTCGACGCTCCCACAGATTCGGAGATGGCAACCATCGGAGTGGAAGCATCGCGCTGGAGGATGTCGAGAATCTGTTTGTCTGTGCGATCTAGCTTGATTCCTGCCATAGGGCT
This sequence comes from Pseudomonadota bacterium, assembly GCA_039111155.1. Classification (GTDB taxonomy): domain Bacteria; phylum Pseudomonadota; class Gammaproteobacteria; order Pseudomonadales; family Halieaceae; genus Congregibacter. The sequence goes on along the minus strand of JBCCPL010000003.1, from coordinate 61,960 downwards.
GCCTGGGCTCTGCTACTAAAAGTTCTATAATCTTCGTTATTTCGGAATATTTTCCCATATTATCTATTTTAAAGGGAAAAATAGGAATATCTGGTCGCTTTTAATGGGCTACGATTTCGGTTATCCGAACCGATCTTCATGCGGCAAACATGGCAGACCTGATAACTCACATACGCGATTCAGTCATCGGTGACGGAATGCCGATCGAAACGCCGTTCGGAAAGCGACCGTTGATCTACGGCGACTACACCGCGTCTGGGCGGTCTCTGACCTTTATCGAGGACTATATCCGTGAGCAGGTTTTGCCCCTGTATGCGAACACGCATACGGAGACGTCCTATACCGGAGCGCACACTATGCGGCTGCGAGAGCAGGCGCGGCTCGCAATTCGCGGTGCGGTCAATGCCGGTAGCGATCATCAGATAATTTTTTGCGGTTCCGGAGCCACCAGCGCCATCGGTCATCTGGTACAGAGCCTTAATTTGAGGTCGCCGCAGGAGCTGCTGCCTCACAGGCATGGCTCAGATCTGCAGCCCGGAAACACGCGTCCCGTTGTGTTTATTGGTCCTTACGAACACCACAGCAATGAGCTGCCCTGGCGGGAAAGCGTGGCGGAGGTAGTCAGTATTCCGCTCGCAACCGACGGATCGCTGGACATCGATGAGCTTGAGCGGCAGCTCGAGCGCTACGCGGACCGAGAACTGAAGATAGGCTCGTTCTGCGCAGCCTCGAACGTGACCGGAATAAAAACGGACATCTCCCGGGTGACGGGCGTACTTCACGACGCCGGCGCCCTGGCATTCTGGGATTACGCTGCGGCTGCACCTTATGTACCCATCGATGTACAAGGCCATGATGAGCGCACCAGCCTTGACGCAGTGTTTATGTCACCCCACAAGTTTGTCGGAGGCCCAGGAACGCCGGGCGTTCTGATTGTGAAGGAAAAGCTTCTAGAAAATTCGGTTCCCGCTGTACCCGCAGGCGGGACCGTGTCATTCGTAAGTCCCGAATCGCATACCTACATCGATGATCGGCAGCGCCGCGAAGAAGGCGGCACCCCGGCGATCATTGAATCGATCAGAGCAGGTATGGTGTTCCAGCTTAAGCAGGCAGTCGGGTGCAATCGTATTGAGGAGTTGGAAGAGCGCTTCGCACGGCGCGCACTGGCTCGCTGGGGCCGGCATCCGGATATCGAGATTCTGGGAAACCCGGATTTACCCAGGCTTTCAATCGTCTCGTTCCGAATACGCCGCCAAGCCAAAGACCTTCACTACGGCTTTGTCGTCGCACTGCTTAACGATCTGTTTGGTATCCAGGCACGCGGCGGTTGCTCTTGCGCCGGCCCCTATGCTCATCGTCTGCTGCACCTGGATCGAGCAAAAAGTCGTGCCCTCGAGCGCCAGATAGCCAAAGGAGCAATGGTGTTGCGCCCGGGCTGGACACGGCTGAACTTCAATTACTTTCTCAGTGATGACGCGTTCGAATACCTGTTGCGTGCAGTCGAACTGATCGCCGACTATGGTTGGAAGCTGATGCCTCTATATCACTATGATGGCGAGACCGGTACCTGGCGGCATAAACTGGCACCGACCACACCGACGGAGAACCTTCCCGATTTCTTGTTGCCGTCGCATCTAAACGGCTCGTCAATGGACCCGATATCGATTGAAGCTGCCCCGTTCGATCTAGGGCAACTCTTGCAGCAAGCCGAGGAATTGCTGAGGGAGTCACCATCCCCGTCCACATCCCCATCCACACCTACGCCCACGGCATCGGCGCTTGAGCTCGACGAAGAGGCAGAATCTCTTCGCTGGTTCTGGCTGCCCCAGGATTCGGTACAACCGCCTCCGAGCCAGTCGAAAGCCGCCTAAATTGCGTGGGCTAGCTGTGTTCTCTTCCTTCAGCGTTTAGAGGCTGCAGGTCGGCTTCCACATGACGTAGCTCGGCGTTGATTATGCAATCGGCCCCGGTAATTGTTGTTATTGATTATCGTTAACAGAATCACTCGCGCCGACTAGACTGGTCTTATCTGCCATGGAGGATCAGGCTCATGTCCAAGCGAATTCGTTCCCGCCGGACTCCGCGTTCATCCCAACTCGCGACGGCTGACGCGCCTCAAGCCAGTTCCGGTGTTCCGTGGTCGAGCAACAGTCCACCGACAGCGGCAACCGTACTCGCGGGCGCGGTCTACCTCGCGTCGCTCCCCATGGCATCCCCGAGTCTGGGGCAGAGCAGTGCAGACCCGCAGGAGATGGAAGAAGTTCTGGTATCGGCAAGGTATCAAAACTCGTTGGTCAACCGCTTGCCCATCAGCATCGAAGAGCTTCCCTACTCCTTGAGCATCATTGATCGGGATTTTATCGACGATCGCGGATTCGTCCGTCCGTTGGCCGCCTTGCAGACGCTTCCGAACGTGGTTCTGGAAGGAGACGAATTCAACTCAGGTGCGCCGTTCTTCCTGGTGCGTGGCTTCGCCGCGTCGATCCTGGTTAACAACCGGCCAGAGACCAACAGTCGGGGCTTTGGTCGTCGCGATGATTCGTTTGTTGAGCGCTACGAAGTGCTCAAGGGTCCCGCGTCGATCAGTCTTGGTCCGATACTCCCGGGTGGCATCATAAACACGGTTACAAAGCTCCCCCAGGAAGAGGCATTCCTCAGGTACGAGCTGAGCGCTGGCAGCTTCGGGACGCACCGCCTGCAACTGGACGGCAATGCGGGTGCCCTGGGAGGCAATGAGTCGATTCGTGGCCGCATGACGGTGTCCTACGAGAACATCCAGTCGCCTCAGCCTCTGGAAGAGCGAGAGACGTTTGCTATTCGTCCGGTTATTGACTTCAACATCGGGGAGCGCACGCGAGGCCACGTCAGTGCCGCCTACAAAGAGTCGGACTCAGTTCCGAGCCTGCCGTTTGCCATCTTCCAGGATGGTCGCGTACCTGCGGCCTTTGACAACGAAACGTTCTTTGGTCCTCCGGCAAACGTCGGTGCCCAGGGGGATGACACCCTCATTGATGGCGAACTGCAGCACGAGTTTCTCGATAACCTGAAGCTAACCCTGCGCGGCAGCTATCAGGAAACGGATCTTGATTATCAGAACACCCAGGGGCTGTACAACTATAACTTCGACGAAGGCCGATTTGGAATTGCTCCCAGTAATCCGGTCGGAAATTTCTATGCATCAACCGGAACCTTCGATGAGGATGTTACCTACTTCGACGGACAGCTCGCATGGAATACGGCTCTTGGTTCAACAAAGGTGGACGTTGTCGTTGGCGCAACGAGCCAGGAAACCAATGAGCTGTCAACGTTTGGCTTCGATGGATTCAATGCGGTCGTCAACATCAACAGCCCAGATTTTCTTGCGCTTCCTGTGCCGGTGAATACGGCGACACCAACCCCATTCTTTGACGGCACCATCGATTTAGTATCGTTCTACTCCGAAGCCATCTTCCGGCCGACGGAATGGCTGACCATCCCGGTGGGCGTACGCCGCGACGATCTCGAAAACACCCTGCGAGATCCAACCTCAGGTGGTGACGATCTTGCTGAGGATGATTTTGTTCAGGAAACAACTGAGGATTTCGATGACACGTCGTTTCGCATAGGCGCTACCGCCGCGGTGACGGACGATATCAACGTTTACATCAGCTTCGCCGAGTCCTTCGTGCCTCAGTCGGGCGTGCTGCGGTCGGGTTCGGCCATCGGGCCCGAAACGGCGGAGAGTATCGAGATCGGTGTGAAGGCTCAGTTCCTGCAGGGTCGCCTGAGTGTTCAGTCCGCAATTTTTGATACGGTGCGAGAGAATGTCGCAAACGCGGATCCAAACAACACGGTCGGGGAGAATTTTGTTGTCGGGGTAGGCGAGCAAACGCATCAGGGGTTTGAACTGGCGGTCAACGGAGCGCTTACTGACGCGCTGAACCTGTCGCTGAGCTACGGGTATCTCGACGCGGAATTCACCCGAGATCTGGATGGTAATCAGGGCCTCCGTCCCTCGGTGGCGCCGGACCATACGTTTTCAACCTACCTCTCATACACCTTCGACTCTGGCGTGCTCCGCAACCTTCAGGTTGGCGCGGGTGCCCGGTACCTGTCCGACCGACCCGGCTCCACGGGCAGTGGCCTTGAGTACGATGGCTATGAACTATTCGACATGTTCGCCACCTATCAGCTATCGGACTCGGTAAAGCTGCGGTTTAACATCAACAACGTGACGGATGAGGAATATCTTGAGTCCGTAGGCAACAGCGGACGCCCCGCCGGGGGATTCGTGTTCGGCGACCCCAGAACGTTCCTGTTCACGTTGGAAGGTGGGTTCTAGCCACCCGCGCCTCTAACGCCGCAGCGAGGTCTCCGTCGCAAATCGCGCCGAAGATCTCTTTATTTGGAGTTTATCGCCGGGACTCTGAGATGACCTGGGTTGTCGTCCCTAACTCGGTCTTGCGAATGATCTGCGCCATATGCATGCTCGAGGAGGTCTGCGGGAAAGCTCTCGCGCGGCGAGAGCAGCGCTGTCTGTAGAGCAGCCATTCGCAAGCCTGTGTTTTACGAGCGCGAGCGCCTTCTTGAGAAGCATTCGCTTTATCGGTGATCGCCGGAGACCGCAAACGGCAGGTCAATCTAGAACTCCGCAGGTCTTCTCCCAGCCGCTGGGCTGTCTACACGGCTAAATACATCCTGTTTCGCGCCGCTACTTGCCGGAAAGAACCGTGCGTTGAGTCTATGCGTCGCCTGCCCTTCATTTTTGCTCTGCTTTCATCCGCCGTGTGGTGCGCGGAGGTCGAGCTATTTGATTTGAGCCTGGATGAACTCCTCGACGTTGAGGTGGTTTCGGCGTCCAAGCGACCGGAGTCGGTGTTTGATGCGCCCGCTGCGGTCTTTGTGATCACTGCGGAAGATATTAGACGCTCCGGAGTGACATCGATTCCGGAGGCGCTGCGTTTGGCACCGGGAATCGAAGCGGCGCAGATCGACTCGAATAAGTGGGCAATCAGTGTGCGGGGGTATAAGCAGCGCTTTTCCAACAAGCTTCTCGTGCTGATGGACGGCCGGCCGATTTATTCGCCGGTTTTTTCAGGGGTGTTCTGGGATATCCAGGATGCGGTTCTGGAGGACATTGACCGCATAGAGGTCATTCGTGGTCCAGGGGCGACCTTATGGGGTGCCAATGCGGTCAACGGGGTTATCAACATTCTGACGAAAAATTCAGACGACACTCGCGGCGTGCTGATTAGCGCACTCTCCGGGGATCAAGAGCGAGGGACTATCAGCGCCCGCTACGGGGGCACGCTTGGGGATATAGGTTCCTATCGTTTGTTCGCCCGCTACTTTGATCGAGAGAGTAACCATGTTCAGGGTGAGCGATTTGCAGCAGATGACTGGCAGCAGACCCGTTTCGGTTACCGGGTCGATCTCTCGCCAACGAGCATAGATTCCATCATCAGCAGCGGTGCCGTGTACGAGTCCCGGGCCGGCGAAGCATCCTGGGACCTGTTGTTTGAACCTCCGTATCGCCAACTCACGGAACGAACTCAGGACACAAACGGCCTTAACTTCTCGCTGCAGTGGTCGCGCGCTCTTTCCGCTGACGACACTTTTACACTGCAGACTTTTCTAGAGTTTGAGGATCGCGACTGGAGCATCGCGGACATTAACCGCACAACCGTTGATCTGAATACGGAATACCGTACGACCCGTTTTGCAGGCCACAACCTGATCGCCGGAGCGGGCTATCGCATTAATGATGATCAGATCACCGAAGGTTCAGCGCAACGAGCGCGAGTTGTCCCCGAGCGTCGCGAAGAGGAAGTTTTCAATGTGTTCTTTCAGGACGATATCGAACTGGTTCCCGATAAATGGACTCTCACGCTGGGCAGCAAATTTGAGTACAACGACTTCACAGGCCTTGAGACTCAACCGAATGTTCGGCTGTTGTGGAAGCCCTCATCCCAAGTGAGCTGGTGGGCGTCCGCCTCTCGCGCGGTTCGAACACCGGGCCGCGCAGATCGGGACTATCAGGTTCTCTTCGACATTTTACCGCCGCAGATCTCGAACGCGCCCGGCAGCGACTTACCGATTGCGGTCACCACGGGCGGGGTTCGTGACTTTCCTTCAGAGGTTCTGCTGGCCTACGAACTCGGCGTCAAGCTGCGGCCGCTGGCTACCCTTACGCTAGACCTGGCGACTTACTACTTTGATTACGACCGCTTGCGCACCGTAGAGCCAGTAGGCTTTTCCTGCGAACCGGACAGCTCGGCCTTTCCCGTTTGTGTTCTGTCGGATCAGACCACCTCCCTGCGTTTCGATACGGTTCAGGCACCCGATGCCTTCGCTCGTTCGCGAGGGATCGAAATTTCGGGTGATTGGCGGCCAAACATCAACTGGCGCCTGCAGGGCAACTACTCGTTTTTCTCCGGAGAAGAGCGAGTGCGAGGTGGTATTTTTGGAGGGGTAGATTCCCTGCGCACCAGTCCTCGGCACCAGGCGTCGTTGCGCCTTGGCTACATTCCGGCCTCCAACTGGGAGACGGATATCTGGGTTCGCTATGTGGACGAGATCCTTTCGCTTGATGGTGTTCCGATCGATCGATATGTGACTGCCGATGTACGTCTTGCCTGGCTTCCAAAAAACAGTCTCGAGTTGTCGTTTGTAGCTAAAGGCCTGTTTAACGACTCGCAGGCCCAATTTGTATCGCAACCGATTGATATTCCACTCACAGAAATCGAACGCTCGATGTTCCTTCAACTTAGAGTTAATTTCTGATGAGCGCTTTCCAAGCCTTATCGTTGCTCCACCGCGTTCGCTTGCGTGCTCTAGTGTGTCAACTTTGGCAACTCTTGCTCGACCCCGTCCTGTGGTCGGTCCTGGTGGTCGGCCTAAGCCTGACCTCGAGTTTCAGTCGGGCGCAGGATGAGCTCCTCGAACTCAGTCTTGATGAGCTTCTGGATGTGGAGGTCGTCTCCGCTTCTAAACGGTTGGAATCGGTATTTGATGCGAGCGCCGCAGTCTTCGTTATCACCGCCGAGGATATTCGCCGCTCCGGCGTGACGTCGATTCCGGAAGCGCTGCGTTTGGCGCCTGGTGTTGACGCTGCGCAACTGGACAGCAACAAGTGGGCGCTTAGCGTGCGCGGCTACACGCAGCGTTTCGCCAACAAACTCCAGGTGCTTATCGATGGCCGTCCGGTCTACTCTCCCGTGTTCTCCGGCGTGTTCTGGGATGCACAGGACACGATGCTTGAAGATATCGAGCGCATCGAAGTCATTCGGGGGCCGGGTGCCACTCTCTGGGGCGCAAACGCCGTAAACGGCGTCATCAACATAATCACAAAGCGGACCGAAGATACGCAGGGTACGTTGATCAGCGCGTTGGCGGGTAACCAGGAGCGCGGAACTATCGCCGCTCGCTACGGCGGCTCCGTGGGCGCAATGGGTAATTACCGAGTGTTCGCGCGTTACTTTGATCGAGCTGAAAACAGAGTCAGCGGCGAAGATGCCGCCGCGGACGAATGGGAGCAGTCGAGACTCGGGTTTCGCCTTGACCTTAATCCAAGCGATAGAGACTCGGTATTTGCATCCGGTGAGCTGTTCAATTCCAACGCTGGCGAAACTGTGACGAGTCTCAGTCTGACCGAGCCGTTCAGTGAGCTGCAACCGGAGCGACAGGATGCCGATGGCTACAACTTGTCTTTGCGCTGGGACCGGACGCTGGGCGCAGACGACACGCTGTCGATACAAGCCTTTGTCGATACTGTGGATCGAGATTGGCAATTAGCCGACATTGATAGAGCCGCTTACGACGTAGCGGTGGAATACCGCACCACACGCCTTAGCAATCAAAACCTAATCTTGGGGGCCGGCTACCGACTGAATGACGATCGGATTACCACAGGTGCGTCTGGTCGCGTCACGGTGGTACCGGAGTCGCGTCAGGAAGAGGTTTTCAACATCTTTCTACAGGATGAGATCTCCCTGGCGGCCAATGTCCGGGCCACCATCGGCAGCAAATTTGAATACAACGACTTTACGGGCCTTGAAGTGCAGCCCAGTGTACGGCTGCTATGGCAGCCATCGTCAATGGTAAGTCTGTGGGCGTCAGCGTCGAGAGCTGTGCGAACACCAGGGCGGGCGGATCGAGACTACAGCATTGTCTTTGATGTAGTCCCTCCGCCGAGTTCTGACGGGCTGTTGCCTTCCCTGCCGACGGCGGTGCTGGTTTCCGGACATCCAGATTTCGACGCGGAAGAGCTAATGGCCTACGAAATAGGTTTAAAGGTTCGACCAACTGCAAACCTCTCTTTGGATTTCGCGTCCTTTTACTTTGAATACGACGACATTCGCACGGTGGTTCCCGGTGGCTTGAGTTGTATTCCAGACGTGGCTCCCTTTCCTGGGTGCCTAGGTGATCAAGCCACGCAGGCGACGGAGTTCTTGACAGTGCAGGGTAACCTCGCCATCGCGGATTCCCGGGGCTTTGAGCTGTCCACAGATTGGCGACCCTCACCTCGCTGGCGTCTCCAGGGCAACTACTCTTTCTTCAGTGGAGTGGAAGACGCGAGGGAGGGGCTATCGCTCGGCGGAAGCGATGGGCTTGCGACCACCCCGCGGCATCTAGCGTCACTCCGCTTGGGCTATATCCCAGCTTCGTCGGTGGAGGCAGACCTCTGGTTACGTTACGTTGATGAAGTGGTCAGTCTGACGGGCGCCGAGATCGACGCCTACAGTAGCGCCGACGCGAGACTTGCATGGCAGGTTCAACCGAAGGTTGAGCTGGCGATCGTGGGCAAGGGCCTTCTGAACGACGCCCAGGAGCAGCTGCTGTCAGCTCCGAACGACTTGCCTCTTACTGAGATCCGGCGCTCAGTGTTCGTGCAGCTACGGGTGAACTTCTGATGTTTGCCGCCCTAAGCTCCCTTTTTCGACGGCTGCCCAGCCTAGCACTGGCAATGCTGTTGTTATGCGTGAGCTTCGCATTCCCAGCCCAGGCACAGCCCGACGTCAGCCGCGAGGCCAAGCTCCTCGCTGCGATTGTCGTAAAGCTGCCGCGCTACATCGACTGGCCCGAGGAGGCATTTACGGACGCTGACAGCCCTCTGCGCGTTTGCCTGATTGGTCGCTCCTCGGTGTTTGAGGCGCTTGAAGATATGAACGGTCGCTCCGTCGGCGGGCGCATGCTCGAAGTGGTCTCAGGGAGTGGCCAGGCGGTACAGGGTGTCTGTCATCTGGCGTATGTAGCTCGAAGCGAGGAGTCTGAGCTTCAGCGTGTGCTTGCTGACCTCAACCGCGGTTATCTGGTGACGGTCAGCGATATCAGCACTTTTGCAGAGCGGGGCGGGGTCATTGAGCTGGCTCGCAAGGAGCGGCGCTTCGGATTCCGTATCAACCTTGCGAGTGCGCGCAGCTCAGGTGTGACCATCAGTGCCCAATTACTTCAACTGGCAGAAGTGCTGGGCCTGCGAGTCTCCGGAGGATCAGCCCCATGAGGTCGTTTACTCAACTAAATCTTTCCGGCAAGTTGCGCTACGCGATCGTCGTTACCACCGGAGGCGCGTTGCTTCTGGCTGCCATCGTGTTATCGGTTCGCCAGTTTGTTGATGATCGAAACCGCCTGGTCGAGCGCGTCACTGTGCTCGCAGACACAATCAGCACGTCCGCTATTGCGGCGCTCGAGTTCTCCGATGCTCAGACAGCTGAGAGACTTCTTACTGCGCTGAACGCCGAACCTCAGATATCCCTAGCGGTGTTTCTCGACCCTGAGGGAGCTCTATTTGCGACCTACAGCAAGGGCGATCAGAAGGCCGCTGTCGCACGCAGCGAGTCCCGATTCCAGGCATTAGCGTCGGCGGGGGAGACCCGCGCCAGCTTTACTGCCACCGATCTTGAGTACTTTTCGAGCGTTACTATCGACAACAGTCTCGTCGGATACATCTTTATCAATACCCGGCTCGAGCGGATGTACTCGCAGCTTTTTCAGCGCATCGTGATCCTCGCTGTACTGCTCTTACTCGCGGGTGCCATGGCGATGGGGCTCTCTACTGCCCTGCAGCGGAGGATTGCAGGGCCGATCAGTCGGCTTGCCGTCGCGATGGATGAGGTGGGAGAAAACCAGGATTTCACATTGCGCGTCGAAGCTGGCGAGGGTGATGAGACTGGACGTTTGATCGCTGGCTTTAACAGTATGCTCGCCGATATTGATGAGCGCGACAAACGCCTCGAAGGCCAACGCGAACGCCTTGAAGAGACGGTGCAGGAAAGAACGGCGGAGCTCTCAGAGTCCAATAGTGAGCTGCAGCAGGCGATTCGCGAAGCTGAGGCGGCTCGCGATCAGGCCGAGGCGGCGAGTCGAGCGAAAAGCGAATTCCTGGCGACGATGAGCCACGAGATACGCACGCCCATGAACGGCGTGCTGGGCATGGCGGAGCTGCTGCAAAAAACGAAGCTTGAGCCGCGGCAGCAACACTTTGCCGACGTTATCAAGCGCTCAGGCGATTCACTGCTTGCGATCATCAACGATGTGCTCGACTTCTCCAAAATCGAAGTGAATCGCCTCGATCTCGAAGACGACAACTTCGATGTTCGGCAGTTGGTCGAAGACAGCGCGGAACTGTTCGCCGAGAAGGCGCACGCAAAAGGAGTGCGCGTGAATGTGAGCATTCCCAGCGACATGCCGGCCAAGGTGCGCGGTGACGTGGTTCGCCTACGCCAGGTAGTCGATAACCTGCTGGGCAATGCGGTGAAGTTTACCGAGCACGGTGAAATCCTTGTGCAGGTATCAACGGGAGTGGTGATCGATAACCATGCATCACTTCGGTTGTCGGTGAAAGATACCGGTATCGGAATTCCCGAGGAGCGTTTAAAGCACATCTTCGAAGAGTTCTCCCAGGCCGACAGCTCGACCACGCGTCGCTTTGGCGGCACCGGGCTGGGACTGGCTATCGCATCGCGCATCGTGGGCCTCATGGGCGGCGAGTTGCAGGTGGCGAGCACCCTTGGGGAAGGCTCGGAGTTTTTCTTCGAACTGACATTTCCGCTCGCCGATGGAGCAATCACGGAACCCCGACGGGTGGGGGATCTACGAGGCTATCGTGTGCTCGTGGTCGATGACAATCGGACCAATCGCACGATTCTCCATCAACACGCCCTGGAGTGGGCGATGATCGCTGACATGTCGGCCGGCGCTCAGGATGCGCTTATAAAATTGCGAGAAGCTGCGGCTCAGGACCGGCCCTTCGATGCCGTCCTTCTGGACTCGCAAATGCCGGGGCTCACGGGACTTGAACTTGCCCGCTGTATCGTTGACGACGAATCCATTCCTAATCCCAGACAGATCCTGTTGAGCTCTGCAGTGAGTGATGAACTGGAAGCCCGGTCTTCCCGAGAGTTGATCGACGACCATTTATCGAAACCCGTTAGACAAAGAGACCTGTTCGACAGCCTTACGAGGCTGCTGGTGGACCGTCAACCGGCGCAAACAGCCGCCGACTCCGATGAGGATCGAGGAAACAGGCGATTCGACGCGCGCGTATTGGTTGCGGAGGACAACACGGTCAACCAGGAGGTCGTTCGAAATGTGCTTCAACTTCTGGGCTGCGACCCGGTAATCGTGAGCGATGGTCAGCAGGCGGTAGACGCTTTCGAGCACTCGCACTTTGACTTGATTCTTATGGACTACCACATGCCGATCCTGGATGGTACGGCGGCGACGCAGAAGATACGTGCCCTCGCTGTACCTAGCGCGCAGACTATCCCGATTATCGCTTTGACCGCGGATGCACAGGACGGAATTGCGGAAAAGTGTATCGAGGCCGGGATGAACGCGTACCTCACTAAACCGTTCTCCCATGAGCGGCTCGCAGTACTGCTGGAGAAGTTCATTCCCCAAGAGCTGTACAGTACCGATAACCCGGATTTGCCGATTGCCGGTACGGAGGCTTTGGAAAGCTGCACCAATCGCGGCGAAGTCATTGATGACACGGTCATCGATCGGCTTCGAGCGCTGGATCGGCCAGAAGCTCCCGATGTATCGACTCGAATCATTCAGGCCTACCTCACAGATTCACCGCAGGTGCTCAAAGCAATGTTTGACGCTAGGGACAGCGATGATCGGGACGGGGTGTCTGATGCCGCTCATTCGCTGAAATCAAGCAGCGCGAACGTTGGCGCACTCGAGTTTTCCGCCTTGTGCGAAGCCATTGAGGTGGGTGCTGCCAGTCTTACCCTCGATGAACTCAATCAACGGGTCACGCAGCTACAACAAGAATTCACAATGGTCGAGGCCGCGCTAGAGAGCAAGGTGGCGCCGATACCTGTGGCGACAGCCACGACAAGGCAATAAGAAATGAGTACCGAAAAAATACTGGTCGCTGATGACGATGCTACGCAGCGCTTACTGACCGAGCAATATCTGAAGCAGGCTGGTTTCGAAGTTGTAGTCGTAAGCGACGGGCAGCAGGCACTGGAAGCCTTCCATGCAGAAAAACCGGATCTTCTTATTCTCGATCTTCGCATGCCGAGGATGAACGGATACGCCGTATGCCAGGAAGTAAGAAAGACAGAAGAGGGTGAGTCGGTCCCGATAGTCATGGTCACGGGACTTAAAGACCTAGACACCCTGGAGCGGGCTTTTGAGTCTGGCGCCACGGACTTCTTCACCAAGCCGGTCGTATGGGAGACCCTTCCGTTCCGGGTTAGGTACCTATTGAGAGCGGGGCGCGCGATCATCGATTCCCGGCAAAGTGAGCTGGATCTGCTACGTGCGCAGCGGGTAGCTGGTCTTGTGCACTGGGAGCTGGACCTTAACAGTCTCAGCGCGAACTGGTCTCCGGCTACGCGGCAGGTTTTCGAAGTGGACGCGGATACCATCTGGCCTGACCTGCACGCATTTCTCACCGATGTGCACCCGGAAGATCGCACCCGACTACGAGAGCAGGTCGAGCGCCTGATCAAGGATCCGAGAAACTCGGGCTCGTTTCTGCTCGAACACCGACTGCTCATCGGTGATGGCAAGGAGCTGACTGTTGAGCAACAGGGCGAACTGGTCATCGATGAAGCGACTCAATCCGTTCGGTGGCTGGGCACGATGCAGGATGTTACCGAGCGCAAACGCGCAGAGAAGCGAATCCATCAGTTGGCTTACTACGATCCCCTCACTGCACTTCCGAATCGTGAGCTGTTCCGGAGAAGAGCGGAGCAGGCCCTGCGAGCGGCCGGCCGCGCAAAGAGCAGTTTCGCTCTGGTATTTATCGATCTGGACGGTTTTAAGTACGTCAATGATTCGTTGGGCCATGATGCGGGTGATGAGCTTCTTTACATGGTGTCAGATGGCCTGCAGAAGACGCTGCGGAGCTCCGACTTGCTGGCAAAATTCAACCAGCAAGCAACCGATAACCCCTCGCTTTCACGCTTTGGTGGTGATGAGTTCGTTGTATTGCTTCCTGAGGTCTCTTCCAAAGATACCGTGGCGGCTATTGTCGATCGCATGTTGAGTAATATTGCTGCACCGGTGAAAACCCAGGGTCGGGAATTCGAAGTTACTGGAAGCGCGGGAATCTCCTTCTATCCGGATGATGGAGATAGCGTTGATACCCTGCTCAAGAACGCGGATATCGCGATGTATCAGGCCAAGCAGGGAGGAAAGAACTGCTATCGCTTCTACACCCCGAAGATGGATGAGTTTGTACAACGTCGTCTTAGCATTGAGTCGCGCCTGAAGAGCGCCCTTGCAAACGATGGATTGAGTCTGGCTTATCAACCAAAAGTTGAGCTGAAAAGCGGACTTATTGTGGGCGTAGAGGCGCTCTTACGCTGGGAAGACCCTGAACTTGGGAAAGTCGCACCGGATCAGTTTGTACCGATAGCCGAAGAGTCGGGATTGATCGGCCCGATCGGCGAATGGGTGATTCGTACCGCCTGCCGGCAGGCCAAGAGCTGGCACTCGGGGCCGGTAGGGCCGCTTCAGATTGCGGTGAATCTCTCAAGCCATCAGGTGCGCTCGGATGATCTTCATGAATTGGTTGAGAAGACACTCGCGGAAACTGGCCTCGATCCATCGTTGCTGGAGTTCGAGTTGACAGAGTCAATCCTCATGGACAATGCAGAACGCACGGTTTCTATGCTGCAACGACTCAAAAAGCTGGGAGTATCCATGTCCGTCGACGATTTCGGCACCGGCTACTCGTCGATGGCGTATCTGAAGCACTTTCCCATAGACACAATCAAAATTGACAAAGCGTTCGTAAACGACATTTCTGACGACAGCAGTGACGCTATCATCGTCCGCGCCATTGTCGGTCTCGCCAACGGGCTTAGCCTGAACACAGTGGCTGAAGGTGTGGAGCGCCGGGAACAACTGGAGTTTCTCCAGCGTTGCGGTTGCGACCAGGTGCAGGGTTTTTACCTCTACAAACCCATGAGCGCCCAGCTTATCGAAAAACTGCTGGTAGAGACCGATAACGCACCGCAGGTAGTACGTCGAGCTGTCGAACTATAACGGCCAATCCGCAACGCCTACTTCAACCAGGTGACCAGCGGTACCCAGCCACTGAGCGCAAGACTCAGCCAACTGAGGCCAAGTGAGACCGAACCTGTGACTTCGCAGAAACGCAGCGCGGCACCAGGCCGAAAACGAGTTCGCGAGCGTCCGATAGCCTGTTGATAGACACCGAGTCCCAAAAGCAGCGGGCCGAGCAGGCTAAGAGTCAGCAGGGTTAGGGATGTCGTTCCCGGATGACCAAGCAGCCCACTTTCGTTGATGGTTCCCAGGAGCCCTACCTGCACGAACACGACGAACATGCCAGTCAGACAAGCGCCGCTCATGGCGAATTTCCCCAGAGCCGACGAGGGGTTATGCGACTCATGAGAACTTGATGCCCGGTCAACGGTGCCTCGATAGAGCACTGTTGTGATTATCCAGGCAAGTGCAACCAGCGGGAAAATGATCACCCCACCAACCAGCGCCAAGGCGCGGCCATACACAGCAGTAGTGCTGCTTTTCCGGTACGACTCGCGCCTGGTGAACACGATTTCCCCATCGGGATCGCGCACAAAGCCGGCAGTCGCCAGCGGCTGGGTTTCAGTTCTGAACAGCCCGCTACCCAGGTGAATCAGTTCGTCGCTTTCGATCCAGGGTAAGACGGAGTGAACTTGCATAGAATCGATCGGGGATTCACCGCTTGAGTCCACGTCGATTCGAATTGAGCCAAAGATCTCCCATAGCCAGGCGCGCAGTGACATGTTGTGGGTAAACGGAGTCCACCAGCCCCACAGCTCACGCTCATCTATGCCCAGGTCCGAGGTAAAGACCGGAGAGCTTGCAGGCCCCGCCTGAGCAGGAACAGGCTCCGGGGCTGGGACTGGTGCTGTGTCTCTTGCCAAATACTTACCGATACGCCGCATCATTGGATACCGCACGTTCTCGTCTCCACCAGTGACGATTAAGCCGAACCCGCTCTTGCTGGGAACGTGGTAACCGAACCAGGTACGAAATCCATCGGTCGCCCCCGTGTGCCCCTGGAACAATACGCCGTCGGCTGCGAAGAATCCGAAGTTGCCAAGTCCGTAACCTCCGGCACCTGCGCCTCTGCGAGACAGCGCAGTTGTTTGCGGCTGCTCCATGCGCTCCAGGAGTTCCTTATCTACCAGAGTCGGTGCGGTTTCGCCCCGTTGGCTGTAGTAGGCGATCAGTGCCAGCAAATCATGGCCGGTGGTTAGGAGCGCCCCGGAGGGCCGTATACGCATACGCCAGAAACCAGCGGGCGTGACACCGTCCGAGCCATAGCTTTGCGCACGTTGGGCGTCATCAACGCTGGATGCTCGCAGCGTACTTGAGGTCATACCGAGCTCAGGCAGAATCGTGTTTTCCAGCAGCTCGTCATAGCTGCAATTGCAGGCCCGCTCAAGAACAGCTGCAGCGATGGTGTGGCCGGGATTAGCGTAGCTATAAAAAAATCCCGGTGGCCAACGCACGCGAAACTGCCCAGCCATCAGTTCGATGTAGTCAGCCGGCGTGCTGTCGATCGCATTGTCTCCGTACTCGAAGTAGCTTGAGCCATCCAGTCCTGCCGTGTGTTCAAGAAGATGTTCCAGCAGGAGTGGATGTTCCGCAGAGTAGGGGTTCACCAGCGCCCCGGCGGGCAGAATCGGCACCACGGGGGCCTGGAGACTCAACTTGCCCTCAGACACCAGATGGAGTACGGCAAGTGAGGTGAGATTTTTTGACAAAGACCCGGCCGCCAACGGCGTATCCATGGTCATGGGTCGCGAAGTGGCGAGATCAGCATAGCCCCAGGCCATCTCCAGTACGGATTCTCCACGCTCCAGTGCGACGACTACCGCTCCGGGTGCACGAGCTTCTTCTAGCAGCTCAACCAGGTCCTTTCGTAACGACTTCAGCTCGCTGGTATCGCGTTTCGGTATACCTGGCGGATTCACGCGTGTGGTCGAAAGCTCGACAGAGTCAACCTCGCGATTTTGAGGGCCGGTAGGGGTCTGCCCATGAGCAACAGTTGAACTTACCAGTACGCCGGCGAGCGCCAGAGCAGTCACGCTGCGCATCCACCGCACGGCTTGATGGGTGGTTTCGTCTGGCTGTTTAGGATACTCGAGCATAGATCTATCGAACGCGTTGTCGGGCGTTGCGGTTATAAACCTGGACTTCTCTGGGATCTGTTCACCATAGCACCAGCGCGTTTCTAGGCGTTTCGCATACGGTGCAGGTGCACGTTAACATGCGCGACGATCCGCGTATCCGTGTTTGCGCGCTCGTACGCAAGCCCAGTTCATACAGGAAGTCCCGTCCATGAGTTCGTTATCGTTGTCGAGTATCTATCGATATCCGATCAAGTCAGCCCAGGGACATAAACTTGATTCTGCGCAGGTTGATCGCTTTGGGCTCGTCGGTGATCGACGATGGATGCTGGTTGATCAGCAGGGACAGTTCCTAAGCCAGCGGAGCCACTCGGAGCTCGCCCTTTTAGAAGCTAAGTACTTGGAGCATGGCCTTGAGCTTCGCTACGCGGGGGCGAAGATGGTTGTGCAAAGACCCGACCCCTCCGGTCCGCGAGTCCTGGCGCGTGTATGGCAGGACACGGTTGCGGCTGTGTTAGCCGATCAGGAGTGCAATGCCTGGCTGAGTGAGATGTTCGATGATGATGTGAGGCTCGTGTACTACCCCGATACCGCGCTGCGCGGCGTTGACCCGGACCGCGCGCCTGTCGGACAGTTGATTGCGTTCTCTGACGGATTTCCGTTGTTGATCATCAGCGAGGCTTCTCTCGATGGTCTGAATGCCCGCCTTAACACACCGGTTCCGATGGATAGGTTTCGTCCCAATCTGGTCATCGCGGGTGCTAAAGAACATGCGGAAGATGCATGGAATGAAATTCGGATCGGTAGTGCTGAAATTACGCTTGCCGACCCTTGTTCGCGCTGCGCGATCCCTGGTATCGACCAGGCTACGGGTAAGCGCGACTCAGAAACCCTGGGTGTATTGGCTCAATATCGCAGCCGCGGGGGCATTAGCTACTTCGGCATGAACGCCTATGCGAGGCCGGGCAGTGTGCTGGCGGTGGGAGATCAGGTGGAGGTGATCGCCTGAGAGTGCCCCGTTAGCTTCGAGAGCGCTTCGAGAGCGGTTCGCACGCGGAGCGGGTGGCAAAGACAGCGCTGCCTCGGCAGAGAACGACGCATCGGAGTGAGACAGTTATCGGTGCCCCCAGGTTGGGGCCCAGGGCACCGACCAGGAGCCCTAATCGCTTCCTTCGGCTTCGGTGTTCTCCCCGCCCTTGTCGTCATACTGCTCGAACCAGCCAAGGATGTTTCCGACCTTGTCAATCAATTGGCTTGGTTTTCTCGCGATAAAGTGGGAAGCGCCGGGCAGTTCTACCAGCGCTGTCGGAACCTTGCGGTAAGCAAGCGCGTGATAGAGCTGCTTAGCCTGAGACGGCGGTGTGCGCAGATCGCTTAAGCCAACCATGACAAGCGTTGGTGTACTCACGTTGCCGACTAGAGAGATCGGTGAGAACCGCAGGTAATCGTCCGGGTTTGTCCACGGCGTTCCCGGATACCGCGTATGGTAGTACCAAAACCAGTTATCGGCGTTGAGGGTCTTGCTGTACCAGTTCATGACCGGTTTGATCACAGCCGCCGCTCTGAAGCGATCTGTTTTGCCTATGATCCAGGCGGTCATGATGCCGCCAGCCGAACCTCCGGTAACGAACAGGCGCTGCTCATCGATGAAGCCCTGCTGGATTACCGCATCAACCCCGCTCAGAGTGTCATCGTAATCCTGCCCCGGATAGTTGTGGTATAGCAGGTTGGCGAACTCCTCGCCGTAGCTCGTGCTGCCGCGTGCGTTCGGGAAAAAAACGACGTAGCCTGCGGCCGCGTACAGTTGCATCTCCGGCGAAAAGCGCTCGCCGTAGTTGCTGATGGGTCCGCCGTGATTCTCAACCAGTAAGGGGTACTCGTTCGCCGGATCAAAATCTGGCGGGAGTGTGATCCAACCCTGTACTTCGCGTTGGTCGAAACTGCTTTTCCAGCGAAGCTCGCGGGTCTCGCCAAGCTGGCGTTGGCTTAGCAAGTCGTCATTGAGTTTAGTCAGAAGCTCCAGTTTTCGATCACGAACAAGCGCGACTTCGGCTGGAAACTCCGGTCTTGTGTACGTGTAGGCAATCGTGTTGTTTGAAGAGACGCTGAACGACCCGCCTGCATAGGGACGTCCTATCGAGGTCCCTCCCAGGTCGGTACCGTACTCTTCCCACTCGCCGCTTAAGTTGCTGTACCCGATGCGGGTGCGGCCGTGGTCGTCAAACTGAAAGAAGATCCCTTGTCCGTCTGCGCTCCAGTGAAACGCCTGCACGCTGCGATCCAGATCGGAAAGCAGATCGATAACCTGGCTCCCATCACTGGCCGCTAGTCGTAACTGAGTTGGTTGAAACGCCTGTCTCTTATCGGCGTAACCCAACCACGCTAGATGTTCGCCGTCGGGGGAGAAAGCAGGCTGTGCATCAGGACCGGAACGGTCTGTGAGCGCTGTGATTTCTCCGCTGGCAAGGTCGATGCGATAAAGCTCACTATTGCGATAGTCGAACTGCCAGTTTTCTTTGCGATTACCTGAACACACCAGCGTAGCACCGTCGCTACTCCACGCTGGATTGCGATGATGGAAATCGCCGTGGGTAATCTGGCGGGCACTCCCACCATCGGCAGGTACCAGAAAGACGTGGGAGAAGGCGGGCTTCAGATAACCTCTGCCGTCGGCTTCGTGGTAGAGGCGGTCGGTCACTCGTGGTGCGTCGGCCCATTTAGCTCCCTCCGGCATTGCGGGTCGTTTGGCGAAGCTCGGTGCTTCAGCCGCTACGTCCATCACGAATGCGAGCGAGCTGCCATCCGGGCTCCAGCGCAGTTCGCGAGGCGACTTGGGCAAGCGACTGACTCGCGCACTTCGACCGGTACTCACCCACTGGACGTAGATTTCCGCGCCGTCTGTTTCACTGGCGGAGCGGACGTAGGCGATTCGGTCGCCACTCGGCGACCAGCTCGGCTGCGATTCGTCGCCTTCAAAATCCGTCAGCTTCTGGTGCTCAGCCCCGGTTGTGTCCAGTATCCAAAGACTGCCGCGCCTGCGATCCTGCATTACGTCGAAGCCGGCACGCCGATATACGACACTCTTACTATCCGGAGATATTTCGGGACTCACGGCCCATTCGAGCTCAAACACATCCAGCATTGAAAAGTCGGGCGCCTGCGCAACGGTATGTGATTCGGAGTCTCCGGCATGCTCCGCACCGGCGCCAGATCCGGCGAACAAGGCAAAGAACGCCAGCGCGAGGGCGGCACGAAATCGTTCTCCTAAGTCGACTTTGGGGATGGGCGTAGCGTTTTGGCTCGACCACACCTTACGGCGCGCCTGGCGGAAAAAAGACTGATTCATTATTGGGTACTCTCTCCGTGGATCTGGGCAGTCTCTGCTAAACCTGAATGATAGGTTCAGTTGTTTGTTAGTCTGGCGCAGCTTATGCGCGATGAACAGCGCGCACTTTCAGGACGCACTGTTCCTCGTCGATGCTCGTTTTCCATTCGATCCGGGCGGCCGAAAGCCAGCGGGCCCCAATCGGAATAACCCTAGAGCTTCCACACACCAACTTGGGCGGTGCGGGCCTCTTGTTCAGTCTGGTAGTAGGAGGGATCACAGTCTTGTAAGGCAAGCTCCGGCGGCTGTGATTTGATCACTTCCGGCCGCGTAAGTCGCGCAAAACCGTCCTCCAGCATCTTCCGATTGATATCACCCTGGCTGGTCGTGACGCTCGCCAGCAGTCGGCCTTCTTCGTCGCGACCCTCGGTCTCGATCGTGACGATGCGTCCCAGGATCAGCTTCGCCAGATGCCGTTTCGACGCCAGGGCAAGAGGCTCTCCCCGGGTCGGCGACACAATACAGCGTAGCCGCGCTCTCATGACACCGTCCCCCGGTGCGCGTATATCCACCGTATCGCCCGTAATAACGCGAACAACTTTGTGAGTTCCGGGCGCCGCTGGGAAATTACCAACGCGCTTGGCCCGCTCGACCACGAGTTCTTTAGCGGACCGAGAGATGGGCTCTGGCGGCTGGCGAAACGTCGCCAAAAGGGTTGCGAGAGCGATGGGAACAACAAATAAGAGCAGCCCGTATAGAAGAAGGCGCTCCTTTCGATATCCGCTTACTGATACTTTCCGGCGGTCCGATGATCTGCTCATGCACTGCATACCCCGCGCAAGTTGGCCTTGCTGGCTCTCAAGGATGATAATCGGTTTCCTGGGTTCTTTACCGCCTGCGTGATCGCGTCGGTAAAGCTCTGCGCCAGGGTAATTAAGGATGCAGCATTCATCGTATAAAGCAGTCGCGCAGCTAACGATACGAACAACCCGAGGGGCGTGTATGAGTCTGATAGATCGGCTTGGTGAGATCCTGGGCGAAGATGGCATTCTGCTGGGAGCGGACGTGCGGGCGCGGCCCAATCACAGCTGGGGGAGGGGCAGCTGTCCGGCTCGGGCCATTTTGCGGCCCAAATCCACCGAGGAGCTTTCACGCGCGATGGCTTTGTGTTTTGAGCATGAGCAGCCAGTGATTCCCTGGGGTGGACTTTCGGGCCTGGTGGATGGCATTTCCTGTGCGAAGAATGATATCGCCGTATCTCTCGAGCGAATGAACGTGATCGAGACCATCGATACGATGGCGGGCACGATGAGAGTCCAGGCCGGCGCGATCGTACAGAATATTCAGCAGGCGGCTGAGGACGCTGGCTGGATGTTCGCCGTCGATTTCGGTGCACGAGGTAGCGCTCAGATCGGTGGTGCAATCTCAACGAATGCCGGTGGAAACAGTGTCGTACGCTACGGCATGATGCGCGAGCAGATTCTGGGCCTTGAGGTTGTACTGGCCGATGGTACCGTTTGTTCCTCGCTCAACGAGATGCTAAAAAACAATGCCGGATACGACCTCAAACAGCTTTTTATAGGCTCGGAGGGCACTCTCGGTATAGTGACTCGTGCAGTCCTACGCCTTCGGCCCGCTCCTCGTTCCGTACAAACGGCGTTTTTGGCGGTAGACCGTTTCTCTGATCTCACGGCTCTGCTGAAATTCGTTGCCACCGAGTTCGAGGGAAAGCTCAGCGCCTTTGAGGTGATGTGGAACAACCACTACCGGCTTCTTCAGGAGATCTCGGACAGACACCGAGAATTTCTGCCGAGTCACTACCCCTTCTACGTACTGCTTGAACAGGAGGGTGCCGACGAGTGGCGCTCTGGCGCCCAGTTCGAGGATGTACTCGAGACGGTCATGAAGCAGGACGGCGTGGCTGAAGCGCTTGTTGCAAAATCGCATCAACAGCGCAACGAGCTATGGGCGATGCGCGACGATGTTGAGGCGATTGTGAAGGCCTTGGATCCTGTGGTCGTATTTGACGTGAGCCTGCCTCTTCGCCACGTCGAAGAATATCTGCAAACCGTTGAAGAGCAGTTGATGGTGGAATTACCAGAAGCAAGGCTCGTCAGCTTTGGCCATCTTGGGGATAGCAACGTTCATCTTGCGGTTGGACCCGCTAACGATAGGCGGATCGTCGAGAACATCGTGTATGGCAAACTGGCGGACGTCGATGGCTCGATCAGCGCTGAGCACGGCATCGGCCTTGAGAAGCGCCAGTTCCTGGCGCAATCTCGATCTGACGTAGAGCTTGGTCTGATGCGCACCATAAAAGGCGCGCTCGATCCAAAAAATCTACTCAATCCCGGCAAGGTGTTTGAGTAGATTCTCTGTCCAACGCCCACGTGTCATCCTATCTTTTAAAGCATTTATACCTCAGGATTTCGCGCACTGCCGCTGGCAAGTTAGCGCGGGATTGGTGCGAGAGCTTGGGTTTCCGGGTTTTTCCAGGCAGTTCAATAAAAACCGTCAAAACCGTTAATGGCGGCTGGTGCGCCCGAGATCGTCAGGTCGTACTGAATCGACGAGGGTTTCGGCAACTTCGAGCGTCTCTGACAGGTCGCACTCGTAGAAACGTGCTGCCGTGAAGATCGCGCCCAGCAGCAGGAAGTCGGCCGCACGATCAGGGCTGATGTGATGCACTCTGGCCGTGCGCTCGACGGTATGAACCAGCTTTCTGTACAACTCCTGGCCAATCAGCTGATCACGTTCCATTGACAATTCGCTCATTGATTCTCCTTTGGTATCTCGATCTCTGTGCTTGATGGCAGCGCTTGCGTAGCAAGTTGCGCGATCGTAGGCCATTGCTTGGTGATAATCAGCAAACAGGCTCATTCTTCGCTCGTTAGGGTCTCGGTGCCCCACACGATACAAAACCTCGGGTATGATGAGGTGCTAAAGCTATATGTGAAGATAAATACTCGTTCGAGGAGTCCCGAAGGGGCCAGGGGCATACCCGGACATAAGACTATGTTGGAGGGTTCTGACATCCACACTGCGAGAGTTTTCCACGAAGCGGTGCGCCAAGCATTCCGCCAAGCACTCAGTCTAGTGAGGTTCGAGTTAGCTCCGCCGTTAAAGGCGCTTCTTCTCTCACAGCGCGCTACGCTGTTCCTACTCACACTTACAGTCGCGTTTTCCGCATGGATTGTTCCTGCGTCTGCGCAGCACTCCGTCGTGGCACCGTCGGTTCTGGAGCCAGATTTAGAGCTGACTGCGTCTCCACCTGCGGCGGTGACATCGATCTCTGAGGATCATCTCGAAGCATTCGTCGATGGGTTCGTACGCGCCTCTTTGCAGAGTCATCGCATCGCGGGCGCTACTGTGGCAGTCGTTACTCCCGATGATGTTTTACTGCTTAAAGGATATGGCTACGCAAACGCAGTCGAACGTGTTCGTGTAGACCCGAGCGAACACTTGTTCAGAATCGCCTCCGTCACGAAAACTTTTACCGCAACAGCCATCATGCAGCTCGTAGAAGAGGGCAAGCTAGCGCTCGACGATGACGTGCGGACGCATCTGCGGGACTTCGAACTCGACGATCATCTTGGTCGCATCACCGTCGCGAATCTGCTCACTCATACTCCGGGATTTGAAGATCGGATTTTCAACTACTACGGCTCGCTCCAGCCCGGCGAGGGAGCCACGCTAGCAGAGCAGGTGGATCAGCTCGGGGCGAGGCAGGTGCGACCTCCCGGTACTATCATTTCCTATTCAAACTTTGGGTTCTCGCTGCTGGGAGAGATTATTGCGAGAGTCTCGGGTGAGTCATACGCGGACTATCTTAGAGAGCACATACTGGACCCGCTGGAGATGAGCAGTTCAGATGTTCGGGTGAAGACTGCGCCCGATGTTCGGCCGCTTCCCTGGCTCGATGATCTCCGTAGTCGTGAAGCACGCGCGCATAAGTGGGTGCAGGGATGGTTCGAGGTTACTGAGTTTCCTCCTTCCCGAACTACGGTTCAGGCTGAGGGCACCATGTCGGCGACCGCGGCGGACATGGCCGTCTATATGCAGATGCACCTGAATCGTGGAAGACACCACGACACGCGAATCCTCAATGAAGAAACCTGGGATCAGATGAGTCGCCTGCTGTTCAGCCACGAGCCAGGAATGCAGGGCAACGCCCATGGGTTCTGGACGGACGACTACAGCGGGTACGCTGTCTTACAGCACGGAGGTTCGATCAACGATTTCAAGACCATGTTGGCTCTGGTGCCGGAGTTGAACCTTGGGATTTTCGTGTCCGGCAATACTGATAGTAGTAGCCGTCTTCGAGTGCTTCCCCGAATGATCGTAAAACACTTCTTCGGTGAAAGAGAGTTTATTCCTCCGAGTCCGCCGGGGGATTTCGCGGAGCGCGCCCACCTGTATACCGGTACGTATCTGGATGCCCGGCGCAATGAAACCCGCTATGAACGTTTGATTTACACGCTCTATGCTGCGCTGGAGGTTACGGCGACCGCGGACGGCTATCTGGTGCTATCTGAGGGCGGTGATACAGCAAGGTACGTGGAATCGGGCGAACACGAATTCGCCTCGCTGGAGGATGGGGAAAAAATCCGCTTTCGGGTTGACGATTCGGGCCAGGTTCGCTGGCTTTTCGCAGGCAGTTCGGGAGCTTTTGAGCCCGCAGTCTTTTTGGAAAACCCTTTAACGTTCCTGGTTCCCTTCTCGCTGGCGATTCTTGGCGCGATCGTTTGGCTCGTTTCTCGTACCTGGCTGCTTCTCAAAAACCGGGCCGATGCTAACCATGATGCTAACCATAAGGGTACCTTCCGGACAGTGGAGCGGCTGACGACACTCGCTTCTGCCTTCTGGTTGCTGACGCTTGCCAGTGGTTTTGTGGCCTTTCAGCCCTTGCTAAACGACACGATGGCAATCTACGAGCCGTTCCCTACGCCCGCATTTAAAGTCCATCTACTCACTATTTATGCGACGCTAGGAGTGACCGTCGGCCTCGTTATTTCGTTGTATCCGCTTTGGCGGGGGAGCGCAGGCCTGAGCAGATCATTCACTGCGATAGCTACGTGTCTGTCAATGATCTACGCGTGTACCGCAATCTCACTCGTCTCCTGGAATCTCCTCGCCATAAACTAACTAAGTCAGAGTGACTTTTTAACCGCTAGCGATTCCTGACCTATCGGGAGTTCTTTTCTTTACTCGAACCGCCCGAGTGTTCTCTGACGGTCCTCTCAGGTTTAAGAGGGGTGGCTGCGCGAAAATAGTGCCAGCTCAGCGGCTGCACCTAGCCATCGCACCACCTGATCGCATGCCAATGGGCTCAGATGCGCCAATGTTGCACCGGCGCGAGCGACTGAAGTGACAAATTCCCATTGTCGGCCTAAAAAATATACTGAACAATGCACTAATAAAGGGCGGTGCGCCTTACGCAAGCATCACGCACCAAAATATACAAATACTAAAATCAATCACAAAAACCGCCCGGGATTTCATTGTTCTCGATCGAGGAGGAGTCGATCATGCTTACTTACGGTAAAAACCGTTCCCTGCTCAGTTGCAGTGTCGCTGCCGCTGTGGCGTCCTGGGCTGCATCATCAATGACGATGGCGCAGGATCTCGAAGACGCGCCGGAACTAGAAGAGGTCGTCGTCACCGGTTCGCGGCTGGTCGGCGACCCGAATGTCATCGCGTCCCAGCCTGTCCAGAGCATAGGCGCCGAAGACATATCGATATCCGGTGAGTTCAACATCACGGACGTCATCAATGACATACCTGCGCTCTTTTCTTCGAGCACGTCAGAGAATGTGGTCGACGGCAACCGTGCCGGCGATGATGGAACCAACACGCTTGACCTGCGTGGCCTGGGTGAAGAGAGGACTCTTGTACTCGTGGATGGTCGACGACACGTCGCGGGGGTTGCTGGAACGCAGGCCGTAGATGTGGGCTCGATTCCGCTGGGGCTCATTGAGCGCGTGGAGGTTCTGACCGGCGGCGCCTCGGCCGTATACGGAGCCGATGCGGTCACCGGGGTTGTGAACTTCATTCTCAAAGATGACTTTGAGGGCTTCGAAGTTGACTTTCAGACCGGCTTGTCTAGCGAAGGTGACGCCGCGCAGTCGACCGTGTCCGCTATCTGGGGTAGAAACTTCAGCAACGGGCGCGGCAACATCGCGGTTGCGCTCGATTACCGCAACGACGAGGGGCTCGAGGCGGGTGAGCGCGGCGCCGATGGTGTTCTCATCGGTTCCGGTCGCGACTGGGTGAATCCGGAACTTCGCTTCCAGCAGGGCGATATTGGGGCCTCGACTCCCAACTTTCAGCAGTTTTTCAATTTCGACAACACGGGTCTTACCGACTTCGGCCTTCCGATACCGAGTCAGGAAGACTTTATTGCAGACTACACCGCCCAGTTCGGCATGGCGCCATCACTGACTGACGCGGAACTCGCATTGATCAACCAAGCGGCAAACGCACCCCAGCGAGCGGTGGAGTTGGGGCGTACCTTCCCATTTACCTCGGGGTACGGATACATCATTCCGGGTAACCCCCTTACCTTCGAAGGTTTCGATCCGGCGGTCAACATAGACCTCGACGGCAATGGCCGTGGCGATTGTCTTGATTCCTTTACGGGTTACAACTCTTCTTTCGGCGCCGCATCTTTTGGCGTGGTTGGTGGATGCTGGAATGTAGGCGCGGACGGAAGCTATGCCCCCGTACGCGATGGCCGCGTCGCTGGCAACTTCCAGGGTTTTGGGGGTGATTCTTTCAATACCATTCAGCAGCCCAACAGCTTTATTGCCACTCCGGAAGAGAAGATAACGCTGAATGTTGTGGGTCACTTCGACATCAGCGACAGCATGACGGTGTTCGGTGAGTTCAAGTACTCCTATCAGGAGAACGAAAACCAGATTCAGCCCACGTCGTTTTGGGACTTGATCGTCGGACGCGCGGACAACCCGTTTCTGCCCGAGTTTATTCAGCCGGTTGCAGACGAGTTTGGCGCGGTTGCGATTACGATCGATCCCATCGCCCTCGGTCCAGGCCGACGCATCACCGAGCGTGACACGTTCCGTTTGGTCGGTGGTATTGAGGGTACTTTCTCCAACGGTTGGACCTATGAGGTCTCTGCAAACTACGGACAGTTTGATCAGAATGTTCGTCAGTCCAACGAGATGATCGTTGACCGCTACCTTGCCGCTGTAGATGCCGTTATCGACCCGGCCACGGGACAGCCTGCATGTCGATCCACTGTCGATCCTACGGCCCCGGTAACGGGAACGCCTTTTGATATCCCAGATTTTGATGAAGGCTACTTTTCATTCACACCCGGCGATGGCCAGTGTGTTCCGCTGAACATCTGGGCTGGTGAGACGGGTATCACGCAGGAAGCTGTTGACTTTGTCACTCGAGCGACCGACACAGGAACGAAGCTGGAACAAACTGTGTTCTCAGCGTATGTCGCTGGAGACACGGCCGATTTCTTTGAGCTACCGGCTGGCGCAATCTCGTTCGCCTTTGGCGCCGAGTATCGCAAGGAGGAGTCCGAGACCAGCTTTGATTCCTTCGCTCGCGGCGTCATTCCCGCTGGAGCTCCATTCCCCGAAGGCACGCAGGTCGGTGACGTGAGTGGTAACGCTCAGCTGTTATTCCAGCCAGCGCTTGGAAACGCGAATGAGGTTGGTGATTACGACGCAACTGACGTGTTCGTTGAGGTCAATGTTCCACTGCTTTCCGGTGTGCCTGGGGCGCAGTCACTGGTGTTTGACGCAGCTGTGCGCGCTTCCGACTACAGCACCATTGGTGAAGCCTTTACCTGGAAGACCGGTTTATCCTGGACGCCGATTGATGATATTCGTTTCCGAGCGACGTTCTCCGAAGCTGTACGTGCACCAAACATCAATGAGCTTTTCGCTCCAACAACGGGTACAACATACCGACCGGCCGACCCATGTGATGCGGCCCAAATCAACGCTCTGGCCGCGGATAACCCGCAGTTGGCGGCATCGACGCAAGCAAACTGTGTTGCCGACTTCGCCACGATAGGCCTGGATCCGTTTGACGCCGAAGGAAACTATGCCTTCGCTGACCCGCTGTCTGCTGCGTTCCCTGGTACTGAAGGAGGCAATCGGGATCTTCAGGAAGAGACGGCCGAGACGTTCACCATTGGACTGGTTTTTCAGCCCTCGTTTCTCGATGGTCTGACGCTGACCCTTGATTACTGGTCGATTGAGATCGAGGATGCGATCGAAGAAGTTACCGATCAAAACATAGTCGATGCCTGTTATCAGGTGCCGACGCCGAACGAAGCGTTCTGTAGCCAGTTCACACGTAACAGCAATTCTGTTTCACCGCAGTTTGGCGGCTTTAACTTCCTCCAGGTATCGCCCGTAAACTTTGCTGCACTCGAAACTGACGGCTGGGACTTTGCCGGGCAGTATGACTTCAACGTCGGAGAGCACGAGTTCGGTATCGGAATCAGCGGTACGTACATCAACGATCTGAATCGCTTCTCGGATCCACTGGATTCCTCTGTCGTAGATGTGGAGCTCGGTGAGATCAACAGGCCGGAGCTCGCCGGAAACATCTTCCTCGATTGGTATTGGCAGGACCTGCACGTGCAGTGGCAGACCCAGTATCAGGATGAGCAGCTGTTAGCCTTTATCGAGATCGATACCTTCGAGTCTCTCTATGGCGACGCCGTGGTGCAGGATGAGTTCTGGCAGCACGACCTGGCAGTAAGCTACAACATGAAAGAGACCATGACCGTCCGCGGCGGTATTCGCAACATCACCGATGAGGAGCCCTTCATCACTGGATTCGCAACGCCAACCAGTGCGCGAGGACGCTTCTTCTATCTGGGCTTGAATGTCGCCTTTGGTGGGTTCTGATGATGAGTCCCGTGACGACTCGTGTTCTGCCAAATGTTTGCAGCTAGCTAGCGGGTAGACTCTGGTCGTCTAGAAGCCGCGCCCGATTGGGCGCGGTTTTTTTTACCCTTTTACCCTTGTACCCCTAAGCTTATTTTTGGCTTTTTGCCCCAAGCTGGGCTCAGCTCTTACGACTCTGCCATCTCCGCGATATTGTCCACGTGTTGCCATCGGCTGGACTACGGCTATCGAGAACAAATCAGCGTTAGTCGATTGAAGTCCGACGGGAACCAAAGCCCTCGGCATAGATCGCCGCTCTTCCGCGAAACAAAACAAATCGAAGCTATGACCATGCACTGAGCCGGCATTCAATGAGTTGATTAGTTGATGGCCACGATTCCACGACCGCGAATCTGGCCCTTTAAGATCTCCTGAGCGGCGTTCGGCACCTGATCAAACGGCAACTCAAAGCACAGCGACTCAAGCTTTGCGGTGTCCAACGTCGTCGCGAGCGCTTCCCATGCGCGCTGTCGAGCCGGCAATGGTGCCTGTACAGAATCGACGCCCAGAAGCTTTACGCTGCGCAGAATGAACGGCATCACCGTGCCCGGCAGGTCTGCTCCCTGGGCGAGCCCGCAGGCCGCTACCGCGCCGCCGTAGCGTGCTTGGGCGATCGCATTTATAAGAGTATGGCTTCCTACGCAGTCGACCACCGCTCCCCATTTCTCTCTTTGCAGAGGCTTCCCGGCCTCACTTAACGCCTGACGATCAAGCACTTCATTGGCGCCCAGAGATTTCAGAAATTCTGCTTCCTCTTCCCTGCCTGTTGACGCGGTAACTTCAAACCCAAGGCTGGTCAGTAAGCTGATCGCAATGGTTCCCACACCGCCAGCAGCTCCAGTGACCAGTACCGGGCCGCTCTCCGGAACGGCACCCGCGTCTTGGATCGCAAGAACGCAAAGCATGGCTGTGTATCCGGCGGTTCCTATCGCCATGGCCTGTCGATTGCTGATGGATTCCGGGAGCTTGACCAGCAAACTTCCGTCCACCTGCGCTCGTTCAGCATAGCCCCCGTGTAGTCGTTCGGAGGCCCCAAAACCATTCAGAACAACGCGATCACCTTCCTGAAAGCCCGGGTTCTTAGACTCGATAACGGTGCCGGAAAAATCAATACCTAGAACAAGTGGGTAGCGCTGGACGATCGGTGCTGCCCCGGTGATCGCAAGACCATCTTTATAGTTAACCGTTGAGTAGTCGACGGCGATAGTCACGTCGCCGGGATCAAGCTCGTCCGGGGTGAGCGTCTCGAAAGCTACCGAATGTTTGTCATTCTGCTGGCACGCCACGAGGGCATTGAAAGTGTCACTCATAATGTCGAAAGTCCGTTTAAACCAGCGGCCATTTTGCCAACATTCCTAACCCAGTGTGACGTTCTTCCTTGAGTATTCCGGCGGTCTTTCGCAGCTGCACTGTGTCCAGTGTTTCTTCGCAGTAAAGTTGGACTCATCATAGGGTCCCTATTATGAGGGACCGGATTCAGACAACTTTGGTTAGCTGCTGTGTTTTGGCGGCAGCAATATCAGCTTTTATGCCACGCCTCATTGCCAATATTAATTAATATTTTCATTAAATTATGCTTGCAACTTAAAAATGATTCTAGGCAGATGCCTGTTTTACGAGATGAAGTTCGTTATCATTCTCCCACCGCACCGGCTGACAGTGCGTTACCCCAGTCAGCGTATCGTCTGCTGAGGGCCCTTGCCGGAGTCTGAGGGACTACCAGATCGTATCTGGATCTCACGGTTCTGTTCGGGTGCCTCTAAGGCGTTGGAAAGATGCACGACCGTGCTCGTGATTCAGTGTTCGCAGCCAGACCCGGGCCGTAACGTGGCCTGACGGTAAAAAGTCGCAGCGAGTTCTACTATACGGGTAAGTGCGTTAGCCCTCCGCCGCTGGGCCGAATCGTTGTTCCAGGCGCACCGAAGCGCGCGCCACATGAACGGCATCCAATGGCAGACGACCTGAACTTTGGGAGTACTGTCATGGACTTTGAAGGGCTGGGGCTCACCCCCGGACTCTCCATCGGCGTCGCTGGCCTGGGATATCGGTCGCCGACGCCCATTCAAGAGCGGGCCATCCCCCTGGTGCTCAATGGCTACGATGTAGTCGCGGCCGCCCAAACCGGCACCGGAAAAACCGCCGCGTTCCTACTACCCGTTCTTCAGCGCCTGGCCTTCGTCGGTCACGCGGCACCAGGTAGGGTGCGCGCGCTGGTACTAGTCCCCACTCGCGAACTGGCAGAGCAGGTAGGCCAAAGCGCCCAAGCTTATTCGGGTGAGCTGGCATTGAACTGCGTTGCGGTTTTTGGCGGCGTTAAGGTAGAGCCGCAGCGAGTAAAGTTGGCTGAGGGAGTCGACCTGCTCGTTGCGACACCGGGGCGTCTGTTGGATCTGGCGACGCAAGGAGCCGTTGTTTTCGACGACCTCGAAGTCTGGGTGCTGGATGAGGCCGATCGTATGCTCGACATGGGCTTCATACCTGATATCAGGCGGATCGCGGGTATGCTCCCCAAGAACCGGCAGACCCTTATGTTCTCCGCTACCTATGCACCAGAGATAGAGCGGCTCGCAGCGCGTTATCTCGATGCCCCGCAACGAATCGAAGTGTCTCCTCGCAATAGCGCCGCAGACCGGGTACAGCAGCGGGCCTATCTGGTGGCGCGGCCCCAAAAGGTAGAACTCTTGGTGCATCTGCTTAACGAAGGCCGCTGGCACCAAGTGCTTGTGTTTACCAGGACTAAGCACGGTGCCAATCGGCTAGCTACGCGATTGAAGAAGTCTGGATTCGAGGTCGCGCCAATACATGGAAACAAAAGCCAGAATGCCCGTCGTAAGGCATTCGATGACTTCAGGAACGGAAAGCTCCAGGTCCTGGTAGCAACAGATATTGCGGCCCGCGGACTCGACATTGAAAACTTACCCCACGTAGTTAACTTCGATCTGCCAGAAGTTCCGGAAGACTACGTACACCGCATCGGGCGCACTGGACGCGCGGGCGAAACCGGCGAGGCACATTCGCTGGTGACGGCCGAAGACACTCAGCGCTGGCGCGCTATCGAACGCGTGCTGCGCACTCGAGTAAACCCTACACGTGTCGACGGTTTCGACGTGGACGCTCCAGAGATAAAGCCGCGCTCGAAGCCGGCAAAAGATCCAGGCAAAGCGCGAGCGAAAAACAGTGCAGCGAGACGGGGGCAGCGGCCTGCTAAAAGGAGAAAGTCTCCCGACGGTAAGAGCTCGCCGACCCGTTCATCACCTGGAGCAACCGGCTCGTCCCGATAAACCAACACGCATTTCTCCCGCCGTTTTGTCAGCGTCGGTTCTTGTGTTTTACTTTACGTTTCAATGTAAAGAAGCGGCGATAAGAATAATGAAGACACGTGCTGCGGTGGCGATGGCCGCTGGTAAACCTCTCGAAGTCATGGATGTTGATCTGGAAGGACCTCGCGAAGGTGAGGTACTGGTGGAGATTAAAGCGACCGGAATCTGTCATACCGACGCATTCACCCTCTCTGGCGACGATCCGGAAGGAGCCTTCCCCGCGATTCTGGGACATGAGGGAGCGGGGATCGTCCAGGAAGTAGGCGCAGGAGTCACCAGTGTTAAACCCGGTGATCATGTCATTCCGTTGTACACACCGGAGTGTCGAGAATGCGATTACTGTCTGCACCCAAAAACCAATTTGTGCCAGGCAATTCGAGAGACGCAAGGGCAGGGCCTTATGCCTGATGGCACCAGTCGCTTCTCTGTGAACGGAGAGAAACTTCTCCATTACATGGGGTGTTCCACGTTCTCCAATTTCACCGTTCTCCCCGAGATAGCCGTTGCCAAAGTCCGTGACGATGCGCCCTTCGAAAAAATCTGCTACATCGGCTGCGGAGTTACGACGGGCGTAGGCGCTGTTGCGTTCACGATGGGTGTCGAACCCGGGTCTACCGTTGCTGTCTTCGGCCTTGGTGGAATCGGCCTGAACGTCATTCAGGGGGCTCGAATGGTTGGCGCAGCGCGGATCATCGGTGTCGACCTGAATCCGGCTCGTGCCGAGCTCGGCAAGCAGTTCGGCATGACTGAATTCGTTAATCCGAGTGATGTCGATGATGTAGTGGGGCACATCGTTGAGATCACGGGTGGTGGTGTCGACTACAGCTTTGAGTGTATCGGCAACGTTAAAGTGATGCGCCAGGCTCTCGAATGTTGCCACAAGGGCTGGGGTCAGAGTTGTATTATCGGAGTGGCGGGTGCAGGTCAGGAAATTTCAACCAGACCGTTCCAGCTGGTCACGGGTCGCGGCTGGCGCGGGACTGCGTTTGGCGGCGCGCGAGGTCGCACCGATGTTCCAAGGATTGTTGACTGGTACATGGACGGCAAGATCAACATCGACGATCTAATTACCCACACGATGCCGCTGGATGAGATCAACGATGCCTTCGAACTGATGCACAAAGGCGAAAGCATCCGCTCCGTTGTAGTGTATTGATCTGGGGGAGTGGCCGGGGTGGGTACACTTTAGCTCAAGCTGCCGCAGTATGGCGTGGCACGCGGCTAGCGCGCTTTCTGCTGTTGCCGCAACTACTGTAATCACCCAGGCTGCTCTCGGTCGACTCTCGTTGAAGACTCTCCCCCTAGCGCCCCAAAATGGCGTCCCAAATGGCGTCCCAAATGGCGTCCCAAAATACCTTCCCAAGTTTTGCTGCAAGCAAGTCCCGGGAATCTAGAAGCTCTGGGAGGGTTAGGACGCGATAGGAGTGGCTGGGAGTTTCTGAACAGTGCTTTGAATTAAGCACCGAGAGCTCCCTGACTTCCCTTTGAAAGTTACGCGATAAAGGCAGGTAAACCTATGGAACTAGTCAGCGATGTCGCGAGCTTCGGCGGCCGGCAGCAACGCTATAAACACACCTCGCATGTGCTCTCGTGTGATATGCACTTCTCGCTGTTTCTCCCACCTGCGGCCATGCGCGGTGAACGTGTACCGCTGCTGACCTGGCTGAGTGGACTGACCTGTACCGATGAGAACTTTGTCCAAAAAGCCTGTGCGCAGCGTGCCGCTGCCCAGCATGGCATCGCGATCCTTGCACCCGATACAAGTCCGCGCGGTGAGCAGGTGCCCGATGATGCTGAAGGCGCCTGGGATTTCGGGCTGGGTGCGGGCTTTTACGTCAATGCGACAACTGAGCCCTGGAGTCGGCACTACCACATGTACGCCTATGTGCGTGAAGAACTCCCGGCGCTACTGGCTACCCAACTGACGGACAGCGCTGGCCTCGACCTGACCAGGCAGTCGATTTTCGGTCACTCTATGGGCGGTCATGGTGCTTTGATACTGGCGCTACGAAACATAGATCGCTATCGCTCTGTATCGGCCTTTGCCCCTATCTGTTCCCCGTTGAATTGCCCCTGGGGTGAGAAGGCACTCAGCCACTACCTGGGGTCGGATCGATCCGCCTGGGCGCAATACGATTCGTGCTCGCTGGTCCGTGAGGCCGATGGCTCACTTCCACTTCTGGTTGACCAGGGGACGGCTGACTCGTTTCTTGAAGAGCAGTTAAAACCAGAGCTGTTCGAAGCTGCCTGTGCTGATGCCGGTTTTCCCGCAACGATTCGCAGCCAGGATGGCTACGATCACAGCTACTTTTTTATCTCGAGTTTTATGGACGAACACATTGCCTTTCACGCGCTGTACCTGAACTGATCGGCATGCTCGCGCTCTTGCTGGATCGATAGTTGGAATTCGAAGGACAACTTGCGCAAGCCGCAGCTCGAATCCTGGGCGCTTCAAGTTGCACGCTGTCAGGCCTGAGGCGCTTATCCGGTGGTGCGAGTATGGAGACCTGGGCGTTCGACGCCCGGCATGACGAAGTTAGCTATCCTCTGATTCTTCGCCGCCGGCCACCTGGCATTGGTGATTCGCAGGCCCGGCACTCTCTTCCGCTGCGGGCCGAGGGCGAACTCTTTGCACTAGCGGGTCGCGCCCATATGCCAGTGCCTCATCTCTATGGCGAACTCAAAACCTCCGATGATCTAGGCGAGGGTCTGCTGCTCGAGCGTCTGTCCGGCGAGGCGTTACCGCAACGCATCATGCGAGATTCCAGCTATGCGCAAGCGCGTGAATCCTTCGCCGAGGAGTGTGGGACGGCGTTGGGTAAGCTTCACAGCACACCGTCTAAGTGGTGGCCATCGGGTCTCCGTGATCTGGATTGGAGTGCGGATTTGATGCGCCTTCAGCAACTCGCCGACCACTTCGCCAACCCGTCCCCGGTGCATCAGTTGGCCATAAACTGGTTGAAAGGGCAGCCGGTGCCTGAATCTCCCCGTGTCGTTTGCCACGGAGATTTTCGTCTCGGAAACCTTTTGTTGGATGAGACGGGTCTGCGGGCGGTGCTCGACTGGGAACTCGCACACGTTGGATACGCGGGAGAGGATATCGGCTATCTGTGCGCAAATGTCTGGCGATTCGGGGGGCAGCAACCCGTGGGCGGTATCGGCGCTCTCGACGATTTCTTTCAGGCTTATCGCAATGCGGGCGGGTGCGAGCTTTCCGCACAGGAGTTCCGCCTGTGGCAGGTTTACGCGGCGCTAGGGTGGGGATATTCCTGCCTGATTATGCTTGAGCTTCACACATCGGGAGAGGATCCGAGTATGGAACGCGCGGCGGTCGGACGCCGACTGTCGGAGTCAGAGATTGACATTCTTTTGTTGCTGGACAAAGACCTTGCGACCCAGCCCAGTCGCACTTCGGATGCCCTTACCAACGCGGTTCCACCGGTAATACCAAGCCCCGAGGTGAATTCGTGACCCCTGCACCGGTGCTGCTTAAAGCCGTGGAGTTGTTTCTACGGGAGACGCTGACACGCGATGCAGAAGCTCATGAAGCTGAAGACGCCCACCGATTTCACACCCGAATAGCTGCAAATCTCCTGGCAATCCTGCGCCGTGAAGCTGGGAGTTCGGAAGAGCTGAGAAACTGCGATGAGACTATTGCTGAGTACGTCGGAGTTGCGCCGGGCAATCGGTTGCGAGCCGTTTCTCTCGCGCTGCGTGACGGGGCACAAGTTGACGAACGGCTTCTCGACTTGCTGAAGCGGCGCACGTTGTTGCAATTACAGATCGACAACCCACGCTATAGTGGGGCGCTCCAGGCTCGGGATCGCTGGGGACCGGAACGGGACGCGATCGACACAAACGACTAACGCAGACTACTAACGCAAACGACGAACGCAAAAGACTAACGCAAAAGACAAAGCAGCCAGCGAACGCATCCGCCGTTACTGAAGACTCTGTCGCTGCAATCGCTGTGGCTTCTATCTCGACAATAACTTAAGGCTTAAGTAACACGTGGATCTTTTTTATAGCGAGCGTCTCCCGCAACTGCTGCAGGATCTGGACGCGTTTGTTGATTCAACCCTGCGTCCTCTGGAACAGCAGGAGCGGAATCAGAAGTTTTTCGATCATCGGCGGGAATTCGCTCGCACGGATCTTGAGCGTGAGGGACAGCCGGCCGAAGAATGGGAAGCGCTGCTTGGTCAGGCCCGGGCCCTATCGCGAGAAGCGGGGTTCTACGCACTCGCGTTGCCCCAGGTCTATGGCGGCTCGGACGCAAGCAACCTCGAAATGGCCGTCATCCGTGAGCATCTCGCGGCCAAGGGCCTCGGTCTTCATTGCGACTTACAGAATGAGCATAGTGCCGTCGGGAACTTTCCGGTCACTCTGGCGCTTCGTGATTTTGGTACCGAACAACAGCGCGAGTCGTTGATCCCAGGGAGCATAAGCGGAGAAGTTGCCATTGCTTTTGGCCTTACCGAGCCCGAGCATGGCTCCGACGCAACGTGGATGAAGACTCAGGCGATACCCGAAGCTCGTGACGGAGAGGACGGCTGGCTGATTAACGGCGAGAAAATGTGGACCACAGGCGCACACCTTGCTTCGCATATTCTGGTTTTTGCCCGCACCAGCGGTGCGGACGGCGATGCCCGAGGTATCACCTGCTTTGTCATGCCGAGCACTGCGAAGGGTTTTGCGATTGAGCAGTGGCTGTGGACGTTCAATATGCCAACGGATCATCCGCGTGTCAGTCTGAACGACGTGTGGCTACCCGCGCAGGCGATTCTGGGAGACCCGGAGTTTGGTCTGGCTATAGCCCAGCACTTTGTTCACGAGAATCGGATTCGCCAGGCAGCGTCGAGTCTGGGTACTGCCAGGTATTGCATATCGGAGAGTGTCACCTATGCACGCGAGCGACGAACGTTTGGCCAGCCACTCGCTGGGAACCAATCTATCCAGTTTCGTCTGGCTGAACTGCATGGGGAATACACCGCGCTGAAAGCTCTGACCTTGCAGACGGCCTGGCAGATGGATCAGATGGACAAGCGAGAGGTGTCTATGAAGCTGTCAGACACCGTTGCCATCTGCAACTATCGCGCGAACCAGCTAGCGTGTCGGGCGGCAGATGAGGCTATTCAGGTCCATGGAGGTATCGGCTACTCCCGACACAAACAGTTCGAGCACCACTATCGCCACCACCGCCGTTATCGGATCACGGAAGGTAGTGATGAAATTCAACTGCGAAAGATCGCGGGCCACTTGTTCGGATACATCGGCAATAAGGGAGGGTAGGAGCGCGGAGCTGCAACTTATTCCTGCTTGAAGACTGTCATTTCTGGTCTATTTTGAAAGACCACAGAGTCATTGAGCCCCCTAGGGGCCATCGTCAGTATCCGTCCTCCATCAATCCCTCTCTTCATCAGGAGCCATGCATGCCTCACGCCGCTTATATCTATGATGCTGTTCGCACACCTCGCAGCAAAGGCAAACCGGGTGGAAGTCTGCACGAAGTTAAACCGCTGGACCTCGGAGCCGGTCTGCTCAAAGGTCTGCAACAACGTCATGATCTCGACACTTCCTATGTCGATGATGTGGTTCTGGGGTGTGTAACTCCTATCGGAGAACAGGGCTCTGACATCGCAAAAATGATCGTCCAGAACGCGGATTGGGACCAGTCCGTCGCTGGAGTTCAGTTGGATCGTTTCTGCGCATCCGGCCTTGAGGCTGTCAACATCGCTGCACAAAAAGTCGCATCGGGATGGGAGGATCTGGTTGTGGCTGGTGGAATCGAGTCGATGTCTCGTGTCCCGATGGGCTCAAATGGCGGCCCTATGAGCGCCGACCCGGCGTTCGCTGCCAAGACTGGATTCGTTCCTCAGGGCATTGGCGCTGACACCATCGCCACCCTCGAATCCTGGAGTCGCGAAGACGTGGACGCGTACGCAGTCGAGAGCCAGAAGCGCGCCGCCCAGGCACGCGATGCCGGCTTTTTTGATCGCTCGGTGTTGCCCGTTCTCGATCAGAGCGGCATGACCATTCTCGAAAAAGATGACTTCATCAAGCCTGGCACCACCATGGAAGGACTTGGTGGCCTGAACGCCTCTTTTGAAATGATTGGTCAGTTCGGCTTTGATGACGTCATCATGCGAAAGTACCCGACGCTCGATCACATCAATCACGTCCATACGCCGGGAAACTCCTCAGGTATCGTGGATGGAGCGAGTGCCGTGCTGATCGGAAGCGAGAAAGCAGGATCGGATCTCGGTCTCGAGGCGCGCGGACGCATTGTTGCCACAGCGGTACTGGCAACAGACCCCATCATCATGCTGACGGGACCTGGTCCTGCTGCCAAAAAGTGCCTCGAAAAAGCCGGGCTCACCAAGGACGATATCGATCTTTGGGAAATCAACGAGGCGTTCGCCTCGGTTGCCCTGCGGTATATGAGAGATCTGGATATCGACCATGAGATCACCAACGTTAACGGTGGTGCGATCGCGATGGGCCACCCCCTGGGTGCGACCGGAGCGATGCTGGTCAGCATCGTTTTGGATGAGCTGGAGCGTCGCGATCTGAAGCGCGCGATGCTAAGCCTTTGCGTTGGCGGAGGCATGGGCATTTCCACAATCATCGAGCGCGTGTAACACGGTCGCCGTTGCCGGCCGGGCCTGATCGGGTACCGGCCGGGGGAATCCGCTGATTGGAGCAGGCACCCCGGAGCCTCAGTAGTCAGGAAGGCCCTGAAGGACAAATCAATCTCGGCGATTGATTCAACAAACTTCGTCGATCGCTACGAAGTCCATTCGTCGTCAAAGACATCACAGACGATACGAGAGGAGCGCACGCGACCAACGTCTGAAACACAGTCGCACTCACCAGCCTAGTAACTCATAGAACACCAGGAATAACGTCATGCCAATGCATTATGAAAGAGACGCCGACGGAATCGTCACACTGACGATGGACATGTCTGGACCCGTGAACGCGATGAATCGCGAATTCCGCGATGATTTTGGTGAAGCTGTGGCAAAGTTTGAAGCCGAAGAAGGTCTTGCCGGCGTGGTTCTGGCTTCTGCCAAGAAAGTGTTCTTCGCTGGTGGGGACTTGAACGATCTGGTGGCGGTGACACCTGAGAACGTCGAAGAGTTTCTCGAAGGCATCGCGGTCGTTAAGGATCAGCTGCGACGCCTGGAAAAGCTCCCGGTGCCTGTTGTTGCCGCTATTAATGGAGCAGCACTGGGCGGCGGTTTCGAAATCTGCCTGTCCTGCAACCACCGCATCGCGTGGAATCACAAATCAGTCCAGCTCGGACTACCCGAGGTCACCCTGGGATTGCTTCCGGGCGGAGGCGGCGTTGTCCGGATGACAAAGCTGCTCGGCCTTGAGGCGGCTTTGCCGTATCTCCTCGAAGGAAAGCGTGTGAAACCTGTTCAGGCGCTGGACGCAGGGCTGATCCATCAGTTGGTGGAAGATCTCGATAATCTGGTGCCCAAGGCCAAGGCATGGATACTTGAGCAAAAGGACAACTCGGATGCTGCGGTGCAGCCCTGGGACAAGAAAGGCTATAAGGTCCCCGGCGGAGGTATCACTTCGCCGAAAATCCAACAGGCCATCGCGGGGGGCACCGCGATGCTCACGCAAAAGACGCGAGGATTGCTCCCCGCACCAGAGAAAATCATCGACATCGCCGTGCAGGCTCTTTGGATGGATCTGGAGACGGCGCTTGTCGTCGAATCGCGCGGACTCGCTGCTCTTGCTCTAACGCCGGTCGCAAAGAACATGATCAGCACTTTCTTCTTCGGCCTCAACAAGGTCAATGGCGGGGCAAGTCGGCCCAGCGATGTACCGCGTCAGCAGACGCAGAAGGTCGGAGTGCTCGGTGCGGGCATGATGGGGCAGGGTATTGCGTATGTCTCGGCGATGGCGGGGATCGAGGTTGTGCTGAAGGACATCACGCAGGAAGCCGCGGACAAGGGCAAGGGTTACAGCGAGATGCTACTGCAGAAGCGAGTTGATCGCGGACGCATGAGCGACGACGAACGTAATACTGTGTTGGCCAGAATCAATGCTACTGACCAGGAGGAAGATCTCGAAGGCTGCGACCTGATTATCGAA
This sequence comes from Pseudomonadota bacterium, assembly GCA_039111155.1. Classification (GTDB taxonomy): domain Bacteria; phylum Pseudomonadota; class Gammaproteobacteria; order Pseudomonadales; family Halieaceae; genus Congregibacter. The sequence continues at coordinate 21,687 of JBCCPL010000003.1, read as the reverse complement.
GCCGTATTTGAGAATCTCGATCTGAAGCATAAGGTCACGAAACAGTTCGAGAGCAAGCTCGCAGCCGGTGGAACCTGGGGATCGAATACGTCGACCCTTCCCATCTCCCAGCTCGCCCAAGCCGCCGAACGTCCGGAGAACTTTATCGGCATTCACTTCTTCTCGCCCGTCGACAAGATGCCGCTGGTCGAGATCATTATGGGGGAGAACACCTCCGACGAGGCTCTTGCCAAAGCCTTCGACTATACGCAGCAGATTAAGAAAACACCCATTGTGGTCAACGACTCCCTCGGATTCTTCACTTCGCGAACTTTCGGTACCTACCTCGACGAGGGTGTGCGACTGCTAACCGAAGGCGTGCATCCGGTTTTGATCGACAACATGGGCAAAGCAGTCGGTATGCCCGTCGGTCCACTCGCGGTCTATGACGAGGTGAGCCTTGAGCTGTCCAGGAAAGCACAGGAAACCTGGCGTGAGATGGGTGTTCTCGACAAGTGGGGAGATGCTTCGATCGCACGTGGCGTGATCGATTGGATGGTCAGCGACAACGGCCGTGGTGGTCGTCATCACGGCGGTGGATTCTATGAGTACGGCGACGATGGTTCCAAGGCGATTTGGCCGCCGTTGTTCGATAAGTACTATCGCTCCGACGTGCATCTTGGCGACGAAGAGATCAAAGACCGACTCTTGTTCCGTCAGGTTATCGAGGCGCTCAAATGCCTCGAGAGCAACGTGCTGCGTTCCGAAGAGGATGGGAACATCGGTTCAATCATGGGTATTGGAGCACCGGTATGGACGGGCGGCTTGCTTCAGTTCGTGAACACGTATGGCTATGACCGATTCGTGGCACGCTGCGCTGAACTGGCCGCGAAGTACGGCGAACGCTTCGATGCGCCAAAAATAGCTGTGGAGCGAGCATCTGGTGGCCAGCAACAAGCCGCCTGACTCTGCGCACCGCGGGCGGGTGACGCCAGCATACGGGTACCACCCAGTGGGAAACACGAGTCGTTAGATCCGGCAGCGGGTTGTCGAGAACAGGGCGAAAAGGAGTCGTCAGTGGATATAGCGGGTAAAGTTGCGGTTGTCACCGGAGGAGCTTCAGGGTTGGGGGAGGCCACCGTTCGGCTCTACCACAGTCTAGGCGCCAGGGTGGCGGTGTTCGATATGAACGAAGCGCGTGGTCAAGCGCTAAAAGCCGAACTTGGGGAGGGTATCGCGTACCACCAGGTCAACGTGGCAGATGAAGATCAGGTCGCAGCAGCGGTCGCCGCCACGACCGAAGAACTCTCGGCGATCCATATCTGCAACAACTACGCCGGTATCGGTGATGCGGCAAAGACAGTGAGTCGCGGTGAACCGCTGGAACTCGCTCGTTTCAGGAGAGTGCTTGAGGTTAATCTCATAGGCACTTTCAACGTACTGCGGCTCGTGGCGGCCCAGATGGCAAAGCAGGATCCGGTCAACGATGATGGCTCGCGCGGTGTGATCATTAACACGGCGTCAGTCGCGGCGTTCGAAGGCCAGGTGGGTCAGGCGGCCTACAGCGCGTCGAAAGGCGGCATTGTCGGCATGACATTACCAATCGCCCGGGACTTGGCGTCCCTGGGAATCCGGGTCAATACGATTGCGCCAGGACTGATCCACACGCCTCTCTTCGAAAGCCTCCCCCAGGAGGCCTACGATAGTCTCGCGAAGCAGCCGGTGTTTCCCCAGCGGCTCGGCAAAGCCGAAGAAATTGCCCATCTGTCCCAGTACCTCGTGGAAAACGACTACACAAACGGAGAAGTCGTTCGGATGGATGGCGCTATTCGCATGCAACCCCGTTAACGATCACCCGCTGGTGTAAATCCAGCCGATAACCGATGGGTAGGGGCGCGTGAGAGCGAGTAAAAACGACTAACAAAGAGTAACAAGGGGTAGGTGAGAGCCGCTTGCGACCAGCAGCTTTGGCTGGCCGGTAGGCTTGGCTCTTGGGGCGGCTATTGAGGCGGCTAGCCGGTCCGCTGGAGCCTGGCGCTCAGTGTTTCCGCGAGCCGTCCCTTCTTATCGATGATCTCCTGTTGCGTCAGCCCCACGATCTCGTGGGGGAACACCAGCCAGGCATCGGTCTCATGCAAGAAGTAATCGGGCTTGATATCGGTGACGTTTTTACTCGGCTTGTACCAGGGCGTCGCGACCTTAAGGTTCTGCGGCAGGTTGCGACGACACTTCGACTTCAGCTTCTCCAGAATCGCTTTCACACTTCGGCCCGAATCGAATACGTCGTCCACCAGGAGCAGGTCGTTCTCAGCGTTAACGTTATCAATAATGTAATCGAGGCCATGAACCCGCACCGACTTCTCTTGCTGATTGATGCCGGTGTAAGACGACGTTCGTATCGCGATATGGTCCGTACTCACTCCGACGTAAGCCAGATATTCCTGTATCGCAATCCCAACGGGTGCCCCACCTCGCCACACACCCACGATAAAATCAGGGCGAAAGCCGCTGGCTACGATCTTTTCGGCGAGTTTGAACGAATCGAGGAGGAGGTCGTTCGCAGAGATGTAGACTTTTTCCATAGGGAGCGCCGGAATTGCACCGGTCTCGCAATATCAGCTGAGCAGCGCAAACTTTAACATGAAGACGCCCGCAATCAGGTAGACCGCCAGAGGGCAACGACCCGCATTGCCGGAAATAACTTTTACGAGGGCATAGGTGATAAAGCCAAGCCCGATTCCGTCGGCAATGCTGTAGCTGAGCGGTATAGCGATGGCCGTCACGATAGCAGGCGCACTTTCAGCCACATCGGCCCAGGTCAGATCCTCCAGCGCCCTGGCCATGATGGTTGCGACGAATAAAAGCGCCGCGCCCGTGGCGAAAGCCGGGATGCTCTGAGCGAGGGGTGCCAGGAAAAGGCACAGCAAAAACAAACCTGCCGTAGTCAGCGCCGTAAGACCGGTCCTACCACCTGCCTCTACACCTGCAGCGCTCTCAATAAAGCTGGTAGTGGATGAGGTTCCAAGAACAGCCCCGACCGCTGTTGCACTGGAATCGGATAGAAGTGCCCGGGACAGCCTTGGTAGTTTTCCCTGGTCGTCGAGCATTCCTGCCCGATTGGCCACCCCGACGAGAGTCCCTGCAGTATCGAACACATCGACCAAAAGCAGCGTAAGAATGACCGTGACCATCGACAGGTCGAGTGCCGCACGAATGTCGAGTTCGGCAAACGTGGCCAGGCTGGGTGGCTTTGAGAATACGCCCTGAAATTCAGCAGCGCCCGTCAGCCAGCCGACGATCGTTACGATCAGCATTCCCAGCATGATCGAACCCGTAGTCTTGCGTACTGCCAGAGCGGCGATAAGCACGAAGCCCGTCAGCATCAGAATCGCCGGCAGTTCCGTCAGATCTCCGAGACCTACGATTGTGGCTTCGTTGCTGACGACGATACCGCTGCCCGTGAGTGCGATGATTCCGAGAAAGAATCCTATGCCTGCGGAAATACCGAGCTTCAGGCTACGGGGGATTGCATTAATCAGCCATTCGCGGACCGGCAGGATCGACAGCACGATGAATATCAGCCCGGAGATGAACACGGCGCCCAGGGCGCTTTGCCAGGTGTGACCAAGGCCGAGTACGACACCGTAGGTGAAAAAGGCGTTCTGACCCATACCAGGTGCCTGCGCGACAGGGTAGTTGGCGTACAAGCCCATGATCGCCGTACCGAGAGCCGCGGCCAGGCATGTGGCGACAAACACCGCTCCAAAGTCCATGCCCGCGTCCGACAAGATGGCAGGGTTTACGACCGTTATGTACGCCATCGCCAGGAAGGTGGTGCATCCTGCGGTAAGTTCGCGTTGGATGCTTGATCCGTGTTGGCGTATCGCGAACTGCTGCTCAAGTAATTGCTGCATAGGGCTTAAAGGCCAGTATTTATTAGAGGGTTCTGAAGCACTGCTCTAACCGGGTCAAGTTGAACGGAGCGGAATCTGGCTCTGTCTTCAGAAACGTGTTTCCGGTCCGCGCTACAGGAGAAGTCAGGCGAAGGCGTCCACTTGCTTCAGATATTGGGCTTTCCTGTCCGCAGGCAGCCAGCTGACTTCAAATGCGTTTCGAGTCAGCTTCAGGATCTCGCTGCGAGTAAAGGCCGCATCTTTCGCAAGCGCTGACAGGTTCTCGTTCATGTAGGCACGAAAGTAGGCCGGATCGTCTGAATTGACTGTGACCTTCATATCGCGTTCGAGCATAGAGCGGATAACATCGCCTGTGAGATTCTGCACGACAAATCGGTTGGACACCGGGCACACCGTCAGACCGAGGCCGCGGCGGGCCACTTCCTCGGCGATGTTCTCGTCGTCCAGGGAGTTCACGCCGTGGTCGATACGGTCCACCTTTATCAGATGCAGGCACTCGTGAATGTGTTCGACGATGTCTTTCTGGTTCACATCACAGTGCATTGTCAGTTTAAGACCCAGATCCCGTGCCCGGGCGAAAGTGGCGGCAAACTTTGACGGTGGATTGTCCTTTTCATCGGAGTCGAGCCCGACACCAATGAGTTTGTCCAGATGAGGAAGCGCCATCTCCAGATGCTCGGCGGCCGACTCCGCACTCATATCTCGCAAAAAACACATGATGAGGTTGCTGTCGACGCCCAGCTCGGATCGGGCCTGCTCTTGTGCTTGCACAATCCCGTTCAGCACCGTCTCAAACGCAACACCACGACGCGTGTGGGCCTGGGGGTCAAAGAATGGTTCGACGTAAACCACGTTTTGCGCGGCTGCTCGTTGAAAATAGTGAAACGCCAGTTCGTAGAAATCCTCCTCTGTCTGCAACACTTCCATTGCGGCATAGTAAATCGCCAGAAATGAAGGCAGATCATGGAAGTCATAAGCGGCAAGGACCTCCTCGGGGGTGTTGTACTGGGTCTTGATGCCGTTACGCTCGGCCAGGGCAAAGATATGCTCCGGCTCAAGCGTGCCTTCGAAGTGCACGTGCAGTTCGGCTTTTGGCACCGCCTGGATGAAGTCTTCGAGACTGCTTTCGGAATGCAGTGATTTCGGTTCGGGAGGCATGGTTCGCTTATCTGAATCCTGTCGTATTTGTTGAGGATAGAGCTTGAGATTGCCGTAGCACGCTGTCGATGACTGGCGCTGCCCTCTTGATTTACGGTCTTTACAGTTTTCCTTCGGCGCCCTTGGCGCCTGGGACCGGAAACCGATCACAAGAGGGGATTAACAGCTGGTCGGGCACTCACAAAACTACTAGCATTTCGGCCTATGTTGAAGTCAGTTGCAAAATCTATCTGCCTACGCGCTCTTGAAACCGGCCTCGGTTACAGCGATGCGCCTCTTAATCGGTTACTCAAAGCCGCCTGCGAAGCAGCGCATGGTCGGCTCGATTCTGAGGGTGTCCGAATCGAGTTGGATCGCTACTATTCGACGCTGGACCTAAACGCGCTGGCAGAGCAGATCGATTACGCATCCCTCGTATCTCGCCTCAGACAGCCCGGTGGCTACAAGGTTGACGTGTTGAACGTACAAACCCGTCAAGGTGGGCCGGTCGCTTTGCTCACCTTCGGAGCCAGAAAGCTGTTGCTGCTTCGCAATCGACATGTGCGCTTCGACCTCATGATTCTGAGAAAAGGAGAGCAGATCCCGCCGCACATGCATTCCGGTGTTGTGTCAGGCTTCTACCTGGTAGAAGGCCAGGTGGGTATTCGCCACTACGATCAGGCAGAAGATCTCCCAGACCGTGTTCTGATTAAGAAAACCATCGATCAGACGCTTGATCCCGGTGGCTACACCACGAATTCGGAGAGTCACGACAACATTCACTGGCTGTTTGGCCACGCAGAGCAAAGCATTCTGTTCCGCTTTAACACGACAAACCTTCCCCGACGTCGATTTGCGCCGGGTGGTAACGATGCGCGGGGCTACGTGGATCCAAACGCAATTTTGGGTACCCGCGATAACTACTACTACGCGCAGAAAATTGGAGCAACCGACGCCAAGAAACTGACGTTCTGATTGCTCCTTCGGCCGTCCAACCCGAATCCACTCGGGCGCCCGTACCAGCGTCGGTGGCCACTTCAGTAAGAGTGCAGCGCTATCGCAAGTGAGGACGTTAATTCGCGAACGCGCCGACTCTGCTTTTCTCCTGCCTCATGTCTGTTTAGAACTTGTAAGCCACGCGAGCCTGGAAGTTTCGAGGTAGTTCCGGCAGCGCGATCTGGCTTCCGAACAGGTTGGGGAAGTTCGCACGGAAGTACCGCTCATCCGTCAGGTTCTTGCCGTTGAATTGCAACACCCAGTTGTCAGTTTCGTAAGAGACACCTGCGTTCACCAATGTATAGGCGGGTAGAGTGATCGCGGCGGAGAATCCGGACACCGTATCTTCGACATCGATGATGCTGCCGAATACGGCCCAACCATTGTCAAATGCGTAGGTACCGGTCAGCGTAAAGATGTTTTCTGGCACTCCGGCTCGGCGCGAATTGATGGGCGACTGGATGTTACCGCTGTAGTAGCCCCCATAGAAGATTGATGGGTCGTCGATCAGCGGGAAGTCTTCGGAACCAAAGAAACTAAACCGTGCATTCGGGAATGGGGCACCGTCACCGACTTGAGCGTTCAGGTTTTCGACTGTGATGTTCGTCCAACCCGCGGTCAATTCGAAGTTGTCGTTGACGACCCAGCGGATCTCCGCCTCAATGCCCTCGGTCAGATCAGCTGAGTTGGTCACAATCGACTGAGCCGAGAAGTCCGTGCGCTCCTGCTCGTACACCGACAGAGCAAAGTACAGCGCTTCATTCAGGAAGCTGCCCTTAATACCAATTTCGTAGAGTTCCGACGTGTCGGTCCAGCCACCGCCTATCACGTTGCTGACCTGCAGTTCAGCGCCCTGGCCCGCGATGACCGTAGCCTGCTCCGAAAGGGTGATATAGGGAATCAACCCAATAGGTGTCTCCCAACTGGCGCTGAATGACCAGGAAAACAACTCCTCCGTGTCGTCAGCCTCGATATCGTCGCCCACGAAGCCGACGCCGCCCAATAGTAGATCCGGGCGAGTGAAAACCTCTGCGTCGATCCAGTCCTGCCTCAAGCCCACAGTAAGACTGAGCCCATTGTCCCACGTGAAATCACCGAGTAGCGCCAGGCCAAAGTTAAGGTAATCGCCCGCGTACCATTCGGTGTAGTCATCGTTGATTTGCGTGGCAAGGAGGCGGGCATCCAGCGATGCATCGCGCTGGGAGGTCGGGATTGAGAGGTCGCGTCGATCAAAGTACTCATTGATATAGTCATCGCCGTGTTCGAAATCGGTGTAACGAATTGACGGAGACAATTGAAGCGAACTCGTCAGGCTGCCCGATTCAATCTGGTAGGCGAAGACAAGCTTGTCCTCGACGACCCAGGAATCGTGGAACTGGGAAAAGCCATACGCGTTTTCGTTGAGGTTTTCGTAGGACTCGTAAAACAGCTGGTTTTTGATCTCGAGTCCGAAGTCATTGTTATAGATGAAGTCGATATAGAGAGTGGTGACTTCGTTCTCCAGTGTGTCATCCGGGTCTACCAAGACGTTACTCTCATCGAGCCTGGTCGTACCTGGATTGACTAAGGCGAGTTCCGGCGCGACGTCTTCCGGTGCGACGCCGGTCGGCCCTAGAAACTCGAACGGATTCAAAGGTGAGAATCGCGGGTCGCCCGTACAAGGATTACCGCAGTACTCCTGGTGAGATATGCGGCCGTCACCGTTAAAGTCTCGCACCTGTGCAGTACCTGTAACGTAAGTGCCATTGTCAATCAGATCCTGCGAAAGCCGGTTCCATCCCGCGATCTGGTTGCCTTCGTAATCGTGATACATCGCGCCAAATTGCATGTGCAGCTTGTCGGTAAGGTCTGCGTCAAAGGAGCCCTGAAGGATGGTCTGCTCTGTCTCGGTGTTGTCATAGAAGCTGTCTGAGTCTTCGTACTCCCCGTACAGGTAGTAGCCCGCGCGGTCACTGATGGGTCCGCCCACCTCGCCCGTAACAACCTGCCGACTCCAGCTGCCGGTCTCATAAGAAAGTGCGCCAGTCGTCTTGTCGAGATACTCACCTGATCCGGCGCGGGCACTCTTGGGATTAAAGTTGAGGTAGCCACCAATTTTGGCTGGTCCCATGATTGGAGAAGCGGGGCCTCGAATGATATCAATCCGGTCGGAGGCTCCGATGGGAGTAGGGTAGTTTCCGGGATTGTCCAGTCGGCGTACCCCGCGGAAGTAAACCTCACCGGGTGTGCCTCGTACGTCCAGTGCCCCGGCCACGCCGAAAAAGGACTGGGTAAACGTACCAGGTGCGAACGCGACCAGTTCATCGATGTCGGCTACGTTGAATCGATCCATCTGCTCAAAGCTAATGGTAGACGCGGAACGCGGCGTTTCGAGCAGGGATTTTCCGAAGCCAAAAACTTCAACGTCTTCACCCGGCAGCGTTCGGAGTGTGCCAGTCACCACCACCTCTTCAATCTGTTGCGCGTCATCCTGCTGCGCCAGAGTAACGCTTGCACCAAGCGCTGCACTTAGCGCCGAAGTGGCGAGACAAACGGCAAGCGGTAGCTGACGCGGTGCAAGCGATAGCTGACGCGGTGAGAGTGGCTTCATATCGTGTCCTCGAAGTGGGGCGAACGCGGCAACCAGCGAACTGGCTGATGTGACTGGTCCCTATGCCCGCCAACATCAATCACGCTCTCGTATTTAGGTAGCTGATTTAGTGCACAAATAGTTGTTTCAGCGCTGCAAAGCACACGCCGGAGTTGCATAAACGATGCCAAGAACTCGCATCGCCGATCGCACGCTTAATCCTGGCAATTTTGCAGATTTTCGAGATCGAAAATGCTTACAGGCCGCGATTCTCATGAGATCGGTTATCGCTGCAAGGGATGAGCTGCACCAAAATAGTGCGATCAAGGCGAGCGTGCGTCAATTCGGGAAAGCACCAACTAATTACCTGGTGTTTCATGGCGCCTCGAACGCCTTGGTAGAGCTATCTCCTGGGCGCCTTTGCTGAATTGAGTGGTGTTTTCGGTTGGTGATTGAGATCGTGTGGGCTAGGGGGAAAACTATTCGAAAAGGCTGTTATTGGCGGCTGAGTTCTGCGATTAGTTCGCCGTGCTCGGGGAAGGCTTGCTTGAGTGTATCTCGTACACCGAGCGTCATATCCGTGTAGTCGAAGCCTGGACTAACGGCCTCGCTGATCAGTCCATATCCCGCCCTTCCGTTGATCTGAAGGCGTGAAGCTTTCCATGTCCCGCCCGCAACGGTGAGTTGCAGTACGTGACCAAGCCTGGGATCTGGCCCCATAGTAATCTGCTCCAATTGCCCGTCCGAATGAATCAGAAAGTAGTCGATCGGGTCTCCACTCTGGAAGTAGTGCACGATATCCGAGCGATTTAGGTGAAAATGTCCGGTCGGGCCTTCTCGCGTGAGGAGGTAAAAGATCGACGTCATGGAAAAGCGAGAGCCGTGCTCGGTTTCGACTCGAGGCGCGGTGGAGGCTTCGTAGGTCCGGCGAAAGTACCCGCCCTCGACGTGTCTCTCTAAACCCAGAGCATCGATGAGCTCGGACGCGGTGATGGACGCTTGCGGCGGATTCTCTGCGGCGGATTGCGACCAGGCTGATCCGATCACGAGACAGCCGGCGAGCAGGGTGGCGAGTTGATTCACGGTGTGGTCGCGACGGGAGTTGTCGCGGTATCTGCTTCTATCTTCTCTTCTAGTAGCTTCGACGCGGTGTGCCATAGGCGGGTGCTCTTTTGACTGTATCTCGATGAGTCAATAGGAATCTCGGTTTGATTCGGAAGGCTGGTGCGCTTTTGAGTCGGCGACCGGGTGGAAAACCCGTGCTCGGGCTGTGGTCCATCTAGGCCGCTGCTGGCGCATGGTTTTCATGCCAGTACCTTGCCAGGTCAACGCGTCGGCACAACCACACCTGATCGTGGGCCTGTATATGATCCAGGAATCGCTGCAGCGCGAGGAAGCGCCCCGGCCGCCCAATCAGACGGCAGTGGAGGCCTACGTTGAGCAGTTTCGGCTGCGATTCGCCTTCCTGGTAGAGCACATCAAATGCATCGCGCAGATAGTTGAAAAAATCGTCACCGGTATTGAATCCCTGGTTGGTGGCGAAGCGCATATCGTTCGTGTCGAGCGTATACGGAATAATCAGGTGCGGCCCGCTAGGCCCCTCGACCCAGTAGGGAAGGTCGTCGGCATAGGAGTCGGAGTCGTACAGAACCCCTGGATGCTCGAACAGCAGTGCGCGCGTATTCGGACTATCGCGGCCGGTGTACCATCCCAGCGGTGGGGTTCCGGTTACTGTTTCATGCAGCTCGAATGCACGCTTCATGTGTTCCCGCTCGGTCTCCAGTGGCATCTCCTGGTAACTGATCCACCGCAATCCGTGACAGGCGATCTCCCATTGCGCGTCTTGCATCGCGGCAACTGCGTCTGGATTCCGGGCCAGCGCCTGGCTGACACCAAACACCGTAACGGGCACACCGCGCGACGTGAATAGCCTGTGCAGACGCCAGAACCCGGCTCGGCTTCCATACTCGTAGAGAGATTCCATACTCATATGGCGCGCAGGGTAGGGTTGCGCACCAATAATCTCCGAAAGAAACGTCTCGGAATGTGGGTCGCCATCAAGGACACAGTTCTCACCGCCTTCTTCATAGTTCACGACGAACTGAACCGCGATGCGTTGACCTTGGGGAAGTTCGAACCGCGGTGGCCGCTGGCCATAGCCGCACATGTCGCGCGGCTTGTCGCGAAACTTATCGTGCATTAACAGTATTCTCTGGGGGTTGGCAGCAACGTCGTAATCGGTTGTAGCATGCAGCGAACAATTAGCCTGGGCAAGCACAGACTCGTGTCACGCTGCACTTATTTTGCACCGGAAAAGTGCGTTTAAGTATCGTATTGGTGCGTTGACCGAGCCTGGTCGGCTCTGGTTACGCCAAAAGTGCGGTAGACGCATTACTTGTTGAGCCAACGGATCGTCTTTTGCTTAAACAGCGAACCACCCCCCAGCACCCGTACATTTGGATTCAGGACTTCTGCATGTCACCACCGAGCATGAATGCGTGTCTATCGCGTCTTTTCGGTTTGCTTCCGCCATTCCCGGCGTCTCTGAGCGCTGAGTCTCTTTCGCAATCAGCAGACGGCTGGCCTAGCCCATGATCATTCAACTTTCACCCGGCAAAATCCTAGAGCGTTGGGAGGCGGGCAGGCTGAGGCGCTCTTTCCGGGTTTGCGCTCGCGCTGCCTGCCTGATTATCTTCTCTACTTTGACACCAGCGATCGACGCCGCAGTCCCACCAGCGGCCAGCATCGATCAGTGGTTTGAGTCGTTAAAGGCAAAGGGTGATGACGAAGAGCTCTACCGCTTTCTATATGCCATGCCCAAAGGTGGCGACCTGCACAATCACACTTCCGGCTCAATCATTTCCGAATGGTTTTACGAGATGGCGTTGGCGGAGCAGGCCAATGGCTATCGGTACTACACGCGTGTGCGAATCAACAATTGCCGTCCCTATGGCGGAAACGGATTTGGGCTCACACCCTATCTGCTGCTGTTCGTCAACCTTCAGGAGAGCCACTATCTGAAGCTGGATAAGTGCGAGCGATCCGAGTACGAGGCTCTGGACTCCCTCGATCCGGTACAAAAGGCGGCGTGGCTCAACAGCCTGAGACTCGATAAGCCTTATGAAGGGCGCGATGAGTTTTTCCAGACGCACTGGCAGCGTATGGGTGATCTGTATTCGAATCCCTATCTGGCGGCCGAAGCCCTGGTTCGCAACATGCAGGCCTTCGGTGACGAAGGCCTTCGGTATCTCGAAAGCATGATCGGTGTGTATGGCTACATCGGTCCCGATGGGGCCGGTATTTTGCCCGAGGATGTTGCCGATATTTATCGCCAGCGCCTCGCAGCGGAGGATGCCCGGGCCACCGGTGTGGCTGTGCGGCTTCAGGTCGCCATTCTTCGTTTTGCGCCGAATGCGGAGGACAGCCTGCGCGCGCTATACGCCTTCGTGGCCGCGAACAATGATCTGTTCGTCGCGGTCAATATGGTGGGTCGGGAAGACAACGATAAAGGCTATCCGCTGCGCTTTCTACCGGTTCTGAGGGAACTGCGACGCAAGCATCACGGCGTGCGCTTGTCGATTCATGCCGGCGAGGTCGACGAGCCGAACCATCATGTGCGCGACACCTTACTTCTGGGTGCGGATCGAATAGGGCATGGCGTTAACCTGATCACCGACGAGGACACTATGCGTCTGATGCGCCATGGTCCCTATCTCGTGGAGATCAACCTGATTTCGAATCTGCTTCTGGAGTACGTGAGTGACTACAGCAAGCATCCTTTTCCCGAATACCTGCGCACTGGTATTCCAGTGGCGCTCTCCACCGATGACCGGGGAATGTGGGACAGCAACCTGACCGATGAGTTTTTTGTGGCCGTTAAAGAATTCAACCTCAGCTGGAGTGAATTGGTCAGGCTCAGCGAAAATTCTCTGCGGTATTCGTTCGCACCGGACGAGCTTCGCGAGCGTCTTATCGGTGATCTGAAGCGGCGGCTGGCAGCCTTTGCCGATCTGGTGGAACGCGACCCCGAATCGGCGCTCTCCCAACGGGCATTCAGTTACGGATTTTTGTGTTCTCGTTACGCGCTTTGCGAGTGGTAGAGTCCTAGTGTCCCGAGCCAGCAGAATTCATCTCCGTTGTTCCGTCCCAGCAAACTTATTGTCGAATTCAGGACCCTGACTATGCGATCGTTCTCTCAGCCAATGCCCTGGTTTGCCCTGCTGCTTTCCCTATTTGTTCTCCCGGGCTGTGCGCCGGAGTCGGCAACGGTGGAGGAGGGCGCATCACCTCTGCCAATCAAGGCTGTGATCGTGACAATGTTCGAGATCGGCGAGGACACGGGCGATCAGGCTGCTGAGTTTCAGCTCTGGTATGAGCGGCGGGATTTTGATGAGGTCTTTCCTTTCGCGGGACATCACGATCTCCACTATGACTCGAAAAATGGTGTGCTGATCATGGTCACGGGCATTGGCACTGCTAAGTCCACTGCCTCGGTAATGATGCTCGGGATGGATCCGCGTTTTGATCTGCAAAAAGCGTACTGGCTCGTTGCTGGAATTGCGGGTGTAGACCCCGAAGATGCATCCATCGGCAGCGCGGCCTGGGCGGAGTATCTCGTCGATGGCGATCTGGCCCATGAGATTGACCCGCGAGAGATGCCCGCGGACTGGGACTACGGGTATCTGGCCCGCTACACGGATGAACCCTTCGATGCTGAGAAGCCCGAACCAACCGGAGAGATGTTCCGGACCAATCCGGAACTAACGGAGTGGGCGTTTCAGCTCACCCGGGATCTCGAACTACCGGATTTCGAATCGCTGGATGAGACGCGGGAGCTGTACACCGAACACCCGAACGCGCAGCGCCCGCCTTTTGTGCTGAAGGGCGATCACCTGGCCGCCATGACATTCTGGCACGGCAAGATACTGAACGACTGGGCCAACGACTGGGTTTCGTACTGGTCTGACGGGAAGGGGGAATTCGTGACGTCGGCGATGGAAGACACAGGCACCATGCAGGCGCTGACCTGGCTGACGCGAGCCGGCCGCGCGGATCGCGATCGTTTGATGGTCCTTCGCACGGCTTCAAACTATACGATGCCCCCGCCCGGGGTCGATGCCGCGACGAATCTCCTGGCGGAGAACGAAGGTTATGCGGGACTTGATGCGTCTCTGGAATCAGCTTACCTCGTTGGCTCGACCGTGATCGATGCTCTGGTAGCCGGCTGGGCGAAGTACGCGGACCGCACACCTTTGCCGGCAGACCTGACTCGATGATGGCTTTCGTTCATTTTGCGAGCTACCGCAAGCCCAGCGCTTGGCTGTCCGTTGAGCACCGGTTGCGGGCGCTGCCGTTTGCTCTGGTATTGCTTTTCGCACCGGTTTGCGTCGCGGCGGCCGCTAATCCAGTGCAGGGGGATTCCAGCGCGTCGGGTAGCGATAACCCACTCATCATAAAAGCGGTGGTCCTGACCATGTTCGAAAATGGTGAGGTCACAGGAGATAAGCCCGGAGAGCTGCAGCTTTGGGTAGAGCGTAATCCCGAAGTCCGCGAATTGCCGTTCAGCCTTGGACTTTACCCGCTGTATTACCGGGAAGACGGTTTGCTGTTGGTGTGTCTCGGCGGAGGCATTCCCAACGCCACGGCGACCACCTTCGCGCTGGGAATGGATCCGCGCTTTGATCTAACGCGGGCCTACTGGCTCGTCGCAGGCATCGCGGGAGGGGACCCGGAGGATCTGTCTCTCGGGTCAGCCGCCTGGGCGAGCACCGTGGTAGACGGTGATCTCGCGTACGAGATTGATGCGCGGGAGATCCCTGATGCCTGGCCCTATGGATTCATTCCGCTTGGAGCATCGGCCCCTGCCGATGGTCCCCAGGACGTGTCCTCCGGCTGGACACTCGACACGATCAGCTTCGACCTGAACCAGGATCTGCTGGAGTGGGCCTTTCAGTTAACGCGAAATACACCGCTGACGGATACACCCGCCATGCGGGACTTTCGCCAGCAGTATTCGCCGGATACTAGAGCTACCCGTCCGCCGTTCGTCACGCGGGGAGATACGCTATCAGCGAGTACTTATTGGCACGGTGAAAAGCTCAACCAGTGGGCCAATGACTGGGTTCATGCCTATGGTGAAGGCCGCGCTCGATTCATGACTTCAAATATGGAGGATTCCGGTACGCTCACCGCGCTCCACCGGCTTGCGCGCGATGGACGTGTCGACCCGGAGAGGATCCTGGTATTGCGGACTGCCAGTAACTATACGGTGCCCCCTCCGGGGCGCTCGGCGGCCTGGAGTACCACCGCCGACTATCCGGATGGCGGTTACGGAGCCCTTGATACGGCGCAGAGGCTGGGCCAGCGAGTGGTGGACGAACTCATTGGTCAGTGGGACCGGTACCGGGATGTCTTGCCGGCACCTGAGTCGGCTATCCCCGTGGTTTTTGACACGGACATGGCGATCGATGATTGGGCGGCACTTCTCTACCTGGCGAAAAATCCGAAGCTGGACTTGCTGGCCGTTACCGTTGCTGGCAGCGGTGAGGCGCATTGCGAGCCGGGTGTTCGAAATGCCATTGCCCTGCTCACCCTGGCGGATCCCCATCATCAGATCCCGGTGAGCTGCGGCGACGCTGTTCCCATAGATGGGTACTTCGTATTCCCTGTTCCCTGGCAGCAGGACATGGATAGCCTCTCCGGTGTGGCAATTCCGGACGGCTACCAGGATAGCGACCCCCGTCATGCCGTAGATCTGATGCATGACGTACTGACCGCGACTTCTCAACCGGTAACCTTGCTTGCTACAGGCCCGCTTACCAACATTGCTCAGTGGATCGAGCGCTATCCAGCCGATGGCCAGAGCATCGAGAGGCTGGTGATCATGGGCGGTGCGCTAGACGTGCCGGGTAATATTATCGTGCCAGGCTTTACCGACGATAACCCCAATCGACGGGCGGAGTGGAATATCTATGTCGACCCCGTTGCCGCTGATCAGGTTCTCAGGTCGGCCTTACCGAAGGAACTTGTCGGCCTCGATGTCACCAACGATGTGAAGGTGACTGAGGCCTTTGCACAGCAGTTCAAAGCCCGAGCCAACAATCCGGCGGCGGTGTTCTGGGATCAGGTACTGGACGCCAACGACTGGTTTATCGAATCCGGTGAATACTACTTTTGGGATGTATTGGCGGCGCTGGTGGTCGCGGATCGAGAGCGCTACTGCGAGGGCGACAAGGTCGCGCTAGCGGCGAAGTTTCAGGTCACGGATGAGCCCTGGTGGCCGACATCTGATAAAACCATACCCTCAGTCGTTGAAGGTGGGATGGAGAGGCGCCATTTTGATGCGGAGACGGCCGGAGTACTTGAACTGGTCGACGGGCCAGCAAGTACCCTCTTTTGCCGTGGTACTCAAGCCGACGCCGCTCTCGCAGAATTTGTCGACACGCTGGCGCCGCAAGAGTTGCGACCTCAGTAGCTGCTGGGATCGCTGCTCCGAAATGGAGGAGCACTCAGACGGAGTAAGATGACGGATCGACCGGAACCCGCAAAGGCCTGGCTGATAGCCAGCATCCTCGCGGCGTGCGCCGTGCTGTCTCTGGCGGGTACTGATCTGGTGCTTCCCGCCGTGCCCTATTTACCTGATACGTTGGGTGGGACCGTATCCTCCGCCCAGTATGTGCTCGCCGCGTTCTCGGCGGGAACCGCGCTGGGATTGATTCTGTTCGGAGAGATCGGGACGCGCACGGACAACGGCGGGATGCTGGCATTCGCGACGATCAGTTTCGCATTGTCATCGCTGCTGGGCGGCCTGGCGCCAAACCTGAATGTTCTCATCGCCGTGCGTTTTTTTCAGGGCATGTTCGCAGCTTGTGCCGCTGTCGTAGCACCGGGAATGATCCGCGCGCTGTTTGACGAACGACGGGCGCTCCGGGCCATCGGAATTCTTGGAAGTGTCGAATCATTGGCGCCGGCCATTGCACCCATCATCGGTGCCGTTCTCTTTCGGTCTTTCGGGTGGGCGTCTTCTTTTTGGACAACCGCCGTCTGCGCCGTACTACTTTCGCTTGCTGTGTTTCGTATGCGCACGATACTCCCCGCAGTGCAACGCCCCGAGTCCAAGACCAGCTATGGGACACTGTTGGCGAACGCGACGTTTCAGCGCTATGCGCTAAGTCACGGACTTGGTCTCGCCGCTCTGCTCAGTTTTGTGTTTGCGATGCCCAGCGTCTTTGTTCAGGCGCTAAGCTCTGGAATCACTGACTTTATTGTGATGCAGCTGCTGGGAATAAGCGCATTTATCGTCGCCGCAAATCTGGCTGGCTTCGCTGCATCGCGATTCGGCGCCGAACGGATGATTCTGTTCGGCAGTTTACTCATGACGGCTGCAGCCTTTTTTCTGACGTTGGTATCCCTCGGGGGGGCGGTACGTTCCTGGTCAATCTGGATGCTCTTCGTGCCGCTCAACTTCGGCTTTGGTTTGCGCGGTCCCCCGGGGTTCTATCGCGCACTACAGGCCAGCGGCGGCGATGACACAAGGGCTTCTGCTCTGATTATTCTTTTTGTGATGATATTCACTGCAGCTGCTACCGCTGCGTTGGCACCTTTTTTGGTTCTGGGAGCCGCTCCTCCGTCGCTGATGTCCCTGGGGCTTTCACTGGTTTCACTAGCCCTGCTGCTTTTCTTACCTTCTTGGGTCGAGAACGAACAGTTTGATGGCACAAACTGAAACTGTACCCTCCATCCTATTTACCGCACTCTAAGGTTTGTTGAGAGCCCAGTCGTACGACAGAAAATCGATCTCCAAACTCTCGCTTGTCAGAGCTTGTGGCGTTGCATCGAGCGCCACGGCGTAGCGTGCGAAGAACTCTGGCAGCGATGAAGCGCCGCGCCATCCGGCTTCGAAATCATCCCGATACCATTTAAAGATCGACGACACTTCGAGAGTGTTTCGTTGCAGGCGATTTCGGGAGCGGTCTCCCAGAAAGCGACGGGTTTGTTGCTCAAGCTGCGTTTCCAGCTCTGTGCCTGTGTAAGCCTCCTCGCGAAGCGCTGGGCACCCGATACTGGCGCAATTCACGGCAAAGTGAATCCGAGGATCGTCGTACACACCTTTCTCGCGAATTCGGCCGTGCTCGACGTCATCGAGACTCAGTTCCTGGCCAAAAAGGCGGACGATCTTTTTCTTCCATGGGGATCGAAAGAGATTTCCCAGATCTCGAATGGACTCAAGGTCTGGCCACTCGGTGAGAATCAGCTCCACCGTCCAAGCGTTATAGGCATTGATGAGAAATGCAAGCTGGCTCTCCTTGGGCAGGCTCGCAAATGCTTGCGGAGTCACCGAGCTCAGTTCATCAAGATAGCCTTTCAGGGCCGAATGCTTCTGATCAAAACAGTCATAGTCGGCTGCGGTGGCTCCGCCATCGCCCAGAGTTACTACGCAGTCCTTGAGCAAATCAGTCCAGGCCGTATGCGACGGCTCATCGGCCGAAAAAGTCGGCAGCGACAGCATTAGCAGTACGATGATTCCATTCAACGAAGCGATGAACTTTGCCAGCTGACTGGGCGAACGAATCGATTCCGTGCTTCTCACTTTATTCTCTTACTTCCATGTTCAATCGTTAGTGTTCGGATGTGTTAAGGCTTGTCATTGTCGCGCAGGTAGCAGCAGCAAGGTTAGAGGCGACGCCAAAGCGTGAGCGCGATAATGTGATGCCCTGGACCTTGCACCCGTTTTGTTTTCTGCTGCAGACTCGATCTTTGAGTGGGCGAAACGGCTTGAGTTCCCTGCGGTGTCGGGCTGGTTCCTGATTCACTGACGAGGTGCAGAGACTCCACCGCATAGCCCGCGTGAACAACCTCATCCCTGAGTTACTCTCGTTTGGAGACTCCCAATTAGTAACTCTCGATTAGTGACTCTAGATTAGGGATCCGCATAAACGCGACAGAAGGCAAGGACAAATCAGGAGCCATTGTGAGCATACCTATAATTGACTGCGATCCGAGCGTGCGCACCGAGCTGGAGATTGCCAAAGATATTGATCGAGCGCTGAGCGATATCGGTTTTATGGCGGTCGAGAATCTCGGAGTCAGCGGGCCTGCAGTTGAGGCCATGTTTGCGGCGTCTGCCGGATTCTTTGCGGGAAGCTCGGCCGATAAGCAGCGCTGCGCCTACGGGGCGGCTTCGGAGAACTTTGGCTATCAAGGTCTGCTCGCGGAGGCTCTCGATCCAGATAAACCTGGCGATCTCAAAGAGAGCTTCACTATGCGTAACCTGCGTGGCGCCCAAATCTGCGCGTCTCGCTGGCCGCATACAGAGTTCAGAAACACCGTGCTTGAGTTCTACGATCTGGCGCTAGCGGGTGCGCGACGACTCCAACGACTCCTGGCGCTTGCGCTCGGGACGGAGGAGCTTTTCTTTGTTGATCGACATACCGGTGAAAACGTCACTCTCCGACTTCTACACTACCCGCCGGTGGCCGATACCGACGTTCAGGCGTTGCAGATGGGGGCGGGAGCACACACCGACTATGGCATGCTGACGCTTCTGTTTCAGGATGGCGTGGGAGGTCTCCAGGTCCGGTCCGAAGACGGGAACTGGCATGATGTGCCAGCGCGTGATGGCGCGATAGTGATTAACGCCGGCGACCTGCTGGAGGTCTGGAGTAATGGGCGTTATCGCTCGACCTGGCATCGGGTAGTTCCCCAGTCCTCTCATCGCAACCGTCACTCTATCGCTCTATTCGTTGACCCGGATAGTGAAACTCAGGTCGAGGCGCTGGCTTCCTGTGTAAGCGAGTCTCACCCAGCTCGATTTGCGCCGACCACCGCAGGGGCGCACCTTCAGGCGAAGATTGAAGCAACCCATACTGCGTGAGGCACGCTGCAGAGTCGGCCGGTTCTCAATACCGCCGATTTGCCCGGAAACCTTCTCGACTTATTCGGGCGCCGGTTTCTGATCTGAATCTGTCAGCTGCGCTTTTACGCGAGCGCGCCAGTCGATCGTTCCATGGGAATCCGACAGTAGCTTTGCCACAGCCGCAAGCCGGTGATCCTCAAAGCGCTTTCCGACCAAGGAGATTCCGAGAGGCAAGCCGTCGACTTCAGCCAGCGGGAGCGTGATGTGGGGATTGCCGGCCACGGCGGCGGAGCCAGCCATTGATGGACCGAAAAAAGCGTCTCCATTGGTCCAGTCGATCTTCCAGGCAGGCCCCGTGGTGATTCCCAGCATGACGTCAAGGGAATGATCGTCAAACAACTTGTCCAGGCCGTCCTCCCGCATGGCTCTGCGGGTTTTTGCGCGCTTGCGAGCGTACTCGGCCGCGTCATCGGTCATGCCCTGGGCCTTCAGAAAAATTGATTGATCAAAGCGCAGTAGCTCCTGCTCGGCGTGCTTCTCATTGAATTCGATGAGTTTGTTGAGGTCCAGCCCGCTCGCCCCATTGGACAATTTTGAGAAGTACGCCCTCAGGTCCCGTGAGAATTCCCAGAGCAAGACATCATAGGAATCCTGGGAGTAGCCCTCATAGGGTTGCAGCTTTAAACCCGGCACCACAACAGCGCCGCGCCCTTCGAGCGTAGCGATCACTTTAGCGAGTTCTCTATCGCGGCGCGGATCGTACTCGAGAGTCCGCGCATCGATACCGATTCGTAAGCCCTCCAGCGTCGTGGCCGAGACGCGTAAGTCGAGCAAACCCAATCGTATATCCCGGGTCTTCGAATCTGTGGGATCCAGGATGACGGCAAGCGTCGTGGCAGCCTGCTCGACGGTATACGTGATTGGTCCTGCTGTATCTTGCGTTCTGGCCAACGGAACGATCCCATCTCCCGCCACAAGACCTTGGGTGGGTTTGAGTCCGACTACACCGTTGACGCTAGCAGGACACACGATCGAGCCCGAGGTTTCGGTTCCGATCGTTATATCGACGTAACCAAGCGCCACGGCGACGGCTGAGCCGGAGCTCGATCCACAGGGACTTCTGCTTGGATCAACAGCGTTTCTCGCCTGACCCCCGGCAGCGCTCCAGCCGGAGCTCGAAAACTCGGACCGGAAGTTGGCCCACTCGCTGAGATTGGTCTTTCCCAGGATGACGGCACCGGCACCGCGAAGTTGTTGTACCAGCGGTGCATCCGTCGATGACAAGTTTGCAGCAAGCGCCAGCGACCCCGCTGTTGTGACCATACCCGCCACATCGATATTGTCTTTTAGCAGGACGGGCAAGCCCTGAAGCGGGCCAGGGGCACGTCGTTCCCTGTCGCGCGCCCGAGCCTGCTCCTTCGCAGTCGGATCCAGAGCAATTACGGCACGGTACCTCTGATCGTACCTATCGATTTGGTGTAACGCCTCGTCTATCCTTTTGGCGGCGGCGTCCTGCGAAAACGCGGGGAGAACTATTGAGAGGGCTGCGAAGGCGAGCAGAGCACTCGCCGTTACCCGGTGTAGTCTACTCGTCTTTGCTGAGCTGATCTGCGCGTATTTTCGTAGCCATGGCGGCGAGTTACTCGAATAATGTTGCGTTGGTGTCTTCATATCTCGCCTCCACAAGATCCATCTCTGATCCTGAGCCTACGGCCATCTCAGGTCAGTCTTCGGCAAAGCCCTGTACGGTTTTGTCCGCCCATTAGAAGGTGCATTCAGCCTTCGAAGTCAGGATCATAATTGCCAGACGCTTCTCCGTCTGCGTTCAGCGCGTTCGTCAGGGTCAATAATTCAGTACACCAGCGCCACGAGAGGCTGGTGCGGCCGGCGTGTTCTAACCAAATACAAAACTTGAGAAGGAAGCAAGCATCTGTTTGAGTCACTGACAACGAGATTGTTGGCTCGCCCACTAGCGAGGCGTCTCGTTGTGGCGTCTCCTTGGTTGCGGCGTCAGTTGCGGGTCTTCCTAAAGGAAGACTTCAGCGGGTGGTACCACCGCGTCCATCACTTTCGCGGAAGTGAGCACGCTCGGTACACCCGCACCCGGGTGGGTTCCGGCACCTACAAGGAACAGTCCTTCGACGTCCTCACTTTTATTGTGCGGTCTGAACCATGCACTTTGCGTAAGGGTTGGTTCAAATCCGAACCCCGCGCCTCGGTAAGCAAGAAGCCGGCTC
>JBCCPL010000002.1:0-323890 GCA_039111155.1 Pseudomonadota bacterium | reverse complement strand
TGGAATTCTCTCAGCTTGAAGCCTTCCGTGCCGTCGCAGAGCGGCGCTCATTTTCGTCAGCCGCGCGCGCACTGCATGTAACCCAGCCTGCTATCAGCAAACGGATATCTCTGCTGGAGCAAGAGCTGGACGCCGCACTTTTTGATCGCCTCGGCCGCTCCATCGAGTTGACCGAGGCAGGTCGTGCGCTACTTGCCCACGTGGCCGATGTGGAGAAAAGTCTGCACCGCGCCGAGCGCGCCGTTCGAGACCTGGCGGGAGAGATCGCGGGACCTTTGCAGATCGCGATGAGCCATCACATTGGCATCTATCGCTTGCCCCCAATCCTGTCAGCATTCAAAAACGCGCATCCGCAAGTGCGGCTGGAAGTCGAGTTTACCGATTCGGAGCAGGCATACGAACGGGTGCGTCGCGGCGAGATCGAAGTCGCCGTCGTTACACTCGCACCCGGCAACATCAATCAGCTGGCCACCCAACCGCTGTGGGATGATCCGCTTGCGATCATGGTGAGCCCGGAACATCCGCTTGCGAGTGCCCAGCATGTCGACCTTTCAGACCTTGCTCAGTATCCGGCAGTGTTGCCTGGACTTGAGACCTTTACCGGGCGCATCGTCCGCCAGCACTTCACCCGCTTTGGTGAAACTCTCCAGTTGGGCATGACCACAAATTACCTGGAAACTCTTCGGATGATGGCGGCGGTCGGATTAGGCTGGACAGTACTGCCTGAGACCATGCTCGGTGAGGGGCTGCAAACACTGAGCGTCGGTCACACGGCACTCAAACGTGAACTCGGACTTGTGCTTCATCAGCAGCGAAGTCTCTCTCGAAGCGCTGAGGCGTTCGTGGAGTTACTCCGCCTCCAGTGCCCGTTGGCAATTCATCGGCAAGTACAAGCCCCAGACCCCTGAACCCCGACGTTTGATCTTGCGCGAGGCAACAGGCGCAGACCGGCCGACTCTAATCGGCTAGGACCGACAACCACCGAGTAAGTCAGGCCGTGGGTGAATGAGCGTAATGCGAAGGTGCTTTCGATGAAAACTCGCTTGATGCGACGGCTTAACCGGACTTGCCCATCAGCCTTTCGAGTCTTTGTGTTCGCTCAACGGCAGCTTCGTCCACCCCATTTTCTTCTTCAGACGCGGCCTTACCATGATAGTACACACCGCTGTACCGCAGCACTGTCTGATCACCGTCGAGCAGCACGCCGCTGCAAAATCCAAAACGACCTTTAGGCTCCACGAGGTCCGCTCTGGAGCAAATCCAGCGACCACGCCTGGCTGGATTCAGGAAGTCAAAACTCAGGTTAATCGTGGGCGCCGGGGATGAGCTGTTGCGCGCATGATAGAGGCTGCCCGCAGAAGCAATATCGGCGAGCGTCATCAACGCGCCGCCGTGACATATGCCCATCATGTTGAGGTGCTGATTGGCGACGAAAAACCCGAAGCTCACAGTACCGTTAGCCAGACACCGATAGAGTGGCTGCAAGCGGTCGCCAAACCCAATTCCCTCAGGCACGCGTTCGTATCCTTGTGGCGGTTCTCCGTCTCTCCTCTCCCCTGCCTCCCCCTTCTCGCCAGTGCCCGAGAACGCCGCTTTGCTTCCGTCCGTCATCTAATTCCTTGCGCTGGCATACCGATTCCAACTTTGGTTGCAGTTCTGATTGTGGGTCGGGGAGCATCACCGGATTGCGCACCGCCCCATAAATAACTGCAGCCCCACTCCTTCAAAAAACCCCCATGCTGAGCCCGGCAGCAAATGCAGCGCCCAGCTCACGGGCCTGCCCGCACCCTCGCTCACTCGCTGGGCCTCGAATAATTAGCGGCTCAACACTGCGGGTGAATGGTATACCGCTCATAATTCGCTGCGCCTCAGCTACAGCGCCGGTGCCATCGTTCCCTGCACTAACTAGCAGCGCGTACGGACGACAGCAGCTCGCGAGATGTAAGGGGTAAAAAATCCGATCGAGGAAGTCCTTTGCCTGTCCAGCTAAACGACCGGAGTTCTCCGCACATACAAGTAGCACGCCTTTGCTCGCAGCAACCTCGCGGGCCCCAGCATCGGCACAGCGCAGTAAGCGAACATCATCGATTTCTGCTTTTGCGCCGCCGAATGCCGCATGCGCCAAACACGCTGATGCGCCACTTTGCGATGCATACACAATCAGCAATTCAGCTCAACCCCTTGCACCGCCGCGGCTCCGATATTTCGGGTACCGGACTGTGGACAAACGAGTGGGGAAAAAATATTCAAGACCTGAGCACGGCTCTGCGAGAAAAAAATTTGTTATAGGCCTGGGGCGCAAATTTCTAGTAATAAATAACTATATCAATAGCTTATCGAATATAAATAAAGTTATTTCTGCATAATTCGCCTGTGGACAGGAATAAATCACCAAATTCAAGCACTGTGGATAACTTTTTTTCAGCGAAGACTGCCCGAATTTTGTTCAATGGGTGCAGGACGGGCTTATGGCCGTTGCTCGAAGGTCCAGCAGCGATGCGGCGGACGCTTCGAATGTTGAAAATCCGGGTCAATGGTCTGCCGAGTGATCTCCCGCACGCCGTAGCGCTCAACCAGGCCTGAATCGAGCTTGAATGACCGTGCGTTATTAGAAAAGTAAAGCCTACCCCGGGGCTCAAGCCTCGCCATTGCAAGATGGAGTAAACGAGCGTGATCCCGCTGCAGATCGAAGACTTGAGCGAGTTTTGATGAGTTAGAGAACGTCGGTGGATCAACCAGAATCAGATCATAGGTGTGACTCGCCGTTTGCAGCCACTTAAGTACGTCCGCGTTATGACGGCGGTGATGGCTTTCGCCGAACCCGTTCACCGCAAGGTTTTCGCTCAACCAGCGAAGATAGGTATTTGACAAGTCCACGCTGTCCGTACTTCTCGCCCCGCCAAGCGCCGCGTGAACAGTAAGAGCTCCGGTGTAGCAAAACAGGTTGAGAACACGGCACCCTTTACTCTCGGCGCTCACGCGGCGTCGCAGCGGTCGATGATCCAGGAACAAACCGGTATCCAAGTAATCCTCGAGGTTTACTAAAAGCGTGGCTTCACCCTCGCGAACCTGAAGAAACTGCCTTCGACTGGATCTTTTCTCGTATTGGCTTCGACCCCGCTGGCGGGCCCGTTCCTTAAAAACTAAGCGTTCGCTAGGCACACCCGTGACAACGGGTAGTGCGCTCAGAATTTCACCTCTTCGACGGGCAGCGTCTTCGGAACTCACACTCTGAGGTGCGAGGTATTCGCTGATATGCAGCCAATCCGCATATCGATCAACCGCTACTGCATACTCAGGCATATCTGCGTCATAGAGTCGGTAGCACTCAACAGCGTAACGCTTCCTCCAGCGCGAGATTCTACGTAGGTTTTTAGTTAGACGGTTGGCAAACATCTGGGCACCGGCCGGAAGAGCAGCAAGCGAATCGGCGGCAGGAACGTAGTGAGCGGTGGAAACCAGCTCAGAATTCTCTGTGTTTTGCTCATGCTCGAGCAAGGGCCCTGATGCGCTCCCCTTAGCAGCACTACGATCAGTCTCCACAACAGGTGCAGGTGGGGCTGCAGTCTCCTCACGCTTCAGCGTCTTCAGTCCATCAGAAGAGCGATAGTTATTCGAGTCTATATCGAGCAATATCAGTGATACAGGTCGACCACCGTTATATAAAGATAGTTGACGATGGCTGCGCAGACCGAGCGCCTTGCCCTGCTCCTTAGTGGGCGCAAGAACTGCTGCAGACCATCCTTCGAACTCGGATGCCAGAGTTGCACCCAATGCCGAGTAGAGTCGCTTCGAAGCACCAGGATCCGATAAACGCTGGCCGTAAGGTGGATTCGTCACAAGCAGTCCGCTGCAGATTCTGCGATGCGTCGGCACTTGAACCTGGGACAGCGATTTAACGCTTACACGAACAAAGTCGCTCAGCCCTGCCGCCCGGATGTTCTCTTGCGCCTTTGCAATTACCCGGGGATCCTCATCGTAGCCACGTATCTCGGGAACAGCCCCGCTACGGCCTGCCTTCGCCCGCGCGCTAGCCTCTCCCAACACAGCTTGCCACTGGGCAGCGTGGTGACCGGCCCAATGTGCAAATGAGAAATGCTGGCGCCGCAGAGCAGGCGCTTGATCGAGCGCGATCATGGCGCCTTCGATAAGGAAAGTCGCACTACCGCAGAGAGGGTCGATAAGAGCATGCTCATCGGATTGACGTCCGACCCAGCCGGCACGCAGCAAGCAGGCTGCTGCTACGTTTTCCTTGAGTGGAGCCGCTCCTGCTGCCGTACGATAACCTCTGCGGTGCAAACTCTCTCCTGTGAGATCTAGGGCTACGTCCACCCTAGTGGCGCGCAGTCGCACAGAAATACTCAAGTCGGGTTCGGCGGGTGACGGTTGTAGATTAAGCTCGCCCTCCGCACGGCAGTAATCCATGACGGCATCCTTGCAACGTCTCGCTCCAAAACGCGTGTCGCGAATCTCCTGACTGGTGCCGCTGAACATCACGGAGAACTTGGAATTCGGTCGTAGCAGACTCGACCACCGAGCTGATCGCATCGTGTCGTAAAGCTCGTCCGCATTTGCAGCAGGTCCAGACAAAACAGGCAGCAAAACACGATTGGCAATACGCGACCAAAGAGATACCCGATACAAGTCGGCCCGTGTCCCGCTGAACTCCACCTGCGCATCGCGAATCGTTGCGATTTGCGCGCCCAGCGCCTTGATTTCATTCGCAAGCAATCCGCCGAGCCCCCGGGGACACGTTGCCAGCCAGCTACGTACCGGATCGTTCGGTATCGGATCATTTACTGCGGGGTCGCCACTAGCCACTTTCAGGCGCTTCTTGGCTTTACTTTTCTTACCACCGGCCGCGTTTTCGCGGTGGTATCCGTCCCGGTTGATGCTCGCTGGCTGGATGACATGGAAGCCGGATTTCCTTTCCCGGACTGCGGGGCCCTCGACGATGCCTTTCTGGCTTTCGGTTTAGGGGTCTCACCCCCGCTTTTTGTCCCCGCCGTCTGCTGCTTCTTCCGAGACCGCGCTCGAGTCGTGCTCGCCTTACTCGCGGTTGGTTTGCGCTTACCGGTGGACAGCGGCGATGCACCAGCTTCGCGCTCCATCACCTCGACAACCAATCGAGTGCTCGCGTCCATGTATTCAATAAAGCGTTGGTGAGCTTCGTCATCAAGATCGCGCAGGAAGTCGTGCTGCCGATAAACGTTTAGAAAGCGGCGCTCGCGCTCATAGTTCTTAGGAATGGACATCACACCCCACTGCTCCAGCGTCGACTCGAGCTGTGGGTTGTAACTGCGAAAAAACTTAATCAGGAAGGGAATGGGATCGTGGCGTGCAAGCAGCGACGCGGCGCGAAAAATAACGTCAATAGGCAGCAGCGCTTCACCCCGCTCGACGCCTTCAAGCATGCTGTCATCACCAAGACCAAGACGCTCCGACACTTCCGCTAAGGACAATCCGGCGGTCTCCCGCGCATCGCGAAGAAAGTTCCCGGCATCAACCATCGCTTGCAGGCGTTCCGTCGATGCGCCGGCCTTGAGCAACTCACGAACCCAGGAATCTCCATTCATGGCGCTGGTCGCCGCCATATCGAGGGCGATTTCGAGAGTGCCTCCAGCCATCTTGCCGGCGCGGCGAATCAGAGAATCAAACAGTGTTCGTGCCGCCGATGGTGCGGCGTCGTTGTCAGGGTCGCTAGAAAATTCAGACATCAGTTGAATTTGTGCTTTGGAGTGTCTTTAACATTGTTGCACGTATCGACGTGCAGCCGCTGAGAGGTTCAACTATCTTTCGGAATCCCTGTCTCTAGCGCATTGATACGAGCAAGAATCTCTTTCCATTGCGCATAGCGCTGCTCCACACTCCCCTGGAGCCGGAACACGCCATCGTCCACGCGTAGGACAGTCTCCAGCGATTCGCCAGCAAAGCCATCTACGAGGTCGGCCAGATCTTCTTCCTGAATTTTGACCTTTCGGAAGCTCGCATAGCTTTGCTGCATCGACGCGTAGCTGCCTCGGCGCGCGTTGGATTTGCGAGAACTCGCCTCCTCTCGATAGGCATCGCCGTATCGCTGGAGCTCGAAATTGTACTCTCGCCAAAGGTTGTAGCTCTCCTGAACCTCATCGAGAAGTAATCGATACTGTTCATCGGCGCTGTCGATGAACAACGCATCCTGCCTGCGAAGACGCTGCATCCTGCCGAGCATAGGACCACCGGCCGCAGGGAACCCCGCAAGCATGAAAGCCTGGTTCACAGTCGAATCCCCCCCGCGAGGCTGCGTCACTTGCACTAAACGCCCGAACGCCGCTGGGGATATCGCTGCCGCAAAGCGAGCTAGTGCGAGGCGATCCAAGGTTTGCCGTTCGGAGCTATCGAGGTCCTGTACCAGCGTACCCAGGTCATTGCTGATGGCCCGGTACAAATCGGCGAATGGTTCGTCTCCTTTCGCTACCGGGAAGTCGGCAGGAGTGGTGACATCCCGATAACGCTTTTTCAGCAAAGTTCGATTGCCCGCATCGCGTACTTCAACATCCAGCTCCAGCTCCAGGCCATCGGCGCGAACGATGCTGGCAGCGACTTGCAGAGGCAGGTAAATCCCGTCGGCTGGTACAACTCGTACCACGCCGTAGGCGCCGGATTCCCGCAGGTACTGGGCCAGCAAGACAGGGAGCAAGAGCGATTCTGCCTTGCGCACCGTGGGATAGCTATTCGACGATGCAGAACCCGCGCCCTCATCAAATACCTGAACGCCCACGTCCAGCAGAGCTGCTCCTGCTTCAAAGCGCTGAAAGCTGACGTCTCCGACCGGCGGCGTCGCTGACTTCGCAGCTGTAGGACTTGCCGGGACGGGCTCAGTGAAGGGTATGGACTCACATCCCGTAATAAAAAATAAAAAGAGCGGAAAGGCGAGGACTAAAGCCGTAGGACGGCGTACGTAACGCTGCATCAAGGAGCGCTCTTCTCAGTGGTACACACGCGACCTCGAGTAAGGGTTTCGGTGCAGCGGTAGCCGCTATTGCCTGGTACGTACTTTCGATAAATTCGGCGTACTGTGAATGGATCGGCGGCACCCGGAGAATCCAGCGTCGTCAAGATCGCCAGGGTTTGCTGAGACTCAGAAACGGACAGTCGATGGATAATGTCTAAACCATCCGGCAGGCGCATGTAGAACACGAGTTGATTTCCGTCCCAAAAGCAGCGCTCAACACCCAGACCTAAGTCACTCAGCGATGGAGCGTCAGGTCCGTAGTCACAACTTAAGGAGAAGTTACCCTCCCGTTTAACGCGGATCGCAACTCGGCTCTGCTCAATGTTCAAAAGCTGGGACTCGGTAATGAGCTCGGCCATTTGCGCAAGCGCCATAAGGCTCCGCTGGGCCGAGTTGCCTGCTAACGCAGCGCTGCGGCTACGCTCTGATCCGCCCCGCGACGACTGACGCCTAATCTCCCGCAGCATCGCGTTGAAACGAGCCTGAAGATTATCGCTGCGACCATAGTCCAGCTCCCAGTCCCCAGCCATACGCGTCGGGGCCGCTTCAGAGATCGGTTCTACTGGGGCCTCGCTGGCACAGGCCAAGAGTAGCGTAGCGGCGAACAAGGCCAACACCAGACGTCTAATGATCAATCGTCTTTCCTCTGAGCATACGCCAAAAAGTCGCAAGATCCCCGGGCTCACGTGTCCTGGATACAACATAGGCTGCGTGTTCCTGTTGCCGCGCAGGATCCAACTCGATTCCCCACAGTGCCCTGGTTTGATTAGGGAGCAAAGAATAGCGAAGATCGATCACACGTAGTGGTTGATCTGGATCGATGGCGATAAAACCGGCAGAGAACCATCGGAACCTTTCCAGATCCTCCGCCTGCACAGAATCGGGCTGCAACCACGGCAAGTCCCGTTCGCGATCCAGTACGGGTAAGTTCTCGCCCGGATAGTAGCTGGATGGAAATCCGAGACGAACCGCATCGACGTAGTAGCGATCTTCGGTTCTATAGACCACTTTCCACAGCAATAAGTTGCCAAGACTGGGCTTGGCTTCGAGATAATCGGGGCGATGGCCGCGTAGTTCGGCGTGAGCAAGCCCCTCCCGCTCCGCCACGTTCTTCGCGTAGACACCCATCGACAAATAACTCACCCCCCAAAACAGCGCCGCAATCGCCGGCCAACGAACGCACCTGACTTGCGCGGCGATAAGCCCCACGAGTATCGGCAGCGTAAAGGCGGGATCAACAACCGATACGTTATTCCACGCCACACGATAGTTCGTGAACGGCCAGAACAACTGCGTACCGTACGTA
This sequence comes from Pseudomonadota bacterium, assembly GCA_039111155.1. Taxonomy (GTDB): domain Bacteria; phylum Pseudomonadota; class Gammaproteobacteria; order Pseudomonadales; family Halieaceae; genus Congregibacter. Next base: position 315,590 of record JBCCPL010000002.1, on the reverse strand, counting down.
GTGCAGGCATCAAGAAGCGCATGGGTTCCATACCCGAGGGCGCAGAAAAGATAGATCTGTGAGATCGGCCAACCCCTACGCCTGCCGAACACCAGCCATACGAAGCCGGCCACGATGGCGGCGCCAAACGGGATAAAAATCAACGAGTGGGTGAAGTGACGGTGGTACTCAAGAAAGAGAAGCGGGTCAGCCTTTGAACGGATCACCACATCCAGATCTGGCGCCATACCAGCCAGAACTCCACACAAAAGTGCCATTCCGGCCCGTGGGGGGGTGGCCACAGCGCGCGGTAAGCTTCCGCCAAGCAGTCCCTGCGTTACTGGATCCATGCGCTTCCTACGCGTCTGAGCCCCAGAACAGATGTCCGGGCTATCGGAGCCAAGCCTCTCGACAAGTCAACGGCAGATCGTGCACGATCTGCGGGCGCGCACTTCCTCAGATTGACTCTCATGAAACTCCACATAATCACGACCGGCGGTACTATCGACAAGATTTACTTCGACGCAAAGAGCGACTATCAGGTCGGAGAACCGGTTATCAGCGAGCTCCTAAGCAGTATGGGCGCCACGCTCGACTACAGTGTGGAGTCGGCGATGCGTAAAGACAGCCTGGATCTCACGGTAGACGACCGCCATCAAATTCGGGAGCTTGCAGCGAACTGCAATAGCGATCGCGTGTTGATCACCCACGGTACTGACGGCATGGTCGAAACAGGCAAGGCCCTTGCTGATGTCCCAGACAAAACTATTGTGCTTACCGGAGCTCTGCAGCCCGCAGCTTTCAAGAGCTCCGATGCGATTTTCAACATAGGCTGCGCCCTCGGCGCATTGCAGATCGCCTCCCCAGGAGTGCTTATCGCGATGAATGGCCGTTTGTTTCCCATCGATAACGTCCGCAAAAATATGGAGCTCAATCGCTTCGAGACACTACGTTGAAAGGCTTTTTGATAAACGACGCTAGGATAAATCGCGTCGAGAGTTCCCTATTGGCCCCTGGGTAACCAGGCCCCGGATACTTCGGCTCCACATACCTCGGCCTTAGACAACTCGGCTCAAAATAGAGACGAGACATAAGCGCTGAGCTGTGGCCAGGTATCACTGACGTCATTGATCCGGCGTCAGCGTAACAACACGTGGTTCAGTCCGTCACGGCTAACTACATTAGCTCGCCGTCCCACGCAGTTCTCTTCAATCAGGGCAGATATCGTTTCGTGATCGTCAGAGATTGCGACGCATCGTTCATCGGTGCTCAATCGTCCCAGTAAGATTGCTCGCTCAGGACCGGACGAGCCATAGCGCACGGTATGCGCCTCGATGGTGTAGACGCCCTCCCCCCGTTCGGCGCAAGGTACGCGGGGCGTCTGGTCCACCTGAGCTTGAATCTTGCCGTTGTCGAGACCTGTCCACAAAGCGTCCGGGGCCTTCGAACCGTACACTCCCACGGAATGCTTGCTGAGATATCCGCCGTTTGCAGTGACCAGACCGACGCCGTCCGCGCGCTTACGCAGGCGGTCAACCATTTCCGCAATGGCATGCAGGCTGTAGTTGTTTCCGGGGCCACCGAACAGGGTCAAGCCGCCCGTGACCGTCACCCGCCGCTCATCCAGAGGATCGAGTCCCAGCGCCCGACAAGCCACCTGTACAGCCGATGGAAAACAGCTGTACAAATCGAAGTCAGTTATGGACTGCAAGGTGACTCCTGCTTGTTCCAGCGCCATTTTCCCCGCCTGCCGAATGGCGTCAGAGTCGCACAGTGACGGTCTTTCACTGATGGTGCCGCTGTCGCTGGCACTCGCGGCGCCCCACAGATACACCCAGTGGGAAGAATCAACTCCCAGCTCCCGCGCCCGACCCACGGTTGTCAGGACGACGGCAGCGGCCTGATCGACGCCGATAATCGCGTTCATGAGCTTGGTGTAGGGATCGCATATCAGTCGATTGCCGTCCGCGGTATCCAGCACCTGTTCCGCCGAGAAACGTTGCCGTTTCCAGGCATAAGGATTCGCTGCGGCCACCTCGCTCATTGATTCGGTGAGCTGGCCAAGCAGTTGCCGGTGTGCGGTTCGATTGAGCCCCTGTGCCGCGGCCAGGGATGACTCGAACAGTGGGTAGGTGTTTACGGGCTCCCAAAGTCCGTGGGCTTTTTCCACATCGCTGATCATCGGCGCTGTATTGCCAAGGACTTTGGGTTCGGGCAACTCTCCTGTACTCCAGGCCGCCACGCTGTCGCCGTTCCTCATCGCGTGCAAGAATGTGGCTAGCAACTCGACGCCGCACAAAACGACCATCGAGTGCTCGCCCTGCTGCAAACGTCGCGCGAACTGCTCGAGCATTTGCTGCGGCAGATTGCCACCCACGTCCGACGTAAAGTGCTGCGCGTGGACTCCAAGTCGCACAGCCGCCTCCATTGCGGAGTTTCGCGGCACAAGCTCGCTAAGCTCCGGTACCTGATTCATCACATAGGGAATCTGCACGACCGCGTCGACGCGGTTGCCAAGCTCGGGGACGCCAGAATCCTCCAGTGCCGAGCGGATAACCCATTCGAGCGCATCGCTGGGTGTACGACTGGTATCGCGCTCTCGCCAGGTTTGCTGCGCGGCCCCGATGAGGATTGGCTGCAGGTCAGTTCGCGTAGACATATCGCTAGGTTCTTTTCTCTCGGTTGTCAGTATGGAGGGAGCCGCTGTCGTCGATCCCAATACCGGTGGTTTTGGGGCCAATCACCGGGCCATCGATCGGCTAGCTCAAGTAGAGAACGGCCAAGGCAGTATCACGCTACCGCCAGGGCCAAACGACACTCAGTCCGAGAACACCTCTTCGAAGAAGTTCTCAATGGAACGATGGGCTCTCGCATCTGCGACCGGGCTGTACACCGTACCCATGTCAGGATCATTCGCCTGAGGGTTTGTAAACGAATGCAGCGTGCCTCCGTAAGCATGCAGCTGCCAGTCCGCGCTGGCGGCGCTGAGCTCGGTAGCAAGGCCAAGAACGCTCTCCGGCGGGGCCATGGGATCATCATATCCATGCAGGCACAGAATCTTGCTCGATATGTCTGCGGCCGCCGCCGTGCCCTCGGGTGGGTTGAACAAACCGTGCACGGATACCACACCCAGGGCATCCGATCCGCTCCTGGCAAGGTCGAGAACACACAAACCACCGAAGCAAAAGCCCATCGCACCACAACGATGACTATCGACCATGGGCTGAGCTCGAAGCGTATCGAGTGCCGCACTGATCCGCGCCAGAAGTTCCTTGCGGTCTTCCAGAAGTGGGGTCATCAAAGCGCTGTTTTCTTCGACGCTGGTGCCTCTAATTCCTTTGCCGTACATATCAAGCGCAAAGCCGACATAACCGAGACCTGCCAACCAGCGCGCGGCTTTCTCCTCGAACTCACCGCGACCCGCCCAGGCATGCGAAACCAGGACACCGGGCAGCTCCGATCCGCTCTCCGGATAGGCGATAAATGCCTGATATGTCGCACCGTTGTAATCGTAGTCGAGGTAGGTTTCCTTTACGGCCATGCACCGTCTCCTGTGTAGTAGAACATTGACGAATCAAGTGCCGCTGGCACTTAAAGGCGCCGATTCATGCAAGTTGGATCCGCTGCCGGCATCCTTAACGCGCATAACGCGAACAAAATAACGGCCTTCCCGGTGTAGCAGGCCGTGGATCTCGATGCCCTGCTCGCCGAACGCCGTCTCGCGCAGAAATTGAAGAGTCGCTTCGTCGACGTCCTGGCCCGGCACAAGAACAGGGATTCCCGGTGGGTAAGGCACGACCTGATCTGAGGCCACTCGTCCGAGAAGCTCCGGGTTAGCGGCGCCGCTGTCGGCGTTCAGCGGCAAATACTCGCTATCGGCGAAGTAGGCATCCCGAGGTAGTTCGGACATGTAACCGGGTGGAGGCAGCACGGGAGTCTCGACGTGTTCGTTCGCAACAGCCACCTGGCATCGAGAAGCATCGCTGGAAAGCTCCAGGAATGCATTTGTCAGACGCAAAACCTTGCTTTGCGTGGTACCGATGGTGACAAGTACGGAAAGCGTATTGTGGGTTGTTTTCTCAAGTTGAATTGAATGCCGTGAATACAGCTCGCGCTGGATTTGCGATGCGCTCATTATGCTTCTGCTCACATCAATTGTGAGTTTGCTCGGATCAAGTCGCACCCGATCGTCTTCAAGACCGGGCGGGAGCATGTCTTCGAGGCTCAGCACGCGGAACACCCCACTGCCATCGATCCCAGAACGCAATTCATCCGCAAAGGCAAAGCAGCGGGCAAGACAGGAATGACCTTCCATGCTCATCTGCTTGCGCGCGACATCAAGACTCGCTATCAGCCCATACTGGGGACTGGTCGAGACGTGCATGTTCAGATTCTCACGAAACCGGGGCTCATCAAAATCCGGGTCCTGCACATGGATCATGCTAGCCTGGGAAAACGCCGACAGCATCTTGTGGGTGCTTTGGGTTACGTAATCCGCTCCGCACTCCAACGCCACTGGACGTAACCTTTCATGGAAAAATCCATGCGCATACCAGGCCTCATCAATCAGCACCTTCAAGCCCGCGCCGTGAGCACGCGCGATGATTGGTTCCAGGTCGTAGCAGAATCCGTCATAGCTGCAGGATGTGAGCACCAGTAGTTTGGCGTCTCGATGGCGCTCTATGGCGTCAAAAATAGTCTGCTTAGGGACCGGGCCGTAAAGGCCAAACTGAAGGTTGGCCGCCGCTCGTAGATAGACAGGGCGGACCCCGAACAGAACGGCAGCGTGATGGATCGACTTATGACATGCCTGGTCGACAAGCATCGTGCCGCCGTTGCCGAGCAAATGCTGAATAACGACCTTGTTGGCGGTCGATGTTCCACCGGTTACGAAGAACGTCTCATGAGCGCCGAAAGCGGTGGCTGCGAGTTCTTGAGCCTGTTGAATGATATGCGAAGGTTCGAGCAGAGAATCGAGCTCTCGCACCGACACCGATAGATCGGCGTTGAAAACGTGTTCACCCATGAGACGGTGGAAATCGGCGATCCAGGGGCTTTCGCGAAGGCCGTCGCCACTGGAGTGGCCGGGCGTGTGCCAGGCATCACGCGCGCCCTCCACATACTGGCGCAGTGTATCGGCAAAGGGAGTGCGCACCCGCGTGGCTAGGGCATGATGGATTCTCCGCCACAGGACCTCGCCCCGGGAGTCGTCACGATCAACCAGCTGAATGCGCGCGACACCTGAGGTCAGCGTCTCTCGATACGCGGCGGCTGATGCTGCTGGTACCGCTAGGAACAGATCAATCTCGCTGCGCGCGCCGCGAAGATCTGCGACCACAGAGCGTCCGCTGGCCGATGTGCTTGTAGCAGACCCACTGGCATCCGCCCCCTGGGCATCGATCACGACCGCCTGCAGTCGACCCTCTGCGCGCGCAAATTCGAGTGCAGCCTCTCCGCTTTCGCTTTCCTCAAATACTAGTTCGAACGCGTGGTCGCCGGCATCAAGTTTATTCTCGGCCATGCGCAGTTGCGTCGACCAGTTGGCTCGCCAGTCTTTATCGTCGCTAATCAACAGGACCAGGCACTGGGGAATGGATGGGCTTGACCGCATTAGTCTAGGCCACCCGTGCTGGTTCGGCTGCGTACGCCTGCGGATCGATCCTTCGCATTTCGGCCTCGATCCAGGTTTCTACTTCCTGCATGAGGCTGTCAGCACTCTTCTCACCGGGGTCAATGGGATCGCCTATCGAAACGTCGATGCGACCCGGGATAAACCAGAATGACTTTCGGGGCCAGCAGCGCCCGGACGTCACCGCTACTGGCACAAGATGAGCGCCGGTAGCTACCGCAAGGCGACTTGCACCGCTCTTGTAGCTGCCCTGTCCGCCTCGCTCACTACGAGTCCCCTCGGGAAACATGATGATCCATTTTCCCCGATCCATGAGCTCTTCCCCCAGCTGTGCCACTTTGTTCCAGGCTTCTGCTCGTTTGCTACGGTCGATGTGGACCATATCCAGGCGACTCATACACCACCCGAATACGGGGATGCGGAGGAGTTCTTTCTTGAAAACGAACGCGAGCAGTCGAGGCATCATGCTGGGGAAGAAAAACGTCTCCCAGGTGGATTGGTGTTTCGAGACCAGAATTACCCGACGCTTGTCGTCTTTTCCGGGCAGTCGTTCGACGCCCTGAACTCGATAGTCGACACCACCGACCACTCGGGCTGCGCCGATCACGCCACTTAGCCAGGGTATCGCGAACCAACGCCAGAGCTTGTCCGAAGGAAGGAACAGTGAACACAACAACAGGCCAGTACCGCACGGAATGATGCTGAGCACCATCCAGAAAAACACCAGAGTTGAACGCAGCGCATTCACGCAGCTTGCTCGGCAACCGAACCCCGTGCGACCGAGTCGAGGAATTGCTCGACCTTTTGATAAGCCTCCTCAGCTTCAGGCAAATCGGGTGTAAAGATCTGCCAGACATGGGGCATTCCGGGCCAGGTTTGGAGGACTACGGGTGATTCCGCAGCCTGCGCTTTTGCCACGTAGCGACGGGAATCGTCGAGCAGCATCTCTGAATTGCTGGCCTGGACAAGTATGGGCGGAAGTCCTTGCAAATCGTCGCGCACCGGCGAGACTCTGGCATCTCGCGGCATCATCCGCGTGGTGATCCAGGTGTACCAAAGCAGCAGGACTTTCGGAAACCGAGCCAGCGGACCAAATGCAGGCCCGAGCATCACATCTGTAGCGATGTGCTCTCGTAGGCTGGGAGCATCAAGCGCACCGTCCGTCGCTGGGGAGAAGGCCACACCCGCATCGGCCTGCCGTAGTTTCTGATCGCGAACCCAGGCCAGGAGCGATAACGTTAAGTTGCCGCCCGCCGAATCTCCAGCTACCACCATCCATCGCGTGGGTTCGGCCCCCTTGGGTCCATTCTCCAACAACCAGCGGTAGGCTCGCCTGCAGTCTTCGATGCCCTGGATCCGTCGATGTTCGGGCATAAGTCGGTAGTCCACCGCAAACACCGAAGCTCCTGTGAGTCTCGCAAGGCGGTCAGTGACGGCTCGGTGGCTGCGCGGGCTACCGGCCATAAAGGCCCCACCATGGATGTAAAGTAGTCGCTTATCGCTTGCAGAACCCGGCGCGATCACCCATTCGCCGACGACCTGATCGTTACTCACTGTCTCAAACTCACATTCAAACGTCCGACCATCCGTCATGGAATCCATAAATCGCCGAGCCTGCAGTATCTTGGCCTTCCCGAGTAAGCTGCCGCCACCGGACTCGGCGGCGAAATCCCTGATTGGTCGCAGGGCCTGGAGCAACTCGGGGGACTCCGACTGACTGCTCGGTGGTGGTAGCGGACTGTCGAGATAGGAGAGATCCTCCCCGCGCAATACCAGGTAGGAAAATGCAAAAAATGTGGCGATCGCCAAGATGAGCCAGAGCATAGATATCAGAACCTGTGGTTAAAGCGATGCGATTATCCCAGAACCAGGTCGCCGATAACCAGTTCACGGCGCGCTATACTCACCGGTTGCTGTTTAGATCCCACGCTTGCAAAAGCTTATACCCGAGGTGGGACCTACGAATTTAGTGCACCTATGTGGAAAAAGCTGGAAAGAGCTGCGCAAGGGTGCGCACAGGTGGATTGAGGTGGACAAAAGAAAACTCACATTCAGACCAGCCCCCAGGGTTCTCACAGAGCGAAAGAGCAAAGCCGCACTGAGAGAAGAGTTGATCGCTCAGACCGACCAATTTTTGCAGTCGGGCGGTGAGGTCCGCAGGGTGGAGACGGGCGCGAGCGCCTGGGACCCGGGTGAAAGACCCCCACCGTCAAGCACACCGATTTTTGGTGAGCCAAAGCAGTCCAGGACGCCAGTACCCGATGTGGTAGCGCGCATCGAAGCCCGGCGAGAAGCGCTTAAACAAAGACGCAAACCAGTTCGTAAAACGCGGGCGCAACGCAGCCGACAAAAGATGATTTACGACGATTTCGGCGAGCCCCTGCGGAAGGTCTGGGTCGACGACTAGCGCCCTCTGGCCATGTCGGAGCCCGTACCTATCCTTTGCCCACGGATCCGAAACTCCCTTATCACGCCACCCTCTTAGTGGAAAGGTCCTCGCCAGGGCGCCTCAATCATCGTTGGTCACCGACGACCAAAATCTGCACATGGCAATACTTCGCTTGAGATGTGCGGGTAACTGCAGTCCGGAATCTGCCTGACTTGAGGCTTCACGTCGTGTCGTTCGTACGGATCTTGGTGAACTGGGAATCGTGGGACCTCGTAAGTTATGCAAACCACAAAACCCTGATAAGACGATGATTGAGCTTAAGGAGACCACCACGGTCGATCGGAAGATCGATGAGTGTTTTCGCTACGTAGCGGACTTCCGCACGTCCGCTGAATGGGACGTCACGGCTTACAAGGCGACCAAAACCTCTTCGGGACCGATCGGGTTGGGGACCGTGTTTGACGTGCGCTGCAAATTGCCTATCGGCTTCATCGATTTACGTTACGAGATCGTCGAATTCGAGCCGCCTCACCGCATTGCGCTATCGGCGACAGGCTGGCTGTTTGACGCTGTAGACACGATTGAATTTACCGAGACAGATGGTGGAACACGCATCGATTACAGCGCTGATTTCACCTTAAAAGCACCCTTCTCCGCCCTGGAGAGCAGGCTCGAAAGCGGCATGCATCGGATGGGCAAGTCTGCCGTACGCAGCCTCGGGCGTGCTCTGGGTGACCAGTTTAAGCTGCCGGAGACTGCGTCATCCACGCGCGCCGCGGACAAGCTGGTGTGGCCGGGAGTCGCCATGTTTTCAAAGTGGGGCTACAACCGCGGACGCAAGCGCTGGCGACCGATAAGCGCAGATCTTACCCACAAGCGCGTGGTTGTCACCGGTGCAAGTTCGGGCCTGGGCCTGGCGACCGCAGGGGCGCTGGCTGATCGCGGCGCGGAGCTGATCTTGGTCATGCGCAATGAGCAACGAGCGTCAGAGGTGGTCGAAAACCTGATCAGTGAGAGTGGTAATGACCGCATACGCTACGAACTAGCCGATCTATCGCTCATGAGTGACGTGGATGATCTGGTACAGCGCTTGCTGCGACGAGGCCAGCCAATCGACGTGTTGGTAAACAACGCCGGTGCGTTGTTCAACGATTGGACCGATACCTCCGAAAACCTCGAGCAATCGTTTGCGCTATTGCTGTTGAGTCCCTGGCGCCTGACCCGAGGTTTGCACCCCCTGTTGAAACAGGCCGCTCAAACTGCAGGCGTGAGCCGCGTCGTCAACGTCGTATCTGGCGGTATGTACACCCAAAAGCTTGACATTGAACAGCTCCAGGCTAGCCCTGACGGATACAACGGTGCGGTAGCCTATGCGCGCTGCAAGCGCGCTCTAACCATCGTCACCGAGGAATGGGCCGAGGACTGGGCAGGGGATGGAATCGTAGTCAATGCGATGCATCCCGGCTGGGCGGATACTCCCGGGGTAGAGAGCGCACTTCCCGGATTCCACACCGTGACCAAGCGAATTCTCAGAACTCCGGACGAAGGCGCCGACACGATTGTGTGGCTTGCGGCGGCCACGGAGGCCGCAAGAGTTACGGGCAAGTTGTTCCTGGACCGGGAGGCGCGTAGTCCTCATCTGTTGTCAAGGACTCAAGAGCGCTCGGGTGACCGAGAACGGCTCATGCGGTTTATGGAGGAATTCAATTTCGAGAAGCGGGAAGCCGCCTAACCGCCACCTAGCACAGGCGGGCTTAGGCAAGCATAGGCGGGCGGGTTTAAATTAGGATTTCAGCCAATTGGGACCGGTGCCACGCTGCGTCACCCCATAACCTTTGACTGTGCTCCTGACGCTTGAAGTAGAGGTGCAGATAGCATTCCCAGGTAAATCCGATACCTCCGTGGCACTGAACAGAACGGCCTGATGCAAGCGCCGCAGTGTCGGTGGCAGAAGCCTTCACCATATGCGCCGACTGAACCGCTCTCTCTGGCTCCCAGTCCAGCGCACAAGCCGCGCTATAGAGCAATGACTTGCTCTCATCGATAGCGATCATTACGTTCACAAGATCGTGTTTTACCGCCTGGAAGAAGCCGAGTGGTCGATCAAATTGTTTGCGCTGCTGCGCGTACTCAACGGTAGTCTGCAACTGCCACTCGGCGGCGCCGACCATGTCGGCACTCGCCAACACCCAGAGTGCAGGCAAGGCCGATTGCCATGCCGCGGCAGCATCTTGCAGAACAACCTGGGCAGCTACTCCTGAAAAATCAACTCGCGCCTGGTCACGCGTCAGATCAACGATCGCGTTACGGCACAAGCTAAGGCCCTCTGCATCCGCATGGACCCAACAAAGGGCCAGAGAATCGCTCTCACTTGGTGCTGAATCGTCCTCGCCAGCCAATACGCGAGCAAGTACCAGAAACCGCTCCGCCTTCCCTGCGTCCTGAACAAAGTGCGCGGAACCCTCGAGTTTTCCATCTTTCAAGTGCACCGATTGGCCGTAGAGACTGGCTGATTCGTCTAGGCAGGCAATTGTTGCGGCACGGCCGACCGCCAGTTCGGTCATTGCAGCGTTACCTGCGTCCCCGCAAGCCTTGAGCACAGCTGTGCTCTGTAAGCTGCTAAGAAGCGGTGACGGGCAAGCTGCGCGGCCGTTCTCTTCAAGCAATGCCGCCACGGCGACCCACGGCATACCAACACCGCCGCAGGATTCCGGTGCTAGTAAGGATGGCCACCCCAGTTCCACCATTTGCCCCCAGAGCTCTTTAGGCCACGGCACGTTCGCTTGCGACTCCGGATTTGGATCGCCAGCAACAAGACCATGAAGTTCATTTATCGGTAGCTTGTCACCAAAGAAACGTCGCGCTGATTCCTTCAGGTACGCGGCTTCCTCTTCGAAACCGTAATTGTTCGGCTGTCCCATGGTAGATCTACGTCCCTATTTACGTCGCAACGGTCGTTTCTTACTTTGATTTCGCAAGGCCGAGCACACGCTCGCCCAAGATGTTCCGCTGTATCTCGCTAGTCCCTGCAGCGATCGTCATACCATAGGAATTCATGTAGGCGAGAGGCCACTGGCCCCGTGCCGGTGCCGCGTCATCTGCCAAATAGAGCGAAGCGGACGGACCGGCGATGTCCAGGGCGAGAGCGGAGGTATCCTGTGCCAGTTCCGTAGCGAGGAGTTTGGTTTGCAGTGGCAACCTCATCGGGTGATCGTTAAGTGCTGGAACGCGGGCACGACGTTGGTTCTCGGCAAAGGCCTGCTCCCGAATCACCTGTTTCATCAGCCGATCCCGAAGCAGCGGATCTGCAGATGCCTGGTCAGCTCCCCGACGAGTGTTCTTTGCAAGCTCAATCGCACTCCGCGCGGTCACGGTAAGGGCTGCGTCACTTTTCAGGCCGCCCGCACGAGGGGTCGTGAGCCCGCCGGCACCACGCTCGTGCAGGAGCGTCGTCATCGCAACCTGCCATCCCTTACCGAGCTCATCAAGACGATACGCGTCGCTGACCTCCAGATCTTCGAAGATAACTTCATTGAACCCTGTCTCACCGGTCATTTTGATGAGGGGCCGTACGGTAACGCCCTGACCTATCCGCGACGCAATCGGTACCACGAAGTACGACAGACCATCGTACTTGTGCGACTTATCTGTACGCAGCAGCAGGATCATCCACTCGGCGAAGTGCGCAAGACTGGTCCACACCTTGTGGCCATTGATCCGCCAGGTGTCTCCACTGCGCTCAGCGAACGTCTGTACGCTCGCCAGATCCGAACCGGCTCCCGGCTCGCTAAATCCCTGACACCAGATATCCTCACCAGAGAACAAACGCGGCAGGAGTCTCTGCTTCAACTCATCTGACCCGTGATGAAACACGGTAGGAGCCGCCATACCCAGGCCTATGACGTTAGGGTAGAAAGGCGTCTTCGCCGCTATAAGCTCTTCATTAGCGACTCTCTGGCAGTCGGTTCGACCACCGCCACCAACCTCGGTGGGATAGTCACAACCTACTAACCCTGCATCGTAAGCCGACTTCTGCCAGCTCTGAAGATAAGCCAGTTGTTCCCGGGTCATGATTTCTAGCGGCGACAGTGGCAGTCGGCTAGAAGGCTGTCCCGGATGATTCCCTTGAATCCAGTTCCTGCAGTAGGCACGAAACTCAACCTGTTCCGGTGAGTCTTTTCTTTCCTGTTCAGTCATGGGTTGAACCTGCCTTTTCTGTATTTCGTATCGAGTTATGCGGTCTGAAGCTAGCTGACAGAGCCCGCTGCGACCGCTCCCGTGTGAGTAGTTAGCGCGTTAGTACTCGCTCGGGTCTGAATTTTTCAACACCAAGCTGCTAGTACACAGAGCGAAGTTCCTCAAAGATCATCTCGAACCCGCGCGAAATTGTAGCGGTATCTCCGGCAAAGGAGAGGCGCAGACACTGGCGCTCATGATCCCAGGTTTCATCAAGACCCATAAAGAATCCGTTCCCGGGAAGGACAATAACACCCCGCTGTTTGAGCCGTTCATACAGATCCTGGCTATCGATCGGTAAGGACTCGCACCACAGCCATAGAAAGAAACCGCCTTCAGACTGATGCAACCGAACTGGCAGGTTGCCACGGTTCTTCCGAAAGCACTCGAACGCCAATGCTCGTCGCATCTCGTAGTAAGGCTTTATTTCAGTCGAGCACAGCTGATCTAAGAGCCCACTCAGCAAGCTGCCGCGAAGCAGTTGCGGGCCGGCCGTGCCGGTCGCCAGATTAAGCACCGTGTTAGCCCGGTTGAATGCGGCAATGACGTCCTCTCGTGCGACGACGATACCGGTACGCAATCCGGGCAGACCGAGCTTCGAAAGACTCAGTGTGAGGATAGTACTGTCGTTCCAAAAAGCTTCCGCGCCCCCATACACAAGCCCGGGAAACGGAAGCCCATAAGCTCCATCAAGAATGAGCGGAATCTGTTGTCTGCCGCAACGGGCGGCCAGTTCTTTAAGCTCTGCATCTGTGAGCATGCCGCCCGTGGGATTACTGGGTCGGGAGACACATACCGCTCCCGTATCGGGCCCAAGCTCCAGCGCTGAAAAATCGACCTGGTAGCGAAAACTATCGTCGTCGATCAGCGCTATCTGGGGCCTGCCCGAGCGGAACAATCCATCGCCGACACCAACATCGCGATACCCGACATACTCGGGTGAGAACGGCAAGCGAACATGGCGTGAGATGCCATCCGGACATTGGCCAGCTAATAAATTGAACAGCACGAAAAATGCCGCTTGAGATCCGTTACTGAGCGCAACGTTGTCAATAGCTACTTCCCAGCCGAAGGACTGACGTAGGTAGGCTGCGACCTCTTCGCGCAGTGCGCGATCGCCACTGGGAGATTGATAGACTCCGAGCAACTCGTGCCTGCGATGGGAATCATTGAGAAGCGCCTGGAGCTGATCGCAAAACAATTGTTCAGCGGCCAACACCCGACCCGGGTTACCGCCCCCCATGAAAAGGATCGACGGATCATCGGCGAGCGCCGTGGATAAATCCTCCATCAACTCGCTGATACCGCTCGGCGAGGCGAACTTTTCGCCAAAATTTGATAATTGCATGAAAGGTGCCAATTGCTCTGATATTACCGCTTCCCACTCGAGATCAGGGACCAGCAAGGGCTGTCTATGCGGCGTCCATTATGGCTGGGCCTAGCTGGGCCTAGTAGTGAGGAGGAACCTCCGGAGAGTGGGAATCGGTGGACGCAAAACCCTCTTTGACTCGTTTCAACTCGGCACCGAGAATCTGGACCTGCTGCTTGAGAAAGAGAATATCGGCCTGTTGAGACGCCAGTGACCGATCCAGGGACTCCAGGGTATCGCCCTGGAAAGCGAGCTCGCTCTGCACGTTCTCCAACTTACGGCTGCACGTCTCGCTGTCCCCGTGGTCCTCATTTTCCCCGTTCTCTGATTCCGTGCTCATCGTCTGTTGTAATGGTGCCGCAGCCGCGTTGCGGCGTACCCTACACCTTCATCAATAGCAGGGGCAACGCAATGAGTCGTCGAAAGGACTCAAACAGCAGATTGGTCTACAGCACCGAGCAGGGACAGCTGGGTAAAGTCATGAAGCCGAGCTCGCCATCCAACCGAAAAAAACAAACGAGATCAGCAAATACCGATCCAAGTGACGGCATCGTCCGCTTGCATCGAGAATCAAAAGGGCGGGGAGGGAAAGCGATGACAATCATCACAGGGCTGCCCGGCGACGAAGCGACTATCGCGTCCCTGGCAAAACTACTCAAGCAAAAGTGTGGTGTCGGTGGCGCGGTAAAAGCTGGCCAAATCGAGATACAGGGCGACAAACGCGAGGTAATTAAACCGATACTGGAAGCCAAGGGATACAGCGTAAAAATTGCAGGAGGCTAATTATTGATCGTATTGGCTATTTATTAACCATTTTCAATGAAATAGGCGAAAATATCGGCTAGATTTTTCTAAAAATCATGTCATATTAGATCCGGATAGAGCTTGTTTCGTACTCTATTACTAAGGTTATGCTGCTAACACACTAATATTGTTAGTTTTCTAGTGTGTATCAGCTGAACAAACTGTATTTCGAGGGTCTTATTTCAATTGATTGAGTGTGAATGAGCTGACTTGCTCAACGAGTACCCCCTAACGCGGCGAGAACTCAAGGCCAGAGTGAGCGGGTCGGCGGCTGTGATCACGGAATCAATGACAGTATCCAAGACGGAATCGACGACGGAATCGATGAAAACGCCGGTAACGTTGTTCACGGAACACGCCGCGAAGGAGTGATCATAGTGGAAGCAATCAGCACCTGTATGACCATCACAGCGGAGCACCTTCGCCGGCAAGTCATCGCACCCACTCTGCAGTATCTGGGCGAGTGGAGCCCGGACGCAGAATGTGAACTACTGAGCGTCGCACTAAGCGCCCGCACAACTAGTGGGGCGAGCAATGCTGGAGAACAGATCGAGGGACTAGGTCTCTTTGGTGTGACCTCCAGTGAACACCGAGATGTGTGGGACCGCTATCTCGCGTTTCGACCCGAGATCGCCGCAAAAGTACGCGGGTTGGCCAGCCAGCGCTCGTTTCTCAGCAATCCAGACAACGAACTTCAAACAAATCTCGGCTACAGTGTCGCCATCGCATGGGTTCTCCGGCAGCGACAGCTCGATCGTGGTGTTCCTGATCTGAATGCCTCAGGCTGGAGCACTCCAACAGCCGCTCGAGCGTAGTCTCGATACGCAAGTCGCCGAACTAGGCGCTGCTATCGACGGCCATTCGCCCAGTCTCAGCGTACCAGCGTCTCAGGTCGGCCGGACGATCTATGTCGTAGAGCGTATCAAGTAGGGACACGCTGCGACCATAGTGTGACAACCGCTCCAGCGTTTGCTCAAGCACCTCACCTGTGCCCCAGGATACCGTAGCCAGGGACCAATCATCTGTTTCTGCGACTGCGTCCAGAAGAGCACTCACCCCTGCTGCACTGCTAGCGCCCAACAGTACAAATCCTCCGTCTTCGGCTGGCCCCAGCACGAACTCTTTTTCGCACAGGCTGGCAAACGCCTGATCTAGATACGAGCTTGTGAGGATGGGACAATCGCTGCCCACTAGTACAACTTGCCCTGCAGACTTTAGCCCAGAACTTAAGGCCCTCAGCATTCGCTCACCCAGGGTAGTGCCCTGTTGCAATCTCGGCGGAGCCGGACCAAACAAGCGAATTGTCGATACGAGGACCGAGGGATACACCTTCCCAGAGTCGTCCGAGTTTGTGGGCGCGATTCCTGGCGCAGGAGACGCGATTCCGGATTCGAACATAGCGGGCGCTTTATCCAGCCACAGTTCTGCGGGTGCAGAATACCTAGCGAGCGTCTTTGCGGTCTCAGCCATCAATTCCATGTGAACCTGAAGGGCAAGTGCGGGCGACAGCTCGGAGGTCAAACGTGTTTTCACCCGACCGAGAACGGGCCATTTGGCAAACTGCTGGACCAGCCTGGTCGAGGTTACGCTTGTGTTACCGACGACGGCTTCCCTCCGTAATAGCGGGCCCATAGAAGGTTCGGAGAGAATCCAAGCCAAAACGCTAGCCTGAGGGTCCACATCAACACGATTGTTCTCAGGGCGCCCTTTTGGTCCCAGCGTCGACCGCTGCTCTGTACACGCAGAGGTAAGACACGGGGGGGTGTCACCCGACGTAGTCTCTTGCAGAACTCTACGTCCTCCATCAGCGGTATATCTGCAAAACCCTTTTGCTCATCGAACAAACAGCGGTGTGCAACGAGCATCTGGTCACCGGTCGCAACCGACGTGATGCGGGATCGACGATTCATGAACCAGCTAATAATCGGCAAGAGCGATGAACGTCCCTTTAGATTGATTCGGCAGAACGCCCAACACGGCCCTGTTGCCAGCTGCTGCTTCAAATCCGCTTCGCTGAATTGTGGGACCGTGTCCGCGTGGAGAAAGCACAACCAGGGACCAGAAGCCGCCTCAGCACCCAGGTTCATCTGTCGGGCGCGGCCGCGCGGACCCTGCAGCACAACGTCAGCGTGGCGAATACCCTGTGCGACGCTGGCGTCATGACTGCCGCCATCAACCATGACAATCTCACAGGTCGGAAAGGCGGCTCTGACGTCGATCAGTCTTGCTGCCAGTGCGTCCCCTTCGTTCAGTACGGGTATGACAAAACTGATCATCAGAGCCTTGAAAAGCGCTCTGTTCTTGTGAGCAGGCTGGCGTCTTCGCCGAGTCGATGATCAAAGATCACGGCGTAGGCCAAAACGGCCTTTACGTAGTTGCGGGTTTCCTTAAACGGGATCGTTTCGATCCACTGATCCATGGGCAGATCGTCTCCCAGCCAGTTCTTCACTCGATTGGGACCCGCATTGTACGCGGCCAATGCTACAGGACGGCTGAGACTGAATTCATCGAGCAGCTGCCGGTAGTACCGCGTGCCCAGTGTAATGTTGCGCGATACGTCGTAGAGCGCTGATGTTCCCAGCGACGGCAGACCGGCCGATTTTGCCACCGCCCGACCGGTGCCCGGCATTAACTGCATCAACCCGCGTGCACCCGCCGAAGAACGCGCCTTTGGAAAGAACGCGCTCTCGCGACGTGCTATCGCCATGATCTCACTCAATGGCAAGTCGACTGCACGGGCACCCAGCGCGAACTCCTGTCGATAGGCAAGGGGAAAACGATAAGCCAGAACATCGTGCTGCTCGGCCCCATTTGCCGCATCTATCTCAAAGCGAAACCATGCCTCCCGATCTGCAAGTGCGGCGAGCGCAGCACGCGTAGCTACATCAGTTCGCTGCAGTAAAAACGTCCATTCACCATGTGCCGTACGCCGATTGTCCGTAGCGATCAGCTCTTTTATCCGCTGCACGGTACGCTCGGTGACCCCGCCTTGGAGCACAAGTGCGTCCCCGCTACTGGGCGAGAGATCGTTGTAACGGTAGGGCATGCCGGTCTTGTCGGCGCTTAGAAAACCGTAGTAGCTGCGCTTTTGCGCTGCCTCCGAATAGAGCTCCTGAGCACGTTCTTCGTTGCCCGATTCCTCAACGGCCCGGGCACGCCAGTACTGCCAGACGCCGTCGTTGATTTTACCGGGTGTCAGATACTCCACCGCTCGACCGATCTGGGGAAAGTCACCCTCCCGAATCGCCCAACGAAGCCGCATCTGGGTAAGCTGGTCATCGTTCCAATCAGCGAGTTGCGTATCGATCCAATCTCTTACACCATCTTCTCGCTCAAGCAGCCCTCGAAACGCTATCGCCTTGCTCACACGGCGCTGCTGCCCAACCGTCAGCTGATCCGGGGACATCCGCCGAAGCCTATTCAGCGCCTGGGCTGGCTGGTATCGAGACAAGCGTTCCAGGCCCAGTACAACCACGTCAGCAGAGCGGTCCCCCGCATAACGCCCGCTGACCTCCAGTGTCTGGTTGGGACGGGCATAAGTCCCTAACAGCGCCTCATATGCGGGTCTTTGCGCCTCGTCTGCAAGCGAACCCAGATAGCGCAGTAAGCTCTTTTGCCTGGCTGTATAGGCAAGCTTGGCGCGCTCCCAGAGCAACTGGTCCGTTAAGTTTCCAGCTTGGCGCCATAGGTCGAACAATGGATCGCAGGCTTTGTGCACCGAACGCCCCGACAGCCACAGGCTTTCAGACAACCCCCAGGCTTCCTCGACCCTGCCCCGGGCCCGTAGCGCCCGCGCGTAGTAGCACTTGAGCTCCTCACTGCGCGGCGGGTGATCGATCGCTTCCAGCAAGTCCCCCCAGCGACGGGATCGCCCCGTAACGGTCAGATAATGATCAAGAAAACGGACTCCAAGCGGACTGTCCCGGTGATCATCGACGAACGTCCGTGCCTCGGTTCCAGACATTTGAGAAACCTGACGACGTGCCAGGGCATAATCCAGATATGGGAGAAGCGGATAGTCGAGAAGACTGTCTCGCAGCCGCAAGGCGCTTTTGAACTCACCCTTTGCAATCAGCTGTTTCGCCTGCTTGTAATCGCCCCGCATGCGCTCAAGAAACGAGGCAGGCTGTTCAGACGCGCCAGATGAAAGCTCGGGCGCGGCCACGCTCCATAAGGGAACAACAGCCCATGCGATGACAGCACACCAAGCCACCAGCGCACGTGACTTGCTGCCGCAGCATTTTGCGTTCCTAGAAGTGGCCACTGGTCGCCCTCTCCGTCCTCAATCCGCGTTTACGCCGTGATCTTGGCCACAGCGCTTCAGCTCAAGCCGCGCGGAGCTTGAAATCTCTCTCGTTGAGTCTAGACCGACTCGTCCTGCCCCTAAATCCTACTGGGATTAGACGGTACGAAACAGTATCCGATTCCGATCTTAATGTTGCGGGAAGATAGAGCCCCGGAAGACAAGTCGCTTTACTTCAAAAGTGTTACGCATGTCCTAGGAATAATCTGTTACCCAAGTGCCCGGTATACACCCTTTGTAAGTTGGTCCGCCTGGCAGGAGTCGAACCTGCGACCTGCCGCTTAGGAGGCGGCTGCTCTATCCTGCTGAGCTACAGGCGGGAGGCACCATTCTATTACAACCAACTGGTAATACCCGCGAGCTCATGAAAATCCTGAAGCTACCGCAATAAAGAAGCAAGAGGGCGAACAGCACCCAAGTCGCGCCGGTTTTTTGGCGCAATCTGCACACCGGTGAGGTCGGTCGCCCTTCGCTGAAGAACTTCGTGCGCACGCGCAGGGAAAATCGTAATGGCTGATACGGATCTGGAGATAGGGCCCTACCTGGCTTTGATGGCCAATAAAGAAGGGGAAGACATCTATTTCCACTCAGGTGCGAAAATCCTCATCAAAGGCCCCTTCGGCTTTGCGTGGATTGGTGAGCGTCTGATGCCAGGCCAGGTAGACCAGATCTTCCGGTCCGTGGCGTCAGAAAAGAAAATCTCTGAGTTCGAGCAATTCGGTGAAGTCGACTTCAGCCTCGGTGTACCGAAGCTTGGACGCTTCCGGGGATCGGCTTTCAAACAGCGCGGCGAGACGTCTCTGGTGTTCCGCTATGTGCGCAATGACATTCCCACGGTTGAAGAGCTCGGCTTGCCGAATGTGCTGAAGGACCTGGTAATGGAGAAGAACGGCCTCGTGGTCGTTGTCGGGTCGACCGGGTCCGGTAAATCGACCTCCCTCGCCGCGATGATCGACCATCGCAACTCGAGCGCAGCCGGACACATTCTCACTCTAGAAGATCCTATTGAGTACTTGCACAGCCACAAGCGCTCCGTAGTCGCTCAACGCGAAGTTGGAGTCGATACGGAATCCTACGAAAGTGGAATCCGCTCGGCCATGCGTTCGGCACCCAATGTGATTCTACTGGGTGAGATTCGAGATCACGCTACGATGGAGTCGGCACTCAAATTCGCAAACACCGGCCACCTGTGTCTCACCACTCTGCATGCCAACAATGCGATTTCTGCTCTCGAAAGAATGATGACGTTCTTCCCTTCCGAAGATCAGGAGGCAGAGGTCACGCGGATCGCTCAAAATTTGCGAGGTGTCGTGTCGCAGCGATTGGTTCCCACCACCGACGGTGGCAAGTGCGCCGCCATTGAAGTAATGGTCAACACTCCGCGCGTCCAGGATCTCATCATCAAGCAAGACCTTTCGGAGCTACGTGCAACTATCGAGCAGGGTAGTAAGTATCAGATGCGAACCTTCGACCAGGCGCTCATCGAACTGTATGACAAGGGTCGAATCTCTTCCGACACGGCAGTCGAGTTCGCCGACTCAAAGAATAACGTATCACTTCACATTCGCTTGAATAAGGGCGATTCGTTCGAAGGGATGGATCTCGAACTGGATGAGATAGAGCGACACTAACTTACCAACAAACCATGGCAGCGCGCTGGCAGATAGCGCGCCGCTCCCTAGCCTGCCGTCTAGCTCGCCGCACACTCACTCATTCGTGCAGATCCACCACAATTTTCCCAAAGTGCTTTTGGCTCTCCTGATGCCGGAACGCCGCCGCCAACTCACTTAAGTCGAAACTCGAATCGATTACAGGCTTTAGCTGCCAGCTTTCAAACGCATTGATCATCGACTGCTGGTGTTCATGCGACCCGACCGTGATACCGGCCATGACGGCGTTTCGCTGAAAAAATTCGGCCAGGGGAACTTCTCCGCTAATTCCTGTGAGCACCCCGATCATGCTGATCGTGCCCCCGATACGGAGTGCGCGTACCGATTGCGTAACGGTCCCCGGCCCGCCAACTTCAACGACAAGATCTACCCCTCCATCCGTCATCTCTGTCGCCAGCCGACCCCATTCGGGTTGAGTCCGATAGTTGATCACTTCATCTGCTCCGAGTTCACGAAGCTTCGCCAGCTTTTCATCACTGGACGAAGTCGCGATGACACGACACCCCAGGTGTTTTGCAATCTGCAACGCGAATAGGCTCACGCCTCCGGTACCCTGTACAAGCACTGAGTCACCTTCGCTAAGCGAAGCCTCCTCCATGAGTGCGCGCCAGGCGGTGAGTCCAGCGCAGGGAAGCGTGGCCGCTTCAGCGAAGCTCATGTATGCAGGCACTCGGGAAAACGCCGCTACTGGCATAGTAACGATCTGGCTGGCAAATCCGTCGATGTGGTCACCGGGAACACCCTGGAGTTTCTCAAGCGCGGCCACCCCATCGACCCAATTGGGGAAGAAGTGTGACATCACCCGATCACCGGCTGAGAATTCGGTGACGCCCTCGCCGACGGCGAGGACTTCGCCGGCGGCGTCAGACATCGGAATGCGCGCCGTACCGGTGGGTAGCAGGCCTGTCACCACCAGGTAGTCGTGGTAGTTCAGCGAGCTTGCGAGCACCCGCACCTGAACCTCCCCGGCTGCGGGTGCCTTTGGCTCTCCCGTTGAGATAGTCAGCGTATCGAGGCTGGCGGGTGAGCCGAGGCTTAGGTATTGCATCAGAAATTCCTTAGGGTTGTTATGGGCACGCCGTGCGACGCTGAGTACGAATTGATACGAAGCGCGCAGCTATTCCTAAGCTCAGCATCTTGCTAGCTGCTAGAGCGGATCACCAGTCCCCCGATGAACGCGAGGTGTGCTACCACTGCCGTAAGTGTTAGTCGTGTGCGCAACGTAGTGTACCAAGCAGAGTGATCCAGACGCTGACGTTCGAACCAAAGCTGGGCAAGGTGTCCGAGCATTAGCAATCCCGCTGCGAGTACCGGCTGTGCCGTGAGAACAGCAAATACGACGAACAGCACCACTCCGTTGCTCACGAGGATAGTCGCCCGCTCACCCTCCCTGGGTTCAGGTAATGATGTTCCCCACAGAGTTCCCGCCAGAAAACATAGAATCGCCGCCGAGTAGACCAGAAAGGCGCGCTCCGCCAGAGCATGTAAAAGATCGTCAAGAACGAACACGCCAAGCGCACAGGCAATAAAGGGTACCAACCCCGCTGCCCCCAGAACCTGCATCAACGCTCCCGGTTGCAACGTTACGCTTCCCGCCGCTCAATGGTGAGCACAATCTCGCCGACCCGAAATCCAAACTTCCGCATCTCGGACTCGTTGATAAGGAGGCTGGGAGTCACAAGATACATCCGATCATCGATCTTGAGGTCAATACTACCGTCCTTGTAGGGAACCCGAAGCACATAGTCCAGGAACATTGCGTTGCCCGAAACCCGGGCATTTCCAGTACCGACCACATCGCCGGCCGTTGCAGCGTAGCTTCCGGCCCCATCGGGAGTCAGTGTCCACACTCGTCGGGAGACTTCCCCGTCGTCGAAAACGAAATCTTCCTCAAGCGTACCGACGCCGTTCTTCCAGTAGGCCACGATGTCAGCGGTAAATCTGCGTATCACTTTTCCCGAACGATTTTTGACGACCCCTGATGCAGTCAAGTCGCCAGAAAAAAATTGATTGGGAATAAACTCTGGGGATGCTCCCACGTAATCAGTGACTTCAATCGACGAGCAAGCAGTCATCAACAGCATAAACAAAACGCCCAGTTGAACCGCGATCGCGCGCTGAATTTTCATTCTGAAACTTAAATAGCGCGCAGTTCCGGCACCAGCTCGCTCTACCTGAGCGTCACTACGCTTCGAAGCAAAGGTTCGGAACCAGGATTGCAATCCCGGGACACGCAAATGCACCAATCCCGACCGGGGTATACGCGATACAAACACCGAGGAAAGACTAACGGACGGATTGCGCTTTTTGTTGAAAGAAATTGGCATAGGATCGGTCAGCTTAAGGTCGGCTCTCTAGAGATTGTTGTTGCAAGACTTGTGAGGCGTTTTGATTAGTAACAGCCCTCATAGTTCACCCGGTCAGGTCCGCTACCGCAGCGGCCGCTGACAACGAAATCGACACTGCCTCGCTTCATTTGTGAGATTCGGGATCGGGCGCCGAAATCCTGCGTTGACATTGATACGGAATTTTCGGAGTTACGCGCACGCGCCACGCGGGGATCACAGCCCTGCAGTCCGATGGCATTCATCGCAGGATGAAGCAGGATAAAAATAGCGACAAAAAAAACCCGGCCACCCTGAGGTGGCCGGGCAAGTAAAACCATCTGGGGGAAAGATGGTCTGTGTGCTGCAGCGCAAGCGCGCTACAACCACTATTACGCCCGACAAAATGTCGTGGATCACATCTGGCGAATCAGATTTTCCTGTCTGCCCACCGTCGCTTCTGAGAGTGCCCATCTGACTCCTGCCCGGGCGTCATACACAAGAGCCATTTTCAAGCCGCTCTTACCTGGGCTACCTGTGCTCCCTCCGCTTGGGCCTCATCACTCTTGTTCTAGTTCTGTCGACAATCTCTCGCGATGATCGGGGCATCGAGTAAAACCGATCCCGGCAGAGTCGCAGCGTAAGCTGCCTGGTTACGTTGATAAAGTTCGCAGGTAGAGCGGGAAGGTACGCCGACAGATGACACCCGTTGAACCGGCTGACGTGCGTACATTCGCGACGGACTTTCGATGGACTTCGAAAAAGCTTTTGAAGGCGTTACGGAATTACGGGGTTACCTAATACCAGTGCACGTAGAAGGTAAGTAGAAGGTAAACAGAACGTTGAAACCAGATCGTACCCTGCAGTTCGATCCGGCGCCTATATCGTCACAGTAGAAGCAACGGGGCTTACACCAGCGGCGCAGTACTCACTGTTGGCGTATGAACGCAGTCGGGACTCTGCCTCGACAGTTGCTGCCCCATCCAGACCAAATAGTAAGCCATCAATGTAACCCAGGGCCTGAGCGTAGATTACATCCGTCTGCGGAGCGCTGAATCCCTCCACGACGTCGTCGAATCGCTCGTTGAACTGATTTTCACTCAGATGACCCAGCGCGTCTTCCGCCAGTACACAGCCCAACTGTTTGGACGCTAGCAACTCGGCTGCACCAAGCGAGAGTGCGGAGGTCGGCATGGCGCTTACGGCCAGCACGAATGTGCACGCGGCTAGCGCAAAACACAGGTTGATTCTTTCGATCATCGTGGGGCTTCAGAGTGAATTCTTGGGGGCGCAGCGTAATCGTCAAAGATGACATTTTTGTGTCAGTTAACGGACCATAATGGTTCTGGACGCAGACTGTGAAATCAGGCACGAGATCGAGTTTTGCGAATCCACTGCAGCATATTCTGAGTCGATGAGTCGATCAGAAGAGCATTTTCACCTTTGTCGCCTCCCTCCTCACGTCCTACTGCGTGTTTGTCGCCTTCGCTGAGCATTGGTAACAGCATATTCGCCATGGTCTTTCCCAGCTCCACGCCCCACTGGTCGAAGGAGTTAATGCCCCAGATCACTCCCTGACAAAAGATCTTGTGTTCGTACAATGCGAGCAGCGCCCCAAGAGTGCTCGGCGTCAGGCGCTGCATGAGGATTGCGTTGCTGGGTCGATTGCCGGGAAAGCTTCGGTGGGCAGCCAGTGCGTCCCTCTGCGCCTCCGAATAACCCCCGCTCACGAGTTCGCGGCGGGCCTCGTCAAAGCTCTTGCCCCGCATGAGCGCCCTGGGCTGAGCGAGAAAGTTAGCCAGGAGCTTGAGATGATGATCACCCAGCTCAACACCTACTTGGGCCGCCGCGATGAAGTCGCAGGCGACGCGGTCTGTGCCCTGGTGCAGCATCTGATAGAACGCATGCTGACCGTTCGTTCCCGGCTCTCCAAACAGAACCGGAGAAGTTCCGACTCCGACCGCCCGTCCCGAACGATCAACGGACTTTCCATTCGACTCCATATCCGCTTGCTGCAAATAGGATGGAAGCAGTGCGAGGCGTTGATCATAGGGAAGTACCGCATGACTGCTGATCTCTTCAATATTTCGATTCCAAACGCCCATCAGTGCCAGCAGCAAGGGCATGTTTTGCTCAAGGGGCTTCGTTCGGAAGTGCTCGTCCATCGCCTGCGCGCCAGCGAGCAGTTCGTAAAACGAATCTCGACCGACCTGAAGCGCTATCGGCAGCCCAATGACTGACCAAAGAGAGTAACGTCCGCCCACCCAATCCCAGAAGCCGAACGTTCTCTCGGGCGCTATTCCGAACTCGGCTACAGCGTTTAGATTGGTTGATAAAGCCACAAAGTGATGGCCGATGGCCGATTCCGGGGCCCCTTGCGCAAGAAACCAGGTACGAGCCGATCTCGCATTAGTCATGGTCTCCTGCGTAGTGAAGGTCTTTGACGCGATCAGGAAAAGAGTTCGGGCAGGGTCAACCTTGGCCAGTACGTCCTGAAGATCCTGCCCATCCACGTTGGAAACGAAATGCGCTTGCCTGCCCGGTAGCCAAAAGGACTTGAGGGCGGCAGTCGCCATGCGCGGCCCAAGATCGGAACCACCGATGCCAATATTGACCACGGTGTCGATCGACTCACCAGAGTAGCCTTTGTGCTCGCCGCCTACGACAGACTCGGTGAACTCGAGAGCCCTGTCCAACTCATCGCGAGCCAGCGCAACAGCGTCTTGTCCGTCTACTAGTATTTTCCGCTCGCTCCGGTCCCGCAAAGCGACATGTAAAACTGCGCGGTTCTCGGTGTTATTGATGTGCTGCCCCGCAAACATCGCCTCCCTGGCTTGGGCAACGCCCGCCTCTCTCGCTGCTTCAAGCAACGCTTCGATCGCGAGTTCATCGACTCGGTTTTTGGAGTAATCGAGCCTCAGACCCGCAGCTTCGAGCACCATGCGCCGACCGCGTTCCGTGTCCTTATCAAACAGCTGCGCGATGGTGGTATCACCAAGCCTGGCGCGATGCGTTTGGAGCGGTTGCAGAGTTTCAGACGCTGTCTTGTCGTTAGAAAAAGTCATCGCACCAGGTCGTTATTAGCTGCGAAAAGTGTGTCACGGGAGGGAGGTCATTGTCAGCCAAATTAAGCATCCCGTGGCCCGATCAGCCCGGCTAGTGGCCACCGCTGTATTCCCATAAGATTAGCGCGGTTAATAAGCAAAAGAGGGAACGTAATGAACGCCCCAGTCACGAACTCAGCCGCCGAAAAGGCTCCGCAGTCAAAATCCGACGAGCCCGAATCGTCGACCGCCGAGCAGGCACCCGAATCACCGCAGGAGACCAGCGGCAACAGCACACAGACTCGTGAGCTATCTGAGCACTACTGGGACTTCGTAGGCGTTGATCCCTATACCATTCCCCTCGATGAGCTGGATGTCGCAAATCCATGCGTGTTTCAGGCCAATGAACACTGGGCCTGGTTCAAGCGACTACGGGAAGAGGCACCGGTGCACTACTGCCCTGAAAGCACGATGGGCCCCTACTGGTCCGTAACCACGCACGCCGACATCATGGAGGTGGATACGTCGCACGACATCTATTCCTCGGAGCCAACGATCGTTATCCAGGATGAGTTCGACGACTTCAAACTGCCGATGTTCATCGCTATGGATCCACCCAAGCACGATGTTCAGCGAACAACCGTGGCGCCGGCTGTTGGCCCCAAAGCCCTCGAGTATTTCAGACCGATCATCGAGGAGCGTACGCGAGAGGTGCTCGACAACCTGCCCGTGGGTGAGCCCTTTGACTGGGTCAAAGCCGTGTCCGTCGAACTCACCACTCGAATGCTCGCAACGCTGTTTGATTTTCCCTTTGAAGAGCGAAGCAAATTGACCTGGTGGTCAGACCTCACGACGACAATACCCGGCCAGGGAATGGTCGACACCGACGAGGAGTGGCGCGAAGGCATGATGGAATGCCTGCAGTACTTTATGGAACTGTGGAACAAGCGCGCGCAGGAGCCACCCGCAAACGACTTTATTTCGCGCCTGATCTACGGTGAAGACACCAAAAACATGGAGCCCATGGAGTACCTGGGCAACCTGCTTCTGTTGATCGTCGGGGGCAACGACACGACTCGTAGCACCATGACCGCAAGCGTTCTATGTCTGGATAAACACCGGGATCAATTTGAAGAAGTCCGCGACAATCGTCGCCTTATCAACACCATGGTATCCGAGACGATTCGTTGGCAAACACCTCTCGCGCATATGCGTCGCACGGCGAAAGTCGACACGGTTCTCGGCGGCAAGCAAATCAAGGCCGGCGATAAGGTGATCATGTGGTATGTGTCTGGCAATCGGGACGAGAGCGTGTTCCCGGATGCGGATAACTTCGACATACATCGCAAGGATCTGCGTAAGCATCTTTCCTTCGGCTTCGGCATACACCGCTGTATGGGAAACCGGCTTGCGGAGCTGCAGCTGCGTATTCTCTGGGAAGAGTTGTTGGATCGCTACGAGCGTATCGAGGTCGTCTCTGAACCCAAGCGGAGCCTGTCGGTGTTCGTGAAGGGGTATGAGCACATGGAGGTCATCCTGCATCCGCGAAGCACATCGGCATGAAGCCGGGGAAGAACGTAGGCTGGATCCGATAGACGAATCCTGGCGACGACGGCTGGTTGCTCGCAATATGCCTGACTCACCTACCCTGGACCAAGGAGGAACACGGAGAGCGTGCCTGCGTCGCTGATTGCATAGGTTGCGCCCAGGCAGTGAGAGCTGCGGACACAGGTCCGAATTCCAAGTAAGGGGGCCTGCCCCGCAAAAAAAGGAAGGCCGTATCGTTAAACGATACGGCCTTTTTTGTCTTACGTTTTGGGACTCTTATTCCAAGTCCAGGGGCTTGCGATCAGCAACCAGCTTCTTGCCCCAAGCCGATGCAGTGACCTAAGCGGCAATGCCGAAACATCGCGCTTAACGATCCCGGAAGGCGGTCGCTACAGCGAACCATCAACGGTCCAAACGGCCCACCAGGGATCGGATCCGTCGGGATTAACCGCTCCCATGAACGTGGTCGGTTCGAAGAAGTCCGCATCGAAATCCTGCGGATCACCGGACGCTACGCTTGGTAACGCGAAGCTCGCGGCGATATCAGCGAAGTCTATCGGCATAAGGCCGCTCGCCGCGCTCGCCTGGCTGGCAAGGATCGCATCAAGCGCCGCCGCTTCCACGACTATGGTGCTGTTGCCCACCGAAGGTTCGTTCGACAGCGTTCCGCCCGCGCCAGATTCGTTCGCACAATCCTGAATCCAGTTGTTAAAGACCAGGGCCGTGTTGATGTTCGTCTCAGCGCCGTCTTCGATCTGCGCGCAGGTATCGAACGTGCCCGTAGCATCCGATGCAACGGTCACCACGGTGTTGTGGAAGAATCCACCCGAGGTGTCCTTGAACCGCATGATGAACGGTGAGTCGTCGGCCTGCTTATCCGCGATGATCGTGGTGTTAACCAGCGTTGGCTTAGACAGCCAGGCCAGAGAGCCCTCGGTGTCCATCTCGAACGCCTCACCGGAACCGTTACCACCTTGACGAACGATCACATACTGCAAGTTACCCTGGTAACCCTCGTCCCAGTCGATTGAGTCGTCATTGGCGTTAACCACGACCAGGTGCCGCATATTCGCCGTACCCCCGTAGAACTCAACGCCGTCATCCGAGGTCTCGTAGATCTGTATGAAGTCGAACTCGGTACCTGAGCCGACCGCGTTCAGACTAAGGGCATTGATCTCGTCGCCGTCCGAGTTAATTGCGACCCCATTTTCCGCGATGATGACGTAGCGCATTACCCCACTGTTATCTGTGGCATCGGCACCCCCAATAAATCCGGCCTCACCCTCACCGTCAACGTTGCACGGGTCGGTGTCGCAGGCGTTGTGTGGTGCGAAACCGCTGATCTGAACTCCACCCCACTCACCCGGACCGGTGATGTCGTCATCGACGGATGAGAACACGATGGGCGCCATGGCAGTACCTATCGCGTTGATCTGGCTACCGCGCGTAATGTGCAGCACCGATGCACTCAAGGGGTCATCAGACGGCAGCCCAACGATGTGTACACCTGGCTGAATGGTAAGAGTTGCGTTAACCAGCGAAGCTCCACCCTGACAAGTAGTGGGCCCTGTGAGCAGGCAATTTCCATTTCCGATGTTCACGCGACCGTCGAGCTGATAGACGTTGCCTGCGGTCAAAGTCAGATCGGAGGTATAGGTGCCGTTCAGGCGGCAGACGCCGTCCGAGACTTCTTCAAGCCCGGCCGGGCAGCCCATGACCATTGGCGGCAGTGCGTTGCCCGCACCAAAGTCCAGGGTCCAGCCAGCCCACCAGGGATCTGATCCATCCGGATTGACCGCACCGATGAACGTAGTGGCAGTAAAGAAGCTCGGATCAAAGTCCTGAGGATCACCATCAGCGGTGCTTGGGACATCGAAGTTTGCTGCGATGGCGTCAAAGTCGATCGCCGGGATACCCATGGCGCCGGGCGCCTGAGAAGCGAGAATGTCGTCGAGCTGCGCTGCGGCTACCATCACCGAGCTATTACCCACGGATGCCTCGTTCGACAACGTGCCTCCGGCACCGGGTGTGTTCGAGCAATCCTGTATCCAGTTGTTGAACACCAGCGAGGTATTGATGTTAGCTTCTGCCCCATCTTCGATGCGTGCACACTCATCAAACGTACCGGTCGCATCCCCAGCTACCGTGACAACCGCGTTGTGGAAGAAACCACCTGAGGTGTCTTTAAACCGCATAATGAACGGAGAGTCATCCGCCTGCTTGTCAGCGATGATGGTGGTGTTCACCAGGGTCGGCTTCGAGAGCCAGTCCAGTGAACCCTCGGTGTCCATCTCAAAGGCCTCACCGCTACCGTCGCCCGTTTGGCGCACGAGGACGTACTGCAGATTCCCCTGATAGCCCTCATCCCAGTCGACGGAGTCGTCACGAGCATTAGATACAACCAAGTGCTTCATGTTCGCCGTGCCGCCATAGAACTCGACGCCATCGTCCGAGGTTTCATGGATCTGGATAAAGTCGAATTCCGTCGCCGAGCCGACTGCGTTCAGACTCAGGCCGTTGATCTCATCTCCATCAGAGTTAATCGCAACGCCGTTTTCAGCAAGGACCACGTAGCGCATCACACCGCTGTTATCCATCGGGTCGTTGCCACCGATGAAACCGGCTTCGCCCTCGCCGTCGACGTTACACGGGTCAGTGTCACACGCATTGTGTGGCGCGAAACCACTGATCTGAACGCCACCCCACTCACCAGGCGTCGTGAAGTCCGGATCTGCCGACGAGAAGATGATTGGTGCGGCAGCCGTGCCGACGGCATTGATCATGCTGCCTCGCGTTACATGCAGAACAGAAGCGCTGAGGGGATCATCGGAGGGAAGGCCACGGATGTTAACGCCAGGCTCGATCGTAAGGGTTGCATTTACCAGGGCGTCGCCATTATCACAGGTAGTCGCGCTCGAAAGCAGACAGTTGCCGTTGCCGATATTCACCCGCCCGTCCAGCTCGTAGACGTTCCCTGCTGCAAGCAACAGATCGCTGGTGTAAGTGCCACTTAGTCTACAGGTGCCGGCAACGACCTCTTCGGTGCCAGTGGGGCATGCGGAGCTCGCTGGTGGAGGGGTAGACCCGCCGCCGTCCCCGCCGCTACCGCCGCCATCACCACCACCGGTGTTGGTCGTGGTTGTGGTCGTCGTCGGGGCATCGATGGTGATCGTGGCGCGATCCCCCTCCGAGCAGCCGGCGAGACCCGCGAGGGTCCCTCCCGCCAGACAGGCCAAAACTAACCGCTTCTTCATGAATTTACTCCCTAGCGATAATCCGGGCCGATTCATGGCCCAAGTTCAGTCTTAAAATTCCCAGTTCACGCCTATCTGAAAGCGCGTGCCCTTCTCGTATAGCTGGAATAGTTGCCCGCCCTGCGTGTATTCCACCTCGGCATCAAACAGGTTCTCGATGCGGGCTTTAAAGCTGCCGCGCTCCGAGATGTCATAGCGATACACCAGATTCAGTTCACCCCGCTCCTCAAGCACCACGTTGGGCAAGCCCAGGATGCCGACGTCGGCAATCGACTCGCCGTTGTGGTTGTAGAGCAGGGTAAGTTGGTGGCCGCCGGGGATGTTGTCGTAGCCCAGCACCAGGTTTGCCGTGTATTGAGGCTGTCCCTGAAGTGCCCGGACATCGCCATTCAGGAGTGTGACTTCGGACTCGATGTAAGCGGCATTGAAGGACACAAACAGCGTGTTGTTGTAGTCCTCGGTGAGGAGAAATTCCTTCCGCCCCTCAATCTCGATGCCATAAAGCTCGGCCGACTCAGAGTTCTGAAATGTACGAGAGTTACTTGCCGTCCCCGATGCAGCCTGGACCACGCGCTCAATCGGGTCTGTCATATCCTTGTAGAAGAGCGCAGCCGACAGGTTGTCAGTTTCGTTGTCGCCGAAGTACCACTCCCAGCGAAGGTCGGCGTTAATGATGTCCGACACACCCAGATTCGGATTTCCGCGGACCCGGACGTTGAATTCGTTGTCGAAAAACACCGCGTTACTCGCTTCCTTGAAATCGGGTCGAGCCACGGTTTGGCTAAGAGCCAGGCGAAGTTGTTGGGAGTTGGAGTAGTACCAATTGATGCCGAGAGCCGGCAAGAAGCTTCCTTCGTCGACGATACCCTGGACCGGGTTTCCCGTCGTCAGGTCGAAGGTATCTGTGACCTGCTCGTATAGCTCATAGCGCGCGCCGAGCAACACCTGCCACTTACCGTCGAACGTATGGTCATACATGGCGTAGACGCTGTTGTAATCAAGTTCGGCCTCGTACTCGTCTGAAACCTGGGTGCGCACCTGGAACAGGAACCCCGTCGTTGGATTATCCTGAACCCCACCCACGGGCGGCGAGACGTTCGTTCCGTCTCCACCCGGCTCGCACTCAACTGTTCCGGGGCCGGTACCACAGACAAAAATGTTGTCGGATACCAATACATTGGGAGATGCGCTGAGGGTAGCGTCGGCACCGTTATTGAAATACCCATAGGTCGCGCTATCGGCATCACGCTCGCGGTAGATCGCCTGCGCACCAAAACGCAGCTGGGAAAAACTGGCACCGTTATCGAAAACATCCCAGGTAATGTCGAAAGACCCGTCGAAGTTTGCGTCGATCAGATCGTCCCAGCGGCGGGATGTGCTTCCCGAGGAGAGAAAAAACCCATTCAGAATGTCGGTCTGCTCATCATTGGACCGGGAAAAATCGTAGGCGTCGCGCAGAGCAGCCGGGTCCGTAAGGTTAGCTTCGGCGTTAAACCGTACATCGGTACGCCCGGGCACATAGCGCCGCGCCTGGCTTGCCGTGAACTGCCACTCTCCGAACAACGAGCCGTCTTCGTTTAAAAAATGCGAGCCCACCAGCTGCGAAGAGATGAACTGGCGTTCTTCCCATTGATTCGTATGCTGATAGGTCGCACGAAACTCATCACCCTCGCGACCCACGGAGCGCTCGACGAAACTCTCCGTTGAGCGCGACAGAACGTTGTTCCACTCGAGCGTGTTGTTACCGAAGTTCAGTCCAACCGAGACCAGGCCGGAAGCTTCGATATTGTTAGAGTAGGATTCGTAAACCTGGTCATCGGCCACGATACCGCTGGCGCTGAAGGAGCGACGTATGCCGTTACCGCGCTGAGACCAGCCGTTCGAATAGTTGGCGGCCGCATAAAAACCAAGCTCCGCCTCCCCGATGTAGTAGAGATCACCGAAGCTCAGGCCAAAGCCACCATCCGGTGTGGCCTCACGAAAATCCAGGTCCCAATCCTCAGCCAGGATGATGCCTGCCGTTCGCTGCAGCTCTCGCAGCTGAGACTGTTCCAGTGTGAAGCTATTACCGTCGTCGTCTTCAAAGGTGCCGCCGTTGAAAACAATGTCGCCGATAGTCGATACAACGATGTCTTCTTCGCGCGTGCCGTCATCCCATCCCAGGAAGTCGAAGGCCCCATTGGCAGGGTCGACCCCTACCGTATCGCCGGTCAGGTCAGATACAAAACCCGCACTCGCCGATACGCTGAACGCGCGCTGATCGGGGAAAGTCTTGGTGTTTATCACCAGGTTCCCGCCCGTCGATTCACCGGGCATGAACGGCAAGAAGGTCTTTTTGATATCGAGCTGATTGACGAAATTCGAGGGGAAGAGATCGAGCGGAACGGTCCTCTTGGATGGATTTGTCGACGGCATCGTCGAGTTGTTGAGCGTGGTCGTGATGTAACGTCCACCCAGCCCGCGAATAAACACGTACTTGTCATCCTGAACCGAGATACCTGGAACCCGCACCACCGACGCGGCGACGTCGGAGTCTCCAAAACGGGTAAGCTCTTCGATTCCCAGCGTGTCCACAATCAGGCTGGTATCGCGCTCCGAGAGTTCGAAACCGCTCGGATCAAAGGATCCGAGTACAAAAACT
Source organism: Pseudomonadota bacterium (assembly GCA_039111155.1). Classification (GTDB taxonomy): domain Bacteria; phylum Pseudomonadota; class Gammaproteobacteria; order Pseudomonadales; family Halieaceae; genus Congregibacter. Next base: position 282,400 of record JBCCPL010000002.1, on the reverse strand, counting down.
TCCTCGATTTGTGGCGGCGCGATCGCGATCGCGTTGTCATCCTCCGGCAGGCTCAGCACTATGCCGCGCGTAACCCCGGCTACAACTCTGACTTCGCGCGTAACTAAACCCGCCGACACGCGATAAACCCCGCGACTCATTGATTTAGTCGCAGTACCGTCCGCTCGGGTCGACAGGCCTCCCTGACCACCCGAAATTGTGACCAGCTGGTTAGGGACAGGCTCGGTGCCCCGGCGAACCGAGATTTGCAGCTCGCCGCTTGGTGCATCGCGACGCTCTTCCGAAGACTGGGACCGTGAATACACCTCAACCAACGCCTGACCCGATGGTTGCGACAAATCGACGATGACGTCGACCAACTGCCCAGGGCCCGCTGAAAACCGCTCTCTCAGAGACTCTCCATCCGCACGACTCACCGCCAGAATCCGCTGACCGGTACCGTCCAGATCAACCTGAAGAGATCCGTCCCTACGAGTGACGCCGACCGCATTTCCATCCACCGCAACGTCGGCTCCGGCTACAGGCTGGCCGTTGTCAAACACGTAGACGATCAGCTCGTCGGCAGCGTGTGCGCTTAGACCGGCGAGGCCCAACATCAAGCCAACAACCGCGGGCCGCAGGTAGAACTGTGGCATTGAGACTCCTGAACTGTGCTTTACCGGTAAAACAAGCTCGGGCCGAAGAGCGGACAAACGCATCACTCAGACCTCGGGCGCTGCCGGCGCATGCTAGGGCGCAGGTATGAAAGAAAAGTGATGGAAAAATGACGAATTTGTTACAGAGCACGCAGGTGGCACGTCACAAATTTTTCAAGAATTTTTCAAAGATTTGACATGAAGTCGAACGAAGATCGCGCGGAAACGCAGTCGATATATCGGGCTTGGTCGGCTTTGACCCTTTTCTGACAGACGCGGAGCACTGGTACGCACGCCCTACCGCTACCTTTGATTCCGGTATGGGAGTGGCAACAGACGAAAATCCTGGGGAGGTTTCTCTTGCGGTCGGTATCGAGCAAAACCGGATAAGCACGCTCTTTGACGGTTGTTTGCGGTTATGCAGATTGATGGGAGCCCGCCAGGCGCTAAAGGCACGCACTACACGCAGTTCTGCATTTCTACTTGGTAACGGAGAGACGGATGACCGAAATTAGAACAACCGGGATAGAGGGACGATCCTCCGCGACGATCAAGCTCGCTGAGAAGGAGCGTCAACGACTTGCGATCAGCGAACAGACCCAACAGTTCCTAGACGCCGGTGGTCGGATAACCGTGATTACCGATCACGTATCTGCCGGGCTGGTCGCCGAGTACGGTCCGATAGAATCGGTCGACTCAATATCGTATTCCAACACGGATGCATCGCCGCACGCCTAGGAATCCACATTCAGCTTCGAGCACCTGAGTAAAAGACGGCCGTCTGCTGCTAATTCCAGCGATTTGATCGTTGTTTAAGCGATTGCAAGCCGTATTCAGGGGAATTTTTATACCGGAAACGCATTTCCCCAAGCCTGTTTGTAACTATTGATTAGTGGTCCTCATTCGCCACCTCTGCCTATGATGCCTGTGGCGAACATCTCGGTCTGGTGATGTAACGCCGCTGAGCTGCCTGATAAAGCGCGGTCGTTACGGGCCGCAAAATTAGTAGGCGGAGCGCGGCTCCAACACCAACGTGATGTCGCAGTTGCTATTTATGGGAAGTGTTTGGCCGTGATTGGCTTCGAATGGCAACGTGACTTCGGGCGTAATGAGGATGATCTATGCGGCGACAAAAGCGCGATATGAATACCCGGGCCTTCGAACGCGGTTACCAAGCGGGCATTTCAGGAAAAAGCAGTGAGACCTGCCCGCATCTAAGCGAAGAGCCACGCATCCATTGGATTAGCGGATGGCGAGAAGGACACGCTGATCACCTTGACGGTTATCTAGGGGTATCCGGCATTCATACCCGCCCCGGCTAGAGGCTCAGGTCTCAGTTCAGCCTTGCCGTGTACTTTGGGCGAGGTCTAAAAGCTCACGGTTTGCCACGGCGTACATCGCAAAGTCGGGGACCGTGACTGCTTGGAGTTCACTGAGCATATCCCTCCAGCGTTTCAGTAGCGGCCGCTGCTGCTCTTCCCAGGCATCCAGGCAGTCAACAATGTCATCGCAGCCCGCTTCGCCGGTGCGATGAAGGCTTATCACGCCCCGTGCCAGCGTGCATTGCTGCCACTGTAAGTCCTCCAGATAGCTTTCTCTGGCCATCGCCTGCCATTCATTGTCGACGACGCTGCTCGCTATCTGAGCACCAAACCAATCCAGCTCAAGGCGTTCCCCGAGGCTGTAATAGAGCTTCGCAGCATCGATCAGATCGCAATGCGTGCTGTTGGCGACGTCAATCAAGGCAAGGTTGATATGGGCCTGGGAACAAAGCGCGACCCGATCGCCCATCTCAGGATCGATACCAGCGTCGATGTAGAACTCTCGGCGCTGAGCAAAGTGCTCAGCAGCGCGGCCACGCAACAGTTCCTTCAATTCGCTGCCTAGTCGCGCATTGCTGGCAGCAAACTCTTCGACAATTTTATTAGTGTCGATCTCTCGACGCCGATTTCGAAGCACCCAACGCGTCGCTCGTTTGATCAGGCGAATCAGCTCCAGCATCATTTCAAGCTGAGTCTCAGCCTTGGCCTCAAAATCGAGTGCTTCGATCTGATCCCACAGCTCCGCGACGCCATAAATGTCGAGCATCGCCGAGTATGCTCGGGCAACGTCGACCATTTCTACTCCGGTGGCCTTCACCTGCCGCATCACGTAGCTCAAGCCCATACGGTTGACCATGTCATTAGCCAACTGTGTGCACATGATTTCGCGGACAAGTCGATGCTCTTTGACATCTTCGGGATACGCATCAACCAACGATCTCGGAAACGCCGTTGCAATGACCGCATCCATTCGCGCATCCCGAGCCAGATCTGAGCCAATCAACTGCTCCTTGAGGAGCGACTTGCTGTATGACACCAATACCGCGAGCTCAGGTCGCGTCAGGCCTTTTCCTTGCACCGCGCGCTCCGTCAACGCTTCATCGCTGGGTATAAACTCAAGCTCCCGATCAAGCCCACCAGCATCTTCCAGATGTGATATGAGGCGTTGGTACTCCCCTCCTCTATGGCGCGCCTCGAACTCAGCGAGGCTAATCGTTTGGACCTGCCGGTAGTTGTTGCCAAGCACAAGCCTAGCCACATCTTCCGTCATGCCCTCGAGAAGTTCGTTGCGGTTCTTCGTAGTCATGTCACCGCGCGACACGATGGTGTTCAGCAGGATTTTTATATTGACCTCGTGGTCCGAGCAATCAACACCACCGGCGTTATCTATGAAATCCGTGTTGGAACGCCCGCCGTTCATTCCGTACTCGATGCGGGCCAGTTGCGTTATTCCCAGATTGCCGCCTTCACCGATGACCCGGCACTGCAGATCCTGAGCATCTACCCGCAGAGCATCATTCGCTTTATCACCAACGTCAGTGTGGCTTTCGCTGTGCGCCTTAACATAGGTGCCGATGCCACCGTTCCATAGAAGGTCGACCTTTGACTTCAAAATGGCACTGATGAGCTGGTTAGGCGTAAGGCTTGCCGCCGTAATCGAGAACCGTTCCCGCATCTGCGGTGAAATCGGAATCGATTTAGAACTCCGGCTGAACACCCCGCCACCTTCGGAGATCAGTTGGGTATCGTAGTCGCCCCACCCCGATCGAGGCAGGCCAAACAGGCGCTCGCGCTCGCGGAAGCTAGCCTGCGCATCTGGGTTTGGATCAATAAAGATATGCAGGTGATTAAAGGCGGCCACCAGGCAGAGGTGTTCGGACAACAGCATTCCGTTCCCGAATACGTCACCCGACATATCACCTATACCGATGACGCTGACTTCATCGGTCGCCACGTTGATTCCCAGCTCGCGAAAGTGGCGCTCTACAGAAACCCAGGCCCCACGCGCAGTAATGCCCATTTTCTTGTGGTCGTAGCCGACGGAACCGCCGGAGGCGAAGGCATCTCCGAGCCAGAAGTCATACTCGAGGGCCAGTTCGTTCGCGATATCCGAGAAGCTCGCCGTTCCCTTGTCTGCGGCGACGACGAGATAAGGATCCGGCTCATCCTTACAAACCGTCAGTGAGGGCCGGGTAACTCGGTCTTCTTCCCGGTTATCGGTGATGTCAAGCAGGCCGCGGATAAACGTCTGGTAACAGGCAATCCCTTCGGCCTGAATCTCATCGCGGCTCATGTCTGCACGCAGACGTTTTGCGACAAACCCTCCCTTGGCACCGACCGGAACAATCACCGCATTCTTAACTTGCTGCGCTTTAACCAGGCCAAGAACCTCGGTGCGGAAGTCTTCCAGTCTGTCGGACCAACGCAGGCCGCCCCGAGCTACCTTGCCTCCGCGCAGGTGCACGCCCTCAACGCGCGGTGAGTACACATAAATCTCGAACATCGGCACAGGACGAGGCACTTCTGGAATATCAGAAGGCCGAATCTTGAAGGAAAAGTAGTCCTTGGGCGCGCCACGATCAGACTCCTGAAAGAAGTTTGTTCGCAGTGTGGCACGAATCGCATCCACAAAATGGCGAATGATTCGGTCCTGTCCGAGGTTCGGCACCTGATCCAGCGCGTCGTAGATCTTTTCGGCGAGACTTTCTTCTCGCTGGATGCGCCAGTCCTCATCGCCATCAAATGCCGGAGAAAATCGAGTGAGGAACAACTCCACAATCAATCCGGATATCGGCAAGTGATCCGCCATGGTTTGTGCTATGTAGGCTCGAGAATACGGGAAATTGATCTGACCGAAATAGCAGGCATACGCACGCAGGAGCGCAATCTCGCGCCAGGCCAGTCGGCTTCCCAGCAGTAGACGATTAAACGTGTCGCTCTCCGCCTCGCCGTTCCAAATGCGGGCAAAGGCATCCTCAAACTCTTCTTTCACCGACTGAAGATCAATCTCCGCAGCCAGGGAGTAGATAAGACTGAACTCCTGAATCCAGTAGCGCTTGCCTCGATGATGGCGCACGGGGTACGCCCGCTCCGCGACAACCCGCAGCCCCAGATCTTCGAGAATCGGCAATACGTCGGACAGGGGCAGAGGATCGCTTTCCCGATATAAGCGGAACTTGAGGTGGTTGTCAGCCTCCTCAAGCTGGCGGTATAGGTGTAGAGCGAGACCTTGTGGGGATTTAAGGCGAAGCAGGTTTTTTATATCGAGTACTGCAACGCGCGGATCAAAATCGTCCTGATAGCCAGCGGCAAAGCCCTCACCCAGTTCGCGCATCAACTGCTCACCGCGCTCCTCGCCGAACTCTTCAACGAGACTATTTCGCAGCCGGTCACCCCATGCCAAGGTTGCCTGCACAATCTGCTCCTCAATTTCCTGGAGATCGAACTCAAGCTGCCGCTTGGGATCAACGCGCAAAACGATGTACACGCGAACCAGCACCGACTCCGTGAACTGGGTGTTGAACTCGGCCTCTTCTGCGGCGAACGTGTCGCTCAGGATGGACTGAATGCGAATGCGCTGCTGGGTTGAGTAAAGATCCCGTGGCATATAGAGCAGGCAGCTCACAAAGTTTCCCCGGGGATCGCGTCGAACGAACAGCCTGGTCTGCCGCCTTTCCTGAATCCGATTCACGCCTGCGGCGATTCGATAGAGATCCGCCGAGGACGACTGGAACAGCTCATCCCGAGGCATCATTTCTAAAACGCGCTTGAGTTCCCGACCGTCGTGCTCGTTTGCCGAAAGCCCGGATCGCTCGATGACCTGACCCAGCTTGCGCCGCACGATCGGGATTTGCGCTGGGTCCATGCCATAGACATCGGCCGTGAACAAACCCAGAAAACGATGCTGCCCAAGCACCTGACCCGTAGGGTCGTACTGTTTGATCTCTACATAATCTGGATACACTTGACGGTGCACTCGAGCCCGAGTCCGCGACTTGCCAAAGCTGAGCTGGCGACGCAAAAGCTCAGTCGTGGGCATTGTCTCAGTCTCGTGCTGCAGATTCGAAACCCCGCGCGATGGGCGTGATCGCAGAACACCGAGACGCTGCTCGGGAACCGCCTGAACGAGTCCTTCTGCGACTGTCAGGTACTCGTAACCTAAAAAAGTAAGGTGATCTTTTCGGAGCCATGCCAGAAACTCGGCGGCTTCGTTCCGGTAGTCTTCATCGACGATTTCACTGGCCAACACCAAGTCATGAGCACTCGCGAGACGCTCGCGCATCGCGTCGAAATCCCGCACGACGTGACCTACGTCTTCCAGAATTTCCGTTAGCGTATCGCGCAGCTCCGCTAGATCGTCCAGGTTACTGTGCCTGGTCAACTCGAAGTACAGCAGGCTCTCATCGGATAGCCGGTGATCCTCTGCGACCTGCGTTATCGGCTGGGACGACTCGGCGCCGTTGAGTCGACGTGGAGCATCGTGCGAGCTGTCGCTGTTCAGCACCTGCTGAAGCTCTCCCTTCGAGTCGCGAAGCGCCTGAAGATTGCAGCTTGCAATGCAGAGAACGCCAAGACCGCGCCGATTCAGTTCGCCGCGCACCGATGCCGTGCAGAAAGGTATGTTCTCGCATAGTGCCACCAGCACGGTGGACTTACTTTCCCACCCGTGGCGAGCTATGTCCGGATTAAGTATGCGAACCTTGGGTGACCTGACATCCCACGTCTGCATAAAGCGACGCAGGCCGTAGACCATCCCGTAGATGTTGTCCGCCGTTCGGTTGCGCAGATCTTCGGCAGCGAAGCGCCCAAGCAATGCCGACGTAATCGAGTGGAGGTCTGCGGTATGCTCATCGCTCGCGTTCTTATCGAACAGAGCTGCGGTATCGGTGAGCAGCGTTTGTTTCAGTGTTTCCCACGCCATGACTGTCCCCTGCATGATGCGGTTTTTATTGTTTGCACAGTGTATCTCACCAAGACGCGACACACGGCTCGTACCCCTTGAAGTTTTAGCGGAACTTTCCCCAGTTTTTTCAGTCGATTAGGCAGGTTTTTTACTGACGTTGTGCACCGGTTTTCGCTACACTCGGGCCCACCCCTGGCAACGGCAACCGCACGTCGTTAACCACCCCTGGCAATCGCTGAATTGAGGAAAACGTTTGGCCGCTGAACATCTCCAGGCACTCGAAGAGTGGCTTGATCACCAAATCGTTGGACAGGCCCATCTGATAGAGCGTCTGCTGATTGCCCTTATCGCCGACGGCCACTTGTTGGTAGAAGGAGCGCCCGGTCTTGCCAAGACTCGCGCCATTAAATCACTAGGTGATGCGCTTGAGGGCGAGTTCCAGCGCATTCAGTTTACGCCGGACCTTCTCCCCGGAGATATAACCGGTACCGAGATTTACCGGCCGCAGCAGTCCAGCTTTCACTTTCAGCAGGGACCGGTGTTCAGCAATCTGGTGTTAGCCGACGAGATAAACCGGGCTCCGGCAAAGGTGCAGTCGGCATTACTCGAAGCCATGGCGGAACGTCAGGTCAGTGTGGGAAGCGAGAGCTATCGACTGCCAGAGTTATTCCTCGTAATGGCTACCCAAAATCCGATCGAGCAGGAAGGCACCTATCCACTCCCGGAGGCTCAGCTAGACCGGTTTCTGCTGCATGTGCGAATCGATTACCCATCCGCCGATGCGGAGCGGCAGATTCTGCGCCTAACCCGGGCCGAGGCAAGCCATACGGCTGATACCCAGCCACCCTCCATCACCCAGCAACAAATATTTGAAGCACGAGAGAAAGCCCTCATGCTGCACATGGCCGAGCCTGTCGAGGAGTACATTGTGCAGCTGATCATGGCGACGCGCGATCCCGCGGTCTACAGCGCCGAGCTGAAAGGCTGGCTGGAGTACGGCGCCAGCCCGCGCGCCACGATCGCATTGGATCGGTGCGCACGCGCTCACGCGTGGCTCCGTGGCCGTGATTTCGTGTCGCCCGATGACGTCCAGGCGGTAGCCGCTGACGTCCTGAGGCACCGATTGCTGCTGAGCTTTGAGGCGGAGGCTGATGGTATCCACCCAGACAGGGTCATCGACGACATACTGAGTCTCGTACCCGCGGCCTGACGTGAGCCTAATTGACGCGACTAGCCCTGCTCGCGGCGCTGTTACGAGTCACCAGCGGTTGCTGGCGTTGCGTTTCGCAGCGCGTCAACTGGACACGCGGCGTCAAAAGCGCGCTTTAGCCCAGCTAGCCGGTTCGCAGCGATCTACCTTCCGAGGTCGCGGCATCGAGTTTGAAGAGGTCCGTGGCTACCAGCCTGGTGACGACATACGCGCGATCGATTGGCGGGTGACTGCACGCACGGGTGAGGCTCACACCAAAATGTTCCACGAGGAACGCGAGCGACCGGTGCTGATCGTAGTGGACCAGCGTGCCCCGATGCGTTTTGGCTCGCAGCATTGTTTTAAAGCCGTTCTGGCTGCTGAGTTGGCGGCTCTCCTGGCCTGGAGCGCGCTGGACAAAAGCGAGCGGGTTGGGGGACTGCTTATCGGTGACCGGGAACACTGGGAATTAAGGCCGCGCAGCAGCCGAAAAAATGTACTGTCCCTACTCGCTGCACTAGCAAAAGCGGGGGGCGAAACCGACGGAATCAGAGAGACTTCCGCCATGAGTGCAGACTTCCCCTCCTTAGAGCAATCGTTCCTGGATGCCACACGCAGTCTGTGGCGGGTGGCACGGCCCGGCTCCAGCGTATTTCTGATCAGCGATTTCGCCGGTGCCAGCGCCGATCATGTCTGGGCGGAAATCTTCCAACTAGCGCGGCACGTGCAAATAACAGCGATTCACTGCAGCGACCCTCTGGAGCAGCAGTTACCACCAGCCGGCGAATACTGCGTCACCGATGGACGAGGTCGCGCTGAACTCAACACCAATAACGCCGCACTGCGCTCAAGCTACGCGGACGCCTATGCGGACCGGGTGGCAAATCTAAAGCATGAATTGCAGCGTCTCGGAGTGCCAATGCTCGAGGCCAGCACCGGACTTGCGCCTCTAACGTTGCTGCGTGACTACTTCTCTGCAAGCGGCTTATAGGTATTCCGTGCGGTTTAGTGAGCCAGAGGATAACGGGGCATGAACGGGGGCAGCATTCTCAGCATGCTTGAACCGCTTCGCGACCCGGCACCCGTTTCCTGGTGGCCACCTGCCCCTGGCTGGTGGCTGCTCGCTGCACTGGCCTGCGCGATCCTTGTGTATGTCGCAAGAATTGCCTTCAGACGCTGGCGCCGCGGCGCCGCATTGCGGCAGGCGAGGCACGCCCTTGGAGAGTTGAAAGGCAGCAACCTCGAACCTATCAGCTTGGTGAACGCGCTGGGTGTCCTTCAGCGTCGCCTGTGTATAGCCACCTGTGGACGAAAAGCGTGCGCCGGCCTTACGGGTGAGGCGTGGATCGCCTTCTTAAATTCCCGTGCCGCGGGCCAGGACGACTGCTTCTCGGCTGATCTGGCAGATCTTGCATTTAGACCAGATCCGGCGGCGGACCAGAGTGAAGCTTTGCTCGACGCCACGGAGCGTTGGCTCGGCAAGTACAAGATCTCCGCATGATTACTCTGCTTTGGCCTTACATGCTGGCGCTGCTACCCCTTCCCTGGGTTGTCAGGCAGCTTTTTGGCACCCAAAGGAAACAGCGCCAGGCCATAACCGCCCCGTTTTTCGCCAGCTGGCAATCTCTCGGTGACCGCTTCCCCTCGGCGGGTGGCCCGATGTTCCGGTGGCTTCCTCTGATCCTTCTATGGCTGATCTGGACACTGCTGCTGATCGCAGCAGCGCGACCACACTGGATTGGCGACGCGGTTGAGCTACCCAATAGCGGGCGGGACCTGATGCTCGCGGTCGACATCTCCGGAAGCATGCGGGTCGATGACATGCGGTTGTCCAATGGTGTGGCAAAACGCATCGACGTCGTGAAAGCACTTGGCAGCGATTTCATGGCGCGCCGCGCTGGAGATCGGCTGGGCCTGATCCTGTTCGCAAGCCGCGCCTACCTGCAATCCCCGCTGAGCTTCGACACCGAAACCGTGCGACGCTTTCTGACCGAGGCCCAAATAGGTTTCGCAGGCCAGGAGACGGCCATTGGTGACGCCATCGGTCTGGCGGCAAAACGGCTGAAAGAGCGCCCCGAGAGCAGCCGGGTACTCATCCTGCTGACGGATGGTCAGGATACGGCCAGCACCATCGACCCGGTCGAGGCCGCGCGACTCGCCAGTGATCTGCGCGTGAAGATCTACACCATCGGCATTGGCGCCGATTCGATGACGCTACCGGGGCTTCTCGGATCGCCTCTGGGATCGCGTACCGTGAATCCCTCCTCCGATCTCGACGAAAGCGCGCTGACAGAAATCGCCAACTTAACGGGCGGGCGCTACTTTCGAGCCAGAGATCCAGAAGAGCTGGCACAGATCTACGAGTACATCGAAGCACTGGAGCCGCTGGAGGTAGAAACCGCTATCTATCGACCTCAGAGATCGCTACTCGCCTACCCCGTAATTGCCGCCATGCTGCTGAGTTTTCTCATGGCGATAAACTCCCTTGTTCAGGCTCGCGGTAACTCAGGTTCCACTGGTACACCGGCGTGACTGAGACACTCGCGAATTTCCACTTTCTGCGTCCACTGGCGCTGCTCATGTGGTTGCCCGTTATCGCCCTTGGCGTACTGCTTTGGCGCCACCGCAACCGTACCGAGACCTGGTCTCAGGTAATTGCACCCGAGCTTCTGCCCTATCTTCTTACCGGGTCGCCGCAGAAGCGTAGCCGTTCCGCTCTACCGATCCTGATTGTTGCGTGGTGCCTGGCCACCATCGGTGCTGCAGGTCCGAGTTGGGAACAGTTGCCCAAACCGGTGCTGCAGAAGCAGGACGCCATGATTCTGCTGATGGATTTGAGCTTGTCGATGCTCGCCACTGATCTGGCACCGTCTCGCGCCGATCGCGTGCGCAGGAAGCTGCTGGACCTGTTACGCGAACGCGATGAGGGTCTCACGGCTCTGGTTGCCTACGCCGGAGACGCACATGTGGTTGCGCCGCTGACAGACGATAACCCCACGATTGCGAACCTGCTTCCCGCCCTTAATCCAACAATGATGCCTTTGCCGGGATCCGACCCGGTGGACGCTGTACGACGGGCGGTTGAACTGCTGGACTCCGCAGGTGTCCGACGGGCCCGTCTGCTCCTGGTCACCGATGGCGTGACTCAAGGGGATGTCGATGGTATTGCTGATTTGCTCCGCAATCGACCCGTACAGCTCATGGTCATGGGCGTGGGCACGCGCTCTGGTGCCCCGATCGGCCTTCCCGAGGGCGGCTTTCTCAAAAATGAGTCCGGCGATATTGTTGTACCCAAGCTCGAGGAGTCTGTGCTGCGCCAGCTTGCAGCCGAGACCAGCGGTCAATACCGGACGATGAGCGTCGACGACTCGGATCTGGAGCTACTCCTTGATACGCCCTTTTCAATGAGCGACGAAGACACGATTGATTTAGATCGCCGCGCTGATCAGTGGCAGGACGCCGCTCATTGGTTTGTGCTCCCTCTGTTGCTGGTGTCACTCGTGAGTTTTCGACGCGGTATGGTAGCGGCCCTCCTTGTCGGAATTCTTTTGCCTAACCAGGAAGCCGAGGCCTTCGAATGGCAGGACCTCTGGCTGAATGCCGATCAGCAGGGCAAAGCGGCGCTGGACGCCGGTGATGCCGAAGCGGCCGCGAACCTTTTTACCCAGAACGACTGGAGAGCCAAAGCGCAGTTTGAAGCAGGTGACTACGAAACCGCCGGTAAGACTTTTGGTGAAACTGCCACAGCCGACGGCTGGTACAACCGAGGTAACGCACTAGCGGCTCAGGGAGAGCTGGACAAAGCCATTACTGCCTACAAGAAATCTCTGGCACTGCAACCAGAAAGCGAGGACGCGCAGAAGAACATTGAGACTCTTGAGAAACTGAAAGAGGAGCAGCAACAACAGCAGCAGCAGGGAAATCAAGGCGACCAGTCCCAGGAACAGGACGGCGAGCAGGGACAAGAGGGACAGAACCAGCAAGAACAGGATGGACAGCAGCAACAGCAGGGGTCCCAGAGTCAGCAGCAAGGTCAGAACCAGCAGGATTCTCAACAACAGCAACAACAACAGGAAGATGGCCAATCCCCGGGCCAGACTTCCGGCTCTCAGGCGAGCGAGCCTCAGCAGCAGGAACAGGAGGTCGAATCCAAGACAGAGCAGCAATCACAAAAACGCGAGCAGATGGCAACGGAGAAAAAGGCCGTGGATCAGCCTAACCAACCTTCACCGGAGTTTGACGACGCCGAGATGCGTGAAGATCTTGAGCGAGACCAGGCACTTCAGCAGTGGTTGCGCCGCGTTCCCGACGACCCTTCGGGCCTGCTGCGAGAGAAGTTTCGGTATGAGAGCATGAAACGCAGACAGCAAGGAGAACGGCGTGACAACAAGCAAGTCTGGTGATGGTGTGAAAAGACTTACCTACTCACTGATGCTTGTTTTGATTGTTGCATGGAGCTTGTTGCTCGGCCCGGCAGCTCAAGCAGCGCTCACCGCCAGCCTGGACCGGTATGCGATTGCCATGGGTGATACCGTGCGGCTGACGCTGCGTTCGGATGACGAGAGTGATCCGAGCACGGTCGATCTCGCTCCGCTCGAGGGGATGTTCGAAGTACTGCAGCGGTCCTCGAGCGTCCGTACCGAAATAATCAACGGCCAGCGAACGCAGAATCGGGAACTGATTCTGGAGCTGACACCGCTAAAGCAAGGCGGTCTATTGATCCCCGCGTTTGAGGTGGACGGAAAGCGCAGTGAAGCGCTGGCGGTGTCCGTGGGTCCGGTGCCTAAGACACTTTCCCGCGATGAGGTAGTGTTCTTTGAAGCCGAGCTCGATCGGGACTCACTGTACGTACAAGGTCAGTTGATTCTGACCCTTCGCGTACAGCAGGCCGTCAATCTCGGATCTCGCGCGATCACCGATCTTGCCATCGAAGATGCATACGTCGAAGCTCTTGGGCAAAACTCCTTTCAGCGCACGATCGATGGAAGGCCGTGGCTTGTGCATGAGCTGCGCTATGCGATTTTCCCCGAGACCAGCGGCGAGCTCACGATTCCCGCGCAAACCTTTTCCGGGCGACTCGCGTCCGGGCAAAGAAGCCTGTTCGATACGAGACCGGCCGGACGTCTGATCCGGCGAACAACGGATGAACTGAGGGTGCCGGTATTGCCTCGCCCAGGAAGCTATCCGGACGCCACCTGGTTGCCGGCTCAGGATCTGACGATCGAAGAGCGCTGGTCCGCTCCCCTGGATCAACTTCGAATAGGAGACTCGGTAACACGAACGATAACAGTCACCGGTGAAGGCCTCCAGGGCGCCCAACTGCCGCCACTGGACGAGCTTACCGCTGCGGGGCTGCGCAGCTACCCGGATCAACCCTCGATCAACAATGTCAGCAATGAATCCGGGGTTACGGGGCTACGAACCGATAACGTCGCTTTCGTTGCGATTCGTGACGGTGAGTTCGAGATACCGGCCCTCACGGTACCCTGGTGGAATACGCAAACCAATTCGCTGGAGTACGCAGAGCTGCCCGCCAGGGTCGTGCGAGTAAGCCCCGCGCAAGTTACGGATGCTCTAAACGGATTGCAAGGCGCAGCGGGAAGTCAAGCAGCGGATACGTTAGGCGCGACCGACCCAGCCAGTCAGGGTGAGCAGGCCTATTCAGTACAGAAGCAAAACCCTCTGTGGCCGATCATCGCAGCGGTATGCGCCCTGGGCTGGTTGTCGACAAGCCTGCTCTGGTGGTTTCGATCGCGCGGCGCCAGCTCTGCAGGTGAGTCGGGAATCGGTCAGACGACAGCGACGACTCCTGCCACGCCAAAAGGAATTCTGACTGCATGCGCGCAGAACGATCCGGCGAGAACGCTACATGCACTGCGCCAGTGGGTACGCACGCTGGGCCACTCCGGCACACTAGAGCAGTGGGCGCAAACTCAGAGCAATGCCGCACTCAGTCGCGAGATCGCTGGAATAGAGGCAGCTTGCTACAGCCAGACCCAGTCGGATCAGTGGAATGGTGCCGCGCTCGCAGAGGCGTTAAATGCAACCGAGTTTCAGAAACGTAACTCACGAAAGAAACGTTCGGGAAACAGCAGCGCCCTACCCCCGCTTTATCCAACATAAACGCGCGAGGGACGCCCAGGCACTCGACCTAATCCTCCGCCTGATCGGCAAGTGACTTGCTGACAACCTCGAAGACATCTCGCGACAGCGAAGGCAGGGCAGCCAAACGTTCGAGTTGATTGCGCATCGCCCCGCCCAGCTCCGGGTAATTGCGCCAGCGTGTCAGCGGCGTCAGCAGACGCGACGCGATCTGAGGATTCTGAATGTTTAAGTCCTCGATTACATCCGCGAGTAATTCGTAACCCGCACCGTCGATGCGATGGAAGCCCGCGGTATTGCTGTTGGCGAAACTGCCGATCAGTGCACGAATCTTATTGGGGTTGCGCGAATCATAGGCCGGATGTTCCATCAGAGCACGGACGCGACCTACCGGGTCACCGTCGGTCTGTTCGGCCTGCACCTGAAACCAATGGTTTAATGCAAGCGCTTCCGTTGCGAAGCGCTCAAAGAAATCCGCAAGCACCGATTCCTGCTCAGCTTCATTACCACCTTTAAGAATCACGCGAATGGCAGCAAGGCGATTGGTCAGGTTGTCTGAGTCAAAGTACTGTTCGAGGGCTAAACCGATGCCAGCAGGAGTCGCGGCGGCGTAGTACGAAAGAGCCGTGTTAGCCAGCGACCGATGCCCGATGGAGGCGCCGTCCGGCTCATACTTCCGGGCGATGCGGTGGCGCTCGAACAACGTGCGCCAAGTGTCACTCATAGCCGAAGCAACAGCGCCATGCAGCGTAAGCCTCGCTCCACGAATGGCATGAGGGTGCACCCCACCATCGCGGCTAGCGAGCTCGGCTAAGTAGGTCTCACTCGGGAGTCGAACCGTGGCCGCGCGGATTGCCGGGTCCTGATTGTCGTCGATCGCTACGCTGTTCAGCGCCTGGGCGAGCACAGGTGTAAGCTCCCAGTCCCCGTCGTTCTGAACACTCCGGAGCTCGCCGATCATGAGTTGCTGAAGCGCGTCCCAGCGCACGAAGCCATCGGCATCACGGCTGGCCAGCGCATTGAGCGCCTCGTTGCTATACGGATACTCCACTCGCACTGGAGCGGAAAACCCCCTCAGTAGAGAAGGTATCGGGCGCTCAACCAGGTTGGTAAACGTGAAACTCTGACTCGTCTCCCCGACCAGCAAAGTTGCTTCCCGATGACTATTGTGAAGCCGCACATTTTCGGACTCGGCTATAGCGAGCGGTAGGTTCCCTTCACTACCCAATAGGCCGATCGTCATAGGGATAAGCACCGGGTATTTCTCGCTCTGACCCGGGGTAGCCGGCGTATGCTGTTCGAAGGTGAGCTCATAACGTCCGGTCTTTTTATCCCACCGATCGCGTACCTGCACTACCGGCGTACCGGCCTGCGAGTACCAGCGGCGAAAATGACCGAGGTCCTCTCCCGATGCGTCTTCCATTGCGGCGAGAAAGTCCTCGCAGGTCACCGCCTGGCCGTCGTGCCGCTCAAAATACAAATCACTACCCTTGCGGAAACTCTCTTCACCAAGAAGCGTATGCAGCATGCGAACGACTTCTGCGCCTTTTTCATACACGGTAAGCGTGTAGAAGTTTGAAATCTCGATGAAAGAGTCAGGCCGAATCGGATGCGCCATGGGACCTGCGTCCTCTGCAAACTGCAGCGTGCGCATTACTCCGGCATCTTCGACGCGTTTCAGTGCTCGAGACCCCATATCGCTGGAAAACTCGGCATCGCGGAACACTGTGAAGCCTTCTTTCAGACTGAGCTGAAACCAGTCGCGACAGGTGACGCGATTGCCTGACCAGTTATGGAAGTATTCATGCGCCACAATAGCCTCTACCCGCTGGTAGCCAAGGTCGGTCGTGGTTGATGGGCTGGCCAGTACGCAGGACGTATTGAATATATTGAGGCTTTTATTCTCCATCGCGCCCATATTGAAGTCATCAACAGCCACGATATGAAACACGTCAAGATCGTACTCGCGACCGAAGCTCTGCTCATCCCACCGCATAGAACGCTTCAGCGAGTCCATAGCGTGATCGCACTTCTCCAGGTCCTTTTCTTCGACCAGTATCACCAGACGTACTACGCGACCACTCGCGGTCACGAATTGATCCTCGACGCGACTAAGGCGACCGGCTACCAGGGCAAACAGATAGCTTGGTTTGGGGAACGGGTCTTCCCATACGGCGCGATGCCGTCCGCCTTCCAGGGCCTGCGTGCGCACCAGGTTGCCATTGCTCAGAAGCTCCGGACACTCTTCAAGCGACGCATCGATGGTGACACGATAAACCGACATCACGTCAGGTCGGTCGGGGAAGAACGTGATCTTACGAAAACCTTCGGCTTCACATTGGGTACAAAACAGCCCTCGAGATCGATAAAGGCCTTCGAGAGAGGTGTTCTCCTGCGGCCGAAGGCGTACGCGCGTTCGAATCTTTCCTTGCTGCGGCACACTGCTCAGGCTGAGTGACTCATCCTGGATGAGGTAGTGCGACTCGGGGACGAGCTCGTCGTCCAGCATAATCTCCAGCAGTTCCAACTCACTTCCGTGCAAGACCAGCGGAGCTCCTGAATCAGCCGAATCGGCACGTCGAAAAGACAGCTCCGCAGAAACGATCGCCTCGTCTGACCCAAGTTCAAAATGTAGATCAGTCCGGTCTATCCAATAGTCCGGGGGTGTATAGTCTTTCAGGAAAATGGTTCTGGGTTGCGCATCGCGCATGGTCATCGCCTCATCGGCCAGGGGCCTGTCTTGCCTTGTATTGTCATCTCGCGACGTCCTACCCGGTTGCCCATGCACAGCGTCGCAATCTTTACCTCAGTCAACCCACCGCAGGGGATCGATCCCTTCGGCCGAGGTCGCATCCTGTTCACCATCGTTCACTGTGTCTCCACGCAGCGATGAACGCTTCCCGTCCGGTCCGCCGGAAGTTGTCTCTACTTGCTTTTCTCGCCGTTCTTCGAGCACCTCAGCTTTGGGCTTCACATAGCCAGTACGCTGGTGCTCAGGAAGATTGGCTTGCTCCCAGGCGATAATCGCCTGCAAGCTGTTTTCTCGCTGCTCCTGTTTCAGGGGACGCCCATCCGGCCATCGCCCCGTCGCAACCGCTGTACGCAAACGTTCCACCAAATCCGGTGTCATCGACTTTACGGCATCCAGGTAGTCCATTCGTCGTCTCAAATTTCGTAATCAGGGTGCGAGGGGTACACAATTACTTACGGTAAGCCAATCCAAAGACAATTCCCGCAGCACAGCCGCTGAGCAATCCTCCAACGTGAGCCGCGTTCGCCACAGAAAAGCCGACGATCTGCGTTACGTCAGAGAGGCAGAACACGAGCCAGCCAAGCATGACCAGCGCAACCGGGGTTGGCGGTGAGAGCGGTCGCCACTCCGAGTTCAACCGGCCCGCGCAGAGGGCGAAGCCAAGTAATCCATAGACTACTCCCGAGAGGCCCCCAAAGTAGGAGGAGCCGGCAACTACATTTTGAGCGACATTACCGCTGATCGCCGTGAGTAAGAACAGCCCGAGCATATTGATACTGCCCAACGACAACTCGATCCGACGACCGATATCCCAGCACCACAAGGCGTTAAACGTAATGTGAAGCCAACCAAAATGAAGAAAGACCGGTGTGACCAGCCGCCAGTACTGGGCACCGGACGGGACGAACACAATCCGACCCTGCTCCAGCACGAAGGGTTCATAGGTCAGGAACGAGACAAGCCGCAGAGAAAAACCAGTATTGACGAGTGCAAACCCCAAGAACCCCAGGAAGATCAGCGCACCGGTCACCGGGATGCGCTTCAGCGTGGCCCAGAGCAATCCACTCCGGGCGCTCGGCGAAGAAGATTCGGCTCCGCTTTCAACCAACTCAATGCCACCGCTACGCCACAGACTCAAAATCTGTTGCGCCAGCTTCTCATCGGCGGCTGGCGCAAGCTCCACCTGAAGCTCGCCGCCGTCCTCAATCACGCGGTGCGCGACTCGGCGCTGCCACAACGCCGCGCTCAGTGGTCGCAAGTCTTCATCGAGGTTAGCGCGAACGAGAATTCGGGGCATCAGTTCACCAGGGCACCGCTCCACTGCAGCTTATCGCGACAGCTGGCATAAAAGCTGTATCCGGGTGGGTGCAGCAGAGTCAGCGCCGATGGATTGCGACGGATAAGCACTGAGTCCCCGGGGCGAGCCGTCATGGTGACCTGTCCGTCACAAGTCACCGGCGGATGGGTGCGATTACGCGCCAGGACATCGACGCGGACCTCTGCGTCATCTCGAATCACGATAGGCCGGCTCGACAGCGCGTGAGGAAACATCGGCAACACCAGTAGAGCGTTCAGCGAAGGGTGCATGATCGGGCCTCCTCCGGATAACGAATAGGCGGTTGAACCGGTGGGCGTCGACACGATCAGCCCATCGGCCCGCTGCCGGTTTACAAACTCATCATCGATGTACAGCTCGACCTCAATCATCTGGGCTGAAGTCCCCGAGTTGACGACCACATCGTTCAGCGCCTCTCCAGAGGCGACCGTGGTCTGTTTTCGCTGTACCTCGATGTCGAGCAGGAACCGCTCTTCGCTGGTGTAGTTGCCCGCCAGAACCGAGCTGATCTGTTCTTCGATGCGATCAGGACTGACATCGGTTAGAAAGCCTAGCCGACCTCGGTTCACGCCAAGCATGGGCTTACCGGAGGAGCCCAAGGAGCGGGCAGCGCTCAACATGGAACCGTCACCACCCAGCACAATGATCAGATCAACGCGTTCTCCGATTTGCTCGCGAGCGATACACTCCCGATGTTCCCCCACCAGACCCGCGAAGCGGTCCTCGAGAACGATGGATGCCCCGCTGTCGTCACATACCTTCAGCAGCTCGTCCAACACGGCTTCTACGCGTTGCAGCTGGCTGCGGCCAACGATTCCGATGCTGTCAAAGCTGCGCGACATATCCTTCACAATTCCCCAAGGTCAACCCGCTGGCGCAAAAGTCGCGAAGTATGCAGCAAAGTGACGATTTCACCCAGCCCGCGCAGTGTCAGCGATGCGCCTGTCTGATCTGGCGTATTAAGCCCGTCGTAACTACTAGACATAACTGGTACGGCGGCCTCGTTCGCGTGCCCACCGCAAGCTAATAAACAATATTTATCAACAGCTTAGACGAGGTTATTCGTGCTGGATATCACTACTGGCTGGGGTCGCCTTGCGAGCGCGACAGATGAAGATGAGCATCGCGCGCGCGCAAAAACAGACCCCGGTGCTTACCACGGTGATATCGCCGCCCGGGAATTGCACTGGTTTGACGATGGTCGCTGGATCTCTCACGACCCAGACCAGGGCTGGATGGCACTACCAGGGACCGTCCCTGGCGGCCATGACAGCGAACCCGCGCCAGCCGTGCATGAAGCCGAGTGGCGCCCCTGGACCAAGGCACTCGACGATAGCCAGGCCCCGTTTTTCCGCTGGTACCAGGGCGCCTACACCAATGCGTGCTTTAACGAGGTAGATCGCCACGTTCTAGGAGGGCGAGGTGATGCTACAGCGCTGATTTTCGAGGGCGACCGGTGGGACCCCTCGCGCAATGACGGGAAAGGCGGGCCAGTACAACAAACCGAGATTTCCTATAAGCGCCTTCTCATCGAAACGACGATTCGCGCCGAAGTCCTGCGCTCCCTGGGGTTGCAGCAGGGCGATAGAATCGCGTTTAACCTTCCCAATATCCTCGAGCAAATCTACTACACCCAGGCCGCCAAACGCCTGGGAATCATTTACACACCGGTGTTTGGTGGTTTTTCCGCCAAGACCCTGTCTGACCGCATATTCGACGCAGGCGCGCGCGTTGTGGTCACGGCGGACGGTGGATATCGGAACGCCGAGGTCGTTCCTTATAAGGAGGCCTACACCGATCAGGCGCTCGACAATTTCATCCCACGAGTTGCCGCCCTCGCCTGCCTGAGTGAGGTGTTGGACGGTTTTGCTCTGGGTGATGCCCAGGGTCGGCTTGAACAGCACGTTGCGGAGCAACTCGCCGGAGAAATCACCCTAGAGCGAAGTGATGTGATGCGAGAGCTGGGTGTCGCCCTGAGCGTCGAAAACGGTATCGAAGCCGAGCGCTCTGCGGAGCTGCGCACAGCTGTGGCTCGCGAGTTGGCAGCGGTACGCCACATTACCGAGGCCGTGGTTGTGGTGCGCTATACCGGCCAGGACATCGTGCGCCACTCTCGGGATCGCTGGTCGCATGATCTTGTAGCGCAGGCCACAGACAACGTGCTGGCCGTCGCGGCCGAAAACGGCCACGTTTGCGCAACCCTGGGAGAGCTGGAGCAGCTTTCGCCCGCGGCCTTGTGGCAGGCGCTGAGTGCGTCGCACCCGCCCGCCGCGGTGGAGGCGGACTATCCGCTGTTTATCATCTATACCTCGGGCTCGACCGGTAAGCCCAAGGGTGTTGTGCATACCCATGGAGGCTGGCTCGCTGGTATCTCGCACAGCATGCGCATGATCTTCGATGCCCAGGATGATGATCGTATTTACGTGGTAGGAGATCCCGGCTGGATTACCGGTCAGGCGTACCTTATTTCAGCCCCCCTCGCCCTCGGAATCAGCACGGTCATCGCAGAAGGATCGCCGCTGTTTCCGCATGCAGGCCGATTCTCATCCATCATCGAGCGCTACGGGGCTACGATATTCAAAGCGGGCTCGACGTTTCTGAAAGCTGTGATGACCGATCCCGCTAGCCGCGACGACATGGCTTCTTACGACATGGACAGCGTAAAGGTCGCGACATTTTGTGCCGAACCCGTCTCTCCTGCAGTCCAGCAGTTCGGCATGGAGACCATCTGCGACCACTACATTAACTCCTACTGGGCGACCGAACACGGGGGAATGGTGTTCTCCTGCCCCTGGGGCAACTTCAAGGATCTTCAGCCAAACGCTAAGACCTGGCCACTCCCGTGGATACAGGCCGAGGTGCGCGTTGCCGAACAGAGCGATGAGAATGGTATCGCCACTCAGTGGCGGGCCGCCGAAGATGGCGAGAAAGGCGAGCTGGTCATTACCCAGCCCTATCCCTACCTCGCTCGAACCATCTGGGGTGAGCCGGACAAGCTCGGCACGCCCGAATGGCAAGGCGACGTGAAACGCTTCAAAGAGGTCTACTTTAATCGCTGGAGCGACGGTCTCGCTTACACCCAGGGCGACTATGCCCGTCGCCATGGCGATGGTGCGTTTACGCTCCATGGGCGCTCGGACGATGTAATCAACGTCTCCGGTCATCGCATCGGCACAGAAGAAATCGAAGGTGCGATTCTTCGCGATAAAACGTTGCGCAAGGACTCACCGGTCGGTAATGCCGTGGTCGTCGGTGCGCCGCACGACGAAAAGGGCGAGACGCCGGTCGCCTTCCTCGTCGCCGCTCCGGGAATGCGACTTGGGGATGAGGATTTCAGCCGACTGCAGACTCTGGTACGCACCGAGAAAGGCGTTACCGCCGTGCCATCGGACTTTCTGGTGGTACCCGCCTTCCCCGAAACGCGATCGGGAAAATACATGCGCCGGACTCTGCGCGCGATTCTTCTGGATGAGCCGCTGGGTGATCTGTCCACGCTGAGAAACCCGGACGTAGTACCCGAGATTCAAGAGATCGTGGCCCGCTGGAAAGACCACGGCTCGCTGACAGCTGCCCGCGAGATCGTGCAGACCTATCGCTCGCTGCGCCTAGAGACCCATGAGATTGCGCCGGGTCGATTTGCTGCACTGCTGACCATCGACTCGCCTCCGGTCAACTCGCTCAATGAGCGATCTCTAGATGAGCTGAACACCGTTCTTGCGCACCTCGCGCAGCAGGACAAGATCGAGGGCATGATCGTCACCGGAGCCCGCAACGCATTCGTCGCTGGCGCAGACGTAAAGGAACTGCTGGAAATCGGTGAGGCTGGCGACTTGGAATCGGCACAGACACCGCCGAACGCGGCGCACACCGCTTTTTCACTGATCGAGAATTTTGGTAAGCCTGTGGTTGCGGCTGTAAACGGACCCGCGTTAGGCGGTGGCTGTGAACTCGCCCTTGCCTGCGGCTGTATCGTAGCAGCCCCGCAGGCGATCTTCGGCCAGCCGGAAATCAACTTAAACATGCTTCCAGGCTACGGCGGAACACAGCGCCTGGTGCGCCGTCTCTACGATCGCAACGGCCGCGACGGACTGGTAGAGGCGATCGACCTGATCGCCTCGGGCCGCAACATTGATGCCGAAGAGGCGCTGGAGGCAGGTCTGGCAGACTTCGTGGTTCGGCAGCCGGGTAAGAGCGCGGTCGAAGAAGCTATGGCTCTGCTGCGCCAGTATCTCGACGGCGAGGGTCCGCTGGTGGGCGCTTTTGAGCGCCAGAGCAAGCTTTTTGCCGCTCGCGACGAGACACTTGATGCAGACGGAGATCTTTTTGCGAGCGAGCGACTCGAACGCACATTTGCGCAGCTCAGCGCTGGCGGTCGAGCGCACTGCCTCGAGCGGGTTAAAGAAGCCATCCGCCACGGTGCAGAGCACGGCCAGACCGCCGGGCTTAGCCACGAAGCCAAGTTGTTTGCCGAGGCCGTGTGCGATCCCAAGGCGGGGCCGATCGGCATCCGCGAGTTCCTCGAACGTCGCAGCAGCCCACTGCCGATAAAGCACACCCCCGTTCCACCGAACGCGAGTGCCGAAATCCAAAGTGAACTGCAGTCGCGCGGCGAGCTTCTTGCTCTCGATGCCCCCTTCTACCCCGGGGTCACACCCATTCCGAGTTACCAGTTTGGCATGGGCGTACGCAAGCGCGATGACGATGGCGCTCCCGCGCACGACGATCCGGTTCGGGCCGAGGAATTGCTGGTCTTCCCTACCCCCAGCCCGGGACCCAACGAAGCGCTGGTGTATGTTCTGGCCAGTGAGATGAACTTTAATGACATCTGGGCGATTACGGGGATCCCGGTATCACCCTTTGATGCGCGCGACGCCGACGTCCAGGTCACAGGCTCTGGTGGCGTCGCGATGATCGCCCAGCTGGGTGATGAGCTTGTTCGCGAAGGTCGACTGGCAGTGGGTCAGTTGGTCACGATTTATTCGGGCCAGAGCGAGCTACTGTCGCCGGACCAGGGGCTTGACCCCATGGCCGCGGATTTCCGCATCCAGGGTTATGAACGCAATGACGGCAGTCACGCGCAATTTCTGGTGGTGCAAGGGCCTCAGCTACACCCCAAGTTACCGAGCATGACCATCGAGGAAGCCGGCTCCTACGGCTTGACGATGGGTACGATACATCGCGCGTTGTATACGACCCTTGGCATTCGTCCCGCCAGGCGACTGTTTGTAGAAGGAGCCGCGACCGGAACCGGCCTCGATTGCCTTCGCAGTGCGCAGCGCAGCGGTCTACAAGTTCTAGGAATGGTCTCGTCCGACGAGCGCGGCGACCGCGTCCGCGCCTGCGGCGGCGTGCCAGTTAATCGAAAAGACTCGCGCTGGGAGTCCATATTTACTCCGGTTCCTGAAGATCCCGCAAGCTGGGCAGACTGGGAAACGGCCGGCGAGACGTTTGTAGAGCAGGCCAGCGAATCTGTCGGTGGCCCGCTCGACTACGTTGTGTCTCACGCTGGAGAAAACGCTTTTCCCCGGTCCTTCCAGTTACTGGGTGATGGTGGCGTGCTGACTTTTTATGGCGCCTCGTCGGGGTACCGTTTCACATTCATGGGAAAAAGCGGCCATTGCACCGCCAGCGAGGCCTTCGAGCGAGCTGATCTGCGAGCAGGCAATTCCCTGCTGGTTGTCTATGGTCCCGGGGCAGAGGATGGGGTGGTTGATCCGGTAGCCATCGAAGCGATCGAAGTTGGTTGCACCCTGGGTGCCCAGGTAGCGGTGCTCGCGGACAATGCGGCGCAGCGCGAATTTGTATCGTCGCTCGGGTTTGGGGCACGCCTCACCGGGGTTGTCAGCCTGGACGCCATCGCGCGCAAGCTCGGCGATGACTATGATCCGCCCGGCCCCTTCCCGCTGTTACCAGACCCGTTCACCGAATCCCCGGAGTTTAAAGAGGCTGTGCGCCGCTTCTCGGACCGCACCCTCAAGCCCATCGGCTCGGCCATTGCGCCTTTCCTGCGGAACACGCTCGATAAGCGCGGCCTGCCGGATGTGGTTTTTGAACGCGCGGGCCGGGACGGTTTGGGCCTCGCAACGGCCCTGGTTAAACCAAACGTCGGCAAGGTCGTTTACGCCGAGGATCTCAAGGGAACACGGCTCAGTTTTTACGCGCCGCAGGTGTGGATGCGCCAGCGCCGGATCATCATGCCGAGCGCCGAAATTCGCGGCACACACCTCAATACTGCGCGCGAGTTCGCAGAAATGCAGGAGCGCATCGCCGCAGGCATGATCGACGTGATGCCTCCTGTCACTATCGAGCTTCAGGACATAGCGGACGCTCACCAGGCCATGTGGGAGAACCGCCATGCCGGTGCCAACTATGTTGCCACGCACGGCCTGCCACGAACGGGATTGAAGACGCGCGATGAGCTGTATCGTGCCTGGGCAATTCGCGAGGCCGAAAAACGCGGCGAGACTCTCAGTAACGTAGACACCGGCTCAGCAGGAGCACTTCGATGAATCAGGAACCACTTATGACCGCATCCACTGCCGGGGCCCGCCTCACTGATAAGGTTGTCGTACTGACCGGCGCTGCCGGCAACATTGGCAGCTACATCTCCCGCAGCCTGCTTCGCGAAGGCGCCCGTCTGGTGATGACCGGACGCAATGGCGAAAAACTCACCGCGTTCATTAACGAACTCGCAAACGAAGGTTTCAAGCGCGACCGAATGGTGGCAGCGATTGGTGACGCAGCCGATCCCGAGGTTTGCCGTGCCACGGTAGCCGCCGCAGTCCAACAGTTTGGTCATATCGATGTGCTGGTCAATAACGCGGGCGGCGCAGGCCCGCGTCGGACGCTACGAGACATACCGTTCAGCGAATCTGAAATGCGCGCCAACGGCGACGACGAAACCATGTTCGATGCCGCGATGAATCTGCTCGCCGGTCCCTGGCATATGGCCCGAGCCGCCCTACCGCACATGCGAGACGGCGGTTCCATTGTTAACGTGTCGACGATTTTCTCGCGGACGCACTACTACGGCCGGATTCCCTATGTTGTTCCCAAGTCGGGTCTGAATGCCCTCTCTCTTGGCCTGGCCAAAGAGCTCGGCGACGAGCACGGAATCCGGGTGAACACCGTGTTCCCCGGCCCGATCGAGTCTGAACGCATCGATACGGTGTTCAGTAATATGGACGCCCTGCAGAGCGCTGAGCCCGGCACGACTTCACGTGAGTTTCGGGGTCTGATGATCACCAAGCGCGAGGCGAAAGACGGCGACCTCGAATACCGGTACCCGACGCCGAGTGACGTCGCGTCTACTATCACTTACCTGGCCTCAGATGAATCGGCCGCGCTGTCGGGTCACTCAGTTGAAGTGACCAACGGCATGCAGGTGCCGGCTCAGAGCCGATCAAAGCTGGTCTCATGGCCGGACAAACGTCTTGAAGACCTAAGTGGTTCCGTTGTACTCATCCTGGGCGGCAGCGAATACGAAGAGGCCCTGGAGTTTGCCGTTCGCCATATGGAATCCGGCGCCGAAGTAGTCCTTGCATTTCGCAGTCTCGAAGCCCTGGGTATGGCACGCTCGCTGTGTGCATCGCAAGGGCTTGAACACATCCATCTACAGCATCTGGAGCCACTGCGCGGCGAATCGGCAGACCGCACTTTCGATTACATTCGCGATCATCTGGGCCGGCTCGATGGCGTCATCGTTCTACCACGCTCCGGCAACGGGCAGCACGGATACTCACTCTCCACCGCGGGAGATAAGGACATCACAAACTTTGTGCGTGAGGAAGTCGTAGCCCCGGTCGCTTTTGCAGCGTCGCTCGCTAAAAACCTGGACCGCTGGGATGAGATCGTCGAGAGCCCAGCAATGACGTACGTCACCAATCCAACCGATGGTCACGGCGACTACATGAACGAGATTCGGCGCGCTGCCATCGAGGCAATGATTCGAATCTGGCGCCATGAAGACCAGGCCATGCTCAGTAAGGGCGAGCGGCCCTGGTCAATACTGCCGAATCAACTCGTACGCTATGACAACACCGAAGAGGACAACCTCGCGTTCACTATGGACTGGGCCGCAACTCTGACCAACCGTGTGCGCCGTATGGACTCTATCAACTTGTGGGTTCCTAAGAGCATCGCCCGTTCGACAGGCAAGCGTTCCATGCCCCACTCGATACAACGCGTGCTTCCCGGACTGCACAAAGGTCGAACGGCGGTGATCACAGGCGGCAGCCTGGGTATCGGCCTTCAGCTGGGACGATTTCTTGCCATCGCTGGGGCACGAGTGCTTCTGTCTGCCCGCAGCGAGGGGCAGCTCGCCTCCGCGCGCGAGGAAATCGTAGAGGAATTGCGCGGTGTCGGTTATCCGAAACCCGAAGACCGTGTCCACATCATGAGTGGTATCGATGTAGGCGATGAGGCAGCACTGCAAAAACTCTACGACCACTCGATCGAACTGTTCGGGCACGTGGACTTCCTAATCAACAACGCAGGAATCTCCGGTGCCGAAGAAATGGTCGTGGACATGACGCTGGAGGACTGGAACCGAACCATGTTCTCTAACCTGATCTCCAACTACTCGCTCATACGCAAGTATGCGCCGGGAATGAAAGCCAACGGTTACGGGATCGTACTGAACGTATCCAGCTACTTTGGTGGCGAGAAGTATGTGGCTGTCGCCTACCCCAACCGGGCCGATTACGCGGTGTCGAAGGCTGGCCAGCGCGTGCTCGCCGAAATTCTGTCGCGCCACTTGGGCCCGGAAATCCGTATCAATGCGCTCGCCCCGGGACCCGTCGACGGCGCGCGGCTGCGTGGTCTCGGCGATAACCCGGGTCTATTCGCCCGTCGCGGACGACTGGTGCTGGAGAACAAGCGTCTCAACAGCGTACACAAGGCAACCCTCAAAGCACTCCAGGACGGCTGCGGCGACGAGACGATAATGGCGCTGGCCAAAAACGCATTGGCTGACGCCAAGGCCGTGTGTAACCAGCACAAACCGCTCGCTAAGCTCGTTGCCCAGGTCGAAGATGGGCGCGAAGGAGGCAACTCCATAGCCTATCTGCTCAACCGAGACCTGGCCGAAAAGCTCATGAACCGGCTGCAGACTGGCGGCCTGATCTCCGGCGATGTCGCGAAACAGTTCCTGGGTGAGTTTGTCGATGCTCCTGCACCGTTTTTCCCTCAGGCGACCGTCGACAAGGCGGCCGCTGGAATTGAAGCAGGCATT
The DNA here is from genome assembly GCA_039111155.1 of Pseudomonadota bacterium. Taxonomy (GTDB): domain Bacteria; phylum Pseudomonadota; class Gammaproteobacteria; order Pseudomonadales; family Halieaceae; genus Congregibacter. The sequence goes on along the minus strand of JBCCPL010000002.1, from coordinate 254,929 downwards.
CTTAACCGGTTGCATCTGCATAAGATGCCCACTGATGAGCAGATCGGCCTATCAACGGTGTTTCACCTGGCCGACGACATCGCGAGCGGCGAGACTTTCCACCCATCAGGTGGCCTCAAGTTTGATCGCTCCGTGACCGAGGGCGAATTGATGCTGCCCCCAGATAAAGACAGTCTTGCAAAGCTGAAAGGAAAGAAGGTCGTTCTGATTGGTGACGCCATGCGTGAGGAGCTGGCAGCGATTGCCAAAGGCTTTATCGAGCACAAGGTCGCCTCGCTTACCGTGCTCACACGCTCAGCCGAGGCCCAACGCGAGATCCAACACACGCTGGAACCCGAGTGCCCTCTTCCGCTGTCCGTGCGGGCCCTGGACGGCTGTGTGGAAGACGCCCTGGACGAACTGCTGCACGAGGGAGACGGATTTGATGTTGTAGTAAGCGCACCGTTTTCGCGTCTCCCGTATAACCCGCTCTCCGCCGAGCGCAGCAGCTCCTGGAATCGGGTGCTGTCTGATACCGACTTTGCCCAGCTGGTTGAAGAGCAGCTGACGCATCACTTCCGGATCGCACGGCGTGCGGCGTTGGTCCCCGGCTGCCAGATTGTTCTTTTAACACCGGACACGTCCTTTGTATCGTCGCGTGAGGAATTTGCGCTGGCTCTGTTTGTAAAGAACTCGCTGCACGCCTTTACTGTCACCCTGGGTGTTGAAACCGAGCGTCTACCGACGGTACCTGCAATCAATCAGGTTCAGCTCACCCGTCGCGCTCGCGCCGAGGAGCCCGCGAACGAGAACGAGCTTGAGGAAGAAATGGAGCGCCTTGTCTCCGCCGTCCTGCAATGCGCGGTGCCGGCTCCCAGTCCCAGCGAGAGCCGTTACCTGGCTCGCATTTTCCGCGGCAACGCCGTTACCGTTTAGCGAACCCGCCCTTTTGGCGGGCTACCCCTACCGCGTACAGTGCACGGCGCCCGGTCGTCGTGCGCTGTGCTGCGTGGCTCTTGTATCGGCTGCCTGCGAAGAGAGCAGAAAACCAGTCTGTCCTGTCGAAAATGCGGAGCCCCTACACCTCACCAGTATCCTTGCGCCATATCGGGTGGACGTAGCCATTGTGGCTTGAGCCTCATGACGATATTCAGGGAGAACGATGGTGGCCCGCATTCAGAACATCAGTACATCAGGAGCAAATACGAATTCAGCCAAAAGGGCATTGATTCAGGACGAAGCATCGAGACTTTCGAAACAGTCGTGCCCGGGTAATGCCAGCATGCAGTGTTACCAAGCGGCGGGGTTTGCTCACCACACAGCGCCCTCAACACCGGTGTACACCAATCTCATTCATGACCTGCAAAGTCGTCTTCTTACTGCCTTTTGTGCAGCGCTCGCCCTTCCGGTTTTTACCATCACCGCTCGTGCGCAACCTGTTGAGGTGGGCAAGAGCTTGCTCGAAGAAGTGCTGGTAACCGCGCAGAAGCGCACGGAAAGTCTGATCGATGTGCCGATTTCGATCGGTGTCATGGACTCCGAAGCTATCGCGAAGACCGGGGTTCGGCAGCTGCGCGAAGTAGCCGAGTTTATACCCAATGTGGCAGTCACCAGCGGACCGGACAGCTCCACCGCAGTACGAATTCGAGGAGTGGGAACCAACACGCGGAACATCGGTTTCGACACCCGTGTCGGGGTCTATGTGGACGGCGTATACCTGGGTCAGTCTCTTGCGCAGAACGTCGATATTCTCGATCTAGAGCGAATCGAAGTGGTTCGCGGTCCCCAGGGCACCCAGTTCGGACGCAATACCGTGGCCGGTGCGATCAACATGATTTCGCGCAAGCCAACCGAAGAATTTGAAGTCGAGTTACTCGCAGAAGTCGGTAACTACGATTCCTACCGTGTTGGCGCGATTGTCAATCTTCCCGGAAACGATCAATGGGGAGCTCGTTTCTCGTTCATCGATCACAATCGCGATGGCCTTGTCGACAACCTGACAACCGGCGTTTCTCACAACGAACGTGATGGGACCTCGGTGCGAGGTATCGTCGACTACGCAGGTTCAGGTTTCCGTTTGAGTCTCGCAGGTGACTACCTGGAATCCGATCGCGTGTCCTTACTGGGTGTCGCAGTCTCGGATTGGTCCGGTAGCGTGCCCGTCAGCGAAGCACCGGGCCGCTTCGAAATCCCCAACGACGTCAATAACGCCGAGGACCGGGAGATCTGGGGCACCTCCCTCACCGCCGAGATGGACCTACCGGCTGACTTCTCCTTGAACTCGATCACAGCGTATCGAGAAAACCAGGCGACCCGAGAACAGGATACGGATCACAGCTCGCTGTCGTTGATCCGTATTAACTACCCCGATAGTTACGAACAGTTTACTCAGGAGTTTCAGCTTTTCTCGCCCGAGGCCGACCGCCTAAGTTACGTAGCGGGTGTGTATCTTTATGCGGAGCGAGCGAGCACGACCCGTCGCGCCGGAGTGGGTGGGGATATAGGCACCGTGTTTGAGTCCCTTGCCCCGCCCCTCGCGCCTGCTGGCCCCTTGTTTGACGGCGCGTTTGTTCAGACGAACGGCGATGTCGATACCGACAGTTGGGCGTTGTACGTTAACGGCACCTTCGATCTGAGCGAACGCTGGACCCTGGGATTCGGAGCGCGCTACACCGACGAAGAACGCAGCGTCGACTACGACCTAATTGGCAGCGTGGTGGATATTGGTATCGCCATCCCGACCGCACTGATATTCGGTGTGGCCGCTGGCCCAGTGGTCGACGGGTTTACCGTTCTGAACTTTCAGGACACGCAAAGCTACACCGATTTCTCGCCAACACTTAGCCTGAGCTACGCCCTGGATGGCAACACCAACCTGTACCTTAAGTACTCTGAGGCGTTTAAAAGTGGTGGCTTCAATGTGGATTTTGTCTCCGACTCTCTGCTTGCCGAGGGCATCGACTTTGACCCCGAGACGGTTGAATCCTGGGAGCTGGGCATAAAAGGCGAGATGCCCGATCTAAACCTGCGGTATAGCCTGATCGGTTTCCTGATGGAGTTTGAGGACTACCAGCTCAACCAGTTTATTCAGCTGGCGAACAACACGTCCACGATCACCATCCAGAACGCGGCGGAAGTCGAGTCGAAGGGACTTGAAGCGGAACTGAGCTGGTTTCCGAGCGAGCGGTTGATGCTCCAGGCCGCCATCGGCTACAACGATGCCGAGTTCACGTCGTTCCCCGGCGGAGGGAGCTCGCGCAGCCCGTTAGGCGTCGGTGCCGATCTTTCCGGGAATCAGCTACCGCAGGCCCCGGAATGGACATCGGCCTTCGCAGCGCAGTACAACCAGCCGCTCAACGCACTGCAGGCCGAATTGATTATGCGTCTCGACTGGACTTATACCGACAGCTACTTCACCACCGAAGACAACATTTCAGTCGCGACACCCGGCAGCGCCATCGAGTGGGGCGAGGTAGACGCCTACTCACTGTTGAACGGAAGGATAGGTCTGGAATCCAGCGCTGGATGGTCTACTTATATCTGGGCCAGGAATATCTTGGACGAAGAATACACGTTTAACTGGGACGCAGATTTTCTTGGAACGGTTTTAGAGCTACCGGGCGATCCACGAACCTATGGTCTGGAAGTGCGCTATCGCTTTTAGAGTTACCGACGTTCCGGGCCTTTCATTTGGCGGTACCAAGATGAATGTTTTAAGCGTACGACGAGCAGCACTAACAGCTCTGCTTGGATCAGAGCACGGCTAGCCGTCTGTTCGCGCTGCCGTTTGGTCTGACGGCGCCTGAACTACGGCGAACGTCGCTATACATAAGCAGCCAGGTAGAGGCATCTGCTGGCCAACCAGGCATTAGCAAGCCACTCTCCAGACATGGCAACGCCCGGTTACTTTCAGCATAGATACGCTTATTGAGACGACCCAAGCGCATTGGGAGTACCAGCAGAAGCGCTGCCTGAGATTCCGAGTGGCCCTATTCCTTAGGCGATTCGCTCCAGCGCACGAACAACATCGCTTAGCTTACGACGGTCGAGGGGATGGCAGTCGAGAATAGTAGAAGCGAGCTCAGAACAGGCGAACAGTTCAGTGCGGTGAACGGAGAGAAAGAATGGCGCGCTAGCTAAGAGTGGGCCAATTAAAGTGGCTATAAGAGTAGCAGCGCAGTCGCTGACCGCGTTCAGTGAACAGCGGCAGGTGGAAGTTTCCGGGTTAAGCCTTCAATCTTTTCGAAATCCAGCGGCTTTTCGATGTAGTCAACAACGTGCGGGAACTCAAGAGTTCGCTCTACCTCCTCGTCCCAGGTGGCTGTGCTGTACATGGCGACGCAGGGCTTAAAACCGCTCTCATCACCCGGATAGGACTCGTGGTACCAATCCAAAAAGGCATAGCCGTCCATCAACGGCATGTTTACGTCCAGAAGAATAAGATCCACGGGGCCTGCCTGTCCGCTTTCCAGCAATTGCAGGGCCTGCTCGCCATTGGGGGCCGTTTTAACCGCGATTTCCGGATCGAACCTTTCCAGAACAGCCGTCGCAAGGAAGACGGCGATGTCGTCATCATCAACGACCAACACGTTGGCGAGCTTTTCATTCATACCAGGTACACCTCGAAGGTCGTCCCCTTCCCGGGCTTGCTGGCAACGTTAATCGACCCGCCCGTGTTTTCGACGATGTGCTTTGTCAAATGAAGGCCAATGCCTTTGCCTTCGACGTCCAGATGAAAGCGCTGGTATAGACCAAACAATTTTTTACCGTACTTCGTTAGGTCTATTCCCTGACCATTGTCCCTGACCGTCAACTTGACCCCACGGTCGGTTTTTTCAGCTTTGACCGAAATCCTCAAAGGCCCGTTGGGCTTCTTGTACTTGATCGCGTTACTCATCAGATTCTGCAAGATGTGCTGCAGATACAACGGCGGGTATACGATCCATTCGCACGTAGAGAAATCGGTCGCTATAACAGCTCCACTTTGATCAACCTGCGTCTCGAGCGTTTTCAGAACATTCTCGAATGCGTTGGCTATTTTAAGTCGTCGACGCTCCGGCTTTTTGTCGGCCCGAATGCTGATGACTTCGTTCAGCGTATCAACCGTCCTCGTCATGCGACCAACTGAATGCCGGATTTTTCGGCGTAAATCAGGGTCGCCTAGTCCCGATTTGTTTTGTTCAGCTAGCTCTAACAAACCTTCAAGATTGCTGATTGGGGCTTTCAGATCGTGGCTTGCCATGTAGGCAAACTGCTCTAGCTCTGAGTTAGACCGGGCCAGCGCCTCTTGTGTTTGTTTAAGTTCTGTTATGTTTACGTGGCTGCCGACCATCCGGACCGGTTTATCGTCACTATCCCATTCGATTACCTCCCCGCGACACAATACCCAGACAATTCGCCCATCTTTATGGTGATAGCGCAGCTCGTTGTCGTAAGGGACTTTTCCTTTGCTTGCCACGTGCCTGTCGAAGACCTCGTTAACTTTTTTGAGGTCATCCGGGTGCGCAATTGATTGCCAGACTTCTGGGTTTTCATCCATTTCATCACCGGCATACCCGAACATCTTCTTGAAGGTGGGGCTTAAGTACTCGGTATCATCCCGGATATTCCAATCCCAGTACCCGGCCATCGAACTCTCGAGAACCTGCTCGAACGCCAGGTTCTGATCAAGAAACTTGGCTCTTTCGGCGGAAAGCTCGCTAATGTCGAGCCAAGTACAAATCACCTGGATGGGTTGCCCCTCGGGATCTTTCACCAACGAGGCATCGAGAATCGTTTGAATTTTCGACCCGTCTGTTCGACTTAGAGTAAGTTCGGGGCGCTGGTTGTTGCCAGATTTTCTAAATTCCGAAAGCGCCCGCTTCGCGTGCGCAGTGCTGTCATGGTCATGAAGATCTACAACCGACTTCCCGATCAGCTCCGAAGGCGTGGAGTATCCCAAAGAGTCGCACAGCATCTGATTGCAGTTCTGTATCGTGTTGTTGCGCGGATGAAGCGCCACCTGCATCACCGGGGATTCGTCGAACAGCGCTCGGTACTTCTCCTCGCTGGCAATTACTTCGGACTCCAGAACTTTAACGGTCTCGATATCGATAAAGGTGACCACAACGCCATCATAGTTTTTTGCTGAATCAACGAATGGAGTGATCCTCTGCAGATACCAACGACCATCCTCGGTCTGCACCTGCTGCTCGACAGCACGGGCCGTGGCTAATACCTCTTTTGCACTTTTAAGTAGCGTGTCGTTTCCAATCCTTGAGCTGAAGGTATCGATCCGTCTGCCAGTATCGGTGCGCTGAAGATTAAACTGGGCGTTGATCGCAGGCGTGAAGCGCCGGATCTTCAGCTCGCTATCGAGGAAGATAGTGCCGATATCGGTGCTAGCCAGAAGGTTGTCCATGTCGGCATTGGCCGCCGCGAGGTCATCGATCTTCTGTTGGTGTTCCGAGTTAACGGTATGAAGTTCTTCATTAACGCTTTGCAATTCTTCGTTAGTGCTTTGCAGTTCTTCGTTGGCCGCCAACAGTTCCTCATTGGTTGCCTGCAGTTCCTCATTGCTCGTCTCGAGCTCCTCGATTGCTGCCTGCAGACTTTCACTCGTATGCTTGAGCTCCTCCTCAAGCTGATACACGCGTTGGCTCTGCGCAAGGCTTGCATCGTACTCGCCGCTGGCTGGTGCCTGAATCGTGACGGTTTCCTGTGAACGGGGAACCAGAAGCACCAGAAAGTTAGTACGATCACTCACTCCATTAAAAGTAAAAGGACGTACCACAAGATCAATCAGACGCACCTTGTCGTCGACAATCTGTTTGATCCCGCGACTTACGCATTTCTCTCTTGTTTTTGCACAGCGATGTACAGCTGAGCTGATAGCGAGCTTGAGATCCCCGGACAGCAACTTCATCAGGTTTATGCTGAATCCCGACTCGGGAAGGCGTATGAACTCTCTCACTTCACCCTGGGCATGAACGATATTAAAGGTATCGTCTATGTAGATCCCGGCAAGCCCAAGCTCCTCTGCCACCGATTCGTTAAGAATATCGGCCATCAGATTTTCGGGTGCGGACTGGGATTGAGTTGACAGGGCCAGTCGATTAGTGGTGCGCGCGCCCGAGAAGTCTGGTGAGTGATTCATAGGTAGGCGGCCGAGCTGTATGTTGCGGTAGAGCTTGCCTTTGCGATTCACCTCTTTAAGCACCCGCGCGTGATCCCCTACCGTCTCGCTACCTCCAAGAAAAAGCACGCCGTTAAGGTTAAGCGCGTAGTGCAGCATGCCCATCACCTTCTCTTGGGCCTCCGCCTGGAGGTAGATGAGCATATTGCGGCAGATTACGAGATCCATCTTGCTGAACGGTGGATCCTGGATGACGTTGTGCCGACTGAAGATGACCGACTTTCTGAGGTGATCAATAATCTGATAATCGTCACCCTGCCGTTTGAAAAAGCGTTGCAGTCGCTCCGGACTTACATCCGCCACGATGCTTTCGGGATACAGCCCTCTGCTTGCGACCTCGAGATAGTCGCTCTCGATATCCGTCGCAAAAATTCGCAAGCCCACATCAAGGCCACTTCGCTCGATCACTTCGGTGAGCAGAATCGCGATGCTGTAAACCTCTTCGCCCGTACTGCAAGCGACGCACCAGACCTTAAGAATTTGCTTTTCGCGAAGCTTGACGAGGTCGGGAAGCACCTGCGTCTCTAGCGTGCTCCAGGCCGCCGAGTCCCGAAAAAACCGGGTTACGCCAATCAAAAACTCACGACAGAGCGTCTGATTTTCGCGTGGATCCCGGTTGAGAACTTCGAGGTAATCGCCCAGTTTGTGGCACTTCTTGATACTCATTCGCCGCGCAACACGGCGGATCAGCGTTGGCTTCTTATACAGGTGAAAATCAAGCCCCGTGATCTTCTTGACCTGTGTGAGAATCATGTAAAGCGATTCACTGTCGCGGCCAAGACTTCGCTCCGCCGAACCATCTGCCGCGGGCGTATCAATAAAGTGCAGCAGTTCACCGGGCAGTTCCTGCACGGGTAAGACATAGTCCACCAACCCGGTATTGATGGCGCTGATTGGCATGCCATCAAATCCCGCCTGCTCTGGGTTCTGCACCATCACCATGCCGCCGGCTTCCTTAATCGCGCGCACCCCTCGGGTGCCGTCACTACCGGTGCCACTCAACACGATGGCGATCGAACTCTCACCACACTCTTCTGCCAACGAACGGAAGAAAATATCGATGGGCAGGTTCAGATCGTGACGCGAGGGCTTGTCTGTCAGCTTGAGTCTGCCCGCGTGGATGGTCATGTTCTTCTTGGGGGGAATCAGGTACACGTTGCCCGGCACGACACGCATATTGCTCTTGGCCTCGTGAATGGGCAGGCCAGTGTTCTTCTGCAGCAGATCAGCCATTAGACTTTTGTAGTCCGGGCTCAGGTGCTGGACGATGATGAAGCTGAGCCGACAGTCGTCGGTGACGTTGTCGAAGAACTCCTTCAAGGCTCCCAGTCCGCCGGCGCTCGCTCCGATCCCAATAACCCAGGGTTTATTGGGTGTTGCAGACGCTTTGGACGTGCGCTTCTTAGCAGCTGCCCCCTTCGCCCCGGATTTACTCGCCTTCCGCGTTGCGGGGGCCTTGCTTTTAGACTTCCCTCCTGCCGAACCTCGCCGACTCGTAGCTGATGGCGTAGCGGTCGCTCCGTTGGCGCCCTTGGTGGACTTCGGTTTTTTACCGGTGGCTCGCGACGATGCCTTTGCCGAACCGGCCGACGGTGTCAGATCGCTACTTGCCTTCTTTGCCGGACCATTACTGGACTTCTTCTTTGCTGCGGTCTTAGCCGCTGACTTCGCTTTAGTGTTTTCTGATCGCTTCGTTGATGTATCTGGCACCAAAAACCGCTCCCCATCGAGGTTGTCTCGCGCGATAAACCCGCACACGTGCTGGCCGTTCTGCGACGGCACCAGCAGTATGCCGTGTATGGTCTCGAATTGTCATGAAAAGGGGCAGTTCGGGGCGGGGCGGACGCGCTCGATATGCCAGGGATTCTCGCCAACCAGGAAGTGATGTTTTGTGGGTATGATCAGCTGCGAATGTACCTGGAGTTTCGCTTGAGTGCCGCTCTCTAGTGTTTCTTGATGCGTTTATTGCTAGTAACTCACACCTGGTTCCCCAACGTTGATCATCCGAGAAGCAAACAACCAAGACATCCCCCAACTGCGATCTATGGAGCAAGGCGTGATCGACTACGAACGACCGCTGAATTCGTCGCTGACCTCAGAGGACACGAACTACTACGATTTGTCCGCGATGATCGCGGATGCGAATACACACCTTGTGGTGATCGAATACCACAGCGAGCTGATTGGCACGGGCTATGCGCAAATCCGCGAATCCCGGGACTATTTTGTTCACGAGCATCATGCCTACATAGGGTTTATGTATGTATCGCCCGACCACCGCGGAAAGGGCCTGGCGCAGAAGATTCTGAACCGACTGTTGGAGTGGAGTGAGTCTCGGGGTGTATCCGACTTCTATCTGGATGTTTATGAGCAGAATGCGTCGGCGATAAAGTCCTATCAGAAAGCGGGGTTTGTCCCAAACCTTCTTCAGATGAAGCTGAGTCGCTGACTCTCGAAGCGCAAGCTTTTGCTGGTTTTGGAACTGACAACGCTCGACTAGCCGACACCATCGATATCCGTAATCGGTTGTAGACCTTGATTAAGTGGTTGAGAGAGATGGCGGAGCGGACGGGACTCGAACCCGCGACCCCCGGCGTGACAGGCCAAAAAATAGCCATTTCGTAACTTTCTGAATTCACGGCACTTTCCTCATAAACCACTGATTTAGCTGTTTTTATAGATTCTTCGTAAGTCTATGGTAGTCTATCGAAGTCCACAGAGCCACAAGGTTTTTGGACTTACGGTTGGACTTACGAGAGCAAGCCATGCCAAAACGCTCTGCAATACATCTCACCGCTGACGGCGTGAATGCCGCTAAAGCTCGGGACAAGCCCTACGAGATCAGAGACGCTGGTCAGCCTGGGCTGCTGCTCAGGGTTCAACCATCGGGCTCTAAATCGTGGGTGATCGTCTACACCGTCAACGGTCGCAAAACTCGGAAGGTGATCGGAGACGCACGCAAGCTGGGCGTCAAAGCTGCCAGGACCAAAGCGAAGAAGCCCCTCGCCATCGCTGAGGCTGGAAAAGATCCATATCAGGACGAGAAAGCCGCTCAGAGCGCTCTGCTCGGCAAGTACCTAGACGGCCCTTACAAGGCTTATGCCGAGGCTCACATCCTCTCTCACGCCGACCTACTGCCACGCCTCAAACGCAACTGGGGGCATCTGGCGAAGCGCAGCATGGCCGACATCACGCCTCTCGACGTTCAGCGCTGGCGGAAGAGAAAGATGCGGGAGCAAAAGCCCGTTTCGTTCGAGACCCTACAGCGTGAGCTCACCTACCTGAAAGCCATGCTCGGCACGGCCCAGAAGGTTCACAAGCTCATCCCCGGCCATCAGCTGCAGGGCTACACCCTCACTCGCGAATCCGCTCAGCTTGAGGACAAGAAGTCCAAGGGCCCACGCTACCTTGATGCGGCCGAGGAGATCGCTTTGCGGCATGCGCTTGACGAACGAGACCTGGAGCTACGCTCAGCACGCGAGAGCATGCGTGAGTGGCAGCGTGCACGGAAACGCACTCAGTCCCGCCCTATCAGCGAGGAGGAATACCCAGACCACATCACGCCTATTGTGCTTTTGGCGCTCAATACCGGACTACGTCGGGGTGATCTCTTCTCGCTGGAATGGCGACACGTTGATTTCAGCAATAAACAGATCCGCAAGGTCATCGATAAGACCCGCAGAAAGAATCACGACCTGCTGCCCGCTGTCCTACCCCTCTCCGCCGAGGCAATGCGTGTGCTGACACAGTGGAAGAAGCAGAGCGCCGATTCGGACCTAGTGTTCCCTTCCCCCGTCACTGGCGGGAAGCTGAACAACATCAAAAAGGCCTGGGAGGGTCTCATGGACTCATCGGGTATTCAGAACTTTCGCTTCCACGATCTCAGGCATACCTTCGCGAGCAAGCTGGTGATGGCGGGGATACCCCTTAACACCGTTCGTGAATTGATGACGCACAGCGATCCGAAAATGACGCTTGTGTACGCGCACCTGTCCCCCAGTCACAAGGCTGATGCGATCGCCCAGGTATTCGGAGACTGATCATGGTAAAACTCAATGACGTCTCTGATGAGCAATATCGAAAAACGGCAGAACATCAAAAAGCGTCTGCGATAGAGGTTGCAGCCAAAATCGAGTCTGGCGAGGAACTAAACGCCATGGAACGAAAGCTCGCGGCTGCATTAGTCAGACGTGCTGGCAGAGCGATAAGCTCCACTCGAAAGCGACCCGCAGGTAAGCAAAAAAAACTCCCCGATACGCTGCCACTGCAAGCTGCAATGCTGATTGTCCACAAAGAGATGAGCGCAACAGCAGCAGCTCACGCCCTTGCAGATAAGCACGGATGCACTGTGCAGTCGGTACAACAAGCATTAGGCCTAACCCGAAAGCACGGATGGCAAGTTAGGCGGCGCGATCTTGACGAGGCAATAGCACTGCTCGAATTCATCTAGCAGGTTAATACTTAGGGTTACCTGCTAGAGGGTCCCTCCTCCGTTCCATACAGTCTAGCCATGCCTGCCGAGGTTCACAGGCAGCTAAGGAGCTAGACGAATGACAACACGCGAAGCACAACGGCGCGAATGGCAGTCCGAACAGGACAAGCGAGCGCATTACCATCAAAAAGCACACCATCCTCGCAGCATCGCCGCCTTTGCCGAGCGGTACGGCATCTCTAGGGCGACTGTTTACAACTTGATCGCTCGGGGTGAACTCAACGTCACGAAGGCAGGAAGGCGCACCGTCATCACCGAGTCACAGGAACAAGAGTGGCTTGCGAGATCGGAAAAAGGCACGGCTAAGTGATGCCGGGCCCCAATGATTCTCAGATCAAAAGGATACGCAGGAATACCCCGATACGTGATGAACAGTCGGGAGTACATGGACCTTTCTGGAAGCGCAGCCAAGCTACTGCAAGAGCTTTGCTACCAGCTAACAGACTGCAACAACGGCGATCTCACACTGGCATTCAGCGTGTTGCAGCAACGGGGCTGGCGATCACGTGCAACGGTCGAACGGGCTCGGGACGAGCTTCTACAAGCCGACCTCATACAACAGACACGGCAAGGTCGATTCCTCAACCCTGGCGGCATCTGCTCTCTTTACGGGGTGACATGGCTGAAGATCCACGAGTCGCGCAGGAACCTCGATATCGCAGCGACGCGAGAACCGAAGAGAAACCAGAAGAGCTTTCAAAACACCGCGCCTCGAATCTAGTCACGGTTCGGCCTCGTTTTGGGGCCCACGTCGGCCTCGTTTTGAGGCAAAGCGCTTTCCTATCGGCCTCATTTCTAGACCGATTGAGCAATTCACCATGCCTCAATTCTAGGCACCTATTAGATAACCATACCCATTCCTTGAATAAATCCTTCTTTCAAACAGCGGAGAGACTCAAATGACCGAAGAAAACAATCGAACACAATCATTGCTTGAGGCTTGTTATGCAGTAGCCGACTTGGCCGAAACGGCGGAGAACGAAGCATTCAATCAAGGCTTGCCGAACCTGAAGAATCTCGCGCATGCGATTAAATCAATTGCTCGCAACGCTCTGGCAAATGCGGGAGAAGAGATATGAGCACAGAAGCAAAACAGAAACTCGGCGAGCTCGAAACCGAGATATGCAATCTGTCGGGTGCACTACGCGGTCTAGGGCACGCCATGGTCTCGATCGGCATCAGCGAAGAGGGCGGCGAGTACCCACAACAGCAGGAGACATTCGGCTATCTGACATTGTGCCTTGCCGAATACACCGAGCGCCTGTACCGGGACATGGATGAAACGCTAATGAAACTCGGGAGGGGCAAATGAGTGAAGTAGCAGAAAAAGTCGCAATGCTTCCTGTATTTCAGAGAGACCTAACCGCATCACTGGTACTTGGACTTGCCAAAGTGCCGACGCGTACGCCTCGACTTAAGTGCGAACACCTTGGATCGGTGATTGCGTTTGATCCTGAAAACCATATTGCTGTTGCCGCTGGGCTCACGAAAAAAATGGCCGAGCAACTGGAAAACTACTACCTCAATCAAGGTGAGGCTTTTTACCCAGCTTGGGCTGGATTCAAACGAATGAGTAAGGCAGAGCTTGTCGAGAGCTACAAGCAGTGGCTGGCCAAGCTCCCTAAGGATCATGCTTTGACCAACCACGGCGAGGTGATTCCGAGATGAACTACGCCGAGGAACTACCGCCTGGCTTTGTCGAGATTGGCGGCTCTGCGGTTCACGTCTCTGAATTGCGGAAGCATACGTCTGACCTCAGACGATTCCTTGAGTACCTACCTGCGACGGTGCAGCTGGAAGATTTGCAGCCGGAGTCAGAGGAGGCCCAAGCGATCTACGCACAGGCTGAAGACATCAACCTGCTAACGCTGACGCTCGCGGAGCACGGCGCGATGCTGATAGCGATGATCAAGAAAATGGCAGGACATAGGGAGGCGACACCATGATCTGCGAACCTCAGCGCCAGGACTACCTCACTGGCCTTAGCGAGAACCTCACCGACACCCAGAAGATCGACGTAATCCAGCGATTGTTTAGCGGTCTGCCTCCTGCGCTTCAGCGGGAGGTTTATCGGTGTTGGGAAACACGCATACAGGCCATGTCCAAGGGCGTTGCTGCACTAGGGATGAAGCGATGACTCAAGATCAGATAAACACTGATGAACTCGCAGCACTGGGCCGTGCTTATCGCAAACAGCAAGGGGCGTTCGTGTCCTTAGCGCTCTTGGCTGAATCGGTCGCGAAGAACCGATCGGACTTTGTTCGGCAGCTGGAAACGAGTGTCGAAGAGCTAAACCAGTATGACGATGTAACGCTCGGCCAAACCCTGATCATGCAGATGCAACTGGGCACGACCCTAAACTCATTCCCACTCCCCGAAACACTGACGCTTCAGTGACAAACCATTCGAGAGAAGCCATGAAATTTTATGCCGCTGGACAACGAATCACACAGAAAGAACTCACTCAACTCGCAAACGCCAGAGGGCGATTATTGATGACCCTGTTTCATGAGCTTGCTGAGATGGCGGACCTCGCCGAGCGGAAAAACTACGAAGCATTGGCTGCAAAGGCGATGGCTACTGTGAACGAAGTTGAACGCAAATTGCAGGAGACTGGTGGAGAAATTACACGGCTCCAGTAGTTCCCGATGCCCAAGGAATCTAGTACACTCAAAGTCTTCGCGCGTGACGTGCGAGCCCCGCAGAAGTCTGTGCGTGACGCACTTTTGGAAGCGGCAAATAGCAAGACCGTTTGTCACTTTCCATAGGTAGCGTTATGTATACATTCAGATCTATACCCATCCTAGAACTCAAGTTTGATTCCGACGAATTAGCCGAAGGCGAGTTCACAGGAATTGCTTCAGCCTTTCGTGATCGACCTGATCGCACTGGCGACATCGTTAAGCCTGGCGCATTCAAGCGCACACTCTCAAAACACAGCCTCGAGAAGACCACACCCGCCATGCTCTGGTCACACGATCAGTCCAAACCTGTTGGAGCATGGAAAGATTTTCGAGAAACCCGTCGCGGCCTCGAAGTCACTGGCCGGTTAACGCTCGACATTCCCGAAGCCAAAAGCGCCCAGTCACTCATGCGTGAGGGGGCACTCGGTCTCTCCATTGGCTACAAGGTCGCACCCGGTGGTGCTGAGGTTCGTGAAGACGGTGTTCGCCTGTTGAAAGACCTGGACCTGTTTGAGGTGTCACTGGTTGCGGTACCGGCAGATACGGAAGCAAAGATCATTGCGGTAAAGGGAGTTGACTTAGACAACCCCAGAGAATTCGAACACGCAGCGCGTGATGCGCTGGGATTATCAAGCCGTCAGGCAAAGCGCTTGATGGCAGATGGCTACAAGGGACTCGTCCGTGAAGAACGTGGTGACAGTAGCGAAGAACTGGCAGCGATCGCTGCTCGACTACAACGCATCACCAAAACAATGACGAGGTAATCCCATGAGCATGGAACTCATCACAAAAGCACTCGAAGAACATGGCGACGCTGTAACCGGCCTCAGCTCGACAGTTGAAGAGCTCAAGGCTCAAACCCAGAAGCTCGAAGAAAACGTCACAGACCTCACGCAAGCTAACAGAGAGATACCTGGCGATCCTGGAGTACAAAGCACGGGCCTAGACGCTGACACCAAGTCTTACGGCCATCAAGTCGTAAAGTCATCCGAGTTCAAGGCCTTCGCGGAGGGTCGAAGTAAGTCTGCCGTGATTCCGGTTGATCTGGACTTGAAGAATACCCTCGTATCTGGAAGCGGCGTTGCGGGCACAACGCAGATTAACATCCAAGCATCGCGCTCACGTGACGTAGGTGAAGACCTGCGGCGAGAAATCAGCCTGCTCAATCAATTGCCCACGATGGCAATAAGCGTGAACACGTTCGAGTTCCATCGATTGGCTCCGTTCACAAACGCTGCTGACTACCAACTTTTGCAGGGTGATACGAAGCCTCAACAGGATCTCAGTCTGCCACTTCAGTCGGTCAACGTCTCGACCATTGCTGTGACCATTCCTGTCTCAAAGCAGCTTATGGACGACTCACCTGCTCTGATGATGTTTCTCAACTCGAAGTTGCGCTTTGGTTTGGTGGATCGCCTCGAGGCTGAAGTGATCGCTGGCGGCGGTGGAGGCGAGATCTCGGGTCTTGAAACTGAGTCCACCGCGTTCACTCCTACTGCAACCGCAGCGGCTGACCGAGTAGCTGAAGCGTTGACCCAGCTGGAGATACTGGGCTGGACTCCCTCGCATGTACTGCTGAATCCCACTGACTGGAACAACATTCGCTCAGAGCGAGCTTCTGGCTCCGGCGAATATGTGGTGAGTGATTGGGCTAGCGATGCTGCACCCAGAATGTGGGGCACGCCTGTAGTAACGAGTAACTCCGTCACAGCAGGCCAGGCGATGGTGATTGACTCAGGCCAATTACTGCTGCTGAACCGTCAGAACGCCAGTGTGGAGACTGGTTATGTGAGCGGTCAGTTCAGAGACAACCTAGTAACGATCCGTGCCGAGCTAAGAGCAGGACTTGCTGTCTACTCCCCCTCAGCCATTCAGCGCTTTGCACTTAGCTAAAGAATTGCGCAGGGCTTTTCCTGTAAGCCTGAAACGCCAGACTGACCCACTGGTGCGCAGCAACGGGTCACTAGTGCTTGGGGGTGGTTCGAAAACCGGATCGACTTTGTGCACAGGACCGCGCGGAGGGTCAGTTTTTTCTAAATCCGTAGAATTTTGTTGCTCGGTTGTAGCAAAAACGATCCCTCGCCTGAGAATTTTAGCAGAGAGACTTCCCTGGAACTTGGCTTATGAGTGATGCTGTTGAGCGCCTCCTCGTCCGCATAGACGCAACAAGTGAACAGCTGCGCAGAGAGTTGAAGGCTGCGGATCGTGCGGTCGAGAGTGTCGACAGATCGATCGGCAAGTCAATGGAGAGGATACGGAATCAATTCTCCAAGACAGCGATCCAGGCTTCGAAGTTTGCAGCAGCTGGTGCGGCAGCAGTGGCGGCGACTACGGTCTCGACGGTCAGGGCGGCGACTGAAGTTTCGAGACTTGCTCAGATCAGCGGTACGTCTACTGAACAATTCCAGCGCTATGCGTTTGCGGCAAAGACCGTAGGGATTGAGCAGGAAAAGTTCGCGGACATTCTGAAAGACACGAACGACAAGGTTGGGGACTTCCTGCAAACCGGTGGCGGTCCCATGGCCGACTTCTTTGAGAAGATTGCGCCGCAAGTGGGTATTACTGCCGACCAGTTTAGAGGTTTATCCAGTGCTGACGCTCTCGGTCTCTACGTGAAGGCGCTAGAGGATGCAAATGTAGGTCAGCAAGAGATGACATTCTTCATGGAGGCGATTGCGAACGACTCCACAGCGCTCCTACCTCTTCTCAGGAACAACGCCAAAGGTTTTCGAGAGATTGGTAAGTCTGCTGCGATCTTCGATGAGAAAACCTTAGAAGACGCTGACCGCATGCGAGCAACCATGATGCTGTTGAACGAGAACCTCACGCAGATTAAGAACAACATAGCGTCGGATCTCCTGCCCATCATCACCGTTTTAGCGGGTGCAATGTCGAGCAGCGGCGAGGACGCCGTGGGCGCTTCTAAGAACTACCTGAAGGCTTCTAAGGCGCTCGTACTCATTGCTAGGACTGGTGTGGGTGCTGCGAGCGTTTTCGAGCTTGTCGGTAAGGCGTTGGCTGGTGGCGCAGCCATTATCGCGGCCTCATTTGATGATGACGTTGAGCACTTCAAACAGGTGCAGCGCGAGTTCATCAAGGACTTTCGCCTTACCGCCGATGAATACGCAAACATGATCCGAGATCTAGACAAGGCCGGTGAAGGGTTGGTTTCGGGTTCTTCGATCGATGAGCGCGTGGAAACCATGGCTGAGATGATGAAGCGTGCTCGAGAGCAGGCCGCAGGACTTCTTTCGGGATCGTCTGGACTGACATCGATCAATCAAGAGCTCGGTATCGTTGAGATCAAGACTTCGAACGTCTCAAAGAACATTGATGAGTGGCTATCGAAGCAGGAAGCGTACAGCAACCTACTCACTTCCCTGAGAACGACTGAGGAGGCGATTACAGAGACGCTGAGAGAGCGTTTGTCGATTATTGACCAATCGGACACTGGATTCTTTGGTGGCCAGGACGAGGCTAAGAGACGCGCTGCGGCAGCGGCGTTCCAGCCAGCCCCACAGTTCGGGGGTATCGATGCTGCGATCGGTGGTCCTGCCAGTGAGTTCGGACGCATCAACGAAGCAGAAACTCAGCTGAATGAGTGGTACGCGAAGCAATTGAGCATGCTCGAGCAATTCCGTTCAGAGCGGACGGACATGCTGGGAGTGTGGAATGAGCAGGAAGCGCTACTGACTGAGCAGCACCAGCAGAGACTGGGCAAAATCGAACAATCACGTCAGCTGGTGACACTGAACGCCACCGAGACTTTATTCGGGAGCATGGCGGACATTACGAAGCAGTTTGCAGGTGAGCAGAGTGCCGCCTATCGCGTTCTGTTCGCCGTGGAGAAAGCCGCAGCAATCGCTCGGTCGATTGTGGCTATCCAAACGGGTATGGCGCAGGCATCAGCCGCACCGTGGCCGCAGAACGTCGCAGCAATCGCTTCAGTGGCCTCAGCTACAGCCGGGATTATTAGCACCATTACCTCCACCACGCTCCAGGGACAGGCTCACGATGGCCTCATGAGCGTTCCTAGGACAGGTACCTATCTCTTGGAGCAAGGGGAGCGCGTAACGACCGCAGAAACGTCTGCGAAGCTGGATCGAACCCTGGACGCGGTAATGGCCGGTAGCGCAAGGGGCAATATCAGCATCAACAACTATGTGGGTGAGCGAGAGTTCGCCTCAATGATGGCTTCGCGGGCTGGAGAGCAAGTTCTGAACAACTGGCTTCGTGAGAATCAGCACATGGTCAAACAGCTGGCGAGTGCCTGATTGAGCGGCGCATTAAAGTCTCAACCACTTTGAATAGTGGTCAAAGAACTCGGAACAGTCTCCGTCGAGCAGGTGAACATCGGGCTGTGTGGCGAACAGGCCTCTTACCTTGAATTTGACGTCCTGCTTATCAACATCGGACATATTCATTGCCGTCCCAAAAATCAACGGAGCATTAACAATCGGCTGATCACTTTTGAATAAACGCATGTTCAAATCAAGGAAGGAGAAGCCTAGAAATGCAATCTTTGACGCTTTTTCGAAGAGAGTCGGTGCCGATATTCCGTCGCTACGAGGCTCCTCTCCTTCCGTAAAGGTGCGGATTCTTTTAGACGCCCATATCAGATCACCAATCTCTAGAGCGTCTCCTAGGTCGATAAATGACGCCGGCGACTGCCAAGGAAGCTCACCAACTACTCCATATGGGTGCAGGAAAGTCGCACCTTTTAGGATCGAGACTATCTCTTTATCCGCTAGCGGGTGGTAGAAAGTTTTTAGGAAATGATAAAGAAAATACTCTATGCAGCGATCATAGTTGAAGACTACAAACGCAAGATTCTCAAATCTCTCAGCCAGTTCTTCTTTCGTACACCCTTCCGTAATCCTGGCCCCAAACTTCAGTAGCCAAGAATCCTTCAAAGCCGCGAGACCTCTCGCCGGTGGAGGAACGACGAAGAGCCCGTGATGATCTTCATCTCTCTGTGTACCGAAAGCGTTATGGAGAGCACCACGCTCGCGATTTAGGATGACCCACGTGATTCCGATCTTACCCCACTGGACAAGAAGCGGATCATCGGACCTAGAGTGCATTAGATTATCGATAGAAAGCGCACCGGGCAGAGTTGCCGCGATTTGTTTCGCCGCTTGGACAAGCGGTCTTTTGTCATTCAGTTTTTCGAGCTGCACAAGACGATCAAGCACGAGCTCCATTGGACCAAGGGGATCACGACTGGCATAACCGCGACCAACATTCTCAAAGATAGAAGCAATCTCGTCTTTGAGTTGATCGCCTGTCGGCAATCCGACGTCAACGCTCGCGCCTGCGCCGATAACAAAAACAGTCAGATTGTTACCCATTCGAACTCCAAAATCGCGGCCGTTCTGCGCCGCTAGGTACGCTTAGACACTAGCTGTTAATAGCCATCGTCAGCATACCCTCTGCCGCTGCTACAAGTGCCTTGGCTTGGCTTGGAGAGCATTTCAACTCCTTACAGATGCGACGCTGAGAAGCTCTCACAACGTACCTCAAGACCACCGCATCCCTGCACAGTTTTGGTGTGATCTCCGAAACGCATTGATCAATGAAAAGCGCAGTCTCGTCAGCGATTAATGGCGATCTACCAGCGTACTCCCTTCCCTCTCGCGGCGCACCGGCTCTGCGGATGCCAAGTGTTACCCCGGATTGATACCTCGCCCAAATCCCCCACTCCGTCAGGAGCAAGTAGACGTCTAATGGCGGCAGTTTGCTTGGACTTACCTTGGACTTACGGCCACTCATGTTAGTGACCGCTTTCGCTGAAAGGCTTGTGATATGGCGGAGCGGACGGGACTCGAACCCGCGACCCCCGGCGTGACAGGCCGGTATTCTAACCAACTGAACTACCGCTCCGGGGTAGACGCGAGGCGCTCGTTTTCGCCTGCCTATTTCGCCTGCAGATGATCAGAGATCGGAGTACAGGCTAAGGCGAAAACTTGGTGGGTGGTGACGGGATCGAACCGCCGACCCTCTGCTTGTAAGGCAGATGCTCTCCCAGCTGAGCTAACCACCCGCGTTGGAAGCAGCGCATTATAGGCACTTGCCTTGGACTGTCAACGCGATATGCGGTCGAGAGGCGGTATGGGTCGGCGGTGGCGGTTCCTTAAGAATTTCTGTTTCGGTCGCGGCGGTTCTCTCGGCGATCACGGACATTTTCAGCCCGATCTACCCGGTCTTCAATGCGATCCAGTCTTCCGTTGTCGACCGCGCGATCACGGCGATCCTCGCGACGGTCGACGACATCTTCCCGGCGATCAATCCGGTCCTCCAACTGGTCGGCACGAGAGCCCTGGGCCCAGGCACCATTCGCTTCCGCGGCAGACAGACGCTTATCTAACCGGCCCAGGCGCTCGGCGGGGCCAGCAAATGCAGTCGTGGAAGCTACGAGCAAAAACAAGGCGACAATGACTGACTTCTGCATGATTATGATCCTCATAAATTTGGTTTTAGATAGGAGTAGTGAATTCACATCAGCTCATACGGGTCGGTCGGCAAAATCCGTCGCTTGTCCATAAAGTAATCGCAGCGATCGTTCAGCGGGATGGACTCCCACCCAAAGTGCTTTCTTTTCTTCGTGAAGATGAAGGTGCAGCAGTACTGAGTTTTGTGGTCTGCGAACGCTGGTTGCCGCAAATCGAGTACCGTATGGTGGGCTCGCCTTGCGTGTTTAAAAGAATGGCAGATTTGACCCCCAAAGCTGCGTGCTTTTGAAGGTAGTGACAACGTAGCTTGACAGTTTTCTGAAAGGCGATGTCAACTTGAACTTTTGTTACTGATTTTTGCTACCTTGGGTAACACACTCTTCAAACTATGCACATCTTTAGACCGACGGCGGATCAGGCGTCGAATTTCAGAACAAAACCGTCAAAATACATCAGATAAAAATCATAAAATATTGTTTTATATATCTTTTTAGTATTTGACCAAATATTAACCAAACTGTAACACAAGCGTCTCAATGCGGCCTCTGGCAAATATTCACCAAGTTATTAACGGGTTTATCCACAGGTTTTGTGGACAACGATCGAATCTGATGAGGCATGATGTGCCCGCTCTCACCCGACATGACCCCAAGGGGGCACTTAAACCCAGCGAGGGCGTATATCAGAGCGGACCGACGGAATGAGTGCCGCTGATTGCCTGAGTTTAGCGCTGCTCTGCCTTGCGGGAGCCGCATCGCCCGGTCCTTCCTTGGCCGTGGTACTGAACGCCTGTTTTCAGAATGGGCGCCGAGGCGGACTAGTGGCCTCGTGGTCACATGCCGCAGGCGTTGGCCTTTATGCTGCGATCACCGCGTTTGGTATCAGCACGCTGATCACAACAGCCTCATCGCTACTGAAGGGCATGCAAATGCTCGGGGCGGGCTACCTGCTTTGGATGGCCTGGCGTTTATGGTCCGAAAACGGCACCTTGAGCGAAGCAAAAGGCGAATTCGTCAAAAAATCGCAGGCTATGAGGGACGGCTTTGCAGTGGCGTTTTTGAATCCAAAGCTCGCCATTTTTATGCTGGCTCTGTTTTCGCAGTTTATCCGCGTCGATGCAGGTCCAACGGTGAAGTTTCAGATGACGGGGATTGCGTGGCTGGTTGATGGCTTGTGGTACACCACCGTGACCCTGCTCTTTACGCGCAGCGGATTTTTGGACTGGTTACGCGGTCACGCCGTTCTCATCAATCGGATATTCGCCATTGCGCTCGGCCTACTGGCACTGAGCCTGGTGGTATCGCTGGTGCTCGGGTCATAGCCGATTCAGGGGTTCCGTGGGGACTTGCTCGGAGGCTCCCTAGTGCAGCGTTGGACTTTCGGCCACGACCACGGCTTGCAGCTGCTTGCCGAGCATGATTATCTGGCCCTGCTCGCGATTCACTCCATCGCGACTGTACTCAAACCGGTATTGACGCCATACCCGCCAGCGTCCGCTCTTATCCCGGCTGAGCGAAACCCGGTTTAATGCAACCGTCTGATCAAGCAACTGCACGTTAGCGCTGTGTGTCGAACGGCGCGCTGCATTAACAGCGAGCTCACGAACGCGCATGGCGGCAAACGCGTACGCGGCCGCCGACAGGATCACGCCCAGAATAGCGATATCGGCCAACTCAATCATTCGGCTTCACACGTCCTCGTTTACCTTTACCCTGACTCGCTTGTCTTTACTCACCTACGCTCACCCACACTCGCGCCCACTCGGCCTAACTCGCCCCGCTCGCACTCATTCACAGTCTACTGATTTGCCTCCAGAAACCGGGCAACGAGCGAGTTGAATTCACCGGGCTTCTCAACATGGAGCCAGTGCCCCGTGTCCGGAATCGATTCGATCCTGGCGTTTGCAAACAACTGCAAGGCTCGCTGTTCTGCTGCAGGATGCCAGTATTCCGATTGTCCGCCATGAACGAACAGTGTCGGCCCCCTAAAGCCATCACCCTGTGGAGCCTCGAGTAGAGAGGAGTAGGACTCCTCAAGACCGGTGGCATTAAAGCGCCACCTGTAGATCTTGTCCTCGTCTCGGTAGAGACTGAGCACCAGGAACTGGATTACACCCGTGTCGTCGATGTGGCGCCCTAGAACTTCCGTGGCCTCTCGCCTGGAAGCAGGAGCAGACACCGAGACATCACGAATCCCGGCAAACACACGGTCGTGTGAACCTCGGTAGGTGATCGGGGCAATGTCTGCAACAACCAGGCTATGCACGAGTTCCGGCTGGTCCATGGCCAACTGCATCGCCACCTTTCCACCCAGCGAATGGCCGACCAACACCACGGGACTGGCCAGCTCCGTGGCCAGATACTCGCCAACGTGGCATGCAAGCCCAGATAGGGATAGCTCACCCAGCCACGGAGATCTCCCATGGTGAGGAAGATCAAGCTGATGAGTACTAAAACGGCCCTGCAAAGATCGGGCGATGCTGCCAAGGTTGCTTCCCATGCCGAATAGCCCGTGCAGAAGCACCACGTCAGGGCCGGCACCCCCACTGAGAGCATACAGTGCTGGTTGCAGCTGCGAATCTGTCAATGCACTGGTCTCACTCTGTTTGTTACCATTCGCCGCCGACGAAATCCCGGCGGAGATTCTATGCGATTAATGTCTATGGTGCTGCCCGCGGCCACCTCAACCTCATCACGAAGCCCGATGAGATTAGGGCACGTGCGTAAACAGCAGTTGATTTGCTCGCTCCTTCGGCCTGGGACAGCACGAGGGTTAGTGGCCGCGTTAGGTGCCGGAGGACGGATGGCATACCTTTCGTTCGCCGCCGCTGTGCTGCTTTTGGCCGGTTGTGCGAGTGGACCCGAGGCCAACCCGACGGCTTACCCTTATCAGATTGAGAGCGACAAACTCGCTGCAGGATCGCTCAAAACCGTGGTGATCCCGCACGTTAATCTGGGCCCTCCGTCACGTAACTACCTCCAGTCTGAAGAAGCCAGGGTAGATGCGCGCCTCGCGTCGTACTTAAAAGACAATGGATTTGAAGTGCTTCCTCAACGAGAGTTCAGGCAGCGCTGGAATTCGGCCGTGCGCGCATTCGGGAACCCAGTCGACCCAACCACAGGGCGCGTAAATCGAAGGACCTTCTCTCAGATCATGCAGAGCGTGCGGGATCAGTATGTGCAATCCGGTGAATTCGACGCCTTCATTTTCACCGACCTCGTCGAGCTTGAAGTGCCTTTCAACAACGGTCTTAAGCACCTCGCCCGCTGGGACGGGGTGGCCCGACGCCCATCGTTGCAGGGACCCGGAACGGGTGTGAGTGCAACCTTTGACTGGTCGATTCCCGCATCCGTCGCGTCGCTCCAGGTCAGTATCTTCAGCGCCGACCTAGAGCGACTGTTTGCCAGCCGCGGTGGACTCGACTCAACCGATGCGATTGACACTCGCTCTTCGGCGGGGCGCTACATAAGGCGCCGCGCCATCCTAGAGAACAGTACACACGTCGACGAAGGCATTGCCCTTGCCATGCATCCAATCGTCGAAATGAAAAAGTACCCGGGGCAGCCTGCTGATTCTTGATACAGGTACCTTGCCGCCAGGTTGTGCTCCCGCTCGGGAGTTCGTTATCGGGTTTGCACCTTGATTAAGCGGACGCTCTAGCGTTTCAGACTCCTAGGTGACCCTTGACCAGGTGGGTTTTCGTACCCCTACTCCGCGCATGCAGGTCGGCAGGGCCCGACACGGTATGCTCTGGTCGGCGCTGGTTGACTCAAATCGGCGCTAATCATCAAAACTGGCGGCTCGGCTCTCCAGCTGAGCGGTCATCGCTTCGCGGATATCCTGTCCACTCATCATGCCGGCGTTCCAGGTAGCGATGTAGTTCAGGGAGTCGGCGACGCTGTGATCTCGCGAATAGAGCAGCATCTCCTTTGTTCCGCGAACAGCCAGCGGCGCCTTCCTCGCTATGTTTGCTGCGATCTCCCGTACACCACTGAGCATCGATTCCCGATCGGCGAACACACGATTTACCAGACCAACCGCCTGCGCTTCTGCCGCGCGCATGTTGCGCCCGGTGTAGGCAAGCTCAGCCGCAATGCCATAGGGGATGATCTTGGGAAGTCGCTGCAGTGTCCCTACATCCGCCGTGAGACCGACATCAACTTCGCGGATCGAAAACCACGCGTCCTCGCAGGCATAGCGCATGTCCGCGCAGGTCACCATATCGATCGCGCCACCAACACAGGTATTGTGAATCGCGGCGAGAACCGGTTTGCGACACTTCTCAATAGCCGAAAGGTTGTCCTGCAGTTTCAGTACGTTCCGCCGAAACGCCTCCGCGCGACGCGCAGGCTCGGTGTGCTCGCTCTGCTCCTCAGACAACATGGCCAGATCGAGGCCCGCGCAAAAGTGCTTTCCATGCGCAGCCAGGATCACTGCCCGGACCGATGGTTCGGCATCCAACCACTCAAAGCATTCCTGTAGTTCACGCCACATCGGCGCATTCATCGAGTTGGCCTTATCCGGTCGATTCAGAAAGACCTCGGCCACGTGCTGATCAAGACTCAGTTCCAGCGTCTCAAACACCGGTTGGGTAATGCTCTCGTGTTGCACTCGTTACTCTCCTATTGCGCAGTCGGGACCGACATCCCGCCGTGCTTTGCCTCGGATTTAAGACTCGAAAACCTACTCTCAATCAGCCCTGAAAGCCACGGGGGGCTGCGCCAACAAACAGGTTCATGAACCCCTGATCCTGAGGATCGCGATCCACGTTATCGCACCACTCGCAGAGTGCCATTGCGGAACTGGGCACCAGCCGGTGCTGTACGTGATCGACGATCGCCAGCGGCAATCCCAGCGTTGCCAGGCGCTCTATCAGAGCCGCCCCGCTCGCCCCTGCCTGGCGCAGCGAGTAGGGCGTGAGTTCGATGAGTATACGTAGCCTTGGTCGACTCTTTAGCAGCATGGGCCACAAGCCCTCAAGGACCGCGAGCTCCGTGCCCTGGGTATCCAACTTCAGAAGATCTATGCGATCCACGCGTTCCGACAGCACAGCGACCCCCGGGTACACCGCTACAGGGACCGACTCGCGCGCTGAATCGGCAGAAAACAACTGGTGATCGCCTAAATTGTCGTCGCTGAGCCACAGCTTGCCCGATGACTCATGTGCTCCGAGCGCGATGCGAAAGCCTTCGACCAGGCCATTCGCTTCGAGGTCCGCTAGGTTGGCTTCGAGCAAGGAATAATTCAGCGGCTCAGGCTCGAACGCGAACACGCGCCCCGAAGCACCAACCGCGAGAGCGCTGAGAATCGAGAAGTAACCAAGGTTGGCGCCCACGTCTACGACCACGTCATCGGGTGCATGGCAGGCGACCCAAAGGCGCGTTTCGAACGGTTCCCATACGCGCTGCTCGTGAATGATCCGCGACACCAGATCACGCTCCGGGTCGTGGGTCTTGATCGTCACCGTAGCGGCGAGTCCCGGTATAGGATCCAAACGACAGGTGGTATGAGTAAAGGGATTATGTTCCGCTGCGTGGGTGGGTGTAATGATCGAGTGCCAGGTGACGGACCAGGCTCAAGTGTAGGGGTTGGTGTAGTTGAGGTCGATTCGCTGACCCGCCAACAATAGCGAGTCTTCTTCAATGTGCACGTCGTCGTCACCGAGCACGCCTTCGTCGAAGCGATAGCGAACACTGGCCCGCCCGGCCAGCACATCCGCCGCCCACTCCTCGCGCTCACCGAGAGTGACCGCTTGTTTTCTTTCCCAATCGAGCATTGACTGCAGACCGTAACGCTGGCGAAGCAGCCTTTCGGTTTGCGCAGGATCGATCACGGTCGCCGAGGCGTTGTTACCACCAAAGCCTTTCGCGTTGATCAGGGCATAGGCCCGCTGCTCCGGAGCCAACTCCCGGTGCTCGAGGCAAAACGATAAACCCTGCTGCACCACGTCATCCGCGATGGCCGCACTGCTACTGATGCCAGGGATCCAGCCCGTCGCCCAGGTGCCAAGCGTCATGCACAGCTGATCGCCAGAAGCCGCCGCCAGTGAATGCCCTACATAGCACTTGATGGCGGCTACCGGCCAGTCCTCTATGCCAAAGGCGCGCGCGACCTTGCTG
This sequence comes from Pseudomonadota bacterium, assembly GCA_039111155.1. Taxonomy (GTDB): domain Bacteria; phylum Pseudomonadota; class Gammaproteobacteria; order Pseudomonadales; family Halieaceae; genus Congregibacter. The sequence continues at coordinate 228,029 of JBCCPL010000002.1, read as the reverse complement.
AGAATCGCAGATTCCGTGACGCGATTTTGTGGTGTACCGGTCCCGTGAGCCTGCACGAATCCAGCCTTTCTTAAGAGCTCTTCCCCCAGCACCGAACGAGCGCAAGCTGCGGCCCGCGCCAGGGTAAGGTAGTTCCCAACACCCGGGCTGGAAATAGACTTCTTCGGCCCATCGGCATGAACAAATACATCGGGTATCGAGGCGAAAATAGTGGCCCCGGTCTCAAGCGCCAACGCGTCGTCGAACAGAATCACGTACTGCGAAGACTCGCCCATCGTAAAACCGCAGTTGTCTGCGAACGGGCGACAAGCACGTCGGTAATCTGGCGCCGTCCCGTCGTCGAAACCGTCCAACGCGCGAAGTCCTTTGTCGGTGGCTAATGCGCCCATCGCGCTGTAGCCGTCCATCGTTTCTGCATTGATGGGCGCCTCGGCGGCACCCACTACCGCGATTCGTGCTCGTCCCTCCTGAATATCGTGGACGGCCAGGCGCAGGTTGTAGAGAAAAGAAGCGCATGCGCCAATCGTCGCCCCGGTTGCTCCACTGGTGCCGAGCACGTAGGCATTGATGAAATCGGCCGGCATCTGCGGCATTCCCAGAGGACACTGCTTGGATGTGACGCGACCACCCCGGTGCCGTGACTTGATCATGCCACCAAAGCCCCGGTCATCCAGCTGACCCATCGAGCTACCCGCATAAACGCTGATGAGATCCGGCGGGACCTGGCGAATGAGGTTATCCCAATTCATCCCGAGATTGCCGAGCGCGTCGCTCGCCGCAAAGATTGACATTGCCAGACCGCGGGGATGGTTCCGCGAGGGATACAACGACGCGGGGTCGAAGCCACTCGGTAACTGGCTGGCGGCCTTCACATCAAAGTCACGCTCAGCCGGGAGCAGCAGTGATTGCGCTCCGTGAATCCGAACGCGCACTGATAGCTCATCAGCCGTCTCGCTCAGTTCCCAGTGCTCAGGCAGGGGGTCAGGCACACGTTTACGGGGCAAGATGAATTCGGTCGGCGCCTCAGAACCAATAACACTAAATGCCTGGTTCCATGCAACGCGCGCTGGATCAAAATGATCGTCGCCGATGCGCCGAATCAGCGTGCTAGCGAGGAGCTGCTTCTCACTGGCTCCGTCAGATCCGGTGAGCTGACGCAGAGACGCGAATAAGACGTCACGCTGGGTCGCGGACAGGTTGTCTTCAATCAAGCGTGCGTGCGCGTGTTGCGACGAACTGCGGCCAGCCGAGTTAACGCCCCCGTAGCTCACGATTACCGGTAACGGCCTGCCCATAGTTACACCCTGCTCCTTGACGGATGAGTGTACGAGGAGCGTTCGCTCAAAATTATACGTATCAAGCCACTTAATGATGTATCTTGCCAGCAAACTGTTGCCAGGTTCAGCCTTCCATGCCCCTGATTGTCGCTTTGGTGTATCCCGAGGCGCTGGCTACCAGCGTGACGCTGCCCGCCGAAATCATTCACGCCGCGAACCAACTGGCGCGAGCGCAACTGCCGGAAGCCCCGCAGAGTCAGTTTCTGACGGTAACGACACAAGATCAGAAGACCGTCACCTTTACTTCGGGTCTCACGCTGACGGCGACCGGATCGTTGGATGCGATCAGTGAAGCGGACGTACTGCTGCTGCCGGCGATTTGGAGGCATCCGAGGCGCGTTCTGCAGCGCGTCGCGCCTTTGTTTGAGCGGATTCGGCAGGCCTACCAGAACGACGCCCTGGTATGCAGCGTGGGAACCGCGAGTGGCCTGCTCGCCGAGGCCGGTTTGCTGACTCACAAAGCGGCAACCACCCACTGGCAGGATTTCGACCGCTTCGCAGCCAGATATCCACAGGTCGCGCTCAAACGCCGCCACCTGATCACCCAAAGCGATCGCATCTTCTGCGCGGGCAGTGTCAATTCGATTGCGGATCTGATGGTGTATCTGCTGACGCAGTGGTACGGCACTTCGGTGGCTCGTGCAGTCGAAGCCCAGTTCTCGCCAGAAGCCCGGCAGTCGTTCGAGACGGCCGTATTCACTCAGCAGTCGCCCGAGAATCACCACGACTCCGCCGTGCGCGAAGTTCAGGATTTTCTCGCGCACCATCTTGCGGAGCCGCACACTCTTGCGGATCTGGCCGGGCTCGCGGGCCTGTCGACCCGCAGCCTGAGCCGGCGTTTCAAGGATGCCACCGGCACTTCACCGCTCGCCCATCTGCAAATGCTGCGTTTGCGTGAGGCGCGCGAGCTACTCCAACACACGGATTTGAGTCTTGCAGAAGTCAGCTGGCGCTGCGGGTTTCGCTCGGCGAGTCGCTTTTCGGCCTCTTTTCGGGCCCGCAATGGCCTGACACCCCGGGGGTATCGACGGGCCGTCCGCGGTAAGCGATTCAGCGCCTTGACGTCGCAACCCTGATAGGAATTCGTTGGGTGCGAAGCTCGCTCTGATCGGTAGACCTGGCATCGAATCCCAACAATTTCGCAGCTTGAGAGCCAAGCAGCGCTGTGGCTAAATCACGCGCCCCCACCAAACAGCCACCACGAAGGAGCCAAAGGAGCGACGGATGAGCGCGAATACCGTGTATATAATCGATGGTGCACGTACCCCCATGGGCGGACTTGGAGGCGCGTTGGCGGGCGTCGCAGCACCAGAGCTTGCCGCCGTTGCGGCACGCTCTGCGCTGGGCAAGAGCGGAATTCCGGCCGATGCCGTCGACGAGGTGTTCATGGGCTGCGTTCTGCCGGCCGGTCTCAAACAGTGTCCGGCGCGACAGACAGCGATCGCTGCTGGTATTCCAGTAAGCGCCGGTGCTGTCACCGTAAATAAAGCCTGCGGCAGTGGCATGCAGGCCACGATCTTTGGCATCGATAGCATTCGAGCGGGAACCAATCAGATCGTTCTGGCCGGTGGTATGGAGAGCATGAGCAATGCGCCCCATCTTCTGCCTGGTGCTCGAGCCGGTTACCGTCTCGGCTCAGCGGTCGCGTACGACCACATGATGATCGATGGTCTTGAAGACGCCTATGAAGGGCGTGCGATGGGAACCTATGCCCAGACTGCTGCCGATGAAGAATCCATAAGCCGGGAGGATATGGATGCCTTCGCCGTGGAATCGCTCCGCAGGGCGAAAGACGCGATTGAACGTGGCGCTCTGCGTGACGAAATTGCCCCGGTTACTGTGTCTACGCGTCGTGGGGACGTGGTCGTCAGTGACGACGAGCAACCCTTTAAGGCGGATATCGAACGCATTCCGTCGCTCAAACCCGCGTTTGCATCGAGCGGCACGATCACCGCTGCGAATGCGAGCTCGATCTCAGACGGCGGTAGTGCACTGGTTCTGGCGTCGGAGTCAGCGGTCCGGGAACACAATCTAAGCCCCCGAGCACGCGTGGTCGCGCACAGCCGCCACAGTCAGGAGCCGGGCGAGTTCACCCGGGCACCCATCGGTGCGATGGATAAACTCTTCAAATCAAGCGGCTGGTTAGCGTCGCAGGTCGATCTCTTCGAGATCAACGAGGCCTTCGCTATGGTGACTATGCTTGCCATGCGGGCATTTGAACTGCCCCACGATCGGGTCAACGTGCACGGCGGCGCCTGCGCCCAGGGCCATCCGATCGGCTCAACCGGTTCCCGAATTCTCATCACACTGATGCACGCGCTTGCGCATCGGGGAGGCAAACGGGGCGTTGCAGCGCTGTGTATCGGGGGCGGCGAAGCCACGGCCATGGCCATAGAGCTGTGCGAGTGAACAGACATCGACAACTGCAAGCCTCACATTTGCACCCATCTTTCGCGACGAGCAGGAATCCATAAAATGAATTTGTCATCCGTGCCCGACCTTATTGCAACAATTCGCAAAGGGGGCACCGTGATCTTGATGGACGACGAGGATCGGGAGAACGAAGGTGATCTGATCATCGCAGCCGATGCCGTCACACCCGAGACCATCAATTTTTTTGCTAGCGAAGCCTGCGGCCTCATCTGCATGCCCATTACCGAAGCCCGGGCAAGACAGCTTCAACTCCCGCTCATGGTGCGGGATAACCGGTCCCAGCACGAAACAAACTTCACGGTGTCAATTGATGCGGCCCAGCGTAAAGGTCCCGGAATCAGTGCGATCCAGCGAGCCCACACGGTCGCCACGGCGGTGTCAAAAGAAGCCCGTCCATCCGACATCAAACAGCCCGGCCACATCTTTCCGCTAGTGGCGAAACCCGGTGGCGTGCTGCGGCGGGCCGGCCACACCGAGGCAGGTGTTGATCTTGCACGGATGGCGGGTTTTGAACCCGCGGCGCTGATTGTAGAGATCATGAACGAAGACGGGAGCATGGCGCGCCGACCCGAGCTCGAGGTATTCGCCGATAAGCACAGCCTGCCCATGGGCACGATTGCCGACCTGATTGCGTATCGCTCGCTTCATGAGCGCTCGATCGAACTTCACTCAAAAAAGCCGTTAGAGACGGAACACGGTACCTTCGAGCTACATACGTTCAAGGACCTGATCGACGAGTCCTTGCACTACGCGCTGACCTTGGGCCACTTTGATGGATCAGGGTCTTCTCTTGTTCGCGTGCAGTCGGTGGACCTGCTGCGCGACGTATTCGATACCCAGATCAACAACCATTCGGGGTGGAACGCCCGGAAAGCGCTGGCCCGCATCGCAGCCGAGGGGTCGGGAGCGCTCGTGCTGATCGGGCAGGAGCCAAGCGTCGAATCCCAGCTCGCAGCCATCGACGGCTTTCCTGAGCCGGTGAGAGCGACTACGCCGGGTATGCCGGCAGCACCGCAAAACTATCGCATCATCGGAACCGGCGGTCAGATCCTGCAGCAGCTGGGCATCGCGCACATGCGCCTGATGTCGAGCCCTCTACGCTTCAATGCGCTCTCGGGGTTTCACCTCGACGTCACAGAATTCGTATCGCCATGAAAAACCAGCACATCCGTGGCGGGCGCACGCTCCGTTCGGCAGTTGTTTGCTGGAGCGTCTGTATCAGCGTAGCCGAACGACAGCCCAAACATCAGACGCTGTGACGTGGGTATTTGCAGCACGTCCCGCACGGTATCCGCTAGAAAACTGAGCGCTGTCTGCGGGCAGCTGGCGATTCCTTCGGCTTCCAGTAACAACATCACGGACTGAGCGAACATACCGAGATCACAGGCTTCCCGCTCAGAAAAACCCTCGGGCAGAAAAAAGAAGCCAACATGCGGCGCATCAAAGAAAGTGAAGTTGCGCATGAAGGCTTTAAGGCGTGCATCTTTGTCGGAACGCTCAATCCCCATGGCTCCGTACAGCGCCTGTGCCGACGCGTGCTGGCGATCCTTGTACACACCCTCGTACTGACCGTCATAGGGGAAGTCGAGAGTGAGTTTGCCAGCGGTGAAATCCTCGGGTATTCGCCTGCGCAGCTCTTCGAGCGCCGCGCCCGATGCCACGTGAAAGTACCAGGGCTGGGTATTACAGTTACTGGGCGCTCGGAGCGCCGGGGCTAATACCCGAGACAACTCGGTCTCGGGCACAGCGCGATCCAGAAAAGCGCGGCAGGAGTAGCGCTGATTCAGCAGGTCTGAAAGTGGTCTAACTTGGGCCATGGGCTCTTATCATCTGGTTGTGGAACAGGATCAGGTTTTGCGCTGCAGTCCGGGCACGACATGTATGCCAAATACTCAGGAACACATCGGGGTTCGGCGAGCCAGCGCCTAGCACCGACCGCAGGCCGCTGCGTGGGCCGAGGCGGCGCTGCTTCCATCACCCGGTAAAAACAGTACCATACGCGCCTTTTGCGGTGTGGCATGCATATGAGTTCTACGGCGAGCGACGTCCAAAGTGCGGGGCCAGGCGACAGTACAGCAAACCTCGTGCAGGCCATCGGGATTATTGGCGACGGCCAGCTCGGCATGATGCTCTGTCAGGCAGCCAGGCGTCTACCGCTTAAGACCGTGCTACTGACAACCGATCCCTCAAGCCCCGCAGCGCAAGCGGCCGATTCGGCAATCGTTGGCGAGATGGGCGATACAAACAGCATCGAGGAGCTTGTGCGGTGCAGCGATGTCATCACCTACGAACGCGAGGATATTCCGGCCTCCGCCATTGCGGCCCTCAGAGCCGCCGAGCAACGTGGTGTCGTTGATTGCTTTCCCAGCCTGGCGGTCATTGAGCTGATCCAGGACAAGGGTCGCCAGAAAACCTGGCTTGCAGAGAAGCGCATCGCCACCCTGCCCTTCGTGCTGAGCGACGGTGATCCGAACGATGCGCAACGCGCCGCGCAGCAGCTGGGATTCCCGTTGGTGCAGAAGGCGCTGCGCGGTGGCTTCGACGGGCGTGGAGTGCAGGTGCTGCGCGACGAGGCTGCATTGGCGCGCGCATGGCCCGGTGAGACACTGTACGAACAGTATGCGGGTGATTTTCGAGAGGTGGCTGTGCTCCTGGTACGTGATCGCCAGGGCGACACCTGTGCCTACGGCCCCGTCGACATGACGTTCGAGGAAGACTACTCCGTGCTGGACACCGTGCTTGCGCCGGCGGATCTCAGCGGCGAAGCAACAGAGAGCGCTCGCGCCCTCGCCAGACACGCCATCGAAGCGATGGACGGCGTAGGCACCTTTGGCGTAGAGATGTTCCTGCTTGCAAGCGGGGAGCTACTGATCAACGAAATATCACCCCGGGTTCATAATGCGGGCCACTACACTATCGAAGCCTGCGACTCCTCTCAGTTTGAACAACACCTACGGGCAGTCAGCGGCATGAAACTCGCTGCTAGTCAGCAGCACACCGCGGCGGCCATGCGTAACCTGCTGTGCACGCCTGTGCTCACCCAGGAGTCGCGAATGCGCAACGCACACGTAAGCGAAGAGGGCCTACTCAGCGAGCATTGGTACGGTAAGGCACCTACCCGGAAGATGCGCAAACTGGGCCACATCACAGCATTGGGAGAGAACCCAGGAGAAGCGCTCCAGCGTGCGGATACACGTTGGGAGCGAATCCAACAAACCGCACTAGAAGCCAACCGTTAAGCACTGCCGCTAGTACCGAACTCAGTTCGCGCGGCCATTCAGTCAAGCACAAGAGCAGCACAAGATAATCACGAAGACGGATTACGATCATGGCAGTTGAAAACGACACCTCCCAGGCCTCCGTCGCGATCATTATGGGAAGCGATTCGGATTTTCCCGTCATGCGCGCGGCCGGAGCGATATTGCGTCAGTTCGATATCGGCCACACGTTCGACATCGTATCGGCACATCGCACCCCCGAGAGGCTCTACGAGTTTGCGGAGTCGGCCGTGGACAACGGCTATCGAGTAATCATCGCTGGGGCCGGTGGCGCGGCCCATTTACCTGGAATGGTAGCGTCGCTTACGGTGCTGCCGGTGATCGGGGTCCCGGTAGCGGCAACCAAAATGGGCGGTGAAGACAGCCTGTTATCGATCGTGCAAATGCCCGCCGGCGTACCCGTGGCCACGGTCGCGATCGACAATGCAACCAACGCCGGCATTCTGGCTGCGCAAATCCTGGGAGCATCGGACGCAGGCATTCGCGAACGACTTGCAAGCTACAAGCGCGACCTGCGCGATAGGGTACTGGCGAAAACCCTCGATACGACCCAGGCGTGAACGTAAGCGCTCGAGTATTCGCTCAGCGGGGCCGCTTACGCAAGTCGTCTCTTACTGAAGTCGTCTGTAGCTAGGCAAATACCAGCCGCGTCGGATCGCCCCGGCGCGTAGAACGATCGCTGGCAGCATCGCCAACAAGAGCGCATAGCTGTTTGACAGACCGGGCACTTGCTCAAGCACCACATACGCACTCGCACCTGCCAGCGCAGCGGTCACATAGAGCTCCGCACCCAACAGCACTGAGTCCCTGCTCAACAGCGTATCGCGCAGCAGTCCGCCGAAACTGGCTGACATAACCCCCATTACGACGGCCACGATCGCGGTCATGTCATTCTGCAATGCCTTGGCGCATCCAAGTACCGAAAACAGCGCCAGTCCAGCAGCGTCAGCCCACAGCAGCAGCGGACGTCTTGCCGAAAGAAATGGCGCGAGATACCAGGTTAGAAGCGACACACCGATACATACCCAGAGATATCGGTTGTCGAAAATCCAGAACACCGGCTGCTGCAAGAGCACATCTCGCAACGTGCCTCCCCCAACGCCGGTCAGCGTGCCAAAGAAGACGAATCCGAGGACATCCAATCGTTTCTCAGCGGCAGCGAGAGCCCCTGACGCGGCGAACACGCCACCCGCAATCAGGTCGACATAGGCAATGACAGATGCGAACGTCAAGGCGCAGGTGCTAACGCGTCAAGATGGGAAGCAGTGCTGGTCCAGCAGACGCATTCGATCACTAGTGACTACGGGTCCACTCGATCAAGCACGGCGCCAAAGCAGGCCGAAGCCGCGTTGTTCGCAAACTTCGCCATGACACCGCGGGTATAGCGCGGCGCGGGTTTTTTCCATGCCGCTCTGCGGCTGGCGAGGGTCTCTTCATCGACATTGAGTTGCAAATTCAATGAGTGCGCGTCAATTGTGATTGAATCCCCGTCCTCCACCAGCGCTATCGCGCCGCCGGCATGGGCTTCCGGTGCGACATGCCCGACCACCATTCCCCAGGTCCCACCAGAAAAACGGCCGTCGGTGATAAGACCAACTGATTCGCCTAGCCCCTGCCCTACCAGGGCACCCGTCGGCGCCAGCATTTCGGGCATCCCCGGCCCCCCACGCGGACCGAGGTAGCGCAAAACTACGACATCACCGGGCTCGATTTTGTTCGCCAGGATCGCATCCAGGGCGGACTGCTCATCGTCAAACACTTTGGCCGGACCGGTGATTGCCGGGTTTTTCAGACCGGTGATCTTAGCGACTGCGCCTTCCTCAGCCAGGTTGCCACGAAGTATCGCCAGATGCCCTTCTTTGTAAAGTGGGTCGTCGAGGCCGCGAATTACCTGCTGATCCGTCCTGGGGACAGACGGCACGTCTGCGAGGACCTCAGCGATCGTTTGACCGGACACAGTCATACATTCACCGTGCAGCAGTCCACCGTCCAGGAGAATCTTCATCACCTGGGGAATGCCTCCAGCTCGGTGCAGGTCAATCGCAAGATAATTGCCGCTTGGTTTCAGATCGCAGATCACTGGGACTCGTTTCCGGATGCGCTCGAAATCATCGATGCTCCAATCGACTTCCGCTGCATGGGCGATCGCCAGAAAGTGCAGTACCGCATTCGTCGAACCGCCGGTGGCCATAATCACAGCCACGGCATTCTCAATTGCCTCTTTGGTGACGATGTCCCGGGGCTTCAGATCCAACTTGATGGCCTCGACAAGCGCAATTGCGCTGGATTTCGCTGACTCGCGCTTCTCGGCTTCTACGTTCGCCATCGTCGATGAGTAAGGCAGCGATAGTCCGAGCGCCTCAAAACTCGAACTCATCGTGTTTGCGGTATACATGCCGCCGCAGGATCCATTGCCAGGTATTGCGTTGCGCTCGATGGCGAGCAGCTGCTGATCGTCTATTTGCCCTGCCGCATGCTCTCCGACGGCCTCGAACACGCTGACGATATTTAGATCGCGCCCATCCAGTCGACCCGGAAGGATCGTGCCGCCGTAGACATAGATCGAGGGTACGTTGGCTCTCAGCATGCCCATCATGCCACCAGGCATGTTCTTGTCGCAGCCACCGATGACCAGGACGCCATCCATCCACTGCCCACCTACACACGTTTCAACGCAGTCGGCGATGACCTCGCGGGACACAAGCGAGTACTTCATTCCTTCCGTGCCCATGGACATGCCGTCGGAAATTGTTGGTGTACCGAACAGCTGGGGATTAGCACCCGCCTCCCTCAAGCCCTCGACGGCGGCATCGGCGAGTACCTGCAGACCGGCGTTGCACGGCGTGATGGTAGAGTGGCCGTTCGCGACGCCCACCATGGGGTTTTTGAAGTCTTCTTCTTGGTAACCCAGGCCGTAGTACATTGAGCGGTTGGGAGCTCGTTGCACACCCTCGGTGATGTTCTTGGATCGTCGATTAAAAGACACTCGGCGTAGGCTCGCGTTACAGGATGCGCACGGATTCTAGGGGAGCAGCGCGGGTTCCTCAAACACGCGAGACGTTATAGCCTTGCCTGAAACTTGTGATGCAGCGCGCTGGTACAAGCCTCGCGCGCCCCATGCGAATAAAACTCAAGGAGAACCTCCGGTGAATGGAGCCGAAGCCCTGTTACAGACTCTCGTCGCTTCCGGCGTTGAAGTGTGCTTTGCCAACCCTGGCACCTCTGAAATGCAGCTCGTGGCGGCGATCGGTAAGACTGACGCGATGCGTCCGGTCTTATGCCTGTTCGAAGGCGTGGTATCCGGTGCTGCCGATGGCTATGCCCGCATGGCCGATAAGCCTGCAGCAACGCTATTGCACCTGGGATCGGGGTTTTCTAACAGCCTGGCAAACATGCACAACGCACGTCGGGCTGGGACTTGTATCGTCAATATTGTGGGTGATCACGCATCGTACCACCTGGAGTTCGACGCCCCACTCACCTCGGATTTACCGGCACTTGCGCGCTGGGGGTCACACTGGACAGAAATTGCGCATTCCCCGGAGGAACTATCGCAAGCAGGTGCCCGCGCCGTCCAGGCATCGCTGCGCGGCAACGGTCAAATAGCGACCGTCGTAGCACCGGCGGATCACGCCTGGAGCGATGCCAGCGAAGCTGCGCCGGCTCTGCCCAAGCCCGCCCCCATCGATGTACCTCCTGAGCGCATAAAACGCATCGCGGACGCCATCAGGACGGGAGAGAACACGCTCCTACTGCTCGGCGGCGCCGCTCTTCGCGAGTACAACTTAAGCCAACTGGGGCTCATTGCCGAAGCTCATAACGTAACGTTGATGAGCAGCACGTTCCCCACCCGGCTTCACCGGGGTGAAGGAAGGGTACCGGTCCAGCGAATGCCGTATTTCGCAGAGCAGGCCGCCGAAGTCCTCGCGCCGTTCCAGCAGTTGATTCTGCTTGGAACCCAGGCACCCGTGAGCTTCTTTGCCTATCCGAACATCGAAGGCTGGCTGACACCTGAGCACTGCACGTTGATGACACTGGCCGAGGCCGGGGAAGATCTCAGCGGGACTATTGAGGCCCTCTGCGACGAACTGGGTCTTGAGGGAGAACCTTCGCAGCGAGTCACCTTTGCCCCGCAGGAAGTGAGTGATGCCGAGTTAACCGCGGTGACCATAGGCCAGATCATCAACAACGAGTTACCGGAGAACACCATCGTGTCCGATGAGGGGACCACGTGCGGTCTCGCTATTTACCTGTTCACTGAGCAGGCGCGCGCCCACGACTGGTTGACCCTGACCGGCGGTGCAATTGGCCAGGGCCTGCCCCTGGCCCTCGGAGCTGCGCTGGCGTGTCCGGATCGCAAAGTGCTGGCCCTGCAGGCGGATGGCTCGGCGATGTACACCATTCAGGCGCTGTGGAGCATGGCCCGGGAAAACGCAGACGTCACGGTGGTGCTGCTCAATAATCGGAGCTATGCGATTCTCAATATAGAGATGGATCGAGTGGGCGCAGAAGAGGTGAACGAGAAGACCCGCTCCATGCTGGACCTGTCCAATCCGGATATGGACTACGCATCCATGGCGCGCGGACTCGGCATCGAGGCTAGCCAGGCGCGAACAGCAGCGGAGTTCCAGGAGCAGTTCGTCAATGCGATGCGGAAGCCGGGTCCGTGTCTGATCGAAGCGATTCTCTGACCTCCAACGAACTCAACAGTGCGCAACGATTGATCTATACCTTTCACACGAATTGCTCTTTACTCTAAGAACCCTACTAACAGGCAGCTGATACCCGACTGATGCAGAACATACTGATAACCGGAGCGACGGCAGGAATTGGAAAAGCCGCGGCGATCCTTCTCGCCAGCAAGGGGCATCGCGTTTTCGCAGCGGGGCGCGATGACGATGCCCTCGAAAGTTTGCGGGCCGGTCACGACAATATCCTACCGGTAAAACTTGACGTGACCGACGACGACAGCGTGAAGGAAGCACTCGACTACGTAAGCGACGCGCTTGAGGGTGCGACGATCGATGTGTTGGTGAACAACGCTGGTATCGCCAAGGTTGGTCCAGTCGAGAGCGTCAGCATGGAGGACTGGGAGCTTCAGTATCAGACCAACGTCCTGGGTCCGCTCCGGGTTACCAAAGCCGTATTGCCCGCCATGCGCGAACGACGGCGGGGGCGGATTGTGATGGTGTCCTCCGTCGCCGGTCGTGTGACAGTGCCCTTTTTCGGTCCGTACAACTCCAGTAAGCATGCGCTCGAAAGCCTGTCCGATGCACTGCGAATGGAGCTAAGACCTCATGGTGTCGAGGTAGTGCTGCTGGAACCGGGCGCCGTTAAGACCCGCTTCAGTTCCCTCGAACAGGAGCAGTTTGAGGCGCACGCGGAAGCAAGCCCCCCCTATGCTTCTCAAATTCATACGCTCAAGAACTTTCATCGCGAGTTGCATCGGAATGGCGCCGATCCGGTTAGTGTCGCAGGAGCCGTGGTCGCAGCCTGCGAAGGTAACGAGCCGCCGCCACGTCGGATCGTACCGCTGTTCCCGGGGGCGGCGTTCGTGGCAATCAAGAGCCTGCTGCCTACGCGGGTTTCTGACTGGGTGGTGAGAAAGCTGACGAAGATGCCCTGAGCATTTCTAAGGAGCGCTTATTCCCTAGGCTCTTCTATGTCGGTCGCGACACCGGACTCAAATAGATGCGCGTCGCGCCGCGCTGCGGCGCTGATGTGGTCGGCTACGGCCCTGATTCGAGCGCTGTGCCGCAAGTCCTCATGCGTCACCAGCCATAGCTCGAAGGTCGCCGCGGCAACGTCCGGCAGTATTCGTCGCAGACAACGTTGCTTGGTGGCCCAACGATGAGAGAGTACCGCCACTCCCATACCCTCACATACAGCACGTAGCTGCGCCGTTGGGCTGTCCGTACGCATGGCGACATCAAATAGCACCTGATTCTCGCGCAGAAAATCCCCGAGGAGATCAGTGCGCCCGGGGCCGAAGACACCCCAGATCCACTTACAGCCGCTCAGATCGCTGAACGTCGCTATCGGCGGCCTGGCCTCCAGATACTCTGCCGATGCGTAGAAGCCAAACCCAACCGTGGCCAGCTTGCGAGTAATCAGATCAAGTTGCGTGGGACGCCCCATGCGCAGCGCTATATCGGCCTCGCGCTGAACGAGATCGGCCGTTCTGGACTCAATGCGCAGATCGACAACGATGTCAGGATACGTGCGCTGGAGATCCGCCAATACTGGAACCAGCCATTCCGAACCCGTTCCCTCGTTCGCGGAGATAATCACCTGACCATTAAGACCGCTGGCGGCACCGTCGGCGCTGCGGCGGATCGAGAGCATCTCGCGATGCATCTTGCGTGCGCTTTCTTCGATCGCCCTGGCGATGTCGGTGGGTACCATTCGTCGCCCGGTGCGAGCGAATAACTGTACCCCCATCCGAGATTCCAGAGCCGACAGCCGACGCCCGACCGTTGGTTGGGACATCGCGAGACGATCGGCTGCCGCCAGCAGGCTTCCTGCTTCGTAGATGGCGAGAAAGATCGCGATATCCGACCAATCGACGGGGGCCATGTCGTAGTTGGCAAGCAACTTACTATTCATTAATGCATAGCTTCTAAATAAATATGTGATTGCTATGCGTTATTGTAATTCTCTAATCTGGTTCTGCAAGCCGAAGTTCCAGGAGGAGCAACCTATGCAGAACTCAGTCCTTAAAAGCCTAAGCGGTGCCATTTTCGCGTTGGCGGCGGTGACCGCAGCGACCGCTTTATCCAGCCATGCAAAAGCAGAAATGTTCACAACTAAACAGCCCTCACTGCTACGTCAGGCAGAAAAAGCCCTGGCGCGAGGTGACGGCAGTACAGCACTCGAACTCACCGGGACCCTGCGACGCCAGGGAGTGCCTGCACGTTATGTCGCCGATGTGTTTGGTGCTGAGTGTCGCGCCCAGCTGCAGCTAGACGACGCTCTCGCAGCCGAAGACGCCTGTCGCGAGGCGCTGCAGACTGCGACGGGGCAGGCTAAGTGGCGGCTCTATAACAACCTGGGGGTCGCGCAACTTAGGCTCGGGCATTACGATCATGCGCTGGCAAGCTTCCGACGAGCAACGAGAATCAGCCATAGCTCGGATACGCCGCGAAGAAATCTGAGTTTACTGCAGCGGTTTCTGCGAGAGTCGACACCCGAGGCTGGGGCTGAGCAATTGGCAGCCAATCCGCAGCACTGATTTCCGCCTTGGCCCTGTATTCACGCCCCGTTCAGGTTAGAGAGCGGCCAAACGACTCCTGATCGCTGGTTAAAGTGCGGTACGAGAGCTTCGGTCAAGTTCTCGTGCCGCTTGCACTACCAGCTCAATCAGCCTTTGGAGCTTTGACGCTTAGGCAGACATGCGCTAGCGTGGTCGTGGGGGATAAATACGGAGGCTGCGGTATGACAGACTCAGCAACCGAGTTGGTCGATTCGAGCACGAGTATAAAAGCTGAGAATAACGGCGACGCGTGTTATTGGGTTGACCAGAACAACGTCGTTGATCGCATCGACGAACATCTGGCCAGCAGACTCAATAACGTTGCGGACCATGGCTCCACCAGCCATTTTGCGCGCCCTGTCAACGATGACAGGACGGGCGGATCCATCATTGGTCTACCAATAAGGTCGTTTGTGATAGGCGACTCGGCACGTATGCTTATCGAGACGCTGTTGACTCGCGTTCGCATAACCGGAAGGCCAGTCAAATGCCTTTATCGCTGCGACACACCGGCCACACAAAGAGTCATGGAGATGGCGTTGACTCCGCTGAAGGAGAAACGCGTTCGTGTAAAGCACAAAACCATTAAAGAAGTCCGAAGACCCAGTGTGTTGATGCAGGGCAGCAATCCAAAGAAGCTGGTCAAACACTGCTGTATGTGCGAGCGACTGCTCTATGAAGGCGCCTGGGTAGACGTCGAAGACCTGCGGAAAAAACTAGCGAATACAGCGCCCTCATTTTTTGAGGAGCACCGCTATGTCCACACGATCTGCAGCTCCTGCTCAGATGTCGACAATCTAAGAAGTGGTCGTTTTATCGGGGAGCTGACCACGCCTTGATGCTCGGCTAGCAATAGCCTGGGTCGCAAAGTCACGCGGCTCTCTCTAGAATAAGCCGGCCTAATACATTGCGATAAGCATCAACGACCTGCACCCGTCACCATGTAGCGCTCTTCAAAGACCGTGGTGGGCACACAGTGAATACCACGACCTGTCCAGGCCCGCTGCCGGGCACGCACTTCCTCTACCCCTTCCCAGACAAGAGCTTTGTTAGGATTCGACAGAACCTCCTAGTATTGTCGGCCGACCCGGGCACCTCGATTTAACAGTGTGATCGACCCTCGCTCAGTCGGCGCAGAGACTCCATCTCTCCAAAGTCACGAACGCTAATCAACCAGCGGTGAACCCAGTCCGCGTGCTCACGCAGGCATTCATAAACACTGCTTTGTTGCTGCACCATTGCTTGGAGATCTTCCTTTCTCGCTGCGACCGCAGCGACGCCATCGTCGTCCTCTATCGCTTCATAGACGATGCGTTGGAGTGAGAATCCGATCATTCGTGAAATGAGTGTCGTAGCCTGCGTTTCCATTTTCTGACCGAGATTTATACAAGCATCACGCCATGCGGCATCTTCGGTACGGGCCCTACACGTATTCGTGAACTCCTGGTATGAAGGTAGTTTCGCAGCAGCCATCCCTGCCGAAGTGACAACCGCACAGAATTCTTCGGTCTGAAAAGTTTCCTGCAATGC
Source organism: Pseudomonadota bacterium (assembly GCA_039111155.1). Classification (GTDB taxonomy): domain Bacteria; phylum Pseudomonadota; class Gammaproteobacteria; order Pseudomonadales; family Halieaceae; genus Congregibacter. The sequence continues at coordinate 212,199 of JBCCPL010000002.1, read as the reverse complement.
CGTTGTAAGACGAAAAACATGCGGCCCCCATCCTATCGAGAAGGTCGGAGCTGCTGCGGCACGTTGATAGCTCGCAAGGGCGGCTTCTGCATCGTCGTCGCTGAGCTGATAGTGAGCGAGGTTCGCCCAACGGAAGCCATTCTCGGGCGATAGATCGACCAGTCGCATCGCGCTTATTTGGCTACAAAACGGTGAGTCCTCCTCAGGATTACTGGGAGAACACTCGTTGTTCAGATAACTGAGCACCCATTCGTCATTCGGCGCGAGCTTCAGGGCCTTATCCCGATAAAAATCGGCCTCAAGGCGTGACGTATCGGGGTTTTCGACCTGTTGAAATTCCGCAAGTCCCGATGCAATTATCAGCGCTTCAGGCGTGTTCGCGGCTACCAGAGCGGCCAGCGATTCGGGGGTATCTAAATCAACATTACAGTCCGGCTCACCCGAACATCCCATCATTAGTCCGAGCAACCAGAAGAACGTTAATTGATTTTCTCGAGAGCGCATACTCCCAGGGTGGATTAACAAAGAATGCGGTTCAATCTGATGGACGGGACAGTCGGTCCCGGGCGCCGAAGCGTGAAGGATTGGTGGAGCCAGGCGGGATCGAACCGCCGACCTCAACACTGCCAGTGTTGCGCTCTCCCAGCTGAGCTATGGCCCCGGAGCGGCGGAGTGTAGGGCAACACCGACGCCGCCACAAGCCAATATTCCACGTTTAAGAAACACCACCGGCGACCAATTAGTTTTCGGACGCCTCTTGTGCTTTTCGCGCTTCTTCGGACGCGATGATCAACAGCAGAAGTCGCATGTTCGAGAGGATCAGTTCCTCTTCCTCGTCGGCCGGCGAGCCGCCGCTCGAACCTGATCCCGGTCCTCCCCCCGCGCCGGCGCCCGGATCCGGATCCGGCGGCGCGCCCGGGTCCGAGCCAGAACCACCTGGCAGTTCGGGGGTCGCGCTAACTGACGGAGACGGAGCGCTCTCGCCCACCGATGTTAAGACGGTGGCGCTACAGCTGATAGTCACGCCATTAGTCAGGCCGGTAAATACAAACGAACCTGATGCTGATTCGATTACGTCATCATCACACTGGGCGCGAGTACCCTGGATCTGGTAGCCACCGTTGACCGCAGGAATCTCGACGCTGAATGCCACTTGACCGTCCGATTCCTCGAGGTCCTCAATGGTTGGAGCGGGTATCGGCAAGGTATCAAAGGTTACGGATTGGGACTCTGTGCCTGCTCCCGCGGCATTTTCAGCCACTACTGCGCAGGAGTAGGACGCATTTGGTGCTAAATCACCCACTGTAATTGGAGAAGCACTGCCGCTTTGCGAGCTGCTGGTCGACGTCAGCGCGTTAGTACAAGTGACCGAAAAGCTGGTGGCTGCTGGACCGCCAGCTGCCGCGTCAAACGCTACGTCTGTTTGATCAACCCTGGGATTCAGCGACGTGATCACCGGTGGTCCTGGTGGGTCCGGGTAGATCATGGAGTAGCGATCTCGTACTTCGTTGATCGCTCTCGCCACATCTTCCGAGCCCGGATGACCGCAGACAAAACCATTGCAGTTGCTTAGGTGCGGATTAGAGAAGAGGTTTACCTCCGGCGAGAGCAACGACATGATGGTTCCGAACTCTCCAGCCCTTCCTTCGCCATAGCCATAACTGAACCGCGGAGGGACTCCCGCATTCTCGCGATTATGTGCTGCACCAAAGTTGTGGCCCAGCTCATGCGCGAGTGTGTTGTCGCTGCAAAAGAACTGACCACTACTACCTGTCATGGTTACGCTCACTGAAAAGGTTCTCAGCGTGTTTTGATTGGGTGTTGAGCCACCGGACCCGATAACCCAGGCAGTACCGCAGCTCCCGCCGCCGTCGTAGGGGCGTATATAGGCGACCATATCGGCGCGATACAGGTCTCGAAGCGAACCCACCTCAGACTGAAAGCTTCCCGTAGTCAGCTCGTTAAGTACCGCGCTGTTGCTGCCTGATCCCGCATCGAGCGGCACGAGCGCTGCTGTCTGGAGAATCACACCGATCTGACTGTTTACGTAATAGGTGTTGGTGTCGTCGACCATGTCGTGAATCGTCTGGCTCGCGTTGTTGAGAGCCGGGTCATACAGCACCAGCAGATTTATTGTGCTACTGCTTGTAGGGGTCAGCGATTGTGGTGTCGAATCCTGAGTGGGGAACGCAGAGTCGTACAATCGTTGGGTAAGCGTTGGCGGAGGGGGCGTCAGCGCGTCGTTGGCCAGAAGGTGTGCCTGGACGCTCGCTGATAAAACGAGCAGGAACGACCCCACCGCAACACGGATGGGCGATTGCAGAAAACGTGACACGAGCACGCGGTGACGGTGGATGTCTGTATGCATAAGAGGGTGTTGATGCCAACTGATATTTCGCCCCCATGAGTTAGCGGTGGCGTTTTCAAGTTATTGAATCAATGACCTGTCACAGAGATTGTTCACTTCTTTTCGGGCAATAGAAGAACCTCGATAGAAAATTCACCGCACACACACTTGCCAGCGGGGGGCAAACACGAAACTATGCTGCTGTGACTCAATTTCGTCCTTCCGTCGCCGCCGCGATCGTCATCGCCAATATGATCGGTACCGGGGTGTTTACCAGCCTGGGATTCCAGTTAGTGGAGATTCAGTCTGCGCCGGTGCTGCTGGCACTCTGGGCTGTGGGCGGTCTGGCGGCTCTCTGCGGCGCTTTGTCGTATGCGGAACTCGGTGCGGCTTTGCCGCGCTCGGGCGGCGAATACAACTTTCTTACCGAGATCTACCATCCCAGTGCCGGATTTATCTCGGGCTGGGTATCGGCCACGGTAGGATTTGCCGCTCCCACGGCGCTGGCAGCGATGACCTTCGGCAGCTATCTGTCGGCCGTGTTCCCGAGTCTCTCAGCAATCTGGCTGGCTACCGGCTTAATCGTTGTCCTCGCCGTGGCGCATAGCCGCAGCCATGAGAGCTCCGGCAGCACCCAAAGTTTATTTACAATTTTGAAGATACTGCTGATTCTCGGATTCGCCTCTCTCGCGCTGTTCTTCAATCAATCGGGCCCGGACGTTCGCTTCACACCCATCTCATCTGATTCTGGCCTGCTTTTCTCCGGTGCCTTTGCCGTTTCGCTGATTTACGTGAACTACGCCTATTCGGGCTGGAATGCGGCCACCTACATCAGCGGCGAGTTGAGTAATCCGCAACGCTCTCTGCCCTGGGTGCTTGTGGGAAGCACGTCGCTGGTCTGTATTGCCTACCTTCTCCTGAATTACGTTTTCCTTGCCGTGGCCCCGATGGAGGCGATGGTTGGCAAGGTCGAAGTCGGCTACGTGGCTGCGAGCTACGCGTTCGGTGATGTGGGCGCGACAATCATGGGCGTACTGCTTTCGCTGCTGCTTATCTCCACCGTCAGCGCCATGATCCTGGCGGGGCCTCGCGTGCTGCAACGCATTGGCGAGGATTTCCCAGTGTTCAGGCTGCTGGGGCGGGTTAACGACGATGGCATTCCCGCGTCCGCGGTGCTAGTGCAGGCGACGGTCGCCTTGGCCTTTCTGTGGTCGGCTTCGTTTGACCGCATCCTTGTATTCTCCGGAGCGACGATGGCGCTGAACACTTTCTTCACCGTGCTGGGAGTCTTCGTACTCAGGCGTCGTCAGCCGCAACTCATGCGCCCGTTTCGAACCTGGCTGTACCCGATTCCTCCCCTGGTGTTCTTAGTGATCACCGGCTGGACATTGCTTTACATCGTTCTGCAACGACCGGTAGAGGCCATGATCACGGCGGGGATCGTCGTCTCTGGTGCCGCTTTTTACTGGTTGACCGAGAGAGCCAGTCGGCGATTTCGAAACGTACATGGAGATGCCCTGGGGCCTTCGTGAGTTTTGCGGGGGGCCGCCTGGATCGGCAACACCTGAGAGGATACAAGTCCATGAGTCGCGGTTTTTTGGTTTTCGTAGGGTTGGTGTTCGTTGGCTACGGCATCGCCTGCGCTCTTGATCCCGGACTGGCCGCTCGATTGGCGGGCCTTAGTGTCGTGAACGGCGACGGCTACGCCGAGCTCGGCGCCATGTACGGCGGCCTGCAGACGGGAGTGGGAGTGTTCTGCGTGCTTGCTGGCGCCTCGGCCAATCATCGGAGAAGTGGTCTTCTCATGTTGGCTCTGGCCATCGGGTGTCTCGCCATCCTACGGGGTACCAGCGCGATGCGCACCGAGGATCTAGTCAGCAACTACACCTGGGCTGCACTGGCTTTCGAAACCGCAGTAACGGTCATCGCCGCCGCTTTACTGATGCGAGGTGGGACTGCGGTCGAGGCATAGCAATCGTGGAGGCCTCGCAATTGCCGAGGCACAGCATTACAACTGCAGGACGATGTCCGCTGCAATGATCGCCACTCAGGTTAGCTGAAGTGCCGCATACTCTTTCTCTAGGCGCTTAACCGCCTTTTTGGACACGCCTCCCGCCAGCGAGATGGCTTCGCGCAAACGTGCCCTCGACACATCCGGGCCCAGCAAAGTCATGGCATCGATGACCGAGAACGAGGCCCGACTCCCGGACATCGCAATAAATAGCGGCGCCAGCAGATCTCGGATTTTCAGATCCAACGCATCGGCAAGCGCCTTCAGCGAATCCCAAACTGCATCCCGTCCCCAGACACGGATCGCCTCCAGAGACCATAGAGCAAATTGCATCCGGCGTATGATCGCATCGCGTTCCACGCCAAATACGTCGAAGTCCTCGCCATCGAGCTTGAGATCGCCGGAGATCAGAAAAGCAGCCTGCGGGGCGAAATCGCTGAGTGTTTCAATCCGGGGCTGCAGGTGCGGTAGCACAGCGTCGAGCGATGAACGATTAAGGGCCCAGGCAATGAGTCGCTCCGCCAACTGCTCCTGACTGAGTTCTTCTCTGATCCACAGACCATTAAGCCAACGCAATTTCTCAACATCGAAAACCGGCCCACCAAGCGATACACGCCCAATATCAAAAACCTGCAGCATATCGTTGAGACTGAACTTTTCCCGCTCATCCGGCATGGACCAACCCATGCGGCCCAAGTAGTTCAGTAGAGCCTCGGGAAGAAACCCCATCCGCTGGTAATAGCCGATGCTGGTTGGATTCTTACGTTTACTTAATTTGGATTGATCCGGGTTTCGCAGCAGCGGCAAATGGCACAACACGGGCATCGGCCAACCAAAGTACTCGTACAACAATTTGTGCTTTGGTGCGGAGTTGATCCACTCCTCGCCGCGAATAACGTGGCTGATCCCCATCAGATGATCATCCACCACATTGGCAAGATGATAGGTCGGCATACCGTCGGATTTGAGCAGGATCTGCGCATCGACCATGCTCCAATCCAGTTCGATGGATCCACGCAGCAAGTCATCAATCTCGCACGCACCCTCTGTTTCGGGGACGCGCATGCGAATCACACTGGGATCACCGGCGGCCTCGCGGCGTGCCTGTTCCTCAAGGGGGAGCTCCAGATCCGAGGGCTTGAGTGCCGTGCTTTTACCTTGCTCGCGGCGTGCCTGTCGAAGTTCGTCCAGCTCCGCAGGTGTTCGATAGCAGCGGAAGGCCTTGCCTTCGGCCAACAGCCGCAGCGCATGCTCGACGTAGATCTCGCGTCGCTCACTCTGTCGGTAGGGACCAAAGGCACCGGCCGAGTCTGGCCCTTCATCCCAGTCGAGACCCAGCCAGCGCAAAGAATCGAGAATCGCCTGCTCCGAGCTCGAGGTGGAACGAGCCTGGTCCGTATCCTCAATTCGCAGCACAAACTCCCCGCCCTGGGCTTTGGCAAAGCAGTAGTTGAAGAGTGCGATATACGCAGTACCCACGTGGGGATCACCAGTGGGGGATGGAGCAATCCGTGTTCGGACGGTCATGAGCGGTCTATGGCCCTGGCAACAAAAGGCCGCGATTATAGTGGCAGGCGCTGCCGAACTCGACTGGGCGCTGCGGCCGCTGTGCAGAAGCCGTCAACCCGGCGGAAGTACCTCCCAGGCCGGCTCGTCGAATTCACCGATCAGTTCGATCTCAACGTGCGGTGTTTGAGTGGCGATGATGGCGGCGATCTCACGCGGTGCATTAGCATCCATCGCGTCCCTCGCATCTTTGCTGTCCCAGCTGGCAATCGCCAGCAGAGTCGACGGGTCGCCGATTTTCCGGTGCAGGCGTGTGCCTCGCGCACCGGGTGCGGCCTGTATGTACTTGCTGGCTCGCACCCAGGCGTCGGCATACTGTTCAGCGGAGTATTCAGAGTCAGTGATGCGAATGGCAAAAATGTAGAACATGTCAGTCAACCTGGGTATGAAGCACTCTGCGGCAGCACCCTACCCCGCATCGTTTAGCCATAGAAGCGGACGGTCGTCGCGGCACTTCGATAGTTAAGTAGCCTCCTCGTATATTAACGGTACTGCTCATCGCGCTGCTCGAATACCCTCAACACACACCATCAACTGGATGCTCAACATGCTGTCGGTTCGCATCCATCGCCATAGCCAGGCCAGGGCTCTACAATAGGCCGATGGTATTGGAGATTCCTGACACAACCGGCGAGCCCGTACCGCAGCCCAGACCATCAAGGGTTGCAAGTACGGATGAGCAGGGTCTTTGGCGGTTTTGCACAGCTCCGATGATGGACTGGTCAGACCGCCACTGTCGGTTCTTTTGGCGCCTGCTCAGCCGTCGCGCCCGCCTGTACACCGAAATGGTGACCACCGGTGCGTTACTGCACGGAGATGCAGGTCGACATCTCGACTTTGACCCGGCCGAACTGCCCCTGGCACTACAGCTTGGAGGGTCCGACCCGAAGGAGCTCGCTACGTGCACGCGAATGGCCGAGAACTGGGGCTATAGCGAGGTAAACCTCAACTGCGGCTGCCCATCCGATCGCGTTCGCAATGGCGCTTTTGGTGCTTGCCTGATGCTCAGGCCGCAGGCTGTGAAGTCCAGTCTCGAGGCAATGCTCGACGCCTGCTCCATTCCGATCACTGTGAAGCATCGGCTCGGTGTCGATGCTATGGATAGTTACCAGGAATTTCGTGACTTTGTGGCCTGTGTCAGCGAGTCCGGTTGTAAGGTGTTTGTGATTCACGCCCGGCACGCATGGCTAAAGGGTTTATCGCCTAAAGAGAATCGCGAGGTGCCGCCCCTGCGCCATGAGTGGGTCTATCAGCTGAAACGCGAGATGCCGGCGCTTACTGTGGTGCTCAATGGAGGTATAAATTCTCTGGACGAGGGAATGGCGCATCTCGGTGAACTTGATGGGGTAATGCTGGGAAGGCGGGCCTATCAGGACCCTTGGGTGCTCGCGAACGTAGACCAGCTGTTCTTTGGAGAAGACAATCCTACGCAGTGCCGGGAACAGGTCCTGGCATCCCTCGAACCCTACATCGAGGGCGTGCTGCGGCGCGGCGGGCGACTGAACCACGTAACGCGACACGTGCTGGGCCTCTATCAGTGCGTGCCGGGTGCCCGTCGATTTCGGCGTTATCTGAGCACGCATGCGCATCGTGACGGTGCCGCCGTAGAAACACTAAAGGCCGCCCGCGCTCAACTGGTTGATCGCGCGGCCTAGGTTTTCCCCTTTGCGAATCGTACCGTTCGAATCATCCCCACCGGTGGTTCGAGCTCGCGAAAGGATCTCAAGGAGTTTAAGGAGCGAAGGTGGCTACAAAGCTAGAGCAACTTACCAGCATGACCGACGTCGTTGCGGACACCGGCGACATTGAAGCGATCCGACGCTTCTCACCGGTTGATGCGACGACGAATCCTTCGCTGCTCCTGAAGGCGGCTGACCTCCCCCAGTACCGCCCCATACTGAGCGATGCCAAACGGCGGGCGCTCGCCGACGGAGGCAGTGAACAACAGCAGCTGAACTCCGCCTGCGATCACTTTGCCGTAGCGGTCGGCCAGGAAATCCTGCAGTTAATCCCTGGCCGTGTATCCACCGAGGTAGACGCGCGTTTATCGTTCAACACGCAAGCCACGATGGATAAAGCGCGTCAGCTCATCGGCTTGTATGAAAACGCGGGTGTCGGGCGAGATCGCATTTTGATCAAGATTGCATCGACATGGGAAGGAATCAGAGCCGCGGCGGATCTTGAGCAAGACGGTATTCAGTGCAACCTGACGCTGCTGTTTGGATTCGCGCAGGCGCAGGCCTGCGCTGATGCGGGGGTCTTTCTGATCTCCCCGTTTGTGGGTCGAATACTCGACTGGCACAAAGCCCAGGGGCTGGCCGTCAACGATGCGGAAGAGGATCCCGGGGTGCAGTCTGTGCGCCGCATCTATAACTATTACAAGGCCAACGGCTACCGAACCGTGGTTATGGGTGCGAGCTTTCGTAACACCGGCGAAATCGAGGCTCTCGCGGGTTGCGATCGCCTGACCATCAGTCCGGGCCTGCTGGAGGAATTGGCGACCGATACAGCGGTACTCACGCGACACTTGAACCCCGAAGGCAGCGTGAGTGGAGATGCGAAACACACATTAGATGAGGCAGAGTTTCGTCTGTCGATCAACGAAGACGCCATGGCCACCGAAAAACTCGCCGAAGGCATCCGAAACTTCATCGCCGACCAGCGGCGACTTGAGGATCTGGTGAAGTCCCTATGATCGGAGCTCTCAAACGCATCTTCAGCGAACAATGCAACGCTGAGGATCGCAGCAGTGATGACAGCAGGCGCCTGGCCGCCGCTGCGCTACTGGTAGAGGTTGCCAGAGCCGACTTCGAGCAAGGAGCAGAAGAAGACGCATCAATGGCGGCACTGCTCAGGGATAACCTGGATCTCAGTGAGGAACAGGTGAACGAATTACTCGAACAGGCTGGCAGTGCGGTCGACCAGGCCACATCCCTCTATGAGTTTACGCGCGCCATCAACGATTATTATGAGCCGGGAGACAAGGTCAAATTGATCAGCGATCTCTGGCGCGTTGCCTACGCGGACAGCTCGCTTGATAAGTACGAGGAGCACATAATTCGTCGAGTCGCCGATCTGATTTATGTACCCCACGAGGACTTCATCAGAACGAAGCTAGAGGTTCGCCAGGCTGTTCTTGGAGCTCTGCAGCAGGTGCCACCAAACCCCGGCTCACCCCCAGACACCGCATGAAAAGTCCCCGATTCATAGAGCGGCTTCATACATCCTGAAGGTCGCAGTTTTCTTGTAGCGTTGGTTTCAACGACGGATGCTGCGTGCGACGACAGCCTATGCCTGGTCGCAATGGGAGAGAGTCTGTACCAATTCGCTGAAGCGCTCGCGGTTGTCTTCAGACACGTTCATGAGCACGGCGTGCGCCTCGAGCACGCGCTCGCGAACCACGCTTTCTGAGCCCGGTATCATTGGTATGTGCTCAATGCATTCGACTGCATTACTTGGACTTTCAAAGATCTCGAACAGTCGATCCAGGCCCATGCTACTGAGTAGTCGGTTTATCCCAGCGTCGCAGGAATAGACAGCGGGCCGGAATCCAAACCGCTCCTGGACGGACAGGGCCAGCTTGGCAAGCTGCCCCAGAGTTGTACTGTCAATTCCCCGGGCGTCACAAAGGTCCACACAAACAGAGCAGAAGTCCGGATCGTCGAGCATGCGTTCGACGTAGTCCTCAATCGAGGTGCAAAGGGTCAATCGCACATCGCCCTCAAGACGCAGCACGTAGGCTCCGTTCTCGTGGGCTGCCAGCACGCGGCCGCTACTCATTCGAGGGTCTTTTACTTACGAATAGCGCGGCGATGTCGTCGGGAGCGTCCGCCACCCCATCCAGGCCAAGTTTGGCTACGAGGTCTTCAGGCGACTTTGAAGCTCCCGCAAATACATCCAGAAAAAAAGCCTCTTTATCGACAAGATTCTCCTGAGGGAGGATTTCGAGAATGCCGTCGGAGAACAGCGCCAGCATGAAGGTGTCGGGAAGCGCCATTCGCTGTCGTGTGTAGTGAGCGCCCTCCAACATTCCGACGGGGTTTCCGTCTCCTGCCAAATAGCGTGCTCCAGCTTCCGAAACCAGCACGGGTAGAGGCAGGTGTCCTGCCACGCTGTAGTCCAGTGTATTGCTGTCGGTATCCAGCGCGCCGACGACCATCGTGGCGTATTTACCTACATCGAGTTCGAGAAGCTCCTGATTTGCGAGCTCCAGCATCAATATTGGGTCAAGAATGGTTGGATCACTACGCCGCAAGTAGTCGGAGCGTTTTCTCGCAAACAGGTTTTTAAGGAGAACCGTCGCAAAGGCTGAAGAGCTGCCGTGGCCTGAAACATCCGCCATGAAAAAGACAATGAAATGCTCGTCAACGGTGAAGTAATCGGTGAAATCGCCACTTAAGTAGAGGGATGGGATAACCGTATGGTTGCACAGGTAATCGCCCTTAACCATGGGCGAATGAGGCAGCATGCGCATCTGGACCTGACGACCGGCTTGTTGATCTTTTTCCAGAACGCGAACTGTTTTCTCAAGTTCGAGGTTGGTAGCTTCGAGCTTTTGTCGCGAGCGGCGCAGCTCTCGCTCCATGGACCTGAGCTTTACGCACCGTTCCATCGATGCAAATAGAGCATCCTGATCCTTAACGGGAGTTGCGAAAAAATCGTTTGCGCCAAGACGTAGCGCGCGCATCATGCTGGCGGACCGCGACTCGTTACTGAACATCATCACGGGAACTTTGACGTTCAGCTCACGTAAGCTTACGCCATCGCGAGCCCAGGCCTTAGGGGTCGCATGGACGTCGCAAAGCACCACGTCCCAGTCACTGCCCTCGCCTAGCGAGGAGTCCGGTGACTCGAGTGAGCTTGCCAATGACGTAGTGAAACCCGCAGAAGTTGCAAGATCGGCTAGTTGGGAGCCCCGGGCGGAGTCATCGTCAATGACCAATACCTTCCCGCTGTAGGCCATCTAAGATTTCTATGTGACTGCGAATACAGAAATCTACGCTTCAGAAAGCGCCGCAGGCAACACGGGAGCGTTGCTTTGAGGATAATTTCACAGTTTTGCCGACTGCAGCCGGCCAGCCGGTGTCGGTAACAGGCCGGCTACTCGAATTCCACGTCCCAGCTGTCCTCAAAATCGGAAAAATCATCGACCACCGCACCGTCATTCACGAAAGCACTACGAGAGGCCAGGTAGGCGTCGCGGAGGAAAATGTAGCGGTCCCCGGTGATGAGCTGATCGGTCTCGAGCAGAGTTGAGCGCAGGTGCACAAACTCGGTACCCCACATCGTATAGCGGACGTGACCTTCTTCGATGTATGGCGTGACAGAAAACGCAAAGGTGTCCACCAGTGTTCCGGCACCGCTGCGCACGGTGCTCGGGCCAAACAACGGCAGCATGAGATACGGTCCTTCGGGTACGCCCCAACGTGCCAGGGTCTGACCGAAGTCCGTGGGGTGCCGTTCAATTCCGAGTGCGGTTGCAACGTCCAGCAAGCCTGCCAACCCTAAAGTTGAATTGATCAGAACCCGTCCGGTATTCGAAAAAGCCTTTCCCCAGCGCCATTGCAGCGCCGAGTTAAACGCACTCGTCACATCGTAGAGGTTGCCAAAAAAGTTGTTTACCCCCTTCTTGCCCGGAGCGGACACGACCTTGTCATAGGCGACCGCCAACGGCCTCAGTGCCAGGGTATCGAGCCCATTGTTAAATGCATAAACACTGCGATTGAAGGGCTCGAACGGATCCGGGTTTCTGGGGGGCTGCAGTTGACCGCGCGCAGCGAGCTCCTCTGCTGTGGTCAGGGACTCGATCTGGGCAATGCCGGTGGTTGCGAAGCACGCCATGGCAATAGAGAGAGTGAGTGTCACAACTGCACGTTGCGCACCACTCACGCGTGATTTAATGGGCAGGCACCGGGAATGGTCCAGATCGGTCGCAAACATCGAAAGGATTCTTCGGGCCCCGGGCTTGGATCGTCGCCCCTCGACGCGTTCGTGAATAAGTACGCGGCTGTCGTCGCTTTTGTTATTGATAAAGTCGTCGCTGCACTGCAGTGCGTTCGACTCACACCCGCGCTCAACAAAACAGATATCGCGACGATTTTCTCGGCGATTTTCGAAGAAATTGGCTTTGTTCATCTGCGCCTTACCTGGTATTGCCTGGTGCACGATAACCGTCGGCTAGACCCGCAGGCGATGCGTTTAGGCTTCCAGACTCGGCTTCCTGCGCCGATGGAGCTTAGTGCGCACGCTGTGATCTCAGCGTACCGGTTTGATACCACTTAACCAGTTAGACGATTCCAGCTCTAGTAAAATCCGCGAGCCCATTCAGGCCAAATTCAGCCTGAATTCTCGCCTCCGTCTCCAATGCTGCGCCAGTTTTTGCCCGGACTTGCCGAAAAAGGTTTCATCTAAACAGGTCCCGCCCAGGAAAGCCTTGTTCAGGACCCGTCCCATCTCGGGACTCGTTGCGCAGCTGATATTTTTGTTCTGAACTCTTACGTTGCTATTTGCTTTTTTGTTTTTACTGCTGTTGATTCGTGGTTTTACGCCTTTTAGTGCTGGCTGCAAAGTCGTCATGGCGCTTTTTCGGCTCGCTGTGGCTCACCGCCGTCCGCCACACAGCCGCTCTCCAACTCCAATAGCCGCTGCCCCATGTAGGTTTGCGATACCGCGACTCCGGCGTACTCGCGGGTTCGATCAATCTTTGAGAGAACCGAGCAAATCTTGGTCAGCCATATTTTACTGAAGTTTTAGAGCTTAAAGACTTTCTTCAACATTTGTATGCAGTTCGCTCGCTTTTGCGCGCTTAGTCGCACCACGCCCATTCCAGACACGCGTGTTGCAAAGAAATAGACGTGCAGCGATCGTACTTAGTTCCTGTACCTAAACCGCCCTATCAAATGGCGAAAAATCGGCCAGGCTTTCACGAGTTGGGGCGACACTCTCAGCTAGAAACGGCATGCCCCCCAGTCTTCTTGTACCACTCATCTATTTCTGACCACTGGTTTTTCAGACGCTTCTCCGAAACCGGGCGGGAAGTTCCCAGATGCTGCGCAAATAACGAAACACGGAACTCGCGCAACATGAGCTCGTACAGACCGACCGCTGGGTGCACCAGGCTCGCCTGAGGACGACGGTTAAGGAGTTCATCCAACGGTTCGCGTAGTGTCGCTAACCGGGATTGAGAGTCCTGATCCTTTTTTAGATTACCCGCCAACCGTTCGGTACGGATATCCGCTGCCTTGGCGTACCGCGGATAGTGACGAAGCTGCTCGCTGGAGCTCGCAGCGAGTGTTTCTCGGTGCAGCAGACGATTGCGATCGTTGGCCATATCGAGCGCTGCATCTGCAGTCTCCCTCGTCTGCAGTCTGGCGACCGATCTATCCCAGAGCTCTAGGGCCTGACGTAGGTATTCCTCCAGGCGATTACCGACACCGACCGCATTTTTAGCCACATTACGTACATAAACTTCGTACTCGGCGCGCTCGCGGCAATGGTCGGCACCCTCTCCCGCCGCTTCCAGCACAATCGCAATAAGGAGCCCCTCTACGAGGACTTCACGCTCAAGCTGCAAGCGCGCGAGCTGCAACATGAGCGCGTTGCCCGTAAGCAGACGCTTACGGAAATCACGTATCAGCGCCTTATTCTCGAGCATGAGCAATCGCGCAACCCCGCTGCGATGCGCGATATGCGCATCCGCCGGATAATCTAGAAGCACAACATCTACCGTCTGGCCACGGTCCACCAGCGCTGGGTAAGCCCGCATGGCTACCCCGGCGCTCCTTGTTTTGTACTCGAGGGGAATCTCATTGAAATCCCAGCGCTCCAGCCCCACACGTGCTGGTGAATCCTCGCCGCCGGTACTGAGAGTTTCCCGTGTTTTCTCGGCAAAGTTTTCAATTAACGCGTCGACATCACGACCCTGCGCCAGGAGCCGACCATCGCCATCCAGCACCTGCATATTCACTTTATAGAAGTCATCGATCTCGACTGCGTCAAAAGCATCAGATTCGATACGGGCAGGACCCAACCGCGAAAACGCATCAGCCAAACTAGCGCCTAAGGGCACGTCACCGGGTGAATCGCTGTCTTTCTGAATCTCAAGCAGTGCGCGGTCTACCCAATCCGGCACGGGAACCAACTGTCGCCGCTGGGACTTAGGAAGCGCCTTCACCAGCGCGATGCACTTCTCCCGCAGCAAACCTGGCACGAGCCATTCAAGTCTCCACCTTGGCACGCGGTTGAGTAGGGCCACAGGAACCTGAATCGATACGCCATCCCGTTCGGTGTTGGGACTGAACTCGTAACGCAGGCGGTAGCGGATATCCTCCCATTCCAGAACGCTCGGGAACTGATCTTCGATGTCTCCTGGATCACGGGTGACGATATCGTCGCGGCGAAATCGCAAGATCTCATCCAGTTTCGGGTTCTTTTTGAGTGCGTCGAGCATCCCGGTGGCACTGTGAATTCCTTCGGGAATCCTTTGTGCGTAGAGGGTGAACAACGAGTCGTCATCGCACAGCACGTCCCGCCGTCGCAGTCGGCTCTCGAGATCCTCGACCTCGCGGATCAGCTTGAGGTTATGCTTGAGAAAACCTGGAGGCCGGTGCCATTCACCGCTGACCAGCCCCTCCCGAATCATGAGCTCGCGACAAAGCCGCGGATCTTCGCGAGCGTAATGCACAGAGACTTTGTCGGCCACGATCAGGCCGAACAGAGTACTTCTGCGCCAGGCGACTACCCGGCCGCTGCGCTTTTCCCAACGGGGCTCATAGTAGCTGTGCTTCAGGAGTTTGGGATTAGCAGCCAGCAGCCATCCAGCCTCTATGGTCGCCGCGCAGCGCGCATAGACCTTTTCGGTTTCGACGATCTCACCGGCGACGAGCCACTTGGGTGGTTTCTTGTACAGGGCAGACCCGGGAAAAAGCACCAGCTGTCGGTTTCGGGCAGCGCGGTACTCACGCCGTTCTTCCTGCTGCGCAATGTTGGTAATCAACCCACTCAGGATGGCCCGGTGGACCCGCTCGTAAGGCAGCTTCTCCGGCATTTTGCTGCTAGGCGTCAGACCTTGCTGACGGCAGGCGATGGACAGCTGCCTATGCACATCTCGCCATTCACGCATGCGCAACCAGGAGAGGTACTCGCGCTTGCAGAGTTTTCGGAGCTGGTTGGCACTTAGACTCTGGCGTTGCTCCTCATAGTAGGTCCAGAGATTTAGAAAACTGACAAAGTCGGAGCGAGGCTCCCGAAACCGTGCGTGCGACTGATCAGCCTGGGTCTGCTTGTCGCTGGGGCGCTCCCTAGGGTCCTGAACCGACAACGCAGACGCGATCACGAGAATCTCCGCCAAAACGCCATCTTTCTCGGCTGCGAAAATCATGCGCGCAATACTGGGATCGACTGGCAGGGAGGACATTCGCCATCCAAGCTTTGTCAGCGCTTGCTGAGAAGTGGTCGCTCCCAACTCCCAGAGGCGACGGTAGGCGTCTTTGATGAAGCGTCCGTCCGGTGGGTCAATGAACGGAAATCGCTCGACTTCACCCAGGCGAAGCTGCAGCATTCGAAGCACTACGGCGGCGAGGTTGCTCCGCTTTATCTCGGCATCTGTAAACTCAGCGCGCGACTCAAAATCAGGCTGGGAGTAAAGCCGCAGACACACGCCGGGGCCAATGCGCCCGCAACGCCCTTTACGCTGATCGGCACTCGCTCGTGAGATAGGCTCGATCGGAAGCCGCTGGAACCCACTGCGATACGAGTAGCGACTTACCCGAGCGACGCCTGTATCTATCACATAGCGTATCCCCGGCACCGTTACCGAAGTCTCGGCCACGTTAGTGCTCAGCACGACGCGCATACCGCGGCCACTCGCCTGGGCAAACACTCGAGCTTGTTTTCGCTGACTGAGCCTTGCGTACAGCGGCCTGACTTCAAGATCGGCTTCCTGGCGAAGCAGGCGCGCCAGTTCGCGAATATCTCGCTCGCCGGATAGAAACACCAGGGTGTCGCCCCGATCGCCGTATTTACCTTCTTTTATCGTGAGGACCGCATCAGCCGCTTCACGCAGCAGATCCCGTTCCCCAGAGATCAGAGGGTCAATGTAGTGAACTTCAACCGGATACGAACGACCGGACACTTCCAGGGTCGGTGCGTCGTCAAAGAACTCGGAAAATCGATTAACGTCGATGGTCGCGCTGGTAATTACTACCTTGAGGTCCGGGCGACGCTTCAGCAGTCGCTTCAGGTAGCCCAATACGAAGTCGATATTGAGGCTTCGCTCATGCGCCTCATCGATAATCAGTGTGTCGTAGCGCTTGAGCTCTGGATCAGAGCGAAGTTCGGATAGGAGGATCCCATCGGTCATCAGCTTCACGGAGGTCGCGGTGCTCACCTTTTCGTGAAAGCGGACCTGGTAACCAATCGAGCCGCCCAGGTTCTCACCAAGCTCTGTGGCGATTCTTTCGGCCACCGTGCGCGCCGCCAGCCGCCTGGGTTGAGTGTGTCCGATCTGCTTGTCGCGGCCACGCCCAAGCTCCATACAGATTTTAGGCAGCTGCGTAGTCTTACCCGACCCGGTTTCGCCAGCGATTATGACGACCTGATGGTTCGCTATCAGTTCGAGAATCTTGTCCCGCTGCTGCACGACGGGCAGCTCGGGCGGATAATTTAAGTTGAGCACGCTGGAAGAGTTTGGCTGCTTTTGCATGTTTGTTTAAGAATCCAGGCAGATCTTTAGGCCTCACGATTCGCGCCGGGGTAATCCACCCATCACCGACACCCACGTGATTATTAATGAAGCGATAACGGGTGCGCTGCTGGATTATGATACGGCTGGCCCAAGCCTGGTATTGCCAATAGTGTTGCTGGGATCGCAGTGTTTAATTTATTCACTCACAAGGTAGCTCAAAACTATGCCTGATTACGCAAGCCTGGAGGTTGGAGACCTGCGTGAGCACACAAAAACGCTCAGCGGTGACGATATCGATGCTTTCGCGCGACTCAGTGGCGACCTGAACCCGCTGCATACTGATGCAGCTCATGCAAAGGCGCTTGGCTATTCGGACCGCATCGCTCATGGAATGCTCCTCGCCAGCTGGGTTTCCGCGTTGCTCGCTACCGAAATGCCGGGTCCGGGCACGGTGTACTTGCGTCAGTCACTCGAGTTTCGGCGGGCGGCCGTGCCGGGTGATCAAATGACTGTGAGTGTCGAGGTTGTCGAGAAGAAACGCCGGGGTCGCGTGTTACTTAAGTGCCGCATCTACAATCAGGCGAATGAATACGTGCTTCGGGGTGAAGCTGAGGTGATCGCACCAGGCTGAGATTCGGTCGTCGTGGGCTCCCTAGGGCTACGACTGCACGCGGGCGCGTTTTGTTAATCCGCGACAACGTCAGGATCGGCGTCCACCTCGGTCTTCTCCGCCCCGGCAGCAAGCTGTTCGCCGGCGTTCATCTGTTGCTCAAACTGCCTGATATCGAAGTAAGCAAGCCGCAAATGAATGACCGGCAAGCCCTGCTGCGAGTCGGCGCCCAACAGCAAAACGCTTGAGCGATTATCCTCCGTGGTGACCGCAGTAAATCCAAACATCACCGACCCAGCATCATGCTCATTCTGGTAGGTCCTGAACGACTTTTTATCCCGAAGCGTGTCGGCAATCTGCGCGATCAGCAATGTCAGCCCCGTGCGAAAGGTCGCAAAACGAAGAGACCCCTGATACTCCCGGTGATCGAGAGTCAGATCGACTCTCACCTGGGATTTGTCTTCCAGCTGCAAACGCGTCAAATGCACAGTTTTACCGGCTTCAAGATCGCGATATAGCCGTTTCGCGTCGGTTCTCGTCGCCTCAAGAAACGACTTGTTCAACAAATTAATCGCCACCGTGAGAAATTTATCGGTAGGAAGGCTGGTGGTCTGGGTTCGTTGATTCATGGATTCTTCGGCATCCAAAGCTTGTTAGCGCGAGTCTACCCACTAGGTCTGGCGCGTGCGAGGGGGAGCACCGCATAATTCTGGGGTTATGCTCATACAATTCATCAATCATGCTCCGGTCTGAGGGTCGATTGCAGGCTCTGGAGCGAGCGCAGTTGAAATGGCGCGACGGCGCCCCCTACTCCCGAACCTTTGACGATTGCTACTACTCGGAGCATGGCGGACTGGAAGAAGCACGGTACGTCTTTCTGCGGGGCAACGATCTTGAGGAGCGGTTTCTGCGCGCCTCGCAGCGCCCGTTCAGTATCGGCGAGCTGGGCTTTGGGACTGGTCTTAACTTTATCGCCACCTGGGAAGCCTTTGCGCGGCGGGCTGGCCAGAACGCCAGATTGCACTACTGGTCTGTCGAACGATATCCCCTGACCACCCATGAACTGACAAACGCGCTTCAACCCTTTGCGCAGCTTGGACGCTACGCGGCCGAACTCATCCACGCCTATCCCGCACGAATAGAAGGTGTGCACCGCCTGTTATTCGAAGAAGGACGCATCACGCTGGACCTGGTGTTCGCTGACGCTCTGGACGCACTCGAGGACACCGTCAGCTTTGGTGGTGCGCGCTTCGACGCCTGGTTTCTTGATGGCTTTGCGCCCGCCAGGAACGAGGATCTCTGGACTGGCAAGGTTCTGGAAAACGTGGCAAGACTGGGAAGACGAGATAGCACGTTGGCAAGCTATACCGCTGCGGGACACGTGCGCCGTACGCTTTCTGGTTACGGTTATCGGGTCGAGAAGCGTTCCGGCTTCGCCTCAAAAAGAGAGTGCATTACGGGACGTTTACTGGAGCCACGCAAGGCAACTGCGGTGATTGCTGACTGGGATCTTCCAACGCAAGCGCCTGCTCCTACGGAAAGAGTCCTCGTTATCGGAGCCGGTCTTGCCGGCGCGCATGTGGCGGCGGCCTTGGCCCGTAGAGACGTGCCGACCACGGTTCGAGATACAGGCCCGGTGGCTGGCCGGGCGTCGGGCAATGCTCAGGGTGTGCTGTACACGCGACTGTCTCACCAGCGCTCGGTTCTGGGAGACTTTTCTCTAGCGGCGTTTCAGTTCGCTTCCCGACTCTACCGCTCCCTCCTGGAAGGCGGCGCTTTAGAAAGCGGCGTAGAAGGAGAGCTTTGCGGGTGCCTGTTTACGGGGTTTTCACCGTCGGCGCTCGACAAACTCACCGAATCGCTTTCGGAACTTCCCGACCTCGGCGTGGTGCTGACACAACAGGCGGCAAGCGCCAAGTTCGGCACCGAACTATTGTGGCCTGCGCTGTTTCTCCCTGACTCAGGATGGCTACGACCTTCATCGGTTTGCCGGGCTCTGTTGGAATCACCGTCCATCGATGTGCAGACTGAACGGCCATCGATGGCTCTATGGCACGAAGGTGGACGCTGGTTAGCGAGCTGCGATGGGGAATCAACAAGCGAGTATTCGAGTGTCGTTATTGCCGCGGGAGTCAGCACAACTGAACTCGACCCCGAGGTGAATCTGCCTACCGGAGTGGTCCGTGGCCAGACCACGCAGCTCCCGGCATCGCTGCTACCACCTTTGCAAACCGCGCTGTGCCACCGGGGGTATCTCGCCCCGGCATCCGGGGGTGAACACTGTATCGGAGCGAGCTTTCATCCCGGGGATGCCAGCCGAGATCTGCGGCCTGCCGACAATGAGCACAATATTCGAAAACTGGCAGACGCGTTGCCACTCGCCAGGGGCGCGTTGGAAGCGCTGGATCCGGCAGCTTTGGCGGGGAGAGCAGAAGTGCGTTGCGTATCGCCAGACTACCTGCCGATGGTTGGGCAAATCCACGATGAATCGAGTACCGAGGCCGCCTACGCCCCGCTTCGACGCAAAGCGAAGGCCGTAATTGAAGCATCCGGCGCGCACCAACATCCCGGCCTGTTTGTGTCCACCGGGTTTGGCTCCCGTGGTCTTAGCTACGCGGCTTTAGCGGCCGAAGTGCTCGCGAGTCAGATATGTGGCGAAGCTCCAGCCGTAAGCCGCAACCTGAATCGTGCTCTGGCGCCCTGCCGGTTTCAAATCCGCGCTATGATTCGCGGCCATGCAAACTTGTGAACAAACAAAAATGGAGTTCATAGCCGCGCGTCTCCGAGGCCGATACCGACTGGCCCTGTTGAGTGGAAAACTACGGCTGGCAAGGTTACCGGTGGTGCCCGCTGCCTTTATGTCGTTTGGGCCGCACAAAACCCTGTTGACGCTGGCTGCGGTGTTTGCGGTGTTCGCATCGACAGTAAGCACTCAAGCTCAGGCAGCGATAAAACGGTATCGCTTTGAAGAGCTCGAGCGTATAGCTCAACCCCGCGAGAACTTTGTACAGGGACTTCAGATCGTCGGTGATCGGCTGTACATGGGAACGGGCCTGTACGGCTCGTCACGCCTTCTCGAATATGAGTTTCCGAGCATGGAGCTGCGTCGGGAGGTGGACTTGCCAGATGAGCTGTTTGGTGAAGGCGTGACTCGCCTCGGAAACCGCATCTATCAGCTCACCTACCGCGCTCGCAAACTGCTTGTTTACGACGCCGACACTTTGGAAAACGTGGGTAGTGCCCCCATCAGCACCGAGGGATGGGGTATCACCTTTACTCCAGCGGGACTGGTGTACAGCGACGGCACGCATCGACTGTTCTTCCTGGATCCGGACAGTCTCCGAGTTGTGCGAACCATTGAGGTCACGCTGAACCGGCAGCCGCTGCCTAGACTCAATGAGCTTGAATGGATAAATGGGCGAATCTGGGCCAACGTATGGCGATCAAACCAACTGGTCGAAATCAATCCCGAAACCGGAGCGGTCGAGGCGATCGCGGACTTAAGAGGCCTGCTCGACCCGAAACTTCGAGAGGAAGACACCGACGTTTTAAACGGTATTGCCTGGGACTCAGATGCGAAGCAGTTATGGGTCACGGGCAAGCGCTGGCCGTTTCTGTATCGCGTGCGGCTAGTCGATTTCGATACACCGTCGCTGCTGCGACCTGGGACACAAACGCCCACTCGCAGCCCGTAGCGGCTGACCACCCATAGGCACTAAAATACGCGATTCTGTAAATTCAATCGCGTAGCAACCTCGGCTTGTCCGCGCCTCGTCCGCGCCTTTTCCTCATAATGGAACTGTCTGCGCCGAGCGGTGCCAAAGAGAAGCCCGGGTAAGCGGTAAATGTTGATACGAAACTGAGTAAAAGCGAGCCTCAATGAATAGCCCAAGCAATCTCCCCACGTGTCACCAGGCGTTCCTGCCACTGGGACAGAGCACCATCGACTCACTGAATATCTCGGTCGAAACATTCCAACATCGCGAGACAGGCGCCATGCACTACCACCTGCGCTCCGATTCTGCAGAAAACGTGTTTCTGGTGGCCCTGCGCACAGTGCCGGAGGACTCCACCGGGGTGGCACATATTCTCGAACATACGGCCCTTTGCGGCAGCGAGCGCTACCCCGTTCGCGACCCGTTTTTCATGATGCTGCGCCGCTCGCTGAATACGTTCATGAATGCGTTCACCAGCTCCGACTGGACCGCCTACCCCTTCGCCAGCCAGAACCGAAAGGATTTTGACAATCTCCTGGATGTTTATCTGGACGCGGTCTTTTTCTCTCGTCTGGAAGAGCTCGACTTTGCCCAGGAAGGCCACCGCGTGGAATTCGAGACCATCGACGATCCTTCGAGTGACCTGGTCTTTAAAGGCGTTGTATTTAACGAAATGAAAGGTGCCATGAGCGCGGTGACATCGACGCTGTGGCAGACGCTGTGTGCTGAGCTGTTCAGCCGCAGTACCTACCACCACAACTCAGGCGGTGACCCCGAGCATATCCCGGACCTTAGCTACGACCAGCTGACTCATTTTTATCGAACACACTACCATCCGAGCAATGCGACCTTTATGACCTTCGGAAACATCTCGGCGGTCGAGCATCAGGCGGCCTTCGAAGACCGCGTGCTACAACACTTCGAAAAACTGGATCAGCAAATCCGTGTCGAACTCGAACCGCGACTCGATGCGCCAAAGCAAGTCAGCAAGCCCTACGCCTTTGACGAAGAAGGCGACACTGAGGGAAAAACCCACTTCGTTATGGGCTGGTTGCTGGGAGACAGCACCAACCTGCTTCAGTCTCTCGAAGCGCAACTACTATCGAGTGTGCTGCTGGAGAACAGCGCGTCCCCGCTGCAGCAGTTTCTTGAAACCACAGACCTGGCAGCCGCCCCGTCGCCGCTATGCGGCCTTGAAGACTCGATGCGCGAAATGGTCTTTTGCTGCGGCGTCGAGGGCACTGATCCAGAGCACGGTGATCAGCTCGAAGCCTCAATTTTTGGCGTATTGCAGAAAGTCGCTGAGGAAGGTGTTGATCAGCCACAGCTCGAAGCGGTTCTGCATCAATTGGAGCTGCATCAACGTGAAGTCAGTGGCGATGGCATGCCCTACGGACTGAACCTGATTCTACAAGCTCTTTCACCCGCAACTCATTACGCCGATCCTGTCGAGGCTCTGGACCTTGATCCGGTGATCGAACAGCTACGCGATTCGATCAAAGACCCGAACTACATCAAGAATCTGGCACGACGTCTGCTGCTGGAGAACGCACACCGGGTCACTCTCATTATGACGCCCGATAAGAGTTTGTCGGAGCGCCGGCGTGAGCAGGAATCATCCCGCCTCGCCAGCCTGAAAGCCGCCATGGGTGATGAGGACAAGACGGCGGTTATCGAGCGCGCGAAAGCACTTCTGGATCGCCAGGCCCAAGAGGATGACCCGGAAATCCTCCCCAAAGTTACCGTAGCGGACGTACCTGAGTCGCTGCCCGAGCTCGACTACACGGAACAGCACCTGGGACGTCTGCCACTGACGGTGTACCAGCAGGGGACCAATGGGCTGGTGTACCAGCAGCTGAGTAGCAAACTTCCTCAGTTAGACCATGGGGAGCTCGCCATTTTGCCGTATCTGACTGGCATGGCGACGGAGCTTGGCCTCGGAACCAATGACTATCTCGCAACTCAGCACCGCCAGTCCTCCACCGTCGGTTCAATTAGCCTGTTCACTTCCATGCGCGGTGGTGTAAACAACGAACAAGACTGCCTGAGTAGTGTCGTGCTGTCGTCTAAAGCGCTGTTAAGTCGCGCTGAAGAGCAAGCGCAGTTGATGTACGAGACACTCACGGCCGTTCGTTTTGACGAGTTGGATCGTATTCGGGACTTGATAGCCCAGCAGCGCGCTCGCCGCGAACAGTCGATCACTGGCCAGGGGCACTCGCTGGCTATGACGGCCGCCACGGCGGGCATGAGCCCGGTCGCTAAACTGCACCACGAACTGACCGGACTGCATGGAATTGCCCAATTACGACGCCTCGATGACTCTCTTGCAGACCAGGAGTCTCTCGAGGCGTTTGCCCAACAGCTTCAGGCACTGCATCGAAAAATTCTGCACGGTGACTGGGAGGCCTTACTGGTGGCCGAGCCTGCGGTAACTGAATCCGTCTCAAATATGCTGAGTACCGCCTGGTCAAGTCTTCCCGTTCAGTCCGGCTCCTCGTTGGCACTATCGGAAATCCGCGAGCCGCGCCGTGAGTGCTGGGTCGTGAACTCCCAGGTGAGCTTTTGTGCCAAGGCGTTTCCGACTGTCCCCAGCGGACACTCGGACGCCCCCGCTTTGACGGTTCTCGGAGCTTTCTTGCGCAACGGGTTCCTCCATCGTGCCATCCGCGAGCAGGGCGGCGCATACGGCGGCGGCGCAAGCCATGACGCGGGCACGGCGGCATTCCGTTTCTTCTCCTATCGGGATCCCCGAATCGAGGGCACGCTGAACGACTTCGACGAGAGTATCCGTTGGATGCTCAGTACCAGCCACCAGGAAACCGCGCTCGAAGAAGCGATCCTCGGCGTGATCGGCTCACTGGACAAGCCCGGGTCACCGGCGGGAGAGGCTAAGCAAGACTTCCATAATCGTCGTTTCGAACGCGATTTCGCGCAGCGTATGGCATTCCGAGAGGCCGTACTTGGCGTAAGTATTGCCGATCTGAAACGAGTCACCGAGACCTACCTGACACACGAGCAGGGATCGATTGCGGTTCTCACCGGAGCTGCGGCAGTTGAAGAGAACTTGGATTTCATCGACGGGCAGGGGCTTGAGAAGAAGGAGCTTGGCTGAGCGTGAAGCCGACTTTTGCCTTGTTTCGAGCGGCCCGTCGCAGTGCCGCGCTGTGGGCGGTTCCTGCTGTTCTCCTTACGGGTTGTGCCACAGAACCGCCGATCGATGCAGATGCTTACCGCCAGCGAGTTACGCGAACGCTGGCGTACCAGAAAGGCATAACCTTTAGCGATGAGCAGACGTACCCAGGGCAGGTACTGTGTGGCCGCTTCAGTGGATTTGCCGGCGATGGCTTCGCGGAAGTCACCGACAACTTTATCGTAACTCCGTATCGGGTTGTACGCAGGCCAAGCGCGCTCGAGAAGGCGGTGTACTGCAGTGACGATCCGCTTCGCAGCCTGTCCCAAGCGTACGATGTGGAGATCGATAGCGACGGAATCGACCGGCTGAACAAGATCGTTGCCGACATGCGAGCAATCGATACCGCTATCTTTGACTTTCAGCGCAATACGACAATGATGCCGATGTCTCTGGATGCGTTGCGGGAGTCTGGCTCGATTACCGTGGATGAACTGCTGCTGGACCCCTGGGGTTACAGGTACGAATACGTCGAAGAACTGACGGGGCGCACCACACCTCGTTACAAACTTCGCACGCTCGGGGATGACAACAAGCCCGGCGGCGCTGGTTGGGCCCGGGACATCAATAAGGAAGAGGTCCTGACCATACGCCATGCACTCAGAATCAATGAGCGTGGCTAGGGCGCGTTAGCAGCACCGGGTAGGTCGGCTACGCGTGAAGCGGGGAATTGTCAAAATCTAAAACGGGAACATGACCGGTAGTAGGGTCAGAACGATAACACTGTAGGTGAGGGACAAAGGCAGCCCGCAGCGCAGATAGTCACGAAACGCGTAGCCGCCAAGGTTCTGTACCATGAGGTTGGTGGTATAACCGTAGGGAGTCATAAAGCTGGCGCTTGCTCCGTAGGCTACCGCCATGACAAACGGCATGGTACTCACCCCGTAACTTTCGCCCAGACCATAGGCAATCGGAAATGCCAACGCGGCAGCCGCATTGTTTGTCATGAGCTCGGTAAGCAGTATTGTCGCCAGAAAGACCCCGATCAGCGAAACACGCGGGCCCAGTTCGCCCAACCCTCCCATCACAGCGTTACTGAGCGCCGCCACCAGGCCAGCATTGCTCAGCGCCTGAGACAACACCAACGCAGACGCGATGATCATGACCAATTCAAAAGGAAACCTCCGGCGGAGCTCGCCGGCCCTTACAACCCGTAATCCGAGCATGATTACTAGCAGGGCCGCCAACCCCTTAATCAACTGCAGCACGCCCGCCGCCGCGAGTGCCACGACCGCAACCAGCGCAACCCCCAGCAGCGCAGAAAGCGCCGCCGGTAGCGGCGAGCGGACCTGACGCGGGCCGACTACCAGAAAGTTCTTATCGACGTTGCGACGGTCGTAAAAATCCCCGCCAATTGCGAGCATCAGGCTGTCCCCCGCCTGCAGAGTGATGCTGCCCAGCTTTCCCGAGAGGCGCTGACCACCACGCCTCAGTCCCACCACGGCGGCGTCAAACAGGGAGCGAAATCCAGAGTCTTTAATGGTCTTACCTTCGACCGTCGATCCAGGCAAGACAACGACCTGCACGAGGTTGCCACTCAGAAGTCCCTCAGAGGCGGCAAAGGTTCGCAGGCCCTTGAACCGGTTGAGAACGCTCACCTCACCGATATCGCCCGAAAAAATCAGCTTATCCCCGGCGCTGATGAATTCACTGGGCGGGACTGGCGACAGCAACTGTTCGCCGCGCACAATTTCTACCAGAAACAGGGATTCCAGTTCGCGCAACCCGTTTTCGTTGATGCTCTTTCCAATCAGCGTTGAGTCGGGTTCAACCTCGGCCTCAACCAGGTACTCCGCCACGGACAGCTCGTCGCGAGGGTTCACCGGAAGCAGACTCTGGCAAAGGAGAATCACAACAAACCCTGCCACCGCGACCGCCAGACCGATGGGAAGGAATGAGAAGAACGCCAACCCGGAGCCCGTCGCATCTTCATAAAACGAGCTCACGATCAGGTTGGTTGAGGTACCGATCAGCGTAGTCGTGCCTCCGAGAATAGCGGCATAGGAAAGAGGCAGTAGGAGCCGGCTGGGCGCGTGATGGGGATTCAGGCGCAGGGAATTAGCCAGAGAGGCAACAACCGCCGTGTTGTTAACGAAGGCAGAAAAAAGCCCCGAGACGACCATGACCTGAAGCACACTGCGACGGTAGGCCGGAACTACGAGGCCGCCGGCCATGCGTGTTAGCCAGCTCAACTTCTCAAGTCCGACGGAGACCAGCAGCAGCAATACTAGCGTGACCAAGCCTACATTCGTGGCCTTCTCCAGCAGCTCATCTGTGGTGACAACGCCTGCAAAATAAACTGCGCCCATTGCGGCGGTAAAGAGCCAGGCGGGTGCATAGGACGTGAATATCAGACCGTAAAACAGCGCGATAAACACAATCGATACGATAGCTTGATCGAACATCAACGGGAGCGGCTGAAAAAGAGTCGCGAGGATACGCGCTGGCCCCCCGAAGGCTCAAGAGGGGACTGACGCTCCGTGCTGGGCTACACTGCGCCGCTCCGAACGCGGCCGGTCGGTCACCGGCGCTGTAAAACTGAACTTGCTGAATCCCTGCGGGGATCAGCTTTTGAACGAGGATGACATAAAAATGATTGGCTACGTAACGCTGGGTGTCAGTGATATAGAAAAAGCAAAGGCCTTTTACGGTGAATTGCTTAAGGAGCTGGGAGCCTCACAGCAATTTGATGCAGAGCGAATAGTCTTTTTCGGCAAGAGCATGGCGGAGCCCATGATTGCTGTTTGTATTCCCTACGACGAACAACCCAACCACTGCGGCAACGGAAACATGGTGGCACTGACGGCTGGGAGTAAGGAAGACGTTGATGCCCTTTACAAGAAGGCTATCGAGCTGGGCGCCACCTGTGACGGCGAGCCCGGGCAGCGCATTCCCGACATGTTCTACGGAGCATATGTTCGAGATGCCGATAACAACAAAATCGCGTTTTTTGTGTTTGGTTGAGCGGTCGATTCAATACTGGCAGGGGCTAAGGGCAAGAGCGGACGGAATAAACCGTGCAGTTTCTGAAGGCGGCTGAAGTCAAGTTGCGACGCTTACGAGATGAGTACATCTCCCCTCGGAAGTATCAGGGCGACGCGGTCTCTTGCCCCGTCTGTAAACAGGGCTTTTCCAAGTTCCTGCCAGCGGGCACCGGCGAGCGCGCTCGTCCTGGGGCGGTCTGTCCGGGCTGTCGTGCCCGCGAGCGAGACCGTCTGACCTGGCTGTTCCTGGAACAGAGAATGGACAAACTGCTAACGCGTCACATGCAGTTTCTGCATATCGCGCCAGAACCTCGCCTGAGTGAGTTCTTTGAACGTGAAATCGGTGAGGGTTACATCACGGCCGACCTGATGCGCAAAGATGTGATGGTCCGGCTGGACGTGCAAGACATGCAGTACCCTAACGAAACTATGGATGCCGTCTATTGCTCCCATGTTTTTCAGGATGTACCCGACGACACGGCGGCCATCGCAGAGTGCTTTCGAGTTTTGAGGCCCGGCGGCTGGGGCCTTCTCAATGTTCCCTTGTTCGCTGATCGCACGACCGAAAGCCAGACCCCGGGGAACGAGCGCGCAAGCTGGGACAATCGGCCTGACGAGCACGTGCGCAACTACGGCCCTGATTACTCGGAGCGACTACAAGCCGCCGGCTTCGAAGTTGAAGTCAGTGATCCACAGCTGATCGAACCCAACGCAGAGCGCCGAAAGCGCTTTGGTATCGACGGCCCACGAACGGGTTATATACACTTTGTGCGCCGGCCACGAAGATAATCGCTGGAGGCATCACAGCAGCTTTCTCCCCTCCAACCACCTCGTTCCAAACGGTCTAGTCCGAAACAGATGGTGCCAATGCTAAAAGTGATACCCCATCAGCTTGATCTCGCGCGCAAACAGTTGGGCGACCAGCGCTTTAGTTTCCTCGCTGTAAAACGAAGTGTAAGGCTCCCTTTGGGTTGCGAGACCTGTCTTCTCTCTAGGCAGTGGTTCTGGTAACGCTAGACCCAACTTGCTCCTGAGGGCGGCCAGAGCGGTAGAGAGCTCACGAAATTCAAATACCTGGTCGACCAGCATCCGATCGTCGTCAAAGTACAACCGGCTGTCCACCGGAAGCCGGTGAGACTTGGTTGTTACGTATCGTTCGAACTCCGGCTGATGCTTACCCTGTCCTTCCTTCTTCCACAGGTAGTAAGACACCACTTTGTCCCAGGGATTGCGCTCAAAACAGAACTTGTAATAACTCCGCCAGACGTCATCGCCCACCAGCTCGCGCACACGAGTGGCCGGCATGTGCTCGTAGTAGAACGCTCCAAGCATAGGGCTATGCCGATCGATGAGTTTTCGCACCAACTTGTGTCGATTGTAGAGAGAACCCAGGGCCGAGGTCGGGCCATAGTTTCGAGGTAGTCCCGACGCGAGATTGTCTTCCATGTGCGACACGATATCTTGCGATCCACACTCCCGCGCCAGAGCAACCTCCAGTGAGCTGCCCGCCGTCTTGTGCGTTTTTATAAAGATGAAGCGATGCTTGTGGCTTACGATCACGAATTCCGCCTAGACCCCCGCCATCTGATTGGGCATTGAGTGTGGCGCTGTCGCAGCGGTCTTTTGGTCTCCTTCACGCTTTTCACACGCTCTACCCTCCTCACGCTCTTTACCCGCTCCTGCCTCTGTTGCGGTTAATGCGAACAAACACAGGGCCGAGAATAGCCAGAAAAAGGCGGCGGACCAGGACGAGTACCACGCCGCGTGGGTATTGATCGGAAACAGCATCCCAAGTAACGCTACCGCATAGGGAAGGGCTCGCGCCCGGGCGGTGTCGGTTGCGCCTCGCCACAGGGTAAATAGCACGACGAGTATGCCGACATAGGACAGCAGCCCAAATATCCCGGTTTCGGACCAGAGCTCCAAAATCAGCTGATGAGCATGCGATGCGCGACTTCCTCCCGCCGCGCCCGCCGCCTCCCGCCAGTGATCCTCCGGATCCGCGTACTCGGTGTATGCCCAGCGAAAGCCGCGGGGGCCCACTCCATTGAGCCAGTGGTCTTTAGCCATTTGAACAGCGGTTGACCAGATGGGAAGACGCTTTCCACTCGCAAGATAGAGCATTTCATAACTGGGGTCGGCCGCTGCCTGCGCCAGTACGGAGCTGCGTTGCTTCACCCAGTCACTATTGAGAAACAGGGCACTTACAAGGGCAGCGACGACGATCGCCACGCCTGCCAGCCGCTTCACCGAAAAGTAACCACGCCAGTAGTAGTAGGCTGCGAGCGCGAACAGCTCAACGATGACGGTCACCCAGGCCCCGCGCTTACCGGACAGCACAACGGCGCTCAAAAATAGCAACAGCGCAAGCAAAGCAGCGGCAAGTCCAGCGCGCCTACCGATGTGTACAACACCCAGCGGCACCAGGAACGCGACCGTCTGCCCCAGCTTTATATTGTCATCGTCACCAAAAATCCCATTGACGTAGCCTTCGCCGCGACCGTAGCCCAGGATGT
Organism: Pseudomonadota bacterium; assembly: GCA_039111155.1. Lineage (GTDB taxonomy): Bacteria > Pseudomonadota > Gammaproteobacteria > Pseudomonadales > Halieaceae > Congregibacter. The sequence continues at coordinate 182,575 of JBCCPL010000002.1, read as the reverse complement.
TCTCACCGCGAACGAACTGAAGCAGAGCATCAGCACACCACAGGGTGAGGAGTACGGATACGACCAGCCCCAGGAGATTGATGGAGGATTGAATGAAGCTGTTCTGATCTTCGGCTTGCTGAGCAAACCAGAGCAGAGCGCACGCAAAAAAGGGAAAACGAAAAGCGGCAAGCGTTGTGAGGACGGACTTTTCAAGCGCCACTGCGTCGGGCAGTGCCAGCAGCATCGGTGTAAGAAAGAGCAGGGTAAGCGCCAGCAGGCCCGACCAGTGAACTCCGTGCTGCAACGAAAGCCCCCGTCGCAGGCACAGCGCCCCGAAGATAGCGAGCAGGCCCAGCGGAATCTCGATCATCCGTCCAAAGGGCATAAACACAAACGCCAGTGCCAGCAGAGTAATTGGTGCCAGCGGCTGCGGTAAGGGCATCGGGGTATTGCGTGCTCAATCTATAAAACGTCGCTACTATGCGCCCTGCCCTGCCATGACGTCAAAAGCGGGCGCAGGGGTTTTTCGCCATCCGGTTCAGGTCAACACGCGTTATCGAATGCTCAACCTAAAGTACTCTCGACCGCTGTTTGTTGGTGGTACACGCTACTGTTTCGCGCATCCACAGTACGGTGATCGCTGCGTTAAAGTATTGCGCCCAGATCGCACCGGTGAGGTGAGAAAACGCTACCGTAAAGACTTCAAGCGCTATCTCCCTGCCCGGTTTCTCGATGACCAGCGTAAAGAGATTATTGCCTACGAGGCACTGGATCGGACCGCCAGCGCAGCCCATTGGCGGCACGTGCCGCGCTACCACGGCACAGTCGCTACCGATATGGGTCTGGGGATCGTCACCGAGCTGTTGCGCAATGAAGATGGAAGCTGGCCAAAGAACCTGCGAGAGTTATTCTCACTGGGCGAAGTCCGCGCCCAATCTCACGATGACGCGGACGAGCGGGAAGCAATAACGACCAGACCGGCCCAGGATCAGATCGCGCTTTTGGACGGAATCGACGAGTTTCTCGAAGCCGTACGCGAGCTGCGCATTCTGAGCCGTGACCTGCTTGCCCACAACATCGTCGCCCTCAAGGAAGAGTCTCGCTATCGAGTGGTGCTGGTGGACGGGATCGGAAACGCCGAGCTGATACCCGTATCGAGCTGGTCGGACCTATTCGCGGCGCGCAAGGTGGAGCGAAAAATTGCCCGATTCAGACAGCGCTATCGCAAGTACCTGACCGCCTCATAACGCTAGAGCCCCGGGCGCTTCAGAGGCAAGCTAACGGCACCGGGAATCCATCCAGCGCATCACAGCACGACTCAAGCCAACACGACCTCGGGAAAATGAGTGGTCACCCGGTACCTTAATCGATATCAGATCGATCCCTTCGGCTTTGCTATAGGCAACCACAACGGGATCGAACATGCTCTCAGGCGGTGTCGCCTGATCGTCCTCGCCGACCATCAACAACACGCTCTTTCCGCTCAGACCCACGCCAAACGCGGTGGTATCGAGCTGCTCTCGATCCGCAAACGCCAGCTCCTCCTTGAGGCGCTCGCCGCTCAGCCCGTGCAGCATGAACAGGCTATCGGCGTACGCTGACAGCCGATCAATTTGAGGTCCGCCGGCCGACACCTGGTCTTTCCACAGCGCCACGTTAGCCGGGGCGAGCGCGACCACACAGCTGGTGTGCAAATCCCGCGACCCTGCTGCCAGCGCGGTGTAGCCCCCGAGCGAGTGGCCAAGCAGTGATAGTGCGTCGGTATCTACACGCAGCTCCTGTTGTTTCTCTTCGCCCCGTAAAAAGTCAAGCACCGCCAGGGCATCGTCAGGTAACTGAGTAATGCGATATGAACCGCCTGCTCCCCAGGCTCCTCGATAGTGGAAGAACAGTGTGTTGAATCCAAACCGGCGCAGATTTTGGGCGATATCGAGATTGCGCTCATTCCCAGGTATTCCATGCAGGAACACGACGGTCGGATGCGGCCCGGGGCCTTCTGCCAGGTAGATATGCGCTGGCATTAGCGTTCCTGAACTCGGAATCTGCAACTCTACAACCGTCGCGGGATGCTCTTCGCTGATGATTGGATCCTGAGTCAGAGCAGACTCTATCCGATCATCAACATCTTTCTGGGCGTGACCGGCCGAGCTTGTGAACAGTAGACCCATCAACGCCATCAACTGCCCGAGAGCACCCATTGCGCTCGATTTTTTTCTTAACCTCACTCCGTCGTCACTCCCTTTAGTAACTCATCTTCCTGCGTCATGCCGTCCAATGTCTGCCCGCGGCCCACGGTTCACTCAGGCGCGGCATCCACTGTGGTCCAGGCCCAGTTAATTGGACTTGCACTGCACGCGCGCAACGCCCTAAAAATTGACCGGGGCAGCGGCCTTGCGTAGCTTAGCGGCCGGACACAGGAGAACAAGTATGAGCCGCATTCCCCGCGATAACCAAAACGACTACACGCAGGACATTGTCGAGCAGCGCCAGCGCTTCCTGGAAGAAACAACCGGCGCAAACTTAAATCACACAAAGCAATTTTCGTTTAACCCGGAAGACATGTCCGGCAACATCGAAAGCATATTTGGCGTCGCGCAGATACCCATCGGCGTCGCCGGACCTTTACTTGTCGACGGCGAGCACGCGAAGGGTGAGTTTTACGTGCCGATGGCGACCGTCGAAGGCACCATGCTCGCGAGCTACAACCGAGGCATGAAGGTCATTCGCGAGTCAGGCGGCGTACGTACCACCGTGGTGGGCGAAGCCATGCAACGCGCTCCATGCTTTGTGTTTCGCAATGCCCGGGACGCTCGGGATTTTGAGCAATGGCTTGTCGACAACGTGCCAGCGATCAGAGAAGTAGCCGAGAGCACCACATCGGTCGGAAAACTGCTTGAGATCGAGCACTACTGTTCGCACAATTTTGTGTTCACGCGCTTCGATTACAGCACCGGCGATGCTGCGGGACAAAACATGACCAGCCGCGCGACCTTCGTGGCCTGCGAGTGGATTCGCGAGCAATACCCCGCGCTACGCCACTATTTGCTTTCGGGTAATTTCGATACCGAGAAACGCACATCCAGCGTGAACATGCTGAAAAGTCGCGGTCGTCGGGTAACCGCCGAGATCACAATTCCCCGCGAAGTACTCGAAAGCAATCTTCGTATCACCCCAGAGGCGATGCACTACGGTCAGGGCATCACCACCATTGCATCCTTCATGACCAGTTCGTCCAACAACGCGGCGCACCCCGCCAACGGCCTGGCGGCACTCTACCTCGCAACCGGGCAGGACATCGCGAACATCGGCGAGTCCAATCAATGCACTGTCTACAACCGGGTTACGCGTGAGGGTGATTACGAGTTTTCGGTGACGCTCCCCGCTCTCATTCTGGCAACCTACGGAGGCGGAACTAATCTGCCCACTCAGCGTGAGTGCCTGGAGATTATGGGTTGCTTTGGTAAGGGCAAGGCGCTGAAGCTCGCCGAAATCGCGGCCGCCCTGGTCGTAGCGGGCGAGTTATCGCTTGGCGCAGCGACCCGGGTCGACAAAGAAACGCGTCGCAACGAATGGGTGGATGCTCACGAACGCCTGGGTCGTAACCGCTAAGGGACTCATCTGGCGCGTGATGGACAACCCACCGAACCGGTCACAAGGCCGAGCTGCGGGAGCGTAGTTCGGCTTAGTAGCCGCGATCGAAATCGATCAGACCCTGAAGCTCGGCACCGCAACGGTAGCGCTCGAGGTTGTCCAGAAACACATCGACGATTGCACTCATCGGCGTTGGCGCCGCAGTATGCGATGTAACGTAGAGATTGGGCTCATCCCAGAGCGAATCTGATGCACTCAGAGGCTCGTTCTCGAACACATCGAGCACAGACGCGCCGATGTGACCCGACCGCAGCAATCGCGTGAGCGCGCCGGTTTCGAGCGAGTTGGCGCGTCCTGCATTGATCACCAGCGCGCCGTGATTAAGGCGCGCCAGTACGTCTTCATCGAACAATCCGTCGGTCGCGGGTGTATCCGGCAGGATCAGCACTAACACGTCGAGTCCCGTGGCAAACTCGTCGATATCCAAGCGCGCGTAGCAGTGATCAAACCCTTCGCAGGCCCGCCCATCGGAGTTAAGACCTCGCACGCTGGTGAAGAAGGGAGCGCAGCGGACCGCCGTAAACACGCCGATATCTCCCGCACCTGCGATACCCAGCTGCTTATCGTGCAGCCCGGAGTCGAGTCGAGCGTCCCAGGATGTTGCTGCTGCTCGCTTCAGTATTGAACGATGCAGTGCCAGAGACCAGCCGAGTACGTATTCACTCATGCTCGGACCAAACACACCTTTGAGACCGGTCAGCTGGTAATCGCGCCGGGAACAATCGAGAAACGGCCTGACTCCGGCCCAAGTGGATTGAACCCATCGCACGCCCTCAAGCGATGGCAGCACTTTGACGATCTCGTCTGGCGCACCCACGACGAACTCTGCTCCGTTCGAGGCGCTGGAGGTCACCTGCGAAGCATCGCTGTAAACGTCAAGACATACGTCTGCAGGTAGTCGTGGTAGAAGCAGCGGCTCAAGCTCACTGGCCCTGCCGCTGATGAGAACTCCCTTCACGATTCAGCTGATTCCATGAATCTTAGGGTTTGGGCGATTGAGTGACGACGAAGACGGCATCTGTCGGGCCTTACCGTTTCATCCACGCATAAAAAAGCCGGGGACCGGACCGTAAAAAGTCCAGCTGAACCCGGCTCGCCCCCAAAAGTCAGTGCATGACTTCGGGGGCGATGTTCCTTCGCTTGGCTTTCGCTCAAACCTGGGACGGAATCAGAAGCTGTACTTGAGTCCCACCCGCATAGTCCAGAGAGAGGTCTCACCGATTCGCTGCTCGGCCTGTCCGTTGGCTTCCTGTTCAGCCGTGACGCCAAACGGGAATGACGGCTGGCGCTGAATACCCCACTCGTCGTTGAGCAGATTAGTCAGGTTATCGATAACCAGGAACGCGCTTCCGCGATGATCCGGGCTGAACCCGGGTACTTCCTGCGAAATCCTGAGATCGATCTTACCGAATGATGAGCCATCTTCGCTGTTTCGACGACCCCCGATGGGCAGAACGTTCTGCTCAAAGTCGAGGAAAGGCGTGAACCCATACGCGCCGATCGTGCCAGCCGCACCGTCCAGCGTGATGCTGTAGGGAAGGCCGGAGTTGTACTGGCCGAACAGCGAAACACGCGTCTCATAACCGCCGAAGAAGTCGGCGGTGTAGTTGAGCACAGTGGTGAACCGATGTTCGATGGCCCAGTTGGAATCCGCAAGCACCTCGGCCTGGGGATCGACAAACGCGCGATTGATGTAATTAGAGAACGCGATCGATGAGGTCATCGGATTCACGTCTTCGGCTGAGGTGTAGGCGTAGCCTACGCGCAGGTCGAAGCCGTTGTCCCAGCTCTTGAACGCGCTGAAAGCGATCGATTCAGCTTCATTGCCGTCGCTCGCGTTGGTGAGCACAAACGCTGCCTCGCGAACACTATCATAGATCGGGTAGCCATCGTCGTTGGTGCCGACCTGTTCCAGGTCTGCTCTCTTGTAAATCGCCGTGTCCTGGCCTCGACTTACCTGGAGGTCGGCCGTCACCAGAATGTCCATCGGGGCATTCCAGGTCAGCCCTGCCGTAAACTTCCAGTCGCTGGGAATGTCGAAGTCTGGATCCAGGAAGTTGATCTCAAAGTTACTGCCGTCACCGGCCGCAACTACGTCGGCGATGTTCTGCGGAACACCGTAGCCGGGCCCACAAACGGGAACGTTGGGCTCACAGTTGACGTAGTTCTGCTCAAACAGCGCTACCCCATCAATCCGCGCCTGGACAGCCGTCGTCGATGTGTTGCTGTAGGTATTGGACAACCAAACGTTCGGGTTTCCTCCGGAGAACAGGCCGATACCACCACGGAATGTGAGGTCCTCAGAGAAATCGTAGGTCAAGCCAAAGCGTGGCTGCAGCAGATCCCTACCATCCAGCGTGTCGTTGTTACCGAAACCGTAGCTGTCGAGGAAATCCTGGTTCAGGTTCGGAGCATCGTCGGTTTCGTACAGGTCGTAGCGCAAACCGTAGGTTACGGTTAGTCGATCGTTAACTTGCCATTCGTCCTGAATGTAAAAGTAGTTGATCGCGTAGCTGAACGCTTCCGCGATATCGGCCTCATTGTTGCTGATGGCGTTACCGTAGTAGACGCGGTCAGCTAAGCCGTTGCGGAAATTATCAATTCCATCAAAACGCAGCTCCGTGTCTACGTGCTGATAGAACAGGTTAAAGATGTCGTAAGCCTCGCGCTCGTATCCGCCAGTGATCGTGTGTGCACCGAGCTGGTAGCGGCCGCGCAGAACGATCTGATCGATCGTGTAGTCAAGCTGGTTGGCGTGACGGCTGTCGTCACCCCCCAGATAGACATCGACGTCTTCGAGCTCTACCCGAATCTCGCCAAACTCGTTACCGGCTCTTGGCGCCTGCAGAAACTCCACGTCCGTACGCGATACACGAATCTCGGTCGAGAACTCCGGGGTCCAGTCCGAATAAAGACTTGCGATGAAGGAGTTGAGCTCCGCTCCGCGATTATAGAAATGGTCGGAGAACTCAAACTCGATCAGCTCACCATCGGATGGAGTGGCGTTGAATGAATCGTTGTACATGTACGTCAGGGCGAGACGCTGAGAATCGGTGGCGTACCAATCCAACTTGGCGATGTACTTTTCGTCTTCGAAATCGAAGGTGCCCGGGGTGCTCGTGCCCGGATCAAACCCATAGATGTCTCGGGAGATCTGGGCGATTTCGTCCAATTCGGCCTGGGATACCAGCACTTCGTTTACCGCGCCGCTGCCCAAAGCGCCCCGGTTATTGAAGTCTACGCCCTCATACTTCTCGTACGCGCCATAAAAGAACAGCTTGTCCTTGATGATGGCTCCACCCACTTCGAAGCCGTAGCGAGTCTCGTCGTAGTCTGTAACCTGAACATCGTCGCCTTCCAGCGAGTCTCCCTGGAGAGAGTCGCTCGTGTAATCGGCGAATACGGAACCAAACAGTTTGTTACTGCCCGACTTGGTGACCGCATTGATGTTGCAGGCCGAGAATCCGCCATAGACGACGCTCATGGGCGCCATCTCAACCGCGACGCTTGATATGGCGTCAAACGGGAAAGGCTGCCGCTGCGTGGGGTAACCGTTGCTGTTCAGACCAAAGCCATCGTTCAGACGAATTCCGTCAAGGGTGAGGCTGTTGAACCTCGGGTTCGCACCATTACACTGGATGGAGTCTTCCCCGCTGGACTGCTCAACGTAAATCCGCGGATCTTGCTGGATAATGTCGTTAATGTTCCGGTTGATCGCCGGCGAATCCTGAATGGCGCTGAGATCAAAGATCGCGGTGGGTCCGATAGCTGTATCGGCTACCTCGGACGCTCGCGCGGTTACGATCACTTCTTCCAGCGCTCCCAGACGATAGTCGAGCTGTGCTTGCTGACCGACGGTAAGGCTGATGCTGTCGGTTGTGGCGCTGCCTTGAGAGGATGTGACGGTCACCTGATAGCTTGCTCCCGCCGGCAATTGACGCACGTAGTATCCGCCCGACGAATCCGTTGTGGCCGAGCGACTAAGTCCAGTTGTCAGGCTCGTCACCACCACCCTCGCACCCGATACCGGCTGGCCGCTGGAACCCGTTACCACACCACGGACTACTGCGGTTGTTTCCTGCGCATAAACAGGCGCCGCGATACTGAGGCTGGCAGCAACAGAGGCAAGTGATACCGCTCTTACGAGTTTCCGTTGTGCACGCATGTGACGAATAGAATTCTTCAAGACGAGACCCCTCCCCAAGGATGAATTTGAAGACGCGCCAAGATTAGATTCGCGGTGTGACGAATTTGTTACAAAATCGTCATATTTTGGTATCTGGGTAAAATCACCATTTCGACGAAAAATCATCCCCGTGAGGTGGACAATAACCCGAGGTCACGTGTAGCACCGCGATTCGTTTACTCTGAGCTGCTGGCACCGCTCCCTGTCGGACTGGAAGCATCACATTGTGAGGATTGAAGCGCTATTGCCTAACGCGGATCGTTTTCAGCGTCAGCGCGAGTCTTTGAAATGAAATGAGTGAATTTGTGGCCCGATTGCCGCTCGCTGAAGTAAATGAACGTATCTTCGACAGCCTGCTGCTCATCCCGGCTGTTGAGCCAGCATAAGCTCAATCCTCAGGTAGGAGATATAAGCCCTTGAGATACCTTCTTTTTCCGCTGCTGCTACTTCAATTTACGCCCGCCTTCGGGGAGTTTGACTACTTCGCAGCAAACCGTCTGCACATTCGCAACGGCGTACAGGCCGTACTGACATGCAATGGCCTGTTCACGTCCGAACGTACCCTTGATCAAGTCTTCAAGCAGGAACTGGCGTACCTGGGTGAGAGACGTCTGGGAACCTCTGCAGATGGCCCTTACCAGGTCCACAACGACGAACGAGCGGTGACGGTCGGTGGCGGGGAGCACGGCACCGCTGTCAGCGCTGCCTACCGAAACGGAGTCGGCTGTGTGGTCATGGCACCCGGCGCAGGTCTGGATTCTATCTCCGAACTCCCCGAACTTACCCTACCCTACCCAAACGAAGATCCCGCTACGGTGGCATGGCCCAAGGGGGACCGAGATGCAGTAGCTGAGCCTGCCGCCGATGTAGACACCCAGGCCCTGGAGGCTGCCGTTGAATGGGCTTTCGAGCGCGAAACTGCAGAGCAGGACACCCTGAGTCTGTTAGTTGTGCACCGCGGAAAGATCATCGCCGAACGCTACGCCGAGGGAGTCTCGCAGAGCACGAAAACCCGTACCTGGTCGACCGCGAAGAGTATTGCGGTGACCCTGATCGGCATGCAGGTAGATGCCGGCAAGCTTGGCCTCGACGAAAGCCTCTCCATTGACTGGCTGCCTTCCTCAGACACGAGCACTGCAGACGAGGGCACTGCGACCAATGATGCGCGGGACGCCATCACTCTACGCCACGTGCTTAACATGTCGAGCGGCCTGTATCCGGTCGACAGCTTCGGCATGGAGTACGCCACGGGTTCGGGGTTTGCCTACTGGGCGGGTGCAAGTTCCAGAGACGGTATGCGCGATCGCGGCCTGATCCGCACACCGGGTACGCATTGGGACTATGAGAACTACGACACCTTGCTTGCGGTTTACGCGTTCAAACGAAGCCTGGGACCAGACGAAAGCTACCTTGAGTTTCCGCGTCGCCGTCTGTTGGACAAGCTTGGCATGCGCAGCACGCTGCTCTCGGTGGACCGCTTCGGCGACTTCATCCTCAGCAGCCAGGTTTATACCAATGCGCGAGATCTCGCGCGCTTCGGGTTGCTCTATCTGCAGGGTGGCGTCTTTGCGGGTGAGAGATTCATCTCACCGGAGTGGATTGAGTTTGTTCGAACGCCCGCTCCGGCCTCCAGTGTTCGTGGTCATGATTACGGTGGCCAGTGGTGGCTGGTGCCCGACGACCGCAAAGACGATGTCCCTGCGAATGCTTACAGCACGGCCGGCAACCGGGGTCAGTACGTCATCGTTGTCCCCACGCACGATCTGGTGATTGTCCGACGAGGGCTGGACTACGGACGACAGGGGTTCAACCGCTGGGATCTGACCCGCGAAGTCTTAAAGGCCATCCCCGCCGGCGTCCCGTCTGATGTTGGTCGCGACTAGAACGAGCTTAAAGGTAGGTAGAGACCAAACGTGTTCACAGGCCGCGCCGCACACGGGCGGCACGCACGGTGTTCCGCAGCAGACAGGCAATCGTCATTGGCCCCACCCCGCCCGGTACGGGAGTGATCGCCGAGGCAACCTGCCGCGCCTCCTCGAAGTGGACATCTCCGATCAATTTTGGTTTTTCGTCGCCAGGCGGGGTTACCCGGTTAATACCAACGTCGATGACAACGGCACCAGGCTTAATCCAGTCGCCCCGAATCATCTCCGGCCGTCCTACGGCTGCCAGAAGCACATCCGCCTGACGGCAGACTGACGGGAGATCGCGGGTTCGACTGTGAGCTGTGGTTACGGTGCAGTGCTCGCGGAGCAGCAGCTGAGCGGCGGGCTTCCCGACTATGTTGCTCCGGCCTACGACGACGGCATGCGCACCCGACAAATTCAGTCCGCCTACACTGCGAAGCAACAGCAGGCAACCAAGCGGAGTGCAGGGAACGAGCGCATTCTCATCACCGTTCATTAAGGCACCGGTGTTGAGGGGGTGAAATCCATCGACATCTTTAGCTGGCACGATGGCTTCGATGACGCGGCGCTCCTGGATGTGCCCGGGAAGTGGCAACTGAACCAGAATGCCGTCGACCTCGGGATCAGAATTGAGATTATCCACCAGACTCAGCAGGGTGGCCTCGTCTGTTGATGCCGGAAGCCGATGGGTGATACTTCGCATGCCGACTTCTTCGGTCTGGCGGCCCTTGTTACGAACGTAAACCTGGCTGGCCGGGTCTTCCCCGACGAGAACCACAGCAAGAGAAGGGACGACCGAGTGCTCTGCTTTCAGGGCGGAGACCTCATCGGCAATGTCGGCACGCAGGGCCTGAGCAACGGCCTTTCCATCTATGATCTGGGAGGTCATACGCTTTTGTCTTCTTCACTGATCCAATTCGCGGCGGCGCGAACCATAGCACGGACAGTGCGGCAAACCGGCCCGGCTCCCTAGCTGGTAGGTCGCAACAGCGGAGTTATGTAGTCATCCGGTTTTAGGGCCAGTGTGGGGACGTTGCATTGAGCGAGCAACGACTCGGTGGTTGGACCGATCAGCACACCAGGGTGGCGGGAAGACCCCACATTGCCCAGCACCATCAGTCCTGCATTGGTTTCCTCAAGAACTTCAAGCACCGCCGATACAGGTTCCTGGCAGCGTAATATGGGGGCGAGCTCCACTTTTGCCGGCAGCGATTCCGCCAGCGGTTTGAGCGTTGCATCAAACCAGGTCTGGGTTTCTACGCGTTGCTGCGATTTGTAGAACTCTCGCTCTTTTTCATCAAGTTCAAGACTGGGATGATCCAGAAGCTCCTGGCCGAACGGCTGCCAGGCGTGCATCACCAGCAGCCGTCCGCCTCGCACATTGGCGTAATCTGCAGCGATTGTCAGCACACGCTGGGCAAAGCTGTCGGCGCGAGCCGCGAGAGGGCCATGATCCCTGTCTATCGCCACCAGGGTGTCTGTCTGCTGCAGTGAATCCGCCCCCATCACGTCTGTATCGTTAACGTTGGGATGAATAGCCCAGACTGCGCAGGGGCACTTGCGCATCAGGTGCATACCCGTGGCGTTAAGGCCGGCCGCAGGCCCCGCATCATCCTGCTTGCTGATATGCACCACCAGGTCAAAGCCCTGCTCAATTACCTGCTCGGTGATAGCGATAAATGGCTCGCCCGCAAACACCCCGTAGTCGATTTCCATGTGCTCGGAAAAGCGCTCACAGATTTGCCGGAGCCGCTGAAACGCCAGAGACCAGCGCAGCTCGTGGACGCGCTCGACAACGCCCATGGCATCAATAGCCTTAGGCTGGGACGGCACAACTTCGCAAACAGTGATGCTCGCGCTATGAGCGAGAGCCTGGACGATCACCTGCTGAAGGCAGGCTGGATCGTCAATTTCGGCATAGACAAGTATCTTTTTAACAGCAAAACCTCGGTCGCTGAATCAATGCTGGTGCATTTGCGAGTTCTGCACCGATGCGGGAGAAAAAGCATCCCACTGTAACTCGCCGCGGTAGCGAACTATAACCTTCCCCTCATCATAGATGGCAAAAAGATGTAGCCAGCCGTTGTCAACGAGGTCGCGCACATGCTGATGTTTTTCGAGCACCCGGTTTATCGCGGTAATCGGCGCGGCCAAGAAAACCGAGAGCCGCAATGGCTCGTGGACCGGGCCGTCCCCATTGTCCACAGACTGCAGAGGAAGACCGACCCGGAGATCGCCGCCCTGCCCTTCGAAAACGCCGACGCTGCCACCTACCACATTGTGCAGAACTTTGTTCCCACTCCCGTATACCCGATTATCAACCGTTGACGCGTAGTACTGCAGACTGATCCAGCTCGCGACTATCATCGGCGCTGTCATGATCAGCTCCAGGGTTCTGAACTCCACGTCCTGAGTGTGATCGTAGGAGTGGAGAAAGCAACGACCCTTCAGGTCGAGTTTGCAGGTCATAGAGCGCGGCGCGGCGACAAACCCGGCACAGCCGGCAAGACCCCATTCGGGTCGCACCTGACTCCAGTCATTGGCGCGACTGAGCATTTCACTGAGCGTGGCCCGCTCTGGATCCAACATCAGGGCAGCTGAGCGTTCGGTGCGCGCCAGCGCACCTGCCTGGTCCAGGTTGGCTCTGAGCCCCTGCAGATCCGATCGGTGCGTGACCGGCAATTCATCGATATCGAACAACTCGACGGCGTCGGTCGTGGTGTTGTGAAGGGCCGCCAGAAAAAACGTGTCCTCCGGAATGCAATAGCCTCGCGAGATGAGCGCCGCTCTCACCTGCTGGTCGTTGAGAATTGCCGCCGCCAGACGTGCAGACGCCTCACCGCTCTGTCCGCCACAGGCGCCACAGTCCAGTCCACTTGCATGGGCATTGTTGGTGCTGGAAGACGCGTGCCCGGTAAGCATAACGATCCTCGCGAAATTCGATTTGAGCGACATTCCCGCCAGCATGTTCTCGGCAAAATCAACCTGGCGCGTAAAACCCACACTCTCGCTGGTACCGTCCACAGCCCGGACCTGGGGACCAAGGTCTGAGGCAAACCTCGGCGGGAGCCCGCGAAAGCGTGGGTTGGGCTCCGGTCGAGACAAGCGCAGGGAATGAGCCGCAAGCTTCAGGGCATAGGTCAGGCCAAAGCTCTCGACAAAAGTGAAGCTCGATACTGCGGAATTCTTAAACGAGCGCCAGCCCCGCTTCAACTGCCGAGCGAGCTTTACCCGACGTAAGAGACGGTTAGACAATTCCTCTGTCTGTCCATGGACCGTCTCACGCACTCGAACAGCCGGTGTCAGCAGAACGGGGCAGTGAGCCGACCCCTGTTGATCGGCGAGCGGTATGTACTCTATTGGCAGACCAAAGAACCCTGCAAAACCCAACGTCTCGGTTGTCTCACTGACCTGCTCCAGTGCTCGCCTGAGCACCTCGGATCGAACGTCGATACAAAAAATAGCCTGCACATCGGGTCGTGTAGCCGGCGACGACACGGGTGACGCCTGAAGCTGACTTACGAGTTCGCGTTGCCAGGCAAATTCGTAAGCGGTCTGCGCGATCTCCAGGGCACGTTCCGCACGCGATACGGGCTGAGCCAGAAGAGAATCGGCGTTACAACCGGTGATTGATCGCCGCCAGGCCAATTCAATGCCCTGAGCCACCCCACCGCGCAAAATCAACAGTTCCCAGGAGAGACGAATGGCCAGCATGTCTACAATCAATTCGGGCTCTGACCCGGCCAGTTCCTGCTGCCAGCTCTTGAATCGTGCGTAGGCGACCCACCCGCCGATGGTCATCTGGAGACGATGGAGGTACAGCTCTACGACATCCTCGGGGATAGAGAGGCGATTCAAGCACCACTCGCATGCCTCGGCGGCGTCTTCCGGCAGCTCCGCCAGAATCTTCTGCGCTTCATTGATACCCAGAACCACATCGCTGCAATCAATCCTCATCTCCGCCAGCCAGGCCCGGAACGGACTGAGTTCTCGAAACGGAGAAGGCCAGACCGCCTGGCCCACGTCAAAGTAACCGGAAGCCCAATGCGAAATACGCTCCACCACGTGTGACGGCCAGTCGGTGTTAGCCAACTCCCGGGCAACACTTGCTACCGTTGGCAGCGCTCGTACTTCAGTTGCTGCGCCGTTGGCCAACTCAGCACCAAGATGCTCCGCACTTACTCCCTCGCAATCTCCGACGATCTGAATCGCTTCCTCGACGTCCTCCGGTTTGACCCGCTGCCTATCCAGCGCACTGACATAGAACTCCGGAGTCATATACATGCGAGCCTCGCACGCCAGCGAGACGCGTCTAGCTGCTACGGAGAATCCTTCATCGGCGATACCCAAAAAGGGATTTACCGCCACAAAGCCGTCGAGGGGCCAGACCGGAGCAACGCGTCGCAGCGATCTTTGCACCGCCTGCTGGACGACCGGCTTATTCTTGCGGGCTCCAGGAAACTTTATGACCTGAGACGACTTTTCTGAGCTCATCCGATTGTCCTCGTGATGTCACCGTTCCGCTCCCGGGGCGGGAGTTGCAGAAACTGATTGGAAATTTGATTGATGTAGAACCCATTGGACGTATGCACCCAGAAAACCTGCCAGAAGCGCCGCTTCTGCAGCCAGGGAAGCGCCCACTGCAGCGAGGTAATGAGAGCAAACATGGCAAGAACGATAGCGAAGAAAAACGCACTCGCCGTGGCCAAGGGTGCAGGCGGTGCGACGGCAGCTTCGAAGAACTCCTCACAGACCGCCTGCAGCGAAAAATAAATCGCGCCAAGCAAAACCGACGCGCCCGCGGCGCGCAGTGCAGCGATCACGCGAGATGCACCTCGACTCGATTGAACGACCAGGTGCATGGCGCCCATGCACATGACAAGCCCAAACCCGATGATCGCGGGATGCTGCGCAAACGAGGCGCCGCTCACCCGGGTAAAGCCGAGAAACAGCGTCGTTGCGACAGCGAATCCGAAAATAACGCTTCCGATTCGTGGCGTAGCCTCGCGACCGAGCAAGCCATTGCCTCTGGCGACGTCTACGATGCTGCCTGAGGCCAGAAATGCATGCGCTTTGTAAAGTGAATGCGCAACTATGTGTAGAGTTGCGGAGCCGAAAACGCCGAGGCCACACTGCAGCAGCATGAAGCCCATCTGCGCGACGGTGGAATAAGCCAGCATTACTTTCACACTGCGCTGCGTGAGCATTACGAGAGAGCCGTAAAGAGCGCTCACACCTCCGATCACGATGAGCAGGAACATCGCGACACCACTGTTGGTCATAACATCCGAGAATCGCAGAAGCAGAATTCCACCGGCGTTCACCACTCCTGCGTGCAGCAGGGCCGAAACCGGTGTGGGCGCGTCAGCGATTTCCGTCAGCCAGCTGTGAGTCGGAAACTGTGCGCACATAAAAACCGCCGCGAGGGCTAGACACACGGCCGAACTGGCCCACAGACCAAAGTCGTGTGTTTCAACGGGCAAGGACGACGCGACCGCATTGATCTCTGCGATGTCAGACGTGCCAGCGATCTTCCATAGAGTGATAGCTGCGACAAGCAGCGCAACTTCACTGCAGCGTGAAACGAAGCGCTTCTTGCGAGCGGCAAGAACGATCGTGCGTCGCTCGGGATAAAAGCAGATGAGGCGCTGCATCGAGCGATTGATAAAAAACCAGGCCACCAGCAGCAGCCACACATTACCGGCACAAACGAAAAGCGTTACGCCGGCAAGCGTTTGACACAGCACGCTAAGAAAGCGCCCCTGGGCTGCTTCACCGGCCAGATAAGCGTGGCTGTAGCGAACAACGATAAGCCCGATGAAGCTCACGGTAATCAGCAATACCGCGCTTAAGCGATTTGTACCGAACGATAGCAGCGTACCTGCAAGTCCCGGCGCAGCGAATGCCTGAGCGTCGACCGACATAGCCCGGAACAACGTGAACGATGAGAGGCCAACCGCAACCAGGCCGATAGCAAGCTGCACAGACATCTGCCATCGATAAGTTGACGTTCGCAGATCGCCCGAAATTGGAAAGCCGGCGAGGAGCCAAATCAGCGAGACCAACGCGCCAGAGCTTAGCAAGGACTCCATTCATTCATCTCATTGTTTTCACATCATGCAATGTACGCATCGAGTCCCTAGGCAATTAATTGAATGTTTTTATCTATCCGTTAATATTTTTAAAACCTTTCTTGTAATCTGATATAAAACAGATTTTTTATGCAGTTAAATTATAAACATCTTCGGTACTTCTGGGTTGTCGCCAACGAAGGCAGCCTCGCTCAGGCCTCAAAGACACTGTTTGTATCGGCTCCCGCTCTGTCTGTGCAGATACAAAAGCTGGAAGAGCAACTCGGTCAGCCGTTATTTGAACGCAGGAATCGACAGCTTGTGTTGACTGAGGCTGGCCGTGTGGCACTGGACTACGCCGAGACCATATTCTCGACAGGTTCGGAACTGCTGGATCGTTTCGCGAACCCCGAAACGGACACAGCAAGAAAAGTTCGAATTGGCGCGCTGTCCACCTTGTCCAGGAATTTCCAATTGAGTTTTATTCGACCATTAGCCGCCCACGACGACGTGGAGATCAGCCTGCGCTCGGCAAGCCTGCCGGTGCTATTCGAGGAACTTGATGCGTTGAACCTGGACGTGCTCCTTATCAACGCGCCTCCGCCAGGAGAGAGGGAACCATCATGGCTTGCCCATCTTATCGATGACCAGCCGATCAGCATCGTGGGCTCGCCCAACCGGGTAAACCGCTATGGTGATCTCAGGGACATGCTGCGCGAGGAGCCTCTGATCCTGCCATCAGCGAACAGCAGCATTCGGCAGAACTTTGACGCCTGGCTCGACAGAGAAAGGCTCGCACCCCGGATCGCAGCCGAGGTGGACGATATGGCGATGATCCGATTGCTGGCGAGAGAGGACATCGGACTCGCCGTCGCTCCACCCATTGTGGTGCGGGACGAGCTGGATAGCGGTGAGTTGATTGAGGCGCAGCACTTCGATGCGCTGCATGAGACGTTTTACGCAATCACACCGCGCCGCCGCTTTGTAAATCCGCTGGTAAGGGCACTCATCGATGAGCACGCGCGCCTAACAGGCGACTTCTAAGAGCTGGCGTTAAAGTAAGAGTTGGGGCTAAAGGTGCGCCAAAGGGAAAGCTTAAGGGGAGCTAAGGCGCTATTGTGGAACTTGGCACCATCAGTGGCAATCAATCACGTGCGAATCAACGCCGGGGTCATTCAGTCTGCGGTGCAGCCACGCCTTTGCACGTGACCACTCCCGCTTCGCGGTGGCAGGTGACACCTCAAGGAAGTCAGCACTGGCCTCTATCGAGAGACCGCTAAAGTACCGAAGCTCCACCAGTTTCGCCGGGCGTGGATACACAGACGCCAACTCGAGCAGAGCAGTGTCGAGATCGAGTAATTCAGTCGCGCGCGCCCGGCTCATGGCCTCGGCAGGCACTTTGGTGTCGGGCTCCGCATCCAGAGACAGCGCTTCCTGGCGTTTATCCCGCTTCTCGGCCAGACGTTTGCGAGCGGCGTCCAGCAGCACGCGTCGTACGACCGTGGCGGTTACGGCGAAAAAATGCTGTCTGTCTTTCCAGTCCGCACTGTTTTGCTGGTTCAGGCGGATGTACGCCTCACTGACGAGGTCAGTTGCCTGCAAAGTGATGGAGCCCGCCTCACCGTTCAGCTGTACACGCGCTATTTTACGAAGCTCATCGTAAATCAGTGGCAACACCGCTGCTTCGGCTTCGCGATCCCCCGCGGTCCAGGCGCGTAACAGCGTCGTGATGTCGGAGTTATCGGCGTTTGCTGAGTTCATGGAAGAAGAATACCCGGACCATTCGTGTTCGACGGCTTCTCAGGCGAGATTATGTGTACCAGTACCGGCTAAGTACGATCGCCAGAACCACTTTAGCCGCCTTTACTAACCGCCCGAACTCATACCCGAGAAATAGTGTGAGCCAGTTCTCAGTTCCTGCTTCGGGTGGGTTGACTTAATCCGTTTGTTCAATTTTTCTTATAAATTAGTGTAAACTTAATGTTGCATTTTAACTGTACACTTCTATTTACACCCTAGTGCCGCAACGATCACAGAGATTCGGTCGGCTACGGCTGGAGCTTGCCGCTTGGCAGCAGAACAGACTAAATCGAGCGTCAGTGCAGAGTTCGTCGAACACCTGATACGAGGGATAAACCACGACATCGGGGCCCCCGCGCGTCATGTCGGAGGCTTCGCTCGTCTACTGTGTGAGCGCGATATCGCCGGTGAAGCTTTGAATGAGCAGCAGCGGGACTGGCTCGGCATCATAAACGAAGGCGGACAACGCATTCAGGCCATGCTCAATGGCTTGAATGCGCTTCCTAAACTGTCGAGAAGTAAAGACAACCGGTCAAAGATCAATCTAAGGGCGTTGTTTGAGAAAGAGATCGCGGTAGTTATGGAAAGCGGCCGGTACGATAACCGGTTTGCTGAAATAGTACTCGCGGGCGACTGGCCTGTAGTCGTAGGTAGCCAGGAACATTGGCTAACGCTCTTCTCGGCTTTGCTGGACAATGCGCTAAAGTTCAGGCCTGTCTCGTCAAGCCATATCACGCGCGTGGATGTGCGATGCACGTTTCGGTCGGTGGGTAATTCATCGAGCGTTGTGTTTACAATTGTAGACAACGGAATCGGACTGGAAGAGCGCCAAATCAAGGATCTGGCCCGACCTTTCAAGCGGCTGCGTGGAGATGAGTATGCAGGCCTCGGGCTCGGGCTGACGTACTGTCGTTTTATCGCCGAACTCAATGGTGCGGAGCTGACGATAATGCCTGCGTCTTCAGCATCGGCAACTCCAGAGCAAACGACTGGCCTTCTTGTCAGGTATTCGCAGCCCGTTGACCCCAAGGACGTATCTTTCACAGTCAATGGAACGGGTAGGAAGACGGACCAAACGGGCTACAAAGAAAGGCGCAGTACGAGCGACGATCTGGAGCAACAAAACTCAGACATCAGTCTGGACGGCGCCGGCCTGCCAGTCGCCGATGCTTCTTCGCGTTAGGCTCTGGAGCCAGACGGTCAAGACGACCGGGTTGGGCCTTGTGATTAGCCAATCGAGTGATTGGCTTGTCTTGTAGTGATTGGCTTGTCTTGTAGTGATCGGCTTGTATAGAGCGCTGTCGGACGAGGCACTCTAGCGACCGACAGATGTTAAGCTTCGTCTCGCCCACTCATGGAATCGAGCACAGAGGCACCAACAGGGTAGCACCATGGTTCAAAGTGCAGTTCAAGACAGATCAGTTCAAGAAATAGTCTATCCGGATAGTCGACAGTGTTTTCTGATGGCCGAGGACGATCCGGCCGATGCTGAACTATTTTCGGGCATGCTCAGTCAGGCATTCGACAATCGATATTCGGTAATGTGCGTCGATCGGTTCGAGAAGATTGCGGACGCTCTGGATCGCGGAAGTTTTCAAGCACTCATTTTAGATATGAACTTACCTGACAGGTCAGGGATTGAGAACGTCCATACGATAGGCCAACAGTACCCTCATCTGCCCATCGTCGTGCTGACCGGTGACGACGAGAGCTACTCCGCCATCGATTCACTGCAGAGCGGCGCGCAGGACTACTTGTCCAAGAACACCGTCACACCCGAAACCCTGGCTCGCAGCGTCGAATTTGCCAAGGAACGTAAGCTGGTCGAGAAGCGCCTCAAGCAGGCACTGGAAGACGCGGCGTTTCGAAACGTGCAGCTCGAAGCCCAGGCAAATCATGACCCACTTACCGGGCTCGCAAACCGAGCCTACTTCCAGGACGCCGCCGAGCGCGTTCTTTTAAGGGCGAAGCGCAAGGACCTTAGAGTCGCTCTGCTCTACTTCGACCTGAACGGCTTCAAAAAGATCAACGATAGCTACGGTCACGCGGTCGGCGACGATCTACTGCAACAGTTTGCGGAACGACTGAAAAGCGCCGTGCGTGATGCCGACTTTATCGCCCGGATTGGCGGGGATGAGTTCGTCATCATCACCGACACAATGCAGGACAAAGAAGAAGTCTATCCGTTCATAAGACGCTTACAGCGTCAATTTGAAACCGGGTTTCAGCTGGGCGCTCATCGCTTGCGGATACATCCCTCTATTGGCGTTGCGTTCTATCCCGATGCCGAGGATCTCGACCTGCTCGTGAAGCAGGCCGACTGCGCAATGTACCAGGCCAAAACCAGCAGCGACACGACTGCCTGCTTTTACAGCGAACATGTCGAACTGCAGTACACGCGATTACAGAAGGTCGAACAGAACCTTCGCGATGCGATCAGGAACAATGAGCTCTCTGCGGCTTTCCAGCCGATCGTCAGCGTGACCAGCAGCAAAGAAGTTCAACTGGAGGCGCTCGCACGCTGGCACTCGGACCTTCTCGATGAGGTAAGCCCGAGCGAATTTATTCCCATTGTTGAAAACTCGTCGCTACTCAATGACATCGCTCATTCTGTGGTGGGAAATGTAGCTGAGATGTACCGAACGGCGCTCGATCGTGGCTTGAGTGTGGATCGCGTAGCGGTAAACGTAAGCGCCCAGCAACTCTCAAGTGCTAATTTTTGCCAGTCCATCCTCGAGGCCATTCAGGACTCCGATATGAGCCCCGAGAACTTAACCCTGGAACTTACCGAACGTCAGAGTATCGATAACATCAGGACCTGCCAGTCGCAGATGGAGTTCATGCGCATGCGCGGTGTTCACATTGCACTTGATGATTTTGGGAGTGGCTTTTCTTCGATAGGGCATTTGCTGGAGTTACCGCTGGATCTTCTCAAGCTCGATCGCACGCTGATCCATAAAGTAGAAGACAACGTTCGCAATCAGGCGCTGGTGGCTGGGATTACCGAGATGGCCCATCGACTGGGAATCAAAGTCATTGCTGAGGGCATCGAAACAGAAGCCGAAATGCGCCAGTCCATTGATCTAGGCTGCGACTATATGCAGGGCTTTCTGTTCTCTAAGCCAGTGCCCGTCAATGAAGCGGCGCTGTACTATGAGATGCGTCGTCACTGAGGCTGAGCCCTAATTTTCAAGGCTTTGTTCGATCTGTCTTCGGTACCTCCGCGGCTCTTTCGAAGCCGCTAATTCAAAAAGTCTTTATAACCGTGCACACAGAAAGCGCACCCGTAAAATCGCCACTAATAAAAACCGCGAATGCTTAACTGCAGAACCTGTGATAAGCCTGTGATGAGCGGGTAAACACCCGGTAACTAAGGAGACGTAGAGCCGCGGTAGAGAGTCGGCGAAGGGCCTTTGGCGCAGGAAGGGCCGTTGGCGCAAAAAATGGTGCCGACGAGAGGATTTGAACCTCCGACCCACGCATTACGAATGCGTTGCTCTACCAACTGAGCTACGTCGGCATCACGTAGCGAGGGCGCGGATTCTACGCACCGTGATAGGGCTTCTCAAGCCTTACCGATCATCTCAAGTCTGAATCCGACTCACAATGAGACAGACTGCGATACGCTCGTATTCACATTGCAGTTGACTCGCATTCTCGACAGGCTTTCCGGGGCACCCAAAAGACGCACTCGACGCCGAAACCCCAGGCATTCCTCCAGCCAGGCCACACCGTACTGAAGCTGCTCGCCTGAAGGCTAGGAGCAGCACAGTGCGCGCGAAGCGCTCACTCAAGCCTGCAGATTCAAAACACTTTAAATCTTTATATTAAGCCTTATTCGAACAGGCTAAAGACCGGAAGCTACCCCCGCCTTCGTTTGCCCATCCTGTCCGCAGCCCGCGACTATGGCAGCGGGTCTGTTCACGAGCACGACCGGGATAGAGCATCTCGGAGCGAAACTCCTGGCCACATGCGCCATTTTCGGGCTAGAGGCGACGGCGCGCTACCGGATCCAGGACTTGATACCTAAAGCCTGCACTTCGAAAACCCTCTGCCAAAGGCATGAAAAGCCCTTCACAGTTGCTACCCGTAAAAATATCTTGTTGACAAGATATTTTCGGGAAAGCAGACTCTGATTTTACGTTACATCAAGATATATCTAGCGCGCTGCGCAAGGAATGATGATGAGACCCTCCAGGAACTGCACCGCCGTAGCCCACCGATTAGCGACAGCCGTGTCTGTTGCCACTGTCACCATGCTCTCCGCCAGCACCACGGCGTGGGCACAGCAAGCAAGCGAAAATCCAGACGACCCGATGGAGGAGATCATTGTTCGGGCCCTGAAGCGCGATCAGACCATCTACGATGCTCCCGTCAGCATAACCGCTGTCTCAGAAGCGCAACTACAGCAACTGGGGTCTCAGGACATAAATGACTACCTGCAGTTTGTGCCTAACGTAACGGTTACCAGCGGAGGCGGACGACGCTCCTGGGATGTGAGCATCCGGGGGCTTTCTGTGCAGGAAGGAGTCGCTAATACCTATGGCGTCTTCCTGGATGAATTTAACGTATCGCCAACCTCCATCAGCGCGTTCAACAACCCCTCCTTGCAGGACGCGGCGCAAATAGAAGTGCTACGAGGACCGCAGGGCGTTTTTTTCGGCCGAAGCATCATGGCCGGAGCAATCAACATCACCACCAACAAACCTTCTGATGAGTTCGAAGGCGATATCTCGGCCCGCGTGGGATCGAATGAGCGCTACCAGGTCCGTGGTGCAGTTAGCGGCCCGCTGATCGACGACAAGCTCAGCTATCGTTTGCTCGGCTACTACGAGGAGTTCGGTGGCTTTATGAACAACCTTGGACCTGCGGACGTCACAAACGACTTTGATGAGTACGGTGTGCGATTGGCACTCCGATGGACGCCCACTGATGCGACAACGATCGACATCGCGGGTGCGTACGTCGATGCTGAGGAGAACATCCCCAATACCGTTGCCGTCGGTTTACCCATCGCAGGGGTAGCCGACTTTATTACGCCACTCACCTTTGGCGTGATCGATTCGCTAGCGACGCTGGCTCAGCTGCAAGGTACGCCGATCTATCCGGAGGGTGGAGCACATACCTTCAATGTCGATGAGCAGAATACGACGACAAACGAAGCGCAGTACATCACCGTGAGAGGCGAGCATGACTTCGGGGGATTCTCGCTCGTAGGCGTGGCGGGTTACATGGAGGGTGAGAGTCGTGTAGACAATTTCGAAGCCGATTTTAATATCAACGAGACCGTTTATCAGACACCTTTCGGCGCTCCCGCGACGTTCGTCGCGAACTACGATGAGTTCGGTGTCGAAGAAGTTGAGTCCTACTCAATCGAGCTGCGATTACAGTCGAATCACAGTGGACCACTGCAGTGGGTGGTGGGAGTGCTGTTCGCTGAGGATGAAGAGGTTCAGAACGACACCGATTTTCTAGCGATTGGCTCACTGTTTAATGGATCGTTTCTCGGTGTCGAAGGCCCGTTCGACCCCTCTACGGATTTCGACCGCGTCCAAAGCCGCGCCATCTTCGGCGACGTTAGCTATGCATTTTTTGACCAGCGCCTAACACTCAGCTTCGGTGCGCGCTACAGCGACGATAGCTTTTCGAGCTTCGGCAGTGTCGGAGACTCCGTCGTCAATGGCCCCGGTGCGGAGCGACCGAACCAGGAGGTTGAATTTACGAATTTCGCGCCAACGTTCACGGCATCGTATGCCCTTAACGACAACTTCAATGTGTACGCAAAGGCGGCTAACGCGTACCGACCGGGCGGCCTGAATAACAACCCGCTGGTACCCGAAGGGTATGACTCCGAAGACTTGTGGAACTATGAGGCAGGCCTGAAGGGCGTGCTCTTGGACGGCGCCATCGATATTCGCGCGGCGGCCTACGTAATGAAGTGGGACGATGTTCAAACCACAGTCTTCGACTCAGACCTGCTTCTCGGCTTTATCGGGAACGCGAGCGAAGCTACCTTTCAGGGCTTCGAGCTGGAAACGCGGTACCTGATAACTGATCGCCTGGTTTGGGAGCTTGGCCTTGGCTACACCTCAGCCGAGTACGATAAGTTTGAGAATGGATTCGTTCCCAATCTTAACGACCCGGTCGACTTGAGCGGTACCACGATTCCGCTAGCACCAGAATGGACCGTCAACTCTCAGCTCCAGTACACACAGCCGCTCGAATCCGGTACAGAGCTTTTTGTTCGAGGAGAATACCAGTTTGTTGATGACCAGTTCGCCACACCGGGGGGGGATGAGTTTGATGCGTTCGTTCTCGACTCTTACGAGGTTGTTAACTTGCGAGCCGGGTTCAGTACCGCCGACTATTCAGTAACAGTATTTGCCGAAAATCTTGCCGATGAATTCTTTCTTCTCGGATCATCCGGAGGGATATATCCGCTAGGCTTTCGCTCAGCGATCAATGAGGGCCGTCGCTTTGGAATTCGCGGACAGTACTTCTTTTGATTAGCTAATCTTCTAAGCCGCTCCCCTCGCTAACGAACAGAGGGAGCCGCACACTCGTACTTAGCTAAGTTCTCCGGTCACACAACGAGAGTGACAGCGGTCTCATGTAAACTCTCTAGGCTAGGCGGTGTTGCCGTGCACACTTTCATCGCTCCTCATTACCCGTTCTAAGCCTTGTCCATGACCATGGCTTACACGATGACCGTGATAATCGCTCGTAGCGGACAAACACCTACAGGCAAACACCTAATCCTATAAGCGAATGACGTCGTAACCAACGAATAGTAGGGTCAGTAGAATCAAGGCCATCACGATCAGTGAACGATGGATGGCTAGAGGCCGGGAGAGGCTGTCGGCGGAGTATGATCCCAAGCTTTTGATCTGGCGAGCCTGTCCGGCCATCAAAGAAGCAACCATTGCAGTTGTTGCTAGGGTAAGCCAACCAAACAACGCCTGAACCGCAAAACGCGGTGATTCAACGCGCGGATGATCGCCAAGGAGAATCGCCACCGGTTGGGTGGCGACCACGCTAAACGCAAGTAACGCGGCAGCGAGCAGCAGTAGATCGAACTTTCGAGGGGACTTCCGTTGCGGCCAAATCGCAGGCACGAAAGCACTTAAGGCGACGAACAGCAGCGAAGCCACAAGTGGTAGCAGGTAGTTGTTGGGGTGCAGCCCCGCATGGCGATGATAGCTCGTCGATTGATCGCGCCAGACCGTTTGAAGGTTCTCGGAAAAACTGATCGTTACCCTGCGTTCGCCATCCGCCGGATAGTCAAAGGTCCGCGCGCCTATACGACGCAAGGGCGTATTCGCCCAGTTAAGCACGCCGTCCTCCAATGTCACGCTGCGAGCCTCTTGAAAGAGCATCGACACGAAAAACTCAGAACCTGAAAAAGGACGACGATTGCTGATAAACGAGCCCGTAAAACGCTCCAGAGCCGGGCCGTCGCCGCTGTATGGACTGCGCTGCGGATAACCTCGGAAGTGCTCGATGAAGTTAAAGCCCTTTGCCCATGTGTCAAAGTCCA
Source organism: Pseudomonadota bacterium (assembly GCA_039111155.1). Lineage (GTDB taxonomy): Bacteria > Pseudomonadota > Gammaproteobacteria > Pseudomonadales > Halieaceae > Congregibacter. The sequence goes on along the minus strand of JBCCPL010000002.1, from coordinate 157,441 downwards.
CGCTGGCGAATACCGACTTCCTACTCTTAACCGTTGCGAAAAACAGGCCCACTTGCTCCTCGGGCAACATAAGCATGCGAAGATTGAAGCCTTCAGTAGATCCCCCCTGCCCGACCACACTGGGCTTTTCGCTCCCAGTGCCGTCGTCTGAGGTCAGCATCTCGTAGATCCAGAAGCCAAGACCGATACCGCCTGCATAGCCCTCACCAGAAGAGAGCTGCCGTGTGAACATCTGATCCCAGCTTGCCATCGACAACAACTCAGGCGAACGAGCGAGGACCGCATTCATAAATTTGGCCATATCGAGCGCAGAGAAGAAGAATCCGCCAGAACCCAGGTAGAACGTCTCTTTATAAAGAAGGGGCCTGGGCGCTAACCCTCCATCGTCATTGATTGCGTGCTCCACCGCCACGTCTGCTGGGAGCTCACCCGGCTGTTCAACGAAAGCCGTCTCCATCCCCAGTGGCGCAAAAATGTGCTTCGTTACATAGTCTCCGTACGTCGAGCCCGTAAGGTCTTCGATGATCGTGCCGGCAAGCGCCATGGCTTGATTTGAATAATTGACCACGACTCCGGGCGCCCTCACCTGGGAGTGCGCATGCTCATCAATGTACGCCTGACTAGCGCGGACCAGCGCCGGTTTGGCGTTCAGAGTGCCGCGAAAGCGCTCATCAAACCCTGCTGAATGCGTCAGCAAATGGCGAACGGTTGTGCGACCGCGAGGCGTATCAATTCCGGCTCTCAAGATTCGCGTATTGATGTCATCGTCGAGGCGTAACACTCCGCGCTCCACGAGCTGCATTATCGCTATAGCCGTAAAAACCTTGTTCACAGACCCACTTCTAAACGGGGTACGCTCGGTTGCTGGCCGCCTGGCAATGACATCTGCATAACCGTAGCCTTTTTGAAACAGCACCCTGCCCCGCTTCACGATCGCGATACTCGCTCCATCGAGCGTGCCCTCGGCAATGGCAGGAGCGAACACTCCATCGGCCCAGGCCTGTGCACTCTGCAAATCAAGTTTGCCTTCCCATCCAGACTCGATTTGCGACCAGGAGGTCAGTGGCAACAGCAGGGATAGAACCGATAGCATCCAGCCGAACCAAAATAGACGCTGAAACCCACTTGTGCAGGACAGTTTTGCGCTCATAAAGCCGTGTCCGCTGACGAGAGTGCACGGCCGTGGTTCAGCACTGCTGCTTTGGATTCTGGCCGCACTGCCGATGGCGTACTCGCGCTACGGGAGGACTCGGCCTCCTCAAGCGCCAGCGCATAGGAATCCGCGATAAACTGTTTGTAGACAGCGCCGGACCCAGGACCCTCGGTACGGCCGAAGCGAACAAGGACTAGTTCCGAAGATGGGATCACCTGTACTTTTTGTCCCTGGAATCCACTGAAGCTGATCGTCTCTTCCGGAAGACCGGGAGCCAGTTGGCGATCTTCTCCGTAGCGGAGGCTGTAGTTCAGCCACATACTGGACTTGTACCAGCCATTGGATTGCGGGAGCGGTTCACCCATCTCCGTCAGAAAATCCGCTGGAAGCAGGCGCTCCCCGCGATAGACGCCACCGTCCAGTATCAGCTGTCCAAGCCGAGCCCAGTCCAAAGACGTCATATGTACGGCCGAACCCGCCCAAAAGGAGCCAGCATCATCAACCTGCAGCTCTACAGGATCAGCCGCTATGCGACCCAGCAATGCTTCGTCGGAGAAACGATGCACCGTATAGCCATGCTCGGCAAGCTTTAGGCCGAGGGTTCGCCCGGAAAGATTGGCATCCGCCGTGGAGTAATACCAATACTCTCCGGGAGTGTGCCGCAGCTCAAGTCCTGCAGCAAAGTGCGCTAGATCACCGGATAGCACCATGTCGAAGAACTGGCCAAAAGGGTCGAATTCATAGTTCTCATCGAACTCGAAGCCGCTCACCATATCGAGTAGGTGTCGGTTAGTGATGGACTGTCGCGGATCACCCGGCTGCCATTCCGGAGCCGCCACTGGGCCATCAAGATCGATAAGACCTCGCATGTCCGCAGCCGCCCAAAGAAGAGCGTTCACTGATTTGGCCATCGACTGGCTTGCGAAGCGTGTTTTGGCATCAAAAGGCGAGGCGTAGTGCTCAGCGATCAGTCTTCCCTGATACAACGCAACAAATGATCGGTGGTTGATGCTGTTGTCGGCCTGATCACCGTTGCGAGCGAACTCCTCCTCAATGAATTGATTGAGACGAGGGAACTGCCCAGTGGCATCTTCAAGCGGCATGCCACCGGAGCTTGCCAAAGAGCTGTACTTCTCCATCTGATCCGCTGGGGACCCTTCGCTTACGCACCCATAACCCTCGTGATAAACGGCCTTCACTGCAGGAATACCCAGGAGATAGCCGGTAACAGATTGCTGCTGGGGCGATTGCTCTACCGTGAGAAGAGGTTCGAGCTCCCGCAGAGCGTTAAGATCCCTTGTGATAAAGGTCTCCCAAGGTTGATGCCCACCAAAGACCTGACTGCAACTCACGGAGGCCATTACGCCCACCATGCTTACGAATCGTGGCCCTACGAGGATAGACGCCAAAAGCATCAACGCCAGTAGAGAAAGAGAGGCAGAGAGCAGATAGCGCTTTGTTCTGGACACAGATAAACCTTTTCGAAAAGCTAAAACGAAAAAATATTCTGAACCTTATTTATCTCATTGTCGAGATAGATTTAAGAGGATGAACTTACCCAGGCTTGCTGTCACGAGCCGCAACGGGTATGCCGCCGGCCACGTATTCACGCTCCGCCTGCAGAGATCTAACCAGTCGGGTCCTCGGCGGAACACTCGCTGGCACTCTCACAAACCTCGCGCCAGGAGTTGCGCCAAAGACCAGTAGAGAATCAACACGGCCGCGAGCGCTTCGATCGATGGGAGCCTAAGGAACGGTTCGCAGGCGCCACACAAGCTGGCGACACCGCCGCAAATCAGCGATAACGCAGCATCTCGCGGTTCAGTTGCGACAATTCGGTGATACCGAGAAGCTTCATGTCACGCTCGATTTCCGTACGCATGTTTCCAAGGGCACGTTCAACTCCCGGTTGCCCGGCTGCGGCGAGTGCATAGAGGTACATCCGCCCCCCGGAGACCGCCTTGGCGCCGGCGCCATCGCTTTTAGCACGTGGGTGCCACGTCGCACCCCCCCGTCAAGCACCACGTCGATCTTATCGCCTACCGCGTCTGTTATCTCCGCAATCTGATCGAAGGGAGATCGAGAGCCGTCCAGCTGTCGACCTCCGTGGTTTGAGACCATGATCGCGGTCGCTCCAATATCCACAGCCCTGCGTGCATCCGCGACGCTCATGATTCCCTTCAGACAGAATTGGCCGCCCCAGTTTGCCGCCAGGGCCTCGGCATCGCTCCAGTTCATTGACTGATCGAGCATGGTGGAGAAGTACTCCCCAACAGAGACGGCTACATTGGAACCTTCCGCTACATGGGATTTAAGCTCTACCAGTTCGAAGGGATCATGCGTGAAGTAGTTAAACGCCCAGGCAGGATGAAGCGCAAAGCTCAGCAAGCTTCGGGGGGTCAGGCGCGTGGGCGAGGTAAAGCCCGTGTGCAGGTCTCTCTCGCGATTACCGCCTGTGATCGTATCCACGGTGAGCGTAAGAATATCGAACTTCGCCGTCTTGGCCCGCTGCAGCAAAGCATCGTTGAGCCCCCGATCTTTGTGAAAGTAAAATTGAAACATCTTCGGTGTTCGAATCAGGTTACCGATCTCGGCAAGGCTGACCGTACCGAGAGAACTGACCCCGAACAGTGTTCCAAACTTTTCGGCAGCCCGAGCTACCGCCCGCTCTCCATCGTGATGGAACAGTCGTTGCAGCGCGGTCGGCGAACAAAACAGCGGCATGGCAAGCTTTTGCCCCATCACCTCCGTGGATAGATCCACCTCGTCCACGCCGGCAAGCACATTGGGAACCAGATCGCAGTCATCGAACGAACGCGTGTTGCGGCGATAGGTCACCTCATCGTCGGCTGCGCCGTCGATGTAGTGAAATATAGGTCCGGGGAGTCGCTGCTTCGCAAGCAGTCGCAGATCGTCAACGTTGTGGCAGTTCGCAAGGCGTCGAAACATGGGCAATAGGTATCTTCGTACAGTCAGGGGTATAAGGTCGGGCAGCTAGTCGTCTTAATTGGATTCAGACCGGCGAATTCAGGACCCGGGCTATCAGATTCCAGGTTGCAGGCCTGCCCGCCAAGACGATGGCAAACGCTAAACGAGTAGTATCATCGCCGCAAGCTCGGGTAGGCTTAAGGGTAAGAGATTTGGGGCCGCACTTGGCTTTGTTGGAACGCCCCGGTACGCCACTCCTGCCGCTAGCGCCATAAGGGCCACCGCCAATGGCGGCTACCGCGTGCGCGAGCCGACAATGCGGATAATCAGAACTCAGTAAGAGTGAAAGAAAATGACCTCCAGATCTTCGCGCATCGGCGCCTGCCTGCTCCTTCTTTGCTTCCTTTTAAGTACCACCGCTTTCGCCGAAGGACGCAAAGCGGCTGTAGCGATTCCCGAACCCCTTGCTGCTGCAATCGCCAGAGACATCCTGCGGCGAGGCGGCAATGCGATCGACGCAGCGGTTGCGACAGCATTCGCGCTGGCCGTCACCCTGCCGGATGCGGGCAACATCGGCGGCGGTGGATTCATGACGACCTACTTCGAAGGTAGCAGTGAGTTTCTGGACTATCGAGAGACCGCACCGGCTTCGGCCACCCGCGACATGTATCTGGATGCCGATGGCACAGCCAGCACCAACCAGAGTCTGGTAGGACATCGCGCAGCTGGTGTTCCAGGGACTGTGGCGGGCATGGCCGAAGCCCACGCACGTTACGGTCGCTTGCCGTGGGCATCGCTAGTTCAACCTGCTGTCGCGCTTGCTCGCGACGGCATCGACCCCGAACATTGGTTTATCGAGGCAATCCGCGAGTCGGAACCTGACTATGCCGGGGCGACAAACTTTGCAGCTTATTACGGGCGCGCGAAGGAAGGTGAGCGCTTCGTGCAGACTGAACTCGCCGACACACTCGAGAGAATTGCCAAGGAGGGCGCGTCCGACTTTTACGAAGGCGAAACGGCACAACTTCTGGTTGCCGAGATGCGCGCCGGTGGCGGTGAAATCAGTGCTGAAGACTTAAAGGCCTATGAGCCGGTCTGGCGAAAACCTCTCCGGCGCGCATGGCGAGGCTACGAAATCGTCTCGGCGCCTCTGCCGAGTTCCGGGGGCTTCGCCATCATTCAGTATCTGCTTATGCGCGACCTCCTCAGCAAGGACTTCAGCGGTCTGGAACTGAACTCCGCTCAATATGTCCATCTGAAGGCTGAACTCGAAAAACGGATTTTTGCAGACCGAGCCCGATACCTTGGGGACCCAGAGTTTATCGACTTTGATCTCTCAAAGTTGCTTACGCCAGAGTACATTCAACGCCGCACAGCCTCAGTGAGCCGGTCAGCTCCGTCGGCGACAGAGGATGTCAAACCTGGCCTCGACGGACTGCATACTACTCATTTTTCTATATTGGACTTCGAGGGAAATGCGGTTTCAAACACCTACACGCTTAACACGGGCTTTGGCTCAGGCGTGGTCGTGCGTGGTGCAGGATTCCTGCTGAACAATGAAATGGATGATTTCGCAATCGCGCCGGGCATCCCCAACTACTACGGAGTCGTAGGCGATGAGGCAAATGCCATCGCCCCTGGCAAACGCATGCTGTCGTCTATGTCGCCCACCATCCTCCTGAAAGACGGCATGCCGGTGATGGTGCTCGGGGCAATGGGGGGCTCTACGATTTTTACCACCGTGTATCAGACAATCAGCAATCTCGTCGATTTTGGCCTGAACGCAAAACAGGCGCTGGCAGCAACCCGGGTGCATCACCAGCTACTTCCCGAGAACCTGATCAGCTACAGCCCAACTACTCCATTAGACGCCGCAGTCATCAGCGAGCTCCGAGAACGCGGCTACCGCGTGGAGCCGCACGGCTGGGAATACGGAAACGTACAGCTTATCTGGTTGTCTCCCACGGGCGATCTACAGGCGGCCTCCGACCCTCGGTTCTCTGGCGTTAGCGAGGTACTGCTGGAGGATCCATAAAATCGCCGGGCGACAGAACAACCAGCGCTACATCCCGCCGAAGAGCCGATTCATCTCGGCCAGGTTAAGGCCTCCATCGAAGTTTCGGTCGAGCAAGAACCACTTCCAGCCGATTCGCTCGCTCAACCAACTCGGCATTTCGCTTCGCTGAACTTTTCCATCCATGTCGCCGTCCATAAAGCCGATCCACTGTGCCGTATCGGCCAGCTGGTTGGAGTGAGTTGGTGACCGGGTTGTCTCATCCATCCAGGTAAAACTAACGGAGCCGTATAGCATCTCATCGAAGGACTGCAGGCCCCAGGGAACAGTGCGCTCGGGGTCCGGATTGCCGCGGTTTTTCTCCGAGTTGTCATAGACCGTGCGATGAATAATGCGCGTGCCCTCCGGAACTGCCCTCGGTTGCTCCAGCGTGTATGTGCGCTGCCAATTGAAATCATAGTTCGGCACGGATAACAAAAGCTCGCGTTCGCCGTCTGGGAACAAGAGCTCAAACTCCGAACTCCTGCCCCGGTAATGCGCATGAGGAACCAGGGAGTAAATCACCGCATCCCCCCAAAATTCAAAGTAGGCAGCCTCCTCATGTGCCGCTTCGTTCGGTGGAATACTGATCAGAGGATTTAGGATTACCTGCTGCCTAAGGAACTTATCGGGCGGCGCACCTTTTTCCGCAAAGTACAGGCCTACCCGAGTACGATCCGTCGCTGCTCGGCCATAGGGTGTGTAGTGCATCTGGAAAAGATACACGCCACCCACAGGCACGCGAACACCAGTGTTCTCTGGCATATACTGGGATTCGTTACCTGGCGCGTAACCCATAATGTAGTTTTGGAATACCCCTTCCTGACGATCTTTCTCTGGAGGTTCATCGGCCGACCCCACTAGCACGTGATGAACAGCCTGCGGATCACCGGGAATGATTGTTGCGGCAACAACCCAGACGTCCTCATCTAACGGGTTGGCAACCGATGGAAACTGATAATCCACGACGCCGGATGCGGGCACGTCAAAAGCCGGCACCTCGATGATCAAATCTGGCTCCCCAAGCACCCACTCAGCCCGGCGCGGCTGCAGCTTGAGCAACGGGTCCTCCTCTTTGCCGCGAGGTGCGCCCGCCTCAATCCACCGGACCAACAGATCGGCGTCCCCGTCCGCTAACCCGCCATCGTGCTCCCAACGCCCCACGGCGGGATCGGCGTGCCAAGGCGGCATCCGCTTCGTGCGGATAACTTCGCGAATCATCGGCGCAAATCCCTGTACCATGCGATAGTCACTCATCGCCCAAGGCGCGATACCACCCTCGGCATGACAATGCACGCAGTTCTGCGCCAGGATCGGCACGATGTCGTGCGCGTAGCTGATAGACGAAGCCGCGGTCGCCTCGGGGAAGTTAATCAAGCATCCAGGCGCATTGCGCTTTCGGAACTCGGGCCTGGCTCCAGTGAGTAGAGTATCAAGAGTGTCGCGAACGTAATTTTCGCTTGCGCTGTCCTTTTGTCGTTCGTAGTCAACCCGATCATTCAGCGCGCCGCGATAGACCAACTGCCAGTCCCGGGGATCTATGACCAGCACTTCTGCGGTACGCGTTAGCCCCAGCGAGCGCCCGATAAGCTGGGCGCTGTCATCGAGAATAGGTATGTCGATCCCCCACTCCTGCGCTTCACGACGAATACTCGCCCGCGTGTCTTGCAGATTGGAGTTCAACATGAACACCTTCACGTCCTTATCGAGATAATCGGCACGCAGCGCCTGATAGTCACCGAGGCTTGAACGAACGATTTGGCATCCATTGCCCTGCACGATCAGCACTATGGCCTTGGCATCGCGATAGTAGTAGAGCTCCTGCGAGTCGCCGAAGTGATCAATCAGTGTAAAGTTCTCGATCGTGTCCGTATCTGCGACTGCCACACTCGTGAGTACCAGCATCAAGAGCTTGGCGAGCACTGCTGCGAGGAAGCGACTGGATTTACGGGGTCCGCGCAACCGCATCGGGCTCAACATGACGTCACCCATTCGGCCACGGACAGTGTTCGGTCGAAGATCGCCTGCCCGGCTATATAGGCAGCGTGAGGCATTCAAGGTAGGGTTCACCGCTGGGTCCTCCTGACTAACCGTTGTATCAAAAGTCTAGCAAACACTCGAGGCAAAATTCCTGAACCCCACCAACTTCGGAGCGAATCTCTAAGCGATGGCCAAACTCTATTTTCGACATGGCACCATGAGCAGTGGAAAGACGCTCAACCTCCTCGCCGTCGCCCATAACTATGAACAGAAAGGCGAACGCGTAGTCGTTATACGACCACGATTGGACCGCCGCTTCGGCGCGGGTGCTGTGGCCAGCAGGGTGGGTTTGAGTAGAGAGGCTGATGTGCTGGTTGAGGACGATACGGCACTCGATTTCGAGGTCTTTCGAGGTGCGGCGTGCGTGCTGGTGGACGAGGCGCAGTTTCTGTCACCCGAAGTGGTGGATCAACTGCGCGTTCTGACTTTGGATCTCGATATACCGGTCATTTGCTACGGATTGCGGACCGACTTTCAGACCAGGGCTTTCTCCGGTTCCGGCCGCCTTCTGGAGGTCGCCGACGCGATTGAAGAAGTAAAGACCGTTTGCCACTTTTGCAACCTCAAGGCGATTTTCAATTTGCGTATTTCGGATGACGGTGCCGTCACCGACGGTCCTCAGATCGTACTCGGTGCCGATGATCGCTACCGCCCCGTCTGCGCTTTTTGTTATCGACGAGAAACCGACCGCACCCGCTGAACAGTCAGACTGCGTTTCGCCTTACCGCCAGGTCATTGGTAGCGGATTTACACCGATCACCCGGGGGTGAAGGGTCAGAAGAATTGCATACAGCACCATGGCAAACGCTAAACGCCATGCATAAGAACTCATCGACCCGGCGAGCCCTAGGCTACCTGTAGCCATAGCATCACATAAGTACCCCCACTCGGAGCCCATATCTCGGCGTTTACGTCTGTCTATCATCCGGCCGCCCAAAACTGAAAACGCACCGAGAGTCGCGAACATCACCGCGTGAGCCAGACTGCCGTTGGAAACCAGGTGCGAAAACGACCAAAGCGCTAGAGCCAACAGGTACGGATGTCGGCAGTACCGGATGATTCCCGCCGATTGGCTGCTAAAGGAGTCGTTTTTGTAACCGCCAAAAGAAAATGGGTTGGGAGTAGCGACAGCGAATGCCAGCAATCCACAGACGGCGGCCATCAGCAGCAGCGTTAGGTGGGACTGCCATGGATGCCATTGCCACAGGATGACAATCGGAGCGCGACCTGCCGCAGCGATTAGCCAGGCAAAAGCCGTTAGAGAAATGAGTGAATAAAGGAGCGTAAAGCCGTTTTCGCCCAGAAACGTGACCAGGCTCCGACGCCATTCAGGCCGCACCGGAAGAGAGTGGGAGACAAAGAACATGAGTAATGCTCCGGCAAAGTCACCCCAGGCCAGCACAGGCATGAATCTGTCTATATCGAACACTGAAAACGCAACCTTAAACGAACCAGAACTGAACCAGAGCCGCGTTAGTGCGGCCCATAGCTAGAACTCTATTAATGCAAGCTCTAGCTCGTAAATCATTGAAAGCAATAGGATAACAGTCTCCAGAGATTTGGTCCGGTGGTGCTGTTCGCACCGGCTCAACCTGGGAGCTCGCGAAACTCAATCCGCTTCTATACAGAAGGATCAAGCAGTGAACAGCGCGTCGCGATACAACCTGGGATTACGGGATACTCTGCGTATCCTGTTGCCATACCTGCGCCGCAACTTTATGGACCAGCTGCGCAGCATCTGGTTCATAGTCGCGTACCTTGTTCTTTTTCAGCTCTTTGTGCTGCAGATTCCACTGGTCTATGCGTTGATGATTGCATCGGGCATCGGAGTTGTGGCCGTCGGTCTGATGTTCTTCATGGAAGGACTCCGACTCGGGCTCATGCCGCTCGGTGAGATTATCGGAACAGTCTTGCCGACGCGCAGTCCGCTACCAATCATTCTTCTTTTCGCGTTTTTGCTCGGCGCAGGGGCCACCTTTGCCGAACCGGCTATTGCTGTTTTGAAAGCTGCGGGTAGCGGCGTAGTCGCAGAAGACGCACCGCTTCTATTTAGCATACTTAATGGTTTCGCGAGTCAGCTGGTCGTTTCCGTGGGGATCGGGGTCGGTTTTGCGGTTCTTGTGGGCGTTCTTCGTTTCTTCTTTGGTTGGCCCTTGAAGTGGCTGGCGATACCAGCGGTAGCGCTGCTCGGCGGATTGTCCCTGGTGTTCTCTCAGGAGCCACACCTGGCCGACGTGCTCGGTCTGGCTTGGGACTGCGGAGCAGTTACAACGGGCCCGGTTACGGTACCGCTCGTGCTGGCACTGGGAATCGGTGTGTCTAGAGTCGTGCGCAGCGCAGATGGAGAAAACTCCGGCTTTGGCATCGTCACGCTGGCGAGCCTGTTCCCCATTCTCGCGGTTATGGGCCTCGCATACTGGCATTTCCTTTCTCAGGACTACTATGGGACAGCGGGTTACCAGGGAGAGCTGAGGCAAACCACAGCAACAAAACAGGAAGAATCTCGCGCCCGAGTTGAACGCACTAAAGAGCACGTCGACATCGCGGCGGAGACGTATCAGAGCTTCATCGAAACCGGGCAACTCCCCGAGAATTACCGGGTCACCTACTCCGGCGGCGAACCCCGCATGGAAGATGGCAAGATCGTGTTGACCGATCCCATCGTGGTGATTGAACAAATCCATGAGCCGGGGTTGAGCCTCGTCTCTGAACAGCAGTGGAACAGTGAAAAATCGTTTTGGGGGCAGTTCCTGCAGGCGCTGCTGGAGGCTCTGCGCGCAATTGTCCCGCTGTGCTTGTTTTTGTTTGTGGTACTTCGCGTGTTCCTGCGCGAGAAGCTCAGCCACGGCGAGGATCTGTCCGTTGGGGTGGGATTCGCCGTCCTAGGCATGACACTCTTTGGTCTGGGTATAGCTCTGGGCCTTACGCCCCTGGGTAGCCAGCTCGGAAGCAATGTGCCTGCAACCTTCGCCAAAATCGTCCCCTGGGGACTCGATTATGTCGAAGGACCAATCTTTGGAACTGGTCATGCGGGGAAGCTCGTAGCCGTCGTTTTTGCTTTCTTTCTTGGCTATGGAGCGACACTCGCCGAGCCCGCCCTTAATGCTTTAGGCGACACCGTAGAGCGTATTACCGTTGGTGCGTTCCCTAAACGCCTGCTAATGCAGAGTGTGGCCTTCGGCGTCGGCTTGGGCATCGCGACGGGAATCGTGAAGATCGCCTATAACCTGCCGCTGATCTGGATGCTACTTCCGCCTTATCTGGTTGTACTGTTTCTGACCTGGCGATCCCCCCATGACTTCGTGAACTTCGGCTGGGACAGCGCGGGAGTCACCACCGGCCCCATCACCGTTCCTTTAGTTCTCGCGATGGGCCTGGGTATCGGCGGCAACGTCCCGGGCGTGACCGACGGATTTGGCATCCTGGCACTCGCATCGGTGGGCCCAATACTCACCGTTCTATCAGTCGGGCTGTTCACCCGTCGGCGCGAGGCAGCAGAAGAGCGAATAGAAGCTCGAGAAGACAATGCAACTTATGTGGCCAAAGAGGCGCTCAGCTAAATGGACGCCTCCACCCCGCTCAATACCGCCCCCTTCGAGATAGAACAGGCGCTGTCCACGGTGACGGCTATCTTACCGCGGACCCAATCTCATCGTGTGATCGACGCCATAAAGGATGAAAGCCGGGCCAGTGCACTCGTGTGGGACGCGAGAGGTACGCTGCTACACGAGGCCTGGTACAAACAGCTCTTGCCGAGCATAAGCCCGGCAAAAGCCATGATCCAATTGCTCGTACCCGATAACGAAGTCGATCGAATGCTCAGCACGATCGTCGATGCCGGACGTCTGCACCTGCAGTCAACGGGCGCGGTATTTTGTACGCCCTGCGAAGATGTTTACCTGGGTGCTGACTTCCACCGTTGGCCTATCGACCACAGTAAGCCGATGATCGACGGCTCCCACGATCTGCACGAAAACCTCGATGTGATCTATTACATCGTTGAACCCGAGCGCAGCGATGCGATTTCTCGGGCCGCTATACGCCAGGGATCGCATGGGCCAATCGTCTACTTCGGCGAGGGAAAGGGTCTGCGCGATCGACTGGGGTGGTTGCGTATCACCAAGCAGCCCCTCAAAGAAGTGATCTCAGTTATCGTCGAAAGTGCCGATGCCGAGGCTGTTTTTTCAGCCATGGCAAAGGCGGGACAGGTACACCAGCCCGGGCGGGGGTTTCTCTACCGAATTCCGGTCGAAAAAGGCATGTTCAATTTGCCAAGTCGCGTATCTCAACCTCACCACGCCGCCAATATGCAGCAGATCATAAACGCGATTGATCGACTGAACGGACATACTCACTGGCGGGACCAGGAAGTGTTCTCGGTAGGAAACGAAGGAAAGGGTGCCGGTATGGACTTCCTGGATCAGCACTCTGACAAGGAGGTGCCAAGGCCACAGGCAAGCTTGCAGGCCATCGTTCCACGAAACGACTCGGAGCGGCTTACTGAGATTTTTCTCGAGGCTGGTGTAGCGGGCATTAATGTCAGCCACACCAGACAGGAGCGGTCTGGCGCAGAAACCCAAAGCCTTGAATCAAGTGCAAGCACGGAATACTCCGTGCTGCGTTGCGTTATGACAGAAGAGAAAGCTATTCCTGCAGCAAAACAAGTTGCGGAAGAAACTTCGATGGCCGGACTGCAGGACGTTTGCCTATTCCGGCAACCGGTTGCCCAAGTGGCCACGTATGTGCCCGGAAGCGGTGAATTTCGCAGCGCCAACCTGAAGGCTCGCTGACGCTAAGGCCGCGCTGAGTCAGGCTCGCTAAATGCCTCGATCAGCTCTTCGGCGGTACGCTGCATCGTGAGCACACCGCCGTAGGGCCAGGCCGGCGAGAGACGAGCCGGCGCCCGGGCGCGGGCATCGTCGACGAGATCCGCCACTGCCAGACATTCCCCGAAACACGCGACCTGACCAGGAAGCAGGTCATCCGCGCTCAAAGTCCGTGATCGCAGTTCGCCGAATTTGTTGATCGGAATCTGTGTTTTGTTTTCTACCTTGAGCTCCCCTAGCACCCACCCATGGAGGCTATGCGGCGAGAAGCGAATGAACGAATCTTCCCGATACGTCTGCAAAAGTGTCACGCGTAAAGGCTGGGGGTTCATCCTCTCAATTCGAACTCTACCGTCCTCCAGTGTCCCCTGCAGCTGGGCTATTACCTGTTCTGCCACCGGTTCCTGCTTGAAAACCCTGGCGAGCTGTCTGAGGCGTTTAATGGCTGTACTGCCATTGTTGTTAAAGCGCGGGCTGAAATTCTGATAAAAGAGCACTCGCGCATAGCGCGACAATGGGCGAGCGAGTTGCTTCTGATCCGTCCCAACGATGATTAGGTCCGGCTTCAGTTGACCCACGATCGCCAGGGTAGGCTTCTCACGTAATCCGATATCACGGATCGTGCTCGGAAGTTCGTTGATGGGCATGACCGAGCGATAGGCGTCAACCTCAGGCGCACCGATCGGTACGACTTCTAAAGCCAGTAGCTGCTCGAGGAGGGTCCAGTCCGTTACAACGACACGCTTTGGCGGCGCCTTAAAGTAGTGCTTGCCGAACGAATCGAAGACTTCGTACGAATCTGCAGACCGATCGACCTGCGCGATCGCACTTCGACTTTCCAATGCCGGGATGACAGTCGCGAGCACCGTACTCAGGAATAACAGACTCAAAGCGCGGCGCACGACGATCACCATTTTCTCCTGTCTTACCCGCGCCTGCCGGCGGGCAGAGATTGAATACCCAAGGCGCCGGAAAAGCGGGCGTAACCAGGCGTTCGCTCAGCCCGTCGCCGGTGTCGAAGAACGGCTGCGCGCAATGCGAAGGCCGACCAGCGCTAGCAAACCGATAAGCATCAGTCCGCTGACCGCGAACAGAGGAACGGCGAAGCTGCCGGTAACAGAGACCAGGGAGCCAAACAGAATCGGCGACAAGATCTGCGCCACGCAATATCCCAGCGTAAGCTGGGCCATAACCTGCGTACCACGAGTACCGTAGAGTCTACCCACGGTGCTGAGCGTTAGAGAAACGATACCGATAAACGTCACTCCAAACAGTACCGCGGCGACCAGGGTCGTATACAGGTTCTGCTGTGATGCAAGAATCAGGTTCCCCAGGATATTCAGTACGAAGGCAGCTCGCAGCGCATCTACCGGGCCGATGGTGCGCGCCATTCGATCCCAGAAGATGGGTGCGATTACTACCGAGATCCCGACAACCTCCCAGATCCGCGCACCCAGCCCCGCCAGCGGCTGCAACTCGGCCATTTCGGACGTGAAGGTCACGTTGAGAGTGTTCGAAAATCCGGCACAGAAGTAAGCGATCTGAAGAAACCAAAGCCAGGTGTTGTCGGGCGGCTCGACCTTAACAAGCATCTCACCCTCCCGAGCCATCTCGACTTCTTTCTCGGCCGGAAGCGGAAGCATGAAAAATGCGGGAACAAAAAACAGCGCACCTACACCCGCCAGAGCTACCCACTGCATCCGCCAGTTCAACGAGAAAATCTCGCCCAAACCGGTGAGGTCAACAACCAGCGCGCAGGTGATAATCCCGAAACCAATCCCGGTGAAATGCAGGCCCAACTCGCCTTCGTGATGGTTGTGATGAAGCCAATTCATGACCAGGCCTGTTCCCAGCATGAAGACAACGGCTGTACTCACTCCGGCAATGAAACGGCTCGCGTACCAGACCAGACTATGATCGTGAGTCGCCATCATTAGAGTCGATAATATGGCGACAATCAAAGCGTAGCGGTACATAAAATCCTTGGTCCGCAGATCCGTCACCAGCCAGACGATAAACAAACCCACCAGATAACCCATGTAGTTCCACCCTGCCAGCCATCCCGCCAGGCCCGTATCCATCGGGGTCTGCGCGATCATTTCCGGAATCATCGGGGTGAACGAGTAGCGGGCGATGCCCATTCCGAGCACCAGGGAACAAATGCCCGCAAACATCACGGTAAAACGATTCGGTTTAAACATGAGGGTTTACCCGGCAGGCTGAACATCGCCGCTTGAATGGCTCTGACAATGCACCGCTCACGCAGCCTTCGATAGATGGGCTAATTGCGGCCGTGCTGCACGTAGAGCCGCGAGGCCAACTCACGGTCGGTCGCCTAGCACACCGGATCTCAAAGCACGGATCGCACACGCGCAAGCAGCTCGTTGGATGTTGTACTGTGGCGCATCGCATCGACGAGACGCCCGTCCTGGTCGATGACGTAATAACGAGAAGTGTGCTCGAACACGTAATCGAGAGCCGGATCCTCTGCATCAACCGCTTCATAGTAGGCACCGTACTGATTGGCGACCGCGCGGATCTCGTCATCGCTTCCAGAGAGACCCATGATGCTCTCATGATAGAAGGCACCGAAATCTGAGACGTCCCTTGCCGAATCGCGGGCAGGATCGATGGTCACAAGCAGCGGCTGCACCTGGATAAGCTCAGTCACTGACAGTCGGCTCAGAGTTTGCTGGAACACGCCCATTGATGCCGGACACACTTCCGGACAGTTTAGGAAGCCGAAGTACAGCAATACTACTTTCCCGCGGAAGTCCTGGAGCGACACCGGCCCATACTGTCCCGTCAGTGTGAAGTCGCCACCGTAGGTGTCCGGCCTGCTGCTATCGAGGACGCCACGCTCCGTGGTAGTGACGAGCAACAGCACCAGCGCAGCTACAAACGCCAGGCCTATACCGATCACCCAGCGCAGAAACCCCGGCGCAGACGCAAACTCCGTGGAGTCGGTTGAGTTGCCCGGCTGCATGTTCAGTGACCCATAAGCATGTTGTGGTTCAGATGCCCCATGATCCATATCGATCCGATAATGAGGATCGCTACGAGCACAACGACAAAGACCGCAGACGTCACGTTCCAGATCTGCTCAGAAGAAGTATTCATGTGCAGGAAGAAAACAAGCTGGACAAACACCTGAGCCACCGCGCATACCAGGATCACGCCTACCGCTGCAGGTCCGGATAATGCACCGGTCATGACCATGGCAAACGGCACGGCGGTCAAGGCAAGCGACAGTAGAAGTCCGTTTCGATATTCCTTGATGCTCCCGTGGGCGGCACCACCCGGTGAATGATCGCTCATCATAAAACTCCCATCAGGTAGACAACGCTGAACACACAGATCCAGATGATGTCCAGAAAGTGCCAAAACAGACTCAAGCACATCAGTCGCGTTCGGTTGCGCAGGCTCAAACCGCCCTTTTGGAGCTGCGCAACCAAAAAGAGCATCCATACCATCCCAGCGAAAACGTGAAGACCGTGAGTACCGATCAGGCCGTAAAACGCTGACCAGGCGCCGCTGCTCCAGGCGGCGGCGCCCTCGTGGGTAAAGTGGACAAACTCGTTGATTTCCATCGCGAGAAAGCCGAAGCCAAGGAGCCACGTCGCGCCCAGCCACTGCAGCGTGCCACGCATATTCCCCACATTGGCCGCGAGCATCGCCATGCCAAAGGTAAAGCTGCTGAATAAGAGCAGCGCGGTTTCTGCGAGTACATAATCGAGTTCGAAAAGATCTTCGGCGCTGGGGGCGCCAAAGTAATTCTCACCGATGACCGCAAACACCGCGAAAAGCGTGGCGAACAGAATGCAATCGCTGAGAATGTAAACCCAGAAGCCGAAGACCGTGTCACCAGCGTAGTCGTGGTGATGTTCTTCTTCGACGTAACCGGTGTATCCCTCCGGCAGGGGTTCCGCTACGTAGTCCATTTCATTCCAGTCGTATCGTTACTTACGAGGCAGGCCATCTGGATAGCAAAGAGACCGCCCCTGTCGCGTACTCGTTCCGTTCTCGTTCGATGGCGGTGAAGCCGGTTCATCGTCTTGTTGCCGCCGGGCCACCAGCGAAGGCGAATCAGATACTGATCGCCAGACCCTCTTCGCCAATATCCTCATCAAACCCTTCATCACGCCGCCGCTTCGCAAGCTCGATGTTGGCGTAATGTTCGGCCTCCAGTGCCGCTATGGTGGCGGTATCCACGTAGTAGCCGTCGTCTTTTCTCCAGTTGTAAACGAAGAACGATGCAAACATTCCAATCGTGCCGAGAGCGGCGGCCCACCACACGTGCCACACCATGGCCATGCCCATCAGCATCGCGAAACCAGAGACCACAACCCCAGCCCAGGTGTTGCTGGGCATGTGAATGGGCGAGTAGCTATCAGGTTTGCGCCACGCCAGGCCCTGCTCCTTCATGTCCCACCAGTGGTCTCGATCACGCACTTGTGGAAGCTTGGCGAAGTTGTAAAAGGGAGGGGGCGACGAAATCGACCATTCCAGGGTACGCCCACCCCAGGGATCACCGCTAAGATCCCGGTTTTTAGCCTGGTCTCGAATAGATGCGACCAGCTGGTATAACTGAACGGAGATGCCAAGCAAAATCACTAGAGCTCCCAGCCCCGCGACCAGTAGCCACTGGTTCCACACTGGGTTTTCGTAGTAGTTGAGCCGGCGTGTCATTCCCATGAACCCGAGCACATAGAGCGGCATAAAGGCCAGGAAGAAGCCCACCGTCCAAAGACCGCAAGCCCACTTACCCATCCGTTCATCCAAAGTGAACCCCGTGGCTTTGGGCCACCAGTAGGTGAGACCTGCGAAGTAACCGAACAGAACACCACCGATGATCACGTTGTGGAAGTGCGCCACCAGAAACAGGCTATTGTGGAATACGTAGTTTGCTGCCGGTATCGCGAGCATCACGCCCGTCATTCCGCCGATAGCAAAGGTGAGGAAGAAAGCGACGGTCCACCACATAGGCGACGAGTACTCGACCCGCCCTTTGTACATGGTGAATAGCCAGTTGAACAGTTTCACGCCGGTCGGTATCGAAATGATCATGGTTGCTATACCGAAAAACGCGTTGACATTGGCTCCAGCACCCATGGTGAAGAAGTGATGCAGCCACACCACGAAGGAGAACAGCATGATGCAGGCTGTGGCATAGACCAGCGAGTTGTATCCGAATAAGCGCTTCCGTGAAAACGTCGCCGTAATCTCGGAAAAAATACCGAACGCCGGCAGGATGAGGATATAGACCTCGGGATGGCCCCACGCCCAGATGAGGTTGACGTACATCATCTGACTGCCGCCCATGTCCCCAGTGAAAAAATGGGTACCCAGATACCGATCGAGCGTTAGCAGCGTGATGCACACCGTAAGAATCGGGAACGAAACCACGATCAGCACGTTGGCACACAGTGACGTCCACGTGAACACCGGCATCTTCATCAGCGTAACGCCGGGAGCGCGCATGCGCAGAATGGTGACGACAAAGTTGATACCCGTCATCAGTGTTCCGATGCCGGATATCTGTAGGCTCCAAAGCCAATAGTCGACACCGACCCATGGACTGTATTCGATTCCTGACAATGGCGGGTAGGCCAACCAACCGGTTGCCGCGAATTCACCAAGGAACAACGACAGGTTCAACATGAGAGCAGCGGCGACAAACAACCAGAAGCTCAGTGAGTTAAGGAAGGGAAACGCGACATCGCGAGCGCCGATCTGTAGCGGGACCACGATATTCATCAGACCAACGATTAACGGCATCGCCACGAAAAAGATCATGATCACGCCATGCGCGGTGAAGATCTGGTCATAGTGTTCCGGTGGGAGGTAGCCAGCACCCGCTTCGCTCGCGACCGCAATCGCCTGGTGTGAACGCATGAGCAGTGCATCCGAGAAGCCACGCAACAGCATGATGATCGAAGTAAAGATGTACATGATGCCGATCTTCTTGTGATCGACAGAGGTGAACCACTCATCCCAGAGATACTTCCACTTACCGTAATAGGTGAGCGCACCCAGCAATCCGAGGGATCCGAGTACAACCACCGAAAAAGTCGTCACCAGGATCGGGTCGTGGTACGGCACCGAATCCAGGGTGAGTTTTCCGTAGAGCCAGTGTGGGTCAGTGACAACCGTGTGGTTAGCTGCCGCCATTGAAGCCTCCGGTGTACGATTGAATAATGTCGCTGAATAAAAGTGGATTGACCGATGCAAAGTACATCGGAGCCACGTCTCGCGACTTTTGCTTAAGCTGCTCGAAGCGCGTGTCATCCAGGGTTTGGTCGGACGCCTTCACCTTGGCAACCCACTCGTCGAAGTCGGGTTGATCGGTGGCAAGCGCGTTGAACTTCATCCCCGAGAAGCCAAAACCGCTGTAATTGGCCGAGAAGCCCGGGTACGTGCCGCGCTGGGACGCCATGAGATGCAGGCGGTTCTCCATGCCGGACATCGCGTAAATCTGAGTCCCAAGGTTAGGGATAAAAAACGAGTTCATGACCGTCGCAGACGTGATCAAAAATTCAACGGGAGTGCCGACCGGCATGGCAAACTCGTTTACCGTTGCGATCTGATACTCCGGATAGATAAAGAGCCACTTCCAATCGAGGGCAACGACCTGAACCACCATCGTCGGTTGGTCAGCATCAATGGGTTCCCGGGGATCGAGATCGTGGGACGACACAAACGTGATCCACCCCAGAGTGACGATGATGGCAACAGGTATGGCCCAAACAACCGCCTCGATTTTATTGGAGTGTTCCCAGTTGGGACGGTAGTCCGACTTGTCATTGTCGGCTCGATACTGAATCGGGAACCAGACGCCCATGATCATTACCGGAATCACAACGATGAGCATCACTACAACGGAGAAGATGATGATCTCCATCTGCTGCTGCGCAATCGGACCCTTCGGATCAAATAGCAGGTAGTTGCAACCGGACAGCCCAGTACACGCAAGCAAGCACAGCAAGCGCAGACCGATCTTCACCGATCGGTGCTGGCGTTCGTGCTGCCTGCTGTCAAGAAACCTTGTCATTGTATTCTGGTCTCGTGCGTACGTTCTGGTTCTTGGGCTCACTCTGAGCTTGCTGTAACACTTTGAGCTTGCCACTTTGAGCTTGCTGTAGATTGTTGATGGCTACCCTGGCTACGGCAGAGCCATGAGGGCCATGACTGTCCTCTGTAGGTCGTGAGCTGTCTATCCAACTCACCTATGCCTGAACCACCTATACCTAGGACGCCTATTCCAAGACGCCTATACCTAAAATACCTATACCCAAGATACCTATACCCAAGATACCTAAGACACCCACGTCGCGCGGAACACGCCGGTGCACGTGAGGTACTTGCGAGTCGCCCGTGGGCCGAAAGCGACTGCTGCACCCGGAAAATACCGGGCCTCCATGGTTTGAGATCGCTCCACGCCCATCTTGGCTGTTCCGGTGCCCGTCTCGACTGATTGGGTGATAGAAACCATTCGATGCCGCAAAACCACGGCACCACGTCGTGTAGCCTCGCGGAGGTGATTCCGGCCCATCCAGCCGTCGACTACACCGATTCTCCTCCTCACCACGAACTCGTACGTCGTGACGACAGGCGCAAGGTGCGACGTAACCCGGGAGCCCGTCATAAGCTAGCGGCCGCAAGTATACCGGAATGGAGCGACGGATCTTTCGAAGCCCACCATCAATTAGCCCAAAGATTGCGGTCAATTAACGGCATTTTCGCGCTACATGGTTTTATCTGTCGCGAAATCACAGCATTAAGCGTGTCCGGATTGTGCACGCTTTTTTATGGACGTCGAAGCCCTGTTTGTCCAACTTGCGCAAGGCAATACCCATGGTGAAGCGCAGAAACCGATGAACTCAATAGACCTCACACCACATTCAGGTGGAAGTCTTCAATGGAGTCGAAGCGAAAACCGTTCAAGGCATGGCTTATTGAGATGCTCAACGAAACAGCCAGGAGGTGACTCCCGCCTTGTTTTCGGGTAATTCCCCGCAAAAAAGGGTCGAACACCCATACATCCGCGCATCAGAGTTTGCACGTACAAACAAAGTGTGTATAAAGTTAGCCCGCACAAACAACGCGTGACAGTTCGAATTAGAGGTCAATCGAACAGCCGGCTTTTTTACGGGGTTTACGGGGCCAGATTTATCGGGCCAGAGCACGATGCTGCCGTGCAGTTTGGTATCCCGGTGACTACCGGGTAAGTGATGGGTAACAGGTAGTAAAAAGCTGAGCGATTGCGCAGCCAGCTCGATTGCGAAGCCGCGTTAGGCAGTAGGCCAATCAGAATTGGGTATTGGCTTTACTAACCGACAGTTAAACGCAAACTTGTACGCAGACTTATAGACAGACATGCACACAGACATGACAGACATGCACAGAGACATGGGTTAAGCAGGCTGGGGTCAAATCTACACCCCCATTAAACGATGACACAATTTATTCTCCGACAATATGCAGCAGCAACTGCCGCGCTCGGCCCAAACCGTTGGTGGCAACGGGAGCGCGCGTTTGTCTGGGTTTTGCTGGCCGGGCTGCTGGCCGTCGCAGTCGTCGACCCAGCGCTCTTCGACGTCATTCGAGGCACTCTGGCCGACGCGTATCTTGGCGTTAGCGTATTTGTCGCCCTGACCCTGGCCTCCTTTTATGTGCTGGATCAATACTTCAAAGCTGATGTTGTAGGTGCACTCAATCGCCAGAACGTCTGGCAGGTGCCCTGTGCCGCTGCTTTGGGCGCCCTACCTGGCTGCGGAGGCGCGATCATCGTAGTAACGCAATTCGCCCACGGCCAGGTGAGTTTTGGCGCCCTGGTCGCCGTTTTGATAGCGACGATGGGCGATGCCGCCTTCCTGCTTCTGGCAAGCGAACCAAAAACCGCAGCCGCCATATTTGCGATCGCGGGGTTAGCGGGTGTTGGCTGCGGCTATCTGGTTAACCGTCTTCACGGCTGGGATTTCCTGAAGCGCAAGCCTTCCATACACGCGGGCAAGAACCAGGAGTTGTTTGAACTTCCATCGCGATGGAAGCGTGCGTTCTGGCTGCTGCTGGTGCCGGGAGCAGGGATAGGCGTCCTCCGAGCCCTCAACTTGGAGTCAGGCACCCTTGCGGTTATCGCGGAATCCGAGTTTGCAATCTGGGTTGGGTTTATCGGTGCTTTCCTGTGCATCGGAATTTGGAACAGCCAGCCTATAGACAGTTGGACAACTCGATTTGCCAGAACCAAAGATGCGGCTTCCATGCGCGAGTCAGCGGTGGCTGAAACTGCGTTTGTGTCAGTCTGGGTGATCCTCGCATTCCTGATGTACGAGCTTCTCATCTACTTCACAGGCCTGGATCTGACCGGCGCGTTTCAAAGCCTTGGAGCACTGACGCCGCTCCTGGCTGTGAGCGTAGGTTTTATACCTGGCTGCGGCCCGCAGATCCTCATGACTACGCTGTATCTGAATGGAGTTATCCCGTTGTCAGCGCAGCTTGCCAATGCCATCAGCAACGATGGCGACGCCCTTTTCCCAGCGATTGCTCTGGCGCCCCGGGCCGCGATTGTAGCCACGCTCTACAGCGCTCTCCCAGCTTTGGGTCTTGGCTATCTCGCATTTGGCCTGAACCTCTAACGAAAAGTCTCGGGGACAGTGCATTGCCCTGGGAGTTGCGCGCTCACAATTCCGGTCAGGCGATGGATCAAAAAAAAACGGCGGCCGAAGCCGCCTTAGTCTTTCCCCCGGTTGTTCTATTCGACCGGCTCGACCGGCCTGTCTAAACGAACCTGAAAGATGATCGCCAGTCGCCACTGTGAACCTGTCGAGTGTCGCTCGACCAGGCCGTAGGTACAAAGCCAAAAGCGGCCGAATTGATTAAAGGGCTTTACTCGCAACACCTTCCGCGAGCCCTCCGCGGACCTAACGACGACGAAAGAAAAAATCTAACTTTAGTGGACGAGATTGGAGCTAGTCGGTCCTCATCCACCAACCCCACGTAATAAATTGCTGTAAACCCGCTCGTACTACTCGAGGCGAAGGCTGAAGCATAGTTCGTTAGCCACGTTGTGCCAGTGTTAATTCAAAACAGTGTGCTGCAACCTATGACGCGTTGTTATCTGCAGTGTTCAAAATCGTCGACATTGATTGCCTCCGCTTCGCTGGCTCCGGATGTAAGTAGAACAGCAATCCGGCGTTCGGCCAGTGGAAACGTTCGTTCCATCTTACGCTAGCGTGCCGTCTGGCTAATTTAGGGAGCCCCAGACTTGTTCAGAGGCTCCTTAGGTTCTCAATCGCTATGGCAGGTAAGATGTCGGCCGTTTCAAAACCCAGGACTTTGGAATAGAAATAAAGCTCCGCCTGCCGCGCTGCGATTTGGTTCTCTGCTTTGCGGAAGCCGTGCGACTCCCCCTCGAACGCGATGTAGGCCGTCGCAACGCCACTACTTCGCAACGCTTCATAGATTGCTTCGGATTGATTGGGAGGAACAATGGGATCTTCAAGACCCTGGAGCAGAATTAGCGGAGCACTGAACCCTGCGAGATGATGGATCGGTGATCGCTCTCGATAGAGCTCCTTTTTTTCCGGATACGGCCCGATGAGCTGATCCAGATAACGCGACTCAAACTTGTGCGTATCCCTCGCCAGCGCCTCGATGTCAGAAATTCCGTAATGGGAGGCGCCCGCAGCGAAGGTGCTGTGGAATGCATGAGCAGCAAGTGTGGTGTAACCACCCGCGCTGCCACCGCGTATCAGCAGGCGTTTTGGGTCGGCCAGGCCCTGCTCGGCCAGCCAGCGGGCACCGGCTACCGCATCATCGACATCTGCAATGCCCCAGTGACCATAGAGCGCTCGACGATAGCTGCGGCCGAAACCCGTGCTACCCCGATAGTTAAGATCGAGTACGGCAAATCCACGACTCGTCCAGAAATAGAAGTCGGGACGATAGCCCACACTCGCCACACTGGTCGGCCCGCCATGGACAGCGACGATCAGGGGCGGCAGCTCTTCCGCACTTGCCGTGGTCTGAGGATTCTTAGGCGGTAAGTACACGCCATGAGCGACAGCATCTTCACCGACCGGAAAACTCACTTCTTTAAACGCAGGAACCCACTCTGCGGCGAGCACCGAGTCGCGTGTCGCGCGTATGCGATCCGTTACCTCACCTGCAAAACTCACCGCCAGGAGCTCCGCAGGCCGATCAGGAAAACCCGCTACCAAATAGATCTTCTCTCCGAGAACGACCATGGATGAGAACGACGTAGCACCAATAGCGAGTTCCTGGCGCTCACCCTGGGGCGTCACTCGGAAGAGACGCTCGACAGCTCCGGTTCGAGCGATGTACAACGTGCCCAAACGCGAATCATGCAGTTGGTATCGGGTATCGATGGACCAGTCGGGTCCACCGATCTCGCTGCTCTTAAGGTCGACCGGAAGAGCCCGAAATTCCCGTCCGTCGACTGCATATGGGCGCCACCAATTGTCGCGATCGCTCAATACGATCAAATCACCTGAACTTACCCACTGCGGATCGACCACCGACTCTTTAGAGACGGGATTGTGCAACTCGAGATCGACTAAGTTGCCCTCCTCATCAAAGCCTGCACTGTGCAGGCTGGTGTTATCCCAGGGCATGTTGGGATGCTGCCAGGAAGTAAAGGCAACCTTTTCGCCGCCGTCATCCAGGCGCGGCGCCGAAACGAAATCCGTGCCCTCGAACAGGACCGAAGGGCTGGATGGTTCGTGAGCTGCTAAGGTCACAAGGGCATTAATCGGTTCCCCTTCGGCTCGGTGATCCTCTCGAATACAGATCAACCGGTCTCGTCTTCGATCCAAAGCGCAGCCGGCATAGCGATACTTTTCGGCCGGGGTGATTGCCTGGGGATCGGAACCGGGCTTCATCCGGTATAGACGTTGATCTGCAAAATTTGAGAACCAGATAACGCCATCGGCAACCAGAAGGCTGCCGCCGCCATACTCGTGCACTCGGGTTCGCGCGTTGAAGGCCGCTGGAAGCAGTTCATCCATTTGCCCGGACTCGCGACGCCGCATAATTGTGACGCGGCCACCCTCCTCGGGCCTTGCCTCAAGCCAGTACAACGAGTCGCCGTCGGCCTGCAGGGAGTAAATCCCACGCGCACCAGCGACCAGCGACTCGGCGCTGATGATTGATGGCCAACTCCCATATGTACGACTCGAGGTTGGAGCGTCCTCTACTGCGGCGTCCAAAGTTGCAGTGCCTGATTGTTCGGTATCGGTCACGGTCTCTAAGTCCCGGTTAGTATCAAGACAACCCAGGAGTGAAGCCACAAAAATGGAAGCCACTGTTCTGGAAGCGATTCTGGAAGCGATTCTGGAAGCAACGGTCGAAGCCGCTTTAGGCGCGACAATACGCACAGCTATACGTGCAACTCTGGTGGTAACTCTGGCGGCGACAGCGCGCAAAAGCGTTTTCTCTGGGTTCGTGATCAAAATTTGCCTTCTTCTCGACGCAGATCGATTCACCTGCGTAGCTGCTCCGTCCCCAGGCAAAAAACCTGCAATCGACACGTATTTCACTCGCCGCGTACACTACGCTAATTCGCTAAAGGAGATAAGTGCATGAGCCAGGTAGCAATCAGCGCCGCGGACCACATTCTACATATTCGGCTTACACGCCCGGAGAAGTACAACGCGCTCAGCCTACTGATGTACGAGCAAATTGCCGTGGGGCTCAAGCGTCTCAACGACGATGACGATCTGCGGGTGGCGATCGTGTCGGCAGAAGGAAAGCACTTTACCGCAGGTGTCGAACTGGATGAGTGGTCCCCCTACTTCGGCAACGGCGAGGGATGGCCCGCTGGATCCGGTGGCATCGACCCCATGGGAGTCACAGGAGAGCAGCACTGCAAGCCCATCGTAATGGCCGTGCAAGGCTACTGCTTTACCTGGGGCGTCGAAATGCTCCTGAACACCGAGATACGCCTGGCAGCAGAGAATACCCAGTTCCAGATGCTTGAGGTGCAGCGCGGTTTGTTTCCCTGCGGCGGCGCGACGTATCGACTCCCGCAGGAAATTGGTTGGGGGAACGCGCAACGGGTGCTTTTGACAGGTGATCGTTGGTCTGCAGAGCAGGCGCTGAACTGGGGGATGATCCAGGAGGTCACCTCCGCAGAGGGGCTCATGGAACGCGCCCAGGAATTGGCAAGGAGCATAGCGGACGCTGCACCACTGGGGGTGCAGGGGTTGCTGCAGGCAAGTCGTTTTGCCCAAAGCTATGACCGTGAGGCCTGCGCGCGACAAATCTTCTCATCCCTCAAACCTGTCATGGAGAGCGAAGACGTCGCTGAAGGCCTGCAGTCTTTCCTCGAAAGGCGCAAGGCTGTGTTTCAGGGGAAATAGCTGAGTTGTTGCATGCGAAGTTTTCTCGACTACCTGCCTACCTCGATAACCAGCTCAATACCCAATACAAAACTCATCTGACGCTAAATTAAGGAGCGTGCGTGCCTGCTGTTGACAGTAACGGGGTTCAAATCCATTACGAATCCCTGGGCGACCCTGCCGGCGAACCCATTCTTCTCGTTATGGGCCTTGCGACCCAGCTGACCGCCTGGCCGAAGGATTTTTGTGATGACCTCGTCGCGCGTGGTTATTACGTTGTGCTGTTCGATAATCGAGATATCGGGTTATCCACTCACCTGACAACGCGCCGGACCTATAACATTCCCTTACTCGTGGCTCGCCGTGCTCTGGGACTACCGGTGTCGGTGAGCTACCAGCTCGAAGATATGGCCCGGGACGCGATCGGTCTGTTGGATGCACTGAACATCGCTAAAGCTCACGTCGTGGGCGCGTCCATGGGAGGAATGATCGCCCAACTGATGGCCGCTAATTTTGCGGAGCGTGTGCTAAGCCTCACCTCAATCATGTCAACGACGGGACATCGTTCTCTGCCGGGCGCCGACCTCGCGGCACGACGCGCTCTACTGACCGTGCCGGACGATCCCAACAGCAAGGACTCAGTCGTCATGCGTAATGCTCGAGTCCGGCAGGTTCTTCAAAGCCCTGTCTATCCAAAGGATTTCGACGAGATTTACTCCGTTGCTGAGGCCGCCTACGAGCGCGGTGGCCACAATCCTGACGGAGCGAACCGGCAGTTGGCCGCGATCATAGCGGCGGATCATCGACGTTCACTGCTTCGCAATGTCGACATCCCTTCCCTGGTCATCCACGGCGCGCACGACCCGCTCGTGAAGGTGGAGTGCGGCATAGACACGGCCCTGGCCCTTCCCGAATCCGAGCTGCTCGTTCTCCACGGCATGGGCCATGACTTCCCGGCGGTCCTGCTTGAATCAATGGCGGATCGTATCGACGCGACCGCGCAGCGCGTCCGGGCGGCCTAAGATCAGGCGCCATGAACTTAACGGCGGAAGTAGTCGAGTTTGCGATGGCGCGACCCTTGGTCATCACCGGATATAGCTTTCAGTCCATCAAGACCGTCCACGTGACGCTCCACGATCAGAATCATCGTGGAGTAGGCGAGTCCGTTGGTACCTATTTCTTGGGTGAAACCGCCGACTCTATGCTCAACGAGATCCGAGCAATTGCCAGCGAGCTGTTCTCGGGAATCACTCAAGCAGAACTTAAGGAGCTGATGCCCGCCTGCGGCGCGCGGACGGCGGTTGACTGCGCTCTGTGGGATCTCAGGGCGAAGCAAGCCGGAAAAACGATCTGGGACATCCTTGGCGTTGTACCCGAACCGCTCACTACCGTATTCACACTGGGAATTGATGAACCCGACGCCATGGCTGACGCTGCTCGGGACGCTCAGTCATATCCGCAACTCAAGGTCAAACTGGATGAGAGTAGACCTGTCGAAAAGCTTGAAGCAATCAGGCAAGCCCGACCCGACGCCGTTGTGATCGTAGACGTGAATCAGGGCTGGAACTTCGAAGAACTGAAAGAGTATGCGCCAGCCCTGGGAAGACTCGGTGTGGCGATGATCGAACAGCCTCTGGCGCGCTCTGCAGATGAAGTACTGGAGGGATATCGAGCGCCCATACCGCTGGGAGCCGATGAATCGTGTCTTAACCTGAAAGAGTTCGAAACGATCCGCGAGCGCTATCAGGTGATCAACGTCAAGCTCGATAAGTGTGGTGGACTAACGGAGGGGCTAGAGTTGGTTCGCGCCGCTCAGGCTGCAGGTAAACAGGTTATGGTCGGGAACATGATGGGCAGCTCTTTATCGATGGCCCCCAGCTTCGTTATCGGGTTGCACAGCCGCTTTGTAGATCTTGACGGCCCGCTCTTGTTGTCAGGCGATATCGAGGGGGGACTTGCGTACCTCCCTGGTGGGCAAGTGAATCCGCCGTCTCCTGAACTCTGGGGATGAAGGTCAACGCAAGCCCCGGGCGGGGAAACCCGGCAATCAGGGCCTGCCCCAAAATCAGCCGAATGGAACAGAAACCGTGACCAATCCTGTAAACGACGACGCGAGAGAAACCACGCATACATTAGTGGTATCGAGCCCGGATCGATCCGGTTTGGTTGCGGGAGTCTCGCGCGCGATTGCCGACCACGGCGGTACGATTGTGGAGTCTCATAACCACACCGACACCGAAGAACGTTGGTTTTTTATGCGCAATGTGATTGCCGGGGCGCCCCAGTTCGATCACGACGGTTTTCGACGTGCCTTCACCGCCATATCCCAGGAATTAACACTCGACTGGACCTTATATGACAATGCAGTCCCGTCACGAGTCGCCATACTGGCCAGCCATGCGTCTCACTGCCTTTCGGATCTGCTCTACCGCTGGAAAAGCGGAGAGTACAACTGCGACATCCCTTGCGTAATCTCAAACCATGAGAACCTGAGAAGCATGGTTGAGTGGCATGGGATCCCCTTTCACTATGTACCCATCAATAAGGATACGAAGCTCGAAGATTTCCAAATCGTCGACGAGACTATCGAACGGCACCGGGCGAGCACCGTTGTTCTTGCGCGTTACATGCAGATATTCCCGGCAGAGCTATGCGCAAAATACGAAGGCGAGCTGATCAACATACATCACAGCTTCCTTCCATCATTTATAGGTGCCAACCCCTACCAGAAAGCCTTTGATCGCGGCGTAAAACTCATCGGAGCTACCTGTCACTATGTGACCACAGACCTTGATGAAGGACCCATCATCGAGCAGGACGTTGTGCGCGTCGATCACAGTTGCCGCAAAGACGACCTGGTACGCCTCGGACGAGATGTCGAACGCAGCGTGCTCTCCCGAGGGCTGGCCTATCATCTCGAGCGACGTGTGATCATTTTCGGTAACCGCACCGTAGTATTTCGGTGAACAACTAGGCTGCGTATGGCTGCTCGCCCCGTATAGGCGCGGTGGCTCATGCAGTGCCTCGTACCTAAATTGCCATCCACCGATCATCTGCATGCCATCTGCAGGATCATCGAATAGAGATCATTCATTGAGCACAGCGGATACGATCGTCATAGGCGGCGGACACAACGGCCTGGTCTGCGCGACCCTACTAGCCAAGGGGGGTCACAACGTAACGCTCCTCGAAGCCCGGAACTCGCTTGGCGGCCTGGCCTCGCAGCAAGAATTCTTCCCGGGATTTCGAGCCTCCGTCGCGTCCAGCCTCTACGCCATTCCACGCCAGCTGATCGATGAACTGGATCTTGTTCGGCACGGTCTTACCCTGAGTGAAGAAACCGTCCCCTTGGTTGGCCTTGGCGCCGACGGGCAGAACGTACGCATCTCAGGCGAGCCGGGAAAAGCGCGTATCCAGGGCGTGTCCCCAGAGGATGAAAGCGCATTCGGGGACTATCAGAAAAGCCTGAAGACATTTGCCGATGCGCTCGCGCCCTTCTGGCGAAAAACGATGCCTCGAATCGGGGACAGAGAGTCATCCAGCCTGTTTACGTTCGCCCATCTTGGCCTGAAGCTGCGCATGCTCGGCAAGGATGACATGCTTGAATTCTTCCGCGTCGCCACCCTTCCCGTTCGAGATCTTGTGGAAGAGCATTTCCAGAGCGATATCCTCAAAGCCACGCTTTGCTGGGATGGCCTTGTTGGCTCCAAACTCGCTCCGCGCTCTCCGAACCAGGCGGTCCTGACTTTACTCAATCGTGCGGCGGGACTGCATGACGGTGCCCATACCGTGCCAGCGAATGGTATGGGTGGTTTCGTTGAAGCCCTCGGTACCGCCGCTCGTGCGGCAGGAGTCAGCGTGCGCCTGGACGCCGGGGTTGAAAAACTGAAAATCGCCGCTGATGAGAACGGTCAACGGTGTGTCGGTGTTGAACTCAGTAGCGGCGAGTCTCTCGATTCCGCCCGAGTAGTCTCAAGCGCCGATCCAAAATCGACGTTCCTGAATATGCTGGGTGCTCCGCTGCTGGAAATCGAATTTGCCAATCGGATTCGCCGCCTGCGCGCGGATGGGTTCGTGGCGAAAGTGTTTCTGGCCCTGAAAGGCATACCAAAGTTCTCTGGCACCGAGGACTGCCACGGTCGCATGATTCTCGCCTCGAGCATGGACGCCATAGAGTTTGCTTACGACGATGCGAAATACGGCATACCGTCAAACAACCCGGTGATGGAAGTCATGGTTCCGAGTGTGCACGATCACTCGCTCGCACCCGCAGGGCAGCATGTGCTCAGCGCCAACGTGATGTATGTGCCAGGCGACATCAAGGGAGGCTGGACCGATCAGGCCAAGACCGAGTATCTCGACCGGGTGCTGGATTGCCTGGAACAGTACGCACCGGGCCTTCGTGAGCTGACCTTGCACGCACAGTTGTTAACCCCCACGGACCTGGAGAGGGAGTTCGGACTCCACGGGGGTCACTGGCACCAGGCTGAACCGGCCATTGATCAACTACTGATGATGCGGCCTACCTATGAGGCTGCGCAGTACGCCACCCCGATTTCCGGTCTTTACCTGTGCGGTGGTGGAAGCCATCCCGGCGGAGATATTACGGGTAACCCAGGACGCAACGCGGCACGGGAGATCCTGCGGTGAAACAGTACGACGCAATTGTCATCGGTGCCGGTCACAACGGACTCACCGCAGCAGCGTACCTCGCAAAAGCCGGACTGGATGTCGTGGTGCTGGAGAAAAACGATTACATCGGCGGTGCAGCGGTAACCCGGGAGATGCACGAGGGATGGTTCTATTCCAGCTGTTCCTACGTCTGCAGCATGATGCGCCAGTGCATTCACCGGGATCTTGATTTGGCTCGTCATGGCCTGCTTTTGGTTCCATATCTGGGAACCGTTAGCTTTGGAGACCAGGGCAATACGCTGATCGACTATGCCGAGGAAGAAGCCGCCTACCTAGAGCTTCGACGCCACTCGCCGCATGATGCGGACGCCATGTCGCGGTTTCAGGCCGATCTGGGCCGCTACGCGCAGCTCATCCGCAAAACCCTGATGCGCACGCCACCGGACCCCAGCTCGTTTAAACCGCGCGACATCATGGAGCTTCTGTATCTGGCCAAGCAGTTCTGGGGGCTGGGTGAACGCGAGCTCTATGAGTACATTCGCTTCTTCACGATGAGCGCCGCAGATTTTCTGGAAGACTACTTCGAGAACGACCTCATCAAGGC
The DNA here is from genome assembly GCA_039111155.1 of Pseudomonadota bacterium. Taxonomy (GTDB): domain Bacteria; phylum Pseudomonadota; class Gammaproteobacteria; order Pseudomonadales; family Halieaceae; genus Congregibacter. Next base: position 125,847 of record JBCCPL010000002.1, on the reverse strand, counting down.
CGCCATGGCGAGCCCGGGGATTATCGGCACCGCACTGGGTGTCTACTCACCCGGGTCGGCCTATATCCTGCTCCACCACGTCATGGGTGACGTAGACGGTAGCGTCGGAGCCTGGGGGCTGGCCCGGGGCGGCATGGGCGCAATTTCGCACGCACTCGCAGGCTCGGTAAAAGAGCACGGTGGAGAAATACGAACAGAGGCGGGTGTTCAACAGATTCTCGTACGGCACGGCTCAACTGTGGGGGTCGCCCTTGAAAACGGCGATGAAGTACACGCCCGCATTGTGGTGTCTAACCTGGATGCGAAGCGAACATTCACGAAAGTGATGGATGAACGAGATGTTCCGCCGACCATTCTCAAGCGCGCCAGGAACTTCAAAATCCGGGGTTCATCGGGCAAGGTCAACATCGCCCTTTCCGGTATGCCCAAATTCAATAGTGTTCCCGATAACCGTTATATCAATCGCGGCGGCCAGGGTTTCAATGGCTCTCTGGAGACGATGGAGCGTGCCTACGACTGCTGGAAGCGCGGGCGCTGGTCCGACGATCCGTTTATCGAAGGCGTCATACCTTCAGCCTGGGATCCGACCGTAGCCCCGGTTGGAAAGCACTGGATGTCGACCTTCATTCAGTACTGTCCCCCAACCCTGGCCGATGGCCCCTGGACGCCGGACAAGCGCGACCAGTTCGGAAAGACCGTCATCGACAAAATCGACCGCTATGCGCCCGGCTTCAAGGACCTGGTCGTGCACGCTGAGATCCGCACACCCCATGAGATCGAATCAGAAATCGGTCTCACGGAAGGCAACATATTCCAGGGCGAGCTCACCATCGATCAGCTCCTGTTTAACCGGCCCTTCCCTGGTTACGGACAGTACCGTATGCCGCTCAAGAACATGTATATGTGCGGTTCGTCGACGCACCCAGGCGGCGGTGTCTCGTCAGCCTGTGGCGCAAACGCCGCGCGGGAGATCCTCAAAGATCTGAGGCGTCCCAACAGCGTGCCTGAGGATGACTTTTACGATGAATGAGCCAATGAGCAGTGCCGCCAGCCAGCCTGCAGCGGTGAGCACAGATGTCGCGCGCGATAACCCGCAGGACCCGTTCGCCGGTGAGCGGCTCAAGGAGTCTTATTTTCACGCGCGCCAGGCGCCACTCAACCTGCGCGACGCCTGGTCCTCATGGAACGGCTTTAAGTTTGCGGACTACTACTACGACACCGCCTACGAGTACTTTTGCATTCGCAACACCTGCGGTACCTACGACATCTGCCCGATGCAGAAGTACATTTTGGAAGGGCCCGACGCGCTGCCGATGCTCAATCGAATGGTCACTCGTGACCTGACTAAGCTCCGGGAAAATCGGGTAACTTATCTGTGCTGGTGCACCGATTCGGGCCGCATGATCGACGACGGAACGGTGTTCCGCCTTGGACCTGAGCGCTACATGCTGACCTGCGGCAGTCCATGCCTTGCCTGGCTGCGCAAGAGCCAGCTCGGTTTCGACAATCTGACCATCACCGACTTCACGGAGCGCTTTGCGGCCCTGTCGTTACAGGGTCCGACCAGCTTCGCTGTGCTGAAGAAAATGGGCTTTACTGAGCTCGCCGAACTGAAACCGTTCGGAATCATGCATCTGCCGTTCAGAGACACACAGCTGATGATCTCTCGCACCGGGTTTACCGGCGATCTGGGGTACGAATTGTGGATTGATCCTGAATTTGCGCTCGCACTCTGGGATGAGCTTTACGCGGCAGGGGAGGACTACGGCATCCAGCCCTATGGCGAGGCCGCAACTAACATGGCCAGACTCGAAGCCGCCTTCCTCATGCCCTACATGGAGTTCAACGAAGCTCTCAAAACGGTCAACTTCGAGCACGACCAAACACCGCTGGAACTGGGCCTTGAATGGCTGGTGGACTTTAAGAAGCCGCATTTTAATGGCCGGAACGCCCTGCTTGAGCAGAAGAAGAAGGGATTTGAACGTATCCTGGTAAAGCTCGACATTGAAGGCAACAAACCTGCAGAAGAAGCCATACTCTACTCAAACCGATGGTGCACTCGCGAAATCGGCTACGTGACCTCAGCGATGTGGTCGCCATCTGCGAAAGCAAATATTGCTCTTGCGATGGTTGACAGAAACTACGTGAATAAAACGATCTGGGCCGAAATTTACTACCAGCGCGAGTTGCGGCAGTACCACAAAGTTGCGCGCTGCTCGGTCAAAGACAAGCCGTTTTGGGCGCCTGCGCGGGCGCGTCAAACTCCGCCGGGGGAATCGTAAGCCGCAGTCGCCGCGGCGCCCCCATCCCCGGGGTTTCGATGAATCTCGGAGTCATGGGGACCCTCGGCGTCAGCCTCGATTTCGGCCCGCCATTCGTCGAGATTCGCACCGATCGCCATGAATCCGAGTATCCATAGCGTCTCATCCCAGACGAAAACCCAGTGACCCCTGTATCCCCAGTAGGCCGCTATCAGCCATAGCCCCGCATACAAGACCACTTTTCCTGTTTTCGCTGATTGCAGCGCCCGGCCGGTGGTCACTCCTCGATTTTGAAGACGCACCATAGATTCGATCAGCAGCAGTATGACAAGCCAGAGAAGTACCTCAGCCAGATCGGCCAAGGCCAGTTCGCGCTCAATACGAAAACCGGCACGATCCGTGACCAGCTGCTTCTGCTCAAAAAGAATCAGCGGCGCCTGATGTGCTATTGACGCACAGCTAGCCTGGGTGACTTCCTCGTACTCCAGATTGCGTGCGAAAGATAGGTCTCGATCCACGAGCTGGCACAACGGTTCATCTAGAACCTCGTAGTCCACATATAGCTTGTAGGTCGTATCCCCGAAGGCGTAGACGGTGTGCGCAAGAAACAGATAACAGACCACACGTACGGCATGCATGATGGCCACGCGCGTTCGCGTGAACGCTTCGTCCGAGAGCAGGTAAGTCTCGAGCTCAAAGAGCAACAGCAGCATAAACCAGGCGCTTTCATCAATTGTCGTGGCGAACGCCGACGTCCAGTCATGCCATTTCCAGCCCGAATGCACAGCATGGCGCATGACGTTCAGATCGTTGAAGACGTAGTGGACAAAGTTGACCAGCAACAGTGAATAAACAACTATCTTGATCCACTGCCGGGATGGCAGACCTAGCAAAGTCATTCGAGAAGGGAACTCAGGCGAGGGTGAGATTGGGGTATCGCCCCGGTCGGCAGGAGCTGCCTTCAGCTTATCTCCAAGAGATCCGGAGTCACGGATGGATGTTGGGCTAGACACGGGTAGGAAAGATGCTCGGGTCTTTGTAGCAACACAGGAGGTCAAGAGTAGGGACTGTCGGTAAGTAGACTCCTCGGCCCCTATACGCGGACATTAGACTGTAACCAGACCTGCGAGCAGGCTTATCACCAGGGTCCTCTCCTGGCCCGTCCTGGCCCGCCCCCAAAGCCCGTCGGGAAAACCCCACAACACACTCTTCCTCAGTTTCTTTCTCCCCGTTCGATAGCGGTGTCTTTGCTGATAGTAAATACCGATAACTACAGCGTGCTGCGCACCAAAACGGCGCTCGTATTGCCAGGAAAAGGGTAAGTAGCACGCGGGATCATACCTTTCTGATAAAAGCTGAATGAAGCGATGAAAACTAGCTTCTTTTTGAATCGTCTGCCTGCCAGAAGAAATCCGAGCCTATAGTACGCTCGTAACTTTAATAAAAATGAACAATGCCCCGACAAGAACAACAGTAACCACGACAAGATTAATAACAACATTCGAGCAGGGATTTCATAGAGGAACGCGGTCATGAGCGTACACGGCAGTTTTCATACAGATTTTGTAAATAGCTATCTCGAGGCATGGAATGCGCAAGATGCAACGGGCGTAGCTGGGCACTTTGCGGACCAGGGGCGCTATTGCGATGTACCAAAAGACCTGACAATGGTCGGCAGCGAAATCGCAGACTACTTAAGGGACTACCTCAACAACGATAGCCATACCTATGAACTGCACGGAGATATATTGCACAACGGAGACTGTATAGCGTTTCAGTATCGCGCCTATTCGCGAGAAGGTGGTGAGGAATCTCCTGAGTGGAGCGGTGCCGAGTTTGTTCGCCTTGAGAGCGGTGTCGCGGCACAAATTGACGATTACTATCGGCTTCCTGCTGGCACGCGATCCCGAGCTCCGGCGGAGCGCCGCTACGCCAAGTCGGGTCTCAGTGACGATGCCATGAGTGCACTCATGGCAAGCCTTGAGGAGTTAATGCGCGAGGAGGAAGTGTTTCTCGATCCAGAATTGTCGCTGCCCAAGCTCGCCAAACAGATGGGTTGCTCGGTAAATCACCTCTCTCAGGCCATCAACTCCGGCCACTCCATGAGCTTCTTCGACTACATAAATCAACATCGGGTACGTGCGGCAGCGGCAATGCTGAAGCAACCCGATTGCCGTTTTCCCGCCATTCTGGACGTTGCTCTGTCGGTCGGCTTCAACTCAACCTCAACGTTTTACACGGCGTTTAAAAAAGAAACCGGCCAAACACCGGCGAGGTATCGACGCGCAACAGGGTGAGCGCGGTTGTGCACTCACCTGGTCACTGTGCTTACGCTGCTTGCGCCCAGGTAGCCAGCCACTAGCCGGGCTTTTCCGCAGGACAAGCTTCCGGAGGGCAATCTTTCAGGGGAAAAGCGTTCGAACGCGCTTTCTGGTCGCTTTAGGTAGATCTTCCCGGCTACAACGCCCGCAAAAACCAGTCGTAGTCGATGTCCGGTATTTGTGAGTAGTAGTCATCCGCCTCTGCTTGACGCAAGACCGTGTAGCTATCGACAAAATCGTTTCCCAGATAGTCAGTGAGCACTTCTCCTTTCTGCAGTTTGAGTAGCGCAACTTCCAGTCTTTTGGGCAGGGTAATGGGTGCATCCGAAAGATCGGCCTCGCGCGGCAGGGGTTCAGGAGGCTCGCGGGGGCACTCAAGGCCCTGGTGCACGCCTGCAAGAACCGCGGCGATAACCAGATAGGGATTTGCATCCGCACCCGCCACTCGATGCTCAATCCGACGGCTTTCTTCGGCAGACGCCGGGATTCGCAACGTCGCTTCCCGATGATCGTACCCCCAGTTTGATCCGGAGGGCGCGAAGCTCCCGGCTTTGAATCGCCGATAAGAGTTTGGATTGGGAGCGAAAATCGCCATTCCCTGCTCCAGCGTGGCAGCAAGACCCGCCACTGCGTGTCGCAATCGTGGCATCAGGCGTGGAACCTCATGCGAATCAGGAGAGGAATCAGCGAGCAAGTTCTGCCCCTGATCGTCGTAGACGGCGACGTGCACATGCAGTCCGCTGCCCGCATGGTCAGCGAACGGTTTCGCCATAAACGTGGCTGCCCATCCATGCTTGCGCGCTACCCCCTTCACGATTCGCTTGAGCAGCACAGCGTGATCCGCCGCCAAAACCGGGTCATGTTGATAATGGGTGTTGATCTCCCACTGACCAGGCGAGAACTCACTATGGATTGCGGTCAGCGGGACGTTCTGAACTTTGCAAACTGCACGCACCTCTTCGAGAAAGGCATCACAGTCGAACAGATCATCCGCCATACAATACTGAATTCCCGATTGCGGTCGATCGGTCCCTGGGACTTTGCCAAGCAGCGGTCTCGGCCGCTCTCCGGGCGTCGGGTCAACCAGGTAAAACTCAAGCTCAGCAGCGACGGTAACCTTGAGCTTACTCTCCCGATAGCGATTCAGCACTCTGAGGAGCGGGGTCCGAGGATCAATCCAGGAAACCTCATCCGAACGCCCAGCGAGCGCAGGAACGTCACCAGTGCTGGGTGCGTCAGCATCGAGGGCGTGGTCGCCGACGTACTCGATAAGCACCTGGGCAACCGGAGACTCGTACCAGGGTACTAGGACTAGAGTTCCAGCCACGGGCCGGATACGTCGATCCGGGTCCCCTCCCACCAGCGCGAGGGACAGCCCATCGTACAGATCGCCTCTGATTCCCAGGAACGGAATCGTCCCAGGAACGCTGAACTCACCCGAGTACAAAACGTTGAATTCCTGCTTCTGGATCCGCTTGCAGCGCAGCAAGCCATGGAAATCCAGCATCAACACCTCTAGTAACTCTACCTCTGGATTGGCGCTCAAAAAATCGGTTAGTTCAGAGGGTTCGGCAAAAGCCATGGCGGTTCCTAAAATGAGAAGCCAGCCGAAGCTTAAGATGAGCCTCCAGACCCTCTACCTGACGTATAGGATGGAAGGTCCCTTCCTGGACCTGTCTCTAAGCTTCGGCCGTCTGACTTCAGCAACTCTGCGTAAGTTGGCAAGAACAAATACTCAATACGACCCCAGGAACACGGCATGCTCGGCTTACGCAACCCCCAGGAACACCGCGAACACACCGGCTCCTACTACGCAGCGAGCGTTAACGAGAAAACCGCGTATCCCGTTTTAGAAGAAGCTCATAGTACGGACATCGCTGTGATCGGCGGCGGCTTCAGCGGCGTGAACACGGCCATTGAGCTGGCCGAACGCGGCTTCGAAGTCACACTGCTTGAGGCTAACCGGATCGGCTGGGGAGCCAGCGGCCGCAACGGCGGGCAACTCATCGGAGGCATCGGGCACGATCCCGAGCGGTTCGAAAAGTCCATTGGCAGCGATGGCGTCAGCACCATCTATCAAATGGGTATCGAAGCTCGTGAAATTATCCGTGAACGCGTAGAAAAGTATGCGATTCAATGTGATCTGAAGTGGGGTTACTGCGACGTCGCGCTGAAACCCAGGCACATGCGCCAGTTCGAGGAGTGGCGAGACTTCGAAAAGTCCATCGGTAATCCGCACCAGTACACTCTGCTGGGTCGGGATGAGATTCGTGAATTCGTTGTTTCTGAGCAGTACCTTGGGGGCCTCCATAATGATGCTAACGGCCACCTTCACCCACTCAATCTATGCATTGGTGAAGCAAAAGCCTTCACCGAGCTGGGCGGTCGTGTCTTTGAACAAACCCGTGTCACGAATATCGAACACGGCGCGACTGTGCAGATCCATACCGAGCGGGGCATGCTGTCGGCCAAGCGCGTTATTCTGGCCGGCAACGCCTACTTAGGCGGACTGATACCCAAGCTCGAGAGCCGCGTGCTCCCCTCCTGCAGCTCTATCATTGCCACAGAGCCGCTCACCGAAGACGAGGCGAACTCGTTGCTCCCCGGAGATGTCGCCGTCTGCGATCCGCGAACCGCACTGGACTACTTTCGTCTGTCGGCGGATAGACGCATGCTGTTTGGTGGCCTGTCCAATTACACCGGGATGGAACCCACAAACCTGGAAGGCGTAATGCGCAAAAAGATGGAGCGCGTGTTCCCGTCACTCATCGGAAAACGCATCGACCACGCGTGGAGCGGCTGGATCGGAATCGGCCTGAACCGGATGCCGCAGCTAGGTCACCTCGCAGACAACGTCTGCTACATCCAGGCATTCTCAGGTCACGGCGTGGCTCCCACACACATGATGGCCCGGGTGACCGCCGAAATGATCGACGGCAATTCCAGTCGCTTTGACGTGATGGCCAAAATCAAGCATCTGCCCTTCCCCGGCGGCAAGCTCTTCAGACGACCGGCACTGGCCATAGGGATGGCCTACTATAAAGCCCTGGACGCTCTATGACCGCGGTTCACGCGTCGACAACAAGACCTACTCCAGGATGTAGCGCGCAAGCCAGCTATGAACTTCCTGCCAATAGTACCGGGCTTCGCCGCCTTTCATGATCCAATGGTTCGCATCGTGGAAGACTAACAGTCGACCTGGCACCTGCATGCGTTGCACATAGGTCCAGGCGGCAATCGTCTGGTTCACCGGAACTCGAAAGTCCTTCTCGCCAACCGTAAGCAGGATCGGTGTCTGAAAACGGTCTGCGTAACTCGCCGGATTTTGCTCCTTCCACACCGGGCTTTCGCCCCATGCGGGGCCACCGGCCATACGCTCTCTGTGGAAGCTGCCATCGCTGGTCGAATACTGACCTTCCTGATCAACCAGTCCTGCATGACCGACGAGGGCATTGAAGCGCGAGGTCTGGGCCTGCAGCCAGTTAATCAGATGCCCGCCATAGCTCGCCCCGGTTGCAGCCTGACGTGCTGGATCGATAAAGGCGTAGCGTTTGATCGCCTCATCCGCAGCCCGAAGCACGTCATCGCCCGGTGTCTTCAGCGGTGTTCCCTCAATCGCCTGGGAGAATGACTCTCCGTATCCCACAGACCCCGTATAGTCTGTGAGGAGAACCACGTAGCCCGGTGCCGCTAGCAGGTGCGGACTCCAGCGCACGTGATCGGCATCGAGGCTCGAAGAAAACGGCCCGCCGTGAATCATCAGTACGAGTGGGTACTTTTTGCTTTCGTCGAAGCCCGGGGGCAAGGCTAACCAGTTGTGAACTCTGTTTCCGTCTTCATTCTCGAACCAAAACTCAAGAAACTCCGGACGATCAAGACCAACCGAGCTCTCGGTATTAAATTGGGTAAGGGGTACATGCCCACCACTGGCAAGGTCAATGCGAACAATCTCGGCGGGAGTCGCCGAACTTTCCCACCGCGCAACGAGAGACCCACCCGCCACACCGGGCCCTGCATAAACTCCTCGGGAATTCGCGGTGACCGTGCTGGTATCGCCGCCCCCTGACGGCAGTGCGAATACACGAACGCGACCATCCTCGTTGGCAGTGACGTAGACCGTGTTGCCCTCATCGCTCAGCGCCAGGTGCGAGACGGAGCGGTCGAAGCTCTGAGTAATTAACTCGATGTCCCCAACCACGTTAGTACCATCCCAGGTAAAACGGCCAATCTCATTCAGTTCGTAAACTGACTCACTATGATGTCTAACCATGCAGAAGAGTGAATCGCCGCTTTTTGCGAACTGTGCACTGTGGCAGTTCCAGGAGTTCCCACTGGTAAGAGCTCTAAGCTGCCCACCAGCGACCGGTACGTGATAAAGATGGTAGTAAACGGGAGAATGTGCTGCCTGATCGAGATTGGCCGTTGCACTGATAACAAGGCCATCCCCCGCAGGGGTCCACACCGCTTTTAGCGAGTTCGAGGCAAGCGTGGGAACGCCGCTGTACCCCGGCTTAGTGACAAGCTCACTTCCAGCGAGCAGGTCTTTAGCGTAGGCGCCTGGCTCAGCTTTCTGTACGAATAGATGGGTCTGTAGATCATTTCTCCAGTGATCCCACTGCCGGACCGGGTATATCTCGTACGCGGACACATTGTAGTCTCGAGCCTCACGCGCTTCTTTTTCGGCCTTGTTGGCGTCGTCATTCGCGGCACCGGGATACACGCGGCTTTCGAAGGCTATGTGCTTTCCATCCGGACTCCACTTCGGGCGAGTCGCACCGGTGGACAGATTGGTGATACGCACGGCTTCGCCCGGGCCTGTCATGTTCAGCACATAGATCTGAGCCGGAGATTCGTCTTCGCGGGCAGCGCTGAAGGCAATTTGGGTTCCATCAGGACTCCAGTCAACGTCGCTTTCGCCGCCGGGCATTGCGGTGACACGCAGTGGAGCGGTCTCGCCGGACACATCAAGCAGCCAGAGGTCGCTGACCGTCGCATCTTTATCGTAAGACGGCTCGGTGACGCTGACGATCGCCCGGGTACCATCCGGATTGACGACAGGTGTGCCAAGCCGCTTCATCAACCACACGTCTTCATGCGTAACTGGGCGCAAATCATCGGCAATGACCGGGAGCCCCGAGCTCAGGCCGAGTGCCAAGACGATGCCAATAGCCGGTGCGAGAGCTTCTTTGGTTCTAGTTATGGGATCTGTCATAGCTTTACTTTGGTTTTGTGGAGGTACATGGAGCTAATACTTCGGGCTTGAGCCGCTGGGCTCGACAGACGGCACTCCAAACTTACTTGGCTTGTAGTCCCGTCGGATTGAGCCCGGGCGAGTCAACTGCGCGCGACGCCAGTGGGCCTCCCTGGAACCAGGGTTAACCAACTAGTAATAAAGCAGCGCAGGCGAACGGTTACCGCCGTGTAACCAGGTCTCCAGCTTGGGCGCGCTCCAGGCCTCGCAGAGCCAGTCGGCGATTAGGAGTGCGCGCAAGCGCCTGCTCGAACACTTCCGCGGCTTCGGCATAGGATTTGTGCGCGATAAGCCATTCACCCAGCGCTTCCAGAGCCGGTTTTGGTGGGCTGGGAGGGCCGTATCCGAAAGGCAGGCCATCCTCGATTCTTACTGCTGCCAGCAAGAGGTCTCTTGCGGAATCGTGTTCGCCCTTGGCCTCCATGAGCCAGCCACGCAGTTGCAGCATCATGGTTTCAACCCTGTCGCCGGCATGGACGCTATAGCTTGCGTCCGGCTCTGCCATTGCGCTGATTGCTGCATCCCCAGCCGATAGCGCGGACGCCACTTTCTGCTCTGCATCGATCTGATTGCGCTTGAGCGCCCCGACGGCCGCGAGGTAATCACGGAAGAATCCATCTTCGGGATCGTGCTTGCGGTCAAGGGTATAGGCCGCCACCTCACCATCCCAGTCGTCGGTGTCAAACAGGTACAACCCCTGCATATAGTAGAGAGCACTGGGCCAGCTATTCTCATCGGCAGCAGTGCGTTCGTAACAGAGCGCCATGCGCCGGCTTGCATCCTCAAATCGTTCCTGCTGCAAGTAGGCATACATTTGCCAACTCGGGTAGTGACCGCAGCCGACGGACTGCGCACCGCTCTTTGCTCGCGCACCATCCACAAGCTCTATCGCCCGATCGTTCGCCGTCGCGGTTCGATCCCATAAACCAAGAGCAAGAAAAATGTGCGAGGTCATATGCTGCGCATGGGCTGCGTCCGGCGCGATCTGCGAATAGGCAAGTGCCGCGCGATAGCCTAACGGGGCGTGGATGGGATCGTCAGTGGCGTGAATGAGGTAGTGGGCAATTCCCGGGTGCTCCGGGTAGGCATCAAACAAAGGTGTCGATACTGCGGCAGAGCGCATGTACGTTGCATAATCTCTTCCTTCATGGGCGGTTCCAAGGATCGCCAGCGCATAGAACGCTCCAATCTCGGAGTGACCCGGGTACCGCTCCCATAAGGTGGCCATAAACTCAGCATAGGCGTCGTCCCGATCATGTTTATCACCGTCGCCATACAGGATGTGAGCGGCGCGCATCAGGTCCTTTTCGATCGGCAGTTTCGCTTTTGCAAGGCGCTCCTGCTCGGATTCACCGAGCTTCGCCAGGGCATCCCGGGCGGCAGCGCGGTCCTGCCGCATCCAGATGGGATGGTTATGGGTCATAGCTTCGCCCCAAAACGCCAGCGCAAAGCTTGGGTCGAGAGCCTGCGCTTCCCGAAAAGCCTTTGCAGCACTTGGATACTCGAAATTATGTAACTGAGCGAGCCCTGTTTCGAACGCCCCCCGCGCCTTCTCGGCGCCGGAAGTGTCGATGTAAACCTTGCCGACAGAACCCGCGTGTGTTGATGCTGCAAACAAGCACGTGGCAACTAAAAAAAGGACTGTTTTCATCATCCTTACTCTCCTTCCAATACGGCGCGCTGAATACGCAACTTGGGAGATCGGTGTACATCCCCGAGCATCAGAGCGTGGCGATATCTGTCGGTGAATGCAAGGGGATCCGTGCCCGACAAAGGAATCCGCGCCCGAATAGTTGCTGAATTACAGGAAACGACAGCCTACAAATCTCGATTGCGGAGCACTCTGTGCACCGAGTTTCGTAAACGCGCTTATCAGAGGTACGAGACGCCAAACGAGATCATATTGGCGTTCGAACGCTGGATCGATTCCCGAACGTTAGCCAGGCCGTTGGCATCTCGGCCAACCCAGGAACATTGCCTGCGCCTTGATGCGAAGGTTAGGATCAAGACCGCACGGCTTGCTGATAGCTGGCGACGTTAGAAAGTTAGCGAGCAATCATAAGTATCTGCGTGTCGGTGCTGGTTATTGATGCTGGCGTAAAGTGGTGGCGTAAGGTGCTGGTCCAAGTTGTTGACTTAAGCTGCGAGCCGCCGCTGCCACCGCACGACCGAGCCTACATTTTTTCCCGTAAGGATTTGTATATGCCACTGGTGCAACCCCTACCCGCCGACGCCAATCCCGAAGTGGCCGAACTGGCCAAGTTCTTCAACGAGACCCTGGGATTCTGTCCCAACAGCGTGCTGACGATGATGCGCAGGCCAGCTATCGCCAAGGCATTCATTAATCTGAATATGGCCGTGATGGCTAACGAGGGCCGGGTCACCAGCGCTTTGAAGCGGTTGATCGCCTACGTGTCGAGCAACGTCACCGGATGTCGCTACTGTCAGGCTCACACAATCCGCGCGGCCGAGCGTTATGGTGCGCAGCACGAACAGATGGAAAACGTCTGGGAGTACCGGACCCATCCCGCCTTTAGCGAGGCTGAACGCGCCGCGCTTGACCTGGCCGTGGCCGCCTCGAACATCCCCAATGACGTAGATCAGTCGCTGATGGATCGGATGAACGAACATTGGGACGAGGGGGAGATCGTCGAAATCATGGGTGTGGTTGCGCTGTTCGGATACCTGAATCGTTGGAATGACTCCATGGGCACTGTGATGGAATCCGGAGCGATTGAGTCAGGTGAGCAGTGGCTATCCGGGACCGATTGGCAAGTAGGTAAGCATCAGTAGCGGCGAATCAATCCGTGACCGGCACCTCGGTTAACTGGTCTAGCCGACGGGCGTTTTTGTTTGCCGCCGTGGGCGCTGCGGTGGGGCTTGGCAATATCTGGCGATTCCCCTACATGACGGGTGAAAACGGCGGCGGCGCCTTCGTACTGCTCTACCTCTTCTTCGTGGTGGTTTTTTGTGTGCCGCTGGTGGTCACTGAACTCTATATCGGCCAGCAGGGCCGCCAGAGCCCGATCGGGTCAGTCCGGACCCTTTGTGATCGTTATGGAATCTCACGGAGCTGGACGCTCATCGGTATCAATTGCCTGCTGATCAGCTTTCTGGCGTACAGCTTCTACTCAGTCATCGCCTCGTGGTCTCTCGACTACATCGCGAGCTATCTAAGACTAGGCCAAAGTGCGGTAGTGACAGATGCCCCCGGACATTTCAAGCAGCTGCTGAGCTCTCCTTCGCGTCTCATTGTCTGGCAGACCTTACTAATCATCGTGACCGCGACTATCGTTTCCCTGGGTGTGCGTGGCGGCCTCGAGCGAGCACTCGCCGTGCTGGTTCCGGGACTTTTCCTGATACTCATCCTGCTTGTGCTGCTAGGCGTAATCGTTGGCGACTTCTCCGCAAGCGTGGACTTTCTGCTGCGCCCGGATTTCTCAGAAGTCACGGCCCAGACCTGGCTGAAGGCGCTTGGCCAGGCTTTTTTCTCGGTCGCCATAGGCGGTGGTGCGATGCTGATTTATGGCGCTTACCTCCCCGAGACACTTGCATCCGATCCGGTCCGCTTCCCGTTTCTCAAGCTGGCCATCGTCATCTGCGCAGCTGACACTTTGGTAGCTCTGCTGGCTGGCTTTGCCATTTTTCCGTTCGTATTTGCCCAGGGCATCGATGTTCAGGCCGGGGCTGGACTTATCTTCATCGTTCTACCCACAGCCTTCGCCCAGTTTTCGGGGGGTGAATGGATTGCTCTCGCCTTCTGGGTCCTGCTCCTGTTTGCAGCCCTATCGACTACGGTCGCGTTTCTTGAGCCCATCGTGGCTTATGTGAGTGAACGGAGTCGTCGGGCACGATGGCAGTTGGTTTGGCTGATCAGCGCTGCGATCTGGACTGTGGGTGTGTTTCAGTCGCTCTCGTTCAACGTGATGTCGGACTGGCGTCCGCTGGGCTCTATACCATTCTTCGAGACGATGAATCTGTTCTCAGTAACCGATTTATTTGCATCTACCGTCCTATTGCCATTCAACTGCCTGTTGATCGCTCTGTTCGTGGGTTGGTGCCTGTTACATCGCCAGGCGGATGCCGAGCCCCTTCCGTCGGCCTGGTTGACTATCGTCAAGTATCCCGCGCCGCTCGCAATTGGAGCCGTACTGATCTTTGGGCTGCTGACTCATTGAGCTGCGATTGACCGCAACGTTCCCTTCGCTGTTGGTCTGCATTTGGCAGGTATCGCGGATCCGGTCGATTTGGGAATTCTCAGTCCGTACGAAGACCCAGGCTCTGGGGAAGCGATCATCAAGCCATCCAGTGTGGCGGCCGGTTTCTCTGGATCGAGGGATATTGTGTCGCTTAAAAACAGAGACTCGCGTTTAGGCGCACTCTGTGAACGTTAGCCATTACCTGCATCTATTGCGCATAAGCGAGCTTAGGACGAGACCTCTGCGCTGTCCGCTTTGCGGCCTTTCGATACTCGTTCGTCTTCAGAAGAGTGAGGCTGGGGTTCGGTGCGCGGGTTGCAGGGCGGGGCCAGCCCAACTGTCGATTGCTGCATTAATCAGGGCAGAGTGTCCCAAACTTGAGCTACTGGATGCCTACGAAATGTCGTCCACCGGTCCCCTGGTCGAGATGTTGCAACGCAGTGTCAGAAATCTACGAACGTCTGAATACCTTGACGGCGTCGAATCTGGTAGCGAGGTGGACGGTGTCCGATGCGAGAACGTGGAGCGACTGAGCTTGGCGGACGCGAGCTTCGATCTTTGCACGTCCACCGAAGTTTTCGAACACGTAGAGGACGACGGCGCAGGATTCCGAGAGCTCTACCGAGTTCTAAGACCGGGAGGCAAGACCGTGTTTACCGTTCCTCTGAATCTTGAAGGCCCAACCATCGAGAGGGCCGTCAGAGTCGATGGAAAACTGATCCACCGCCTTCCGGCCGAGTATCACGATGACCTTCTTCGTGGGCAGAACCAGGTACTGGCTTATCGAACTTACGGACGAGATATCGTACAGCGCCTCCTGGATGCTGGATTCAGTGATGCTCGAATCGATGAGACGCAAGTCGGTGTGTATTTCGGATTCGGACGAGGCGTTGTAATCGCTGAAAAGTAGCTAAAGAGCCAACAGACTGCACGGCAGGTGTCAGACCGGACTTCCTGTCACATGCTCCAACTTCAATTCAGAGCGCCGCCCCAGGTGGCGATCACTGCATCGGCGATGTCCTTGCCCAAGGCCTGGCCAGCCTCAATCGAAAAGCGAAAGTGCGCACCGTTATGAATTCGCGACAGTGAACCTGCGATTGCGAAGGCCTCCCAGCTATCGAATTCCATGCGATGGCCCACGATGTAACTCACCAGGTCGCCATCGAAACCCCGGTTGTTGTTCTTTGTGTAGATATCGTCCGCAGTGATAACCACCTTCTCACCGGGCATTAACGGCAGCAACTTCACCAGCATGTGAGCCGACGCTGACGCGAAGGTGCAGTGACCGCAGGGATACTCCGAGGAATTGGGTGTCTCAAGCAACGGTGTCCAGCCCGGCTCAACTTCTGTCTCTGGCCGATCGTCGAGATCGCCGTTTCGGATCGCTGTTATCGGTCGCCATGACTGAAAGTGCAACTTACCGGTGAACTGTGCGGCGCCGACATCCTCAATACCCATATCATAGATCGCCAAAACGCGAGCCTGCTCAAACAGCGATAGGTCGCGATTTGCTAGAACCCTGAATATCATAGGATGCGGATCCTGCAGATCGAAGATCATCGATGCCTTGGTCTCGTCAATCGTTCGCACCGTGCTGGTCGCGCTACCGATCCGCTTAGTTTCGATATAGCTCGCTACAAAGGCATCGCTGTCGGGTAAGGGCGGTGGAGATATCTGGGTGGCAAGCTTCGCAGCGTAAGCAAAGTGACGCAGATGCGCTTTACTAGCGTCACCTGGAATCTGGGTAGGAACATATCGTCCCGGTACTACGAAAGGTCGGTACGGGACGGGCTCCCCTATCGTCGCAGTGACCATCTGCAGCGCTAGAGCTGCTGCAGCGTCACCGAGTTGCCTGAGGTCTGCGGGCGGATCCATATCAGCGATTTGGGCTAGGTCGTCAGCATTCACCTGCCAATAGTTCGTAAGGTAAGCCGCTCCCGCCTGCGCTGCCGCCTCATCGGGCGAAGCTTCGGCTGCAGGAAGACCGCTATTCAGCTCGTAGCGGTCATTGACTGAGGCACCCGCCAGATACATGGCCACATACAGGCCCGTGAGCAGCCGTACCTCATCGACGCTAACGTCTGGCCCTCCTTCGGCCATGTAAGCTAGTGCCTCCCAGGCCTGAATGGCAGGCGGTGAGGCTTGCGCCGCGACTTCAGTGAAAAACGCGCAGGACAGAACACCAGACAATAGGAAACAGCGGGCTGATCGAGACTGGGCTACCTTGAACATGAACAAGCGACTCCCTACGCGCATGCGCGGAGTTTACTTGATTCTGAGAAGGCCGAAGCCAGCCGGGAGCGTGTTTCGGATTGCGCGGCTTTCAGTTTCTTCTACCGCAGATTGCCGATTGCGGAATTACGCGTCGAGCTTCAGTCGTCGACAGGCGTCGCCAGCGACAACCATAGCCCGGTTTTCGCGAGTTCAGCGAAAACCTCAATGGCCGCTGGATTACGCATTGAGGCTGTACTGGCCGCTTCTTCGAGGGGTTTGCCCGACAGTAACCTCTGAACAGGTACCTCGAGCTTCTTACCGGTGAGCGTATAGGGTATTTCGTCGACCTGAATAACGTTATCTGGAACATGGCGCGCCGAACACTTCTGCTTGAGTGCGCTAGTGACTTTTTCCACCAACCGGTCGTCGAGATCTGCACCGGCTCGTAATTGGAGAAACAGCGGAAGCCTATCGACTCCTGAGCTGTCCGGGGCGCAGACAATCAAGCTGTCTTCAACTTCATCGAGCGCTTCGACGACTCGATAAACCTCTGCCGTACCGATTCGCACACCATTTCGATTAAGGGTCGAGTCAGAGCGACCGTAAATATAGCAGCCACCGCGCTCATTCAACTCGAAGTAATCTCCGTGGCGCCAAACACCTGGAATGTCTTCGAAGTAAGCGGCGCGATAGCGAGCATGGTCGTCGTCGTTTACGAAGTACAACGGCATGGAAGGAAATGGTTTGCGGCAAACCAGTTCACCCTCCCCTCCTACGACCGGTACACCCGTCGCATCGAACGCTTCAACGGCCATACCCAAAGCGCGAGTTTGTATCTCACCCGCATAGACTGGAAGCAAAGGACACCCGACAACGAATCCACTCGCGATCTCGGTGCCACCGCTTTGCGACGTGACCCAAAGATCTTCTTTTACCGCACTATAGAACCAGGAGAAAGTCTCTGGAGTCGATGGCGCGCCGCCAACCAACACGCTTCTCAAGGCACTGAGATCGTAGTGATCTTTTGGCACAACACCCAGATCATTCAGGACCTTTACGTAACCAGGGCTCGCTCCGAACAACGTGGTCTTGGATGCTGACGCCATTTCCCACAACCGCTGTGGCCCTGGGTACACAGGGCTCCCATCGTAGAGAACGATGGCGGAACCGGTCAGGAGCATGCCAACAACTAGGTTGAACATCACCCATCCCGTGGTGGTGTAGAAGAAGGCGACGTCTCCTTGGCGAAGGTCCAAGTGCAACGCCATGAATTTGTACATCTCGAGCAATACGCCCACGTGATTGTGGACAATGGCCTTTGGTAGCCCGGTGGTACCGGAAGAGAAAACAGCCCAGAGGGGGTGATCGTATCCGACTTGAGTAAATCGAAAGCCCTCTCCCGGGTCTCGCGCTCCCACGAGTTCGCCCCAGGCTACTACCTTGACTGGAGCTGCTTCTGGCTGGGCATCCGCATTGAGATAAGGCAGGAAAACCAGAGTCTCGACATCCGGCAGCTCTCGAAGCAGTTCAGCGAGCTCGCCGCGTTTATCGAAAGTTTTGCCTCCGAACTGATAGCCATCGGCCGCGAGGAGGACCCGTGGCCTCAGCTGTGAGAAGCGATCCTTCAAGGTACTTATGCCGAACTCCGGCGCCGCGTTTGTCCAAAGACCGCCGATACTTATGGTTGCTAGCATCGCCACAACCGTCTCGGGCAAGTTTGGAAGAATCGATGCGACACAGTCGCCCGGCTTGACACCCAGCGCGCGAAGCTGGCCACCAACAGTACGGACCTGCGTAAGCAGCTCAGCCCAGCTAACCTGCTGCAGCGGACGTGTCTCCGATAGGTGCCAGATAGCGGTGCCCTCTCGTGAACCACGCAAAACGTGTTCCGCAAAGTTCAGGCGACTGCCTTCGAACCACCGCACCCCCGGGCGCATGTCCTCGCTGTCGACAACCCGTAAATAGGGTCCTTCACTTCTTACTTCAAAGAACTCCCATATCGATTCCCAGAAGGAGGCCAAGTCCGTTACCGACCAGGACCAAAGCGCGTGGTAATCGGAAAACTCAAGGCCCCGGTGCTTGGCAAGCCAGGTCATGAACTCCGCGATGTTGCTGCTTGCTGCGAAGCTCTCGCTGGGCGCCCACAGCAACTGCCCGAACTCAACCGGCTTTTTATCGGACTGCTCGGACGCGCTTTCGCTAGCGCTCACCAATGACTGCTCCCATAGCCAAATGGTCTCACGCTGCCGCTTCGCTGCGCCAACGGCTGATCTGGTCAATCGCTTCTCCAGGATCAATTCCGGAGGGAACACAGGAGAACAGCAACGTGGCTGACGACTTCACCTGTTCGCTGCTCCAGGCTGACTCATCTAACACGTATCCCGGAGCGCGGGGATGATCGGATATCCAAAAATCCAGGGGCAGATCCGCATCGCCCAGCAAAGACGGTGTCATGGCCAGCGCGCCCGCCGACCATTGGTAGAGCCGACAAACATTGAGTACGGGCGAGTACAGCTCCTTCAGATTGCTGCCAATCTCTGAGCCTTGAGGCAGCTGCAGAATCACACCGGCGAGGTCAAGGCCGCTGAAAGTGCGCAAGAAATCAGCGAAGTACACTGACACGGTATCGGTGTCTAGGTCCGTCACTTCGCGCAGTTCCCCGCCGTTAGCCCGCATATTCGCCCAGTTCACAAACTCATTGTTCTCCGGAAGCAGTAACACCAGCGGTTGAGAAACGCTGTTAAGAAGGGCGCTGGCGAGGTCCCGTAGCAGCGCACGTGGCTCATCCATCGACAACAGCTTTTTGAGCGCGAAGCGGATGCGACGCTTGCCCCGCATCTCCGATAGCACGCCGAAGTTCTCCTCCAGCCAGTGCCGATAAAACGTTTGGACGTCAAACACCGCGAGATCCGGCTTAAGTAAGGACAGCATCTGCGAATGATGTGCCACGTACTCGGTCGGTCGAGTCCAGGGCACGGGTTTACCGCGCAGGATCGTGCTTTCGATAAACGGATCGCCGATAAGGCCAATCAACCGATTGCCGTTGATCCGAGCGTGTTCGATCTGCTCCCTAATCTCAGTCGCCACGGTTCACGCCTTGTTCACATTCCGCAAGTCGCCGCTGGAGTTCCGCCAACTCAGACTTCAAGGCGGCGTTCTCTACCTCGAGGGGATCTGCAAGCATAATTGGTGGCAGTTCGGCTGCAAGGGCGCAGCCGTAAGGTCCCGCGTGAAGTTCCTCTTCGCAGTTCCAGCTGCCATAGTAGGGAATAAAAGTGGGTGGATGAGAATCAACGTGCTCTGCGAGGAACTCATCCCAGGTGAGTCCGCGCTCTATCCGCCGAAGTTTCTCTTCGCTGCGCAGTCGCTCTGTCTCGGCCATGTCGACAACGAGATTTTTGGGGTTGTAGGAGACATGATATACATCCCGCGCTGTTTCGTGACTGATTAGGTTTTCTTCAAGATCCTTGATGACGAGGTTTGGATCTCTCTCAAGTACATCGCCATAACCTCCACCTGCGCCCTGGCTCTGCATGTACAGCTCACCCTCGGGATAGAACTCAAACGGAACGGCACTGCTCAGGCTTTCGTACGTCGCCCCAGCAATAGGCTGGTCGTTCATTAGTGAAAACATGTCGGCATTAAATAGTTCGGGATTCTCCTTGAATTCGGCAAACAAGTTCTTGCCACGAATCCGGCACACCGCATAGGTAGGACAGGCATAACCCCCAAACAAGCCGAGGGTTGAGGGGAAATAAGAACCGGAGGTAAAGCCCTGAAATCCGAACGGCTGGTCGCCGAAGCGCATCAATCCAAACTGGTAGGCATTACCGCTGCGATACTTTCCGAATCCGCAGTTATCGGGCCACAACTTCTTGCCAATTGCGTAAATAAACGGGAGGTTCGCCTCTGAATCTTCGGCTTCTCCCAGATCTGTAGCTGATCCAAAACAGGGCGAGATGCTGTGCTCGCCATCGCTGTCGAACTTGGCACCGCCGGCCATACCATTAATGTCACCGCACATGTTCCCGACGGTTTCCAGGTGTTGGTTCACGCCTCCGTAGATTATGGACTGTGGCTGGTTGAACCACGCGGCCTTGGTTTTGCCGTAGCGTTTTGAGGCCCCGTAATAGAATTTGCTGAAAGCAAGTTCTGCGCTGGTAATCGCTTTGAACATCGGCTGAATACACAATGCCACAGGCACGTCAGCGCTCGCATTGCTGATCGAGTTCTCCGGCGCCACGAACTCAAAGTTATCAAGAATAGCCTGACAACAGGGAAGATCCGGCCAGATGTAGTAGGCCAGACCCACGGCGACGCCAATCGATTGGGTACACAAAAGGCTATTGATCGGCCGGTTATACAGCTCGGGCGCGCTACCGCTCATGTCCAGAATTATCTTGTCGCCTTTGACGGTGTAGTTGAAGTTCAGGCGTACCAGTCCTGGTTCACGCATCGTGTGATCCACATAGAATGTCTGGCGCATCGTTCCATCTGGCAGATCGATGATCCGCCGTCGCGCCTCGTCCCGAATGAACTCCACATCGCTGCGAAGGAACGCGACCAGTGTGTCTCCGTCATGTTCACGAAGCTGCTCCACGAACCGACGTTCAAGGCGGCAGCAGGCCGACAGGCGGGCTTTGATGTCCGCCAGAATTATCTGCGGCTCCCGACTGTTGTTTTGGAGCAGGGTGACCAGATCGCGCTTTACCTGGTAGTTCTCAACTACTTTGATGGGCGACCCTCTCAGGCCCTCATCCCACGGCGATTCAATGGTGGGCCCCATCCCACCCGGCACTTTCGCCCCGACCTCGCCTTCGTGCATCGCGCAACAGGCCCAGCCGACGAGATCAGCCTCGTCGAAGATCGGCATGAACATGTGTTGATCGGGGCTGTGGATGCCGCCGTAGTGGCAGTCGTTTACAACGAAGCAGTCGCCCGGCTCAACACCAACGGTAGGATCTTCTTTAAAGTACTTGTTGATAAATCGAATCGTGTAGTGCAAACAGACGCTGAAACCTGCGATACCCCGGGTAGACGTCATCGCAAGGTCACCGGCGGCGGTGAAATACGCCGTAGACATGTCGCCGCAAGATGCGGCAGGGCTTGCAACGGTCATCTCCGCGATACCGTATGTCTCATCCAACGCCGCCTGAAGACTTGTGCGAATATCGGAGAGCAGATGCGTGTCCCAGGATTTTTCCAGCACCCGCTCCTCGCGCTCGGTGCGCGGATGCACATGATGGTTCGTCATGATTTCTTTGTCTGGGGCAAGAAAGGAACGGTTCTCGCCGAGAAAGCGGGCCACCAACTCTTCCGGTGTTTCAATCGCCGGATTACTGTCTATGTTCATTTATTCGCCCTCGAGGTTCAGTGCTGAGATTCACGAAACATCCAGACGGCACCCTGTGCCGCGGACTCGTAGCGCCATCCGGGTTCTACTAGATAGGTAGTTGATCCAGGGTTAATGATCGCAGGACCGGAAATAACGACTCCAGGCTCCAGCGCCTGCGAGTCGTAAACTGGCGCATCGACAGCCTGATCCATCCCGATTATGGAAATGCGTCGATGCGCCACCGGCAGGGGTACACGGGCCTTTGTACTGGGCGGTGTTAGGTCTTTGAACGCTATAGGCGGATGTTCAACCCAGGACACTACACGTATCGTGCTTACCCAAACTCCTGACTCCGGCGACACGATCATCCGATCGTAGCGCGCGGCGAAGTCCTCGTTCATGAGCTCGATAAGTTCAATCACATCGGCAGGATTCTCTAGATGTTCTTTGGGCGAGACTACGCTGACTTCCATCTTCTGAATGCTGTAGCGCATATCCAGTTCCACCCGGTGCTGGATCGCGCCTTCTTCCGCCCCCTGACGGACAAGATCAGCCCGTCCTCTTTTCGAAAGCTCATCAACGATTCCATTGAACTCGTCATAGTTGCTGTAGATCGCCTGCAGGTTCTTATTGAAGAACCCGAGCGCCACGCTCTTTTCGTGGATGTGCATCTGATTGAGTCCAGCACCGCCACAGGCTGAGAACACCGTGCTGTATGGTGGGATCAAAATCCTGGGGATGCCGGCGCGTTGCGCAATGCCACAGCAGTGCAAAGGTCCGTTCCCTCCGTAGGCGAGAAACACAAACTCCTCGGGTTTGTAACCTTGAGCGTTGAGTTCGCGAACCAATCCGGACCCCATCTCAGCGTCGGCGAGTTTCTTTATGAGCTTTGCAGCCTCGATCTCTTCGATATCCAGCTCATCGCAGATATCTTCAAGCGCCTGGTAGGCTCGTTTGATACTGAGTTTTATCTGCCCGTTGGCGTAGTTGTCCGGGTCCAGGTAGCCCAATAGCAAATCCGCATCGGATACGGTCGGATTCATACCGCCGCGATCATAGGCAGCTGGCCCCGGGTCTGATCCAGCCGACGCCGGCCCAACCTGTAGGGACTCATAGATGCGGTCATAACTGGCGATCGAACCGCCACCGGCACCCAGAGTGACCAGATGGATCATGGGGACGCTCACCAGCCAACGATCGACAACCGGATTGAAGTCGTAGTGTTTCTCTCCGTCTCCGGTGACAATTCCAATATCAAACGACGTACCGCCCATGTCGCCGCAGACTATGTTTCCAATCTCACACTGCCGCGCCAGTTCCTCGGCAGCATGAATACCAGCGACAGGTCCGGAATGAACGGTTTGCAGTGCATCTGTCGAGTTCAGCTGCGCCATTCCCCCTGAGTTGTGCACGAGTAACATCGGCTTCCTGTAGCCGTTGTTGCGGAGATTCTGCTCCATGGCACTCATAGCAAAGTACATCGTGGAATGGAGATAAGCGTCGACGATGGCGGATGAGGTGCGAACATACTCGCCCTTTCTGCCCGCCACCTGATGCGACAGGATCATCGGAATAGAGCCCAGCATCTCCGGGGGATATTCCTCTTCAAACAGCTCGTAGATGCGTAGTTCGTGATCGGGGTTCTCAACCGAGTTAAGTAGCGTCACGACGATTGCCTGCGCTCCCGCAGCCACAAGTTCTCGAATCTGCTGTCGCGTGTGTTCCTCATCCAGAGTTACAAGCACATCCCCCTTGTAGTTGATGCGCTGCCTGATAGCCCGAATCAATACAATTGGAACCAGTGGATCGGGTCGTTTTGCGCGACTCATGTCCTGAATCTGATGCGCCGGCAGGCCCTCCAGATACCCTCTACCTCTGGAAATCGGAACGGTGCTTTCAAAGCCAGTGCTGATCAGCAGGCCAACCCGCGGTCCGTTGCGTTCGATCAGCGCATTGGTACCTAGTGTCGTGGCATAGCGCACGGAATCTACCCCGGTGAGGAGTTCCTGCCGGCTAATCGAAAGCTGCACGCAGGCGTCGTCTACAGCCTCGTTAAATCCGATTGCAAGGTTCTGATGACTGGTCAGAGCCTTTGTTTGCAGGATCTGTTCACCCCAACACACAAAGCAGTCCGTGAACGTACCGCCAATGTCTACCGCAACGCGTTTCATCTGGTTACTCTCTCAGGTACTACTCAGGTACTACTCAGGTACCACTCAGACACTTACTCGGTTACTTACTCGGATTCTTTCTGCGTGCTTACTCAGTCACTTGTTAAGGTATTTGCTCAGGTGCTTGCTAAAGCACTTTCTCGCTTGCCGTTCCGGCACTCTGCCCAGGACCTGTCTGAATACCTGGGGAACCTCTGAACAAGTCCAGGGTGTCTGTGGCTGCGTTGCAGATCTTGTTAAGGACTAAGGCCACCAAGGGCAATTCGCGCCTTGCCACTGCACGCTACAGACCACGCAAAGACGCCCTCCACTTGTTCAGAGGTTTCCTAGTGGTCGCTATGGGACGAATGATCGTGCGCGCCGGCACGTAACATCGGCGTCACATCCACACCGACCCCCGGATCCAGATGTTCAGGGCTTTCTCCGGCCGCTCGCGCCTTGAGCGAGTCCACGTCAAGTTCGAAGTCGTGCATGGGAACATGCCCGGGAACCGTGTACTCCACGTCGAGCATGGTTCCGCATTCCGGGCAATAGAATTCGTAGATCGCGCAAATCTTGGGATCAGGAGAGAACGTAAATTCGTAGCGCTCTGGGTCTAACTTTGGTCGATGAATTTCTTGAGGGTTGCGCTTGTAGATACGAGTGAACTTCTTGAAGTTTTCTCGAGCGTTGCCGAGCGAACAACCACAGCTACGACATTCCCAATTCTCGGTCGCAAGATTGATCTGTAGATACTCGGTGGCCAAGTACTTCATTGCGTATCTCCAATAAACTGAAACAGCACGTCCTCGTTGAGCGTGAAGCTGAAGGACCAATTCTCACCGACCAGACAGGTCCAGTACGGCTCTTCAATCACCGCGGGTCCCTGACCCGCCACGCCGGGCTTTTGATCTTTGGTTAAAACAAGCGGAAGCGGCTGTTGCTCGTCAGAGGATGACCGCATCGTACGATGCGCTTTAACTACAGGCTCGAGAACATCCAGCGATCGTTTGGTAGGCAGTGTTGCCCGCTCCATTGCGCGCACTGCAGTGAACTCAAGCTCGACGGGAGCACCGTTTTTGCATTGGTCGGGCAGCGCACCACCAATGGGGATTTCAACAGGTCCGCTTTCGTCACCGATCCACCAGAGAGTGCAGGTACAGTCATCCAGTTCAAAACCTTCGGCCTGCATATTGCGCTCTACCGCACTGCGAAGCTCCTGCACCTTCTGCGACACGTGGGAATCGCTAGTGTTGTCCAGTAGGCAACTTGCGCGGTGTGCAATATCACTGAATGCGATGCCATGCGCGCTAAAAACAGCGGATAACCTTGGAATAAGCACCCTCCGGATTCCGGCCTTTTCTGCCACCGCGAGTGCGCCCATGGGTCCACCGCCACCGAAGGCGATGAGCGCCGTTTCATCGGTAGCGTTCGTGACCTTAAGCAGACCCGCTGCGATACTGCTCGCCCATAGATCGAACATCCGATGGGCTGCATCCATCACTTTGATGCCCAACGGTCGCGCAACATTTTGTTCGATGACCTCGGTCGCAAGTGTCGGGTCGATGTTCATCGAACCGCCGAAGTAAGTACTTGGGCATAGAAGTCCCAGCACCAGGAGCGCATCCGTGATCGTGGCTTCCTTTCCGCCCAGGCCAAAGCATCCCGGACCAGGAGAACCCCCGACGGACTCAGGCCCGACCTGGAGCGACTCTCTCATCACACGAAACACCGAGCCGCCACCAACGCCGATTGACACTATGTCGGTCAACGGATGGGAGCAGGGGATCCCTTCCATGAGTCCACGCTTGACCGTCTTCACTTGCATGTCGGTAACCAAACCGATATCGCTGGTGGTACCTCCGACGTCGAGAGTCAGTGCATGCGTCAAACCGTAGTACCGCGCATACTCCCGGGCACTCTCCATACCTGCACGCGGACCTGAACTATAGGTTTTCACGGCGACGGTCTTTGCGACACGACCCGCATATCCATCGTTACGGTAGATCAGCAGCGGATTGCTGGCTCTACACTCCCGCATGTGATTTTCGGCGTAGAACAGGAAATGCTCCATTGATGGATGCAGAAATGCGTTGTAGATCGCTGTCCAACTGCGTCGCTTGAAGGAACGATCACTGCTTAAACTCCCAGCGTAAAGTACGGGAACCGCACCGAGCATATGACGTGGGAAGAGCTTTGCGTAGGAACTGCGAAACCTTCGTTCCTGGGACAGTTGATCGTCACCACAGAAACTCACAACGATGCGTTGAGCTCCGCCAAAAGATAGTCCATTCACTGCCTCGGTCAGGACGTTTTGATAATCCGGGTCTTCAAGCGCCGCACCCAACAGAGCTACTCGATCGCCGACTATCGAGTCGAACATCTGTTGTTCGTGGTCGCTTTCAAAGGCGAGATCTTCAGGCAGCGATACATTGCTGATCAGGCCGATTGCCGGGCCTTTCTTCATTACCAGAGCGTTCGTGCCCTGGGTGGTTGAGTAACGGATGTGGTCCGTTGTCTGTAACAGCGTGGGAAGATCTTCCTGGCCATACAACAACGTCGATGCTTTCTTAAGTCCTTCGAAGAAGCAGCTGGATAGGTCGTAAGGCGTGGTCAGCGTTTTGGTATGGAAAGAACGGTCGCCATCCATGACCCAGACGTCGGTCAGCGTACCCCCGTTGTCGATATTGATCAGTCGGGCCATAGGGCCGAGTGCTCCTTAGCGCAACGATTGGATCGGTGCAGATCGCCGCGTACCGATCACAACAACATCGATGCAATTGTTCTTATGTTGTTCGGCACACACAGCAATTCGCGCACACCGCAGAGCAAACATAACTAGGGGAAGAATAGCCATGAACCGTCCGAAAGGATGGTTTGGGTGGTTTAGAGCTTGAGAAACCTTGGTGGCGCGATAGCAGGGAGTCGAGGAGGCGACCGAGACTCTATAAATCCTTACGGTTCAGTCGAGCAAGCAGAGATGCCTTGCGACCGCTACAGCCTGCATACGGGTGTTGACACCGAGCTTGTCGTAGATATTTCTGAGGTGCCATTTAACTGTGTTGACAGAGATACACAGCCGTGCCGACAGAGCAAGATTTGTGAGCCCTTCGGCGATGAGATTTAGAACGACGATCTCTTTCTCGGTGAGCCCATCGGCAAGATTCAGGGTGAGCGTTGCATCCCCGCTGGGCAGGTCGACCATGGGTGCATGCCCGTGCGCTTCCATCAGTCGGTCGATATAGCAGATTATGGCGTCGGCTCTGACCTGATTTGGAAGCCGCGGCAACTCCGCCCTGACCTCTTTCAGCAGACGCATGACTTTAGGGCCTTCGTCCAAAATGCTGCGAACGAAGCCTCCTGCTTCGCCGATCTCTAGTGCCTCAATGAGACTGCGCCGCGCAAGCGCTGTCTCACCGTCCTCGCGCGACGCAAGCGCGCACATGAGCTTCACTTTGAGGAGCCGGCGCCGTCGTCCGAGCGAGGTCGCTTCACGTTCCGCAGGAATCAACAGCTTTCGGGCTTGCGCTGTGTCACCCAAGTGAACCAACAGCCTTGCTCTGGTTATGGTGCGCCCTTCGCAGTCACTCGAATGAAAGAGAAGGTCGTTATCGTTGAGGGGTTGATCGTGGTCAGCAAGACACCGGGTGGCTCGTTCCAGCTCACCGTTGAGCGTGTGCATTCGGGCGAGCTCGGCGTAGGCGATGTTTACCAGTGAGTCCAGACCATGGCGATGGCCCAGGCAGATTGCCCGGTCTAGTGTCTCTTCCGCTGCCGCCGAATCTCCTGCCTCGTAACGCAGCCTGGCTTGAATACAGAACTTCGTTGCCAGCGGATCTACAATGGCCTGCTCTTCAAGAAGAGCACTGGAGTGCTCCACAACAAAGGCCGCATCGTCAATTTGATTGAGTTCGTACAGGCTGTCTGCCAGGTAAGCGTCGACGACAGAACCTGCAGCCATCGCACCTCCTGATGACCCTTCAAGCTCACTTGCCGCAGCCCTCAGTGACTTGTAGGCGTCTTCGACGCGCCCCCGGGCACTGAGCGCTGTACTTGAGATGGCTTCCTGATATGCCTGGCCAAACAGGCTGTTTGACTGTTCATGCAGTGAGCGCGCCCGAAGCAACAGTGCTTTTGCCTCATCGAACTGGCTTCTGCCCACCAGCCAGTACGCCATGGCATTGAGAGCGATGGCGTACGGGAATCCATCCTCAGGAGCAAGTAGCTCCTGGATCGTCTGGCTCCCCAGACCCATAGAGACTATCCGATCTTGCGCGCAATCAAGAAACACTTGCGCCGACTTGTACATGCCCCACGAAGTCTGATCGCCTCCCTGTTCCTCGAGCTTAGCTCGGCGCCGTGCAAGCAGTGCTCCTGCTTTCTCAAACTCCCTTCGAAATGAGTAGGTGACCACGGCAGCATAGAAAATGGGCGTCTCATCGATGAGAGATTCATCCGGCAGACGCTCCAGGCAGTACAACACCAGAGAGAGGCGCTCTTCGGCGACAAGATCGGACACAATCCGGGAGAAGACTTCAGTCGCGCGTGCGATGTTGCCCGCATCGATGAGGTGCACCAACGCTCTGTCCTCACGCCCATTGTCGAGCTTCCACTCGGCGATTCGGTTTTGAAGTAGGCGCAATGACTTCAAGCTTTTCGTTCTGTGGCGGCGATCCAGCAGGAAACGACGAAACACGGCATGAAATGAATACCAGCCATCGCCAACTGGCACTCGCGACAGAAACAAACCGGACTGGTCTAGCGCGTCGAGCAGGCGGAAACCTTCCCCTACACCAACTCCGAGGACCTCCTCTACGAGTTCACTGCAAAGTCGCTGCGGCACACTGAGATCGAGAAGTTTGTCCTGAAGCTCACCCGGCAGTTCGTCGAAGACTTCGCCCGCAAGAAAATCGATCACCTCCTGCGTAACTCCACTCAACGCTTTTGCAGCGCGACCCTGAGAGAAGCCCTTGCGAAATTGGAGCAGGCAACACTGCAGTGCTGCAGGCCAGCCATCGGTCGCCTCATGCACTGCGTGTACATCCTCAGCGCCGATGGCGCTTAGTCCCCGAAAGAACGACTGTGTTTCCGCGAGCGAAAAACGCAGGTCGTCCTTAGTCAGGATCTCCACTTTCTCTCTAAGCCTGAGCCTGGGTAGTTGTAACGACGGAAGTGCCCGGCTCGCAATGAACACCACAACGTCTTTCGGCATCAGCGGCAGCATACGGGAAAGAAACATCCGCAAAGCTGGACTCAACGCACGATCAAAATCATCTAGAACAATTACGGCACCCGAATCAAACGACTCCAGCTCCTTTGCCAGATGCCGAATAGAGCGATCAGACTTTCTTCGTTTTACATCGAGTTCCTCATAGAGCAGATCAAGGATTGGTCCCGGATCACTCAGCGGTGACTCGAAGTGGATCCATGCGATTCGGGCACCTTTGTCCTGCTTGATGGCGCAGTACTGTTGAACCAGCGTCGTCTTGCCATAACCCGCCGGTGCCTGAACGATAAACAGGGGAGCCGCTGACGCAAGAAGTACGTTCAGTGAGCGATCACGTCTGACGTAGTGGCTTCGCTCATTAGATGCGTTGATACCGGGTCGCACGTTTAAGGTCGACTCATTGAGAACCGGAGGGGCTTTCGTGTCTGGCCGGCACTCATCTGCGTGGCACTTATCCGACTGGCTTTCATACTTCTGGTGGTCTTCGTCACCTGGATCGCGCTTGTCACTGTGAGCTGGTGCAGCAGGGGGCTGAGAACTCCGTCTGGCCCGACTTTTTCTGGATTGTTTAACCGACCCTTTATCTGATCGCTTTGCTTGTTTAAGGGTATCCACACTAAATGCCTCTCTCTAATTGTTATCGCAGGCGTGGGGACGCAAAAAGCTGTCTGGTTTCTAGTGAAGCAAGTAATGCTAACTAGCTACACCGCACAACCTATCGAACGAAGCGATCGTTCACACTCACCATCAGCTTGCCTCGGTTCTCCCCCGAATACAGCATATTCATCGCTACCGCGGCCTGGTCGATACCTTCAACCGTGTGCACGTCGAACTGAATCGATTTGTCTTTTAACCATTCACCCACCTGTTTCTGATAGGCCGGGTAGTGTTCCAGATGATCTAGAATCACAAATCCCTCGATACGCAAGCGGCGCATAATGACGTTCCGGAACATATAAGGCCCCGGAACGGGATCCTTCGCGTTGTAGCTCGAGATCAGACCGCATACGACCACGCGACCAAAATCATTCATGACCGACAATCCGGCATCAAGCACCTCTCCGCCGACATTCTCGAACAGCACATCCACTCCATAGGGCGCCGCTTCATTCAGCTGTTCAACCAGGTTTCCTTTTTTATAGTCAACGGCATGATCATAGGCAAATCGCGTCAACAGACGGTGGCATTTATCTTCACCCCCGGCGATTCCAATCGTCCTACAGCCCATGCGTTTCGCTATCTGACCCGCGAGTTGACCGACAGCCCCCGCTGCGGCGCTTACGAGAACCACGTCCCCTTGCTTGACCTTAGCCACAGAAACCAAACCATGAAGCGCGGTCGGTCCGGCAACCGCCATGGCGCCAAAGGCGACTGCCAAATCGTCATAGTGATCATCGTTAAACGGAGTGAACTCCTCACCGGTACCCACGACCTCGGAAGACCAGGTACTCAATCCAGTCACGAGCGTACCGCGAGGGAGGCCAGCGTTTTCGCTCTCGATTACCTCTCCGAGGATAAAACCGCGCATGCGGTCGCCGACGCGCACAGGCTCCATGTAGATGTCCCAGTCACTCAACCAAACTCTGTTGGTGGCGTCGAGTGACAAGAAGAGAATCGCGACCCGCACGCCTCCTGCCGGCATCGACTCCCGAGGCTCAGTGACCAGCTCCAGAGTATTCTCATCGACAGGTCCCTCGGGGGCATTTCGAAAGTACCAGTGCTTCGTAAACGCGTCATTCATCGCAAAAATTGCCGTGTCATTATTGTTCTCTTCCAAGATGCTCCTCGCTAATCCTGCAAAGAGACCCACCCTAAAGAATGGGTCGACTCAGTGAAGCAAAACAAGCCCCACTCCTTTGGAGGGTGTGTCGGAAGGCGGCAACGGTTAAAAGGGCGCAAAAGCACAGGCGATTACGCCCTTGGCGTGGTCTGCACGGCGAACGCGAACAGCAAGAAAACTTCGGAGCATCAACAATGGGGAGCGAAGCTGTACACGACTTTAATGGAAAGACAGTGCTGATAACGGGGGCTGCAAGCGGGATCGGGCTCGGTATCTCCCGCGCGTTTGCGCAACGGGGTGCTTCGGTTGTAGCTACCGATATCAACGCAGAAGGCCTTGAACGACAGCGCGGCGACTACGGTCAAGATGCTCTGGTGCAGGAAATGGACGCCGGCAGCGAAGATTCCATTCTGCGCGTCGCGGCGTTACTCAAAGCCCGGAGTATGAACGTAGATGTGCTGGTCAACAATGCGGGCCTGGCGCGGTTAGAAGCGCTCGACGCCCTCACTGAAGCGGCGATGGACTTGCAGTGGAAGGTCCTGCTCCGGGGGCCTATGCTGTGCGTGAAGTACCTAAGTCCGTTGATGGTATCTCAGGCGAACGCCAGCGTAATCAATATTGCATCGATTGCCGCGACGATCCAGGCGAGGCGCCACGCCGTGTACTGTGCATGCAAAGCTGGAATCACAAAGTTCACCCAGGATGCCGTCAAGGAGATGCCTGCGCTGCGCTTCAATACGATTCAGCCAGGGTTCATCGACACACCTATCTTGGAAGCCTATGCGACGGGATCCGAACTTGAAGCTGTCAAGAACGACTTTGCAAGTCGCACTCCCGTCGGTCGCATGGGCCGCGTCGAGGACATAGCAGACGCCTGCCTGTTCCTGGCATCGGACTCGGCTACGTTTATCAATGGCGCGACTCTGAAAGTCGACGGTGGTGTTACGGTCGCAAACAGTCTTGAGTTCTTATAGCCCGTCGGTTGGGCCCGGCCTGGGCTTGTTCAGAGGCTCCCTAGTTTCCGAAACGTCGCATAGCGTGTGTCGTGAGGTAGCGGCTGAATATGGCTTCGTCGTCTACCAGCATGCGGTGTCCGCCGCGTAGAGATGCGACTTGCTCGATCCTGGTAATCTCATGCGTTTGTACATTGTGGGCGTGCAGGTGCGTCCATGACCAGTAGGGCAAGCCCCCGTCCATCACTCGGTTGTCGCCAGCCTCGTAGCGTGAGTAGGCCCCATCGAAGGACCGGAATACATCGCCGCGCCGATCAAAGCTGACCATGACAAAAGGCAACAGGGTCCGGGCATCAAACCACACCTGTTTTTTGGAAATCGGTGCCCGGGGGAATCCAGTGGGTTTGGCTTCTACTACGATTGCCTCTGGAATCAGCTCTACCTGCATGTCCCACCAACGTTCACCTCCATCGGGGCCATGAGTCGAATGCTCCCAATTGGAATGCTGATGTTCCCAGTTGCCAGAAATCGAGGCCAATGCCGGCCCTCGGTGGACCACCCGATAATCACCCCAGGTTAGAAAGGGATCACCTGCTGCCCAGGCGTCCGAAAGATACAGCGATGACCCAGGTATGAGCGGTTCAAAACGCTGATTGGTAGGAAAGCTTCGAATCCGCTTGAACGCCGGTATATAGCCTTTTAGGTCTGGAAACTGGCGCTGATCATAGGGCCAGACGTTGAGAAAACTGGTTCCCTTGAAATCGTTCGGCGCTGTAAAAATGATCGACTGGTAACGTAGCTTGTCACGCATATCCGGCCTGGCGGGTCGCGGCTCTAAGACGGTGCGACCTACGGGTGCGTATTCCGCCCAAACACTTTCGTAGCGGTACTTCACTTTGCCGTTGCGCCCCACGTCAAATTCCTTTGCCGTATAGAGCGAAGCATCGTGGCGGCCCCAGCTGAGAGTGTGTCCCGCAAACACCTCGAGGGCGGTCTTTGGATCGGGAAAGGGATTACCTCCAATCCAGGGTTCGCCGCCGGAAGCGCGGACGTTCATCTTTTCATCAAAATAGGCTTGCCCCTGATTCCGTAGCGTCGCTTCGAGATAAGGACCGGGCATCAGATACTCGATAGCGCGGGTCGGCACACGTGTCTTTAGGCGTCGACCTAACATCGAGACCTGTTGCAGACGTATGGGGTCGAGGAGATCGGCGACGTGCTCCACGTTTTCGCTATCGATCTCGTCACCCTCCGAGACTTTTCCTTTGGTGTACTCGGTGAGCGACAGAAGGTGCTCCGGATAGGCGGCGGTGTCATCTCCCGCGTGCGCGAGAGTCCGCCACAACGGGTTGAGGACTCCGCAGCTGGTCAGGGTTAGTCCCCCGATACCGGACAGCAGAGACCGCCTGGTGTAGGCCCGGTTATATTTGCCTGGGTTCAATGTTCACAAATCACCCGTCGAAGCTAAAAGTGGGTGTAAAAAGCACCCGCCGGAGCCAGCCTCGGGCGGGTGAAGCCGTCCAGTGCGATCTGTCACGCTGGACCGTCAGAACTGATAACTAAAGCGAATGCCCAACTCATCTCCCCACTCAAGAGGCTCGATGATGTCGTCATTTTCCCCGTCACTCGTAAGGATGTTTGCGAACACTTCCAAGGTGTAGGAATTATTGGGCTTCCAACGCACATTGGGTTGAATCAACGTGCCTCCATTGAGGTCGTAGAGTACAGACAGGTCGGCACGCCATACGAGGTTTGGAAAAGGTTGTTGAACGGCGAAGGCCAAAGCCTGAAAACTGCTTTCCCCGGAAGGAGTATTCGAAACACCGCCTCCAAACCCTGACAAATGGCGACCGGCGAGGTCACTCTCTGACTTGTACAGATATTGAAGAACCATGAATGTTGCTGGGAACTGCACATTGAAGCGGTGGTACTTTTCCAGAACCAGTGATCCAACCCACTCGTCTTCAACAAGAAAGTCCCGGCCCAGGTCCGGGCTCGTAAACGTACGATCCGGGGTGAAGGTCAACTCTCCGCGCACTACAAGCTGATCGAGAAAGGAGCCCGCCTCCGACTTGAAGATGTAGTTGGCGCCTACTCCGTACACCTCTTCGTCGAAGTATCTTCGTTCGATGTGGCCGCGCAGGCCGCCCGAGAGCTGAAAGAACAGGTCCAGCTCCTGAGCAGCGAGATCAAAATTATCTCCGACTTCGACAGCACCAAGCAGAGCGGTCGCCGGAAAGTCTCCAATCGCACGATTTAGGCCCTGCACACCATCAAGCCTGGTGATACCCGCGTAGGTGAACCACTCCTCGGCTGATAACACGCCCTGGTTACTCACCTCAAAGGCCGTATCCTGCAGGACGAACCCCGATCCAGGAACGCCAGGCAAATCGCGATTAATGTTCGACGTCGTCCACCGAAACACTCCGTCCGGATTTGTGCGATGGACCGCAATAAACTGGAGTCCAAGGTCACCGATCTGACCCTGAATTCGGGCGCCAAAGTTAATATCGTCCTTCGCATCGTCGAAGCCCTGCTGCTGCTGAACGACAAACTGTGAAGGTACTAAGTTGTAAGGCGTATTCTCATTTGGAATGATCGATGGACTGAACATCTGAGCGAAGGCTTCAAACTCCCAGTCACCTGCGCGAATCGAACCTCTTATACCGGGCGCGGACACGCGTTCGTCGGCAAACTCTTCAGCCACAAGATCAAGAATCAGATGACGCCGCAGATCCAGGCCGTTCGGCACATCCAGGACTCGAAAGAACAGAGACTCACCCCAGGCAATCTGCTGGTTGCCGATCCGCAGCCACAACGGACCCTTGGCGTAATCCAGATAAAACGCAGGCAAATCGAGCATGTAGTCGCTGCCCGCTATCTCAAGCCGCGATCCAGCGCTGTCTCCGTTAAAAAACGGAACTTCGTAGAAATTTGGATCCCCAAAGCTGTCGTAGCTATCGGGTTGATAGAGACCACGGAGCTTCACGTAGCCCGTCCAGGAGTCGTTGAAATACGCGTTAATGTCTATTTCTGCTCGTAATGCCAGGTAGTTGTGCCAATTGTTGGGCTGGCTGCTTCCGTCTGGAATCGCGCGAGTCACCGTATCGGCGGCACCTCCGAGGAGGCTTGAGTCCCGGTTCACAGTACGATCGTTGAACAGGTTGCCGTTCTGATTGAACGGGTTTTCGTCACTGTTGAGCTTTGGCGCATTCTCCAGTCGAATGAAACCCTGCACAGTGACATCCTGCGAGAGCGAGAGATTCGATTGCACTAGTGCGATAAGTAAAAAACCGCATAACCCCATTTTCGTTCGCATTGTTTTTATTCCTCTTGTTGCCGGCACATCAGTAATAAGTTGCAATCGCCCGATCACGTACCTTCTAGGGAGAGAATCCGTCCGCCACTTCCGATAGCTAGAAACCGATTCGACTCCGGCTGGTAAACGGCCTCTTGCCACCAGCCAGTAGACTCCACCGGGCTGCTTCGGGGCGCGAAGCTCTGGCAACTGTCATCGCTGACCAGGACACTGCGCATACCCACCGCGATCACTCGGTCCTGATGCGAGCTAACACCGAACAGATTTCCGCCACCTTCGAACAGGCAGGGCGTCCAACTGGCGCCGTTGTCCTCACTGCGGGCCACAAAACCGTCTTGACCGACGACGTAGCCGACGCCGTCTGCTCGCAGATCGAGAGCGAACAAGCTCGCATCGCCAATCGATTGAATGCTCCAGGTCATGCCGGAATCCGCCGAGCGCATGACCACGCCAAATTCACCGACTACGGTGATCTGATTCTCGGAAACATCGACGTCATAGAGATGCGGCTCAAACCAATCGTTCAGGACGGACTCCCAATCGGTTTCGATTGTTTTCCAAGCGCTGCCGAAATCCGTGGAAACAGCGAGGGAGCCGAAGCCACCCACGACGGTAGCTACACCATTTGCTGCAGCATCAATGTTCAGCAGTCGCTCACTTAGGCCCGTCTGCACCTCGAGCCAAGGCGCGCTTTCACCGCGGCGAATACTCGCTTTGCCCTGCTGGCCTACCAGCATCGTGATGTCGTTAGTAAGCGCGATGCCAAACACAGCGAAGTCGATCGCATCTAAGTCTTGGTGGGACCAGTTTCCGCCAGGACTTTCGCTGCTGAGCAGCCCGGTACCAGCACCGACGGCGTATGTCCGTCCGTCGTCGTAGGCAATCGCGTAGAGAGCATCGCGCTCTGTCCCCTGGTGAATGAGCCGACTCGTGAGGGCATTGATTGAATCGACCTCTGGCAGCGGGGCGGCAAGCGGGATGTACGCACACCCCAGGATGAACCCCAGCCCCAGCAAGCCGCGATCAAACTGCATTGAAAGCGCGTGGCTCACGTGCCAAAGCGCCGAATAGCCTGAGGAGTCAGATAGCGACTGTAGATATCGGGCCCCATGTTGTAGACGCTCCTGTGCCCACCGGGCAGCTGGCGCGCCTGAACGAAGCGACTCATGCGGTTCGACTGAACGTCATGACTATGGACGTGCGTCCAGGACCAGGCGGGGTGACTTCCGTCGTTGTGCACCACACCATTGGTCGCATATTGACTGAAGCTCGGTTCGAACGTCTTCCACATCTCGCCACGTCGATCGAAGGTGACGTAACCGATGAACATCATGTTGCGTGCATCGATATAGACTCGTTTCTTCGATACCGGTGCTCGGGGATACCCCACAGGCTCTGCCTCCAGGACTATGACTTCCGGGCAGAGCTCCATCCGGGTGTCGAAGAAGGTAGCGCCCTCGGGACCGCCGTGAACACCGCGCTCCCAGTTCTTGTCTTGATCGCCGGTCCAATTCCCAGACACCGCACCCAGCATGGGTTTAGTGCCGACGATTTTGTAGTTACCCCAGGTCAGCATCGGATCACCCGCCGCCCAGGCATCCGAGAGAAAAATCGTGATACCGGGTACCAGAGGCTCGAATCTCTGATTGGTCGGAAAGCGTCTTACGCGCTTGAAAGCCGGGAGGTAGCCAACCAGGTCGGGAAACTCGCGTTGGTCGTACTTCCAGGTATTGAGAAACGCCGTGCCCTTTGCGTCCGCAGGAGACGTAAACCAGACGGCCTGATAGCGGAGCTTGTCTTCTTCACCATCGATGTAGGGTGTTTGGGACGCGACTCGACAAGTCGTGTTCTGCTCGGCCCACACGAAGTCGTATTGATAAGACAACTTCCCGGACGGCGAGATATCCCAATCTCGCACGGCATAGACCGAATCATCATGCCGTCCCCAGGACATCACGAGATTGGCAAAGGTCTGTTCAGCATTGGCGGGTTCGGGAAACGGGTTGCCGCCGATCCACGGCTCGCCGGTCGCCGAGACCACTACATTGCCGTTGGCATCAATTGCGGCTTTTCCCTGGTTGCCTGCGGTAGCTTCCAGGTACTCGTAAGGGAAGAGGCGACTGATATCGGTGGTACTTTCCACGAGCTCAATCTGGCGCCCCATCTCCTGAACCTGCATCACGGTCAGTGGATCCAGTAGTTCAGCGACACTTTCGACGTTTTCGGCCGTGATCAGGTCTCCGGGTTTCAGCGCACCCTTTGTATAGGCTTCGATGGACAGCAGCTCTTCTGGATAGGCTTTCGCAAGGTCATCGGCGTGAGCGAGCTGAGACCAGAGAGGACGTAGGAGGCCAGCTCCAGCGACGCCAACCGCGGTCTTTTGAAGAAAAGCGCGTCGGGTCCAGTCTCGCGTATATTTTTTTATATGCATGCTTACTTCCTCACATGTTTTCGGGTTTCTGACGGTGGTGACATCGTGGCGTTGACGACATTCATGCGGCGAAGACCTCCTCGTCACTTTGTTTTGCCGGGTCGACACGCAAGCTCGCAACAGCAATGGACTCACTCATTTTGTGCGAACCGGATTTGACAAAACTGGGCTTTACGATCCAGATAAGAAGAGGCAGTGCGACCAGCGCAACCAGCATGTTGATGAGCATCACCATGACTAGCAGCAGGCCCATGTCGGCGAGAAACTTGAGCTCGCTGAGAAAGTACCAGGGCAAAATGCCAATCAGCACAATCGTCGCAGTGAAGAAGATTGCTTTGCCTGTCGTGGACACGGATCGGACGATTGCATCTTCTATACAAGTGCGCTGTCGGTATTCCTCACAGATCCGGCTCAACAGGTAGATCCCGTAGTCGATACCTACCCCAATGCCGATAGCCGCGATCGGAAGTGTGTTCACGTCAAGGCCGATGCCCAACTGGGTCATCGCAACGCCGAGGAAGAGATTCGAGAGATTGACCGGCACCAGAAGAATCAGCCCAGCAGCGACAGACCGATAGGCGAAACCGCACGCGATGAAGATGACCAAGTTCAACGCCGCGAGGATGTACCACTGAAAAACATCGACCGTGTCGTTGAGCGACTGCTGGAGAGCGATCGTTCCACTGGCAAGACGAACCTTGAAATTGGGAAACTCGGTACCCAGGATCGCCACCGCCGACGAAACCTGCTCGAGCGCCTTATCAACGGTCTCCTGCCGGTTGTCCTTGTACCAGAACGACACAGTCGAGTGACGAAGCTCAAAGTCGGTGACGTGCGAGAATGCCTTCGGACTCGAGCCCACCATCAATGCGCTGGCCGCCGCGGCGACTGCACGATCATCGTTGTCCAGGGGTGCCCATTTCGGATTACCGCCGGCAAACAGTCGATTGGCTTCTGGCAGATAGTCTGCAAACGATAACGACGCCTCGGGCGGGTCAGGCATTTTCTCGACCAGCCTTTGGAGACGCGCCTGAGCGGCGATTGTTTGCGCCTCCCGGGCCACGCGCGATTCGCCCTCAAGGCTCTTCGCTTCGAAAACAACTTCCAGCGTGTTTACCCCGGGGAATCCAGCATTGATAGCGGCCACGGCCCGGTTAAACTCAGACCGCTCCTTTAACAGGCTCGACCCCTCTACCGGGTTGCCCACGGCTAGCTGGGTAACGTTCCAAGCCGCATATACGGCGGCGATCAGTAGCAGGGAAGCGGTCACCCGGCCACGCGAACCGAAGGTCACAGTGGCCAGGCTCGCAAGCGCCGACCGCAGTTTGACGTAAAGGCCGGCCTCCCCGACTCCCATAAGCGTCGCGGCATTCTTGGGGGTCGGCAGGTACGTCAACAGCAGAGGCGTCAACAGGACGTTACAGGGCACCAGCATCATCGCCCAGAAACCGCAAAAAAGCGCGAAACGCTCCATAGCGGGGATCGGCGCGATTCCGATGAGAAAGAGTCCTGTCGCATCGGTGACGATTCCCAGAATGCTGGGCGCTGCCATTACCGATAAAGCGATCTCGGCCGCTTTCCGCTTGTCTGACGTTTGCGTGAGAATCTCAAAGTAGCGTTCAATAAATTGAACGCAGTGCGAGAACGAACGAGCAACCAGCAGCAGCGGCACAACCATGATGAGCGGCTCTATCGGTACTCCTAGCCAGCCGACAAAGCCAAAACCCCACACGGCCGCCATAAGACTTGTCGCCAAAGGCGCCACGACACCTACGAAGTTTCTCATGTACAAGACCAACGCGATGACGAGCGCCAGGCCGGTCAGGCAAAAGATCAGCAACATCTGGACTTCGTAGTGATACACCCAGCCCGTCAGCATCGGCTGGCCAGCAAGATGCACTTCATGCGAACTACTGCGTGATCGTTCGGCGAGATCTTGCAGATATCGATGCGCTTCACCGTAGTCGAGTAAGCGCTCAATAAACGTTGCCGTTATCAGAGCTCCCTTTTCGTCCTGGGAGATAAGAAAGCGTCTTGCATAGGCAGACTTTGCCACCGCCTCACGAAGAGCCTCGATTTCCTGCTCTGTTTCGGGAGGGGCATCGCCCATCAGAGGGCGGCTATCAATTCCGTAAGGCGTTGCCTCGGCATAGCGAGCTTTTTCCGTCGCGATCGACAACACCTGGTCGTGATCGACGCCCGGCGACAGATCGATATCCCGCGTTAGATCCCAGATCAGTCTCAGCGTCTGCGCGTTGTAAATGTCGCCGTCAATACTCCGGACATACATGAAAACCGTGAGTGGGTTACCAAAGTTGGGATGATCTTTGTACACCTGGACATAGGGATGCTGTTTAGGCAGAAGATCCGTGAAGATGGTTTTGAGTTCGACGTGACGCAGACCGGCGGCAAAAAATAGAGTGGCAGCAATAAGCAACGTCAACACAGTTGCCCTGTGTCGGACGATGGACGCTGCGTACTTGCTGATTCCGATATCCACGAACCAGATCCCTTCCCGATTCCGCCATTGGCGGAACTCGATTTATTGTTCTAGCGCCAAGTGTCGGATGGGTGTGTCGGGGGTGAACCACCCCGATGGGTGGTCTTGGAACCCCACCTAGCAGTGGCGAAACCTGCCAGGTGCGCGAGCCCTCGCTCGAACATTTTCATAGCAGCCTTCGACATCGGTCGGAATCGACATCCGCGCCCTGGGGACACAACCGGCGTTGTGTCTGCGCTACTTGCTCGAAAACGCTGAGACAGCTACTGCAGTGTTCATGAAGTCTCGAAACCGTACCCATCGCCCCTGCTTCACCGTGATGATGTGAGCGAAGTCGGACTTAAAGTCCTGCGCGGTCGATTTCGCAGTGAGATGCAGTTGCCCCGTCACCACCACCATTTCACCTGAGGCGATAAACTGCTCAGGCTCGAACACGTGAATATCGACGCTACTTAAAACCGTTTCGAAAAAACGTCGAGCCTCCGATAGGCCGCGGTAGTACCCGGCGTAGGGAATCCGCTCGGGGCCGTAAAACTCTATTCGGACATCGTCGTCAAGGTGCGCCAATATTCCATCAACGTCAGCGGCGCCGAACCGCTCAAAAACGGCTTGGGTTACCTCGACGGGGGTCTTAGAGCCTGCCTGCATATCGCGCCTCTTTTTATGTCTGCAAGACATATAGTCGTAGAGACGGCTTAATGCGTCAAGTACCTACTCTCTTTTCGGAAGGCTAGTGCCCGGCGTCTTTTTCGGTGAGGGCTAGTGACTCTTCGCTGATTCGCGCAAGCATCCGAAGCCCGGATTGAATCTCCTCAGTGGTCAAACCGCTGATGATATTGAAGATCACCGTCTCGGATCTCGCGATCATTCCGTCAATAAAAGCCTCACCGTGCTTAGTCAGCGAGACCAGCTTTTCGCGCCCCGAGCGAGGATCCTCGGTGATTGTGAGAAGCGGCTTGGCGTCTTTCGACAGACTTCTAATGGCCTTAGACACTGCAGAAGAAGTCATATCAAACCAGCGTGTGATGCGGGCTTCGATGTCTTTTCGACGCATAGAGCGAGCAGCGCCGCCTTCCGAGTGGATGATCCATAGAATCACGGTTTGATGTTGCGTAAGCACGCCACCACGCAGCGCATTTTCGACTGCGAACCCCACTTGGTAGTGGAAGGGATAAAAGAGTTCAAGATACTCACTTGCCGCTTTCTTGCGATCAGGGTCAGTTCTTTTTTTGCTCATACGGGTAGACATGCGCGGCCAATTTCTCGCCAGCTAGTGTACCGGAGAAGTTGGAAGGGGCTTCTCGCTTTAGATCCCATGAGAAATAGCGTCTTTACTTAATTATGTCTTAAAGATATCTTTTGATGATTATCCCGCGCCTCGACCGTTTGGCTGACGTTTGGTCATCAAAGGAAGACACCCATGCAAAAACCGGAAGGACACCCTGGATCAGACTTCAGCGAATTCACAGTCGCAGATCTGAACCAGCCTGATGTCATCCAGAACCCCTACCCCTACTACGCCAGGTTAAGGAATGACGCTCCGCAATTTGGTCTTCTGGACTACCCGCCAGGCACGATCCCGGGCAAAGATGAACCCCGGCCTGCCTGGGCGTTCCTGCGTTACGAAGACGTCGCGTTCATTGCACGCAATCACGAAACCTTCTCGTCCCGGGATGAAATGCAGGAGCAGTCTTCTGCTCCTACGCTAATGCTTGTGAACGATGATCGCCCCCGACACCGGTTTCTGCGAGGAATAGCTCAGCAGGCATTCTCACCCAAGCTCATTGAAGAGGATGTGGGGCCGTGGGCGACGCAAACTGTCTGCGCAATGATTGATCGAATCGGAGGCGGCGAGCTGGAGATAATGAATACCTACGCCGTTGAGCTGCCCGCTCGCTTTATGACGCGGCTGTTAGGTACGCCCGAGACCGACTGGCCGCTACTTCGGGACTGGGGCAACGCTTTTATGGTGACCGCGAACTACACCGCCGATGA
The DNA here is from genome assembly GCA_039111155.1 of Pseudomonadota bacterium. Lineage (GTDB taxonomy): Bacteria > Pseudomonadota > Gammaproteobacteria > Pseudomonadales > Halieaceae > Congregibacter. The sequence continues at coordinate 83,911 of JBCCPL010000002.1, read as the reverse complement.
GCGTGAACAGAGCAATAGACGTCTTGCGCAGTACTACAACGATGCCGTGGATCAACGAATCGCTGACATAGAGCGCGGGAAGAGTGTAGGCGACGACCTGATGACGTCCTTCATCACGTCCGAGTTCGAAGGTCAGCGCCTGAGTGCCGAAGAGGTAAAACGATTTTGCATCACGCTGGTTGTTGCCGGCGCGGAGACGACCGTCTACCTCTTGGGCAACCTTATCGCCACGTTAGCCCAGGAACCTACGATCTGTGATCAGTTAAGGGCTGACCGCAGCCTTATGCGCCACTTTCTGGATGAGTCGCTACGACGCGATGGACCACCGCAGCGGCTCTTTCGAGTGGCAACGGCTGACTGCGAGGTGAACGGCACGCTTGTTTCGAAAGGCGATTGGGTAGCGGTCTTCTTCGCCGCCGCAAATCGCGACCCCGATGTGTTCAAGGATCCGGACCGCTTTATGCTGCCGAGAAAAAACGTTAGTAGACACCTGAGCTTTGGTCACGGTATTCATTCGTGCATGGGATTTCGCATTGCGAGGCTCGAGGGCGAAAAACTCATCAACGGCCTCCTGGACGCCTTTCCATCCATCAATCCCGGAAGTGGAGCCACAAAAAGGCAGTCCGGCGGCCTTTTAAACTACGGGTATGAGAATCTATCTATCAGCCTGACCTAGGGAGCCTCCGGATGGCTGGTTCACGCGAGATCGAAAAGTAGGAACTTGTAATCAACCGCAACCGGTTTCTTTTTGCTGAAGTCCGACCTTATACCTTCCTTACTCTAGGAGGGCGGTATAACCCTGCCCGTTACTCGAAAAGCGCGACGGTCTGGCGGCCTTTTGCAATCATGGCACCCGATGTGCTCCAGATCGACATATGTTGGGTCGAAAGCCCGCCGGTCGCAGCGTCCGCGGTTGATCTGAACAAGTACCAACCGGCCTCCGTTTCCCAGCTATCACCGACAAAATCAATCATCCACGTCATGCTGCTCACCCGGGCGGGCGAAGCTGTCATGGTCAAGACCGCCGGCGGCAGTATGTCGCCGATACATAAAAGCCCAAGTTCTGTGTCACGAGCCGCGACGTCCTTATGGCGCGCCCACCAATAAATATCGGGCACTGGGGCTGCGGACATCGGAATTGCACCTCCCACTGGGATTAGGTCAAAGTTGCACGTGAATGCCGGCCCACCTGCTCGCGATAGATCAAGCACATCGTCTGGTCGTGGCGCCGCAACGTCAGGCATTGTGGACGGCGTATAAACGATGTTTGATTCTCGGCAATCGGCGAACGTGAGCAAGGTCTCCGTCGCCACACTCCCCGAGCTACGCAAACTGCTGCGCACCGTAGTCGCGGTACGCCCGGAACGGAGTACCGCTGCATCCGCGGTGATGTATTCACTGCTGGGGCCTACGAATGACACCAGTGCCGAGCGCAACTGGCGCTCCTCTCCGGTTAATAGTCGTGCAGAATGTAGGCAGATGCTGCACGTTAGGCCTCCATACAAGGTGCGACCTTGTTTCCACTGATCGGGCGCGGCGTACGCATAGCCGTCTTTATCCGGCTTGGCGTTGGCAAGGATGTCCGAGAAGTTCATTCGTCGAGGGGTCCTTATTGAGGGGGCCTTGTTGGGGGTGACTTGTTGCGGGTGCCTTGTTGCGGGTGCCTTGTCTAGCACCCTCGTAGAGAGCCCTTGTTATTAGCCCTTAGAGTGGGTGGGGCAGGCTTAGCGCGCCAGTTCCTGCCAGCGTCGTGGATTACATTCTCGCGGGATCCTTCATTCCACCCGGCCTTTTACTACGGAGAGCTAGCGACGAAAGATGACAGGACTTCGGCCAGCTGCATCGCCGTGTTCTGGCTCATATGCAACGCAAGTTCAGGCTCGATGAGCTCGACTTCCATAAGCAGTGGACCACTGCTTCCGGGGATCATGTCGATTCGAGCGAACACTGGCGGCTCGGGAAGCGCTGCAAGAGTTGCTTCAGCGAGCGCTAATTCAGCGGAAGATGGCACGTGGGATGTGAGTGCCTCCATCGAGACATCGCTGTGAAAGGACGGCTTCTGAAAGGCGTGACCAAAGCGACCCGTGATGTAAACGAGTGAGCGCTCCTGCTCGGATTCAAGGATTGCCTGGAACGGTTGAACAATGACGTCGCCTCGCCCGGCAAGAGCGCTCGCGTGCCGCACGCCCTGCTCAGCAATCTCGTCACCCCTGAAACGCTTCACACCGAAGGAACTCGCCCCAACCGTTGGCTTCACGACAACGTCCTCCCACCCTTGCGAGTCGCAGAGATCGCCCAAACCAGTGCTCCCATCGACCTTCTGGGTTGGCACGACGTCTATCCCAGTGTCCGCAAGTTGTAAGAGATAGGTCTTAGCGCCGTTCCATCTCAATAGCGCAGCCGAGTTGATCAGCTGAGTTTTCGTTTCCACCTGATCGATCCAAGTCAACCAACCGGAAATGTCGAGATGATAATCCCAGCTCGAACGCACGATGGTGACATTAGTAGCTGACCAGTCGATCGTGCGATCACTCCAGACCGCGAATCGATGGTTCACTTCATGATCGTTCAGGACAGCAGCCAACACATGGTCGTCCGCTACGCCCTCCGGCGCATCAGCATGAGTCACGATGGTGACGCTCTTCGGATCAGTGATCACTACGTTGTATGAGATAGCAGTAACGACGAAGTAAGTCCTAAATAACCTACTTCACAAAAAGACCAAAGCGTTGACGAGAGCAGCTTTTACTGCAGCCTCGGTGTTCGTTCGCGCATTCAGTTTAGAGCGTGCGGATGCCAACAGTTTCGTCAAAGCCCTCTCGCTGACGGCAAGCTCACCGGCGATTTCAGCAGTTCGCTTGCCCAGCGCTACGCTCGAGAGTGCGTTGCGCTCCTTTATAGTCAGCCGAAACTTAGCGGCTAACGCTCCATTGGTAAGCAATGCGGCATGCATCGTTATCGCCGCCCCGCGAATCGTCTCGCTCTCAGAGCTGATTCGCTTCTCGAAATCCGGGTGAGAAAGCTGAAGAGTGCAGGCAAGTCCAACAAACCCCGGACCCGATGGAAATCCCATGGCCATCATGTGAGTCGCGCCGTGATTACGACAGGTCGCATAGAAAGCACCGAGCTCAGGTGGCTGGGCTTTGGGGTCCAGCGAAACAATTGGAACGTCCATCGGTGCGTCAAACAGGACGTGCGTAATCGGTTGACTTATCAGGCCGCCGCTTACAGTAAATGCATCGCGCACTTCATCAGGCGCGAGAAAAGTGTCGATCAGATCCCCGCGCAGAACCCCCTGAACGGAGTGAGGGATAAAACAGTAGTAGATATGGAGGACGCCGAATTCATGCAGCGAGTCCCGGAGCGCGTCAAGTGCCTGCTCCACGCTCACACACACTCGAAGTCGGGACGCCAGAGTTCCATCATTGATCGAACCCGGCTGAGCCGCGTTGGTCCCGGTTGGCCAGCAGTGAAAAGCGGCCAACTCCTGGTCAGAGATAAGCCTGTCGAGGGCCGAACGAAGTTCCGCCGTCGTATCACAGGTAAATCTGCGTCTCAGATCCGCCAGATGCGTCTCCAGCGTCGACGCCGAAATGCCCAGCACTTCTGCCACGGACTGCACGTGAATCCCAGCACGAAGCAGTGCTGCGCATTGCGCCTGTCGCTCAGTCAGCGCGAAGCGATCCTCGAGCTCCTTACTATTGGGTACTTGCCCGGCCGCTGTGCCATGAAAGGTTTCGTTCAACGCGACGCGTCGCATGCATGGGCTTCCTTAAACACTAGAAATGCCGAGAACGGTACTGAATCGGCGGTTTTCACGTTGGTTGGAATTGTAGCCAAGGTGTAGGGTTTGCAGGGACTGAAACCTAAGAACCACGTCCCAATGCTGTCACTCGAAAACTGCCCGACTCGCATCGCTAATGCAGTCTCCCAGCCTCGCTTAACGCTCTTTCTTCTATTACTCGCCCTCCTAGCCTGCGCACCCCAGGTGTCCGCCGGTCTGATTCGCGAGCTATGGGAAGGCACAGTTGCCGACTCAGAGCTACCGGGCTGGAACCCCGGTGACTTTTTCCGATTCACCGTGTCCTACGATGATTCAGACTCGACCTTCATTCAGCGCGGTTTGGGAGCCGACGGAATAGCCGGCACCGCCGATGACATTGAAATTCCTTTCAACAACACCTGTTTTGGCGGTGTCGTTTGCTATCGCCCAGCCGCTGATGCGTCTTTCAATTTCGGCGATTTTTACAACGGAGAGCAATCAGAACTTCGCGGTGAGCTTCGGCGATGTCGCCCTCAGTCAGATTGCTCTTGGAGAAGAGGTCGAGACCGGTCGGGTCTCTGCAACAGTGCCCGTTCCCCAACCCCTCTATCTGACCGCGTTCGTCGCCCTGATTCTTGTAAGACGCCGGGGCCCGCAAACATCGTAGTAATATCGCGGTCAGATAGCCCCCGAACGAGAAAGGTCTCGCCCATACGGGACCGGGATGCGGGTCTTTATGGGGCCGTTGCTCTAGCTACAGAGTGCCATGCGCATTACGCACAAGATCCGGCTGCTTTCCCGTAGCCTTGTACCCGACGGTCCTTTCATTCACTACAACGGCCTTTGAGCGACCATCACATCGCGCCCCGGGCTTACTCAGAACGAGGCGTTAGCTCGCTGAGATCATCAGGTAGACCTTACGCACCTTCTCGATTACTTCCGCCTTTCCTTTCCAGCCGTGCGGAAATACCCAGCTATCGCCTGCACGGACGTCGGTCACCTGCCCGGACTCCGAAGTAAGCCGCCAGTGGCCTTCGAGCAAATGACAGAACTCGGTAACGTCTAAATCGAGCATCAGCGTACCAGCTTCACATTCCCAGGTGCCCGCAGCCAGAGCGCCCTCGGCGAAAAACCCGCTGTCGGTTTGCTTTGGTAGTGGCCCGACGGGCTCCCCAAATGAATCGACTTCGACTAGGTCGGTCAAACTTTTGCACTGATGCTGCACGCTGATTTCCGGCACTGACTAACTCCTTGGATAACGATTTCGATGCGGATGCTGCTCTAGCGATGCTGGGGGAGGCTTCCTAGCCCATCGGCTAGGATGATGCATATCGGTACCGGCTTATATTTGAGGCTCCAAACGAGATATTCCTTTGCCTTCTTCTACCCAAGCAAGTGACGCGATCGTAATCGGCGGCGGGCACAACGGCCTTGTTTGTGCCGGGTACCTGGCTTCGGCCGGCAAAAGCGTTCGCGTTCTGGAAGCGCGATCGGTCGTCGGTGGCGCTGCAGTAACCGAAGAATTCCTTCCGGGCTTTCGCAACTCGGTGTACTCGTACTCGGTGAGTCTGCTCCACCCGAAAGTGATCAATGACCTCCGCCTCGAAGCGCACGGCCTCGAAATCATGGAGAGACCTGCGGGGACGCTTAGCCTCCTCGAAGGCGATCACCTGCGACTCACTCGCGATGGCGAACAGGCACGACAGGAAATCGCACGCTTTTCGCCCAAAGACGCGCAGCGCATTGACGATTTCGAGGATGAGATAGCGACGGTTGCTTTGGCACTACGCGATATGGCCCTCCAGGCTCCGCCCAACTTTGGCGGCGGACTGGGTGATGCCCTGAACTTGCTAAAGTCGGGGAACAAGCTGCGCAAGCTGGGCACGAAGCACCAGGTTGTCCTGACCGAATTGATGACGCGTTCCCTGGGCGATCACTTAGACAGCTGGTTCGAAGGTGATGCTCTCAAGGGAATCCTCGGTCTTGAGGGAGTCATAGGCAACTACGCCGATCCCTACAATCCTGGTACGGCTTATGTGCTGCTCCATCACGCGTTTGGCGAAGTAAAGGGGCGTGCGGGCGCGTGGGGAATCTGTCGAGGTGGTATGGGGGCTATCTCGGAGTCGCTGGCGCGTTCTGCGGCTGCTAAGGGTGTGCAGATCGAGACCGACTCACCCGTTGCCAGAATCACGACCGAAGCCGGGCGCGCCACCGGTGTGGTCACCGAGGACGGACGTGAGTATCACGCACCGATAATCGCAGCCAATCTGCACCCCCAGACGCTCCTCACGCAGCTTCTTGATGAGAAGAGTCTGGACACAACGGATCAGCGCCGGATCAAGTCCTATCGCAGCCACTCAGCTACGTTTCGCATGAACGTAGCATTAAGTGAGCTACCTCGCTTCAGCAGCGTCGACCCCGGCGATGACTCGCACTTTCTCGGTGCAATCGAGGTGTGCCCGTCGCTCGGCTACATGCGCAGCGCGTTTGACGATGCACAGTCCAAGGGCTGGTCCTCGCGACCAATCATATCGATGCAGGTACCGAGTACGCAGGACGATACGCTCGCACCGGAGGGTGCACATGTTGCGAGCTTGTTCTGTCAGCATTTTCAGCGACACCTGCCCCATGGGCAGAGCTGGGATGATGTCGCAGAGACGGTTGCCGACGAGATTATCGGCACTATCGATCAGTACGCACCGAACTTCCGCGCGTCCGTGCTTGGCCGTCAGATCAAAAGCCCCCTGGATATCGAGCGCGATCTACGCATGGTGGGCGGCGATATTTTCCACGGGGCTTTGCACCTGGATCAGTTTTACTCAATGCGACCCCTTCCGGGTCATGCGGCCTATCGTATGCCCTGCGAGGGCGTATACCTGTGCGGCTCCGGGGCTCATCCCGGCGGTGGGGTAAGTGGCCTACCGGGGCACAACTGCGCTCGAGCTATCCTTAAAAACAAATGAGTCTGTTCGCAGCGACCATCGCCGCCAGCGTGGTGCTGTTTATCGTTATTGGTACCTACAGCGGACGCCGCATCCGCTCTATCGACGACTACTTCGTAGCGGGCCGCCGCGCGCCTACCCTTTTCATCACGGGTACGCTGGTCGCTAGTGTATTCAGTACGACGATATTTCTGGGCGAAGCCGGATTCACCTACGCCGGGCAGCTTGGGGCATACCTCCTCTTGCCCGGTGTTGCTGTCACCGGTTACGTCTACGGCGCGCTGTTCTTCGGAACGTTTCTACGCAGAAGTCGCGCACCAACAGTCGCTGACTACTTCGGCCAGCGGTTCCAAAGTCGTCGAGTTCAGCAGTTCGCCGGGTTCACGATCGTGCTTGGCTTAGGCGGCTATTTACTGGTCGTCACCCAGGGTGCAGCGTTGCTACTCGTGGATATACTGGGCGTGAGTTACCAACTGGCGGTCGTCATCGCCTGGGTGAGCTATACGCTGTTTACCCTCTACTCCGGCTCCCAAGGCGTGGTGCTTACCGACACACTGATGTTTCTGCTGTTTACGGTCGCCACCATTTTCTTCGGGTTTGCACTCCTCGACCATGTCGGAGGCGTGCAGTTTGCAATAGAAGAGCTTACGCGGCGCGAGGTGAAGCCCCAGCTCACGACTTGGCATGGAACTATTGGCGAAGGTACTCCCTGGGCAACGCCATTCGACTTCTTCATCTGGTTCGTCATCATTGATATCGCCTGGAGCATTGTCTACGCGGTAAGCCCTTGGCAGTCGAGCCGACACCTGATGGCGCGCAGCGAACACGTGGTTCTGCGCGCGGCAATCTATGCCTGCCTCGCTGTAATCGGACTTCAGATTCTCGTTTACGGAGCCGGAGGCATAGTGAACCTCGCAAACCCAAACATCGAGCCCGTCGAAACCGTGATGCTGTGGGCCGCGCAGAATCTGGTTCCCGAGTGGCTGGGAGCGCTATTGGTAGCCGGCATCGTTGCCGCCGGTCTGTCTTCTGCATCGACCTTTCTGTCCCTGGTGGGCTTTAGTGTTAGTAACGATCTGGCCCGGAATCCCGGCGAGTTAAAACTGCGCACCACGAGGATCTGCATGGCCGCTGTAGCGCTGACTGTGCTGGTTCTCGCGCTACTGGTACCAGCGAACGTGTTCTGGATTACCCTATTCATCGGGACCGTCTTCGCATCCTCGTGGGGGCCCATGGCATTCATGAGCATCTGGAGTCGGCGAATCACCGCACCTGCCGCTTTCTGGGGAATGGTGACCGGTTTCATGGCCAACGTGATTCCGGCCGCTCTGGTACTGTTCGAGTTTCTAACGCTGCCAAGCTATGCGGACCCAGCACTACTCGGGTTGGCGACAGGCCTGCTCACGATATGGTGGGTTTCGGCGAGAACCGAGGCGACCGCAGGTGAGCGCCAGTACCAGGAAGCCCTCCACGTAACGCCCCCGGAAGATCGAGATCCCGCGCAGTGTCGCAAAACTCTGATTGCGCCGTTGATGCTATGCGGCTACGGCCTTGTTATGCCCTTCCTCATGCTCACGTTTTACGTTCTCCCCTACCAGCGTGGCAGTGGCGAAGTCGCGGTCGATGGAGGCCTGAACTGGCAGTTTGTAGAACCGTGGATCGCGTTTGGGCCCGCCGTGTTGTTTATTCCGCTGGGACTGATCTCGTTCCTGGTAATCCGGCGGCGCTATGCACCCAGTGCATTGGGCTCAAGTTCGTCTCGAGAAAGCTTAACGTAGGCTACCGCATAGACAAGCGCCGCGAGCAGCGAGGCTCCGGCGCACAGAGCAAAGACCGATGTGTAGCCATAACTTGCAGCAAGCAAAGACGCGGCAATATTCGGTCCCAGTATCTGTCCGAGTCCTTGGGCTGCCGGCATCAGCGACGCAAAGCGGCCGTTGCTGTCGAGTCGGGCCACCGACCCCATCTGATAGACGTCAATAAAAATCCAGAGAAAATTAAACGCGTAGATGCTGACGAAAAACCGTGCCTTGTCTATACCGGGAATCAGAATGGCAACACAGGCCGCATGGATTAGAAGTGTCAGCAGCAGCGGCAACGCAAGCCCAAAGCGATCACTGATGACCGTCGCCACAAAACAGCCAAGCACGGCGAAAAACGAAACCCAGACCAGCACACTCGATACCCACTCACCATCCAACAACGCGTCCGAAGCAGCCAGTTCGATGTAGGTCCAGTATGCACCGATATTTACGTAAGTCAGCGCCATCGCAAGCAGACACAACAAGGGTACGAGGGAAGAATGAATCGTCATGCCTTCGTTCAAATGGTGCTCCTGAACCGTTGGCGCAGCCTTCGTCTGCGATTCATGGTTCGCTGCGCCTTTCGCTCGGGCGGGTACCCAGGGCAGGAGCAAAAGTGCCGGCAGATAAGACACGGCAAATACCGTGTAAATCGAACTCATGCTTAGCTTGGGAAGCCAGTAAAGCTCTGCAGCCTGGACAAAGGCAAACGAGAATAGAAGATAGTTGAATGCACGCGCCGCGTCGGTTCTGGCTCCCAGAGTGGCCACCGCAACGCCGGTAAATACGCCACTCGCCGATCCCGCGAGAAACCTCAGAATCAGCGTGGACGTGTAATCCTGAAACAACAAACATAATCCATTGGTCACGACCGCACCGCCGATTGAGGCGACAATGAGCCAGCGTCGATTGCAGCGGCTGATTACGAGGGCCGCCAAGACGGCACCTGCCGACAGGCCCCCTAGATCCGCACCGGCCACGCGTCCAACCTGAGGCTCGCTGAAGCCAAGCAGGGAGCTCCAGGCGGTGCTGATCACGGGTATACCGGCTAGCACACTGTAGCCGACAATCGACATATAGAGGCCAGCGATCAGCGCTTGCCATCGGTCGTAAGGGTTGCTTGACGTCATACGATTTTACGAATGCTCTTTTGCTGCGACTGCCACGAAGGCCACGAGAGTCACGAACTCGTTTTGGGCAGCCAAAACATCCGCTCAGGCTGCCCTACCCTGATCCTTAAGAATTCGCTGGGCTGCGTTATAACCCGGTGCACCGGTAACACCACCGCCGGGATGAGTGCCGGATCCACACAGGTAGAGGCCTGGCACAGGCATTGCGTACTGCGCAGCCTGGGGGTGAGGCCGCATGCTGAAAAGCTGATCTGGCTCCAGTCGACCATGGCAGATGTCACCGCGTGTGAGGCCGAAAGTGCGTTCCAGGTCCAATGGTGACAAACACTGGTACTCCACGAGTATGTCGCGAAGATTGGGAATACTGCGCTCCAGGTAGCTCAGTATCGATTCCACAACACCAGGTTTCTCGCTATCCCAGGACGCTCCATCTTTGAGATCGTAGGGCATGTATTTACACAGCAGGCTCATCACGTGGTGACCGGGTGTATCGGTTAACGCCGGGTCCAGGGTGCTGGGAATGATCGCTTCGATAATCGGCGGATCGGCTGGCATACCACTACGGGAACTGCGAAATGCTTCGTTCAAATGTTCAGCGCTTTCAATGAACGTGATACTCGCCCGATGCTGCGGCCCCGAATCATTCCCGGTCGATGGCAGCGCCGCAAACTCCGGCAGGCCACACAAAGCCAGATTCATGCGCAGACTCGCCGACTCCTGGCGAAACGCCCGCATATCGCGAGCAAAGCTCTCTGGCAGATGCTGTTCTCCGAGAAGCCCGAACAGCGTGCGCCGGGGGTCTGTGTTAGCGGCAACCACAGCGGCACGAACGTCCTCTCCCGATTCCAATTGAACGCCGGTTACTCGTCCGTTCTCTACATGCATTTTCGCAACCGGGGCGTCCACTCGAATTTCAACCCCACGATCACGCGCCGCGCTGGCCATGGCCTCGCTGATCGCACCCATACCGCCGCGCACGATCCCCCAGGCACCGCTGCGTTCGGCGATCTCGCCCACCGCGTGGTGCAACATGGCGAGGCTGGCGCCTGGCTGACTCAGGGGCGCATAGTTGGCGGGCATGATGTGCGCGGCCACCATCGCTTTGACTTTGTCGCTCTCGAACCAGCGATTAATGATGGATTCCGGGGCCCCGATAAAAAACTGCACCAGGCGCCAGCGCTGTTCTTCGTTGAGCCGATACACATCAAATCCCAGCTTCAAAGCGCTCAGCAAATCGCCGACGCCGCCTTCAGCCAGCTTGGGTGGCGGCTTCAGCCATTGCTTGCTTAGCAGTTCTCCGACCGTTTCGACGGTGTCTTCGAATGCCAGGTAGGCTTCGTAATCGGTTTCGGAGAATTTACGGAACTGCGCTCTATCATGCGCGTCATCTCCATTGAGCAGCAGATAGTCCCCGCGACTGTCGAGGTACAGGCTGTTCTCGAGCAGTATGGGTTCGTATCCGTGTCGCGTGAGATCGAGGTCCCGGACCACTTCTGGCCGAAGCAGACTGACGACGTAGGAAGCGATGGAGTTGCGATAACCAGGGTGAAACTCTTCCGTGACAGCCGCTCCGCCTACGAGCCCGCGACGCTCAAGTACGCATACCTTCATGCCGCCCGCCGCCAGGTAATTGGCGGTGGTTAACCCGTTGTGTCCCGCTCCTATGATCAGGGCATCAAAGTGACTCACGCCATTGTGTCCTTACACTCACAAAATATCCGTCAAGATCCAAGCGCATCGTAGCAGCGTGAACTGGAGCACATTCGGTTCCTATACGACCAGAAGACCCTACCCTCTACGGGGAGAGATGTTTGCGAACTTAATACGTACATTTACCAGGCTAGGGTTTGTGGGTTTTTGGCTTTAAAGCGTCCACGCGACGCCGGTGAAACTACAACGCCGGTGAAACTACAAGGGAGCATGCAATGAGCAGTGCGGCAATTTCTCGATTAGATTCGACTGAGCGACAGGGCGACGCCAAACAGGTTGACCCGGACACTGTGCCCATACCCCCAACAGATCAGTCTGCTGAGAACGCAATTAGCGAAGCAGGACTGGATGCGCACTGGATGGCGTACTCCGGCAACCGCCAGTTCAAGAAGGACCCGCGCATCATTGTAGGTGCCGAAGGCATCTACTTTATCGATGATTCCGGTCGTCGCATTCTCGATGGCCTCTCTGGCCTTTGGACCTGCGGGCTTGGACACAACCGTCCCGAGATCGCAGACGCCGTCAGCCATCAACTGCGAACACTTGACTACTCACCGGCATTCCAGTTCGGCCACCCAAAGGCTTTCCAGCTATCGGAGCGGCTGCGAAACCTGATGCCAGGGGATCTCGACTACGTGTTCTATACCGGCTCCGGGTCGGAGTCGGCGGACACATCTCTGAAAATGGCTCGAGCTTATTGGCGACTGAAGGGACAGCCCAGTAAGACTCGACTCATCGGTCGGATCAAGGGTTATCACGGCGTCAACTTCGGCGGGATCTCCGTGGGTGGTATCGCCGCGAACAGAAAAATGTTTGGGCAAGGCATAGAAGCCGATCACCTATCTCATACCATTTTGCCCGAGAACCACTTCAGCCGCGGTATGCCCGAAACAGGAGCGCACCTGGCCAACCAGCTCGCGGAGATGATTACCCTGCATGATGCCAGCAACATTGCAGCCATTATCGTGGAGCCCATGGCCGGATCAGCCGGTGTTATACCGCCACCGGTAGGATATCTGCAGCGTCTGCGGGAGATCTGCGACCAGCACAACATTTTGCTGATCTTTGATGAGGTGATCACGGCCTTTGGACGTTGCGGTGCGATGACCGGTTCGCACGCGTTTGGTGTTGTACCGGACATCGCCAACATTGCCAAACAGGTAACGAATGGTGCGGTCCCAATGGGCGCCGTGATCGCGAGCAAAGAGGTATACGACACCTTCATGGCTCAAAACTCACCCGAGCACCTACTGGAGTTCTTTCACGGCTATACCTACTCGGCACACCCCGCCGCCTGTGCTGCAGCTCTCGTTACCCTGGATATCCTCGAGCAGGAAGAGCTCCCACAGCGGGTAGCGCGGAAGGCTCCGGTTTTCGAGGAGCATATCCACGCACTAAAAGGAGCACCCTTTGTCGTGGACATTCGCAACTACGGCTTTGCAGCGGCGCTGACACTTGACGCTAAAAATGGTGACCCAACACGCCGTCCGTTCGAGGTCGCAATGCGCATGTGGCAAAAGGGCTTCTATGTGCGCTACGGCGGTGACACAATCCAGCTCGGACTGCCCTTTGTCATCCGGGATGATGAAATCGCGAGCCTCACCGAGGCACTGCACACATCGCTGCGTGACTTGGGCGACGAGGAGGCCGCCAGCACCTGAGACGCTGTCGGCCGCCCACTTACCGGAAGCTTACCAAGCGTGGACTCGGGTTCATGCACAGTTGCCTGCCTCAGGTAGCTTACCGTGCCCACCGAGCCTCACTGAATGACTTCGCTAACGTTAGCTGACACGCCAGCGGAGCCGGATACGTTCGTGTTTTGGGAATTTCGCTTGCCGACGGATTTCTGCTGCTGCGATCCGGGGGCTTTCGCCTGCAGGGGCTGCTCCAGAGAATCATCAACCATATCGCGTACGCCTGCCAGTTGATTCGATAGCTCGGTCCGACGTTCAAAGGCGTCGCGTCCGGGGCGCTGGTCGGCGCGACTGAGCATGAAGTAAAGGTAACTCAACTGATCAATAAGACGAGGTGGCATGTAGGTGCCCTCCTGCGTTTCCAGTAGCTCAAGCGCAGTATCGAAGGGTGGCGTCGCCGTCTCGGCATGGTCGCTTTCGTCACCTTCGCTGGTATTCTCCATGGCCGCATCTTTAAGCTCCACAGCCTCATCATCACTCAGGCTGGATCGAGCCTCTTCGAGACGTGGCACCATTCGACGCGCCTCATCGATCAGCGAAAGCACCTCTCTCTGTAATGCCAGCTGCATTTCGATGTCGTCCTGAGATACCCCCTGGGCCTTGACGCGAGGGTCAACCAGCACGTCAAAGCTCTGCTCGAACTGTTCCTCTCCGACCCCGAGTCGTACGATGTAACGACCTGGACTCACAAGTGGGCCGTTCTTGTAGCGACGATCCTCTTCCTTGTGCCAGGCACCCCGGTAACGCATATCCCATGCGAAACGATGCAGCCCCGGACCGCTCTTGAGATCACTCGTCTCGAAAAACTGAGTAGCGCTTAGGGCCATATCCTGTTCTGCGGTCGCGCCCTGCCCCGCCTGTGCTGAGCCTTCACCCTCTGTATTCTCTTTGTCGCGCTTGACCGTGTAGCCGTTCACACGATCACCGATGGCGTCGAAAATTTCGAGTGTCACGGGGTCCGAGCTTCCCGCGGGCAATCGATAGTCGATGTAGACGGCCGGTGCCGGATAGTCCGGGTCTGCGGGATCATCGCCAATGCGAAAATTCTGGCGATAGCGAATGGTGTCGGCCGGTGCATACAGCTCGGGGACCTCGCTCTCCTTCAGCAGCCGCGAGTCGCGAAGCGTAGCGATCTTGTCAGCCACCCAAAACCCCCGACCCATGGTCGAAACCACCAGATCGTCCCGATGCAGCTTCAGATCGGACACCTGAGTCAGCGGCAGGTTTTGCTGAAATGGCTGCCAGCGCTCGCCGTCATCGAAGGAGACGAACACCCCGACATCAGTGCCCGCAAACAGCAATCCCGGGCGCACCGGATCTTCGCGCACAACACGGGTCGGAGCGTCGGCAGGAATGCCATTCTCTCCATCGGTCAGCAGCGTCCAGCTCTCACCAAAATTCTCGGTTCGGTAGATATAGGGACGATCATCCCCAAGCTGGTAACGCAAAATAGCGGCGTAAGCCTTAGCGGGATCATGGGGTGAAGGCTCGATCGAATCGACACGACCACCGGTCGGCATCCTGGGAGTAACGTCGCTCCAGTTCTCGCCCCCGTCCCGACTGATGTGTATCGGGCCATCATTAGCGCCAACCCAAAGCAGTCCCTGGTCGACAGGCGACTCGCGCAGGGAATAGATTGTGCTGTGAAATTCCTCGCCCGTGATGTCCCGGGTTATCGGTGCGCCGGAGATAACCTGAGAATGCTCTTCGAAGGCGGTAAGATCGGGCGAGATTACCTCCCAGGTCTCGCCCTCGTCCTGCGTGCGATGCACAAACTGCGACGCGTGGTAGACCGTGTTTGGGTCGTGAGGTGACACGTGAATCGGCGCTACACGCTGAAAACGATAGCGCAGATCCTTCGGATTCTGACCATACATGTTGGCTGCGCCGACATAGTAGGAGCGTTCGGTGCCCGTGGTTTTATCGAACACCCCGAAACGTCCCTTACAGTTCGCGTAGACGATGTTTGCTTGTCCCGGTTTCGGTACGGCCGGTCCTGTCTCACACCCTCCGGTCTCGATGAGCCAGCCTTCCCGTCGCTGCACTCCGCGAGGAGCGCGACTGGGTACGGCCAGCGTGCTGTAGTTGTCTTGCTGGCCACCGTACAACCAGTAGGGATACTGGTCGTCTACCTCGACCTGGTAAAACTCCGTGGTGGGTTGATTGAACTGGCTCGACCAGGTTTCGCCGCCATTGTGGGTAACGTTCGCTCCGCCATCGTTACCCTGAACGAATAGCTTGGGATTGTCCGGATTGATCCACATATCGTGGTTATCGCCGTGTGGCGAGCTGCGCCGCTCCCAGGTCTTGCCGCCGTCCTCAGATCGAAAGTAGCGCGTCGCCATCACGTACAAACGGTCTGCATTTTTTGGGTCGGCCTCGATATTTGTGTAGTAAAAAGGTCGAGTGCGAAGACCTCGTTTGGACGAGACTTGGCGGAAGCTCTCACCCTGATCGTCGGAGCGATAGACCCCTCCCTCGTCACCTGGCGCCTCAAGTAGCAGATACACCACACTGGAATCAGCCGGAGAAACGGCGATGTCGATCTTACCCAGCATGTCTGTGGGCAGGCCCTCGGTTATCTTCCGCCAGGATTTACCGCCGTCCTCTGACTTGAAGAGCCCGCTTTCGTCCGCATTGCCACCACTGATGATGGTCCAGGGCTTCCTCTCGGCCTTCCATGCGGTCGCGAAAACCACGTCCGGGTTGTGGGGAAGCAATTCGATGTCGGAAAACCCGACGGTGTCAGACAGATAGAGAACCTTCTCCCAGCTGGCGCCTCCATCTTCCGTCTTGAAGACGCCGCGCTCCGAATTCGATTTAAACGCGTTACCAATGGCAGCGACCCAGGCGATGTTATTGCTTCGGGGATCAATCTCGACGGCGCCGATGTGACCGGTTTGCTCAAGGCCCACCTTCTTCCAGCTCTCCCCGCCGTCGATGGACTTATAGACTCCGTCACCGGGAATAACGTTGCTGCGCAGGCCGTCGCTGCCCGTACCTACATAGACGATGTTCGGGTCGTCCATCGAGATGGCAATATCGCCTACGGAAGGGGTAGTGAAAAATCCGTCGGACACGTTGCTCCAACTCGTACCGTAGTCGGTGGTCTTCCAAACTCCCCCTCCGGAGGCTCCCAGGAAGAACGTGCCCGGTTCAGCGCGAGTACCCGCTACCGAGGTCACGCGTCCACCGCGCGCCGGACCGACGTTTCGATACTCTATGGCCCCGAAATCAATAGGCGACGACTGGGCCATTAGCTGCGGTGAGATGAGCGCGATGCAGGCTGTTATCGCGAGCGAGTGAGAAGCCGCTCGCAGTCCGCAGAAGCGGGTGACTGATATTTTGTACGGCCCCATCAGTTACTTGCCCTTCCAGTTGGGTGCACGCTTCTCGGCAAAGGCTGTCGCACCTTCGATTGCATCTTCGCTTGTGAACACCGGAGCTACGATCTCCTGCTGCCTGGCAAACATTTCGTCGCTGCTCCAATCCTGTGCTCCAGCTACGGTCTTAAGGCTGGTGGCAATTGCCAGGGGGCCGTTCGCCGCTATGGTCTCAGCCAGCGACTGGGCAACACTCAGCGCTTCTCCGGGCGGGCACACGCGGTTGATCAATCCGAGCTCGTACGCGCGTTCGGAGCTGATGAAATCTCCGGTCAGCACAAGCTCCATCGCGACACGCGAAGGAATCTGCTTTGGCAGCTTCACGAGTCCGCCCGCGGCCGCGACCAGGCCGCGCTTGACTTCTGGCACGCCGAACTTGCTGTTGTCCGCCGCGACGATCAGATCACAACTGATCGCCAGCTCGAAGCCACCGGCAAGCGCATAACCCTCAACGGCTGCGATCAAGGGCTTGCTGCAGCGATACTCCGTGAGCCCGGCGAATCCCCGCCCTTCTATTTGGGGCAACTCACCCGTCACGAAGGCCTTCAGATCCATGCCTGAACAAAACGTACCGCCTGCACCCGTGATTATTCCAACGCGGAGAGTGTCATCAGCTTCCAATTCATCGATAGCGCCCGCAAGCGCCAGGGCCAGAGCCCGGTTGGCCGCGTTCTTCGCACGCGGACGATTGAGCGTCATCACTAAAACACCATCACGGCGTTCGGTAATGACTTCTTTTTCAGCCTCGGTTTCAGCCATTTTTGGCTCCCTTTATTGTGTGAGTGCTAGCTCAAGTTTTGTGTGAGTACTTATGCAAATCTTGTGGTCTGTATAAAGTGTTACGAAGCCGGGCATGATACCCCGTGCCGGATACGGCGTGAGACTTCCCGCACTAAAAACGTGTATCTTAAGGCTCTCACCCTGTCTATAAAAACGATAACTGCACCACCAGGTCATGCCCATTTCCCATATCGGAGTTTGCTACTACCCGGAGCACTGGGAACCGCAAGAATGGCCGCATCATGCCCGGCTGATGCGCGATGCCGGAATCGAACTGGTTCGAATCGGCGAGTTTGCGTGGTCCAGAATCGAACCCGCGCCGGGCGAGTTTCACTGGCAGTGGTTGGATGACGCGCTGGCCAGCCTGGCGAATGCCGGGCTATCAGTGATCATGTGCACCCCAACGGCATGCCCGCCGGCCTGGTTGATTCAACGCAGCCCGGACACACTTCCCGTCGACCACCACGGCGCGCCACGGCAGTTCGGCTCGCGACGCCATTACCGATTCGCCTGCGCTGCATACCGTGACGAAGCCCTGCGTATCAGCGATGCATTAGCACAACGTTATGCATCACATCCGGCCATTGTCGGGTGGCAGCTTGACAACGAATACGGATGCCACGCAACGACCCGAAGCTACAGTGATGACGATCTCAAAGCGTTCCGCGCCTGGCTCGAGCATAAGCATGGCTCCCCTGCCACGCTCAACGAACGCTGGGGGACAGTGTTCTGGAGTCAAGAGTATGTGGGCTTTGACGAAGTACAACTCCCCAATCAAACAGTGACCGAAGCAAACCCATCGCATTGGTGGGATTTCTATCGCTTCGCATCCGATCAGGTCGTCGCATTCAATGCCGCGCAGGCGACGCTGCTGCGGCAGCGTTGCGACTCCGAAGTCTGGCTAACCCACAATTTCATGGGCAACTTCACCGACTTTGACCATTTTACGGTTGGCGCAGATCTTGATGTTGCCACCTGGGACAGCTATCCCCTGGGGTTTCTGGATCAGGGTTGGTTCAGCGATGAAGAGAAGCTGACCTATCGGCGTATCGGGCACCCGGACTGGGCTGCGTTCCACCATGACCTGTACCGGGCGGTGGGCCGGGGGCGCTTCGGCGTCATGGAGCAACAACCCGGCCCGGTGAACTGGGCCGAATCCAACGCGCTGCCGCTCCCATCAGCACCTCGCTTCTGGGCCATGGAGGCTATCGCCCATGGCGCCGAACTGGTCAGCTTTTTCCGGTTTCAACAGTACCCGCAAGCGCAGGAGCAAATGCACGCCGCTCTGCGACTGAGCAACGGTGACCCAGCGCCAGCGTGGAGTCAGATCCTGACGCTGCGCGCTCATATCGATCAACTGCCAGCGCAAAAGATCGACCGCGCCCCGGTGGCACTCGTGTTTGACTATCCCTCCTGTTGGTCCAGCGAAATCCAGCCCCACTGTCCGGGCGCCTGGCAACTTGAGTGGGCGTTTCACTTCTACAGCTGTGTTCGGGCTTTGGGCCTCGATGTCGATATCGTGCATCCTGGCAGTGAGCTCACGGGTTATCGCCTGGTGATCGTTCCCGGGACGATATGCCTGCCACCGGAATTGGTAGGCGAGTTGGCGGCATCCGGAGCTACGGCGGTATTTGGTCCACGCAGCGCGTCGCGCGATAGCGACGGTCGCCTACCGAAAAACCTAGCTCCGGGTGCTGTTCAGACTCTGCTTCCGCTTAGGGTTGAGGCAGTAGACAGCATGCGTTCGGGTGCACAACGTCAAATTGAGGCAGCCCGATTCCGAGGAACTGTCACGCGCTGGTACGAACAGATTTCCACTCATTTGGATGCGCGCTTATCCGATGACCAAAATGGTGGATTTTGGTACCAGAATGGCGCTTATCACTATTTGAATGGGTACCCTGACCAGGCGCTCTTGGTCTCTATTCTCAACCAAATCTGTGACCAGGCAGGTTTGGACGTGCACAAACTTGACGAAGGACTGAGACTTCGCCGGCTTGGTGGCCTGCTGTTTGTATTCAACTCCTCGCCGCGTAATCGCCGCTTCCACCCACATCAAGGCCGCTGCCTGATTGGTTCCGAGGAGCTATCGCAGGGCGAGTACGCGGTCTGGCTACAACATGAGCGCAACTGTGACTAACGTGAATTCCGTCGATGCCCTATCCGGGGAGCTGCCCAGAGAACTGCTCCAGTCATCGCTAGCTGATTTTGAGCATTGGGCCGACTGCCGAGCAACGCATCTCTCGCTCGCACCAGGGCGTGTGAATCTGATGGGAGATCACACAGATTACGCAGACGGGCTTACGTTGCCGATGGGGGTTGATCTATTCACCGTAATCGTCGGCGCCGTCGATAACGTTTCAGAACAACGAGTGCGCCTCTCCAGTGAACACGCGACCGAAACCAGCCTTGATCTCGAGAGTCTGCGTCCCATGGGGGACTGGAGCGATTACGTCAGCGGTGTTCTGGCGGGCTTGCAGGAACGTGGCTTTGCTATCCCACCGATGACGATACGGGTAGGCGGGAACCTGCCACTCGGCTCAGGTCTCTCTAGTAGTGCATCTCTGGAAATGGGCATGGCACTCTTGATCGAGCAAGTGTGCGGGCGAGAACTGGATCCCTACGAACGGGTGTTACTTTGCCAGAGCGCAGAGCAGGACTATGCCGGCGTGCCCTGCGGCTTTATGGATCAGCACGCTGTAGGTTTTGCCGAGAGCGGCAAGGCACTGATCCTGGATTGTGCAGCGCATCAAAGCCGGACCATCAGCGTTCCATCATCACTGCGGATCGCTGTCATAGACTCGGGGGTGCGCCACGCGCATTCGGAAGGTGGCTATGGCGAACGAAGAATGCAGGTGGAGCGCGCTACCCAGATCACAGGAGCGCCGCTAGGAAAGTGCAGCCTCAGCGATCTCGATCAGATCGACGACCCCCTGATCAAACGCCGGGCCCGGCACGTTGTCACCGACAGCGAACGTGTTGAGACCCTGGCCCAGGCCTTGTCGACGGATGACAGCACACTGATCTCGCAAATCATGACCGAAAGCCACCGATCCCTGAAAGAGGATTTTGAAATCAGCTGCCCGGAGATCGATGAATTGGTCGATTTATGCGGCAGCTGCGGCGCGCTCGGAGCACGAATGACCGGCGGTGGCTTTGGTGGCTCCGTTGTGGCGTTGGTAGCAGCAACTGACGTCGAGAGTTTCTCGGCTGAGCTTGGAAGACAACTGCCACAGCAGAACGAACGAGCCGTTCTCAGGTGGGTACTTCCTGCAGACGGTGCACGCACAATTGCGCTTCAAGATATCAGCGACCAACCGACGTAAACCTCGCTGATCAAAACTACCACGACAAGAGCCATTTCACGGATGAGCACTACCACACCCCACCGTCGCTACAACCCCCTCGCCGACCGCTGGGTGTTGGTATCGCCGCAGCGTAACCAGCGCCCCTGGCAAGGGCAGCAAGAGAGCATCGCCGAGGAGCAGCCGGCTTATGATCCAGACTGCTATCTGTGTCCCGGCAATCGGCGGGCAAACGGTGAATTCAACCCCGACTACACGGGCGTTTTTATTTTTCCCAATGACTTTCCTGCCTTGCTTGACGACGAGCCGACCGCCGAACCTGAATCGCCTGAGGCACAACATGCTGATGATGACCCGTTGTTGCGGTCAGCGCCTGTTTCTGGATGCTGTCGAGTTGTCTGCTATAGCCCCGCGCACAACGAGACTCTGGCTTCACTGCCGCGGCGGCAGGTGATCGATGTTATCGATCACTGGGCGAGCCAGGTCGCTGAGCTGCGTCAACGCTATGAGCACGTTCAAGTCTTTGAGAACCGTGGCGAGACCATGGGCTGTTCAAACCCTCACCCCCACGGGCAAATCTGGGCGCTCGATCAACAGCCTACAGAGATTCTCGTTGAGGATCGGCAACAGGCGAGCTTCGCGGAGAAACACGGCAAACGCCTGCTTATGAGTTATGCCGAAACCGAAGCAAAGGCCGGCGAGCGGGTGGTTGTCAGCAATAAAAATTGGCTGATAGTGGTCCCCTGGTGGGCCAGCTGGCCGTTCGAGACTTTAGTCCTGCCCCGTCAGAACGTATCGCATCTCCCCGAACTGAGCGAAGAGGCTCGGGAATCGCTGGCTGACGCACTGAGCGACCTCCTCAAGCGCTATAACCGTTTGTTCAATGTGTCGTTCCCCTATTCCATGGGCTGGCACGGAAAACCAACGTCTGTCGAAGAGGATTACTGGCAGCTTCACGCACACTTTTACCCACCACTGCTGCGCTCCGCCACGGTAAGAAAACACATGGTTGGTTTTGAGATGCTCGGAGAAGCACAGCGCGATCTCACACCAGAAGACGCCGCAGCGCGCCTTAGGGAAGTCTGATGAATACCCAGTTTGCCGTCTTTGTTTTCATAACAGCCGCAATCGCCTACCTGACGTTTCGGGTCTGCCGCCGAATGGTTCTCGAACAGGAGTCCGAACGAGCTTCGGCAGAAGTGAATGCGTCACAAACGGAGGCCTCGCAGAACGAGTCGGGCAACGCCGAGTACTTCCTCGCTGGCCGCAACCTGTCCTGGTACTTCATCGCTGGCTCCATCACGCTCACCAATCTGAGCACGGACCAGCTCGTGGGCATGAACGGCAATCAGATGCTCCTGATGGCCTGGTGGGAGCTCGCGGCCGTTGCCGGACTACTCATCCTCGCGTTCGTATTTGTTCCCATCTACTACCGCAACAACTGCACGACTACGACGGAGCTGCTGGAGCGACGCTACGGGGAGAAAGGATTGCGATCGGCTGTTTCGGTGATGTTCATTGCCGGTAATGTTCTGCTGTTCCTGCCGGTTAACCTGTATACCGGGTCCCTGTTCCTGCAGTCCATGTTTGGCCTCGAAACACCGATTTTTGCAATCTCGATCGCACTCGCACTGCTGGGTTCTTCGTACGCGATTTTCGGGGGATTACGAGCGGTCGCCGTCTCCGATTCGATCAGCGGTGTCGGGCTGCTAAGCCTAAGTCTACTGGTCGTCTGGCTCTCACTGCAGGCCATTGACTTCGATTTTACGGGCATCCCAGCCGATCGACTGACGCTGATTGGCGGCCCCGACTCACCAATCCCCTGGACGACGCTATTCACGGGTATGTTGTTTATCCAGATCTTTTACTGGAGTACGAATCAGACGATCACCCAACGGGCGATGGCGGCACCCAATGTTAAAGAGGCGCAACGTGGTGTGCTCGCGGCCGCTGGTATTCGGCTGCTGATTGTCCCGGCTATTATCGTGATTCCGGGAATCTGCGCTTACAAACTGTTTGGAGATCTGGGGGACGCGACCTACGGGCGGGTGGTGGCGGACCTACTGCCGGACTGGCTATCGGGTGCATTCGCCGCGATGATGGTTGCTGCGGTTCTCACCACGTTTAACAGCAATCTGAACTCAGCGGTTACCTTGTACGTCGTCGATCTGCACGAACCCTATTTCAAAGGGACGCCGAATATCTCACGGCTGAATTTTCTGGTATCGATTGGATTCGTGCTGTTGGCGATTGCTCTGGTCCCCGTCTACGCTGGCGCGGACAGCATCATCAATCTTGTGCAGCAACTCTGGGGATTGCTGAGCATGCCGATTCTTTCAGTGTTTATTGTCGGTCTGATTTTTTCCAACGTGGCGGCGCTGGCCGCAGGACTTTCGTTGATCGCGGGCGTGTCTCTTTATGCGGTGTTCACCTTTATTTGGACACCGGCACACTACATACACCTCATGGCGATCACGCTCGTTTTCTGCGTGAGTCTCGCGCTAGCATTAAATCGCTTCGTATTTCGCCAGCGAGCCAGCATTCGATTCACGCAGGCCGAACCGGTTTGAACACGGGCTGGGAACACAGCAGTAAATCCTAATGACCGGTATGCTCGTATCAGCGCTACCGACCACAAATTCGGAGCTTTCTCATGCCCTACGTCCTCATTCACCACACCGGCTGCGGCTCGTCCAAAAAGGGGCTCGCTTTACTTGAGGAGAATGGAATCAAGCCGGAAGTACGCAAGTACATGAGCAAGACCGAGCGCTTGAGTGAAGAGGAGCTGCGCGACATCGCAAAGAAAATGGGTAAGGTGTCTCCTAGGGTGTTTCTGCGTGAAAAAGACGCCGAGAAATTTGGCCTGGCGGTGGATGCCAGCGATGACGAAGTGTTTGCCGCCATGGCCGAGGAACCAAAGCTGATACAGCGGCCTATTGGAATCAATGGACGCAAGGCGGTGCTCGGCCGTCCGAACGATCAACTGCTGGCCATAAAGTGAGCAAAACAATCGCTTACAGCAACAGTTTTATGCCCATGCCCATTTCGCGCAGGGCTTTCCGGCATATCCCAGCGCGATAGAGTCCGCGCGTCGATAACCGGGGGCGCGTCGAGATGACCGTAGTAATCCGCGAAGAGCGAGCCAGTGATGTTGTCGCCATTCATGACCTTACCGTGGCCGCGTTCAGCAATGCGCCCCATACCGACAATACTGAGCACCTTATCGTCAACGCGCTTCGTCACGCAGGAGCACTGACCGCGTCGCTGGTCGCCATGGAGAACGAGCAGCTCATTGGACACGTCGCACTATCGCCCGTGCGCATCTTGGACGGCACGTCGGACAGCACGACGAACTGGTTCGGTTTAGGTCCGGTATCGGTAGAACCAGGGATGCAGGGTCAGGGTGTCGGATCGAAGCTGGTGCGCGCAGCGCTCAAACAGCTGGAAGTCCTGCGGGCAAACGGCTGCGTGCTACTGGGCGAACCGGAATACTATTGTCGCTTTGGCTTCTCACCGCTACCAGGACTTGTGCTGCCTGGCGTACCAATCGAGTATTTTCAGGCAATAGTCCTGCGCGGGACCCCGCCCACGGGCACTGTGTTCTATCATGAGGCTTTTCAGACTACTGCGGTCTAGGGTGACCTGCGTGGCTGTCAGCCCGAGGGCACTCTTGACTTATTCAGAGTCTAGCTAGCCGCCAATCCGCTACCAATTGAGCACAGCGCTTCCTGGAACAGCACACATGTTTAGCATCCGTACTTTCCCCGTTCTTTTCCTAACCTGGGTATATGCCCTGGTATCGAGTTTGTCGTCTCATGCTCAGAGCGCCCTCGCTGAGACAAATGCGGGTGCAGCCGAAAAAGCCATCGTCGCCGAGTTAGCGGAGAAGGCCGGAGACGAGGTGATCGATGGGGGCATTCTCTTCTGGAGTGACGAGCAACGTCGCATCGGATTCAAGAATCTGGAACACATCTACCCCACGCGTCGTGTGCACGCCGCGAGCACACCCTACCCCCTGGGTAAACGAAACCAGGACTTGAGCTCGATTAGCTACCGGCTTGATGGGCAGGAGTACTTGCTGTCTGATTTTCTGGATCATCCCTCCAGTATCGGACTGATCGTTGTCCAGAACGGGGATGTCATCACCGAGTACTACGCCCAGGGAAACGATAG
The DNA here is from genome assembly GCA_039111155.1 of Pseudomonadota bacterium. Classification (GTDB taxonomy): domain Bacteria; phylum Pseudomonadota; class Gammaproteobacteria; order Pseudomonadales; family Halieaceae; genus Congregibacter. The sequence continues at coordinate 59,229 of JBCCPL010000002.1, read as the reverse complement.
CAAGAGCGTATGGATGTCTTTTTCAGTTACGAAGTCGGTGACGTCTATGCTGATCGGCGCCGCCATCGCTGATGGATTTATAGAAAGCGTGGACGACAAGGTCGTTGACTACCTGCCGCGACTTCGTGGTAGCTCCTACGAGAACGCCACCATCGCCAACGTGCTGCACATGGCATCCGGCGTACGATGGGATGAGGATTACACAAACCCTCGCTCTGACGTGGCGCGTGGCGGCGGACTCAACGGCATTGAACTTGTCCGCTTTTTGAGCAAACTACCCAGGGAGCACACACCCGGCGAGGTCTTCAATTACAGCACCGGCGAGACCAACCTTGTGGGAGAGATTCTGCGCTCGGCGATTGGCAACAACGCATCCACGTATCTCGAAGCGAAAATCTGGTCGGCGTTTGGTATGGAGTCCGACGCAGTCTGGGCGCTCGGCACCCCCATGGGCGCCGAATTGGGAGGCTGCTGCATATCAGCCACATTGCGAGACTTTGCTCGTATTGGCCTGTTCGCTCTGAATGACGGGGTGCTGTCCAGTGGTGAACGGGTCCTGCCGAAGGGCTGGATGACTCGCTCCACTACGCCGTCACCGGCTGAGGAAGGTTATGGCTACCTTTGGTGGCTATACAGCGAAGAGTCTTTTGCGGCTCGTGGCATCTTCGGGCAGCAAATTCGGATAAACCCAAGCCAAAAACTTGTAATTGCGGTACACAGCAACGCGCCCACCGCTGTGGGCTCTACGTACCATGGGCATGTCGACGCGGCAATTGCCGCGGTCGAGAGCCACTTCTCCCAGTAGTCAGATTTGGCGACATAAGAGCCGGCAGAAGAGCAAAAGGCAGAACAAAAAAAGCCGCCTGCAGAAGGCGGCTTTTTCTGGAAGATCAGATTCTGGAAGATCAGACTCCCAGGCTTCAGGAGTCAGCACCTAATCCGTCAGGTGTGTGGTACGTCTAGCGCTTCTTCTTGCCTTTGCCCTGTACCGCCTTGAAGCGGGGGTTCGACTTGCAGATCACATAGACTCGACCACGGCGTTTAACAACCTGGCAGTCCGGATGTCGCCCTTTGGCGCTTTTTAATGAACTCAATACTTGCATTACTGGCCTCCGCGCTTGAATCGCTTGTTGAACTTTGCCACGCGACCATCGTCTTTGTTGATGCGCTGCTTGCCGGTGTAGAAAGGATGAGACGCGCTCGATACGTCGATGGTGACGTAAGGGTAGGTCTTGCCCTCGTAATCGGCCGTTCGATCGGCACTGGCCGTCGAACCAATGACGAAATAGGTATCGGACGAAGTGTCGTGGAACAGCACGTCGCGGTATCCGGGATGAATATCGGGCTTCACTTCTCTGCCTCCGTAAAAAGCGCGCGATCTTATATCATTATGCGCAGCGAATTCAATAATCCATTATGTGGAAAATGAAACCTGAAAAACGCCATTGGAGCGGGTCGTCCAGCACCTTGGGGGCAATCTGTCAGGCAACCTGCGAAGCTGCTATTTTCTCAGGATTTGGCCTTTTTTCGGTGTTTTTAGCTGCAATTTCTCGATTCTAAAAGGCAGTCCGCAAGTCTCGCACGTCGGGTACGACTCATCTTTGACCCTTGAGGATACTCTGAACAAATCCAGGGCGTCTCTGGCTGACAGGCGTACTGGCGACCGCGTGCCGCGCCGAATGACTTACCGAAGTTACACAGCCCGATGGCGGCTGTATCGGCTGACATATCTATGCAACAAAGTCAGTGTGAGATGACGATTTCAAGATAGCGTTGATTCAGCGAAAATCCCTTCCAAATTCACGCCAGTAAAACTTCTCACAGATACCCCAGGTAGAGACCCGACAACTATGAGCATACATCGATTTCAGGTAGGGCTGACCGCCGTCCTCGCGTGCCTCGCGACCTTAGCTTTCGCACACAGTCACGGCGACGGCGACGCATGGACAGCGACGGAATTTCCCTTATCGAGCGCTTTCGCGCCCACACCGCTTCCCGACCGCGTCGTACTTACCTGGAGTGATGATCCGACAACCACCCAATCGGTAACGTGGAGAACCGATACATCGATCAAACACGGAGTTGGTGAAATCGCACTCGCCTCAGCAAATGGGCGCGCCATGGAAACGACCCGGTTTGGCGCAACGCTTCAGGCATTCGAGAGCGACGTGAATGAAGCCCACTATCACACCCTGACTTTCCGCAATCTCGAGCCAGACACTCTTTACGCGTATCGGGTAGGGGATGGTGTGAACTGGACTGAGTTCTACCAGTTCAAAACCGCGAGCACGCGCCCCACGCCGTTTCGCTTCGTTTACTTTGGCGATGCGCAGAACGACGTTCGAACCCATTGGTCCCGGGTTTTTCGCGAGGCGTTTCGCGACGCACCGCGCGCCGCATTCATGCTCCATGCAGGCGATCTGATCAACGAGAACACCAGAGACGTCGAGTGGGGCGAGTGGCATGGCGCTGCTGGCTGGGTAAACGGGACCATTCCGATCATTGCCACCCCCGGCAACCATGAGTATTTCCGCGAGAACCAGGGCCCCAGGAACGAGCGCATCTGGACCAGAAAGGATGGCTCCAGCATCCCGGTCGATGTACAGGCATCCCCCATCAAGGGAGCAACTGGCACGGCAGGCTATGACCTTAAGGTCACCACCCCGGACGGTGATGAGGCACGCATGGCTGTTGATGGCGGAGGAGTCATCCTTGAAGTCGATGAGGCGATGGCAGCAATGACGGGCTTTACGGCTGAGGAACTCGTCGGCACAAAATCCTATAAGGCCCCTCTGCTGGACCGCCTGCGAAACCCCGGCTCGACCCCGGTGGTGAGTAAGCATTGGCGGCCTCAGTTTGAGTTTCCAGTTCAGGATGTCCCGCGAGGCCTCGAGGAGACGGTCTACTACATCGATTATCAGGGAACGCGGTTTATCTCGCTGGACTCCAACCGCGATATTCAAGCGCAGGTTCCGTGGCTGCGGAAAACCCTTGAGAACAACCCGAATCGCTGGACGGTTCTTACCTTTCACCACCCGGTATTCTCGCCCACTCTGGACCGAGACAACGCCGAACTGCGCGCTGCCTGGAAGCCCCTCATCGATGAGTTTCGCGTAGACCTCGTCCTGACCGGACACGACCACACCTATGCCAGAACCGGGATCCGGGATGCCGAATCGATGAGCAGCGCTGAGGCGGCCACGAACATACCGTCGGGATACCAACAAGCCTATGATCCTGAGATAGGTACGGTCTACGTGGTATCGGTAAGTGGACCGAAGATGTACCCGGTGGGAAAAACAAACTTTGCCAGACGAGTTGCCGAAAATACGCAGCTCTACCAGGTCATCGACATCGCCGATGGCGCGCTTGAGTACCGGGCCTACACCCCGAAGGGCGAACTCTATGATGCGTTCACGTTGGAAAAACGCGAAGGCGCAGCTAATCGATTACTCGAGGCCCTGCCGCCGGAGCGTCGCGGGTCCTAGTTGCGGGCCCTGGTTGCGGGTCCTGGTTGCGGGTCGTGAAGGTCGTATCGATCACGCCGGTGTAAACCGGATTCAGGAAGGACCTTGACTGAAAAACCCCGGCCCGGCTTCAGCAATGGATCTCTGGCGAGCGCTGCGGAACACGAGTATCACGTTTCGCGGCGATCCTCGCTTCGGCGACGATGGATCGCTCTACCACAACCGCAAAGCTTGGAGCGTGCTGGAACACTGATCTTTTTGATGACCGGAGGCGTTTCAGCCGGTTCGCGAACGGGTTGCATGAACGATAACTGGCGCATGCTGTCCTAAGGACTTTGCAGATCCGCCCGAGAATATGCAGTTAGAGGTCGTTCAGACACGTAGAAAGTCACGCGTTAGAAAGTCACGCGGCCCACATGGTCCAGTGGCCAGTAGCAAGACGCAACAGTTGCAGCCGAGCCCTCAAACTCAAAGTGTAATAACATAACAACTGCCTCAGGCGGTCGCCTGCGCTACCCGGAAATGATTCGTTAATTTTGCTCGCAGATCATGTCATTCGATAATGTCCAAACGTCAACACAGGCGGCCGTAGAGGTCAGCGATCTGCGCTTTCGGTATCGTGAGGGTGCCGGGTTGGCGATCAATGAATTTCGGCTTGCCCGCACCGAATCGTGCGCCGTTATTGGCCCTTCCGGATGTGGCAAGACGACTTTCGTAAATTTGCTCGCCGGCCTGCTGACGGCCGACTCTGGATCCGTTCGTCTTCTTGGCCAGGAACTAAGTGAACTGTCCGAGTCAGCGATGGACAAGTATCGCGGCCGTCACATTGGGTTTGTTTTTCAGCAATTTCACCTCTTACGGTCTCTCTCAGTTCGCGAGAATCTCAATGTTGCCCTGCACCTCTCTCGCTCTGATTCACCACAGAACATCGAGCAATTATTGGATCGCTTGGGTTTAGCCGGGGTCGGTGATCGAAAGCCCTCCGCGTTAAGCTATGGCCAGGCGCAGCGAGTAGCCATCGCCCGAGCGTTGGTTCATAAGCCTGAGCTTGTTATCGCTGACGAGCCGACCTCGGCGCTTGACGACGATAGCGCTGCGGAGTCACTGTCTCTGCTGCGCGAAGTCGCCGAGGACTCTGGCTCGGCACTGCTGGTCGTCACTCACGACCACCGAGTACGCGGGCAGCTCTCCCGGGTTTTTGATATGCAGAACCCCCAATGACCTGGATCAGATTTGCGGTTGCGAATCTTCTGCAGTCGAGCCTCGCATCGGCTGTCAACATAATGCTCATGGCGCTGGGAACCGCGAGCATAGTGGTGTTGATTCTGGCGGGAGAGCGGCTAACCGACACGCTCTCCCGAGACGCGCGCGGTGTAGACCTGGTGGTGGGAGCCGAAGGCAGTCCGGCGCAATTGATCCTGTCGTCTGTCTATCATGCAGACATTCCCACCGGGAACATACCGCTGACGGCGGCTTCCGAACTCGCCGAAGATCCCCGTGTCGCGATTGCCGCTCCCGTCTCATTAGGCGACAGCTTCCGGGGCTTTCGCATTGTAGGCACCAATCCCGACTTCTTAGAAATGTTTGGCGCCACGCTTGCCGCGGGCTCCGTTTGGAAAGAGCCACTGCAAGCCGTCATCGGCGCAGCGGCGGCGCAGGCCGCGGGACTCAACCTGGGCGATCGCTTCTTCGGTTCGCATGGATTTTCTGAGGGCGGGCACACCCACGATGACGAAGCCTACGAGGTAGTGGGCGTCCTCGCGCCTCTGGGCAGCGTCGTCGACCGATTGGTTTTAACGAGCCTCGAGAGTGTCTGGACGCTGCATGGCCAGGAAGGCGCCTCTGCCCACGACCACCACGGCGATGACGACCATCACCATTCCGACGTGCATGGCGACGAAGATCACGACTCCGACCCCCATCACCCGCACGATCACGCCGATGATCACCATAGCGACGAACATGGCGACGAACACGGCGATGAACACGGTCACGAACATGACGAAAGCGTTCATCAAGAGGAAGATGAGCATCATCACGACGATCACCATAAAGAAGCCGAGCATCAGGCCCACGGCGACTCAGGCGATGAGGATCATGGCGACCACGACCACGACCACGATCATGACGATCACCATGAGGGCGAAAAACACCACGAGGATGGCCATTCAGATGATCCTCACCATGATGAGGACCATCATGCGCATGGCCCCGCAGGCGACAATGGTCACGATGGCCACACCGACGAGCACGACTCGCATGACCACTCAGACGAGCATCGTGGTCACGGCCATGAAAACGTGCAGGCAGATGATCTCGAAGTCACGGCGGTTCTTGTTCGGTATCAGACGCCCCTAGCCGCGACCACCCTCCCCGGCGAACTCAACCGGGCACCTGGACTGATCTCCGCCTCCCCGGCTTTGGAGATAACGAGAATTTTACAGCTGGTCGGCCTCGGACTAGAGGGTCTTCGAGCCTTTGCCTGGGTGCTGGTGATCGCTGCCTCTTTATCTGTGTTTGCGGCTTTGTATGGCTCACTCCAACGCCGCCAGGGCGACCTGGCGATGCTTCGCTGCCTGGGTGCCACGCGCCTGGAGTTGTTCTTTGCACTGATGAGCGAGGGACTCATTCTGTCGTCAATCGGAATTTTTCTGGGTTATCTTCTAGGCCACGGCGCGATTGCTATTGCCAGCGGATGGCTGGAAGCCAGCCGTGGAGTTCGTCTGGCCGAGCTCGGCTGGGCCGCGGCAGAAACACAATTGCTCTTTGTGCTGCTGGGTGTGAGCCTGGTGTCGGCAGCCATACCCTCCATCCGCGCCTACCGCTATGATGTCGCCCAAGTGCTGGCAGAGAACAAAAGTTAGATGAAAAACCCGTTTTTAGCGGTACTTTTGGGTTGCATCGCGCTGCTTATCGGCTCGTTTGTGGTCTGGCCACTGCAGTCCGATAGCAACACCCTGCTGACGGTAGCGAACTCTGCCGAACTCGACGACGAGCCGGGCTTTTCTCAGGACACGGAAGAAGACCCGACACCATCGATGCTCGACGGGGCTGCTGCTGGAGTGGGGCCCGAGAGTATGGGGCCAGTCGCGGTCGAGGACGCCGACGAAGTTCGCTTCAGTTTTTATACCGATGTGGGCTTCTATTTTGATGAAGAAGGTCGATACATGATCGATCTGCTGGAGCAGGACTACGCCTACCTCAGCGTGATTGTGACCGACAGTCTTGGCCGTCCTATCGTGGGCGCGGCGCCGGAGTTTTCGCTAGAGGGCACCAGCATGCTGCTGGATCCGGAAAACGTGGGTTCACCCAGCGTGACAGATGCGACCGGACGACTCGATTTTGCCGTTATCGGCGGAAAAATGGGGTTGGACAAAGCCCAAGTCAAACTGGGAGAGACCGTTGGAGAACTGGCTGTTAATGTCATCAGTCTTCGCGCCAATGGGTTTCCATCACTTCCGGAAATCGATGGAGGCCTGGCGTGGTCTGACTTGATGGCTGCGCGCATTAGCTACACCGAGCAAGGTATTTCGGTAGCCTTCCCGGAGCAGATCAAAGATCTGGACGATAAAACCGTCAAATTGACAGGCTTTATGATGCCGCTGGACGCCGACGTCACCCAGCGTCATTTCCTGTTGACGTCGAACCCGCCCAGTTGCTTCTTTCATATTCCCGGAGGTCCCGCGGGTGCGGTCGAAGTATTTTCGCCCGACGGTGTAGAGCCCTCGTGGAATCCTCTGGTTATTGAGGGCAAGTTCGAACTGGTTGATAGTGATGAGTACGGGGTCATCTACAGACTGCAGGAGGCTCGTGCGCTTTAGGGAGCCCAGCGTTACTTTTTGATGATCGGTTGAGGTTGAACATGGCTAAGACAACAAAAGCAGCCAATACGGCAAAAAATGCGGGCAGCAAGACTCAGACCCCGCGCGCTTCGATCTCAACGCGCTGGCGCTCCGTTGCCGAATCGCGATGCGAAAGCCTCGGCGAGCGGCTGACCCCAGCAAGGCTCGGCGCCTACGCCGAGTTGATCGCTGCCAAGGGTGCCCTCACGGCCTACGAACTGATCGATCGCTTGGGTAAGCGTCAGAAGAGAGACATCGCTCCCCTAACCGTGTATCGGCACCTGGATTTTCTTACCCGGGTGGGCCTTGTTCATCGTATTGAGTCTACCCAATCCTACCTACCTTGTGAGCACCCAGAGAAACCTCACGATAGCCAGTACCTACTCTGCTCCGACTGCGGACGCGTCGAAGAAGTCCGATCGGACTCGCTGGATACTCTGCTGACCGGCATAGCAAGTAAGCGGGGCTTCAAACCCGCTAAAACGATTGTTGAAGTCAGTGGAATGTGTGGCGAATGCGCTGGCGGCCAGCGCCAGAAAAGTCCAGTTAGCATGACGTAGCGCCCTGTGCTACGTTTGTGCAATGTGACTTTGTTACTTTATATCAGAATTAGGACAGCGCTATCATCGCGATGTCAGCAATAGTGGCTACGGTTCACAACCTTTAAAACGCGCAGTAGCGACCGGTATCAACCGATACCAAACAGCTACGCAAGCGCGAGGGGTTACGGGGGAATCATGCTTACCTTTTTATCAGGCCAGCGACCCGCTCGGCCGACATCGACACCTTTTCGAGGAGATCGAACCATGCGGCATTCCGCACATGCCAAGCTTGGCGCTTTCGCGCCGTGCCTGCTGAGTATTGCTGTGAGCACAACAGTACTCGCCCAGAGCGAAGAAAATATCGAGGAGGTGATCGTACGCGCCCATCCACTGTCGGCCGAGGGACTTGCCCAGCCCATCGCTGTTCTAACGGGTGGCGATCTTGACCGGGCATTGGCGCCGTCGATTGGCGAGACTTTGCAGAGCCTTCCGGGCGTCCATAACTCGAGCTTCGGTCAGGCCGTTGGTCGCCCTGTCATTCGCGGTCTTGCCGGTCCCAGAGTGAAAGTCATGGAAGACCGGATCGACAGCCTGGATGTCTCAGTGTCGAGCCCAGATCATATGACCATGGTCGAACCGTTCACAGCGGACAGCATCGAGGTTCTCAAGGGGCCTAGCACGTTACTTTATGGCAGTGGAGCCATCGGAGGAATCGTCGATGTCCACACCGGCCGTATCCCGACTGCGCAGACGGAAGAACTATCGGGCTCTATCGGTGTGCGCGGCGCCGATAACGCCGATCAGCGCACAGCAGCCGGCCGCCTGGACGGCGGAGTCGGTAACTTTGCCTTTCACGTCGACGGTTTTTACCGCGATGCCGACGAGTACGAAATACCAGGCTTCGCTGAATCCGCAGCGCTGCGCGCACTCGAAGAAGCCGAAGAAGAGCATGGCGATGAAGACGGTCATGAGGGAGAAGAAGGTGAAGAAGAAGCCTTCGGTACGCTGCCGAATAGCCAGCTAGAAGCTAATGGCTTCGCCCTGGGCGGCTCCTACATTGGTGAGAGCGGGTTCTTCGGCTTGGCCGTGTCTCGCTACGATGCAGAATACGGCCTGCCCGGTCATGGCCACGAACACGAAGAAGAGCACGAAGGCGAAGAAGAGGGAGAGCACGAGGGCGAAGAGCACAGTGAGGAAGAAGGCGATCCGTTCCTCGAGCTCGAGCAGACGCGAATCGACGTCGAAGGCGGTCTTGAAGCGCCATTTGCCGGAGTCCGCTCTGTAAACTTCCGCCTGGGCTACAACGACTATGAACACGTCGAAGTCGAGGGCAGCGGTGAAGCGGGTACGCGTTTCGCAACCAAAGCCTGGGAGTCTCGCATCGAACTCACGCATGAGCCCATCCTGGGTTTCGACGGCGTCGCCGGCGTACAGTTATCAAACCGCGAATTCTCCGCACTCGGCGAAGAAGCGTTCGTCCGTCCCGTAGACACGCAGACGCTTGGTCTTTTCTATGTGGGACAACGTCAATTCGGTGATCTCGGCTTAGAGGCTGGTTTTCGCTATGAGAACGTGGATCACGATCCGTCTGAGGGAGCTTCCAGGAGCTTCGATCTGGGCGCTGTCTCGCTGGGCTTGATTCAGCCTTTGGGTGATAACTGGACCCTCAGTGGTCAAGTCGACGTATCCAGCAGGGCACCCGTAGCCGAAGAGCTCTACTCCAACGGTCCGCACCTGGCAACACAGACCTTTGAAATTGGCGACGTCAATCTAGATGAAGAAGTTGCGACCAACGTCTCAGTAAATATCGGCTACGAAAGCGAGCGACTGAGCCTCTCAGTCAGTGCCTTCGCGACTGAATTCAGTGATTACATCTACGAGGAGGTCACGGGGCTTGAAGAAGACGAGCTTCCCGTCCTCCAGTGGTCACAGCAGGATGCGACCTTCCGAGGGATTGAGGGTGACGTGACGTGGCAGGCCATGACCTGGGCAGACGGCTCGCTGGCACTCACGGGAGGTTTCGATACGGTTCGAGCCCGATTCGATGGCGGAACCAACCGAAACGTTCCTCGTATATCACCGCAGCGTTGGCGCGTGGGTGTGACGGCGAACTGGAGAGACGTACTTGCCGAGCTCACGTGGCTGACAGCGGATGATCAGGACGACGCCGCGATGGGAGAGCTTCCGACCGAAGGTTATGACGACCTGCGACTGCACGTACGCTACGCACTCAACGTCGGCGGCAGCGTGGTCGATGTATTCCTGAACGGAAGGAACCTGACCGATGACGAGCAGCGTCTGCACACGTCGTTCATCAAAGACCTAGCGCCCCAACCGGGTCGTACCATCGAAGCCGGTTTTGAGGTTCGCCTCTAGCCCCAGTCCAGACTGCGCGTTGGCTTACGCTCGTACGCGCGGCTATAAAGAAAGGGCCCCTACAAACGGGGCCTTTTTGCCTATTGCTGTATGCTTTTTATGAGAACCGAGGTGCTCTTGCCCACACGAGGCACTAACCGCCGCCGCTAGCTGGCACAGGCAAGCAGTTGCTTCTCGAGCGTCGCTGCATGTTCCTCGGCGATGATCTCAATTCGGCTTTCGACACAGTTAGCGAGCGGCACCTCAGATATCCTGTTTTGGCTTAGGTTGTAGCCGTAAATCCCCTCATCGGTAACAAACACGGCTTTCATGCGTTCTGCCACGATACCTTCAAGCAGTACCGTGAGCTTGCGCCGGTCGAATACAAGCGCGGACGAAAACCGCCACCCAACGCTGGTCAGAGTCGGCTGCGTCTCGGCGGCACCACCGTCCCCTGTTTCGGAACGCACTGTATTGCTTCCGCTGGTTGCAGATAAAAAGCCGCGCTCCGGTAGTGGTAGATCCGACGCCAACACCGTCGGTGCGTGGGTGTGGGTGTGATCGTGCGAATGAGAGTGACTATGGTCATGCGCGCGGGTGTGCTCATTCGTACATGACTTGTCAGCCTCGCTTAAGAGCCCACCGTCCAGCGCACTGACTTCCAGGCGCCCGTGTTCGGTAATCAAAACTCCAGTTCCGGCTCGACAGTGAGATTGAACGAATTCAGCCAGCGCTTCGTGATCACCCGGGCAGTAAAGATCTGCCTTGTTGGCTACCACCACATCCGCTATTTCGTACTGCTGCAGATATGTGGGATGGCTTGTGTAACGGGAATCTGAGAGATTTCGTGCGTCTACAAGGGTCAGAGTGCGACCGAGAGAGAGGACCTCTTTGTTGTGACCGCTGGACAACGTACTGAGCACTTCCGCTGGATGCCCTAGTCCCGTTGGCTCGATTAACAGACGATGAGGCCTTGCCTTACGCAGCAACTGATTAAGCGCAGTCTGCATCGGTAATGCCGAGGTGCAGCACATGCAGCCGCCCGGCACTTCACTCACGAAAACGCCCGATTCCTCGCTTGCCTGCCCCCGAACCAGGCTGCCATCGACTCCGATCTCACCAAACTCATTAATAAGTACAGCCCAGCGCTCATGTGCTGGCTTCCTTGAGACAAGGTCAAGGATTGTCGTGGTCTTCCCCACCCCGAGAAAACCGGTGATGACCGTGGTCGGAACCGCCTCGATCCTATCTTTACCGTTCGTCACCGCGTGGATTCCTCAGGCGTCACAAACTGCTCGGGGTGGGTTGTTATCGGGCCGATCATTAAGTGAAACATCACAACCAGAGAAAGTTAAACGTCAAACGGATGTGCGTGGGAGAGCTTCTTGCAGAATTGTCAGGTTTTAGAGGATTGCGAAGACGTAACAACGGACCGTCACGGCGTCGCTACCGGCAACGGCTACGCCGCTACTTCGAACCGTGCTCGGGATGCGCCGCCCGCGGTGAGTAACGATAATTTAGAAAGTGACTCACTGCGATCATGAGGGCGCCGAACAGCGTAAGGGCGCGCTCCCCATTCTCTCCCAGATACTCATGACCAGCCAGCGCGGCACCTGTGATAAACACTAACCCTATGACGCAAATAAGGACAACCGACGCGCGTTTATGCACTCTGAAGCCTGTACCGATAGCAAAGAAGCTTATGGGAATGACCGCCGCCACCATCCAAAGATGAAAAGACTCGTCAGAAATTGCTAGAGACGCAATCGCAGGCGAGAGAGCAATCGCGAACGGAAGAGCCAGGCAATGAATGGCGCACAGTCCGGAAAGTCCGACGGCAACCTTGTCTGCCAACGGTCTGAGCGCGTGGTCAGCGTTTAGCATTTAAACACCTCGGATAGCATATTGACTTGCTGGTTTAGCGCTCGTCCTGCGGATGCTTGAGATCCGTTTGGATTGTCGCTTCAGAGCGCGCGCAGATGATACAACATATCAAATACTCATTCTTAAACTGGCGGTAGGCGGTCGGCCACTGAGACGTAAGGTGCATGGAAAGTGCACGGAAAGTGCGCGGCTGAGTTAACCAAGCAGCAACGTGCCGGGCTGTGCGAGTATTTTTGAATCGATGGACCAGGCTCGAACGGACAAGCGCAAGCATTAGTACCAAGTCGTTGTTCTTTACGGCAATCATTGTTGTGCCTGGACACTAGGCCGGCACTGGCATGTGCAGCAACCAAATCTCAGAAACTGATTCGAAATTGCAGAAACACGGATCGCTCGATCTCGGTAAATGGTATATCAACCGGCACCGATACGAACTGGGCTTGGGCATCATTGAACAGCCCCTTCCCCACCAAAGCCAGTTCCACGTTTTGCGTTGGCAGCCAGGCCAGGCGCGCATCGAGGGTTGTGTAGCGGTCTATCGGAGTGCCCGTGATGGATTCAATATCGTCAACATAGCGAAGCCACAAATCGGTTTCCCAGTGTGATTCGGGAATGTAGGCAAGCCTTAGAGATGCCTGGTGTTCTGGTGCCGTGCCGAGCGTGTCGCTTTCAGTGGCCACAAACCCAATACCCTGCGTTTGTTCGCTGCCGTTGAAGTAGGAATAGTTGGCCTGCACACGCAGTTCAGGCCTGGGCCGCCAGTCGATCGACAGCTCGAGGCCGCGAGTCTCGGCCGTTGCCGTGTTGGCTTGCTGCGAATCAACGCGAATCGCCAGAGTCGTCTGGTCAGCAAGGCAGGCGGGCAGCGCCGTGCCCGACGGCAAGCAACTCAGCATCGGCTCGGATGAGGATCGCAACTTGTCGTAGTCAAACCAATAGGTGGCAAGATCGACCAGCAGCGACGGTGACAGGCGCAGCTTTACTCCGGCTTCTACGGCCAGAAGCTCTTCGGCTGGGGAATCTGGATTCCCCGCGGAAAAAACCGCAGCCGGCGGAAGTCCTTCTAGCGGGTTCTCAAAAACGTCAAAGAGAATCTGATAGTCCCGGTCAGAACGGACAGGTGTGCGTACAGCGCGGGATATCGACGTCCACACACTTAACGACGACGCCGGCTTCCACAATAGCCTCGCGTTGGGTTGAATCTCCCAGCCCGTGAAGTCGTTGAGTTCAAATTTGCTGCCCAGCGTCAGCAACAGCCGGTCGGGTACGAGCGCTATCTCATTCTGAGCGAAAAGGTTGAACACCTCTTCTTCTCTCTCAACGGGTATGGTGCCTGCGCGCTGTGCCGACCCAGGTGTAATCTTGTCGTCGATCAGCCGATAGCCCACACCCGCCACGATGTTCTGGCGAGGGAATCTGGAGGTTTGGTATTCGGTAGAGACATCGAAAATCGTGCGGTCGATGTTTGCTATGGACCAGACTCGATCTACTTCGTCGACATAGGCTTGGACTGCCCAGACAGACTCCGGTGACGAGGTATTTTCCCAGCGAGCGAACAGGTTGTATCCCTCCGCGTCCTGACTGTTCTCTGTCAAAGTACGAAACGGTTCTACCAGGCTGAGTTCGTAGGCGCTTTCCTGTGCCTTAACGTTGAACCACTCGCCCGTGGCCTGGACACTGTGCGAGGCTCCGACGCTCGCATCGACACGGAAACCTACCCGCGCCTGGCGCCAGTCGTCATCGGCGTTACCCAGGCCAAGCAGACGATTGGATTCGCGCTCGAAGTGTTTAGCGAAGACCCGGTAATCACCGCGCTCCCCGAGCGAGCCGCCCCAGCGAGCACTAAAAGTCCCTCGCTCCTGACTACCCAGAGCCGCATTGAGCTGCAGACCGCTGGTATCAGCTGCATTCTTAGTGATGACGTTGATCACACCATTGACAGCGTTAGCTCCCCAAAGTGTCGCACCCGGACCACGGACAACTTCTATTCGATCAATATCTGAGAGCAGCGTATCCTGTGCATCCCAGAACACGCCTGAGAAGACAGGTGAGTAGACAGCACGTCCGTCAATGAGCACCAGCAGCTTGTTTGAGAATCGAAGGTTGTACCCTCGAATGCTGACGGCCCATTTACTGCCATCGATCTGGGCGACCTCTACTCCCGGCGCCAGGCGTAGCGCCTCAGGCAGCGTAACCACTCCCGAACGACGAATGTCCTCGGCGGTGATAACGAATACCGCTGCAGGGGCATCAAAAATTGATTCCGATCGCTTCGATGCGGAAACGATCTCAATATCGAGCAATTCATCAAGCGAAAGTTCGAAGAGCTCCTCCTCCGCGTGGTCTGCCGCAGCGTCAAGAGAAAGTGCAAGAAGCAGGCTTAGCGCCAACTGCGCTAACCAATGCGACCGATTCTCAATCCGACGACCTTTGGGATGCGAAGCTTTTATCCTGGGGTTTATCTGGTCCATCAAAGCGGTAGCGGTGGTCTGCAGCCGTGCTTTAGCCAGGCTGGCGCTGGAGCAGACTTGTGGTGTGTTTCCCAGAGCAAATCGTGACTCCGCGCCGCATAGCCAATGGCGCTATCGGCGGGAAGCGAGCGCTGCGGCGGAGGTCGAGATCTGGGACTAAGGCGAAATCGCCTATTTGATGACAGAGGTCATTAGGTACGCCTTAAGGTCTGGACTTGCATGACTTTCGAGCGAGCCGGGACCGCTCGAGCTCTATCGGGAATACACGCTCGGAAACTAATCCGAAGCGACGCCCAAACCGCCTACGTGTGATTTTGACCGCGTAGCATGAGGCAACCGCAGTGCCACGAATAAGCCCAGAATGGCAACCAACGCGCCAGCGAAAGACACGTAGTGAAGCTGGGCACTGTCGGCGACGACTCCACCTACCGCGGCCCCCAGTCCCTGCCCGAGGAAAATCATTGATCCGTTGAGAGCGAACGCGATCGTAGCGGCATCACCTGCATTCTGGGCAAGCCGAACCTGGACAATGGGTGTCATCGCGAAGAGAGCCGCAGCGCCGAGACATATCGCCGAGGCTACAACGAAAATCGAGCCGTGTGAGCTAGTAATCGCAAAGGCCGCAACATAGGCCAGTTGGGCACTGACGATGACTGCGAATAAGGCGCCTATCGAGAGCCGTACAGAAGTCGACGAAAGCTTGGTGCCAACGTACAACCCGAAAATGCTACCTACCCCAACCATCAGTTGCATGGCGCCAATTTCACCACCTTCGATGCCGGTTGTGTCGGTGACGATTGGTCCGATAAATGCGATTGAGCAGAACGTTGCGACAAAACCCAGCAACGTTACGGCAAAGAGGTGGATATTCTGACTAGTCGTTGCACGCTTAAATGCATCCTCGGGTGGAGACGGTGCCCGCCCAGTCGACGACGTACCAACCCGAATCACGCAGGCCACGACGACACAGATCGCCGTTGCAAACCAAAAGGTGCCTCGCCAACCAAAAGCGTCGCCGATCACGCTGCCTACAGGAACTCCGAATAGGAAGGCAATGGTGTTGCCTGCTACGACAATTGCCAGAGCGGCCGCGCGCCTCTCAGGCGGAGCGATCATAACGGCCATCATTGATGAGACTGGTGTGGCGAGCGCACCGACAAACCCTCCAACAATACGAGCAGCTACGAGTGTGCTGTAGCCAGTTGCTAACGCGGCAACTGCATTTGTGGTCGCCAAAAGAATCAGTACAGCCACAAGCAATGTCCGCCGATCAAAGCCCGTGGTGATTCGTGCAAGTAGCGGCGATCCGATGGCGCAGGCAATCGCGAACACCGTCTGCAGCTGCGCGACCAGCGGTACCGAACTACCGAGATCAGCTGCCATGGGGTTCAGTAGACCGGCAAAGACGTAAGCACTCGTACCGAATGCGAAAGGTGGCAGTGCGTACAGAAAGAGCTGTGGCTTCATAGGCAACGCGGTTTAGATACCGGCAGCAGAATTCAGTCAATCATCTACGCAGGTTCTTTTGATAAGGATTGAGGTGACCAAAAGCCGGGAAAATCCGGAGTCAATGATTGGCACCAGCCCTCAAGTTCTCTTGCCGCTTTGCATTGATCATTATCAGCAACTGAGCCGCGGCTTCGGCGTCGCAGAGTGCGCGATGATGACTAGTAAGGGGGATGTCGTATCGCTCGGAAAGCCGGGCAAGAGAATAGGACCGATGGCCTGGGTAGAGCTTGCGCATAGATGCGCAGGTACACAGCTTGGGCATTCGAAAAGAGCGACCCAGACGCCGAAACTCCTGCCCGATGAAGCGATAGTCGAACTCAACATTATGCGCGACGAAAATCCCACCGGATAAAAATTTCGCAAAGCGGTCGGCGACATCGGCAAATACCGGTGCATCTGCAACCATCTCGGGCGTAATACCCGTCAGCCGCGTGATCCCTCGGGGAATATTTCGCTGCGGGTTCAGCAGTGTCTGAAACGTATCGACGATCTTGCCGTCGATCACCTTGACCGCGCCGATTTCGGTAACGCGATGCTGCTCGCCGCGCCCACCGGTGGTTTCGACATCTACGACAACATAAGCCTGAGTTGGGGTGAGCGTCCAGCGGACGTTGACAACATCGGCGCGAAACCCGGCACGTTGCAGCTGTTCAATCCGCAGGAGCTGGTTGCGGCGCAACTGGTCACCGTCACTTTTGATTTCGACAAAGCGCACCCCCTCATTATCGATGACCATCAGATCCGGATAGCCATGGCGTGCGGCCAGATAGTGATCGCAAAACAGCATCATCATCTCCTTCAGTCCGTCGGCCGGTGCTACCGCAATCAAAGCATGCAGAGCATCCAATATGGATTGACGCCAACGAAAAATTCCGTTGGGTGCACCGTAGTGCGCTGCGCCAACCTTCAACAAACGCCTCTTCAAAAGTACGGGATCATTCAGGAGCAGCAGGCGCTTATCAATGACTGTCTCATGCTCCAGCAGAAACCGCCGCTCGGTGAGCACCGAAGGCAGGCGCTCAAAGGGCGAATGCGTGCCCGCAGCGTCACCATCGAAGAGCACGTCCCAGAACAGCAAGCCGAACAGTGTTCGCCAAAGGCCGTTTTCGACACGGAACGCCTGCGCGCCTTGCGCGCGAAACCACTCAGCCGCCGCTTTCTCAGGCACACCGCGATGTGCCTCATCCAGCTCGATAACCTCCGCCGATCTCAAGCGGTCGGTCAACGCGGACGTCCGCTTCTTGCCAAATTTGCGTGCGTAAAGATCGCTCGCAAGAAGGGCTTCTTCATCGGACACCGGTCGCTCGATACACCGCCTCAAAAATCGCTGCGCTTCGTCTCGTTCTCCGCTCGCGAGCAATAGCCGCACGATTCGCTCAGAGCAGCGCGCCGACTCTCCAAGGCGATAGATGCGCAGCGCGGTCGGTGGATCTGGCTCCAGGGCTCGACCCAGCTCAAAGGCCAGCTGCTCTCTCAGGTCCGCAGCGATGCATGACTGGGGCGTGGGCCAGCCATTCACCTCGATCGCAAGGCGCGTAGCGGTAGTCTCATTTTGCTGCAGTCTGTGCAGACGTTCAGCGAAGTAGCAGGCGGCGACTGCGTCTTCCCGATCGGTGAATCTGGGCTCATAGAGCTCGCGCGAATCGGATGCGCGCACCAGCCCCAGATCCCGCATGGTGAACTGGGTCAGGCCATCCTGAATTCGACCAAAGAATAAAAACAGCAAAAACCGTACGTCGCTCGACCGACCTTGCACAACAACGGCAGTAGTGGGTAGAGAGGCGAACAGTCCGTCGACGGGGGTCTGCTCGCGCGCTATCTCAACAAGTTCGGCTTTCTTCAAGTTGCCTTTAAGGCCTGGGACGTGCGCCTTGAGCGTCTGGCTAAGCTGCGATCGGGTCATGAACTGCAGCATCTCTTCGCTGTGCTCGATTCGGGCACGTTCCAGAAAACCGGCCGCATCGAGTTCACCGAGTGTCGCGCCAATGTTGGGTATCTCGGCATAGCGAAGGCGTTGCCGGGCAAACAGAGTGCCTTTGCGGTTAACCATGCGCACGTATAAACACTGGGCGGCAAAACTCAGGGCCAGAAAATCCCGGCGAAACGCCAGCTGGGAGTCGCTGAGCACGTGGGCATAGTGCAGGCCCACAAACTCCAGCATCTCTAAGAAGTGGGTCCGGTAGTAGAAAGTCGGCAGATCGCGAGCGCCCCGGCGCCTCGGTACGCGCAGCGTTTGATTGATGAACTCTGTCACAGAGGGGGCCACTTAAGTACGCGATAACTCAACGCGCTATCGTGCCAGCGTCGTCTCAAGGGGTTCCAGTTTTGCTCACCGGGTGTGACGCATGAAGCGACACGTCAAAGTGCGTGGGATGACTGCCGGCAGCCGCTTCTGCGCTATCGATAACAGGTTGGCCCTGCCGAGACTGATAGCAGCCTTAGATCTAGCGGCAACTAGTGTCCCGTCTGGCGATTCATTGAATCAATCAGACAGGACGCTAGCCGGTGTTCCGCATTCCTGCGGCCACCCCCGCGATGGTGATCAGCAACGCGGTTTTCGCCGCATCCCGCTCGACGTCGCTTGCTGAATCGGCGTCGCTGCGCACGCGGCGAAGCAGTTCGGCCTGGAGCAGATTCAGCGGATCGGTATACACGTTCCTAAGCGCCAGTGACTCACGCGCCCAATGAGCGGTCTCAAGAATCTGACGTTGCCCGAGAAGTCGTAATACGGTGCTCTGATCATGCGCCACCTGTGCCCGTAATTCCTCGCCAAACGGTCTTAACGCCTGCTCGACGAGCTTCGTGTCGTAGTGGCGGGATATGCGAGGAACGGTTTTGCTGTACACCATCTCGAGCATCGATAGCCGGGTTGCAAAGAACGGCCAGGACCGGGTCATTTCCGCGAGTAGCTCATGCCCTTCGCCGTCAATTTCCTCGGCGAGTGCGGCTCCTGCACCAAGCCACGACGGCAGCATCAGACGGGTTTGCATCCAGGACATAATCCACGGTATCGCACGCAGGGATTCGATACCGCCGCCTACCTTGCGGTGAGTCGGCCGGGACGCTAACGGGAGCGCACCGAGTTCGCCCTCGGGGGTCGCCTGGCGGAAGTAGTCGATGAATCGGGGATTATCCCGTACCACCGCGCGATACGCGTCGCAGGAACGTGCAGCGACCCGATCCATAAGCGCTCGCCAGTCCTTATCCGGAAACGGGGGCCGAACCGTCTGTGCCTCGAGTACCGCGCTGGAATACAGAGCAAGCGTCTTCACCGCCAGACCGGGCATACCCAGCTTGATGCGAATCATCTCGCCCTGCTCTGTCACGCGAAAACCACCCTCGAGGGTTCCGGGTGGTTGGCTGAGCAGCGCCTCCCGGGCGGGAGCCCCTCCCCGTCCGATAGTCCCACCCCGGCCATGGAACAATTGCAGCCGAACCCCATGCTCGTCGCACACGCGCTGCAGGGACTCCTGGGCCCGATACTGCGCCCAGGCAGCGGCGAGTATGCCCGCGTCTTTGGCAGAGTCGGAGTAGCCGATCATTACCATAAGGGAATCGGGCATCTGCGCCGATGCCTGTTCCTGATCGAGATAATCAGAGATAACTGCAGGAGCACGATCGAGGTCTGCCAGCGTTTCAAACAGCGGGACCACCGGCAACCCTGCACCGGCGCCCTGCTCCTGCTGCTCACTTCCCGCGCAGGCCTTGAGTAATAAGCGCACCGCGAGCAGGTCCGAGACCTGGCGCGCCATAGAGATGATGTAGCAGGCCAGAGTGCCAGGCGGCTGCTTCGCGGCCAGTCGGCAGGTATCGAGGACCTGGCGAGTATCGTCACTGGCGGGCCAGTCCTCGGGAATCAGAGGTCTCGGATTGGTCAGCTCCTCCCGCAGCCATTGCTGTCGCTGCAGCTCGTCCCAATCTGAATAGGTGCCGATTCCCAGCCACTCGGTAATCTCTGACAGAGCACTTGAATGCCGATCGGAATGCTGGCGCAGATCAAGACGCAACAAGTTACAGCCAAAGCAGCGTACCTGCCGCAACAGATCCAGCAGATGTCCCTCCGCTATGGTCTGCATGCCGCAGCTGCACAGCGAGTCATAGCAAAGCTTCAACGGCTCCCAAAGCTTGGCTGGATCATCCAGTGCCCTGCCCGGGTCTCCCGGTTCACCTCGCAGCAGTGCCTCAACATGCTGTTTGCCATGCCGAACCTGCTCACGCAGCATTCCGAGTGCACGGCGGTATGGCTCTCGATCCGGCCCGGTGTACGCCAGCAGCTGTTCGCTCGCCGTACTCATGGAGAGTTCCTGCACAAGCTGATTGAGGGCACCTTCGTAGAGATTAGCCGCCTGCCAGCGTCCCAGCAGGAGAACTTCGGCGGTGACATCAGCCGTGACAAACGGATTGCCATCGCGATCTCCGCCCATCCAGGACGAAAAGGCAACCGGGGCAACATCCAGCGGCAAACGCTGACCGGTAACGTGCATCAGAGCGTTATCCAGTCTTCGGAGAAAATCCGGTAACGCGCGCCAAAGCGAGTTTTCGACCACCGCTATGCCCCAGCGGGCCTCGTCAACCGGGGTCGGTCGCTCGGCCCGAAACTCCTGCGTGTGCCAGAGCTGGCTAACCAGTTCACTGAGGCGTCGTTCCGACTCCCGCCGTTCGAAGTCTGTAAGCTCCGGGTTTTCAAGGTTGCCGAGACACGCGTGTACGGCTTCGTGTTTATGGATCAGCGATCTTCGCGTGATCTCGGTCGGGTGCGCCGTCAAAACGAGTTCGATCCTCAGCTTGCAAACGGCGGAGACGATCTGCTCATTGCTCAGGCCGTGGGCAGCCAGTAGATTCAGCGTCTGGCGCAGGGATCCGCTGGCTGAGTTACTGCGATCCATCTCGCGCGAAAGGCTGTGATGTTGCTCGGCGATGTTGGCGAGATTCAGAAACTGCGAAAACGCCCGGGCGATGGGTGACAGCTCATCCGACGGCAATTCACCAAGCATCGTTTCGAGTTCGTCCCAGCTCTGCTCGTCACCGGAACTTGCGCCTTTCGACAGCAACCGGACGCGTTCGACCCGCTGCAGAAACTCCTGACCCCGATCGGCGGCCATCACCTCACCCAGCAGCGAGCCCAGCAGACTGACGTTGGCACGCAGCGATCGATAGGGGGCTTCGGTGTGCTCGCTGGGACCAGCCTGAAGATCGTTCATGCGGAGTAATGTCTTACGTCAGTCCCTGCCAGCGCAGAGATGTTGAGCAAACCGCGAGTGGTGATCGACGGAGTGACGATGTGGGCGCGATTACCCATGCCCATCAGGATCGGGCCCACTTCCAGGGCACCTCCTCGCATCTTCAAAATGTTGCGTACCCCCGAGGCCGCATCCCCATAGGCAAACACAAGAACGTTCGCCGGCCCCTCCAGCCGAGAGCTTGGGAAAATCCGCGCACGCAGCTCCGGATCGAGCGCCGAGTCTGTGTGCATTTCTCCTTCGTACGCAAAATCCGGTTGCCGCTCTTCGAGGATCTCCAGGGCCGCACGCACGCGACGACCGCTATCGATATCGAGATTGCCGAACTGGGAATGGGAGCACAGCGCGATGTTCGGTTTGATGCCGAAACGTCGCACATGGTTGGCCGCGGCCATCACTGTCTCGGCAATCTGTGCAGGCGTCGGCTCCGGGTTCACGTGTGTGTCGGCGATAAACAGAGGCCCGTCGTCCATAATCATCAGCGACAGCGCACCCCGGGGAGTGTAGATCCCGCGCGCTAGAATCTGATCGACGTAGTTCAAATGCCACAAGTACTGTCCGAAACTGCCGCACACCATGCTGTCAGCGTCTCCGCAGTACACCATGATGGCAGCAATCGCCGTGGTATTCGTTCGCATGATCACTTTGGCCAGGTCAGGCGTAACGCCCTGCCGCGCCATCAGTTCCAGATAGGCCTCCCAGTATTTGCGGTGGCGGGGATCATCCTCTGGATTGACAATTTCGCAGTCCGTACCGGGGTTGAAGGAGAGCCCGGCTCGCTCACAGCGACGCGCAATGATCTCGGGCCGACCAACCAGTACGGGAAAGTCGTTCATGTCCTCGAGTATCGCCTGTGCGGCGCGCAAGACCCGCTCGTCTTCACCCTCGGCAAACACAATCCGTCGCTGAGATCGGGCGGCCGCGGCAAACACCGGCCGCATGATCAGCGAAGAGCGGAACACCGAGCTATCCAGTCGCTCGCGGTAGGCATCGAAGTCCTCCACCGGTCTGGCGGCAACGCCCGTATCCATCGCTGCTTTGGCAACCGCCGACGCCACGGTTCCGGTGAGCCGCGGATCGAACGGCTTCGGGATCAGATACTCGGGCCCGAACACCAGCTGCTCGCCCCGGTAGGCCGCAGCGGCTTCTGCGCTGGTCGTGGCGCGGGCCAGTGCCGCGATCCCGTCGATGCACGCGAGCTGCATCTCATCGTTGATTTCGGTGGCACCCACATCCAGCGCGCCCCGAAAGATGAACGGAAAACACAGCACGTTGTTCACCTGATTCGGGTAATCAGAACGGCCTGTCGCGATGATGGCGTCCGGTGCTACCTCGCGCACTTTGTCCGGTTGAATCTCTGGCGCCGGATTAGCCAGCGCAAAAACAATCGGCCGACTCGACATCCTCTTTACATGATCCTGAGTCAGCACATCGGGTCCACTGAGCCCAAGGAAAAAGTCAGCGCCATCAATAACATCATCGAGCGTTCGTAAATCGCTGGCCTGGGCAAACGCCGCCTTCTGCGGGTTCATATCGATCTTCCGCCCTTCGAAAACCAGTCCATGCATATCGCACAACCACACGTTTTCGCTTTTCACGCCAAGCTTCAGCAGCATCTTGAGACAGGCAATGCCAGCGGCACCGCCACCAGTAGAAACAATCTTTATTTCGGAAAAAGCCTTGCCAGTCAGCCGTAGGGCGTTGGTCAGTGCCGCGCCAACGACGATCGCCGTCCCGTGCTGATCGTCGTGGAACACCGGAATGTTCATGCGCTCCCGACAGATCTGCTCCACGATGAAACAGTCCGGAGCCTTGATGTCTTCCAGGTTAATCGCGCCGAACGTCGGCTCAAGCGCACAGACGATGTTGGCCAACTTCTCGGGATCGGCCTCATCGAGTTCAATGTCGAAACAGTCAATTCCCGCAAAGTTCTTGAACAGTACCGCCTTGCCCTCCATCACGGGCTTAGACGCCAGTCCCCCGATATTACCGAGTCCGAGCACTGCTGTGCCGTTACTGACCACGGCAACGAGATTGCCGCGCGCGGTGTACCGAGCCGCAGCTGATGAGTCATCGACGATCGCAAGGCACGCCTCGGCAACTCCCGGTGAATAAGCGCGTGCCAGGTCCTGGCCGTTGGCAAGAGGCTTGGTCGCGCGGATTTCGAGTTTTCCCGGCTTAGGCTCAGCGTGATAAGCAAGCGCTTCATTGCGAAACGCCAGCTTCGCGACCTCCTCGCTCGACTCGGCTGCGGCAATCTTGGGCACGTCCTTTACGGGCCCGTTCGCCGAGTCCGCCGATTCAACCGGCTCCTCCTTTAACTCAGTGCTCTGAGTCATTGCGCCCGTGTTATCGCCCATGTGTCGTCCGTCCAAGGTAAGAACCGAGATTATAGGACAGGCGCGCCAGCCTGGCTTGCGCCTGCCCGGATTCAGCCGCCCTTCTGCCGTGCAACCCATGCAAAGTGGCGGGCCAGGGCTTCATCGGCGAGAAGCTTTTCGAGGGTGTCGTAGTGCTTTGCCAATGTCATTTCGTCGAAGCGCTGATGGATACCCCGATGACAGGCGGTGCAAATCCGGATACCGCGGTTGAGATGCTTTTTGTCGAAGTTCCGCCGAAAGAAATTCCGACGGTGCATCTTCCTGGGGATCAGATGATGAAAAGTCAGTCGCATCTTCCGCCCACAGGTAGCGCAGTGTTCGGAGGCAGCATCAGACAAGGCGTTCAACGAGATTTACCTGAAGCTAAAACAGCAAAGAGGCCTGTACGGGAATGTGCTCGGCCACCTCCGTCGACTGCCCTGTTTGATTTTCCGATACCGGACCGGATCCGGCAGAACCTCTATCGCTCAATCCGCCCCGGTCACCTGATGTCGTTGAGCGGCTTTCGTCACCCTGGTCCGATGCGACTTTGTGGGACTCAGCACCCGCGAGCTTTGACAGTGTCAGGCCCAAGAGGCGGACGCCTTGCTGCAGGGGCAGTAGCGACCCCAGCAAGGCAAGGCCACGATGCAGAAGCTGAGTCTCGTTCTCGATAGGCATAGCATCCGAGAGAGAGCGGGTAACCTGGCGAAAATCAGAATAGCGCAGCTTCAAGGTGACCGTGCGTCCGCGAGCCTTACTCTGCTCCACGCGACGCCAGACGGTCTCGGCGATTTCGGCCAGAGCCTTGTGCAGCTCATCTTCAGCGTGCAGGTCATCGGCGTAGGTGCGCTCTGCCCCGATACTCTTACGTTCTCGATCGGGTTTTACCGGCCGGTCGTCGCGACCTCGCGCAGCGCGATACAGGTACACCGCCATCTTGCCAAAGTGCTGCTCGAGTTCGTCCAGAGATCGAGCCCGAAGATCCGCCCCGGTTTGAATCCCCAGTTCATTCATTCTCTCGGCTGTGCGCGGACCGACGCCGTGAAACCGCCGCACCGGCAGCGTGGCCACGAACCCCGGTCCATCCTGGGGGCGAATCACGAAGACCCCGTCAGGCTTGTTCTGGTCCGAGGCGATCTTCGCAAGAAACTTGTTGTAACTGACGCCTGCACTCGCCGTCAGGGATAGCTCCTCACGGATCGCCTCGCGGATTTGTTGCGCCGTCTCTGTGGCGCTTCCGACCTGGGCCTGATCCGCCGATACGTCCAGGTAGGCTTCATCGAGCGACAGCGGCTCAATCAGGGCGGTAAACCGGGCGAATATCTGGTGCAGCTCTCGTGAGACGTCACGGTAAACATCGAAGCGCGGCGATACGAATAGAAGATCGGGGCAACGCCTTCGGGCAACAGCCCCAGGCATCGCCGAACGGACACCAAAGCGACGAGCTTCGTAACTCGCCGCAGCAACGACGCCACGTTTGGCAGAGCCACCCACCGCCAGCGGACGCCCCCGCAGCTGCGGGTTATCACGCTGTTCCACGCTCGCATAGAACGCGTCCATGTCGATATGCAGAATCTTCCTGGAAGAACTCTGGCTTTCTTCGTCCATGTGGCGATACTAGCGTCCCCTGCGGCGATATCACATACACTGCGCGCGTTGCTCACGGGCTTCGCGCAGGACCCATTCCATGAATTTAAATCCAATCTCCGTTCGATCACTGCTGGACTGGCAAAGGAAAAGAGCTTTCGATTCAGCTCGATGTCCGAAACCCAGTGCTTTTGCGAACCTGCTCACTACTCTCGGTTTTCTTATCACTTTCCTGATCGTCCCGGCGGCCCAGGCCCAGAAGACGGCGAAGCCTGTGCTGCACGGACGACACTGGGCGGCTATTACCGGCAAACCGCTGGCAGCCAGTGCCGGGGCAATGATGTTTGCCCGGGGCGGGAACGCGATTGATGCCGCCTGCGCAATGCTGGGCGCAACGTCGACGATGTGGGACGTGCTCAGCTGGGGCGGCGAGACCCAGGCCCTGATTTACCATCCGGAGCAGCGCAAAGTCATCGGCATCAACGCGCTTGGCGTTGCTCCCAGTGGTGCTACCGCCGAGTTCTTTCGCGACAAGGGGATGCTCTATCCCCCCGAATACGGGCCTCTCGCCGCGGTTACTCCCGGAACCCCAGGTGGCTTGATGGTTATGCTGGCTGAGTACGGCCGCCTGAGCCTGAAAGAAGTACTGACACCGTCATTGCAGATGGCCGAGGGGTATCCGATCGAGGCCTCGCAAGCCAATAACATCGAACGGCGCAGAGACATCATCAACCAGTGGCCTGATTCCACTCGGGTGTTTTTGCCACACCTGGATGCCGAGAACCCGGAACAGCGAGCAGCTCCAGTAGCCGGCGAACTTTTCGTACAGGCAGACCTCGCCAGGACGCTCACCAAGCTGATCGAAACCGAAGCACAAGCGCTCGCGGCCGGAAAATCCCGTAAAGAGGCCATCTACGCCGCCTACGAGCGCTTCTACCGCGGTGACATAGCCCAGGAAATTGTCCGGGCATCGCAGGCTGCAGGAGGCCTGTTCACCAGCGAAGACCTCGCAAACTGGGAGGTGAAAATAGAAGAGCCGGTGAGCACCCGCTACAAAGACGTGGATGTCTACAAGCTCACCACCTGGGTCCAGGGACCGGCGATGCTGCAGGCGCTCAATATTCTTGAGGGCTTCGACCTCAGGAATATGGGATACAACAGCGCGAACTATATCCATACGCTGTACCAGGCGATGAATCTGGCGTTTGCGGACCGCGATTTCTACTATGGCGATCCCTACGTGCCGCCTGCCGAGCCAGTCGCGGGCCTTCTGTCCAAACGCTACGCCGAGCAGAGACGAAAACTGATCGACCCGGAGCGCAACAATCCAGAGGCGCGCCCCGGCAACCCCTACCGCTTTCAGTCAGGCAAGCATCCGTTCCCGGAACTCCTGGAGAACTGGACGCCGATCCCTCCGGAGGCCGACGCCGAGGGAGCCGAGGGTTTTCAGCAGGCCAATCTGATGAGCGATGACGAGGCTTTTCTTGCCGGCACAACGTCCATCCAGGCTGCGGACGCCGACGGGTGGGTGATTTCCGTGACACCCAGCGGCGGCTGGATACCCGCATTCATCGCGGGCGACACCGGGGTCGGCCTGAGCCAGCGCATGCAGAGCTTTGTGCTGGATCGACGGCTGAATCCCTACAACGTAGTGCAACCGGGACAGCGCCCACGTGCGACGCTGACGCCCAGCCTGGCACTCAAAGACGGCGATCCGATCATGGCGTTTTCCGTGCAGGGGGGCGACTCCCAGGACCAGAATCTGCTGCAGTTCTTCTTAAACGTGGTTGAGTTCGGAATGAACGTGCAACAGGCCGCCGAGGCCCACAACGTCACCAGCTATCAGATGCAAAGCTCGTTCGGTGCACACAAAAGCGAGCCAGGGCGTCTGGCGGTCACCGAACAGCTACCGCCGTACACCCGTGAGCGCCTGAAGCAAAT
Organism: Pseudomonadota bacterium; assembly: GCA_039111155.1. Taxonomy (GTDB): domain Bacteria; phylum Pseudomonadota; class Gammaproteobacteria; order Pseudomonadales; family Halieaceae; genus Congregibacter. Next base: position 32,028 of record JBCCPL010000002.1, on the reverse strand, counting down.
GGGCTACGACGTAGAAGTGGTCAAACGCACCTACAGCCCAATAACCGCGATTCTGATAGACCCAGAGCAAAAGACATTCCAGGGTGGCGCAAGCGACTACGGGGATGACTACGGGCTCGCATGGTGATCTCGCGTGGTGATTGAGGCGGCTGGCTGAGTGCAGTAGCTTGGACTCATAACAGAGAGCCCCAACCGAGGGCTTTCACCTCCGCATTGCATAGTTCGACTTTGGGGCTTTCATCCTCTGAAAGGCGACCGCGCTGGCGCTTGTGCGGTATGAGTCACCGGTAGCTGGCCAGTAACGTTTGAGTTCGAAGACGGCAACGCCTGTGTAGTCGACCTGGAGGATTATCACCGATGTCTGAGAGACGAATCCCGCTGCTGACCTAGGGCCGGATCGTGGATCGCCCGGCCTGCTGAGCGTCCCCGAAACCAACGTCTCGGTCACGTCGTGAAGTGCGACTCCTACGGTGCGGTCTCAGCCTTCGCCAACCGATAACGATGCTGGTTAACGCCATGGAGCCTCCCAGCATACTCAGTGCAAGCATGACAATATCCCAGAGCGGCCTGTTGTTGATGAGCACATTGAAATCAAGGCTATGAAGTCCGTGGTACCACCAACGTTCGGCTCGGTCATAGGAGGTTAGATGACTCAGCAGCTCTCCGGTGCGAGCGTCTACGTGTAACCAGCTGCGGTCCAGGTCGTCATAACGCAAACGGAAGATAGGCAGAGGACGCCATCGTCCGGCATGGGAGTAGTAGTAGCTGTCGTAATTGTCTAGGCGAGCGACGTCCAGAAGCTTGGCGTCAGCAGAAACCGCGCGTAGTGCTCGATTTGCACTGTGGATGATCTGCTGCTCCAGCATCGTGGCACTCGGCTCGTCGAGTAGCTGATAGTCGTCCGCGCTGCGAACCATAACGGGAGAAGACAACCCGTTGAGCCAATGCCAGCGAATCTCTTTGACTCCGGGGGAGTCGCGCAAGGCCTTTCGTACGACTTCAAGGTTCGGAAGGTCCAGCTGCCCGGATTTCGCGCTCTGGTAGCTGGGGGCAAGCGCACTGTAGTCATTGGGTGAGGAAAACACGCTCCCGGGATTCATTGACAACAAACCGCTGAGCATAAACGTAAAAAGAAACAGCGTTGAGGTCAGCCCAAGCACGTGGTGCCACTTCATAATGCCGCGATAGGGCGTCCAGTCGCGGCCGCGGTAAGGTCGTTTCGGACGTAAACGAATCACTCCAACAACTAAGCCAGTGATGATGGAGAAGAGTCCGATTGAAGAGAGCACCACGACCACCCAGTGCCAAACCACAGGATGACGACGAAGCGCGAGTGGATAGATCCAGTGCAAATTGGCACCCAGCCAGTTCCACGCACGCTCTCTACGCGTGGTGTCGCGCACAACCTCGCCGGTCTGCGAGGAGACGTACAAATCGGTTCCGTATTCATCGTTGATGTGGACTTGAAACAATGGCCTGTGAGAATTAAGGCTGCCTGAGACAGTCCACTGGTCCATCTCTATTTGGTTGACGCTGCCCACGGCCGCATTTTCCTGGCCCGACGACGACAGAAACAGCTCTACCACCATCTTGGCATCAGACGCATCAAGGCCTGCGAAGGCCTCTCCCGAGTCTGCAAAGACACCATGCCACTTCCCTGTGGGGCTTTGCGCCAACCAAACGGGTCTTCCGGTTAACGTCGTGAGTCGAAGTGAGCGCGGCGATTCGCTTAACAACGACTGCGGAAAGTAACGGAGGGTGGCGCCGTCGATCGCGGGTAGACCGCTGAGTCTTTCTGCCAATGTCAGTGATGGAAAATGCACATACATCATGACCACACCGGACAGAAACCACATCGCGAACAAAAGACACATCCCGACACCAAGCCAGCGATGTGTGAGGAATAGACAGCGCTTTAGCTTCACCTGCTTGATCGTCTCTAGAGCGGTAGTGTGGTTTTGCAGCAGCCGTCAGGCCCGACACCTGTGGCTCGACTGCAAATATGGTGACAGTCTATCGGATACGGTATCGAGGAACCGCTGACAAGTTGCCGTCCAAAACGCGACTCTAACACCGCCATTCCCAAGTAAAGCAGACCCTCGTGAATGCAGGGCTATGCTTGTGCTATCGATCTAGTGCAGAAATAACCCTTACTACGAGGATCCACGCGTAAATAGAGGAGGTGCACAGCGCTGAAAAGCGCACTCCCCGCGCAATAAAGGTTGCTAATCTCGAACATACGTTATGACCAGCCGATCAACCCAAGACCCGTCGTCCTCAACAGGGCCCTGCCAAACCCACTCGAATGAATCAGGCTTAACACTTCGGTATAGGATCCGTCGTGTGGGAGTGCCCCCGCCCGGCCTGATGATATCGAATGCAAGATCCTCGTTCCCACTTTCTTGCCCACTAATGCCTAGGTGTGTGTAGCCCCGGCGATCATTGCTTAAGAGCTTCAGTGTTCCGCTAAGTGAGTCTGCTGAGATGAGATGCGTAGACTTGTTCTCAAACGGAGAATCGCTCTCCTGGTTGAATACAGCGATTTGTGTGTCCAGAACGCTACAGACACGGCTGATATCCCATGAAATTGAGCTCTTGCCGTACCCCGTCCAACCTTCATCTGCTTCGAGCTCAAGTACCCAATCGCCTATTAGACTCGATAGAAACGCGGCACCAGGAGTTTCGCATAATGGTGAATGAGCAGTCGGCTCTGCAGCCAGCGATTGTTGCAACGAGAGTAGGAGGATAGGGGCAGCTACCAAAGTGGCTAGCACCAGTCTTTTCATTGATCGTAGTCTCTAAATTTGTCGAGTTTCCAAGTCTAGCAGTCCTACTCGATCTCTTTGCGCAGCGGTTGTCGCTGATACGAAATCGGGTCGCGAGCCTTTTGCAGGCTACTGTAGAGTTACGGGCCAAAAGCTCGTCCAGCATCGAGCGGAGATATGCTGAGAGATCATGAGAGCGCATAGACTATTTTAAGAAGACTGGGCCAATAGCGCTGCGTCTCCCTACGGAGAACCGGATACGTTCCACGGAATGTCTGCTCCCAGTGCTCGGGGACACCGCAAGCGACGTCTGCGATTGGCGTTGGCTACAGGCTGGGAGGGGAAGAGCGTTCGCCGACAGTGCTTCGCTCCATGCCGCTTGGAATGCGGTACTACAGCATTAGCTCTTTGATGCGCCTGGCACCTGCCCGGCTGGCATTCACTGCATCAGCGTTCAGCAAGTGCAGGAGCAAACGCCCGCCACCGGCCGGCTCCCATCGGTCAATTTGATCGATGTTTACAATGGTCGATCGTTGCTTGTTGCGCAACTAACAACTTCGTACAATAAGCGCCATGGCGATCAAGGGATGGAAGAGCCGAAAACTCAAGCGGTTCTATGAGAAGGGAAAGTCGGCCGGAATCCCTGCTCAGATGGAATCAAAGCTTGAGACACGTTTAGACGCACTTCATGCTGCTGCAGAAGTCGGCGATATGGATCTGCCAGGATGGGGCTTTCATCCTTTGAAAGGCAACCGCGCTGGCACTTATGCAGTAAAAGTCACCGGTAACTGGCGAGTAACGTTTGAGTTCGAGGACGGCAACGCCTATGTCGTCGATTTGGAGGATTATCACTGATGTCTAAGAGACGCATCCCGCTGCACCCTGGAGAGTTCATCAAACGGGTGTATATCGAAGAGAACGGCCTGAAAGCCAGCGAAATCGCAGCGGCATTGGAGGTGCACAAAGGAACTTTCAGCCGCCTGCTGAACGGGCAAACAGCACTGACGTCTGACATGGCGGTGAAGCTTTCAGCGGTGCTTGGGCGCTCGCCAGAGAGTTGGATGAATTTGCAGTCAGCCCATTCGTTGGCAAAAGCAGAGCAAAAGCGCAGCAACTGGAAGCCTACGCTGACACTGAAAAAGGGCGTACTAGTAAAGCCATCCGAGAGCGCTCGTGGGCGTCGGACATCAGGTGCTCGTGTTATATGAATTTGCTGGACTCCCTAGCTGAACCCAAGCGTTTTATTAGGGCTAAAATTAGCGTCACAGCGCCTAACCGGCGACCAACCAAGAGTGCATCTTCTAAGAAAACGGACGGTGCGCGACCCTAATAACGACAGATTCAAATCGACCCGAAGGCGACGTTCGACCATGGTCACTTGCATGCTTGACTCTAGTCACCTGGCTAGTCGCCCTCTCCCAGCATCTTCACATCCCGTTCTTCCACCATCGCGTTGATCCTGGGCAGGCTCTCGGCGAGCAGTCTGTCCATCGCCTGAAGCTCAGCGTCGATCTGGGCTGAGACCTCGCGACGGTAGGCATGTCCCTGGTCCGTCGGTGCAAAGTCGCCCGCCGATTCGTGCGTCGCAAGATAAGCGAGACGGTTATTGAGTTTGATCCCGAAGTTCAGCGGATCCTGGATAGCCTCATTGCGGGTCTCGTGAAGGTTGTTTTCGATCTCGCTGGAGGCGTCGCGCAGTTCTTTTATAGCTTCCAGAAGTGCTTCGGCTTCGGGCTGGCCGTCGACTTTGGCCTCCAGGTAGGCGAGATCCTCGTACAGCTTGCGGATGTCGACTACCGCCTGATGCGCTTCGGAGAGCTTGTCGCGTACCTGGATCAGGAAGTCGAACTGCGCCTGCAGATCAGCGAGGGTGCCCTCGACCCGGGGATCCATGAGAATCTCGAATTCCTGCTCAACACTCTCGCCGTTCACCGTCAGCCGCGCACGATAGGAGCCCGGCACGGCTACTGGTCCCTTGGTATCTGCGGAGTACAGGACGAGGCCATCAAAAGATACCGCGTCGGCGTGACGCATATCCCAGACAAACCGGTTGGCGCCGCGTTCTACTTCAAGCTTCTCGTCCTCGCTTTTGTCTTCGGTTTCGTCCTCACTTTTCTCTTCGACACTGCTTGTGAACTGCTTCACCAGTGACCCATCCGTCTCAAGGATCTCCAGGCTCACCACATCGTCGTCGCCTAGATCCTGATTAAGCGTGTAGTAGAACATCACGCCAGATGGATGGTTTTCCCCCTCCAGCAGCGGATCGCGTTCTCCGCGCCCCCTCTGTCGCATGCGATAGCTGGGCTTGGGTTGGTACAGATGAAAGTTCGCGGTGGCGATGCTGTCACTCAGCTGATGCAGCGGAGTAAGGTCATCGATGATCCAGAAGCTGCGCCCCTGGGTGGCGACAATCAGATTCAAATCGCGAACCTGCAAGTCCGTTATCGGCACCTCCGGCAGATTGAGCTGAAACGGTTGCCAGCTCGTGCCGTCGTCGAAGGACAGGTACATACCGTACTCGGTTCCCGCGTATAGCAGCCCGGCACGCTCCGGGTCGGCCCGGATCACGCGGGTGAAGTGTGGTGCTTCGATGCCGTCGGTAATCCGGGTCCAGGTCTTGCCGTAGTCCATGGTCTTGTACAGGTACGGCGCGAAATCGCCGGTCTTGTACAGCGTGCCCGCGACGTAGGCGCCGCCCTCTTGTGTCGGGTGGATATCGATGGAGTTCCACATGAGCAGCCTGGGGGCTTGGGGAGGCGTCACGTCGGTCCAGGTAGCGCCATTGTCCCGGGTGATGTGGAGCAGCCCGTCGTCGGAGCCTGTCCAAAGCACACCCTCCTCGTAGGGGCTCTCGTTCGCCGTGAGAATCGTGGCGTAAAACTCCACCCCCGTGTTGTCCTGCGTGATGGGTCCCCCGGATGACACCAGGGTTTCCGGAATGGCACGGGTCAGGTCGGGACTGATGGTCTGCCAGTTCTGCCCCTCGGTCCTGGAGACGTGGACGCGATGCGAGAACGCGTACAGCCTGTCTGGATCGTGGTGGGAGAAGAAAGTCGGGAAATTCCAGTTGAAACGGTATTTCATGACCTCGACTCCCGAGCCCGCGGGATTCAGGGGCCAGACATTGATGGCTCGCCGCTGGGCGTTGCCGTGGTTGTAGCGGTAGAGGTAGCCCTTGTAGTTGCCGCCGTATATCACGTTGTTGTTGTCGGGATCGATGGCGTGGTACGCGCTCTCGCCTCCGGCGGTGACTTCCCAGTCCCGCTCCGTGATCGCGATACCGTCGGAGCGGTGGGAAATACGGATCGACGAGTTGTCCTGCTGCGCGCCGTAGATGCGATAGGGAAAGTGATCGTCGGTAGCGATGCGATAAAACTGCGCCGTGGGCTGGTTGTGGTACGTCGTCCAGCTGTCTCCGCCGTCTGTGGAGACCTGTGCTCCACCATCGTCACCGATGATCATGCGGTTGTTGTCGTCCGGGTCGATCCATAGATCGTGATGGTCGCCGTGCGGTGCCACGTGCAGGCTGAAGCTTTTGCCCCCATCCGTCGATACGGCGTAGGACACGTTCATCACGTACACCTTATTTTCGTCCTGGGAGTCCGCGATGATCCGTGTGTAGTACCAGGCGCGGGAGCGCAGGGCGCGGTCGCTGTTGATCTTTTCCCAGGTCTTACCCGCGTCGTCGGAGCGGTACACGCCCCCATCTTCGGCTTCGATGAGGGCCCAGACGCGGTCCGGGTTCGCCGGCGACACCGTCACGCCGATGATCCCGCGGGGCGCGGCCGGCATGTTTGGGAGGTCGGTCAGCTTCTCCCAGGTCGCTCCCGAGTCCGAACTTTTCCAAAGATCGGAACCCGGTCCGCCGCTGGAGAAGCTGTGCGGCGTGCGCCGGACGTTCCAGGTGCTGGCATAGATGATGCGGGGATTGCCCGGTTCGAAGACGAGATCCACGGCGCCGGCCTCTTCGCTGGCGTAGAGCACCTTCGTCCAGGTCGCCCCGCCGTCTTCGCTCTTATACACACCCCGGGCCTCGCTCGCCTGCCAGAGGTCGCCCATGGCCGCGACGTACACGATGTCCGGATTGCTCGGATGAACGCGGATACGACCGATGTGGTGCGTAGCTTCCAGACCGACAAAGGTCCAGGTCTTACCGCCGTCAGTGGACTTCCATACGCCGAAATTTGACGAGACGTTGCCGCGCACCGTTTTCTCGCCGAGACCTGCATAGATCACATTCGGATCGGACTCGGAAACGGCAACGGAGCCAACAGAGCCGCCGAAGTAGCCATCGGAGACGTTGCGCCACTTGCTGCCGCCGTCAACCGATTTCCAGACACCGCTGCCGGATGAGCCGAAGTAGTAGGTATCGCGGTCTCCGGGTACGCCGGTCACCGTGCCGGAGCGACCTCCGCGGTAGGGACCTACAAGGCGGTAGGCCATGGCGTCGTAGAGCTCCGCATCGTAAGTGACGGGGCTTGTCTCCTCGTGATGACTCGCAGAAGCGCTCGTGGCAGATAGCACCAGGACGGGCAACAGAAGTGCGCCCAGGGCGTAGGCAAAGGCGTGATTCTTCTTCATATATGGATTCCAGCCATTGAATGGTGACGGGCAGGGTGTAAACACCGCGTGGGAGCCCCGGGCGGAGACTAGAAGAGTTCGAAGCGACAGTGAAGCAGTCTCACCGAATTTTTCTCGCGGCGCGATTTCTGAACAATTCGCCACCGTCGGTCAAATGGGCTGCCCGAACTCGGCGGCGCACGTCGACAAGCACTTCCAGTCGAATGCCCGTCAATGGCAGAAAGGGGAAGGTTGTCTTATCGCTGCAGAGCGTTTGCTCTTAGCCGTTCGCACATCGCCGCCTGGTAGCTGCAAAGTCAGCCGTTGTCAGCGCCACTGGACCTGCAAGGGCGTGTTTTCGGCTGAAACCAGAAAACACTGGCTCGTTATCAGCAGCGGACGAATGCGTCACATCCACGACAGAGCACTTAGTGCAGAAGCAATGCTGACCCTGTTTTTTGCATTCAGCTCTTTTTGAGGGAGGAGGTACTTAGCCCTATCGAGCTGACGATTAAGGGTGTTCCTATGAAGCCCTAATGCAGATGCCGCTCTAGCCGCGTTTGAACCTTCGTCTAAATACACCCTTAGGCACTCTCTAGTACTGCTGGGCGCGTCTAAGAGTCTACCCAGCGTATCTTTGAGAAAGCCTCCGATCATTGGTTGCTCCAGAAGCATGTGTGCCAGGCGCACGTCTGCAAACGTTACCAGACTGGATTTACGCTCAGATCTAATTTGCATCCGTTGCGCGACGAGTGCCTCTTCATGAGAGCCTATGAAACCTTCGAGTCCCGACTTTAGAGTGCCCGCCGCAACGTTCACACCGTCGACAGCAACGTATTCGGATACATCAATTTCTGCCGAGCTGGGAATCCAGAGCCAGAGAGTGGAGGCGGTGGCCCCGATACGCAATACGGGCTTTTTGCTTCCTAGCAGTTCAATGTGATCTGCTGCTAAGTTTAGTTGATCAGGTTCAACCTTATCGAAGCGACTCCAAACAACGAAAGCTTGATGACTTCTATCGAGCGAGTAGTTTAATTTCGTCGCGGCTTGGCTAGGCTCCAGCAGTTCCCTGTTCAGAATAGCCTGTAACGTTCTGAACCTCAGGTTTACGGAATTTTGGGCAAGTGCAATACGCTCTTGGTCGACCATATACGTCAGCATTGAGATCGAACGCTGTGAGTAATCGTTGATCTGTTTCGCTGAGAACTCCAACAGTTGCTCAAGCGCTGATTTACTGTCTGTCAACGTAAAGGAGAGCCTCATCCACGCTTGCCAGGCAGCAATTTGACTCGCTCGATAGCCATTCAATATCGCTTCTGGCCTTCCTCTGCGAAGTTGTTCCCTGATTTGAGTCCGTATTTCCGGATTAATGTATGGCTCTACCGGTTCCAATGGATTCTTGATGATGGCTGCTGCGAAGTGTGTCGTGCTTAGAAGGTTGTACTTTCGGATCGCGGCCTCTGCGCCTGGGTCATCAGCTGTATCCAACAGACTGAAAACCATGTCCTTTAAACCAGATTCCCAAGAATCGTCGAAATCGAGCGCACGCCTCGCCCCCATCCGCATAAGCTCCGCCAGACGTCTCCGGTCATCTTCGCCTCTGTGTTCATTCTGCATCATATAATCCATTTTAAAGTGCAAAGTGAACATACCACTAAGCAACTGAAATTTTTACCATGGAGCCCATTAATTACTTCAGGAGAAGCTCCATGCATTCACTTAGCGAAGATGTTTACGACGTCTTCATCATTGGTGCGGGCATATCGGGCATCGGCTGCGCGTGCCACCTTACTGAAAAGCACCCGCACAAGCGCTGGGCAATACTAGAGACAAGAGATGATCTAGGTGGAACCTGGGATTTATTTAAATACCCGGGAATACGCTCGGATTCGGATTTGTACACGTTCTCATACAAGTTCAGACCGTGGTCGAGCCCAAATGCCATTGCCTCAGCGGAGGAAATCAAGGCTTATCTGAACGATACAGTCGACCACTATGGGGTCAGGGACAGGATTTACTTCGGACATCGCGTGCTCGCAGCGGACTGGCAAAGTCATACAGCCCTGTGGACCCTTCTGGTCGACACCCCCAAAGGCCAAGTTCGAGTTAAGTCCAAGTGGATCTTCTCCGCCACCGGTTACTACGATTACGATGAGGGGTATCGTCCGAAGTTCCCCAATCAGGAGGTTTACCGTGGCGACATGATTCATCCGCAACTCTGGCCAGAGTATCTCGACTACACAGGTAAGAATGTCGCGGTAGTCGGAAGCGGCGCCACAGCAGTTACGCTAATCCCAGAGCTCGCGAGACACGCAGCGCATGTCACGCAAGTACAGCGAACACCTAGCTACGTTCTCTCTCGTCCAAAGAAAGATCCACTTGCAAAACTCTTAAGCAAGATCGTGCCTGCTCCAGTTGTTCACTCGGTGACAAGATGGAAGAACACGCGGCAACAAAGGCTGTTTTATGCGTTCTGCCAGAGATTCCCAGGTCTTGCGCGAAAAATGCTTACAAATGGAGTGCGAAACCAATTGCCGCCCACCTACGACGTCGACCTGCATTTCAATCCCCCCTACGATCCGTGGGATCAGCGATTGTGTGCGGTGCCGGATGGGGACTACTTCAAAGCTGTGTCAAGGGGTGCGGCATCTATCATCACGGGGGAGATGGAACAGTTCACCGAAGATGGGATCCTGATGAAGTCAGGAGAACGTTTAGAGGCTGATATTGTTGTTCTCGCCACGGGGTTAAAGTTGAAGCTATTCGATGGAATACCCATCACCGTTGATGAGGCTCCCGTTTCAGTCCCAGACTGTTTTGTGTATCGCGGTTCTATGCTGAGTGGTGTCCCGAATTTTAATTTTGCCATCGGTTACACGAACTCTTCTTGGACGTTGAAGGTAGATTTAGTCTGCGAGTATTTTTGTGACCTCATTTCGGAGCTTGAACACAGCGGGGCTGCGATTTGTGTTCCCACAGATCCGTCACTAACTACTCAGCCTAGGCCACTGTTCGACTTCCAAGCTGGATACGTCAAACGATCGGCTCACTTACTCCCAAAGCAAGGCGATCAGTTCCCCTGGACAATGTCCTCAGACTACATCGCGGATAGCCACGAATTCACAAAAAAGCCAACTCTTGGTTCTGAGCTAATTGTTTCGCCCCAGCCAGTCTTCCGCGCCGAGGCACCGGTATGAGAGCTGCTTTCGAAGAAAAGGTCTGCGTGGTTACTGGCGCTGGCAGCGGCATAGGTCAGGCATTGGCTCTGGATCTGGGTTCTCAGGGAGCAAAGCTCGCGATCTCAGATATCAATGCGAAAGGATTAGCGGAGACAGCAGACGCCCTGGAGTCGATGGGTGTGATGGTTCATCCTTGGCTACTAGACGTGTCTGATCGGAATGCGATCTACGAGTATGCGGATACCGTAACTGCGAGCCTTGGCGTTGTTCATCAGCTCTACAACAATGCTGGCGTTACCGGAATGGGTTCGCTGATGGAGATGTCCCCCGATGAAATACAGACCGTGGTTGACGTCAATCTCATGGGGGTTATTCATTGCTCTAAAGCGTTTATGCCTGCCTTACAAAGATCGGGCAGCGGCACAATTGTAAATCTATCGAGCTTGAATGGCTTTGCGGGCACTCCTGGCTTGTCAATCTACAGCGCCACTAAGTTCGGCGTGCGCGGTCTCACTGATGCAATGCGGGCCGATGCCATGCTGGAGGGAAGTTCGCTAAAGCTTGTTTGTGTTCACCCAGGTGGTGTTCGCACCAACATCGCAAAACCAAACTTCGAGAAACTCCACCAACTCAGCGAAGTTGACGCAACCGTAAGACGACGTCAACTTGAGCTCTACGATCTAAAACTTCTCAAGTACCCGGCGAGTAGCGCAGCGCGAGACATTCTTACCGGAGTGGCTGCAGGCAAAGACCGGATCGTGATCACAAAGGAGGCAAAGCTTTTAGACTGGCTGACAAGGTTGTTGCCCGTCAGATACCTGAAATTGCTCAACTGGCGTTACCCGGCAGAGTTAAGACACCAATGAGAAACGGGACCTCAACAGCAACGATTAATCGGCGATCACTTCTCATCGCGTGTGCGACAGGCGGCATCGTTGCCGTCACCGGTTCTACTTTTATTTTTCGCAGCGTTGTCGCGGATACAAAAGATGCTCTCTACTATACCTACGGCCTATATGAATACGCGCACCGAATGCAGATCTTGAGTGCGCAGGTTAAGCGCGACGGGTTAGTCAGTGAAAAAGATGTACTGGAACAGTTCCCCGATTGGCAGGGTGAGCCGATTCTCAATAAAGGTATTCACGTAAGGAGCCTCAGTGATCACTCCTCCCGATCCATACCTACTCCTAACAGCGACACTCTATACACATCCGCGGTGCTGGAGTTGTCGGGTGGCCCTGTTGAAGTAAACCTGCCGGCCTCACAAGATCGCTACATTTCCGTCGCGTTCATGGACGCGTTCAGTGAGCAAGTAGCTTACCTCGGGACGAGGGCAACGCGGGGCAAGCCAGGGCGCTATTGGGTGTTTGGGCCAGGACAGAAGGCTCAAACCCCAGAGGGGGTCGAAGCGATTGTTATGACAACGAATGATATTTGGGCTTTGGCGCGAGTTTTTGTCGCCGGCGATGACGACTTAGAAGCAGCGCGAGCGGTACAAAGTCAATTAACCATTGCTCCGGTGGACCCTAAAAACAAACCGAAAACATTTGCTGTAAAGGCGACCCCAACACCGAACCCGCAGACATTTCTTGCTCTTACAAACGAACTACTCTCGCGCTCGCCTCTCCAAGGCCAAGCCGCTCGAGCCTCCCGGTTCGAACATCTGGGGGTTAGCGCGGGTAGGCTCGATGCTTACGATAGGCTCTCTCCATTGAAAAAGAAGCTATGGGAACTCGCCCTGGAGAACGTGGAGGGCCAGGTTCGAGAGCAGATGATGCAGTTGGAAGGGGCTACGGTTGGATGGATTAAGCCCCCGCGTGATCTGGGAAACTACAGGGAGAACGACGCCCTTCGTTCTGCTGTAGCGATTGTGGGGTTCGGCGCGCTAACGCTTGAAGAGGCCGCTTACTATAAAAGCACTGGCGACAACGCCGGGGACCCTTTACATGGAGCTAACATCTACAGAATGGAGATCCCGCAAAATGCAATTCCCGTGGATGCTTTTTGGTCGCTAAGCGTCTACGAGGTCTCGTCAGATCAGCGTCTGTACTTTTTTGAGAATCCTATTAATCGATTCTCGGTAAATTCACACGATAGCGGACTGGAATTTCAAGAGGATGGGACATTAGTGCTTGCACTACAAAATGAGCGTCCTGATGAAGAAGGCGTCGTCTGGTTCCCGACTCCCAAGAGCCAGTTCCAATGCGTTTTTCGCGCCTACTTGCCTCATAAGGAAGCTGTAGAAGGTCAGTGGACGCCCCCTCCGATAACGCGGGTTCTATAGCAAAAGAGCCCTCGTTTTCTGGCCTATGGAAGCAAGTTTTACGTCAAACGCCCGCCCGACCAAGCGCCAACCTTCAGTCTAATGCGCTGGGCTGCGGGCACACTCAGGCAGCCCCTGATTGTTTTTCGCATCGGCTTCAGTAACACGGGCATGACGGCTACCTGAGCTTTCTGACCAAACCCAAGACAAGTTTGAACTGAAAACAACAATCAGTTCGTCGGGCAATCGCAGACTTGCTTTGATGACGGCATCCGCAAAGTGAAGTCAGTGGGAACGGCCAAAAGTAGGTGTAGTAACCTACAGTCAACGGACTAGCTGAGGGAACTTGGTAACCGAAACTCTCATGAGTGTGCCGCAGGCCCAACAAAAACTAGCGAGCCGGTGAGCTTTGGTGGTTCCGTGTTACGTGATAGCGTTGGGCGCATGGATCGAAAGACAAAAACCGGGTTTTCCGAAGCGCCGGATCTCACAGTTGTGCAAACAGATGCGACCGATGGAAGGCATCGAAGAACCCAGAGAAGTCGCGAAAAGATAATCGCGGCAATGTTCCGTTTGATCAGTGACGACGATCCGTATCCTAGTGTTGTGGCCATTGCCAATGAGGCCGGTGTAAGCAAGCGCACGGCGTTTCGCCTATTCAGCGACTTAGACTCCTTGATCATGGAGATGTCACAGCAGCTGAAGGATGAGTTGCGACCTGTGATCTACGCTCCCTACGAGTCGAACACATGGCGTGGAAAGCTAGGTGAGCTTGTTGATCGAAGAGCTATTGTTTTTGAGAAGATAATGATACTCAAACAATCGGCTGACATTAGACGCTTCCGGTCGAAATTTTTGATGAGTGATTACACGAATTTCGTTGAGAGAGAGAAGGCGACGCTGCTTGAGTTACTCCCGACTCGTATAAAGCGCAGCAAGTCTGTAACGGCAGCATTGATGGCCGCGTTAAGCTTCCAGACATGGACCCAACTTCGCTTACAACAGGGGCTCTCCCCGCGGCAGGCAAGAGCAGCCATGCATACTGCTATGGAGGCTATGGTTGATGGGTTCTAGCTCCAGGCACCTGCTAAGTCAAACTCCGTAGCAAGGCAGGAAGTTTCCCGGCCCATCACCCGGTGCCGCATTCACCCCTTGGTCAGTGATTGTTGAAAACTCAAGGCTTAGCCATTAAATTGGCGCGGTGCGTGACATAATGCTCGGGTTCAGGGTTTCTGGCCCCGTTTGAATTCTTTGCGCTTAAGCCTGATTCCTTTCTATAGATGCCCCGAGACGTCGTTCGACGAACTCTGGCTGATGCTGAGCGATAGGTGAGTCCGTGCGTTTGTGTCACCTAACCTAAAATCCCAACTAGACATAGGGGTCTATCAATGTCTTTTCAGATCATGGCCTACATCACCGCTACAGCGGGTTTTCTCCTTGCGTTCACCTGGTTCTTCGCAGGCGGCAAGCTACTAAAAAATGGGGGATGATTCCGCATCCTGACGGTTTATTCGTAGGGCGAAGGATGGGAGCGGTATACCTGGGCAATGCGATTATGCTGATTCTGGGAGCCTCTGCACCCGCCTCAGAGCTCCGGCTTGCGGTTTGCCTTGGCCTTTTCTCTTCTATGCTGTTTTTAGCGGTACTTGGATTCATCGAGATGAGGTCGGGGCGAGCGTCAAAGTCGGTGTTACCGGGCGTGTTTATAGAGATGGGGTTGGCAGCAGGCTTCCTCTTGGTTCTCTACGACGGTTAAAAAGAGAACGAACTTAAGCCCTTCCTAACGTCGTTGGCACCTCGCCCATCAACGCACTGATAATGACTCAGCTCTTATCGTTACACTGCTTGTCACAGTCCGGTGGTGTTTCAGTTGTTTTGTGCCCAGAAAGATGCCCATCTGCGTGATGATGTGGATCATTGCAGCCAGCAAACCTCGCTTTTTCACACTGTAGTTGAAAGTTGATCATGGGCTTTCTTGCCCAAGCTTAGCCGCCACAGTCCATAAACTCTTTTTAACGGAAATTAGCTGTGTATTGTCACGGTGTCGCTATGGCAAAGTCGCTCGGCGGCTCTTCGAGCGCATCGAAGAAGTCCGTAACTGCACCCCGCGACCCGTCAATTTTGATTTTACCTGTTACCACCAATACCAACGCGCTCTTCTTTTTGAGCACAAGATCATTGAAAAGCGCCCTCGTGGTTGCGAAAGTTGCTTTTGGATTAATAGCGGGAACACCGTATCTGGGAAAAGCGGTGTCCGGCCCTATCTCAACACTCACAGTCTCTTGCGTATCTGTGAATTTGAACTGCAGCGTATACGGCTCCGATTCAATCTTTGTGGGGTCATACCTCGCAGCTAGCGCATCAAAAAGCGCCTCGGTGGGCACGGCTTTTAGAAAGGACTCCGCTCCCTCACCTAGTCGACTTCCCTGTCGCTCGCTTGATCGCAGCTCTTTGGCGGCTGAGAGATAGTAGTTACGCGTGGCGCCACTTTCAGCAAGAAAGCCTAGTTGCTCAAAGCTCGAGGCCAGCCATAGTTTTGCTTCTGTGCTTTCGGGGTTGGCGAAAACAACGTGTCCAAACACCTCCGTAGCCCAGCGGTAGTCACCTTTGGAGAACGCTGCCTTTCCCTCCTTCAATGCGCTACTTTCTCCCCCTACCGCAGAGACAAATCTCTTGGCCCGTTCTACTGGCGTATGTGGATCGAAGGTCGCCGGATTTCCTCCCCACCATCCAAAGTAGTGTTGGTAGACCGCCTTGGTGTTGTGGGTATGAGATCCATAGTATCCACGTACAGATAAATCCTTCGTCGCGAAACTCGGCTCCTCGACCAACGACGGAAGCTCATCCCTCGTCGCACCTGCGTTGGCAAACCGGAGCGTCTGATCATGAACTTTCCGGTAGAGGTCTCGATGATGCCTCAGGTGAGTTGAAACCTGCGCGGTGCCCCACACTGGCCAATGATGAGAAGCGAACAATACCTCGGCTGTCCCAGAGTAGCGTTGGATGATCCGATCTACCGATTTACTCCACACGAGAGCGTCGCGGACCCTTGCACCTCGAATGGTGAGTATATTGTGAAATGTGCCTGTGACCACTTCGGATGTGCACAGTGCCTTTAACTCTGGAAGATAAAACACGAACTCAGACGGAGCCTCAGTGCCTGCCGCATCCATGAACTGAAACTCAACCCCATCAATCACTCGATCATTTATGCCGGGGGGTAGTTCTTCAGTGGGTAGAACCAAGCTTATTGTTCCAGATGCAAGGCCAGGGCCCAGACCCGATCCAACTTTCCCGGCTGGACTAGTATCGAGTGAGCTGCCGTACATCAGAATGGACCTGCGGGCCATATGCGCGCCAGCGAGCAGGTTCTCTGCTACAGCCTCCTCAGTAAATTTATGTGGCGCAACAATCGGGTACTCAGTGCCGAACTGCTTTGCATGTTCAACGATACCCTCTGCACCTCCGAAGTGATCAGCGTGACTATGGGTGTAGATGAGCCCTGTTATTGGCCTTTTGCCTAGGGTGGATTGAACCAGCTCAATAGCCGCGGTGGCCGTCTCGATAGTTGTAAGTGGATCTACCACTATCCACCCCATTTTTCCGTGAATAACGGTCATCACCGCGAGATCGTATCCGCGAACCTGGTAGATCCCGTCTAAAACTTCGAATAGCCCGTGTTCCGCGGTTAGCTGCATGTGGCGCCACAGCGCCGGGTTGGCGGTATCAGGTGGTGCTGTGTCGAGAAAATCAAAAGACGCAATGTTCCAGACAATGCGGCCGTCACTGTCAAGAATGGCGTCGCTCTCCAGTCTAGCAAGCAGTCCGCGAGTGGCTCTGACCTGATCGCTCTCTCTGGCAATATCCAGCGTTGAGCTCACAAGTCTGTTTGCGGCTGCAGTCTTTTCGGTAGCGGTGCCGGGGAGAGGTCGAGATATCCTTGTATTGACGCTTGCTGGCTCCAGTTCTTCGTCTGGAACATCTGGTCGTTCACACCCGCTCACCGAAATCAATGTTGCACCCATTAGCGCCATGCACAAGCGCATTGTTTCCTTCCTTATTCTGGTCATGCCACTGGGGCCTCTCGATAGCTGGCAGTAGATCTGTTCGGAATGCGTCAACGAAGCTTACTAGAAGGGCGCTTGGTTTGAGACGAGCTCGCCCATGGATCTGGTTTGCATCCCGTCCGTTAACAAACCTGCGACTGAAAAAAAGATGACTGGGCATCCTCGTAGGCGGATGCGCCGAACGCGCGTACGCGCCCCGTCATCCAAAGCCTAGAAATTTGAATTGCATTGGCACGGTGCGCGACATATTATTTTATTGGCACGGTGCATGCAAATAACGAAAGACAAGCATCGCCCTCATTGCCCCTCCTTTATGAAGGCATTGATAGGCTCTCTGCAGATCTCGTTTTGAACTTTCGTTAGGCACGTTCGATAACTCAAATGCCTACACGAGGTGAGAAATGAGAGCCATGTATAGGAAGTCATACCCCAACAACTACTCAGGGCAGGTCGGATCCTTTGCCTTGGGGGTTGCAGCCCTCCTCCCCGGCGCACTCTCCTTCGCTCAGACGCCTGTGCTAGAGGAAGTGATGGTGACCGCTCAGTTACGAGCTGAATCCGCTCAGGACGTTCCTATCGCTATTGCTGCCGTGGATGGCGAGCGTATTGGAAATCTGGCGATTACAAACTTGCAAGAGCTAACTACATATATACCTAACGTAAACATCAACACTGGGGCCCTTACTCCCAATCTGTATATTCGAGGTATCGGCAGCGGTACAAACGCTGGTTTTGAACAATCCGTCGGAATGTACATTGACGGCGTGTACGCAGGAAGAGCAGCTCTTTCCGCCGTACCAATTACTATGGATCTAGAACGGGTAGAGGTGCTCAAAGGCCCTCAAGGTATTCTGTTTGGGCGGAATGCCATCGCCGGCGCGATCAGCATAACGTCTGCTAAGCCTTCTGATGAATTCGAAGCATCGGTCGAGGGTTTGTGGGCACCTGATCATGATGAGCAGCAATACAACGTGATGGTGTCAGGACCAATTTCTGATTCCCTTTCCGGCAGGCTGGCCGTCAGATACGACTCTATGGATGGTTGGTGGTCGGACGTACTCAGCCGCGAAGAGGGGCCAAACATGGAAAACTTCTATGCGCGAGGAAGTTTGCGCTGGGATGCCTCCGAAACCGTTGAGGTTGACGTGAAGTACGAGCTAGGGGATTTCGTCACAAACAACAATCCAGGGGTTGTGTATCAGTCAGATTTCGCGGGTTCACCAAACTTTGCTGGATCTGTCCCGTTCCCTGTTGTTTCCGAACGTGATGAAGGCGCCTCTGATGCGCCCAACGAGCGCGATGTCGAAACTGACGTTTTAGCTGTAACGGTTAGCTGGGATGTTGGGTTCGCCACGTTTACTAGTATCAGTGCATATTCAGGGTATACACGGATTGATGATTCGAACACAGACTTAGCGGCCACTGCATCACTCAATCGAACAACTGACGAAGAGTATGATCAGTACAGTCAGGAATTTCGCTTGGTTTCTTCGGGCGAAAGCAAGCTCGATTGGATCGTTGGAGGCTACTACCAACAAGCGGATCTCGAAATAAGGCGCGTGAACAACGATTTGGACTTCGCGCTATCAGGTCCACTCTCCGTGCCCCCGTTGATCACTGTTGATGGATCACCGCCCGTTACACAGCTGTTCGACCAAGAGGCGGAGTCTTGGGCCGTCTTTGGACAGGGTACTTGGTCAGTTGGTGACACGTTGCGGTTTACAGCAGGAATTCGATATCAGGAAGAGCGCAAGGATCTCGATAAAATCAATCCACCAAATCCTGGTTTGGGGTTTAGGTTTGGTCCAACGGTTCTTTTCGCTAACCCACTCACAGGCGCTCTGACTTCCGATGTGAGGTCCCATGATTTCCGAGGCCTCAGAAGAGACGGTGACGACATAACCTACACGTTCAACGGTCAGTGGTACGCCCAAGAAGATGTCATGCTTTATGCCAGTGTTAGTACGGGTTTTAAAGCCGGTGGCTTCGACGAGGCCTACAGCGGGGCGGGAGAAATAATTCGTTTGGGTAACCCACTCACTGGTGAGCCCAGCGGGATGGTTATCCCCGGAGTCGACCCCTCCGTGATCGAGTATGAGGATGAGCAAGTTCTGTCCTATGAACTTGGCGCGAAAATGAAGCTTCTGGGTGGTGCCGCTGAGCTTAATCTGGCCATTTTCCAAACAGAGTACGAAGACCTGCAAGTAAGTTCGCTCGTTGGGGATGTATTCAGGGTAAGCAATGCCGGCGAGGCTACAAGCCGAGGCATTGAAGTTGACGGACGAGTGATTCTCACTGAAGAGTTCAGCTTAGCCGCATCACTGGCCTACCTAGATGCAACCTATGACGTCTTTGACGGCGCTACTTGCACGATTCCACAAACAACGGATCCAGTAGGCAATCCAGGATGCTTGCTCGAAGACGGTTCGAATATTGCTGTTGGAGAAACAGGTGGCCAGAACTTAGCCGGCGAGACGCTGACGTATGCCCCCGAATGGAGTGCGAATATCAGTGCGCAATACTCGACATCTATAACATCGAACCTAGATTTCACGACGGCGGTGGAGATCAACTACCGAGACGAGTTCTATTCCGCATTGGATCTTGACCCGAATACTATCCACGACGCCTTTACCCAACTAAACATGAGGATAACGTTGGCTGGCGCCGATGGGAAATGGAGCATGTCGTTGCTCGGGAAGAACCTAACGGATGAAGTGACGTACGCTTGGAGAAACGATGTAGCGTTTACCAACTCGAACAGCTACTTCGCAATTGGGGAAAGGCCTTTGTCTGTCGCTGTTCAGGGACGTTATCGGTTTTAGTCCTGTCGGGAATTCTTCGCCAGTACGCGCCATTGAGCCTATGGGAGCAACATAAGATGCCGTTGGGCTCTGGTGCAAATGATTTGAATGGGCGCGTGTCTTGAGTGCGCGCTTCTGTTTGGTTAGACCAACGAATGTACTCATTGTTGGGTGCTTCTGGTTTTGCTGCGTCCTTATCTATACTTATTGGGAAAATACGTGGTCGCCCGGGTTGGCTCCGCTTGCTGAGAGCCATGCTTGTCAAAAGCGGCTTGAAGCTGGGCCAGTTCGTCAGAACGTTCAGTGGCCATATTGTTCTGTTCTGTCGGGTCCTTCGGCAAGTCAGTGGGTCGAGCGTGAACAGCAAAGTGTGATAATGCCCGAGAACTCAATTAATTTGGCACCCAAGGCAAAGCCAGCGGTAGCATCACGGATAAGGATAAAAAAAGCATGGCTCTAAGAAAAACATGGATGAGACTTGGTTGCCTGAGTGTGCTGGCACTAGCGCTGTTTGCGTGTTCGAACAATGAACCTGAAATCAGCGTAGAAAAGTCCGGCGATGGCGCCAACACGATAGAGCTTGCGGAGTTTCCTGAGCGCCCTTATTGGGGTGACACGCATCTTCATACCGACAACTCTGTCGACGCATTCGGCTTTGGCACACGATTGGGACCCGAGGAAGCGCTGCGCTTTGCACGCGGCGAAGAAGTCACCGCGACTACGGGTGGCAAGACTCAGCTAGCGCGTCCACTGGATTTTTTGGTGATCGCAGATCACTCCGACGCGCTGGGTGCCACGCGTCAGCTCTACGATGCGCCACGCTGGTACATAGATTGGGTGCTGCGCGATGAGACGGTCTTGCGCTGGTACGACATGATGCATGAAAGCCCCGAGCAGTCCATCCGCGCGATTGCCGAACTTATCGAAGCCGCAGCGAGCGGCGATATCCCGGAAGCGTTTGCAGACGACGACGGTGCCGACGAAAGAACCAAAGACATCTGGAATACACAGCTGAGCACACTGGATCGATACAACGAGCCTGGCGTGTTCTCTGCGATTGCGGGCTACGAGTGGACCGCGATGCCAAACGGCAACAACTTGCACCGCGTAGTCATGTTCCGTGATGGTAGCGACAAGACCCGACAGACCTTCCCATTTCCTGGCATTGACACCACAGCTCCACAATTGTGGGAGTACATGCGTGGCTACGAAGAAGACACCGGAGGACGGGTACTCGCCATTCCGCACAACGCGAATTTGTCCAACGGCCTTATGTTCCAGATGACCATGGAAGACGGCTCGCCCATGACCGCCGAGTATGCAGCGCTGCGCGCCTGGGCGGAGCCTGTGGTCGAAGCCACCCAGATCAAGGGCGACAGTGAGACACATCCATTTCTTTCTCCAAACGATGAGATGGCCGGTTTTGGTGTTCTAGGCTGGGAACTGGGTAATCTGGACCTGAGCCAGAAGACCGAGCCCGAAATGTATGCGGGCTCTTATGCTCGCTCAGCCCTGCTGCGCGGTCTGACGTTGGAGCAGCAGCTGGGCGTGAACCCCTATGCATTTGGCATGATTGGTTCGACGGACAGCCATACTTCGCTTGCTACAGGTGATGAAGACAATTTTTGGGGCAAGCACACGGGTAACGAGCAGTCCTACACTGACCGTGCAAACAAAGCTCAAAACCTGGGAACACGCACTGGGCGTTTCGGCTGGCACTACCTGGCTGGCGGCTATGCGGCTGCCTGGGCGCGAGGTAACACACGTGCCGAAATTTTTGATGCCTTCGCCCGCCGGGAGGTTTACGCCACCACTGGACCGCGAATGACCGTGCGCGTATTTGGCAGCCACGGGTTTACCGAGCAAGACTGGGGCGGCGACTGGGTGCGTAAAGGCTACTCGGAAGGTGTTCCGATGGGAGGTGAACTCGACGACACCGGTACGCCGCCGACGTTCCTGATCAGCGCGCTGAAGGACCCGGATGGCGGCAATCTGGACAAAGTACAGGTCATCAAGGGCTGGCTGGATCCCTGGGGCGAGATGCAGGAGAAAGTCTACGACGTTGCGTGGAGTGACGAGAACACTCGCCAACGGGTAGATGGCAAGCTCGCACCGGTTGGCGACACGGTAAACCGCGAGGACGCGACCTACACCAACACTATTGGAGCCGCTGAATTACGCACGACCTGGGTCGACCCCGATTATCGCCAGGGTGAGCGTGCGTTCTACTACGTGCGTGTCCTCGAAATTCCGACGCCTCGTTGGACGCTCTATGACGCGGTGCGCTTTGGCGTAACCTTGTCCGAGGAGGCAATGGCGGACGCTGTTGCTCAGGAGCGCGCCTATACGTCTCCCATCTGGCTCAAGCCCGCATCCTGACGAGGCTTTAGATTTGAACATCACAAGCTGGGCGCGCGAACCGCTGTTTCACTTTGTTGCCCTGGGCGCCGTGCTCTATGTCGCACTTACCTGGGGCGGTACGCCGCCGGACCCTCTAAGCCGGGTGATAAAGGTTGGCGGCAGCGAGAAGGAGAAAATTGCGGAGAGTTGGACACTGACTATGGGGCGGGCACCGACCGATGCAGAGCTAGATCGGGCGATTGATGCCTACGTGCGTGAAGAGATTTTGTATCGAGAAGCCCTGCGCTTAGGGCTTGATGAAGGTGACACAGTCGTACGTCGCCGCTTGGTGTCGAAGATGGATTTGTCCGCGAGCTTAGCCGCGGAGACGATGGAACCCACCGAGGAAATACTACGCACCTATTGGGAGGCTAACGCAGGACGATATGCCGACCGCTCAGATGCAAACCCACGGGTGAGCTTTGAACAGATTCTGTTCTCAAGCGAGGTGGCCGCGCTAGATGCGTTAACAAATGGAATTAGCAAGGGCGAGGCTACTAGCTTGCCATCCTCGGTTTCAGAAAATCCAATGCGCGAAGTTCAAGGGCGCTTTGGCCAGCAGTTTGCGGATGAAGTCAGCGCTCTCGATCCGACTGATCAGTGGCGTGGGCCGGTGGCTTCGGGCTTTGGCTGGCATCTTGTTCGTCTCACGGCGCGAAGCACACAAGCACCCGATTTTGAGAGCCTTCGATCAGTACTGGCCAATGATTGGCGGACGGAGCAGATCGACGCACGAAAAAAACGCGCCTACGAAGTACTGGCCGGCGCTTATCGCATCGACCGATGAAGGCCGCAGTCCATTGGATCGTTGTGCTGTGTGGGCTGTTTGCGAACGCGTCACTTCCCGCTCACGAGTTGCGTCCCTCGGTGGTTGAACTGCGTGAGGTGGAGACCGACCGTTACACGATGGAGTGGAAGGTCACGCTAGCTGTAGGCAGCGGTCTGGCCCTAGCGACGCGACTTGCGCCGGTCATCCCTGAAGTCTGCGAGTTTTCCAGTGAGCCCAAGCAGCGCTTGCAATCCGCCGCGTTAATGGGCAGAGCGAACCTGACTTGCAGTGCTTCCCCCGCCGGTGGGAAGTTCGGCCTCAGCGAACTATTGGGTAGGTCTGACGCGATAGCCCGTTTTGTGCCTGAGAGCGCGCCCACCCAGAGCTTTCGTCTAACAGCGGACACACCCGCTGCCACGATCCAGAGGGAGCCGGACACGCTGAGCGTGCTGTTCGATTACTTCTTCATTGGCGCAGAGCATATCGTGTTTGGCTGGGATCACTTGCTGTTTGTGATTGCTCTGGTCTTGCTGGTGCGTGGCCCTTGGCCAGTTATCAAAGCGGCGACCGCCTTTACAGTGGCCCATTCCATAACCCTCGTCGCGACGGTGCTCGGTTACTCCGGTCTGCCGAGTCGCCCAGTAGAGGCGCTCATCGCCTTGTCGATCATTTTCCTTGCTGTGGAAGTCGCGCTTTCGCTTCGCGATCCCGATCGCCCCACCCTTACGCGCACCTACCCATGGGCGGTGGCCTTCGCCTTCGGTCTCGTGCACGGTTTTGGCTTTGCTGGCTCTCTTGCAGAGATTGGGTTGCCGCAAATGCAACTCGCGACGGCGCTTTTTGCTTTCAACATTGGCGTGGAAGCGGGCCAGTTGGCGGTGGTGGCAATGACCATGTTGGTGCTGACCGGGCTAGCCCGAGCGACGGAGAAAACCGAGGCACGAGCCCTCATACTCGCCACTTACTCCATCGGCAGCCTGGGAAGCTACTGGTTAATCGAGGGGCTCATTGGGTGACTCGAGCAAGCTGAAACTTTTTGCCGAGCACGTCGTTTACAAAGTGAACTGCCGCTCTCGGTTAACCAAAGTAGACTCCCCCCCAAGAAAGGTTGCTACTCTCGAACATACGTTATGACCAGCCGATCAACCCAAGATTCCTCGTCCTCAACAAGGCCCTGCCAAACCCACTCGAATGACTCAGGCTTAACGCTACGGTATAGGATCCGTCGTGTAGGAGCGCCCCCACCCGGCCTGATGATCTCGAATGCAAGATCCTCGTTGCCACTTTCTTGCCCACTAATGCCTAGGTGTGTATAGCCCCGGCGATCACTGCTCAAGAGCTTCAGTGTTCCGCTAAGTGAGTCTGCTGAGATGAGATGCGTAGACTTGTTCTCAAACGGAGAATCGCTCTCCTGGTTGAATACAGCAACTTGTGTGTCGAGAACGCTGCAGACACGGCTGTAATCCCATGAAATCGTGCTCTTGCCGTACCCCGTCCAACCTTCATCTGCTTCAAGCTCAAGTGCCCACTCGCCTATGAGACTGGACAGAAACGCAGCACCAGGAGCCTCGCAAAACGTTGAATGAGTAGTCGGCTCAGCAGCCCTCGACTGTTGCAACGAGAGTAGGAGGATAGGGGCAGCTACAAGAGTGGATAGCACCAGTCTTTTCATTGATCGTTGCCTCCAAGGTGGTCGAGATTGCAAGTCTAGCAGTCCCACCCGATCTCCTTGTGCGGCGGCTGTCGCTGATACGGAATCGGGGCGCGAGACTTTTGCAGGCTAGATTAGGGTTACAGGTCAAAGCTCGTACAGCATCGAGCGGAAAGATGCTGAGAGATGTTCAGGCCACATAGCCTGTTTTAACTAGAGTGGGCGAGCATAGCTGCGTCCCGCTAAGAATCGGAGACGTTCCACGAAAGTTCACTCCCAAGGTTCGAGGACGCCGCACACGACGGCAGTGAGTGGCAGTGGTCAAAGGCTGTATTAGAAGATCGTTCGCCGACAGTGCTTCGCTCCACGCCGCGTGGGGTGCAGTATTACAGCAACAGTTCTTTGATGCGCTTAGCTCCCGCTCGGCTAGCATTCACTGCATCACCGTTCAGCAAGTGCAGGAGCAAACGTCCGCCACCGGCCGGCTCCACGCGGTCAATTTGATCCATCTTCACGATGGTCGAGCGATGTACACGTAGAAAACCGCTTCCAAGCTTTTGCTCTAGCTCCGCCAGGGATGTTCGCAACAGGTGGGTACCGTCAATCGTGATTACTTCGGCATAGTCCCTTGCTCCAGTGATGTACACGATCCGCGCAATTAGGATAGGCGTGAGCTCGCTGCCGTTTCGTACGAAGACGAGGCCATCACCGACGGCATGGGCGCCGTCATCGTCACAAGTATCGGAATCAGCAACGACATCGGTTGTGCAGCCACCTTTCACGCCATCACCCGCCAGTGACGCCTGAGCAGGTCGTCGATGCGCTTCCAACTCAGCGATAAACGCGATACACCCATATAGGCCCGCACAATGGGCTAATTGCCAAATAGCTGCGGGGCCTCTAAACAAAGTGGCAGCTGATTCTCCGATGGGGAGGCTCAGTGCAGACATGAGCACTAAAAACAGGGCCAGCGAAAGCACGGTACCAGCGCAAAGATGCAACACTGCCTGCGTCCATGGTTTGAAGGGATGGATGCAACGTAGAACGAAGTAGCGAACCAAAACACCGTAAACGAAAAGTGGCACGGCAACTAACGCCCCAACTCTCAGCAGAAACTTCAGATCTCCGGGATGCCCACCCGCCAATGAGAAAGCGTAGGTGCCCAGCGCGACGATAAGCACCAGCACGTAGGCATACCTCATAGGATGAAGGCGTAGCTCAGTAGACAACATCATTCGGACTCGAAGCCCCCTATTCGCCCGGGAGCATTAGCTTAGCCCGGGCAAGGGGCTTTCGTTGAGAGAATTTTCGTCGCTTTACAACGAAATCTGAAAGCACGCTGCTCCATTCGTCGCGGCTTTCAGTGCGTTTGCCCTGCAATTTAGTCCGTTCGCAGAATACTTTCTCGCGTTTAGCCCCATGTCTCTATAGTCGGTGTACGAACAGCACGGTCTTCCCACTATCGAGATTGCAAACAAAGAGCGGGAGCATGGAATTGAACAAACAGACTTCACCTAGCGTCTCTCAGCGAGCGGCGTTCTGTTTGGGCTCGGGATGCTTGCCTTTGGCAGCTTCTATGTTGGCGTTTGGTGTAGCGATCGGCGCATGCGCGTCAGATCACTCAAACGAGATGGATACGGGGTTGGTGATCGCTTCCGGCATAAACTCAGGCAAATGCCAACCGAGTGCCACGCCCAACCGACAGAGGTTTCCGACAGCCTGCTTTAGCTCTGACCTAAGATCGGCCATTAACAACAAGGTGCTGGTCGAAACTCCTCCGTTACATGAACTGTTTCTGATTTTGACCGCTCTCACGCCTGATGGAAGCGAAGAGAACTCCAGGCTTGTCCTTCACGGGTGCAGTTACGCAGATGAGGTGCAGAAGTACTTTGGTAACTATGCGTCCCATGAAGCGGTCGAGACTGTGCAGGCTCTGCTAGACAGAGGAACACCACAACACATAGCAGCTAAGGTGGACGCATCTGCATATCAGATGAGCGATGGCGGGACGTTCGCGAAGCGGCCTGAGTACACGTGGATCCGCGGTGCTGAAGACAATGTCGAACCACTTGTTCCGTTACTTCAGGATTTTGCTGAGGACACCGAATTTAAGGACTTTTTCGAATCTCAAACATCGCAGAAGCTCTATGCTGATCAAAGACGTTTTTTCGAAGAAGAGGCAGACATCGGGGGAATGCTCCTATGGCTGAACAAACAGTACCCGGATACGAGACCGTTTGAGAGCGTTCGACTCATTGTGTCTCCCCTTGCATTTGCTTACCAGCACCAAGACGGAGTCGTGGACGGAAACTTCCGCCAGCTGATCGCACATATCAACTACCCAGAACCGCAGGAAACAGCACCTGGACTGTCACCCTCCGCCAGCGCTTTCTATCGCTCTTTGATCTTGTTTACTGAGCTGAATCACGGGTTCATCGAACCCCGTTCGTCCGCTCTTCTTGAGCGGATCGAATTGGTTTTTGAGGGAGGTACGCGCTTTGTCGATCTCAGCATTCTGTCGACTTCCTATGGGAGTGGCCGAAGGGTCTTTCTGGAGTATCTGAATTGGGCGTTGATTAGCGTCTATGCGTGCGAACAGTTCGATAAGGCGGACTGCGAGAACATCGCTGCACTTGTAGCCGCCGCGATGTCAGAAAAACGAGGCTTTACTGATTTCGCTGCCTTCCAGACCTGGCTGCTTGGCACCCGTGAGCTAAACCCTGGAGCAAAGCTCCAAACCTTAACTGCAGAAATGATCGACTGGTTTGAGCGAAGCAAAAACTAGCCAGGTACGCCTAGTTGCGAGGCCCCTCTTTTGTGACACTCTGAAGGCGATAGTCTCTGACTGCGTCAAGCCGGCGTGACTTCTGCTTTCGCCCCTGAACGGCCATGCATCTGAGCAACAGTCTAGTCAACTGTTCCCATAATGCACTCATTATCCGGTCGTTGAGCGTATCGACGTCGTATGCTGAGAGATAACAGTCCGGTGGCAAAAACCAAGAACGTGCTAGGTTCCGTGACTGATGTCCTCAGCGTGAAAACTGGAAAACCGAGGGTGAAACCCAAAAGCTCGCTATTGAACTCGAACACACTAGTGTTAACGAGGAGTACAGCCCCCGAACTGTTTCGGCCCAAGTAACTAACACTGTCCAGTATCCCGTCTAGAAAGAAGATAACGGGTAAATCAGGGAACATAGTGTCGTCTTCTATCGCGAACTCTTGCCCTGCGAAGAAAAAAGAAACCTCAAGTAGACCCGATCCGAAGACAACGGACTCAGATCCGATTCCCGAAATTTGCGCCTCATCAACTACCAAAAGACCTGCGAGCTCGCCTTTGATCGGACTCCCTGGTATCTGCTCGCCTTGTATGTCAAATATCAATCCTCCTCTGGCCACGTTCGGAACGAAATTGAGCAGAAAAACTAGTCCGAGAAAAAAGCGCTTGTCCACTTTGGAATGCCCGATTTAAAGTTAAAAATTTTTTACAGCAAGATCCAGGCCCGCTGCGTTATTTAATCGTTTCGACAGTGATGTGAGTCTTGTTTCGCTGATTTGTAGGGTCTGTACTGTAAAGAAAATTGACAGGAACTTATCGGTGCTTGAACTATAGAGGTTCTATCGACCCTCAAGTCGTGCGCTGTGAAACGGTTAATTGATTACACAATGCTTGTGACTAGCGGCTCTCACTCTACGAAAAAACAAAGCGGTCACCAAACAGCGAATCATTGTGAAGGATGCACTCGACCCAGGCTGTGTGAAAACTCTGATGGTCGGTAGCATGGCACTTTCCCGCTGAGGATTGCTCAATGAGTGGCTTCATTGAAGGTGAGAACCGCGACCAATCCACCCTATTTCCTGAGCGCATCGACGATTACGTTGAGGAAGACAGCGCCGCTCGCGTAATCGACGTCTTCGTAGATCGGCTGGATATCTCCGGCCTGGGGTTCAAAGCCAAGCCCGCAGATACGGGTCGTCCCGGATATCACCCGCGGACGATGCTTAAGATTTTTATCTACGGCTACATGAACAAGGTGCATTCATCCCGACGCCTTGAAGCCGAAGCCAAGCGCAATGTGGAGCTGATGTGGCTGACCGGCCGGCTGGCACCCGACTTCAAAACGATTGCCGACTTCCGCAAAGACAATGGCGAAGCTATTCGCCTGGTCTGTCGTGAGTTCGTTCTGCTGTGTCGCAAACTGAATCTGTTTAGCAAGGCCTTCGTGGCCATTGATGGCGCCAAGTTCAAAGCGGTGAATACCCGCGACAAGAACTTTACGAAGGCGAAGCTCAAGCGACGGATACAGCAGATCGATGAGAGCATCGAACGCTACCTGCATCAGATCGCAAGCGCAGACCGCCACGACACAGTGGGATCGGCTACTAAGTCGGAGCGACTGAAGGACAAGATCTCAGCGCTGGAAGAGGAGATGGATCGCCTAAAAAAGATCGAGGTCCGGTTACTCGCTGAGCCGGACCAACAAATCTCACTCACCGACCCCGACGCAAGATCCATGGCTACTAGTGGTCGCGGAAGCGGCATGGTGGGCTACAACGTCCAAGCAGCCGTGGATGCCGAGCATAATATTATTGTGGCTCACGATGTGACGCAGGATGGGCACGACCGGCATCAGCTGCATCGTATGGCCAGCAAAGCCAAGGAAGCGATAGCAGCCGACGACTTGGAAGTCGTTGCAGACCGGGGCTACTTCAAAGCGGAGGAGATAAAGGCCTGCGATGACGATGGGGTCACGGCGTATCTTCCCCGGCCGGTCACATCGACCAGCGCGAAGCACGGGCGATTCAGCAAGCCCGACTTTGTGTACCACGCTAACGACGATGAGTATGAGTGCCCCGCGGGCGAGCGACTGATCTGGCGATTCAGATCCGAGGAGAAAGGCCAGGTGATCAATAAATACTGGTCATCGAGTTGCCCAACTTGCCCCATGCGTGAACAGTGCACAACGAGTCAGTACCGTCGCGTCTCCCGCTGGGAGCACGAAGATGTGTTGGACGCTCTCGCTGAGCGACTGGACCGCGAACCGGAACGGATGCGAGCACGACGATCGACCGCAGAGCACCCGTTTGGAACGCTGAAGTGTTGGATGGGTTACACCCACTTCCTAACGAAAACGGTGCCAAAAGTCAGTACGGAGATGAGTCTTCACGTCCTGGCGTACAACATGAAGCGAGTAATGAACATCCTGGGCCCGCAGAGGCTCATGGAGGCCATTGCGGCCTGATACAACGTGGCGAACTCAATCGCCGCAACATACGTCAAATGCAAAACCTGACCCAAGGCCGCAAACCGCCAAACGTGAAGAGCCTCTGCAGCTGGGTTTTCACACGGCCTGGACCCAATGCAGACTATTATGTTCTGAGAACTGAGTTGGATATTGCTCCAGCGGCTGATGCTCTAGCGATATCCGTCTCGCAGCAAAGCAAATCTATCAGCGGAGTTTCCCGGCGTTCTTGGTGAGCGCCTTTAACACCTCATCAACCCGGCGCTTATGCGTCGGTAGTGTCTTAGCGCCGGCCACGTGAAACGCCAACGCTCGTTTCTTTCCTGGTGTGAGAGACTCCCACACTTTATGCGCCGCCGGCTCATGTCTGAGTGCCTCTAGCAGTCCGGCTGGAACCTCTACAAACGCCTGATCGCCAATGCGGAAACGGACTGAGACGTAATCGCCTACGGCAACCCCCGCCGTCTTTAGCACGTCGGGAGAGATGATGAGATACCGGCGTCCATCGCCCGTAGGCATAAAAGCCAGATTGGCAGGTACATCAGCGATTTCGGCATCCACGCGCAGGCGCGGGTATGTATCGAAGGGAAGCTCATCCTCGAGCTCGGGCGGCATAAATACTACGCGGTACCACACAACGCGACTCTTACCGACGCCAAACTTGTCGATCCTTGTTTCGAAGGAATGGGTGAAGTAAGCATCCACGCCAGTAAAATGCGCTATGCGGCGGCTGGCCGGGCCGGTAGACCGGAATACGTCTCGTACGGTGGTTCGCAGAAGCGCTTTAGTCCATCCAAATCTTTCTGATGCATTTCTCGTGTCCACTGGACAACGCGAAACAATCGGAGCAAGACATGGAATGGCGGTGAGATATCGTTGATGAAGTGCAAGATGATTTGCGTGCGGTTCTCTCCCAGAGGGACTAAGTACAGCTTAAGAGTTGGTTTGTGTGGCGGTCCCTTGCTTTCGAGTGTGAACTCGACCACACGGTCTTTTTCGAGGCGGGTTACTTCCTGGAAACCGAACTTACGCCCCTTCTTGTCTAAAAAAGCCGTTCGAGCTCCGACTTCCCCATCCGGATTCTCAACACGACAATCTGATCCGGTCGTACTCGGCCAAGCGGACCACCGCATCAAATCGCGCTGGAACCGTATGGCATCGTACACATTTCCTACCGGGGAGTTAATGTTCTGAGTTTCCACGTACTCCACGATACGAGGCGTGAGAAGGATAGCAATGACAAGACCTGATACCAGTGCGCCGCACGCAAGATAGCCCCACTCCACAACAGCTCTCCTTTAGCTTGATAAAAATGATGCTTGATTATCAAGCTATTTGTTGGCCGAGTAAAGGTGACGCATACTGGCGCCATGCCAAAATCAGCAAAAACCCCAGGTACGCCAGCTGCTCCTTTCGATGACTTTGGCTTTGTGGAAGCTTGTCGAGAGCTGCACGCAGCTGTTGACCAACTCGATTCGAGCGTTGCAAAGATGGTTGGTATATCGCGCAATGACCTGCGTTGCCTGAACCTCTTGGAGACGGAGCCCCGTTCGCCGGGTGCTATTGCTGTCGCGCTGAAGTTGACAACGGGGAGCGTCACTACACTACTCGACAGGCTGGAATCCCTAGACCTTGTTGAGCGTCGACCCGCACCACATGATCGTCGAGCGCTACTGATTTACCCCACGGCGAAATGTTTTCAGGAGATCGGTCCGGTCTACAAGAGTTTTGCTTTATCGCTGATCGAGCACGCTAACGGCTACTCCCGTCGTGACCGGGATATAGCCCTTGCCACACTGCGTGACGTGACAGCTCTTTGTTTGGAAGCATGTCCTCCGGTCGACGGCGATCGCTGAAAGCCTTGAAGCTTTGCTGTCGCCACGTTGTTTCCAGTACCCAAGCGCTCGGCCAGTCCTTGGTAAAAAGTCCGCTCCTGGCCGAGGCTGTGTGAAAACCCCACCCGATAAGTAGAATGTAACTTTCCACTCTGGGGGTGAGACGAATGAGCGGCTTCATTGAAGGCGAGAATCGTCATCAAAGCACCCTGTTCCCGGAACGCGTCGATGACTACGTAGAAGAAGAAAGCGTAGTCCGGGTTGTCGATGTCTTCATCGACCAGCTCGATATCTCAGGATTGGGCTTTAAGACAGAGCACGCCGACACCGGTCGACCCGGCTACCACCCACGCACTCTGTTGAAGATCTATGTCTACGGGTATCTAAATCAGGTTCATTCATCCCGTCGGTTAGAACGGGAAGCCAACCGGAATGTGGAACTCATGTGGCTAACTGGCAGGCTCGCTCCCGACTTCAAGACTATCGCCGACTTCA
>JBCCPL010000001.1:0-329294 GCA_039111155.1 Pseudomonadota bacterium | reverse complement strand
GAGGCTCTGGGCGCAGCAGGGATCGCACGGGGCCATCCGGGTTTTGCTGGGCAAAGCTCCGGGCAATCTCTTCTCGCGTGGCGAACCACACGTTGTCTCTCGAACGAGCGTAGGCCAGAAACTCTTTCAGCGCCCAAATCCGGCCCGGACGTCCGATGATTCTCAAATGCAGGCCGAGCGACATCATCCGGACCGCGGACACGCCCTCTTCGTAAAGGCAGTCAAACGTGCGCTTTGCGTAGCTCAGCCAATCCTCCGGCGTTAGGCTCGGTGCCGTCCAGAACTTCATATCGTTCGAGTCAAGCGCGTAGGGAACAATCACCATAGGGATCGCGGATCCGTCAACCGGTGCCCAGAATGGCGCGTCGGCACTATAGTCATCCATGTGGTAGAGAAAGCCTTCTTCCTGCAGCAGGCGCCGTGTATTTTCGGTGTGAAGATAGCGACTCAACCAGCCCACTGGCCTACGGCCTATCGTGGACGTAATAGACTCGACCGCTTTGCGAATAAAGTCGCGCTCTGCATCTTCTTCGAGAAAAAACTGATGCATCCAGCGGTAGCCGTGGGAACACACCTCGTAACCAGCGGAACGAGCGTCTCGGGCAAGGTCATCGGCTCGTTCGAGAGACACTGCAGCGGCGGTCAATGTGGCAGCCACTTCATACTCGCGAAGCAGTCGATGGATACGCGGCCAGCCCTCGCGCACGCCGTATTCGTAGTTGCTTTCGTTGCCGTGACAACGAATGGGTTTCTTCAGCGTAACGCCAAGCTCGTCAACAGGCTCTGGACCGCGATCCCCATCGAAGACTGTGCTTTCGGAGCCTTCCTCAACATTGACCACGATGGACAATGCAAGTCGCGCTCCGTTTGGCCAGGAAGTCACGGACGTCATGGCTGTATACCCAGTAGCCTCCGCCACCTATCGGCCAGCAAGTCCACTAGTGGTATTCCTCGCCGCCGGATACGTTCATGCATTCCGCCGTCATGTAGGACGCCTGATCTGAACACAAAAAGGCACAGGCTTTGGCGATGTCTTCCTGCAGCCCCGGTCGTCCCATGGGAATTCGGGCCCGCATATCCGCCATGTACTGCTCAAGATCGCGTCCGGTCACGCCGGAGAAGTGATCGTTTTGCCAGGCCCCCAGTCCGGTAGTGACATGATTGGGACAAATCGTGTTCACTGTGATGCCGTGCTGCCCGAGCTCCAGGGCTGCCACGCGAGTCAGACCCACAATACCGTGCTTGGACGCGGTGTAAGCCGAGGCATGACCAAAGCCCGACTTTGATGCCTGGGATCCGATATTGATAATGCGGCCGCCCGTGCCCTGGTCGATCATCACGCGCGCGGCGGCCTGAATGCCGAGGAAAGCGCCCCGAAGGTTTACTCCCAGGACAGCATCCCACTCGGCGACGTCCATCTCGATGATGGGCTTCATGAGATAGCCGATACCGGCGTTATTGACCCAGATATCGAGGGCCCCGAAGGTATCAATCGCATACTGGGCTACCGCACCGACCTCCTCCACCTCGAGAACATTGCAGGTAGCACTCACCGCTTTGCCGCCGGACTCGTTGATCTCATCAACGATCGCCTGCATCTCAGCGTTCGTGCCGATCGCAGCTTCCGGCATGTGCTCACCCGGGCTCTGCCCAAGGTCTGTCAAAACCACCGAACAACCTTCAGCCGCAAGGCGACGCGCCATTGCTTCTCCCAGGCCGCGACGACGCCCCGAGCCTGTAATCACTGCTACTTTTCCGACAAGTTCTGTGTACATGTACTACCTTCCGGCGACTATCAGTGAAGACATCGTTTCTGTATCAACCGTTCCCAGCAGAGCAATCAGCACAGCACGCGGAAAGAAACCGCTGGACCCTCTATCCGACCTGGGAAGTGGCCCGGTAGAGATCGACTGTCGGGCCAATGTGCCCAGGATCGGCGCTTGCCTAGTTTGCTAGGTTTAAAAACTCTTATATCAACTATTCAGTTAGTACAGAGCGAGTTGTCCGAATCCTGTCTTCGGTAGTGCGTTCGAGCCATAGCTCCCAGTTACAGCATAGACAGCATAGCTAGCTTGCCGCTTCGCCCATACGCAATCTGTTATCCAGCAAAACGTACTCCGACGCGCTCGCACCGTCGTCAATTGGCGCATAGTCGCGATGGCCTGAGCGCATTCGCGGAGGCCTAAGCGGCGGCCTGAATAGCCCCGATCAAAGCCAAAGAGGTCAAACGGGTATGCCGTAGACCGGGCACCAGGGCACTTGTGCTCGCGTCGGTGAGACTAAAATGCAGCTCCGCTGCATGCTGGAGTAGCGAGTTAAAGCGATTCCGTCAGCATGAACTGAGGATTATCAGCGAACTCCTGGAACTCAGCGGCAACGCGCTGCATCGTCTCCTGTGCCACGTCCTCCCCAAGTTGGGCCATATCACCTACGTCCAGCAGTTCGACGTATTGATAGGGTGCCGATTCTTCGCTACCGAGCAGACCCGTGGTGCGCCAAACAGAAAAATCGTTTACTGATCCCAGCGCACGTACGGTAGGTATGTCTGTCGTGCGTGCCCAGTCTTCGTACGCACTAACGTCGGCGCCGGGCTTAAGATTGAAGATCACAACGATCAGCATGCGAACGGTTTCCGCGATAAGGAATAGCTGCAAAAGTGTAACTAGACCGAAAGATATGTCAATATAACATTTGCCCTCAACACCACCTCACGAACCAATGAACCAGCTATCTGTGACGAATCCCCGAAACGGAATCCAGGACTACAACGTCCCGGTGATCGACCGCGAGGTTGTCGCAGAGAAAGCCCGTCGATTGCGGAGTGCCCAGCCACTTTGGGCAAGGGACTCTGAACGTCGCGTCGCCGTGCTGGAATCCTGGGCCGACGCCCTCGATCAGCACTCGTCCGCATTGGCGCAGGCGCTTGAGAAAGATACGGGACGCCGTCTGTTGTCGGTACTCGAAGCCAGAAGCATGATCGATAGGATCCGCTACTGGACCGGTAGACTGCCGTCGCTGATTTCTGAGAACCAGGGAGTCGTACCCACGGAAGCCGCCAACGTGACGGCTCACCAGCAATTGGTGCCCTACTCCCTGGTGGGCATAATCTCGCCCTGGAATTTCCCTCTTACGCTTGCGTTGGTCGATGCCATACCCGCCCTGTGTGCGGGTTGTGCAGTACTGCTGAAGCCTAGTGAAGTGGCGCCGAGGTTCGCAGAGGTACTTGATCGAAGCCTGGCGGACGTCCCTGAACTCCGCGAGATCTTCGCAGTCATCACCGGGGATGCATCCACGGGGAAGGCCATCGTCGACAACGTTGATATGCTCTGCTTCACCGGGTCAGTGGCGACGGGCCGGGAAGTCGCGGTGCAAGCGGCGCAGAATTTTATCCCGGTTTGCCTTGAGCTAGGTGGGAAGGACCCGGCCGTTGTTCTCGAGGATGCCGATCTTGATGCCGCGGCTGATGCCATCCTTCGAAGTGCGGCAGGAAGCTGCGGTCAGGCCTGTATGTCTATCGAGCGTATCTATGTTCATGAGACACAGGCTAGCGACTTTATGCAGCGGCTCAGCAAGCGCGCAGCAGACCAGACCTTTAACCAGCCAGATATCTCGCGGGGCACGCTTCCTCCGTTCATCGACCAGCGCCAGGCGCAGAAAGTGGCGGCGCAACTGGAAGAGGCCGTCCACAAAGGCGCTAAAATCTTGTGCGGTGGGCCTCCTCAGCAACTCGATGGTGGTTACTGGATGGCACCGACCATCCTGACCAAGGCGAGCCATGACATGAGCGTTATGCGCGAGGAGACCTTCGGCCCGATACTTCCGATAATGACGTTCTTGAACGACGATGAGGCCATCAGCCTTGCGAATGACAGCGACTATGGGCTGTCGGGGTCTGTCTTCGGTGAGGAGTCCCACGCCATCGCGGTCGCGCAACAGTTGGACGTGGGCGCCGTAGGGATTAACGATGCCAGTATGACGGCGCTCATCTTCGATGTAGAAAAGCAGAGCTTCAAATCGTCCGGAATGGGTCCGTCTCGAATGGGCGACTCATCGCTCCTACGATTTTACCGACGCAAAGCGCTGCTCGTTCAGAACGGTACACCGGCGCCTTTGGCGGTGTTGGATGAAGCGGGGCTTGCCAATTTTGGGCAGCGCTGATCGACGTCTAGCGGTAACGACAGACAGTTCAGGAGCCAAATCAGAAGGCAATTCAGAGGCCTTTTCAAAAGTCTATCCGTAGGACTGATAACGGGCCTACTTCCAGGACATGGACCCACAGGAGATAAAATCTGATGAGTGACAGACAGGTACCACCGGCCTACAACGAAGTTGGACAGCACGGGGTGTTCCCCCAGGCCAGCCACGATGAGCGCGCGCGCTTTAACTTTTTGGCCAACATGAATAGCCACCTCGGAGGCCAGGTTTTGCCTGGGGTCGCAACAGCCTATGAAACCAGAGCGAAGAGCCGCTACACGCGAGAGCGGGGCCAGGAGCCGTCAACACGTCAGCAGGTGCGCTCATGCATGGAAGCGGACGGCTACTACCAGATCTGGAGCTCGATGCGCCGCAATACGATGGAAATGCGTCAGCAAGCCGGGCGCAGTCTTGTGCTACGCCAGATCAATGATATCAACGCACGCGCAAAGCAACTCAACAGCGGAGACGAGAATCTCCAGCTGGATGACTCTGTCGAAGTACCGCACTACCTGTCAGCGGTAGACATTCACTGCATGCCTGGTTGCTACTACACCGAGCTGGGGCCCGAGGACGTTTCCGTCGGTGCGAATTACGATTGCGGGTTGTTTGCAACGACTGCAGGCATGCTGGGTCGCTACAGCGATGGTGGCGGCCAGGCGCTGGCTGTATGGCTGAAGGAGCAGCAAGAACTTGGATTCAGCCCGAAACGTATACTCGACATCGGATGCACCGTCGGCCACAACATCGTACCCATCGCCCAGGCGTTCCCAGATACAGAAATCGTGGCAATCGACGTCGGAGCACCGGTGCTGCGCTACGCTCATGCGCGGGCGAAGTCCCTGGACGTAAGTAACATCACCTTCAGGCAGGCAAATGCGGAGTCGCTGGACTACGAAGACGGCAGCTTCGACCTGGTAATCACCTGCATGTTCCTGCACGAGACTTCCGCCAGGGCGCTACCCAGAATTCTGGCTGAGACCCATCGACTGCTGTCCGATGGCGGCAAGGTCTTGCATGTGGAGCAGCCCCAGTATGGAGATGACATGCCGGTCTTTGAGCAGTTTATGCGCGACTGGGATACCTACAACAACAACGAGCCGTTCTGGGGTGCCATGCACGACATGGATCTGTATGAGCAGATGGAAACCGCTGGGTTTGAGCGCGACAAGATGTCCAGCCTGGGACTCGCTGCAGTCGTTGACGAGACGGTCTTCCCTCCCGCCGCCAATGACGACACCGAAGACTATGGACGCAAACCCGCGTGGCATGTCTACGTTGCCGAAAAGTAGGTGTTGGAGGGCTTGAGACGTGGAAAGTAACGTAGGAATGGACAGAGCGGATAACGAGCTGAGTGTTGACCCGATCGCCGAAGCCGGTCGCAAAGCCAAGGGCAAGCGTCCGCAGTTCTTTGAGCTTGAAGAAAGCGAACGGCTCATGGGTATTCTGATGGCGGTCGTTGGTGAACTCGCCGTGGCACGCGAGCGCATCGATACATTGGAGCGCGTATTGGATTCCAAAGGTGTGCTGGAGCAATCTGAGATCGAGGACTTCAAACCCGATCGCGATCAAGCGCGGCAGCGTGGTCTGTTGCAGCAGGAGTACATCGCGCGAGTCCTGCGGGTTGTTCAACAGGAGCGCGAAGCATTAGAAGAGGCTCGTAAGCAAGGTCCGGCAAAGACGCTTGAAGAAGTCTCCCAACACCTGGGCAACAGCTAGCCGGTCGCTGAATCTTACCAGCAAGCGTCCGTCGTGAAAGCCAGCTGCAGCTAGCTAGTGTCCTGCGTGGTTAATTCATTGAACAAGTTTCGAGTGATTTTTGTGGCTGGGCTTCATGACTGGCCTTCGCGACTGGCCTTCGTGACTGGCCCTCGTGACTAGCAAGGCGCGGTGA
The DNA here is from genome assembly GCA_039111155.1 of Pseudomonadota bacterium. GTDB lineage: Bacteria > Pseudomonadota > Gammaproteobacteria > Pseudomonadales > Halieaceae > Congregibacter. The sequence continues at coordinate 323,206 of JBCCPL010000001.1, read as the reverse complement.
AGAGTCATAGCCATAACTATGACGACGATCCGCAACTCGGTCAGGCGCGAAAAAGCGCCGAAGTGATTCGGCGAATTAGCCACGCAGGACACTAGATCACACCGCGTTTATCAAGATCGCTGATGACTTTGCTGATCGCGTTCTGAAAGTGTGACCTCTCTGGCGCCATTGCAGATACGTGGCTTTCTGCGAGTGTGTTAGCGGGGTAGACCGACTGATCCTCAAACGCTTTTTGCGCGATTTCAACGCGCTGGCGGGCCAGTGTATTGCTCATTCCGGGTTTACGCCGCGCTCTGCGCAGCGCGGCAATATCAATCTCACCGTTTCCGCTCATGCTCTCCCCCGGCGACGCCTCGCCCAGAATCTGTCCCTTGTAGTCCACGACCTGCGAATGCCCATCGGTCGAGGCAGCCGGAAAAGGAATGCCGGTGATACCCGCGCTATTGGCCGACACGACGTAGATCATGTTTTCATAAGCCCGCGCTCGTTTCGCAATGTTCTTTGGCGTGAGCTGCGGGCTGCCAACTTCACTCGATGAGTGGCAGAGCACCTCTGCACCGCGCAGCACGTGGGCCCGCGCAATTTCGGGATAAAGAATCTCTTCGGATGCAACGCACGCCAGGCGACCGACATCAGTCTGCGCTACCGGAAACAGGCCGTCGCTGCCGTAGATGTCGAGATAGGCATCGAGCACGTCGTGAGGCGTGGGTGCGTACATCGATATCAAGCGCCGATAGCGAAGAATCACATCACCGGAGGGGTCGATTACAAAGCTGACTTGAAAGTACAAGCTTGGGAAGGACGGATCGATCTCATACAGGTTTCCGGATAGATAAATCCGGTGTTTCTGAGCAATGGCTCCTAGCGCTTCATACTCAGCGCCGTCCATGGTCACGCACGCCTTGGCCTGCCATTCGGGAATGCTCTCCCCCAGAGGAAAACTGGTAAGAAAGTACTCCGGCAGAACCGCCAGTCGCGTGGCGCCTCCCGAGAAGCTGTTTAGGAACCCGATGCTACCAGCCAGATGCTGACCCACCCGGGATATCGTCGCCAACATTGCGTCGCGCGCGTCGCTGACTGACATCATGTTTACGGCTGGACAAGTTGTCTGCATAGCTAACGCCTGATAGGGCTCCTGCGCGCTGGGCAAATTCAATTGTCTTCTCCGGGCTGGTTAAATTTTGGGGTGCGTTTCTCAAGAAAGGCGCGAGCGCCTTCCCGACAGTCTCGACTTTGAAAGGCCGCGGCAAACAGCGCGTCGATTTCGTCGCTGGATCGCTTGCTGGTTCCCTCGAGATAGCTCAGCGTTTGCTTGATGCCAGAAAGCGCGGACGCAGAGGCCGATGCGAGCGTAGCCAAACGTTCGGCAATCTCAACCTCAAAATCGGGTTCACTGATACAGGCTGTCAGCATACCTTTAGCCAGCGCTTCGTCGCTGTTCATACGGCGACCTGTAAAGAGAAGCTCACGAGTCAACGTAGGCCCCAGGATGCGCAGCATCCGATGCGTATCGGGCAGGCTGTACAACAGACCAAGCCTGGACGGGGTCACAGCGAACACGGCGTCGGTGCGGGCCCAACGAAGATCACATGCCAGGGCCACGCCGAAGCCGCCACCGACACACGCCCCTTCAATCAGCGCCACCGTCGGCTTGGAAAAGCGCTCGAGGCGAAGTTGCACACGACGAATCAAGGTATTGTTCTGCTCAAGAGCAGCCGGATCAGCTAGCAGGGTCTTGAGTTCACCGATGTCTGCTCCCGCGGAAAACGCCTTGCCCCCATCGCCGCGTAAAGCCACTACGCGCACGTCATCATCGGATTCAAGGTTATCGAGCTGCGCCTCGAGTTCGAGCCACATTGCCTGAGTAAAAGCGTTCCGCCGGGACGCATTGCGGATCCGCAGCTCAGCAACACCGCCTTCAGTTTGTACGCTTACCTGGCCCTCAGACATGTCCGCTTTGTGATACCTCTAAACCGACCGCGCGATCGCTCACCATACCTCGACTAGAACGAACCAGGGACTCGGCGACCGCAAGAAGCTGGCGATCCTCTCCCCGGGATGCGACCACCTGCAAACCCACAGGTAATCCTTCGTTGACACGCAGCGGCAACGATAGCGCCGGCGCGCCTGCCATATTTGCGAGGCTGGTCAGATCAGCCTGACCGGCAGGCACTGGATCGGTCATAGGGAAAGGCCGTTGCGGCGTTGTGGGAGAGATGAACGCATGCGCTCCATCCAGAAAACCACCGAGCGCGCGGGCCCCGCTGTCGAGTGCGTTATCGGCCCGGGCAAGATCCAACGCAGACTTGCCACGCACCCAGGACAACAATCCTTGCAGATTTTCGGAAACCGCCGAGTCATTCTCGAACCAGTGAGCACTCGTCGACAACATGTCGGCTTCGCAGATCATCAGCCCCGAGCGCCTTAGAGCTCCCAGATCAAGCTGTGACAGATCGACTGGAATGAGACTGTGGCCCGCTGCTTTCAGGGTCTCGATCAGAGCGAGATACGGTTCCCGCACATCGCTCTCGACGGCAACTGCGCTCAGATCCTGCGGGTAGGCGAGACGCAGCGAACTATAGTCCCCGGATTGACTTGGCGGCGCCTCACCTGAGGGCCCTGCGAGTTCTTCGTAGCGACGCGACCAGGGGTCTTTATCGTCATAGCTTTCGAGTACTTCCAAGAGTAATGAGAGATCTTCGAGTTTGGCGGTGATAGGCCCCACGTGATCCAGGCGCCGACTGACAACGAGCGTACCCGACGTATTTATGCGCCCAAAGCTTGCTTTAAACCCCAGCACCCCACAGTAGGCGGCGGGTATACGTACCGAGCCCATCGTGTCGGTACCCAGAGCGAACGGGAAGTAACCCGCAGCGACGGCTGCGGCCGAACCTCCGCTGGATCCGCCCGGGGTATAGCCTTGTGCATGCGGATTAAAACAGTCTCCAAGATGGGAGTTGTGGTTGCACGCGCCAAGCGCGGCTTCATTGAGATTAAGCTTAGCGACAGGCACGGCACCAGCGGCGCGTAACCGCGCCACGCTCACCGCGTCATTCGCGACTGGTCCGGCCTGAGTGGCCGCGCCCAAGCCTCCGGTGGTCCGAAAACCCAGTACATCGATATTGTCTTTTACGCCAAACGGAATCCCATCGAGCGGCCCCAGCGTCGATCCGCCAGCCCGGCGCGCATCGGACTCGGCTGCGGCTTGCCGCGTGGCGCTTTGGTTAAGCTCAACCACGGCGTTGATCGCCCCATCACGTAAACCAATCCGTTCAAAACTCGCCTCGACCAATTCCTTGCTGGAAACCCGTCCGTTTTGTAAGGAGGCACTCAACTCCAGGACGCCCCGGCCCACACCGGGAACAAGGTCCAGGCGTCCAGAATTCTCGCTCGACAACGTTGTATCTCCGATGTCCATGCCTCGATTCTTTACTCAGCGCTGGTCTACGAGGCGGATGGGCTTCTGACGTCGATCCAGTTCGGTGACACTGGCGGTCGCGCCCGCCGGCACGACCTCGACCTCTACGTCCACGCCAATGCCGCGCCGTAGCACATCCTTCAACTGCTCCTGATTCACTGAGTCAGCGCACTCCGCCACAACGGCCATCTCATCCCTACTGGCTGAGCTGCGATACACGCGGCAGTAGTACTCTCCGAGAAAGCCTGGCACTTCATTCAGCATGGGTCCTACGCCGTGGGGATACACGTTAATACCGCGCAGCTTGACCATGTTGTCCGATCGCCCCCGAAATCCGTGTATGCGCCGAAACGGCAACAGCGGTTCCATAGCATCTGACCCGGAGTCGTCTCTTCCGTCTACGACCACTTCGGAGACGTCGCAGGTGTTGAAGCGAATGATGGGATAGACATCATCCTTATAGAGGCACGTCACGACCATGTTGCCCCTCTCGCCATCAGGCACCGGTACATTGGTTTCGACATCGAGCAATTCAAGATAGTGTGCGTCTTCCCACACATACAGCCCCTGATGATCCGGGCCTTCAGCGGCGATGCACCCGGTGTCACCCACGCCGTACCAATCGAACAGCTCTGCGCCGCCCCAGGATGACGACAGTGCCTCCCGGGTCTCCATTCCCAGGTGCCCGATAACCATATCTATCTTCAGGTGTTCGCCCGGAATAAGCCCTTCCTCTCGCGCGACATCTGCGAGCTTCTTGATGTAGTCCGCAAACCCGACCAGCACGTTACTTCCGAAGGTGTGCATCAGTTTGACCTGCTGCGTAGAGCGGGTCTCCAGCCCCGTACCCGCCGACAGAAACAACGCGTTGGTGTAGCGAGTCACGGCCTCACGGATGTAGTGTCCGCCGTTAATCATGCCGTGCCCGTAGCAACTCTGTACCGTGGCCGCCGGCGGCAGTCCCATAAACCGATAGGCCCGCGCCACCAGCAGAGACTGCACTTCTCGACTTTTGGCACCGAAGATCAGCGGCTGTGGCGTACCGGTGGTGCCGCTTGTGGTGTGAAAAACCAGCGGAGGCCGTTGTTCTGGTGGCAGCGATTCCACACCGCTGAAGTCACCGAGGGGTGGATGTCTCTCCACGCTTTCCATGATGTCTGATTTCGAGAACACGGGCAGTCGTTCGATATCATCGAGACCGCGAACATCGGTCGGGCCAATGCCCGCGTCCCCCCAAAGCCGTTGATAGAACGGTATCTCCCACGCGCGCGCGACGACCTTCTTAAAGCGCTGCTCTTGCACAGTGCGTAGTTCGTCTCGGCTCATCGCCCCAAAGTGTTCCTGCAGTGCCTCGCCCAAGGGATAGTCCTGCAACATCTCAGCGTAGTCGAAGGACTCGAAGTACGTGGGATAACTCATAAGCTTAGTTCGCTCGATCCGTGATAAGAGTTGAACAAGTTCCGGGTCACTGCCGATGTATCACTGTCAGCAAGACGTGCAACCGCAGTGTAAAGATCAGACGCACTCGCTGCGCTCAGCGGCATTCGAGCGCTCGCTATCGCGGCTGAGAATTTTCTCTTGTGTTGCGCTTCGGTGAGGGGGCAGCCAGGGCTACCTAGTACGTCAGGCAGTGTTATAGACAGCTCTTTTCCGCCGCTTAGTTGCACATGTAATGCCTGTGGCGACAGCGCATTAGGGTCGGTGTTTGCGTCTTGTTCCACCGACACTTTCGCAGCCAGGTCGTGGCGCGCTGGGCAGACGAGTTTTGCCTCGTCAAAATCCTCAACCGTCACCGCTCCTGTGAGCAGCAGGGTGGCCGCCAAGTAGGGAAAACACAACCTGGCGTAGGCGGGTCCCTGCGTCAGCTGGGCGGGTCGTGCCACAAGTCTGCAGACCAGAGGTGGGGCTCTTAGAATCACGCGCGCAACGTCGTCCACAGAGAAGTCATGTTGCTCCTTAAGCGACCTAAGGCCATGTAATCCACCGTGCGCGGCCCGCCCGGTAGGGAAAGGCTTATGGCTGACGCGGGTGATTTCGCGCTGCGTACCCAAAGACGCAAACTGCTCCTCGGCGTGGCCATCTGACTCGATCAGGGACAAAAAGCCAAAAGGCCCGGTCAAAAACTCTTGCGGTCCGTCAACACCAGCTTCCGCAAGGTCGAAAGCGGTCACGGCACTTCTTGCGCTCATCGCGATCTGCAATGGAAGCGTGGACGAACCCTCCGCATGCGCCTGCATCGTTCCTCCAAAGCTGCTGTAGGCGATGCCGAGAGCATTGCGGAGTATGACCGTTGAGCTGTCGTGCAGAATGGCCAGTCCAGCGACAGCGCCGAATCCACCGCACCAGCCCGGACGAAAGAAACGCATCGGCTGATCAGCGCACATACCAAGTACCGCAGCCACATCTACGGCCGTGCCCACCGCTCGCAGAAAGCCTTCACCGGGAACCGAACCAAGACGCTCCGCCGCTGCGGTCAGCACCGCTAGGATCACAGCCATCGGATGCACAACAGCAGGCTCGTGTACGCAATCCCACTCCTGATTATGGATCTGGTAGGCATTTATCATCGCCACCGTCGCAGCATTGCCTGTCTCTCCTGTGCCCCAGACATGGGCTTCGTGTGACCCGGCAAGAACTGCGCGTTTGAGCGCGTCCACGAAGGAGACTCGACTTCCAGATAAACCCACCGCATAGCTATCTTGCAAAAAACGAATGGCCGCTATCTGAGCAGCGGGATCAAGCTCACGGTCCCGGGCGGCCACTACATAGTCAATGAGTCGTTCTTCGTAGGTCACGAATGCGGTCCTTGCGTCTGCAGCGCAGTCATCAGGCTGCGAGCTGGTGCCTCGCCATCCAATCCGAGCAAACTATTCGCCCAACGCTCCGTTACGTCGGTGTCCGTTATCTCCAACAGCATCTGGAGCTTCGCCAGGTGTGCAGCTCTTTCCAGGGGCCGCGAAGGATCTCCAAGTGTGTCGCGCACTTCGGCCACCAGAGGTAGTGCACCCGAGTCTGCTAACCACACCGTCACACGAGCACCAAAGCGATCTGGATATGCATCGGTAAAAGTGCCGTCCGAGACAACTTCGACGTGCTTCATCAAATCAGCAAGAGGCTCTCGGCTCCAGGCATCATCCTCGAAGTCCGCCAGGGTGGGGGCGCCGTGCAGTAGCGCCACCGCGGCGGTGTACTGAAGGCTGAATCGGGCGTCACCCACGTTCTCTGGCAAGGGGCGATCACAGAACGTTACGGCGTCGGTGTAGGTATCAATTTGTACACGCGCAATGTCGCGACCTTGTAATTGCTCCCGCAGTCCAAGCGCCGCATCAATCACCGGATGAGCATGACGGCAGGCAGGCCAGGGCTTGAATGAGCAATCATGCAATTTCCAGGGATCTGCTTCACCGGCAGTGACAGCCTCTACATGGCCGCCCTCAGCGGTGGCAGCGAGCAGCCCCTGAGGCCCCTCCAGGATTTCCAGCGGGCCGGTTACACCGGAAGCGGCGAGCAGCGCAGCCTGCTGCCCGGTTGCAGCTGCGTGAGCGTTGTGCCATTGCTTGGTATTAACGGTCTCGTTGCGAAGTTGCCAGAGCCCCCCCGCAACGGAACCAGCGTTCCCCAGCGCCCAGGTCCACTGCAAATCATCCAAACCCAGCACGCTTGCGGCTGCGGATGCGCTACCGAACACTCCGGCCGTTGCGGTGCTGTGATAGTAGCGATAGTGGGCAAGCCCGAGCGCCTCCCCGACACGGATGGTGGTTTCGTATCCTCGGATAATCGCATCCAGTAAGTGGTTTACTGTGACGTAATTGGTGGCTGCTCCTATGGTGCGCAGTCCTTCGCCAGCGCTATCACCAGACGCTGACCCATCCGCTCGCTTGAGCTGTCGGTCTCGAACGAGCGAAGTCGCCAGTGCAACGGGGACAACGATAGGGCCGGGGTGCAACACCGACTGTCGGTGCACGTCGTCCATTTCTCCGATGTTTCCGACCGCGGCGTTGTAGCGCAGCGCAAAATCTGGATGTACAAGTTCGGGAAGTATGCAGAACGACTCAAGCGCATCCGCGCCGGTCGGAGTGTAGGATTCCGCTTGCTGAGCAAACGCACGGCCCCAGCGAACTCCCTGCACATCGCGAGCACCGTGCCGCGCACAGGCATACCAATCCAGCAGGTGCCAACGGGCGCGCTGTCGATCCTGCTGACTGATGGGGCGGCCCAACAGAGTCACCAGCTGCTGCGTGGCGGAGCAATGAGCGTGAGTTGTCAATTTGTTATAAAGTAATGTCAATATATCTTTTATGATACTTGCGCGAGAAGCTCTGCGCAAAACCCGCTATGGCCGATAAAAGTAGCACCATAAAGCTTGGAGACGATCCGGGACGACTGTTAACTGCGGGGGATCGGGTTTTCGTTCAGGGCTGCTCAGGTGAGAGTAATCTCTGGCTTCGCTGGCTTCTACACCACTCCTCACAGCTTCGGGATGTTGGCTTCGCCGGCGTCCTGATTCCGGGTGTAAATACCTTCGACTATTCGGAGTTGGGCCTGGGCTGCACGCTAGATGTGATCTTTATGCAGCCGGCTTTTCGCCGCGGCTACGAGCTTGGCCGTATCGAGTACCGGCCCCTCACCTACAGCTCTACTGTCGAATATTACGAACGCGGACCGCAGTTCGATGTCTGTTTACTTCAGGCGTCAATGCCCGACGAGAAAGGTAACTGCAGCCTGGGAGTAAGCGCGGATTTCTCGCCCAGCGCGCTTAAGAACACCCGCTCCGTTGCCCTGCATCTCAATCCCCAAATGCCGAAAACTCATGGTCCTTCGATCAACCTCGCAGACACCGATTTCACTATCGAGGCCGATGTTCCCCTGCTGCAACTTCCGTCCGACGCACCGTCAGGCACGCTGACACGAGTGGCTGCCAATGTGAGCTCGCTGATCGAAAGCGGCGATACCGTTCAGTTTGGCCTCGGAAAACTCCAGCGGGCGCTTTGCGAGTCACTCGCGGATCATCGCGGTTTAAAGGTGCACTCGGGAATGATTTCGGATCCGGTTGCTGCGCTCCTTGCGGGCGGAGCTATCGACGAGGTGGTAACCGGAACCGCCATTGGAACGGACTCTCTCTACTCCGTCTGCAGTGATCCGCGAATCACTTTCGCACCGGTCTCGCGCACGCACTCGGCGCGAACGCTGACTGGACTGCGAAACTTAAAGTGCGTGAACTCGGTGATGCAGATCGATCTTCTTGGGCAGGCCAACAGCGAGTGGCTTCGCGGACGTCAGTTAAGCGGTTGCGGTGGCCTGATGGATTTTGGGAAAGGCTGCCGTCAGCATCCAGAAAACGCATTTATTCTTGCTACCCCTGCAACGGCGAAAAACGGCGAGAGTTCTACAATCGTACCCCGGCTGCCGGACGGCAATAGTGTGAGCGTGACACGGCAAGACGTCGACTACGTGGTCACGGAGCACGGTGTCGCCGACTTGCGCCACCGGAGTGTCGCTGAACGGGCGGATGCGCTGATCACCGTCGCCGCGCCACAGTTTCGCGACATGTTGACAAAAAGCTGGCGAGACGACATCGCACCGCGAATCTAACTCGCGGCAAGGTGCTGATGAAGCCCGCTGCTGTCTCTTGCTTCCAGCGCCACGGGTTATCTCCGTCGAAGCTCATTAACACCACCGATTCCGTTGGTCTGCGTGAAACCCAACAGAACAGACTGAACTTTGCGCATTAGCAGCCTGATCGATCGAGAGAACGCCTCAGCAATGAGCGCCGCCGTTCGTGTTTTGTCCATATTCTGAACCGAAATCGCCCACTATAAAGCCCCTAGTGCTCAGCAAATCTACCTCGATGCCGCCAACCGAGCATTAGAGGAAACGCGCTGCTGGTACGGACGCACAGAAAAACGAGACCCCAAGTTATGCGAAACAACCAACCTGTAACCCAACGCGAATACGTCTTTCCGCCACATTTCAGGCTTATATCGACGACTGATAAGTTAGGTGTCATCAAGCACTTCAACAAAGAATTCCAAGAGGTTAGTGGGTTCGAAGCGGACGAACTCACCGACCAGCACCACAATTTAATCCGACATCCGGACATGCCCCGTGATGTGTTCAAAGAGATGTGGGCAACCCTAAAGTCCGGCAAAATCTGGATGGGAATAGTGAAAAACCGCCGGAAAGACGGTGATCACTATTGGGTGTCGGCTTTCGTCACTCCGGTATTCGATGAAGGCGAGGTCGTAGGCTACGAATCGGTACGCGTAAACGCCACTCGTGAGCAAATTGACCGAGCGGAAATGCGCTATGCGCGAATACGTGAGGACAAAGCCAGCACAACCCAGGGCGAACTCGTGGGTGATCTGGTGCAGCGTACTTTTCCATTCTGGGCGGTGGGCGGACCTGCGACGCTCGGGCTTGGTTTCACTGCCGGCTGGATTCCCGCTGTAGCGGTCGCGGGCGCGTTCAGCGTGGCTGCGCTGTTGCAACTGCGGGCCGCCAAACAAGCGTGGAAGTCGTTGATAGCGCTGAGCCCTGATTCCTACAGCAACCAGCTCGTCGCACAAACGTACTTCGGCGACTACGGAGAGGTCGCACGAGCAAAGCTTACGCTGTGGTGCGAAATAGCGCGGAGCAAGACCGCTCTTGCGCGTACCTCTGACGAAATGGCATCGCTGGATCGCATCGCTTCGAGTTCCTATGAGCAGGCGCAAGGCGTATCGGCGATCGTGGCGCAACAGAATGAAGCGACAAAGGAAATCGCGGGTGCCGTGACGCAAATTACCGAGTCGATCGAGACCGTCGCAGAACGCGTGTCACAAACAAGCTCGAGCATCACTGCCGCGGCAGAGAACGTGCAGAAAGGTAACGATAAGGCTGACGCATCGATGAAGGCGATCACGTCGCTTCAGGAGGCGGTGTCGTCCACGGCCACGACCGTACAGGAACTTGCGCAATCCACATCCGATATCGGCGAGGCAACCAGCATCATTTCAGGCATTGCTGAGCAGACTAACCTCCTTGCTCTGAACGCTGCGATCGAGGCCGCCAGGGCCGGTGAGCACGGGCGGGGCTTTGCCGTGGTCGCCGACGAGGTTCGCTCGCTTGCGTCGCAGACGCAGGAGTCTACCGAGAAGATTTACGAGATCATTCAACAGCTGACGGAGCGCTCGGAACGTGCGGTACAGATCTCTAAGAAAGGACTCGAAGCCGCTCAGCGCGGTACCGAGATTGTGGACGAGACGCGCACGGCCCTGAGTTCGATCAACGAGGCTGTGGTTGATATCACGTCCATCGCGTCCGACATGTCGGACCAGGTTGTTCAGCAGACGTCGTTCACAGAAGACATCAACAAGAAGATCGTCGACATCACCAGCAATGCTCAGGAGACTCAGCAGTCAACCGAAGCGTCGCTTGAGTCAAGCAGTCAGCTTCGCCAGACCGTCGATACGGTGAACTCAGTAATCACCCGATTCAGTACCGACAAGATGGCGAGCTAGAGAGCCTCTGAACAAGTCCCGAAAGTTGCCGCAGGCCCCGACCGGCTTGCGGCGACCGGTGAAATGTCCATCGAGATCGCGCTGGGGTGTCATCAAGCGTTGACTCCATAGGCTGCATAGCCATGCGTGACCTTCGCGCTCGCGCCCTCAACAGATCCTTGCCCGCACAAGGCATTGGCGAACCTCGGAAACACACACCGGTATTCCGCTCGGCTGGCAAATCCGTTGTGCGGGCAATGCTCTACGCAATCATCACGGCGATTCGCGAAAAGGTCTCGCTAGTGAAGCTCTTCAAGAAGCTGGTTCAGCTCAACGATAAATCCGTCCGGATCCCGGATCGTGCTCACCATGACCGAGATGGAGCCACTGCCGTCGTAGGACGGATAGTTAACCTGCGACGGCGCTGATAGCACTTCCACTCCCGGCACCTCGGTCACCGCTTCCCAACGTTGATCCAGGTCCTGGATGTTGAACACAAGGACGATCGTTCCCGGCTCAAACGCCAAATCCGATACAGGCTGCTGCTTACGCGGCTTGGTGTATTCGAGCAGCCCAAGAACTCCAATGTAGGTATCATTCGCCTGCAGGAAGACCAGGCGCCTTGCCAGTTCTGACTCCTCGTCGGTCTTGGCGTCTCTGGGATTTCGAATGTTGCGATCGTAGCTTTTGGTCATCCCCAGGGCATCTTCGTAAAGAGCAAGCGAACGATCAATGTCACGCACCACGAGCGTGGTGCGACGCAGATCTACCGCCACGCGGTCGTCATCGGCAACGGGCGCCGCCTTCGACAGCTGCGCCCCTGCGACGGTTGTGAGCAGAAAGGACAGCCACACCCTAGATAAAGTCTTCATTGCGTATCTCCCGGCAAGTTCAGTAATACGGAGAGCGCCGGCCCTTTCATACGGCACAACGACCGTGGCGTCTCGTGGGTAATTCTTTTGATTTGTTATATTAGATATAGCAATATAACAAATTGCTGCGAACGGTGGTGGAATTGATCCATGCGCATACTCCTACCGAGCTTTGAATAAACTGATTCTTTCACCGAGTCAGCTTTCGAACTGAGCGCACAGCGCGTGTGGCTATATCGCCACTTACTAACACTTGGCTTGTAGAAAGTTTTGTGACCATTGATAGACCCAAGGCCAGCGCAAAGTTCGATGGAGTTTCGTCATTGTAAATTTGCCCAACCCCATCGAAGAGAGAATGACAAACCGGCTTAGATGAAAGATCCCTATCGACCAGTTAGGTTTACCGCGCAAAGACAAGCGCCGGTTCCGGTGACGCAACCGGTGCCAAGAGGCTCCGTTTTTGTCCGTTGCGTAGTGCCCCAAGTGTGTACGCTTGCATGCTGATACAGGCGAACGTGAGCGTCGCTACAATCGTCCCGAGCCGAGCGCTTGCTCTTGCTCTTGCGGTGTTTTTGCTGCTCATTGCCGCTGCGCAATCCTCCGCCCAGACGAAGACAACCTTGCCGCACCCGAATATTGCGGCTACGGACGCTACTCAAGTTGAAATTCCGGTGCACGTATCGGAGCAAAAGCTCCAGGCGCTCGCCGAATCTACTATCGCAGTCGATCGGTCACCGGCATCGAAACTTGGCCGGAAGCAAGCCGTCACTTCTCAGTCGGCGAAGCTCTCGCGAATCCGCATGGTCACCGTCAGTAGTGAAGATCCCGCCGCCAGCGCGGCTATCTATCGTCGCTGGCTGGACTACGTACATGTGGAATCCGGTGTCATCGACCGGTCACTAGCCCGAGCCTGGAGAGCGCCAAAGGTGGCGGGCAGGCCCTACGAACTTCTCAAGTCGCCCACCGAGCAGGCGTTCTATCTTCGCTTTGTTCAGACTCAGATACCGCCAGATTACGCTCCGGTATCGAGCACCGGCTGGAATGCGCTCGAGTTGTTGGTGAACGACCCCTATACACTGGCAGAGCATCTAAAACCGAGCCCACTGCGACAGCTGGGCGAGCCCAGGGCGATAGCCGAAGGGTCAAGCATTCATGCGACCCAATACCTCGGGCCAGATGACGAAGTCATCTATTTCACAGCCGAGACATCCCCTGACAAGGACTCCACACTCGATATGACCGATGCGAGGGTCGGACGAGCGTTCGTGGTCGTGGTCGCCGCAGGCGAGATCGCTCCGCTGCAGCGCTTTTACCAAGATGTGTTTGGGCTTTCGACGGCCTACGAACTCAGCCTGCCGATTCCATTTTTGGCGAGGCTGCAGGGTAGCCCTGATACACATGAGTTCCCCTTGGCCATCCTGCGTCTGTCGGCTTTCAGTCACGCCGTAGAACTCGATGCCTACCCGCGGCCAAACGTACGGCATCGAATCCCGGGAGAACTCCCTCCCGGAATTGCGATGGTGTCGTTCTGTATGGGCAAGAACGCACAGGGGTTTGATGCCATGGCACAGAACCCCGGATGGACAGTTCAACCCGTTCTCAGCGAGGATGCAAACGACCTCGCAGCAGGTTCACCTGAAGACGCCGGGGCGAACGCCTTGGTTGATGGGCCCATATTAAGCAGTGATTTCATTCTTAGACCGGCAAGCATAGCGTATGGGAAGGGCCGCGCTGTGACCGTAACCGGCGCAGCGGGTGAGCTTATTGAGCTTATCGAGTGCGTGTCCTCGTGAGCTAAGGGGATTGGCGGCGCGGTACGTATCAGCATGTATCGCAAGCGAAGAGAACTAGATAAGGAAAGCAGCATGAGTTCATACAGCGAGTTTCGTATCGGATGGCCAATTGTGCTGTCATCGATGCTCGGTATTGCTTTTGGGATGTCGCCATTGCCGTTCTACACGGTAGGGGTGTTTGCGGGCCCCCTGGCTGCGGAATTCGGCTGGGGCATTGACAAAGTCTTCTCTGGGCTGGCCGTATTCACCATCGCGGCAATGATCGCCTCCCCTCTTGTAGGCAGCATTTCGGACAAGTTGGGGGTCCGCCGAGTGGCGCTGACCTCCATCTTTCTGTTTTCACTCAACTTTATGGCGTTTGCGCTGAACAATGGATCGCTGCTGCTTTATTACTTTTTGTGGGGATTGCTCGCCCTGAGTGGTGCCGGCACCTTGCCGATGACGTTTACCCGGGCCATATCGAACTGGTTTCACGAAAAACGCGGGTTGGCTCTCGGAGTGGCGCTGATCGGCACCGGGTTGTCCGGCGCATTCGCAAAACTGTTTGCCGCGTGGGTGATGAATGAGGCTGGCTGGCGAGCAGCGTACGTCGCGGTGGGGGCTTTGCCGCTGATTATTGCTCTTCCTATCGGCTTCCTTTTGTTTCGGGACGTCGACGACCCAAAAGCCGCAGAGCGAGTCAAGCAGCTCAAGGAACAACAAACGCTGGCAAGTACTACAGGGCCAGCCTATGGACTCACGCTCACCCAGGCTCTGCGTGACTGGCGATTCTGGTTGTTGGGGGCTGTGTTCGTGCCTCTTTCGTTCGCGATCGGCGGTCCAATACCGAACATGGAGACGCTTTTGGGTGCTAAGGGATTTGATAAGGGTGACGCAGTCTTCCTTGCCAGCTGCCTTGGCTACGCGGTGTTTGCCGGGCGCTTGCTCGGTGGGTTCCTGCTTGATCACTTCTGGGCGCCCCTTGTCGCTTGCTGCTTGTTGATCCTACCTGCCATATCGATGTTCTTACTCACAGCCGACCAGCTGAGCTACTCCAGCACGCTTACCGCTGTCTTGCTGCTCGGAATGGCCGCAGGAATGGAGTACGACTTGCTGGCCTATCTGGTATCACGGTACTTCGGAATACGTTCGTATGCGGGCATCTACGGTGCGCTGTACGCATTTTTTGCGATGGGTGCAGGCTTTGGACCAGCGGTGTTCGGACGTGCTTTCGAAGCGACCGGCAGCTACAACTCAGCACTTACCTGGTCGATGTACGCTTTTGTTTTCTGCTCCCTTGCGCTGCTCCTGCTCGGGCCCTACCGGGACGAGCAGTTAAAGAAAATGGTGGACTAACACCGGAGCGCTATTATGAAAGAAGGCCTCAACCACACTAAGCAAAGCGCACACAAACACCAGCACTGCAGGGAGAGAGTGCGTCGCTCCATGACCTGCGACGGAGAGTGCACGAACCACCCAGCGTCTCTTAGGCTCATTAGTAGTTTTCGGATTTCGTTGCAGAGGCGCCAGCCTTTGCTTTTCTCATACTCTTAAAGGAAGTTGATCCATGCTTAGCACCGCAAGCAACTCCCCTATAAAGGACACCTCTGGTACTCACGAGTCAAACGCCGATATGGCCCAGCTCATCGCAACGTTGCGGGAAGCGTTCGCAGAAGGAGAAGTTCTGACCGACGACAACACCTGCCGGCTGTACGCCCAGGATGTGTTTACTTGTGATCTGCCTGCGATCCTCGTGCTGCGTCCCGGCAACGTTGATGAGCTACAAGCTGCGCAGCGCGCCCTTCATCAGTACAACGTGCCCTGTATTCCTCATGGGGGTGGAATGTCCTACACCGGAGGCCTGGTACCCGAAAGTAGCGGGTGGGCGGTGATTGATCTCGGGCGCATGAATCGAGTGCTTGATATCAATGAAGAAGACATGACCGTTACCGTGGAGTGCGGCTGCAGCTGGAAGGCACTGCATGAGGCCCTTAAAGATACCGGCTTGCGCACGCCCTACTGGGGAACACTGTCCGGCAGTCGTGCCACGGTGGGCGGCGGCCTGTCGCAGAACTCGATCTTCTGGGGTTCGGGGCAGCACGGTACTGCCGCTGATTCTGCGCTCTCGCTGGCCGTCGTGACGGCTGACGGCAGCCTGCTAGAGACTGGGAGCGCTGCTCAAAAGCAGGCGACTCCTTTCTTTCGGCACTTCGGCCCGGATCTGACCGGTGTTTTTTGTGCCGATACAGGAGCTCTCGGTATAAAGGCTAGAGCCACGCTTCGCTTGATACCCGAATTGCCGGCTCGAGAATATCTGGCCTTCGACTTCTCGACCGCGGAGGGGACGATCGCCGCCATGAGCGATATCGCCCGTGCGGGACTTGCCTCGGAGTGTTTTGGCTTCGACCCGTTCCTTCAACGCCTGCGTCTGAAACGCCAGGGCATGGCGTCGGATATCAAAGCTCTGGCAGGTGTGGTCAAGAACTCCGGATCTATCCTCGATGGAGTCAAAGCCGGTGCCAAGGTTGCCATGGCGGGCCGTCGCTATATGGATGATGTGGACTTTTCCGTTCAGATTATCGTCGAAGATCGAACCGTGGCGGCAGCCGAAGATCGTGCAGAGTCCGTGCGCACGCTGGTAGAGAAGCATGGCGGGCGAGAGATTGAAAACTCCATCCCAAAGATCACCCGCGCTAATCCGTTCGGCCCGGTCAACAGTATGCTGGGACCCGAGGGCGAGCGTTGGCTACCGATCCACGGCCTGTTTCCGCATTCAAAGTTTCAGCAGGCGTACGCCGCGACCGAGGCACTGTTCGAAGAGCACCGTGAGCGCAACGATCAGCTTGGGATCGGTACCGGCTACCTGTTCGCAACGATCTCGACAAATGCCTGCGTACTTGAACCCGTATTCTTCTGGCCTGACGAGTGGTTCGACATCCATAAAGATGCCGTAGAAGCTGATCACTTGGCCAGGCTGAACGAGTCGGCCAAGAACCCAGAAGCCAGAGAACAGGTCAACCTGCTTCGGCGAACATTGATCGACCTCTATTCCGAGCTTGGTGGTGTGCACATGCAGATTGGCCGCTCCTATCACTACCGCGATGCGCTCAAAGAAGAGCCCGGCCAGTTGATTGATGCGATAAAGGCAGCTGTCGATCAACAGAATCTCATGAATCCGGGATCCCTGGGACTGCGATCCAAATCCTGATGCGCCGCGCCTACGCAACGCTGGACGGCCCTGACGGTCCATGGCAGATCCACTACCGGATGGTTGGTGAAGGCCCGCCGATTGTACTGCTGCATCCATCACCGCTGACCGGCGCGTTTCTCGCACCTCAGATCGAGACGTTAGCCCCACACGCACACTGCATTGCCTGGGACACACCCGGCTACGGTAACTCGGACCCGCTGCCTGCGTCCTGGTCTGCCAGCGACCTGGAGCCCTATGTGGTTGCGTTGCGACTGTTTATGGAGACCGTTGCGGTGGAGGCGCCCTTCATCTATGGATCAGCCACCGGCGCTCAGATTGGGATTGAGTTTGCGAAAGCGTTCCCGGATCGATGCTCCGGGCTATTGCTTGAGAACGTTGCGCACTTCTCGGACGAAGAGATGACCAGTATCACCGACGGCTACTTCCCGGACTTGAGTCCGCGAACTGACGGAGCACATTTGGCTACAGTGTGGGAGATGGCGCAGCGAAGCATGCAGGTGTTCCCATGGCATCACAAGGACCACACTCGCGGGCACAGCAACGTAAACGCCGTTGAAGACAAGCAAGAGGAGCAACCGGAGCCCGACACTGCACCCATCGATTCAAACATCGTGCACCGGGTTGCGTTGGCTTTCCTTAAAGCCGGGGAGAATTACGATCGAGCCTACCGATGTGCGTTCGCCAACGAACGTCTGGAACGCCTCGTGGCTGTGCAAAAGCCCGTTCACATTGTGGTTTGGGACGATGGCCTTCTGGGCGCCTACACCGAGCGAATCGCGTCGGCTGACCTGCCGCAGAACTTCACGGTGCATCGGGCCGGCAGTGGTATGCAGGCTCGAATGGAAAAACTGCGTAAAGCAGCAAACGACCTACTTGATTAGCCGTCTGAATGCGGCCCACACACCAGGCGCTGAATGGATGTACCTATGAACGGAAAAATGCACCAGGTACTGCTGGACAGAGAACCTCAAGGTTCGCCCGTCACTGACGACTTCCGACTTCGCGAAGCCGAGCTACCGGAACCTGCTGACGGTCAGGTCCTTTGCGAGACGCTGTTTCTATCCCTTGACCCCTACATGCGCAGTCAGATCGCAGGAAGGCACCTTTCCGGCACTATCGCGCCTGGAGATGTGATGCGCGGAGAAACCGTAAGCCGCGTGCTGCAGTCGAAACATTCAGACGTCGCAGTCGGAACCTTGGTGCGGTGCTTCGGCGGGTGGCAGACACACTCTGTGCACTCGGCATCCGAAGTACACCCGCTGCCTCCGGAGTTTCCCGCGCCCTCCCTCGCCCTGTCGACACTGGGTATGCCCGGGCTGACCGCCTGGGCAGGGCTTCACTGCCTAGCTCAACCTCGCGCTGGCGAGACGGTAGTCATCCCTGCCGCGACGGGGGGTGTAGGAGCGGTTGCCGGCCAGTTGGCAAAAGCGAAAGGCTGCAGGGTCATCGGTATTGCGGGCAGCGATGAGAAGTGCCGGCAGGCAACCGAAACGCTTGGCTACGACCTGTGCCTGAACCGAAAGAGCGGCGACCTGGATGCGGCGCTCAGCGAAGCATGCCCCGAAGGCATTGACGTTTTCTTCGATCTCGTCGGGGGTGAGATTCTGACACTCTGCTCCAGCAAGTTAGCCGTCGGCGCACGGGTTCTCCTGTGCGGACTGATGGCCGACTACAACAGCAAGGAGCGCCCAGCGGGCCCGCCACCGGGATTCTGGATCCGTTCGCGCGCCACCGTCTACGGGCTAGTGGTATACGACTATGAGCATCGCCGCGACGAATTTCTTGGTCAGGCCATCGATTTGTACAACCAGGGCAAACTAAAAGCTTGGGAAGACACGAGCGACGGGATCGACAGCGCGCCCGACGCCTTTGCCCGTTTAATGCGGGGAGAAAACCGGGGTAAAGCGGTGGTGAAAGTCGCCTGATCGCGCTGGCCATTGCAAGGCGCTAGAACTGCCCCGACACGGTAATTGTGGCGAACATGCCTCTCTCTCTGTTAATCAGCTCAGTGCCGGTAAACACCCCGGCACGACTTGGAGCAAAGAACCTACGCTCCCGATCGCGTGAGCGACCTCCTATGTTGCGCAGCGCCAGGTTGATTCGTAAACCGAAGTAGCGCGTGGTCTCGACAAACAAGCGGTAGGTTTCACCTTCGGTCGAAAAGCTCTCCTCGTCGGCAAAAAACACCTGGTTATCCAGCGCGGCGCGATACGAGGCGCCCCAGGAGACGCGAT
Source organism: Pseudomonadota bacterium (assembly GCA_039111155.1). GTDB lineage: Bacteria > Pseudomonadota > Gammaproteobacteria > Pseudomonadales > Halieaceae > Congregibacter. Next base: position 304,221 of record JBCCPL010000001.1, on the reverse strand, counting down.
GCGCGGTAAGGTCCTGACGAAATTCCGCAAACACCGTAGGTGACTCGACGTTGGATAGATCGCGGTCCTGGCCCGTGAAAGGGTCGGTGAAACTGGAGTTTCGGATATCAGCTTCGATTTCAAATAGGCCGCCGGAAATAAAGCGCGACAGAGATAGGCTGGCGTTAGCGGTCAAACCCCAGACTGTCCCATCTCCCGCGTTGTCGGCACCGAACGCACCCGAAGGAAGCTCGACCTGCTCGATCACATCATCGCGCCATTCATGAAACAGTTCGAGGTTGAGAGCGCCTCGTGCGTCGGAACGGAGATCGATGGTGAGGCTCCCCCTTGTCGTTTGGTCCGGGCCCAAGGTCGGGTTTCCGCCCAGAAATCGATCATCTTCGGCCGATGCCGAGGCAGCAAACTCACTAAAATTAAGCTGACCGACTGTCCGCCGTAACCCCGTACGAAGCTGAATGCCAGGGCGCCAGTCGTAGATCACGTTCAAAAACGGTTTAACAAAACTAAAGGTCTGAGAGTTACTAGCATCTCCAGATACACTGATTTCTGAAGCTTCGAGAGCGAAACCTCCTTCGACGCTTACAGATTCCCCTGCCTGCCAAATGAGGTTTGCAAACACTTCGCCCCGCAGTTCCTCGACGGTGACGTTAGCCGCCGGCAAGTCGATGACACTTACCTCATCGCCTTCGAAGGTCGAAAGCGCCAGCGAACTGTCGAGGCGATTAAACGTGACTTCACCACCAAACTCCGATGTGAATTGACCGCGCCCAGAACTTGAGATCGCGGTACGAAAAATCGTCTCCAAGCCATCTTCGATCAGGCTGAAGTCTGAGCCAGAGACGACGGTTCCGACCGGACGTTCTGTCGTTACATCCTGCTGATCGTCGAGACGATCGATCGAGGACAACGACAGCAGTTTGATGTTCCAGCCCGATGACAACCTTCGACTCCAGTCAATACCGAACTCGCCTCCCTTAAAAATGCTGTCGAAATCAATAAAGAATCGGCTATCCGGTGTTTCGTCCGGCAGCCGGCCGTCATATCCCAGACGCTCCGTATCGGGCAAGAAGTTGCTGCTGATGACTCGTCCCGTGAGGGTTAAGGTCCCACCTGCGAGTGCCCGTTTAGCCTCGGATGAAACGAACGCCTGCCAAAATACGAAAGGTCGATCTTCAAACTGGGACGATACAAGCTCTCCATTGGCGTCAAGCTGAAGGCGCGGACCCTTCAGCGGGAACCGCTCCCAGAACGCGTTCGCTTTTGTCGAGGTCGTCCACTCACCGATACTTCGCGCCAGCGTTACCTCTGAGCTGGGATACACGATTCCATCTCCGGCGCGTTCAAGCTTTAGCTCATAGCTCCCGGCTGTGCGATTTCTGAATCTTATGATGTTGGCAACCACAGCCTGACCGGCAGCCTCACTCAGGCCCGCAGACCCTCGAATGACCTCGATGCGCTCGACCTGATTTGCTGGGGTACGACGCAGGGCCTCTTCGATACCTCCGCTCTTGGACGTGGGCCGCTCACCATCGATCAACACATTCCCGGCGGCACCTCCAAAACCGCGAAGACTCTCAGCTCCGGCGTCCAGGGTAAAACCCGGGAGACGGTCAATCAGGTCGCTCGCTGTCTGAGGATTAAAACGATCAAAAAAAGCACGGTCGTAGATCTTTACCGAATCAGTCGGCAAGGCACCGACGGTGGATGCCTCGGTACTCAGCTCTGACTGAGCAGCAACCTGCGATGGCATAACAGCAAGGCAGAACACCAACATCGCTGCCACGCGTCGCAAAGACTTTAGGTTTGTCGTTTGGGGCGGCATCGGGGGGCGATCCGGCCTGACATCGATCATCTGATGTTACTATGTAACATCGCTCAAGCGCACCGATCAGCAAGTCTTACGAAGTCACGCAGAGCAAGATTAAAGGTCTGAGATAGTCCTAGACCTCGCCCAGAAGCGCTTCGAATAAGCCTTAGCTTTATTGGAAGTCAATTGACGAACTGTCTCGCAGGACTGAGGTAATCAGAGCAAACCAATCCAGCCATAGGGTTTGGCGGTGCTAACTGCTCCAAGGCCATCAAACGCTCTTGAAAGAGGCAACAGACCCGAAAAGCAGACGTTTAACGAGGCCCGATTCTAGGCTTTGATTTGGCGGTAACCGGCCACCAGCGGCCAAATCGCTGATCTAAATCTAATGTAGTTTCTAACTTTTTGGTTTTGGTCAGTATTTCCACCAGCGCAGTGGGCTACTTCGTAAATCTATTATTTGATTGACTCTGTAAGGGGCAATCTCTTGAGACTAGTGATAGGCTCAGTTTTCCTAGGCTCGGTAGAACGCTCAATTTGGCAGCTACGCTAGGCGTTAGCGCCGGGGTATACACTATGCTATCCGGAACACAAAGCGTTCGCGGTAGGTTGGGGTATTCGGGAGACAATAGGTGAGATTCACCAAGTTCAAGATAGAAAATTTCAAAGGAATCAAGAGTGCCGAGCTTCGGTTGAATGAACATGGCCAGGGTAAAGTGTTCACCCTGGTTGGACTAAACGAATCCGGCAAGACGACTGTTCTGGAAGCGATAAATAGCTTCTCTCCTGACCTCGCCGCACAGCCAATATTTCAAAACGACGTTTTCAGACGGGTTGAACCAAAGGATCTCGTTCCGAAGCACCGTAAGGATAATTTTACGGGAAAGGTATCAATATCCGCGCACCTGGAACTGTCTGATCAAGAGGTAGAAGAGATAGCTCGCTACTTCGAGCAAGAGCACAATCTTCAACTTGACACCGACCAATTGGGTAACTCATTCCATGTCGAAAAAGCATTCAAATTTGAGCAGTCCGACCACAAGGAATCGAGGAGCTACTGGCGGATAACGCTGGCTACAAAGACAAAGCGGGCGAAGACGTTCAAAGTGCTCGATGCCAAGGATGAGATTTGGCAACAAGCCGTGGTTTTTATCCGTTCAAGAATGCCGGCGATCTGCTATTTCCCGACCTTTCTCTTCGAGTTCCCGTCGCGGGTCTACCTGTCTCATACGCCGGAGCAGTGCGAGCCGCAGAACACATACTATCGGCAGATTGTGCAGGATGTCCTAGATTCACTCGATCGCGATTTGACAATCGAGGAGCACATTGTCGCTCGCGTCGAAAAGCTTGAGGAGGGAAAGTCTTGGAGCTTTTTCGAGTTTTTTCAAAGTGACAGAAAAGAGCAGGTGGATGCTGTAATGAGCCACCTTGGTAACCAAATCACGAAGACCGTGTTTGCGCGCTGGAACGAGATTTTTGGATCAAAATTTAAAAAGAATATCAAGATCGAGTGGAACGTGGATGGACACCAGCAAAATCCACCGGTGTATCTTAGTTTCAGTGTGCAGGATGGCACCTCAACGTATAGCATCGCTGAAAGGTCTCTGGGCTTTCGGTGGTTCTTTTGCTTTTTGCTCTTTACACAGTTCAGAGAATCTCGAAAAGAGAGAGGCACGTTGTTTCTGTTGGATGAGCCAGCTTCAAATTTGCATGCGACTGCGCAGCATCAGTTGCTGGCGAGCTTTGAGGCAGTGACGGGCGGAAACAATTCGCTTGTTTACTCTACTCATTCCCACTACATGATTAATCCGCGTTGGCTCGAAAGTGCATTTATTGTTCAGAACGGAGCCATTGAGTATGACGACGAGCTTGCCGGAGATTACGAATTCCATCCAAACGAAACGGATATAAAGGTCATTTCCTATCGGCGTTTCGTCGGGGAGAATCCTGATAAACCGACGTACTATCAACCAATACTTGACGCTCTAGACTACTCCCCAAGTGTTCTTGAGCATTCGTCTGGGGCGGTTTTTGTTGAGGGCAAGAGTGATTTTTATGTTCTCTCTTACTGTATAAGGGTGATTCTGAAGGACAAGATCAAAGTGCGGATTCTTCCATCCTCCGGAGCCAACGACATCGGCCCTCTCATTTCCCTATATCTCGGATGGGGTTACGACTTTGTGGCCCTATTGGACGATGATAAGGCCGGTAAGGCTGCGCGCTCCCGTTACATTGATGAATGGTATCTTGATGACAGCATTATTTTGACTTTGAGTGATGTACTGCCAGCGATGAAGGGCAAGAAGCTCGAAAGCCTCATTTCCTCCGATGGGAAGGAATTGATCAAGGGAGAACTAGGCGTTAAGCGATTGTCAAAGAAGCACATTGCCAAGTTTTTTCAAAGCAAGCTGGCTGTTTCTGAGAGGTTTGATTTTGATTCGAGCACCGTTTCAAACCTGACACAGGTGCTTGAGGCGCTAGAACTGAAACTTGGCGCAAATAGTGCCTGACAAGTCGCTGCAGGTGACGTTTCTTGCCTGCCGGGCTTCGGCTCGATTGCCATGGTCTGGATCGCGGGCACTTTCGGTTATGGCGTTTTTTCCGATCTATGGCGTCGCTTCGGAGTTGTGAATCTGTTTTTGGTTAGCCTCGAGTGCTTCGTGATCGCTGCCGCAGTCGTACATCGCATGTACGTTATCGGTAGTGCTCGCCGAAAAACGTTGCTCGGTCTGCTGTTGTCAACTTCCCTGCCGACTGTGCTGTTCGCTATGGTTCTTCGTGGAAAGACTATCTCCGCTTATGCGTGAACATGCGAGTGACTATGGTCGAGCGTCTACTCTGGGTCGATTTTTGACGGATGCGCTACGGACTCGTCAGCGACCGTTTTCCTGACCTCCGTCGACAGGTGTGAATTATCAACGGGCAAAAAACGTTTAAGACGTCTGCTCAACAACGGTGCCACTTTGATGGGTTCAGCCAAGTGTCCGAACCAGCAAGAGAAAGTGTTGCGGCCATACCAGGCTTCTGATCGTGAGCCTGTGCTGCAGATCTGGTGGGAGTCATGGCACTCATCTTCCGGCTTCAAACATCCCAAACCTCTACATGACTGGCGAGATCGATGGATGCTTTTGTTCGATCGCCACAGGATCGTGGTAGTAATAGATTCAAAGATCGGAAGTATCGTCGGCTTCGCGGCATTGAACGTCAGCGAATCGGTCTTGTCTCAGATATTTGTTTCAGTTGATAGAAAACGAGAAGGCATCGGCTCGATCCTCTTCGCATGGGCAGAAGAAGTCTCGCGTGGACCACTGATCGTCAGAACACTCGCGACCAACATCGAATCGATAAGGTTTTATGAACGGCAAGGCATGATTGAGTTCGAAAACTCAGTCAATGAATTCAACGGTGAACCAGTCGTGGGCTACATTTTGAGTGCACGGACCCCTGATCACCATAGCGAATGACCGGAACGGGTCGATGACCGTCGATGCCCCGCTCGAGACATGGACATCCGCTGTCTCCAAGCGGGCAAAATACGATTCCTTCAACCTACAGGAGGAATCGAAGGATGTTTGTTCTACTCGATGACAAACCGGCGCGTGAGCCGTGAAACAAAGGCAAGCTTATCGGCCAGAAGAAGCCTTTGAAGCTGAAGGAGATCTGGACTATTCGCGTTCGACTTCAAATGGCTGAAGACATACGCGGCCTTGCGCTGTTCAATCTCGCGATCGATAGCAAGCTCCGCGCTTGCGATCTGGTCAAATTGCGCGTGGCCGACGTAACCCACGGAAACGCTGTGGTGTCACGCGCGACCGTGATGCAGCAAAAGACTCACCAGCGAGTGCAGTTCGAGATCACCGAAGAAACGCGCGACTCCATTCGCCGATGGATCGAACATGCCTCACTCAAGGTATCAGACTACCTGTTCGTAAGTCGGGTCAGCGGATCTCCGCATATTTCTACCAGGCAGTACGCCCGTATCGTTCACAAATGGATAGAAGATATCGGGCTTGATTCAAGCAGCTATGGGACGCACTCGCTGCGGAGAACGAAAGCATCGCTGATTTACAAACGCACCAAGAACCTTCGTGCCGTACAGCTGCTACTCGGTCACACCAAGCTGGAGAGCACCGTGCGCTATCTCGGCGTGGAGGTTGATGATGCTCTGGAGTTGGCTGAGGATACAGAGATATAGCGGAGCAAGCGGGCGATGAGCGGCCAGAAGCCAACGTAAGTCGCCCTTCCTTCAGCCGTTACTCGAGAAGCCTCGGGTATCTCTCTGGGCAGACGAACATTTGACCCATTGTCTAGCCTTCTGCAATCTTCACGGGCGTAGCAAGTCAGCCCGATGCGGCGCTGCGCATGTTGGATGTACCGGGGCGGAGTACCGCGAACAATTAGCTAGGGGTCTGTTGTATTGTGGAGCGCTCGATCGGCTAACCTCGCCGGAGTTGGTTGGTCTAGGCACTAGAGGTGGGACGTCCTGGGAGGGATCGGCGCAAGCCGATGTTTTTGATGAGTAAAGGTGTATCGCTTACGCTAGTGTTCAGCACGCTCCTCGGGCTGACCCACCTCCTGACAGATATCCCATCTTGGGCCGCGGCCGATTTGCTTCTGCTGCCAAACGTGTTTTTTTTATATGTGTTTGCTTGGACGCCGATCCCAGTTTATGTGGCCGGTCGGCTATGGTCCGCCAGCTTGCCTCAATCGGTGAAGTTGCCGATGGTGGGCGTCCTATACCTCTCTTCCTTGACCTACCTCGTCGTTGGCATCGCGCAGCTAATCAGGTTTTTTGTACTTCCTTTTGGTATTTTGACGATCACTATGTCGGTGCTCTTCTTCCGTCAGGCGAGGAAAATAGAGTATGAATGCAAGGCGGAAGCTGGCCGCTTTTCAATCCTGCAGAAAACAGCAAGCGTTGTAATACTGGTTCTATGCTCTACGATTCTTGATCAGCCATCGGGACTGGTTTTCAACCGACATGTTGAAGGAGCGAACTTCGTAAATGCTGATTTGTCGGACCTCTTCCTTGCGCGCAGAACGTTTGAGCGCGTTGATTTCTCAGGGGCAAATTTCGCTGGTACTGAACTCAGTGGCTCCGAGTTCACGCTAGCCAACCTCTCTAAATCTATCTTCTACAATACGAAGTTGAGCGGCGTGAAGATATCGAAAAGCAATCTCTCTGATGTGACGATATCGAATTCATACCTATACCAGTCTTCGATAGCCGACTCGAACCTTATCGACGCATTGATCAATGCCAGCTACATTGGAAGAGTCGATTTGACCGACAGTAAGCTCTGCGGCGCAAAGTTCTTGGCGTTGCCTTATCCACGGGGCATCTATAACTGGAATGGATCGATTTACAATGGCGTTACTGTATTGCCGCCAGGGGTCCAACCGGAGAACGAGCAAATGGTGTATGCGGACTTACGCTGCAGAGTCAGAGACTCAGGTTCGTAGGCAGCATCGGGTCGGTGATGGCAGTTCAGACCCAACCCCTGTCCGTGTCTGCTTTTGAACAGCTGTGAAGTGCATAATGTCAACAGAAAAGCGGTTCAGTCACCGCGACATACCGCCCACCAATTAAATCCTACGAAGACAAAATGAGTAGCAAGCTGAACCACCAGCAAACAGAGCTGTTTAAAGCTGTCGATGAAGTCCTCCAGTATATCTGGGACCCGATTGGCGTTGCCGGTGTCCCGAGTACACGAAACGAATACGAGACTTATGTGCACCGAGTGTTTTCTATGATCATCAACAAGGGCACTGCAGACGAGATAGTCAACTACTTAGTCGGGGTAGAGGCAAAAAGCATGGGCTTGGAGCGTAACCGGAAACGGGCGAAAGAAGTGGCGGCGATACTCTGCGAACACAGAAACACCATATTTGCAGGCTCAGCCGTCTAACTTGCGACTATGGTCGAGCGTCTGCAAGGGGTCGAACTGAGTCAGTCGCTAATCAGCGCCTGAACGACTGCTTCGTGAGAACGTTCGCAGTGCTATCGAGCCAGCAGCCTCCGGCCAAAGTCCGACGCGCTTTGTGCTTGCCCAGTCTGAAATACCGATGAAATCAGCGCCACAATACGATGGGTATCACTCCTTGCGAGGCAAGAAAAACGCACAGCTGCAGGCCGGCCACGACTGCACACAAGTCGAGAGTCCAAGTCTTGTCACGTTTCATGCTGATGTAGCAGGCTAAGGCGCAAGCCGCTGGTAGCGCACCGCTAAGCGCCGCGAGTATTCGGCTCGCTACAGTCGCTTCGCCGAACTCGAGAAACGACTGCAGCGTGAATAGATAAACCGGCAAAGCCAGCGCGACAAGACAGCCCCACACAAGTGCTATCGGTTTATTCGCGAGGAGTCGGCCACTGAGACTGAGCAATGTCCCCCGGAAAATTATGTACAAGAACGCGAGCGTACCCGCCAAAAGGCTTATCCATCCTAGGAGAAGAAAGAGTGGCGACCCCTTCTTCCATGTTTGGAGTCCGTCGCTGAGGAGCAATTCATCCTCGACAAGGAAAACATGAGACGCGACGCGCCGATCAGAATCACGAAACAACCCCTTACCTACGGGCAGCAGAGCTCTCTCATCATCCTGCAACGAGCGCACAAGCAATCCGCCGGTTTGGGGATTCGGGCTCACCCAGATTGAATTGAACATCCAATCAATCCACGCAAACTGGTCCATGTTTGAGGGGGCAAGCTCATAAAGACCCGAGTACTTTTCGCTGTGCATCTCAACCACTGGATCAAGGTGTGCAAGAGGTAAGTCCATCTGCTGGATGAAGTAGCGAGTCAGACGTTCGTAATCGGCAGTCTCAGTGTCGGCGTTGACTGCATAGAAGAACCCTTTTCCTTGCGTGCGAAAAACGCAGAGATTAGCCCGGAATCCGAACGTCGTGCCCGGGTGGCACTCACCGAGAACACCATGTCGGTCGCGTAGTGCCAGGGCTAAACCGTGCCCGATGCGTAGGCCAGCGCGGTAAGCGTCGGTGGTGGAGGGAACACCAAGCTTCGCCATCAGGTCGGGAGCTATAAGTCTTACGCCATCAACACTTCCGCTGCCGAGGAGAAAGCGAAGCAGGCTAAGCATGTCGCTGGCAGTCGTCGTGAACTGCCCGGCAGGCCTTAGCACCATAGGTACTGACGGCTGCGGAACGCCATGGTCCAGATAGCCCATTGCGAGACGTTCGTCATCCTGTTGCGTGACGAACCGAAAGCTACTTTGCTTCATCTTCAGGGGTACCAGCAGCGATCGAGCGAGAAAATCCTCGTATCGTTCCGAAGTGACGCGCTCAATCACAAGGCCGAGAACTGCGTAGCCCATGTTGGAATACGAGTACTGAGTGCCGGGCGGCGTTCTCACTCGGAGCAAGTACCCATGATCAGCGGGGAAAGCGGATGTTAGGGGAGTGTCTGGCGTAGCGCTTGCGTTCAAGAACTGCCACATACGGATATTGTCGAGCCCGGCCGTATGCTCTAGCAAGTTGCGGACCGTGATTGGCGTTTCGTTACGCCACCGATTGTCCCAAGGCAGATCAGGAATCAGCTGCTCGACAGACGTGTCTAATTCGAGCTCACCAATCGAAACAAGGTACAGAACGCCCAGTGCGACCAGAGTCTTGGTCACTGATCCAACTTGCACCTTTGTCTGCGCAGACATTGGACGGTCGCGATGCAAGTCAGCTGAACCCGCACCTCCAGACCGGTCCGCTCCGTTATCTGTAATGGACCACACAACTCCCGGTAAGGACTCGAGTTCAAGGAGCGCTTCCAGCTCTGCAGTTTCGTTGGCCTTTAACGGTAACGACAGGAAGAGCAGGAACAGCGATAGGATGAATCCGTCGGGCGACCTCGCGGATCCCATCGCCGCGGTTTTTCGTGTATTCATCGGACGATCTTATCGGGTCCTCGCTACTCGAGTACTGAAACCCATCGTGGAAGAAGGTCGCTCGATCGTTTCCGACAATGATACGACGGAAAACCTAACGCTTTGGGTCTATAGCTCACGGCATGAGCGAGTGAACTACTCTGTCCGCTTCCATCGGATTGCATCGTGCCGCAGGGAGCACACCGCTCCTATTCTTGTGGTGATACGCTGATCACGTGACGCGAGAGAAACAGATAATCAAGTGGATTAACCAGGACCCACTGCGCATGAGCGCATTGAAGCTAGCAGCCTCACTAAAATTGCCGGACTGGTGTATTGCAGCGGGATTCGTTCGTAATCTTGTGTGGGATCGCCTGCACGCCTATTCAGTATCGACACCTTTGAACGACATCGACCTAATTTATTTCGACCCTATGCAAGCGTCCCGTGCACGAGATAAGGAGCTCGAGGACCAGCTCTCTGCCATCTCAAGCCTCCCATGGTCTGTGAAGAATCAAGCGCGCATGCACGTGCGAAACGGCGATGCCTGTTATCAATCGACGTCACACGCCATGAAGCACTGGGTCGAGGTTGAGACAGCGGTTGGAGCATACACCTCAAGGTCGGGTGAGCTAAAGTTGAAAGCACCATTTGGCGTAAGGAGCCTATTGGCCGGTAGCATTACGCTGAATGCGACTCGTCAGAAACCCACGGATTTCAGACAACGACTCGAAGACAAACGTTGGCTCGAACTATGGCCGCTCCTCAAAGTTCAGCAAGGCTCGACGGTAAGCGCAAATCCGTAGATGATGAAGTGCATCGAATTTCCGCAACGGGTCGCTAGCGAGCCAATGGGGCCTGTGTACAAACATGACCTCTTGCGATTGGGCGGCCGCTCACAAACGTGAATTCTCCCGCAGCGATCGGCCACCTCGGTTCCTAGTCGTCGTCGGCGTCCTCGCAGTCGACGTCAATGTCGATCTCCTTTGCATAGGGTGCGAACTCGGGAACGATCTCTGCGAAACGCTCCTGCTCGACCTCCAATGCCCTGGCATTGCGGCATAGCGCCTGCGCGGCCTTCTCGATCTTCTTGGCCTCGGCTTCGATCTTCCGCTCCGCCTCCTCGGCGTCCTCACCGCCGAACACTGCGCTCAATGCAAGTGCCGCTGCCTCACCACCAAGCGCCGCGCCCTGCTGTCCAACGAGGATCCCCGCGTCCGCCAACGCCAGAAACTTTTCGCGATAAGCGAGCGCTGCCTCTTGCTGCGTGTCGTCCAGCGGCACAGGCTTGCCGTCGATCAACAGGTCGCCGTTCGGCATCAGTTCAGCCGTGCCATCAACGCCCTTGGGGCTGAAGCTAATCGGCTCTTCGTATAGCTTCTCGCGAGCATCGGCGGCCACCTCCTCCATGGCTTCTTCCACGGCGTCACGCGTCTGATCACCGCATGCTGTGCCAAGCAGTGCCATCGTCAGGGCGATGACAACCGCATAGGTGGGGCTTCGTTTGTTTCGCATGGAAGGCTCCTCAAGCGTCGATGATAGTACTGCCGTCGTCGCGGCGAGCGCTTGACACTAACACAGTGAGGTAGGAGGCCTGGTACTCGCCCGCGCAATCAGATAATTTGGTGACAGCTCATTATCAAGACCCGCTGTCTGGATAGCGTGAGAACGTGTCCGCTGGGTCACGCGGGTCTGTGTGCGGACGAGACACACGTGCCGATGCTTGCGAAGTTTGTGTGATGTTCTCTAACTTCGATTTTCGCGTCGTACCACTCGCAGTTTAGTTCGCCACTTTCTCGAGTTCGAATACGGTCGTTACCGGGTGCTGAGACTCCGCGCGTGAAATGATCTGCCAACTGGCACCGTCGGGCCCTGTTAAAAAGAAGCTGCGCTCACCGAATTCGTTGTCATTGACTGCAGTGGGCGAGAGCCCCGCCTCGACGGCGCGGGCGTGGACGAAATCCAGCTTAGGCGTCCAAAAGGAATGCACGGTAATTCCAAGCTCTCCCGGGCGTTGTCGTGCGGAGCGATCATCAACCATGTGTAACCCATCCGCTGAGAAAAACTTAAGCTTGCCGCAGATATTGTTGGGCGAAACGAAACCTCGATACCAGTGCGATCGGCCAGGGCCCATCTGAAAAACGGCTTTTGGACCGGGCTGCCACTCACCATCCAGCTCAGAAGACCCGCTCTCCGGGCGCATACCAAACACGTTCCTGTAGTACAGGGTCACCTCGTCGAGGTCACCCGCAACATAGAAGTCGTGGTGAGTGAGCTCGCTGGTTCTAAGGGGAGCGCCTGTCGATACGGTCCCGTATCCTTGGATCTGATAGCCGTAGCGTTGGAAGAAAACATGATTGAACCAGGAACCATAGATACCCATCTCCCTTACCCCGACGCGACGATTGAACACATCGAGTTTGCCGTCCGTGGCACCATACAAATCATCATAGACAGGTCCAGCAATAAGCAGCGGCGCTGGACCACTCTTACGCCAATCGCTGAACACATCGCTTAGACGAAAGACATCCTCTGTGCGCATCACAGCCATGCGCACGCCAACGGTCTCTGGTGGTGCGTAGCCTACGCCAGGTCCAAGCGGACGGTCCCACACCAAGAGCCGGATCAGGCCGTGGCTGTCTATATCGCCATTTTGTAGCCGGATGCTACGCAGCTTTGAGGATACGCCGTAAATGCGCTCGGCCGTCTCGGCATCGACTCGCACGTCGGCGACGGGCGTAAAACCAAACTCCGCAAAATAGCGCAGGGCATAGTCGGCATCGTCGACGCCCACCATCGCCTCATAGACACCACTAATGCCAGTGTCCGGTAAGTTATCGCTGTCCATTGCCTGCGCATTGGACGGCAGGCAAGCGAGCAGCACCAATATGATCAGAAACAGTTTCATCGCAAATCGCATAAATTATAATGATATGTCAATATACCTAATTATCGTCTTCAGGGAACTACAGTGCTTAGAAAAATAACTAAACTTCTGCTCGACGCGATCACGCTGGCTGGCGCGCATGCGAGGCGTCTATTGCAACTACAACTTATTGCTTTGTCGCTGGCCCCACTAGTGATATTGCCATCAGCCGTCGCTGAAGAATTAGACGCGCTGGCACCCAAGAGTAGTGTTGATGATGCGCTCACTGGCCCGCTGCATACGGTCACGATCAGCACCAACTCCATTAGCGAGAGTTTACTGTTTTACCGCGATGGCCTGGCTCTTAAGGTAGAGGGCCCTCTCGAGGTGGAGCCAAAGGTGCGGGCGCAACAGCGATTGCTGTGGGGCTTAGATGATAGTCTGGATTGGGAGGAGTACCGGCTGCGTCGGGAAGACGTGGACGGCACAATCGCATTGCGTTTGCTGCATTTTGCGACGCCGCAACCCTCGATTCACAACAGTTGGAATGCCCTGGAACTTGGTACCTTCTCCGTTGGCTTTCCCAACCTCGATCAAACAGCCTTAGATACCAAGATGCGCCAACTGGGTTTTGGCGCGCTCAACACCTTGGCAAGGTATCGGGTCCCGCGTACCGACGGCAACACCTACCCCATCGAAGAAACCATTTTTAACGGCCCTGATTTTGTGCATGCGGTGGGGATTCATCGCGGAGAGGGCATGACGCAGCTGGGACCGATAGATAGGGAGTCGGGGTATGGCGGACCAGCCTACTCGGCGGTGATGGTTGAGGATTCTGACGCCATGCTTGCGTTTATGGTCGATGTGCTCGGCCTAGAGTTGCGTTCGGACCGCACCTGGAAAAGCGCCGGCAGTGACGGCGCACTCAACGTCCCGAATGGCACAGTATTCCGCTTCTCTATCGTTTACTCGCGTGGAAGCCGCAGCCAGCATATGTTACTTGTGGACTACGAGAACACTCCGCCACGGGAGAACGCTGTGGCACCGCGGGTGCCTCATCGCGGCATTGGCATGTGGAGTTATAGCGTGCGCGATCTTGATGAAGTACTGGCGCGCGCAGATGCAGCAGGGGTCGAGCGTGTGGCCGGGCCCCTTTGCCATCAGTCGCCCAGTCAGGGACCTATCCGCGTCGCCACACTAATCGCGCCCAACGACCTGCTCATTGAGCTGTTCGAAGAAGGTTCGAACTGTGCGAAGCCAAAGCCTGATGCGTTAGATCGTGAATTCCGGATTAGCGGTTGGCAAGAGATTACCGCGATCGTTGCCGACATCGCTGCCCAGTCAGAAACGTTTAAGCAAGTTGGCGGCTGGGACGTGATTGAGGAGGGCGAGCTATCTCAAGAGGAGAAGCGAGCTTGGGGTCTTAGCGAGTCGGCAGCGGGTAGCTTCGTACTCTTGGCAAATCCAGGCACTAGCAGCGGTTATCTCCGCATGATCGAACTGGAGGGCGTGGCGCAACAACAGATACGAGCCAACACGCAAAGTTGGGACAGCGGAGGGATTTTCGACTTTAACGTTCGTGTTACCGACAGTGACTCTATCCATCAGCAGTTGCAGGCGCGGGGATGGCAGGCTACGGCCGAACCTCAGCGATTTCAGTTTGGTCCTTTTGACGTCACCGAGTGGATCGCTCGAGGCCCCGATGGCATCACCATCGCCATGATAGAGCGACATGCCCCTGCGCTCGAAGGATGGCCCCACCTAAGAGACTTCAGTCGCACATTTAACGCCACGCAGGTCGTGCAAGACTGGCCGGCGTCGCTTCATTTTTACCGTGAGGTGCTCGGGTTCAAACCTTACTTAGAGCACCGAGGAGCGAGCGGTGGAAATGGTGCGAATGTGCTGGGTATGCCGCTTAGCCTGGCAAAAAAGGTGGAGCGGGATGTACAGATTCTCCATCCAGAAGGTACTAATGAAGGCTCAGTAGAACTTCTGTATTTCGCGGGTCTTACCGGTCGTGATGTGTCTGAACATGCGCTGCCTCCCAATTTAGGGCTTAGCAGTCTACGTTTTCCTACACAGAACATCGCCGCCTTGAACGACCATCTAAAAGACGAGGGTTATACGATGTTCAGCGACGCGAAGACCTTCGCGCTTGCGCCTTACGGCACCGTGACGATGATCGGCGTACGGGCGCCGAATGGCAGTTTGTTGGAGTTTTTCGAAGCCGTCGCGCCCTTAGGAGGTTCGCCAGCGAATGCTTACCTTGCACAACGCTTTGACGCTCCCGACAGCGTCTCCTTGAGCCAGGAGTTTTTGAACGCTCACTTGGCCCGTGTCGACACCACCATGGAAAAGACTTTTTGTGGCCGGGCCCCTGAAGCCGCCGAGTTAGACGGTGATTGCCGCAAGTCTATACATGCATTGCGCCACAACAGTGGAGCGCGCGCAAGAGTTACTAAAGAATGAGCCGCATCAAACCACTCACCGCGGATGAACTTCCGGAAGACCTGCGGGAGGCGTTGGCGTTTGCAGAGACCACCATGGGTTTTACCCCGAACGATGTGCTGACGATGGCTCACTGGCCGGAGCTGGTGCAGGCCATGCAACACCTGGTGGCGGTGATCTACCGACCTGGTACGTTGGATCCGCTGCTGAAGCGTCTGATCGCCACGGTGACCAGCGGCGCGGCCGGATGCCGTTACTGCCAGGCGCACACGGCACACGGCGCCGCAAAGATGCTATCGAGCGATGACGCCGAGACCCGCAAAAACGCTCAGAAAGTCGCCGCGGTGTGGGAGTTTCAATCCAGTGCCCTGTTCACCGAGGCCGAGCGAGCGGCGCTTTCTCTGGCTTTGGCAGCGGGAATGCAGCCGAATACCGCGACCGATGAACACTTTCATGAGCTTGAGCGTCATTTTTCCCGACAACAGATCCTGGAGATCATGGGCGTGATCGCACTGTTTGG
The DNA here is from genome assembly GCA_039111155.1 of Pseudomonadota bacterium. Taxonomy (GTDB): domain Bacteria; phylum Pseudomonadota; class Gammaproteobacteria; order Pseudomonadales; family Halieaceae; genus Congregibacter. The sequence goes on along the minus strand of JBCCPL010000001.1, from coordinate 288,708 downwards.
ATTCCTCAATCGATGGAACGATACGCTCGCCACAGAGCTGGAAAGCAAGCCTCTGGATTTCGCCAGCGCCACCTATTCGAGCGATGTCTGGGAGCCAGGGCGTCACAAGCCCCGCTAGCGATCCGTAGCTAGTGTCCTGCGCGGCTAATTCGTTGAATTATTTCGGCGCTTTTTCGCGCCTGGCGGCGTTGCGGATCGTCGCCATAGCTACGGCTATGACTCCTCACCGCGCCTCGCCCGTTACGAAGGCCAGGCACAAAAAATCACTCGAAATTTATTCAACGGATTAACCATGCAGGACACTAGAGAGCACATCTTCAGTTGCCGCTGCCTGAATCCTCGCGCAAGTCTCAATCTCCATCACTAAAGTTGATTCCAAGCTCGATGCCGAGGCTGTCAGGGATCTCCCGTTTAAAGTTCCCATCAAGAAAGCCGAGCGTGATCTCCAGCATGTCCGGATCGCGATCCGCAATCGCCCTACGGATCTGATCGATGCTGTCTTCAACCCCATCCACCGCGTTTTGATTCCCACTTGCGATCATGGCGTCAAAAAAACTATTACTTTCTGAGTTCACACCGCGCAGCAAAAGCTCAACCTCGTCCATAGATGCCGCCACGGCGTCCCAGGCAATCCCAGACAGCGGTGCGGCAGTGGTTACTACCCGACGCGCCTGGAGGTAGTCGAGATACTCTTGCACTGCGATAAGTAGCTGGCTGATGGGCTCGGTGCCATCTTCAAGCTCCGCCTGCAGGAACAGATCGCGATAGGCACTTTCTGTATCTTGGAACTCTTCCAGCCAACCGGATGCGATCGTTTGCGCGCGCTCCTCGATCTGCCGTGCCAGCCCGATCAGTACCCGGCACTTGCGTGGTCGTGCGTCGAATTCAGCCAGAATATCGGTGGCAGCTTGGCTGTGCTCCGCCGTACTCGTTTCAAAAACCGTCGCTTCTAGAGCAAGCAGACCAACTCGATTGAAGGTCTTCCTAGCAAAGTAGTCCTCTGTCAGCTCCCGGTCGCCGCTGATATCGCGCGCTATCTCGCCGCGCACGGTTTCGAGATAGTCGGTACCACGAAGACGTAGTGAGTCTATGAAAGTGAAGTTTGGAAAAATAATGTCATCATTCAACGGTCCGAAGTTATAAGGAACTAATCGGTACCACCGGGAAAACAGACTTCGCCAACGTTCTTGCAGCTCACGGAGGCCCGCCTCGTCCACCTGCCCGCAGAAGTCCTGGGCCGATACAACCGTCGCGGTGGCCTCTTGGGCAAAGTCTTGCACTGACGGCACTATTGCCTCATCCACACTCTCTTCGAATGCGGCCCGCAACGCCTCTTCTTCGGTGAGTGTTACCGGCGGAGGTCCGGTCTCAACCAACACCGGGGGTTCGAGCGGGGTGATCCCATTGTTGTCGCTGCATGAGCTCAGCAAGACGAAGCAAGCCGGCGCGCAGCGTCGCACGACGGTCGCGAACCAGGATCTGGCAGCCGCCATGCACCGCTCGCACGAGGCGGAGTCAGCCAAGAGAAGCGACCAATAAGTGGTTGTCCCAGCGGAAATCAGGCAGGCGCAGACGTTGGTGCTTGCGCTCGTGTAAAGAAATCCAATCCAACTCGCGTATCTCACCAAAAGAATTGCTGAGCACGAACGCCTCTCGCTCCCTGCTGACCGCGAGTCCGCAGACATCACGAAGCTGGTGATAACCCAGCAGCGCTCCGCTGTCGACATGATAGAACACGACCAAATTCCCGCGGGGACTCGCAAACCCTGCAACGCGACCCTGGTCGCAGATGGCGACGCTCCCCACGTAGTCTCGAAGCTGATGCAGGATCGCCGCGGGTTTTTCAAATAACTCCAACGCAGCCCCAGGACGATGTACACCCACCAGAGGCACCAGACGGTCGTGGCCACTTGCATCGCGCTGAAGCTGAATTGCAAACGCTACGGTGCCATCTCGCGCGACATCAAGGTGCCGGATACTCGCCTTGGGCTCCGCCACAAAAAATTCATCGAGCAGTAGACCAGTACCGGCATCCAAATAGCACAAGCTGGAACGCATGGTCGGCAGGTTTAGCGCCCTTCTTCCAGTCTCGGGCCGGGTGAGAATGCCGCCATTGGCCACCACCAGAGTCTTCCCATCGGGAAGCGCAGCCAAGTCATGGGGGCCAATTCCGTGGCTGGACCACTCCTCAAGACGTTCGTACGTGTTTGCATCTCGAACCGTAACAAGGCCAGTACCAACGCTGACGTGCGACTCCGTGGTGTACAACACGGTGCCGTCTACGCTGAAGCAACCGTGTCCGTAAAAGTGTCGATCTTCCGCCGCCGTAAATCGATGTCGCACTTCACCAGCCAGTAAATCCACCTCCAGCGCGACCTTGCCCGGTCGACGAGGCAGAAACACAGCAGAATCGGGCCGCGAAGGGTGCTGCAATACTGCATGACCACGAAAACCAACGCTGGTGGTGCCGCCCAACTCACCGCCCGTCAGCCAGCCAACACCGAACTCTCCGCTCTCGCCGCCGTGCGCCGAGATCCAGCGCTCGCGACTGACACGAGAAGCTGCGGCAGAGCTCAATGATGAGCCTAGGAGCAGGCCGCCTCCCACGGCTACCAGTAAGTCACGGCGCTTCACAGCGACCTCACAAATGCAATCAGCGCATCGCGATTCGGTTTTGAGAGCGCCGTGAACGCATCACGAGAGGGGCGGCCTTCTCCGCCGTGCCAAAGCACGGCCTCCTCGATGTTTCGAGCGCGTCCATCGTGAAGCAACGTGGTAACACCGTTAACCTTCTTGCCAAGACCCAACCCCCACAGAGGCGGTGTTCGCCATTCCCGGCCGGTCGCGAGGTAGTCGCCTCGCTGGTCGGCAAGTTCCGACCCCATGTCATGCAGCAACAAGTCGGTATAGGGCCAGATCTGCTGCGTGCCCAGATGCGATTCCTTTCCATACAGAGCAGCCGTCGTCAAACTAGGTTGATGGCAACCGGCGCAGCCGCTTTGGTAGAAATACTGTCGACCGCGGGTCGATTGCGAATCCAGTGCCCGCGCCTTGGGTACACCGATGTTCTTTACGAAGCCCAGGGTCAGGTCCAACAGCTCATCGGGCAACTCATACCCATCCGCGTTGTTGCCCGTCGGCGCCCGACGGCATCGGCGCTGATAATCGGTGCATGGTTGGGAGGGAAAGGACGGATTGCTGATACCCACATCGGCCTGAAACGCAGCGGCCGTGGTGATACGAAGACTGGCGCGATTGGCCTTCCATCCAAAACGTCCCGGAACTGTTCTTTGCGTTTCAAAATCCCAGACCCGATTCACGCGGCCGCTGATCCCGTCGCCATCGCGATCATGCGGGTCAGCAAGCGCGTCGATACTGCGTTGATCAACGGCCTCAAGCAGCCCGAGCCCGTGCATCGGCGGAGCCACCCGAAGGCTTGTCCGAGCGTCGGTGTGTAGCTCACCGTATCCCAGGTCTTCGATGCGTAGTTTTGGGTAACGCAGGCTCCGGGCCTCGCCATCCGGATAAACATAAGGCTTAGCAATCCAGTCGACAAAAAGCTGCGCCTCCGGTGGTGCCTCGGGATCAGTCTTCGGGTCGCGCCCGGGAATTCGTCCGCGCAGCTGATGAGACAGAGCGATGGACTGGGTTTGAAACTGATCCCCGTACACGGGATCCGGTGTGGATCCCAAGATCAGCGCATCGCCACCGGGTACACTGAGCCGCAGGACGGCGGAGAACAACGGATGATCGCTCTGCTCAGGTACGGATCCCCGACCACCATTAGCATGACAGCCCAGACAGGATCGGGCGTTGTATAAGGGACCCAGGCCATCGCGTGCGTCCGTTGTCGTTGGCGCCTTGATCCAGGGTTGCCGAGCGAGCGCCTTTCCTGCGTGAAAGAAAGAGCGCTGCGCCTCTGGCAAGTTGGTCACGGGCAACTCAAACGAAGCGAAGGGTTTAAAGCGGACGCTCCCACTGCCCCCCGGCAATGCTTCTGCGGGCGTAAGTAACGGCACGTGTATCGGTACTGAGGAACCTGAGCGCTCAGCTAGTTCCGGCGAGTTTGATAAATCAACGCTGCTAGAAGGGCTAGAAGGTGCGCGATCACGCCAGCTCTCTCCGCCGACCTCGCTCAGCCCGTTCGCATCCCCCGCTCCACCTAACCAGGTAGTTGTGATGTTCCCAAGAATGAGCATGGTAACAATCAACAGCAGAAGCTGTATCTGAGGCAGCCTCAAGGTCGAACCGCGCCGGGATCCGTTAGGCGCGTCCAGGAGTGACAGCCGCGATACTCCGAACATCAGAATCTGCAATGCCATCTAGACACTAGAGCTAGACACCAGGGAGCGTCACCGAAGCAAGAAGTACGCATGCCGCAAGCCAGAACCGGTTGCGGCATGCTCATCGCTCAACCGCAGGTCGTGCCCGGCTGCGTCGTGTCACACTCCGACGCATCGTCGTCGACCACCTGCACGTCGATCGCAAGTTGCTCCGCCAATGCGGCGATCAAATTCGACTGGGCATTCAGCGCCAGGATCGTCTGGGCAACAGGGCTGTCGCTGGTTCGATTGACGTCCTGAATCAACACATCGAAGGGCTGACCATTACGAGCAGCCGCATCGATGTTGCCCGCATTGCTCGCAGTTGCCTGGAGCCGAGTATCAAGCTCGCCGACTATCTCGGTAAGTGCGTCAACAGCGAGTTCGGCGGCATAGTCATCGAAGCCGAAGCCATCGACTGCCCGCATTGTCATATCGTCGATACCGTCCAGATCGCTGTCGTAGCCTGCGTATTCGCCATAAAAGCTATTGGCGATACCTCGGGCATTAAGCACGATGTCGCGATGGGTGTTATCCGAGAAGCAGGAATGCTCGTCTTCCTGGGAATTCGAACTAAACGCGATTTGAATGCGCTCCCCCGCAAGCTCCCCCTCGGACAAAGTGCCCATTCCGGTAAGAATCTCCGTAAGGCGTTGAATGGCATCGGCCGTGTTCTCGAAGGACGTGAACTGATCCCGATAATTCCCATCGACGCCGTCTAACCAGCCGTCACGAACCCCCTGCAAGTCTTCAATCAGCTTCTCTGCAGCCACCTGCAGGTAGAGAAGCCGGCGTGCGGCACCATCGGCGGACGTGAAATCCGTAAGCGGTCGCTGGCCACCGGTCGCAAGGTTTGGCGCGCCGCTGGTTTTCACGGCTTGATCCCGGTCATCACCGTTTGTGACCATCGCGTTGTCGTTGAGATCCTGACCCCAGAGGAGGAATTCGATGGCGTGGTAACCCGCGATTACATCGGCTTCATCGGCTTCTTCTGTGGCGGTGTTAGCCAATAATTCCTTGGTAATCTCAATCGATGAATCGGCGATGATGTTGATTGCGGGCATTTCGGTACCGTCGATACCGCCGCCCATGTTGATACCAATAGCATTGGCAACAACACCCACCTGGCCAGTTCCAAAATCCGGCTCTGCGTTCACCACGTAGTCGATCAGAGCTTCGCCGAGGGGCCATGCATTGATCTGGCCTTCTGGTCCGTCCTCATCCATATAGTTCGTGGAATCAATTGGGCTCAGTCGGAATCGATACACCTCAGTCTGCCCATAGGGCTCTCGCGCTACCAACCAGGCGATTTTCGCTGCATCCAGGTTAGCCTGGGTAGGATCGGCCGCGAAAGTATCGATGGCATCCTTCAGCATTACGGCCGTATCGACCGAGTCGCTGTAGGCCGCCAACGCAATGTTGGCATTGGTTTCCAGCAGCGACGTCAGGCCTGCTGAACTGAATCGTACAAATTCGGGCTCAAGGAAAAAGATCTCGTCGTCATCGGCCAGCAATGCTTCGAGAACTGAGTTACCAGTGAATCCTGTTGTTGGCAGACGACAGTCGTCTCCACTGCCCCCGCACAGACCCCGGTCTCGGCGTACCCAACCGACGAACTGAAATCCTTCGGCGGGGACCGCCTGAAAGGTCTCGTCGAATTCATCATTGTTAACATCTACCTCACAGCTGGCTCCGGCAGCGCAGTCGAAGTTACCCGACACTGTTGTAACCGTGCCTCCCTCGTCAGGCACTACGATTTGGATTTTACAGCCGGACACGAGTATTGATGCTGCCATGGCGACAGCTAGTTTTAAGTGGCTCATTGTTTTCCCCCAGGAAAGTCCCGTGCGAACACTAATTATTCTTATTCTTAAAATCAATAAGATATGGTTGGCCCAACGACCACACCGATATAATCATTCGCGTTCACTAGGGGGATCTGCGTGTAGCCCGAGTCGTCACGGACCGGCTGCGCAAAGCTTGAGGCTTCACGTTTGCAATCGGTTATTTTTGCTCGCAATCCGGTCGTTGTCGCGGCGGAAAGGAGCGCCTTGTCTTGCCTGGCGCTTACCTGCTTCCTCGCCGCCTGCAGTGAGGGCAACAGGCTAACTCCGATCGCCGCGCCGCCCCCGCCTGACCCTGCCCCTCCGCCGGAACCCACATTCACCACTCGTGAGCTCTTGGGGGAGGCCCTTTTTTTTGATGTGAATTTATCTCTGAATCGTACGCAGGCCTGCGCTACCTGCCACGATCCGGCACGCGCGTATACCGACAATCGCCTGGATGCGTTCGGTCAACCAGTCGCGTTCTCGGTCGGCGATGATGGTTTTTCGCAGGCAAGTCGAAATGCGCCCACCGTCACGTATACAGCATTCGCGCCGGGCTTCGGCAGTGAACGTCATCCCCGGTTTAACAGTCAGCAGCCGGACTATGAGGGCTTCGTCGGTGGCCAGTTTTGGGATGGACGGGCGGAGACCCTTGAGAATCAGGCGAAGAATCCCCCACTGGGAGCCGATGAAATGGCGATGCCGAGCAAAGCCGCAGTGATTGATAGAATTCGAGAGAACGCGGATTACGAAGCGTCGTTCGAGCTGGTGTTTGGGTACACCATCTTCGACAACATCGAGGACGCCTATGATGCAATGGCCGCGAGTATTGGAGCGTACGAGCGCACCGACGTCTTTAACACTTTTGATTCAAAATACGACCGGTCCCTCACGGGCGACTATGTGTTCTTCCCTGGCAGCAAAGAGGCGCTCGGCCGAGCCCTGTTCTTCTCGCAGCAGTTCACCAACTGTGCGACCTGCCACCAACTCGCTCCTAATGGCAATCGGCACGAGACGTTTACAAGCTACGAGTACCACAATATTGGCACTCCCATAAACGAGGAAGCCAGACTCGCGGCGAACTTGCCGCTCGATGAGTTAGATCCCGGACTACTGGCCAACCCACAGGTCGACGATCCGGCACAGGCGGGTAAGTACAAGGTTCCCACATTGCGTAATGTGGCCGTCACCGCGCCGTATATGAACAACGGAGTGTTTCGCAGCCTAGACACGGTGTTGCGCTTTTACGACCACTTTCAGGCGGGTTCAGACAACCAAATCAATCCCGAGACTGGTGCGCCTTGGCGCGAATCGCCGTTCCCAGACACGGTCAGCACGACCGAGCTTGAAGACGGTCGGCCGCTGAGTGACAACGATATTGAAGCACTCGTGTGTTTTATGCGCTCCCTCACCGATCAGCGGTTTGAGGATCTACTGCCGGACGACGGGCTTAGATGCGACTAATAACGAAGTGGGCGATAGATAAATGGGGATTGAAGTGTTAGGAGCTAACTCCGGCTCGACATTGTCTGCCCGAGTGACTTCGAGAAACGAACGTGGCTCATCCGGCTAACGCCGCAATCACATTTGCTGGATCGTTTTTGATAGCCCGGAATAGAGCTTGCGTCGGTCCTTGGGGCGCGCGCCGTCCCTGCTCATAGTTTCTAAGTGTGTGGACCGAGATGCCCAGGAGCTCCGCGAATTTCGCTTGCGACAGCTTCGACGCCCTTCGGATCTCGCGTACATCTTCAGCCTCAACTCGGGTGATCCGGGATGATTCACGCTCTCCACGCAGTATCTCCCCCATCTGCTCCATGCTCTCCGACAGCTGAGCGAATAGCTTCTCTTCCATCGTTACTCCTCCCAACTCTTCATCAGTTTGACCAGTATTTTTATCTGGTCGCGTGTCAGATTTTCCTGCCTGCCTTTCTTGTAAATCAAAAGCATCCGGATCTGCTGGATCAGTGCGACGTGGTAATAGATCACTCGATACCCGCCACGCTTACCGGTACTGGCTGATCTCCAGCGAAGCTTCCGTAGACCATTGCCACCGGGAATCACGTCGCCGCCTTTGGGGCTTTTGACCAGAAAAGCTTGCAGTTCGCGGTACTCATCATCGGTCAGAAGCTCATTCACCAGGTCTGTGAATACTTGGGTTTCAATAAATTCGTAGTACGTCGCCACAAACTCAAAATAAGCCAATGGCTTATATAAGTCAATGGCTTATATCAGGTGAGGTCCGCAGTTCGCGCCTCGATTGTGGTGCCAAAAATTTATCTCAGAGACATCATGTGATGATGCGTAGTAAGTAAAGGGTATTCCCACCAGTCACAGACATTTCTGGCGACTCAGCAGCGATTGAAACATCCTTACTTTGCGCAAAAGTATTACGTAAAAGCTATGCGATGATAAGCGAGTGTCCTGTCCCGTTAGTTCGCATAATTTCAGAGCCCACCCCATGAGCGTGGCGAATGCTTTGGGTGTTGCCGGCGGGGCGCGCCTTGCCACACGCCCTGGCTGACACGCAGAAGTTATGCGAACTAATGGGACAGGACACTAGGTACCCGGCTCGAACGCTTGAAGAATCTGGCATGGAAGATCGGCAGAAACAGCGACTGAATCGTTACATGCTCGCAAGGCGTGAGAACCCCGCGTGGAGACTCCTGGCCTCGCCGACCGCACCTAGCGTCCTCATGAGTCTCCAGCGATTATTCGACTCGGGGGCGACGGAGTCGGAAGGGATTGAGCTGGAGTTTGCCCACGAGCTATTGGCGGAAGGCCTGCAGTCTCAATCGAACAATAACGATCTCACTGTCGACAGTAACGATTTTGCGCTTGCAGCCCGGAGAGAGCTGCGACAGTGGATTCGTAAGGGACTGATTATTGAGCGTCAGGGTCGCATCTGGGCCACCGATGCGCTGCAAAAAGCGATTTCCTTCGTCAACCTACTGGACTCACAAATGATGACGTCGACGGCGTCGCGCCTGTTGACGGTGCAACGCGAAATCGAGCAACTCGAAGTGAACCTGAATCCGAATGCAGAGCGTCGCGAGCAGCATCTGCAACGACAAATACAGTCATTGCAGGCTGAGTTGGAGAGAGTAAAAAAAGGGGAATTCAAAGTCCTGACGGGGTCAGACGCCGTCGAGGGTATCCGCGAGGTCTACAATCTGGCTTCCAGTCTGAAAAGCGACTTTCGCCGCGTAGAAGATTCCTACCGCGACGCTGACAAACAACTGAGAGAGTCAATCATCAGTGAAGAGCAGCATCGAGGCGAGGTGGTAGATAAGCTGCTGAATACGCACGATGAGTTGTTGGACACGGCAGAAGGCCAGGTCTTTCACAGCTTTCATCAGCAGCTGCGGCAAGAGGTTCAGCTCGAAGATATGAGTGAACGATTAAAGACTATCCTGCAGCACCCGCTGAGCCGTCGTGCACTCAATCGACAACAGCAAAGCGAACTCCGTTGGCTCAAGTCTCACCTTGTGGATGAGTCGGCAACCGTCATTAGAGCGCGCGCACGAGGCGAACGAGACGTAAAAGGATTCCTTGAGACCGGCCTTGCCGTGGAGCACCATCGTGTCGGCCAGCTCCTGAAAAGCATTTTCCAGGTCGCTGTAGAGCTCGATTGGGACAGTGCAAAAACCCGTCGCTGTGAATCGCCGGTCAAACCGGTCGGAATCGCCTTTACGCATTCACCGCTACTGGAAAGGCTTCGATTTACACAAATAGACGACGATACTAAAGTCGATTTAGATCTGCGCCGACAGCAGGGAAACCTTGATGAGATTGGGCAAGACTTCTGGGACGCTTTCACCGGTCTCGATCGAGCGCAGCTTTTTGCCGACACCCAAAAGCATCTGCAAAAGTCCAAAAGCACCAACAGCATCGGCGAATTGGCCCTCGCCCTCAAACCGGAGCAAGATTTGGAGGCGATAACCCTGTGGCTGAACCTCGCGCTGCACCTGGGCATCCTGACGCAGGACGAGTACGAACAGTTTGATTTGGAACTCTCTTCCGACGGAGAGAGGGAGACGCTGCGCTATCGCGTCCCACAAGTCGTATTCAGTGCACAGTCGATGGACGATCTACGGTTTGAAGATGTCGAAGGGTAGCGGTCGTTACGGTACGGACTGGCCGCCGTGACAGAAGAAACGAAGTCGAGCTCTGACACGCGATCTCCGGTGGTTGAGGGTGAGAAATTGGGTGAACGAGCGCTCCACTCAGAAACGGCGCCGATATCGTCGGATTCCGTCGACAGTTACACGCGGCAGAGTATAAAAGATGCTAGCCAGCACTTGCTGCGCTACGGCCAATTAGATGCGGACACCAAACCAAAGCTCTACCAAACAGCTGTCCTGGAGCGGGAGGAGCTTGACAGGATTCTCGAGCCTTTTGATCTTTCTCTGCGTCTGGATGACATGCGGGGATTGATCGTACTGGTCATAAGAGACTCTTTGGGTGGGTGCGAGAGTGGACGCGAAATTGCCGGTGAGGGCGGCGGAGAGAATGCGGGCACCGAAGCGCGAGACGAATGGTCCCACCCGCTGGTGCGCCGGCAGCGCCTCACGCTGGAGCAGTCTCTACTGCTCGCCATTTTGCGCGAGCTATTCGTAGCCCACGAAGTAGAGTCCGGCATTGGTATCAGCGAATGCATCGTGTCGTTGGATGAACTGCAACACAGCCTGCAGCTTTATTTGGGGGATATGGGCAGCGAATCCGCCGAAGATCGACGCCTTCGCACGCTTCTGGATAAGCTCAAAGGTCACGGTGTGGTCAGCGACATTGATCAGTACGAGCAGGTTCGCATCAAGCCGCTGATCACTCATCTGGCAAACCCGTCGAATCTGAGCTTGCTGCTCGAATCATTTCGTCGACAGGCAGCGGCAGATAGCGATGATGAGGGAGGGCTTGCCTCGCCTCCCAGCGTAGGGACTACAGCCGGGGATAACACGCAAGATATAGGAAACACCCAATGAACAGCCCTCCAGAGCTGGGTTCTCACCAAGGTGTGCTACTGGATGACCTGATGCATCCCCCGTTTATGCTAAGCCAGCTTAGTGTCTTTAATTGGGGTTCTTTCAGCCGGTTACACCAGGCCACTATAGACACGAACGGTACCGCTGTTATCGGGCCAACGGGATCCGGAAAAACCACCTTGGTGGACGCGCTCATGACCCTGCTTTGCCCCCGGCCGAGCTACAACCTGGCGTCGACCGGCGGACACGAAAGCGATCGGGATCTGATGTCCTATGTGCGCGGGGTCGCCGGAGCGGGTGACGGTAGCGGAGGAACGAGTCACATCAGCCGTCCCGGTAAAACCGTCACTGCGATTGAGGCCACATTAGCCAGTCAAGAGACAAGTGACGAAGCTAGCGAAGGTCGAAAACTCCGTGCCCTGGGAATACTGTGGCTGGACTCGAGCAGCAGCGCCATGGTCGATCTAAAGCGCCTTTGGATCTGTGCTGAAAATACGGATGTGTCCATCGAGGACTGGCTCGAGATACACCGCGATGGGGGCATGCGAGCCCTCAAAGCGCGCGCACGGGAAACCAAAGGCGTGCATGCCTGGGAAAACAAGAAAAGCTATCTGGCACAGCTACGCCGCTTTTTTGATGTAGGTGAAAACGCCTTCACGCTGCTTAATCGGGCCTCTGGGCTAAAGCAGATTAATTCTATTGACGAGCTTTTTCGTAGCCTCGTGCTCGACGATAGCTCGGTGTTTGATCGGGCCGGTGAGGTCGTGTCCGAATTTGACGACCTCACCGCGATTCATCAAGAGCTGGAAATCGCGCGGAAGCAGCAACGATCTCTTGCACCGATTGAGAACGAAGAAAAGCAGCGACAAGTCAACATTGGGCGACGCCTCACTGAGGAACGACTTAGGGCGGCGCTGCCGTGCTGGTTTGCGGAACACGGCCATCGGTTGTGGACTGAGGAACAGCAACGAGCGGACATAGAATATGGCCGGTGCCTAAAATCCAAAGACGCCGTCACCCAGCGGGTAGCAAAACACACCGAACTCATTGAATCGCTGCACGCTGCTTATCTTCGCCTGGGAGGATCGTCAATTGAGGACCTTCAGGAGCGACTGCGAGAACAGCGAACAAAGATGATTTCGGTTGAGAGCGATAGAGAGGACTTCGCGCGCCTGGCATCTGGTATGGAGCTTGATGTCCCACGGAACGAGCAAGAGTTCCTTGCGGCCAGAACAAAACTCAAGAGCCTCAACGAAGAGCTGCAGTCTGGCCGGTTGCGCGCTGAAGAAGAGCTGTTCGCCAAGGGTGCGCAACTGAGCAATCTGCGAGACCAGCTTTTAGAGCTTGAACGGGAGCGCGAACGAATTGCCGCCAGCGATTCGAACATCCCCGGTCCTTACCTCGAATTCCGCGAAACACTGGCAGAGGTTCTGAACATTGCACCTCAAGACATCCCCTTCGCCGCAGAGCTGGTAGAGGTCAAAAGTGAAGAGCGGGAGTGGCGCGGCGCTATAGAGCGGGCATTTGGAAGCGATCGACTGCGTATTTTGCTGCCGCAGGCGGCAATTCGAAACGCGACCGCCTGGGTGAACAGTCGCAACAACCGACTGCATGTGAGATTGCTTGAGGTTAAAGACAGGTATGAAGCAGCGAGGTTTTTCGATGATGGCTTTACCCGCAAGCTCAACTTCAAAAACCATCCAGCGCGCGAGGCCGTCAAGCACTTACTTGCACGGCTGGATCGACATTGCAAAAACAACAGCGACGAGCTCCATAGAGAAAGCCACGCGATGACGCGTGAAGGCTTGATGACCGGCAGACGCGGCTTCTACGACAAGCAGGACCACCGACCGTTAAACAAAAACTGGATGACAGGCTTTGACAATCGCGATCGACTGCAAAGCCTCGAAAACGATATCGATCAGGTCCGGTCCGAACGGGCGCAGTACGAGCAAGCCCTGGAACGATATCGCGAGGAGCGAGATCGCTTGGGCGCACAGATCACGCGCGTCGGGCTGCTGCAAAATGTGCGCTTCGAGGCTATTGATCTTGATTCGGTCACGCAGCTTTGCGAGCGACTGCAAAATCGCCTCAACGCAGCACTGCTACCCGATTCGGAGACGGCAGGAGCGAAAGCGGCGTGGGAGCAGGCCAAGTCAAATCTCGAAACACTGGACAAGGAGAGGGAGGCCCTTGGGCGCCGTATCGGCGCATTGCAGGCACGTTCAAAAACTGCAAGACAACAGGTTGACGCACTTCGGCAGCGGGTCGGCGACGGCTTGAAGCCGGAACAGCGTGAACTCGCCGACGCTCAGTTCAAGGTACCTGCGCTTGAAACCCTCGAAGCGTCTGAGCGAGCACAACGATCTGACCTCGATGAGCAGCTGGCAAAGACCGCAGCGCGCGTCAGCAACAACGAAAGAGAGTTGGCCCGGCTGATGGAGCGTGCCCAGCGCGAGGATACCGGTGCCCTCTCTGAAGTAGGCACAGAGCTGGCGGATGTTTCGGCCTATCTGGAACGACTCAAACAGCTCAACGAGGAAGACCTGCCGGAAAAACTGAACCGCTTTCGCGAATACCTAAAACAAAGCTCTACCCAGGGTGTCGATCAGCTGTTGATGTCGGTCAAAAATGAAGTTGATCGAATCCGCGAGAAGATCGATGACTTAAACGCGACAATGCGAATTGTTGATTTCAAACCCCAGCAGTATATTCGGCTCGATCCACGGGACCTCGTGCACGAAAGTCTACGAAGCCTGCGTAAAGCGCAGCAGCGATGGCGCTCTGCAACGACCGTGGACGACGAGGGAGAATCCGAATACAAAGCGCTCCAGCAAATTGTTGAAATGTTGCGCGACGCCTGCGAACGACGCCGTACGCGCGGCGCGCTTGCGCTCCTAGACCCGCGCTATCGCCTTGAGTTCTCCGCGTCTGTGATACGACGCGAAGAAGGTACCGTCGTTGAATCGCTCAAAGGATCGCAGGGTGGCTCCGGAGGCGAAAAGGAAATCATCGCAAGCTACATACTGACGGCCTCCCTGAGCTATGCGCTGTGTCCCGACGGGCTCAGCAAACCTTTGTTCAGCACGGTCGTTTTAGACGAGGCGTTTTCTCGCAGTTCACAGGCCGTTGCGGGCCGAATTATTGCAGCCTTACGCGAGTTCGGATTACACCCGTTGTTTGTGACGCCGAACAAGGAGATAAAGCTCCTGCGGGAACACACAAGATCGGCGGTCGTTGTTCATAACCACCAAGGCAGCTCTTGCCTGGCGTGTATGAGCTGGCAAGAACTTGATAAGAAAGCCCGAGAACATCGCGACCAGCTCATTTCGCCGTGAAAACGCCCGCTGCGATCCGCGCACGTCTCTGTAAACAATGGCTGAATCCGTCGATACGTGAGCAACTATTGCAAGCGAAGACGAACTGGCCTCTTGAGTATGCAATTGGCAAACCACTGGCAAAACTTGTTGAAGCTGAGCCCTATCGGCTCCGTGAACACCTCGATCAATGGCGCCGTATTTCTATCGGCACTGTCGAATTCCGGCAGGTAAAGTTTCAGAAGTTGAGTGACCCCGTCGAGCTACCGGTGAAGTGGCTTCTACGTTCACCAGAAGAATGGGTAGCCGCTTGCGATTCTGATGAAGTCAGAGACGAGTTTTGTCACCTACGTACGATACTTAACGAGACGCCGGAATCGTTCCAGAGCATCATCGTGCGACAACGCCAGCAGGTGTTGGCGCGCAGCGCCGATGAGGTGCTGCAGATCATCGGCGCTGCCGAGCAGCTCAGCCCTGGCTGCGCGCAGCGGCAACCGCTGCGGAGCCTGTCCGTCGCCAGAAGCGATAGCAAGTTCTTCGAGCGCAACCGAGGTCTACTGATGCTGCTCCTTGAGCAACGATTTGGCGCTGAGCTTGTTGAACATGGCCTTGAGCGCTTCCTGGACGCCCTTGAAGAAAATGATCATTGGCTCTTAGTTGCACCACTGCAGCCGGGGTTGCTTCCGTTTGACCAGCAACGCATCCGGGCACATGAACTTATGCGGAGTCCACTACCCGATGGGCAAATCTTCCTCGTGGAAAACGAGCGATCTCTTTACCAGCTTCCGAAGATCAACGGTTCCATCGCGGTTTTAGGAAGCGGCTTAAATCTGAGTTGGCTGTCGGCCCCCTGGCTTAGGGACCGGGATGTGATTTACTGGGGAGATATAGACAGTTGGGGGTTACTAATGCTGGCTAGTGCCCGGGCTCACCTTCCGCAGCTTAATCCCATCCTCATGGATCGCAGAACGTTTGACGAATTTGCGGATTCCTTTGCTGTGGAAGAACCCAGAAAATCTGGGGAATTCGCTCCCGAAAACCTGACGTCCTCAGAGCGCGATTTGTTCGATTATCTGATCAATCGACCGAGAGGGCGTCTTGAGCAGGAGTTCATTCCGCGCGAAAAAGTCGCAGACGTGCTTCGCTAATCGGCAACCAACGCTTCGACTGTCCGGCTAACGCATGAGACGTCGCTACTGGGTCCACTTCATTGCGGGTCGCTGCGATGTGGGGCGATCCGCAATAGCTCTCCCACATTGCACACCGCGTGTAATGCGTTTTGTCAGTGAGCTCTTATCCAAAATCACTACTCGTTCCTTAGAGCGTCGATAGGATCGAGGGCAGCAGCGCGTTGTGCCGGTAGTATTCCGAAAACTATGCCCACAGCCGCACTGAAACCAAAAGCGACCATCGCAGATTGCAGCGTAACCGCAGTTTGCAAGCCAGCGGATTGTCCCAGGTAGTAGGCGGCTGCACTTCCAAGACCGAGACCAGTTACACCCCCGAGCAAACAAAGGGTCGTGGATTCCGTCAAAAACTGCAGCAGAATATTAGCGTTGGTGGCGCCAAGCGATTTTCGCACCCCAATTTCACGGGTGCGTTCGGTGACGGTGACCAGCATGATATTCATGATGCCGATTCCACCAACCACAAGGCTGACCCCGGCGATACCAGCCAGCAAAGAAGTGAGAATTGCCGTGGCATTCTGCCGAATCTCTGCAACCTGTTTATTGCTGACCACATCAAAATCGTTATCTAAGCCCGGGCGAATTCCGTGCGCCTTACGCAGAACGCGCTCGATGTCGAGAAGCGCAAGCGCAGTCGTTGAGTACTGCGCAACCTGGCCACTGATTCGATCCAAGTACTTGGAGCCGGACAGTCGATAACGGGCGGTAGATAATGGAACCCAGATCGATTCGTCGATCCTGCGGCCACCGCTCATGCCTTTGGAGACAACCACGCCTACGACCGTAAATCCGATTCCACGGATGGACAGGGTCCTCCCGATCGCTGTCTCGGGAGTTAGTCCAAGCATCTGCGGTACATAAGCGCCCAGCACGGCGACACGCCGCCGAGCCGATTCCTCAGACTCCGAGAAGAATCGACCGGCTGCCATATCGATGCCGTAGACCTCCTGGTAGTTGGGGGTAGTTCCAAAGACCGCTAGGTTCTGGTTCTTGTTGCCGTACTTGATCTGAAACTGACCGTTGATTTCGGGTACCAAAAGGGACATGTGGCTGACTTGCCCAAGCATGTAACGGTAATCAGAGTAAGTGAGCGTTTTTCGAGCACGAGCTAACCCGCGTGACGAAAAAATCGGCGATTGGATGATGAGCGTGTCGCCGCCAAGTGAGGCAAGCTCAGCTTCAATAGCACGCTGAGCGCCCGAGCCTAGCGAAACCAAGGTGATAACAGCAGCAACACCGATAATGATCCCAAGCATCGTCAGAAATGAGCGGAACAGGTTTGCGCGTATGGACGAAAGCGCGATTTTCAACGTTTCCAGAAGCAGCATACGGCTTTCACTTTCCTCGCTGTCTCGCGCCAGGGATTCGCGCTTTGAAAGCGGACTGCAGCTGCTGCTGGGTCTCGAACATGTGCGAACTTGGCAAGATAAGCACAGTGTCCGCCACGTCTAAGCCACTTAATACTTCGGCCTGATCAAGATCGGTGACGCCGATCTCTACCGAACGTGCTTGAGGTGTTCCATCTTCTGCAAGCATTACCCAGAACTGATTGGTAGGTCGGTGCCCCTGATCCCGTTCAATGTCGGTTAAGTCGCGGTCGTTGGGTCCGTTAGCCGGATCGTGAAATCGCGCGAGGGCAGCGTTCACTTCGATCCGAAGCTCACTTTCGTCTCGGTCCAGCAGCTTGGCGGTACTGGCCACATCTCGCCGCGTGCGAAGAGCCATCACTGGTACAGCCAGAGCGTCGTCTACGCGTGCGACAGTGATCTCAACATCGGAGTTCATCCCGGGCAAAAGCAATCTATCAGGATTTTGGATCACGATGAGCGTGGCGAACATGGTTATGTTCTGCTCCACCACGGCTTCGGGCTCAATTTTACTGACGGTCCCGTAAAATGGTTGGTCGGGGAATGCGGCGACTGTGACCCTAGCGGGAATTCCTGGTGATACCTTGCCGATGTCCGTTTCGTCGACCATCGTGCGAATCTGCACGGCCGATAAGTCCGCCATCGACAGCAGCACGGTGCCACCGGACACATCCTGCGTTGGGGAAGAAATAACCTGACCTTTTTCTACAGGTTTGTTCAACACAGTCCCCGTAATGGGTGCCCGGATATCTGTGTCGTCCACGGCGATTCGCGCATTTTCGACGGCCACCCGTGCTGAAACGAGGTTTGCATCAGCATTTGCAAGATCAAGCGTCGCGTCCTCGATAGCAGACTCAGACACGGTACCCGTTTGCCGAAGCCGCTCCGATCTCTGCATTTGTGTTGCCGCTACCTTACGATTTGCCTCTGCAGCCACAAGCTCTGCTTCAGCCTGAGCGAGCCGATTCTGCACGGTGCGCGGGTCTATCTGCACGATCAGTCTGCCCTCTTTGACCACATCACCGCTCTCAACTGCGACCTCAAGAACTTCACCGGATGCCTTCGACTTTACTTCTACAGTGGTCAGTGGCTCGACAACGCCTGTCGCCCTAACGCTGACTTCTATATTTTGCTTCCTGATCTTGGCCGTGGTGTACGCCGGTTGCTCGGGCGCATCTTGAGAGCATCCAATGAAGCAAATACACGCCGTCATAAGAAAAAGGCGAATCACAGGCGTGGTTCCCGATCACTTTGGCCAATGATTCGACCGTCGCTGAGGCGAACGATGCGTTGGGCATTTTCGGCGATCGCCTCTTCATGGGTTACAAGAATTATGGTGTTACCCGCTCGATGTAGGTCGTCGAATAAATCCATGATGGTCGTCCCCGTTGCTGAATCGAGATTGCCGGTAGGCTCGTCAGCCAGCAAAAGACTTGGTTCGGTCACTAGAGCTCGAGCGATAGCAACGCGCTGACGTTGACCACCGGATAACTGAGAAGGCCGATGCGATAGACGATGCTCCAGGCCAACAAGTTCCAGTGCTTTCTGCGCACGGCGCCTTCGCTCCTTCTTGCCGGCGCCTGCATAAATGAGCGGGACCTCCACATTCGCCAACGATGACAACCGGGGAAGTAAATTGAACGTCTGAAAAATAAATCCAAGATCTCGATTGCGAAGCCTGGCCAATTGGCGTTCGGTCATTTGTGAAGCGAGCTCACCTGCCAGCCAGTATTCACCGTTACTGGGTCGATCAAGACAACCCAGAATATTGAGCATCGAGGATTTCCCAGAGCCCGAAGGCCCCATGATGGCGACGTACTCGTTTTTTTCCACCCGAAGACTGATGCCATCGAGCGCTCGTACGGTTTCTGTTCCCATCATATAGTCGCGCCGAACATCCACTAGCTCGATAACAGCCGATGTCTGTCTCTCCTTTTCATGCGCTTTCATAGGCACTTCTCAGGCGATGTATCGCTGAGGCTTCTCTCTTGGTTGAATCCGAGTTGAGCGAACTCTTCTGCCACTCGCGACCCGTGTTGCCTGGATTCGTTTAGCTCCACTGGCGAACCAAATGATACTTCGTATCTAACGGGGCAGGCGTGGACCTTACTGATTTTGAAAAACGGGCAATTCAAAGCCTTGGTTTGAGCAGGTCTGCATGTCTTTAACGGCAGGTTTGCCGGCGCGATGAAACAGTCTGTGCGGGGTGTTACACAAGTCGACGCCTGAGGGGCCAGTCACTGTGGCCTTATTCATGCTGGGGCGCTTTACCGATTACTCTAAGGAAGTCCAATCTTCCCACGTAATGTCGCGCCCAGGGAAAGCTGCGTTACTGAACGGCCAGTCGGCCTCGATCCATTCCGTGACGGACTTGTAGAGAATCGCATCGTAGCCGTCGTCAGCAACATCCGCGCGAACCCACAGGAATACGCCGGCGTCGAAGTTCCGATGTGTCGTGGGATAGATGTAGACACAACCGAGCACGCGTTCCTCGTCCAGTGAGACCACTGTGTAGGCAAAAGACGAGCGTTTCTGGAACTCTTTTTGGTGCCAGCCCAGGTCGATGAGGTCTTGCTCCAGCGACAGATCGGCTTGTGGCCAGGTACTGTTCGGCCCAAAAACGCCTTGCAGATGGTCCAGACTGGACATCACCGCATCGTAGTCCTTAACCACATCGTTGACTGTGAGCGTGCGTAAACGGAAATGATCGTTCTCGAACACCGTTGGCACTTTGAACTCATCTGGAATCCATGGGGAATCTTGGCCGAGCGTTGAAGTTGAAAGCATAGAAAGAAGAATTGTCCAAACGAAGTTAAGTGTACCGTCAGTGACACGCATGTGTGCTCACCTGAAGTGTCAACCAGCGACCCATCGATAGCTCATGGTCCATAGATTGAAGGGAACCACCGGCCAGAGTCTCCCTAGAACTGAAGCCCGAAGAGCAGATTCAGAACCAACGCCGACATCAAAAGCGCTATTGCGGCGTCAAGAAAACGCCAGGAACCCGGTCGTTGAAACACGCCTTCAAGCAGCCGTGCGCCAAACCCCAGTGACGAAAACCACACGATGCTGGCCGCGCAGGCACCGGCTGCGAACACCCACCTTTGTGAGGTGGGGTACTGTGCGGCGATGCTCCCAAGTAGCAATACTGTATCCAGGTACACGTGTGGGTTCAGAAATGTGAATGCGAGACACGCAAGAATTACGCCCAGGTAGCTCACTCGTTCAGCCTGTTCTGCTGCCAGCCCACTCGTCCCACGCCAGGCACGCTGTGCTGCAAGCACTCCGTAGCTGGTAAGAAACGCCACTCCTGCGTATCGCAGCACGTCCAAGGCCCCGGGCCAGCGCTCGATGACGACACCGAGCCCGCTGACACCGAGCAGGATGAGTAAGATGTCACTAAAGGCACAAATCGCGACCACGGACACGATATAGGACCCTTTAAGGCCCTCGCGGAGGACGAAAGCGTTTTGCGCACCGATCGCGATGATTAGACCCGCACCGGTTAGAAACCCTGTGAAACCGAGTGATAGTGTCTGCACGTTCCTAAACCTCGTTCATTTCGCAGCGAGGATGCCTGCGAAAAAGAAATTAGGTAAGCTAATTATTCTTACTATAGTTAAGATATTTTCATCATCGATTTGCTTCACCCACAGCTAGCTGCCTTTGCAGCGGTTATTGACGAAGGAAGCTTCGAGGCTGCCGCGCAAAGCCTGGCTGTCACACCGTCGGCCGTGTCTCAACGCATTCGTGCGCTCGAAAACCGGCTCGGGCAGCTTCTGATCGTGCGGAAGTCGCCCTGCAAGGCGACCGCCATGGGTGAGCGGCTTTTGCGGCACGTACGCCCCATGCAGGATCTGGAGGCGGAGGCGCTCGCGGAGATAGTCCCGCAATCAGCCGCCGTGAAGACAGCGCCGCGAGTCGCGATCGCGGTGAACGATGACTCTCTGCAAACCTGGATTATCGAAGGTCTGTCCGGGATTCACCGTGACACTGGACTGACATTCGATATTCGCGTTGATGACCAGGATCACACTCTTGATCTGCTGCGCGACGGGACGGTCCTGGGAGCGGTGACATCGGAGCAAGCTCCCCTGCCCGGCTGCAATGTTTACCCACTGGGCGCTTTGCGCTACCTCGCTATCGCCTCACCGGCGTTCATCACCCGGCACTTCTCCGGCGGACTGAATGCGCACGCATTCAACGCGGCCCCGATGATTGTTTTCAACCGCAAGGACGCGCTGCAGTGGCAATTCGTACGCCGCGTAACGCGCGCTCGTATCAATCCTCCGATACACTATTTGCCTACATCCACAGGGTTTGTAGAAGCGGCAGCGCTGGGACTTGGTTGGTGTCTGGCGCCGGAGCAACTGGTACGCGCTGCCATCGACGAGGAACGGGTAGGCCTTCTGGATCACACACGTTGGGTGGATGTTGCACTCTTTTGGCAACAGACTGCCATCAAATCCAAATCAATGGACGAGGTGGGTCGGGGCCTGCGCTCCGCGGCGCGTGCGGTACTTCGAGTCTCTGGCGATAGACGCCGATGATGTCCCTGTAGATGTCCCTGTAGATGTCCCTGTAAAAGTAGCGTGAATGGGTTCCTGACCAGGTGTTTCCGAGTAGAGTCGCGGAAGGAGAGCGAAGTAAACTCCCCAAATGAAGGGATACCTCAACGACCGGTAGAGATAGAAACGCCGCCTTTTGGACGCGGACTTTCTTAATGCGGCCTAAGCCGCTTACCTGCCGGTAGTCAGATCGGACAGGCACGACGGTCATGAGGATCGTCTGGGACCTGGTATCAAGCTTTGGTCGGCCAAAAACGGGCCTCAGTTGTTCACGTACTTTTCGTAGTAATCCAACGAGACACCATTGAAGGACCCTCGACGAACTAGCTCGTAGCCATACTTGGAGTAAAAGGCACCTGCACCAGCAGAAGCTGCATAGGCATCGAGGCGCACAGCTCGAATTCCCCTGCCACGAGCCATGTTGTCGATTTCGCCCAGGATATGCCGGCCAATGCCTCGCATCTGGTATACAGGCAGAACCGCCATGTGAAATAGATAGAAGGTGCGAGCGTCAGGCTCCGCAAACCAGTTCTTGCTGTACCAGTTTGGTTTATTGGTCTGGATTTCAAACGTCCCTACCGGGTTTTCATCGTCGTTTACCAGAAACACTTCTTTCGCGAGCACATGCTTTTTTAGAGTTCCCAAAGTGAACACCGCGGACCAGTGCCCTTCTCCGTGAAGACGCTTCAGCTCGTTTGCCGCAGCAAGACGTATCTCACGAACGATGGCTGCGTCTGACAGCTGTGCGCGTCGATAGCTAATCATGTCCGATGCAGCTCGCCTCCCGTAAAGTGCTGTTAGGGATCATCCAAATGATCTCGGTCGGGAAACCTGTTTAGGATTGCGTGCGATCTGATTGCTTCACGCAGAACCACTGCCCACTTACCGGGATGTTTATTGTTCTCTGGGATCGGGCAATTTCGAATCTTGTTCCACCCCGGTCGCATCGGCTCTGATCGACCAAAACCGACTTCTTTTCTGTTGATTTGGCAGACGGTTTTACTTGCGTAGAAAATCCACAACGTAATCAATAAATGCTCGTACTTTCGGTGCGACGTGCCTACTTTGCGGATAGACAGCATAGAAGCCTACCGTGCCGTCCACCTGCCCTTTAAGCACCTCGACCAATTCGCCGCTCTCGAGTTGTTTGTTTACAAAGAATCGAGGCAGCAGGGCGAGCCCAGCTCCATGGACTGCAAGGTCGCGTGCGATCTCTCCGCTATTTACCGCGACATTACCCTGTACTGTTACATGCTGCCGTTTGTCGACGCGTTTGATCGGCCATCGGTTACTAAATGTCGCCACTGTGTCGACAATGCAATTGTGTTTTGCCAGATCAGCTGGAGTTTTGGGTTTTCGTCCTGCCTTCAGATAGGTCGGGCTACCTATGATGACAAGCTCCGTATCGCCTAGCTTCCGCGCGATCATGGAAGAGTCGGGGAGGTCGCCAATACGTAAGGCCAGATCAAAACCTTCTTCAACAAGATCAACAAAACGATCAATGGCTGTGAGTTCTACACCTACGTTTTTGTGGGCTTCAAGAAAACCGGGAAGTACCGGTTGGATGCATTCCTTAACGACAAATGGCGGTGCGGTTAGGCGAAGAGTGCCGGAGGGGTGTCGGACGGTTTCATGCGCGGTGGCACGAACCCGATCAATGTCGTCCAAGACTTTCCGCAACTCGTCCAGATAGTACGCACCCTCCTCGGTAAGGGACAACTTCCGCGTGGTTCGATGCAGAAGCCCTACCTCAAGCCAGGCTTCCAGGTCGATCACTTGCCGACTCACCGAAGTCGTTGAAAGACCGAGCGCCCGCGCGGCGCCCGCGAAGCTTTCCTGCCTTGCCACTTCAGAGAACACTGTGATTGCTTTGATTAAGTCCAAGATTCACTATCCCGAAAAAAGGGATAAATCATCCCTAGTATCGCGCATTATCAAACACTTCTGTTAGGCCTACATTAGCTGCTTTCAGCGAACAGGCAAGAACCAAGTAGCCCGCTTGGGAGCCTCAGTTGGTCAGAAACAGGAGAAGTACACATTGAGACGGAATTTTTGGATCGTTGCCGTTGTTTTCCTTTTTGGCACTGGGGCATTCGCCGCGTCTGATATTGAGACTAAGTCTCTCGATGAGTTGTATGCCGACGCCCTCGCTGAAGGGGGCGTCTTTGTACTGCGAGCGGGTGGAGACAAGGCCGATCAGATCGACTACTACTTTGACAAGTTCAAAGCACGTTTTCCCGAACTCAAGGCAATCCATAGCGTGGATGTGAGCATTAATCATGCTCCTCGCTACGACAATGCCAGGGCTGCCGGTGATGGGGAATTAGTGCCCGACGTCATCCAGTTTCAAACTCTGCATGACTTTGAGTACTACGCTGAGCGAGGTTTGCTCATCTCGTACAAACCCAAGCACTGGGACAAGGTGTTTCCCGATCACAAGGATCCTCACGGCCGCTGGACAAGCGTCTACGGCGTCACCTTCAGCAACTACGTGAACCTGGATCTCGTTGCCAGCCCACCGCGTGATGCGCTTGACTACTTAGACCCGAGTCTCAAGGGGAAAATCATACTTACGTATCCCCACGATGATGATGCAGTGCTCTACCAGTTTTGGAATCTCAAAGAGAAGTACGGCTGGGACTATCTCGAAAAGCTCGTCGCGAACGATCCAGTTTGGGTCCGGGGTACGGCAATGCCCTATGTGGCCATCAATAATGGCTGGTACGCAGCCAGCTTTACTACTTTCTGGGCTTTCGAGTCTTCCTCGGATAGCAAGACGCGCTTTCTGCTGCCCGAAGAAGACTACTTTCTGACGTGGTTTCAGACCGCCGCTATACCAACCCAGGCGAAGAACAAGGCCTCGGCCAAGCTCTACTTGAACTGGATGCTTTCAGAAGAAATGCAGGGAACCTGGCTGCAGTTTCCGGTGAGATACGACATCGAAGCTCCAGCAGGATATAGGACTGTTCTTCAGCAAAACACATCACCCGGTGATTTTCGGCGGTTCATGATGAAGAGAGACATGCTTGAGCGTTTTCGACTTCAGATGCGTCAGCTCATTGGTGAGGCAAGCGGACCTACCCCAGTAGATATCGACTACGGAAGAAAACCGTAACGTATCTCAAGGAACCACAATGAGCACTCTGTATACCTGGAATACACCTAACGGACAGAAACCCGCGATTCTGTTGGAGGAACTTGAGGCGAGCTATCAGCTTGCTCCTATCAACATCACAAACGGTGATCAGTTCGGAGAAGATTTTTTATCTGTTAATCCGAACGGCAAGATACCGGCTCTGGTAGACGAAGAAGTTACCGTTTTCGAGTCCGGGGCGATTGTTCAGTACCTTGCAGAGAAGTACGGCGCTTTCCTTGGTGATACTGGGCAGGGGCGTGCAAGCGCGTTGGCCTGGAGTTATTGGCAGGTCGGAGGATTGGGCCCAACGATTGGGCAGTGGGCGCATTTTGCAGGCGCGGCTGACCTTGCGAAGTCAGAAGCCGATATAAGCTACGCCACGGACCGTTTTCTAAAAGAGTCCATCAGACTTCTTCAAGTCCTGAACCATCGCTTGCAAGAATCGACCTATCTCGCAGGCAACAGCTACAGCATCGCAGATGTTATGTCCTACCCCTGGGTGATCGGTGGTCTTCATCGCTTAATACCGGTCGTTGGTAACAAGCTTCCTGATCTCTCCGCTACTCAAAGATGGATTGATGATATTGCTGCGCGGCCTGCTGTTCAGCGAGCCATGAGTCGTCTAGAGCAATTGGAAACTAGTTCGCGGCAATAACCGTCGACCTTTGGTGTCATTACCATGTCCACGACATTAGAACTTACGCACCGTGACGGTCCCAGGCCGGCCACCACCCATAGTCTCCCGCATTCGCAACTGAACCAGCATGGCCCGGATGACATTGTGCAGCGGCTGCACGACTGGGCCTTTGCGTTGCCCGACGTAGAAAATCGAGACAGTCTTATATCCGTTCCTGGATCCCGTGCACTAGTGCTGCGAGACGGTGTCGAATGCAATCAACAAGCCTTCATGATCGGGCGTGAGTTCGCTCATATTCATCCACATCCAGACAACGGCAGCATGCACCTTGTGCTGCCTTCCGAGGATGCCCTAGAAGTCACAGCTAAAGGGTGGGGTGAGGACCACTACCTGGTCACGGCCGGCCAGTTAGGGAAAGGTCTTGTGCTGATTTTCTCGCCAAGGAATGACG
Organism: Pseudomonadota bacterium; assembly: GCA_039111155.1. Lineage (GTDB taxonomy): Bacteria > Pseudomonadota > Gammaproteobacteria > Pseudomonadales > Halieaceae > Congregibacter. The sequence continues at coordinate 262,918 of JBCCPL010000001.1, read as the reverse complement.
ATGAGCTTGAAGTTGTACAGGTGATTCTTAACCGCTCCTACGAAAACGTGCTGAGACAAAATCAGTAGCGATTGCTTCCTGGGGTTGATGCAAATCGGTCGCTGGGATGCTTACTGCAAGATCTTTCTCATCTGCGGCGCTCGAACACCCTGAGTCTTCCGTCGAAGCACCTATCAATGCACCGGCATTGATGACAGCAAGCCGCCCGTTTGGATGCCTCTTCTCGACCAATACAGCACGGTCAGCCCGCCTTGCACTGCATTGACAATAAGACACAATGATGGTCGCTGTATTTCTACGCTAGACACATGGGAACACTTTGCTGATGGGCGACATGACCACTGACGAAGCGCGCTTACACGAGCTTTTAATGGAGTACGCCGACAGGGCAAGCGCAGACGATTTGGAAGGATGGCTCTCCCTTTGGTGTGAGGATGGGGTACAAATGCCAGCCAATGCGCCTGCGCGAGTCGGCATCAGTGCGATCAGGAACGCTATGGCTCCTGTGTTCGCCGAACTTCGACTTAGTGTTGAAATCCGTGACGTTTGGGCGACGAGAATAGATGCTGAGACTGGATACACGCACTGCGACTATTCGATCTCAGCAGTAGCGGCTGGAAACGGCGATGAGGTTGACGTCATGCGCGATGGAAAGGCGCTTACGATCTTCAGACGCCAGGCGAACGGGGCGTGGCGAATAGCTTACGATTGCGTGAATTCGAATGTTGAATAGCGGGCTGCAACTGGGGCGTTCAGTCTGGCACAGAGCCTAGGGTGCCTGGGTACAAACATGACCACTTTCGAACAGGCCGCCGCTCACAGGTATGGAAACGACGAAGCGATCGGTCCCCTAGGTCCCTAGCCGTCGTCGGAATCCTCGAAGTCGACGTCAATGTCGATCTCCTTTGCATAGGGTGCGAACGCGGGAACGATCTCTGCAGACCGCTCCTGCTCGACCTCGAGTGCCTCGGCGTGACGGCACAATGCCTGCGCGGCCTTCTCGATCTTCTTAGCGTCTTCTTCGATCTTCCGCTCGGCCTCGTCGGCGTCCTCACCACCGAACACTGCGCTCAATGCGAGCGCCGCTGCCTCTCCGCCAAGGACTGCGCCCTGCTGCCCAACGAGAATCCTCGCGAAAGGCGAGCGCCGCCTCTTGCTGCGTGTCATCCAGCGGAACGGGCTTGCCGTCGATCAACAGGTCACCGTTCGGCATCAGTTCGGCCTCGAACTCGTAACACGTATGGGACTAAGAGATGAGCATAGACCGAAAAGAAAGAGGGAGAGAGCTTGCCAGACGGTACTTCGGGCGCGAGATAACGCCTGATCAAGAGGATGATCCGTTCTTCGTACCAGCACTGGAACACCTGTTTGGAGAGATCTGGACACGGGAGGGGCTCAGTCTTCGTGACCGGGCGCTGGTGACAATTTCGTCTCTTGTAGCACTTGGTCGCAACAGAGAGTTAGGAATCCATTTACATGGCGCAATGAACGTGGGCGTCACCCAAGATGAGATTCAAGAAATGATCGTGCATCTTGGATATTACGGTGGGTTCCCAACCGCCGCTTCAGGTCGAGAGGTCTTTAAGAAGGTCCTTGAAGCCAGGAGAGGAGACCATCCATCGTGAGAGCGGTATCGTGAGATACACGCTACTTGGATCAGTGCTATCACCGTTCGTGCGTAAGGTGCGAGTCGTATTCCTAGAAAAAGGGCTTGAGCATGAACTGGAGCAAGTCGTGCCCTTTCTCGCCCCTGAATCCTTTACGGAGATTAGCCCTCTACGCCGAGTTCCCGTGCTGAGAGACGAAGCGCGTGACTCCGGCTGGGCACTGCCTGATTCGTCGGCCATATGTCAGTACCTGGAACGAGAGCACGGTGATCCGGCACTGTATCCAACTGATTCAGGATCGTTTGCAAAGGCGCTATGGATAGAAGAATACGCGGACACTGAATTTTCCAACACAATCGGTCAGAAGATCTTTCGTCCTGCTGTAGTCGAGCCTCTTCTAGGCTCAGACACCGATGCCACTTCGGCCAATCAGGCTTTCACCGAAGTTCTCCCTAAGTACTTTTGCTATCTCGAAAGGCAACTTGGTTCGAACGCGTACTTTTTTGGTAACTGCCTCACGATCGCCGATATAAGCGTCGCAGTTCACTTCCAGAATTTAAAGCTTGCAGGCTTCGAAATCGACCCTGTGGAATATCCAGGCTTGGCTGGCTTTGTGGCAAGTGTTTTAGCACGACCCAGTTTTCAAAAGTGTAGTGCCGAAGAGCATGAGTTTTTAGAGAAAAGCGGTTACCGTTCCAGAACCAACGGTTGATTGCAGTCTATCTTGGACTGGGACCGAAAGCGTTACACTCCTCAGTCATACATGACGCGTCCTGAAAGCGCATCGGTCTATAGGGCAATGAACATCGCCAAAGCAATCTGTCCGATCTAAAGCGGGAAAGTCGATCCGTCAGCAAGATGCAGCTTTGCTTGGTTCAAAAACGCTAGGAACCTGTGAGCACACCAGACAGACACGACCACGATCTCTAATCGAAATTCTTATGTGGCTTTGCTCATGAAGCTTTACAGGGTTATCCAGCTGCATAACTGCTTTTTTGCGATAGCAGCAAAACCAAACTCGGATAAATTGCTTTCAGAGCTAACCCGCCTCAAGAAGGAGGGAGTAGAGGAGCTGTTCTCTCTTATCGAGCCCCACGAGGCGGCCTGGTTGGACTTATCCTCCGAAGAGCAAGCCGCCGCGATCGTTGGCTTACAATTCACCCATTGCCCGATGCCCGACCGTGAGCCTCCTCGTGACCTTGGGCGGCTGTTGGCATTAACTGAACGCGTGATCCACAATCTGGACTCAGGTAGTTCCTCTGTTATCCATTGCGTGGGTGGAATTGGCAGATCTGGCTTGGTCGCACTGGCGGTTTTGATAAACCGCGGCTTTGAGGTCGGCGAAGCAATTGAGCACGTGGCTGCTGTGCGGGGCCGCAAGGCGCCGGATACTGCTTCGCAGTTGTTATGGTTTAAAGAAAACGCTTCTCTGCTTAAGATCGCCAAGTAAACCGACCCAGTGGACCGCGCCGGGAGGCTCATAACCCGAACTTTTCATCACCGTCCACGCTGATAGCGCAACTGCCAGGAGGACATGTATGCACTCAAATCGCGACAGTATGAAATCCGCTTTTGCCAGCTCGGTCGCAACAGCATTGCTAATTTGTGTGAGCGTATTTTCAGCCAGCAGGTTCGAGCCGGTATTCGAACCTTTCGGTCGAGACCTTCCGGCTTTCACGCTGTTTGTAATGGACAGCCACAAGTACTGGTTACTTGTACCTATCGCTTCCCTTGCGTTCCTGGCTTTCGCCCGTTTACGCGAGTCCAGGCTCGCATACCGGGCGGTACAAGTTCTACTTTTAACTGCGGTTCTATCTATACCTTTGGCACTGTTTGGCATTTATTCGCCTATCCTGGCCACATAGCTTAGATAACGTTACGAGTGACCGTCGCCGAGTGTCTTGGGTGTTCAGATAGCGTGGGCACCATCATGCGATTCCGGAGAACTTTATTCGCTTAAAGCGCACGACACGACTACATTGATATTTATATCTCGATATACACCCGATTCACCGGAGTCACACTTTGAAATATCTAAGACTGTGTTGTCTCTTGCTTGCTGCTCTTTCGCCCGGTGCTATTTCACCCGTTGCTCATTCATCTGGCGGCGAAATTGAAGCAACAAATTCGGCAAAGAGTGCTGACCAGCTCTTCATTCAGCGTGTTTTAACGGAACAGTATCCCGAGTTAGCTAAAAGCACTGGTATCGACATTACCATTGTCAATCCAGCAAACGGTTCGGATTGTGAAGATGTGTCTTTCGATAAGTCTTCCGAATCCACGAACTGTTTTGCTCGATCAAGAGTACTGACTTCCAGTGGGCAAACCCTGCACCCAACCCGTAACCACGCAAGCGCGCTAGTCTACTTCGAACCCTATCGCATCGAAGGCACGCGAAGCTTTGACTCTTTCGCAACATGTACAGCACCTTTTGTCGAGACAAAAGCTCCACGGCCCCTGGACTGGGCCTGCAGGGCTGTCTTCCGTCAACATGCCCAGCTGAGAGATCAGGATTGCCCAGTTCTGCTCGAGGGCGACATGAAGGGAGAGCTGACAGATGCAGACCTTCGCTTATTTAAAAAAGTCGGGCTCGCTGAACTTACAGCTACGCGACAGGTTGGTGATTTGCCCTTGTTGAAAGCGGAAGTTACCAAACATGGGAGAGTATTCGCGGTATTCGGCGACCAGAACTGCAACAATGGACTACGGCTTCCTATCGTATCTTTCAAGTCGACTCCGGATGTCGATCCGGGTAAATCCAAACACTGGGTATTCGAAAAGCTTATATCCCTGATTGGTGGAGCAAGCGCGGATAACTAGTGTGCAGCCTTTCCCAGGCCCTTAGCGCGAGTGTCGCTGGATGATGAGTGTTCGAAAGCACTCGCCGTAGGCAGTGTAGCTATTCAAAAGGAGTCTTCAGGTATCAGCTCGAATAGCGGTTTCTTGGACCATGAACATAAGATCGCGCAAACCGAAACGAGAGAAAGCGTGGACGACCAAGACCGCTAGTACGGGGTATCCACACTGATCGTGATGGCATCGCGCCGGTATTCGAAGCCGCCCTCTCCACTCCATCCAGCGCCGTTGGGATAGCGAACCTCAATGCCGTCCAGATCCGAAGGAGCGAAGAGCTTCATGTTCACGCCGACGTGATTAGCGGACGGGTTTTCCCGTAGGTATGCCTGACTGGGTGTGAAATGCGTAGTCGTCCCACAGGTCTTGCAGAAGTGCAGCGTCGCTGACGGTGGGCACTTATCCTTGCGTTCAAATAGAGAGGTTTCGCCAGTCGTGGTTACTTCGCTGGAGCTGAAGTATCCCCATCCTGCGCCGGCCTTTCGGCACAGACCACAGTTACATTCATGAATAAATTCCGGCTTTGTTTTTAGCGACACGCTGACTGCGCCGCAGACACAACTTCCCGTCATTGCACTAACTCCCCCAGTGTTTCAGCTTCTACAGCGAACGTATCACCGCCAGTACAGACATACCATCATCTTTGGCCGCTATCAGCCGATCAAGGTAATTGGTATGAGTATCGTCTGGGCTTTTCCAAGCTACAGGGGATTACAGATATGCCCGACAACTGACTTCATAAATGCATAGGCGGGGAACAATAAGGTAGACCCGGAGTGCGGAAGTGGGTGAGGATTGAGTCCGGCAAAGCTGTGACGCATGGCCTCTAACAATTGATTCCTTAATGTCGCTTCTAGACCAATAAGAGAAAAAGTTATGACAGAAAGCAGCAAAAAAACCACCCTGGAAAAAGGGCGCGAAGTTGTAGCTAAGCTCGCACCTCGGATGGAGAAAGTGCTCGCGGAGCGCTACGACGAGCTTTTACCTGGAATGTCTGAAACGCTCGTTGAGTTTGGTTACGGACGCATGTTTTCGCGCCCCGGCCTGGACATTAAATCGCGTTACATTGCCACGATAGCCTGCCTTGCAACCCTGGGTGGACAGACCCGTGAGGAGCTCAAGTACAACGTGATGGCGGCACTTAGAGTGGGCCTGACAAAAGAGGAAATCGCCGAAGCGATCTTCCAATGCACCATTCACGGTGGGACCACGGCAGCAATCAATGGACTTGATGCGGCGAAGGAGGCTTTTGAAGCGCAGGGCGTATGAGCGTATTGCGAGCAGCAATTACTGACACGCCATCCCGATATTCGCCGAACTGCGTTGGGGCGATAGGCATTGTCGACCAATGCCGTATCGCCGGTTTACAGATCTCGTCAAGCTGGCGGCGAATCGAATCGCCCGGGACCGTGGCTAAAAACGGAACCTCACATCCACTCCCCAGGTCAGCGGCGGAGACGCGTAGGTCGTAAGCCCAGCCGCGGTAGCAGCTCGGTAGTACCCCTCATCCGTCAGGTTTCTGCCCCACAGCGCGGCCTGCCAGCGCTCATCCTGGGTGGTGTAAGTCACTCGAGCGTTGATCAGTGTATCGACGTCGATCAAGGCATGAGCCGGTGAGTTGGCGACCAGTGCCCAATACTCATCCTGGAAGATGGCATCGACACCGATATCTACGTCGCCGGCCGCAAGCGGTATCGTGAGCAGCGCGCCAACGCTACCGCGAAACTCGGGGGCGTTCTTCAGTTCAAGTCCAAGTGCGCAGTCAATGCTGGAAACCCCACCAGGACAAGGAACACCATTGTTAGTCAGGCCACCCGCCTGCTGCTCGGTGACGGAATCATACTCTGCATCGAGCCATCCAGCGGTGACATTGACGCGAAAGTTATCGGTAAAGCGAATTACCGATTCCAACTCAATGCCTTCGGTGGTCGTCTCGTCGACGTTGAACCGAGTGAATCCAAGGTCTGGTACCGTCGCGCCGATCTGCAGTCCTTCGTAGTCATTGTTGAAGTAGGTCAGATTCAGACTCACCATGTCGTCAAGCAGAGTGCTGCGCAAGCCGATCTCCCAGGTGCCTACCTCTTCATTGTCGACTGGCAAAAAGCAGGCTGTTGGTGAAAAACAGTCTGCCGAGGCGCCGCCGGATTTAAAGCCAGTGGCGTACGATACATAAGCCATCACGCTTTCTGAAAAGCTATAGTCGGCAGACAAGGTGTATGTAGACTCACTGTTATCCAGGCTTCGCTCCGCTGAGAACACGCCGGTTCCACCATCCAGCGAAAGATTACTCGAGGTAATGTCGCGATCCTCGTCGGTGTAACGGATGCCGGCGGTCAGATTCAATGCATCATTCACCGCGTAGGTTCCCTGCGCGAAAATCGCTGCGGCGGTTGTTTCGGTTCGCACGGTGAAGTCGAAGATAAACGTCGAATCAAGCTGCACATCTTCGTCATAAAAATACAAGCCCGTCACCCAGTTGAAAGGGCCATCACCGTTCGACGTAAGAGTGAACTCCTGACTGATCTGCTCCTGATCGGTTTGCTGAAAAAAAGGAGAACCGATTCGTGTCGCCAGCTCATCTTCCATCTCGCGATAACCGGTGAGTGAGCGAAAGGTAAAGCCTCCAAAATCGGCACTGACGGTGGCGCTGATGCCGCTCGTTTCTACTTCGCTCGAGTAGTCAAGGAAGCAACCCATAGGCCGAAAGTTGAGCGGCGTCGCTGCGGAGCAGCTGGTTCCTGGCTCAGGCTCGATAGTGAAGATATTGTTGTCGGCATCAGCACCGGGCACGCGACTGTCGGGAATCGGATCCGAGTCGTCTTGCGTGTGGTCAATCGCGAGATCTAGGGACCAGCGATCGTTCAGCTGCGATGACAGCGCAACGCGCAACCCAAGAACATCACTCTCACCGACCTCGCGACCCTGCCCGGCGAAGTCACCGTTTGGATTCAGGTCGTGAAAGCCATCTCGGCTACGGGACATCAAGGAGGCACGAATCGCCGTCGTATCCGACAGCGCCAAGTTTGCTGTACCGCGAGCATCCAGGCGACCATCGCTACCAACGGTAAATCCTAAATCGTAGGCGCTGCGCTCGGTATCCGGGCGCTTACTCACCAGCTTAATCGCGCCTCCGTTCGAGTTTCGACCGTATAGCGTTCCCTGGGGCCCTCGCAGTACCTCCACGCGATCCAGATCGAGCAAGTCCAACAGCGAGCCGACCGAGCGGCCTATGTACACATCATCGACATAGATCGCGACCGCCTGATCGACCGCGCCTCGGGATTCGTCCTCTCCAATACCGCGCAGAAAAATCCGGGCAGCACTGGCGGTGCCCGTGTTGGTGGCGATATCGAGATTGGGAACAACCGAGTAGAGATCTCGTACATTCGTAATCTGCTTTTCGGCCATGACCTCGGCAGAAAGTGCAGTGACGGATGCGGGGACGTCCTGCAACGACGCTTCGCGCCGCTGAGCCGTCACCGTAATTTCTTCAATTTGTGCGAAGACCGACCCCGACAGCAGAGTAGGTACCGCAATGGACAGCAAACGAAGTTGTTTAATCATCATGGAGCCCTTGGGTGATTTGAGAGCTTTATGTGCTTTTTTGTGGAGTTTCGTGGCGTATGGATACCTCATCGTGCTGACTGCGACGCACACGACCCGCTATTTGTCCTATTGTTATAGTTATATGTCAATAGTAAATTCTTGGGAGATTTCTCCAGTCTGCAGATCCGATCCTGGGTGTGAGAACACTAGGCCAGATCCTATGTTGCAGTTCAGACCTACGGTAGAAGGCGTATGCTTCTGATGAAGCACATGTAGATATGTAGCTTCAGCGGGCGCGCTATAACTCCAACAGTTAAGCGACCGGAGTAGCTACTCTTTTGGCAGTGAATGCGTGGGATCACTGCCAGAGCACGCAGGTGGCGCCAGATCGAAGCGCTGATGGCATCGAAAAACGGAGTTAACTACTTCCGTTATTCAAGGTGCGTTTTTTTCATGAACAACTAGGTTTGAACAAACGGATCTGACCAAGAAAGGCCAGGCAGGAGGCTGCAATGAAAGCAACATGGAATGGCGAAGTGATTGCCGAGAGCGACGAGACTATCGTCGTCGAGTCCAATCATTACTTTCCTCGAGACTCTCTCGTCGAGGATTACTTTGAGAGCAGTGACACCACTACCCATTGCCCCTGGAAAGGGGACGCAAGTTACTTCGTCGTCAACGTCAATGGCGAAAGGAATCCAGACGCAGCCTGGTACTACCCCAAACCAAAAGACGCTGCGAAGCAGATTGCCGGGCACGTGGCATTCTGGCGTGGCGTAGTGGTCTCGGAGTGACTCCCATGAGCGCATCTTATGCGATCCATCTGAGCTCAGGTGCTACCAGTTGCGTCCTCCAACCCACGTACCTGCAGCCGGATTGAACGCAAACCAGCGTACGCTCTGGTAGATTCCGGCCCTGAAGTATGGATCATCGGCGAGTAGAGTCTGCGCCGCGTCTAAAGTGTCTGCATGGTATACGAAGCAACTCGCCTGAATCGGCTGCTGCTCGTTCTCCCGTAAAGGCCCGGCGACTGAGACCTCGTCCATGATTCGCTCGATGTACTCAAGATGAGCATGCAGATGAGCCTTGCGCAACTCTGCGCTTCCGGCGACGTCGTCGCAGATAGCCAGAAACTGTGCCACTAGGGATAAACCCTCCCGAATTTCTCGACCTTCATGTTACCTCTGACCTAGCTCAGTCGACCTTGCTGACCTGTAAATGCGAGTTCCCGGGCAATCGTGGGAACCACTATCACGAACTCGATAGAAGAAACCCGAGGCGTTCATCACGAGCTGCTGCCCTCAACGCTCATAAAACTGAATGATTGCCCCGTCGGGGGTTTTTGCTTCGAACAGTTTGATGTTGCCATAGGGATTGAGAGTCGCCGCCGACAACTCGCCCACCTCGGCCCCTCGTGACTGCAGAAGTGCCCGTGCAGCTTCGGCGTCCTCCACTTCAAAACGTACGGCCAGTATTCCCAGATTCGGCGCGTGGCAGCGGTCGGCGTAGTCCCGCCCCTCCAGGCCTATAATTTCTATCATCTCCATCCGTCCGTACTCACCCGCTACCGGATAGGTGATGCCGGCTTTGTAAGCAACTTCCGTCGTTAAATTGCGGGGTATACCTAGTGGAGTGTATTCGGGCTCTTTGGCGACATAAGGCTTGCCGTAGTAGAACGTGTCGAATCCGAGAATCTCGGTGTAGAAGCGATACGCCTCATCGCGGTCACGCACCATCTGCATCATGTTGAACGGGCGGGCAATGCGCTTAAAGGGATCAATGGAATCGGGCAATGACGGACTCAAACGCTCGTAACCTTGTACCTGAAGCCCATCAGGGCCTCGGTAAATAACGATCTTCAGCTTGGACTCGCCAAAGCGCAGATCGGTAATCGGTGTCTCGGTCCACCAGCCTAGAGCGATGGCATCATCGAACACGGCTTGCATATCCTTCATGCGGATCATCAGAGAGAAGTAACAACCGGTATCCCAGGCTCGCGATCCTGGCCGCATGGGCTCGCGCCTTCCTGCGTTATCGAAACGTACCAAGCGAACCAGGCCGCGTTCAGCCGCCGATGGACCCAACAGTATCGCTTCTCCGAATGCGTCTTCAGGAAGACCCCAGGTCCTGATAAGAGACGAATCGATAGGCCCCTGCCAGCGCGTTTTGTAATCACCGATCTCGGTAAAAAACCGCGTACTTTGAGTCAAGTCAGTAACGCTGACGACTGCCTCTTGCCAGGGCTCTGGAGTTACCGGCTGCCGCTGCTTTGAGGAACTGCTGGTTTGCGCCGCTTCCGCCGCCGTTGTGCTTCCAGCGATTGTCAGCAGAAAAGCGCAGAGAGAAAGCAACGCAACCGTCGGGCGAAAATGCATAATCGTGCACGTCATGGTTTTGAACCCTGCGAGGGTCTAGCCGGCTTGAGAAATCCCGAATCAGAACTACCGATCCGATGAAATTAAACACGGAGTTCGTCGCCCTGGGTGACCGGGTGTTGATTGTCTAAAGATATATCAATATGTTGTTTGTGGTCGAGCCGTTATCAGCTTGACCTGCCCTTCCAATTTTCGCTGCGAGACGCTCATGGATCCCATCAAACATTCAGTCACCGGCATCATCAATCAGACCATTCGCTGTTTGATTGCTTTGTCACTCGCGCTTCCAGGCATGGCCAATAGCCAGGAGTCTGCACCAGCGACTCTGGTGGCGAAGGATGGCACCTATCCAACGGTACCTCTGATCAAAGAAAGCATCGTAGTTAAGGTAGTGCAGAACGGCGTGCGCAACCTCGAGGACTATCCGACCGTTGCCGAGGGCCTGGCGGCAAATCTGTCGATCATGAGCGACTGGGTAGAGCAAGCATGCTCCGAGGGGCCATCGCCGGATTTTGTTCTCTTCAACGAGTTTCCACTCACTGGCTACTCCACCAAGAATCGCAAGGAGAAGCTCGAATTCACGCTGCAGATTCCAGGTCCAGAAACTGAACACCTCGGCAAACTTGCGAAAGATTGCGATACCTACCTGATTTTTGGCAGCTACGCGCGTGACGAACAGTGGCCTGGTCATATCCTGAGTATCAACACAGTGATTGGGCGCGACGGGGCCATCGCCAAAAAGTTCTGGAAGACACGCAACGTAAAGAGACTTGGCAATACGGGCGAGATACCAACGACTACGATCGAGAGTGTTCGCGACCGCTATCGCGAACTCTACGGGATCGACGAGGAATTCCCCGTATTACGTACCGAATACGGGAACATTGCGGTAAGCACGGTTCAGCTAGACCCTTTTGTTTTTGCGGCATTTGCGATGCGTGGAACCGAGATACTGTTTCGAACAGCGACCGTTTTTTCTAAGGAAGATGTGCTAGCCAGCGCGCGTTTCCACAACGTTTATTCCGCCATGTCGAACATCACCTTTCCGGAGGGCAGTAACTACGAGTCCTGGGGTGGCCGCTCGCTGATTGTCAGCCCTAAGGGCGAAGTTCTCGCCGAGCAGCCGGATAACAGCGAAACCATCATCGCAGCCGAGATTCCTATCGCAGAGTTTCGCGAGAATCGCCGTCTTCCCCGCTACCCGCTCGAAGTCGTTGCTCCCGTGTTTGAGCAGTACGTAGACGAGATACCACTCAATCATATGGACATGCCAGCGGACGCCATGCCCAAAGATCGCGCCGAGATGAAGGACTTGCTGGATCGACGCAGTCGCTGGTTGAACTGACAGATGGCTCAGGCTGCGTGTGCAGCCGAGATTTATCGAATCACATAAGAGCAGAACTCAGATCTTAGACCGGGGAGCGGGCGTAACCAGTGCACCAGTCGCCGGGCTGGGTGGAGGCTACGCGGCAAGAATCTCACGAGCGGCGCGTTCGCCCGACTCCAGCGCACCCTCGACACCTCGCGCAGCCCGCGCCGTGTGCTCCCCGGCAAATAATAGCCGCCCGGCCGGCTTGGCCAGGGCGTTAGCAAAGCCACTGATCTGGCCTGGCTGCCAGCACGCATAGGCGCCACCCGCGAACGGATCCGCCCCCCAACTGATCAGTGACTGAGGCACCAGGGCGCCGCGACAGGAGGGTCGTATTTCCTCCAGTGCGCGCTGTATTACAGTGAGCGCATCCGCGTTCGTCATGGTATCCAGACGATCCGCAGCGGGCCCCGTCACAAAACTCTGGATGCCGGTAATATCAGTTCCCCGATTGCCCCGCAACGCGAACACCCGTCCGGCGAGCGAATCACTCCATATCGACGGTGGTAACCCGTCCTCCTCCCAGAACTTTCGAGTTGGAGTGAAATAAGCGCGAACAACCCGGTTGTAGTTCAGTCCCTCTATACCCTGGCGCTGTAAGGTGGTCAGTGGTGCACTGACCGACACCTGGCGGAGCGCAGCGGTTGGCAGGGTACTTACTGCAAACGACGCTGAGAAGCGACGGCCATCTTCAGTCGCGACGCTGACTCCCTGGGGCTGCACATCGATACTCCGGATTACCGCGCCATAGCGCATGTCCACCTCGAATGCTTCGGCCATCCGCAAGGGGATGGCGTCATTGCCACCCTGAACTTCAATGAGCTTGCCGCCAGGGGTAGAAAAGGCCCTGGCTATCTGAAGCCACATGAGCGCGGACTGCGAATCCGCATCCGGCCCATAGCCAGGATTGATTCCAAAAGCAAAATCAAGCTGCCGCTGATTCCAGCCGAGGTAGTCACCGATGGAAACGTCCAGGTGCGCGAAGCTCGGGTCGCGCCAGCTTGCTACCTCCGGCAGCGGATTGGGCCCGGCAAACGCCGAGAACGGCAGAGCCCACGGTGGTCGCTGCGCCAGGACACCTGAAAACGGGTTGCGGTCGTGCTCTGCCCATTCCTGAGCTCGGATTGCCTGCCCATCCAGCGAGATCCAGAACTCACCTCCGGGGTAGCGAGATCGTACGGCGTCCCGCAACTCTACTTCGTACCGCTCAGCAAGCGCGACAAAACGCTTATAGCTAGTGCTGATCTGGGTAGCGCCTGCCTCCGGCGATCCCGGTATCTGCTTGATCGTCAGCACTCGACCGCCCGCACGATTCCTAGCTTCCAGTATGAGCACCTTGAGCCCTGCGTCGATCAATTCCTGGGCAGCGTTCAAGCCGGCGAGACCACCGCCTAGAATCAGCACGTCCACTCTCTCAGGCTCACGACGGCAACGACTTGCGCCGAGACTCGCCAGCGACAGAGTCGCTGCTGCCAGGAACTCGCGTCGGTTCAGCATAGGCAGCTACCGAACCGGTAAGTGAGCATCAGGACTCAGCTGCTGCTTTCTTCGCGCGCTGCTCGTCGAAGCGCTTCTTGAAGTATGTCCAGGAAGTCTCATTAGGGCGCGAATCATCGGCTGGTGGCGCATGCCGGTAGGCAGGGTAGTTCGCGTCGATTTCATCTTTGATGAGTTCCGGAAGGTCGCCCCAGGAATCAAGCTTCGCCCCCTGCGCATTAAAGTACATAACACCGGAGCGGCCGTTCATTTCCATCCATGGAAGCCACTGAGAAATCCGAACCCAGGACACACCTGGATTGACGAAACTGGTGTCTTCGTCGAGTAATTCAGCAGATAGCCCGTAAAAATTAAACATCTCTGTCGCGTGGTAAGTGCCGCCCACATACTGCTGGTAGTCTCCCGCCAGCACGTTGTAGTAGAACAGCGGAACCTCGATATTCATTTGCCAGTAGTCGCCGACCATCCGCATGGGCAACGTCGCCACCTTGCCATCGCGGCCATAGCCAAAGTTAGGAGCCCGGCTGTTTACCGGGTCATTGGCAACGTGGATAACATCGACAGTCTCACCTGTGTAGGGATTCTCCCATTGGCGAAGAATCTCACCGGTCTTGGGATCTAAGTACAGCATAATTTCCCGGGACACCTGGCGATAGCCGCTTTCGCCACGATCGTTGGTCGCGGTGGCGCACTGACGAACATTCATTCCAAGCAGACCGAACAGTAATTTGTCCCGCTCTCCCTGACGGCGCGCGTAGGCCTTGCCGTGCCAGACATAGGTTTTTTCTACTTCATCTTCGGTAGAGCACTGGATTTTTCGATTGATCGCAACCACCCCTTCCCGGGTTGCGGGGTCGATCTGTGCTGTTGCCGAGATGGCCACACCGAGCAACAAGAGCGCACACAGTAGTCTTTTTTTCATAGGGTTTTCTCGCTCGCTTTAGCATTCGAATGAGTGTTTTTATCAAGGTGATATACGCCAGCTTAACCGTTCCGAGCGGCTAGCTGTAATCGGGCAATCATCTCTCAAATGGACGAAAAACAATATTGATATAGTTTTATATCATATGCTAGCTTCGCGCCTTGTAAGCAGATTACGCGAAGCGCATAAAACTCTGGTAACGGAGCGGTTACGGCGACGATCAGTAGGCGAAGTCGCTCTGCAAACGGCAGTCATATATTCCGCTACTGGCGTTAACCGGGTAGCACAGCGCCTGAGAAGGCCAGCGCTCTCAAATTGGGAGCAAGTCAGGAGCGGCCAGATCGGCAAATTTTTGCCAGTACCGATAAGAACGAAAAAACGTCCAAAGAGGGGAACTCGAATGAAATGCAGCCACACCGCGCCAGGCAGCAGTGCACACGCATATACACACCGCAGCCGGTCTCCTAGCTACATGCAGCCCAAAGAGATGCTATGCGAAAGCGAGCTGTCCTCAAGCCCGCGCGCTTCTCTTACAAAAAACAGCGGTGAGAGTACGAAGGTGGTCGCCATCGTAAAGCCGCTGGTCACGGCTGTAACGGCAGCGGGATTGCTGCACGCGATTCCTTCACCGCAGGCTTTCGCTCAGGAGGAAGCCTACCTCGAAGAAGTTATGGTCACCGCGCGACGTCGCGTCGAAAGCCTTCAGGAAGTTCCCGTATCGGTTGCGGTCGTCGACGCAGAGGTTATCGAACAGCGCGGTCTCCAGTCGATCGATGACGTCGCCCGCTTTACGCCAGGCCTGAGCTTCTCGAAGGCGTTTGGTAGGGCCACCGAGCGGCCTGTCGTGCGCGGACTTGGGAACGTACTGGCCGGAGTGCAGTTTGGTGTGGAGTCCGGCGCAGCCTATTTCGTGGACGGAATCTACTATCCCGGAGATCTCCAGGGCCTGAACCTCAATGACCTCGAGCGCGTCGAAGTCATCAAGGGCCCGCAAAGCGCGCTGTACGGCAGAAACTCCTACGCGGGTGCGATTAACTTCGTAACCAAGTCTCCGACGGAGGAGCTCACCGGCGACATCCGCCTGTTGGCGGCGGAAGACGGAGAGCAGGATCTTCGTGCATCCATCAGCGGGCCACTGATTCCTGGTGTGCTGGGTGGAAGCTTATCGCTTCGCAGCTACGAGTTTGACGGGCAATTCACGAATCAGGTTACTGGGCAGACCATAGGAGATGAATCGACAGATTCGCTGTCCGGTCTACTGGAATGGACACCCGGCGAGCGAACCCGAGTTCGCGTGCGCGGCCAGTATCAGGAGGACGACGATGGAACACGCCCTCTGTTCTTACAGGACGCCACACAAAACAACTGTTTTCCCGGTTTTCGCTCATTGAACTCCTGGCCAACCAGCGGCAGCACCAACGACAACCAGTATTTCTGCGGTGATGTTCAGGCAGGCACGATCGCTCTGAATGATCAGGATGCTGTGGGGGAGACGATAGTTCGTGCTGATGTTCCTAACGGTGGATTTCTGCCCGGCGGTGCCACGTTCTTCGGACAACCGTATTCGACAACGGATGGAACCGCCTTCGATGGCGTTAATCGTGAAATCTATCTCGCATCTTTGCTGGTAGAACATGAGTTTGAAAATGGCTACGCGCTAACTCTCTCCAGCGCGTTTCGCGAAGAAGAGCTAAAAACCGGCTCGGATTCGGACCACTCTTCGGTGAACTTCAAGTTCAGCGGCGGCACTCCGGGCGAGCCGTTCGAGGAGAGCTTCTTTGCGATCTCGGGAACCTCTGAGCGCGAGGACTACTCCGTTGAACTGCGCTTCGATTCACCACAGGACAAAGACCTGCGCTGGATGGTCGGAGGCTTCTACTTCGACCAGGATATCGAAGGCTTCGACATTCTGTTTTCGGGACCGGACGAGCTACTGGATACGCAACAACTGGAGAATCTTGCTGTCTTTGGATCCGTCACCTATGACTTCTCCGACAAGCTGACCGCGAGCGCGGAAATCCGCTACATGGAGGAAACCAAAGACCTCAATGAGGTCTCGGGGTTCAATGACGAAGACACGTGGACCAGTACCACACCTCGATTTACGGTGAACTATCAGTGGACCGATCAGGTTATGGTTTACGCATCCTTCGCCCAGGGCGCCAAGCCAGGCGGTTTCAATGGTGAGGCAGGCGTTGGGGTAGGCTTTCCTACCTACGAACAGGAGGAATCCAGCAACTACGAACTCGGGATCAAGTCGACGCTACTCGACGGGCGTATGGTCGCAAACGCCGCCGTGTTCTTTACAGATGTCGAAGACGTTCAGCTCACAACCCCGATCCAGGAACCGGGCACGCAAAACCTGACCTCTATCGTTACCAACCAGGGGGCGGGAGAGGTGTTCGGTGTTGAACTTGAGCTGACTTATTACGCGTCAGAAAACCTGCTATTCGGAGCGAACTACGCGCTTGCTGATACCGAATTCACCGAAGGCTGTGATGAGTTCCAGTGGACTCTGACATCAGGTGGCGGACGATTTGTCGGTAATGAAGCTGGGTCGGCTGATTTCAGCGGTAATGGCGACTGCTCGATTGAAGGTAATCAGTTTCCGTTGTCATCTGAACACCAGGCGTCAGCCTATGTGAACTTCACGGCACCTCTGGGTGAAAACCTCGAGTTCTTCTTCAACGCCGACGTCTCCTACGAGAGCGAGAAGCCCGTGCAAGTGCACAATCTGGCGTACGCACCGGAAGCAACGCTTGTCGGCACCCGGTTTGGATTGAACGGACGTAACTGGACGCTGGCGGCGTTTGGTCGCAATCTCACTGATGAAGATGCACCGCCCATGGTCACGCGATGGCTCGCGATTCCCTACTTTACGTTTGCTTCGCTGAATGTTGCTACCAACATACCAGGGACCGACACGGCATCTCCGCGCGCATTCTTCGGGTCGTTACGCCGTGAACGCCAATATGGCATGGAATTCATCTATCGGTTCTAACGAGGCTCCCTAAGACGACTCAGGCCGTGGGAGAGGCTGGCTTATCGGGCTCAGAAAGCCAGTCGCCACGGCCAAACAACGTTCGCGCCAAAGCGCAGCCACATTGCGCTCAAGGAGCTGCCGTAGCGCATCACAAATTCAATTCACTCCAAACTCAAGCACAGCTCGAACATATAAACCGCAGCTTCATGGGATCCGATAGGCACCTTGAGCGATGTACAACGCGCACTGGCGTCCGCGTACTTTCAACTATCCTGAAACAGTCTTCACCGACCAAACGAGCACAGGGTCAAATCTGTAACTACCCTGCGCCACCATGAGCCAATAACTCAGTAAAAAGCTGAGGAGCCGCTACGCCGCAATTGCTCCGCTACATAGACGGAGTCGCATCGCGATTGGACTGCATGAAGCAATTGACCAGCGCCCACTTTAGATTGAGCCCGATACGATCAGCCTCCGGAACCGTGAAGCTGTACCCATGCTGCTTGACTGACACCTCACCATCACTATCGACGAGTTCCTCACTGAGATACACCACCAGCGAGTCCCGGGCGAACATGTCTTCGTAGTTATTGATTGGCCAGTCCACCAGAAACAGGCTTATGCCCAGGCGACGACCTTCCTTTGTGGTAAACCAATGCAAGTCGCCCTGATCGTGAAGCGAGAAGTCACCATAACGCTCATAGGGCTCGTCTCGCCCACCGCCTACCCCCGGTACATCCGCGTAGCAAAAGAATGGGCGAGCGCGATGGAGCCGATAGGCGGTCTGTGCATCGGAGGGCCTGACCCATAACTCGCGATCGCTTATGACAACCTCTCCCGGAAGACTTTTTTTGCACGCTGATACTCGCTCTGCGCTGAACTGGGCAGCTTCGCGCCGCCAGCGCAGCACACAATCGGGTTTCTGGTCGTCAAAGCGCACTCGATCAGCGAGCGGATCGTCTACCGCCCACACCCAAAGCTCAACCGCTGCTTCCTGAGGGTTCTCCCGCAGGGCCCAGACTTCACCAGAGAGCGTCTCCGCTGGCTTGCTGTCCCAGTAGCCGGTCACCGCGAACACATCGGCACCAAGGTCGGCCCGGGACTGTACCCGTTGATGGCGCCGTCGCTGCGGATCTTCAGCCCCGCCCCGCCGGTCAAAGTAGTTTTGATTGGCATTGTCAAAACGGCCGTCGAGAAGAGTGGCGATCACCATGCGATCACGTTCGTAGCGCTCACTGTCCTGGCCTTGCGCTGACACCTGCTGGGAGAATGCCAAAAACGTTAGAAGCACTCTGGTCAGCACTCTTCCATGTAAGGTGCCACGTAAGGATCGAAAACCGCCTGCCAGATTTTCTGGATTCATCTACCTCTACTCCCTAAAGACTTTATTTATCGTTATTCGAAGAACTGTGAAGTGAAATCTCAGAGTGGTACCACCTCGTTGGCGTCGTACGAACGTTTGGCCCCTTCGACCATGGCAGCCTCTGCATCACGGCGTTTGAGCAAACCGTCGAGATTGCGGCCCGCCCAGATCCTCTTCATTGAACGGATGCTGCCGGCTATAGCCGCGTAGTCCTCATCGAGAACATGCAGCCTGATATCTCGCATTTCCCGGCGTGAATCCGAATTACGCATGCTCGCGCCACGGTTGTAGACCAGCGATACCAGCGCACTTTGCGCATCGGGTTCAAGGTTCTTCATCCCGGGGTAGGCATCCTGCGTTTTTGCCGCATAGGTTGGAAGGCTGGTTCGGGCAAACACTCTTCTGGCGCGATTCAAAGAGATGCTGATATCGCGAAACTCGTGAACACTGTTTTTCGCGCGCCTGCCCTTCTTGCCGCAGGCAAGCTCTAGTTGATCTGCGGTGGCACTTGGCAATTCATCGGCCCAATCACGGCGAAAGTCCTCGCGGGTTTGAAAACCCAGGTCATAGCCGATGCCTATCGTTATGCCCGAATCACCCCCGGGCCAAATGGGGTGTCTGAGCCTGCGCTGGTAGTAGGAGTCGGAGCCGATCTCGTAGCGAACAATCGCGTTGATCCCTGGCTTACTGAGCCGAAGCCCCAACTGCACGCCCTGAGTTTGAGCTTGGGATGCCTGCTGCTGAAGTTCAAGAAACTGCTCAATGGCAGTGAGGGTATCCGGACCCAAGACCCCATCTGGCTCGACGCGCAAAGTGCGCTGAATGGTTCGTAGTCGCTCGGTGTTGGTTCGCAAAGTCATCGCTCACCTCTCTTTAAAGTCAGCCCCACGGCTGAATCGGGCTCGCAATGATCGCCGCGAGACCCGCTTCCTTACGACGTTAGCAGATAACCTCCCGCTTGCGGAGCAAAGGCTGTGATCCGATGTAAAACAAGACCCGTAATTTAGTTAACATATTAACTACATGGTGCGATTTGTATCGCCATGTCACTAAGCGCGACAAACACTTCAAACAACCGCAAGTTGCATAAGTCGGATCGACAGTCGATAGAGTCAGCTGCGTGGTTTGCCGTAATCAGGGCTTATGAAGAGTGCGATCAACTGTTCGCCGCCATGCTTGCCGACATGGAGCTCACGACCAGTCAGTTTGATGTGCTGATTGCTGTTGATCGTCTGGGCGCTAACGCTCTTCCCAAAGAGGTCGCGAAGCAGCTGCTGGTCACCCGGGCGAATGTGTCGGGGCTTCTGCGGCGCCTTGAGCAGCGCGGACTCCTTGGGATGCAACCGCACAAGACCGATGGCCGTTCCTTCGTCTGCCGACTTACGCCTACCGGTAAAAAGGCGCTTCAACGTGCAAAATCCGCGAGCTCGCGTTTTTTGCGAGAACAGCTCTCGATTTTTTCGGACGCCGACCTAAACGGCATTCAAAAGAAAATGCAACGAATGCGAGAGCATCTTTCGACCATGGATCCGATCGCTCTTTCGGGAGCGCAGAGCAACCACGCTCGGTAGAGGTTACCGGCAGTGGGACCAGAAAATAGACCACGTTTGATTCAAACCGCTAAGGAGTCAGCATGTACGCAAAGGCCGTAGCCCCCAAACCACCCAAGAAGTACCTGGCGTTGTTCGAATCTCGAGCCGCTTTTGATTTTGCAAGCATGTGGCCCGCACTGATAGCGGCTAACGCCACTCGACAAGAAGAACGCCGCGACTCATTAGTCATGGTTGTACCGGGCTTCGGATCCGGAGACAGCTACACCGTGCCGCTCCGGCGGTTCCTGGACGCCAAAGGCTTCGATTGCGAAGGCTGGGGGCTGGGTACGAACCTGGGGGGTATGGACGTTGAACACACGCAAGATGATTTATCAGAACGATGGGAGTTCACCAAACGCCAGAACTACAACGGCGAGGTTGCTGTACCGATTGCGATAGACATGCTGTACGAGCGCGTACAGGAGCGACATGCCGAGACCGGCCGCAAAATTTCTCTGGTGGGCTGGAGCCTTGGGGGATTCATGGCTCGCGAGGTAGCACGTGATTTACCAGACGTCGTCGACCGACTCGTCACCCTGGGATCACCGATTGTCGGTGGCCCAAAGTACACAGCTGTGGCGGCGCTGTACAAGCGCCGAGGCACGGACGTGGACTGGATAGAGCAAGAAATCCGCCAGCGCGAGGACCGGAAGATCACCCAACCCATCACCGCGATATACAGCAAGTCGGATGGCATTGTCGGCTGGCAGGCCGCGCTTGATCACTACAGTCCCTGCGTCCGTCATGTCGAGGTCGACGCAGCCCATTTAGGTATGGGCTTCAACCGTCAAGTCTGGGGAGAGGTGCTATCAGCCTTGAGCACCTAGAGTTGTTGGCGCCGAGGCGGTTTGCCGCAGGCGCTGGCAGAGGACAAAAAAAAGGCGCCGATTGCTGTCAAAAGGCGCCGAGGGGAGGGATTTCACTGTCACTGGACTGGGGTTTGAACCCGGCTCAGGTGTACCGCAGGATGCGAAGGAGACCTTGGGCCACGTCAGACCAAAGTCACCGGTGCATCCTCTCACCTGAGCCGGGGCACATCCCCCAGATAGCCGTTGGTGCATTGCCTAAGACCCCCGTCAGTGCAATGCAACCGCAGGTTTGCTCGCGGCAGCGGGGTCAAATATAGGTGATCGAGCGATACTTTTTGACAAAACAAATGAGTTTTATCGATAGAAATAATCTATATCAAACAGGCGACCGAACCCTAGAGAGCCTCTGAGCTACCGCTTTCGATCACCTGAACCGCATGACCCAGGCGCAGACCAATGATTCGACGCAACTCTATAGCCAACCGACGGTAGAACGTCCGCGCGGGACTGGCGGATCGCCAGGCGAGCACGTGCATTCGCGCTATCGACTCATCTTCGAGTCGCCGAACGACGATACCGGGTTTTCCGCTGATCTCAGACTCGACATACAAGGCCGGTAGGAACGTGAGCCCCATGCCCATAACCACCATTACGCGCAGGGCATCGAGACTCGTACCTTCGTAATCGCGAAGCACTTCAGCACCCAGCCGAGTACATACAGCCTCGACCTGGCGGGTGAACAGGTGCCCCTCAACCGTGGTCAGCACCTGCTGACCAGCAAGGTGCTTGGCAAGCCATCGCGATCGCCCTGCAAATTCGTGGTCCGCAGGCGCGGCCAGCAGTAGTTCCTCGCGAAGCAGAGGTTCGTAAGAGAATTCCGAAGAGTTGATGGGAAGAGAGGTGACGATGAGGTCGTAGTCACCACGCGCCAATCCTTCTTCGAGACCTCTGGGGCTGTCTTCTCTCACAAAGAAACGCAGTTCGGAGTATGAGCTGCGCAGGTCAGGCAGTATGTGCGGCAGCAGGTAAGGCCCAACGGTGGTTTTTACTCCCAGGCGATAAGTAGCGTGATCGTTCGAACCGGCGTCACCCGCCAACTGCATGAGATCATCCACGGCGTCCAGCACTCGCCTGGCGTGAGGTTCAAACTCACGGCCCGTTGGCGTCAGTTGTGCTCCGTTACGGCTGCGCTCGAAGAGCTGGACGCCCAAGGCTTCTTCGGCTCTGGCAATCTGCGACGTGAGCGTCGGCTGGCTGATGTTGAGGTCTTCCGCGGCACCGCGAAAACTGCCGATTCGTGCAACGGCGATGATGTACTCCAATTGTTTCAGCGACGGTTTGGGGGTCACGGAATTCCTCTTTGCCTGGGCCCTGCCGGCACGGATTCGATGCCCGAGCCTTTTCGATTCTAGCCCGAACGATTCATGAATAGTTCGGGCTAGTATCTTGATCCTGTCATTCTCACCAAAGTACCGATGCCGCACCTTGATTTGGAACACCTTTGGCGCAAAAACGTCAGTGTACTGTGATCTTAGGGCGTACCTGGCCATAGCAGTTGTAGCCTCGTGACAACATAGCTTCAAAGCTTGAGCGGGCCCCTTATCGCTCACGGCCCAACCATGCGCACGGTACGCGCTGCCTGTGTGTTGTCGTTGTACCGACGTGTGACTCACAATAGAACTTCTCGCACGAGCATACGCCTTCGCTGAATTTGCTGCCTCGTACCTTGAGGCGTGCTGCCAACGCTCAACCACAGTGATTGTGCCGATTTTCACAACACAATGGTCCCCCTTGTTTAGCTGCTACCCTCGCATCTGCCCGGCCCGAAGATTTTTTTTGCTTATCGATGACTGATCTTTCTTGGACGACATTGCTTACCAGCCAAGCCACCCATAAGCCGCTGACTCAGCGAAAGATCGGTTGCACACAGGGTGTGTCAGCGTGGCTTCCGCACTTGTTGTTTTCACTGGCCCTGGGGTTTCTGCCGTTGAATGCCCTCGCCCAGTCGACGCTCGCCTCTACCATCGCAGAACTCAGGACCGTGATCGTAGACGCTGAGGCAGTAAGTGATGACCAGCGTGCCCAACTCAATGAGCGACTGGATGGCGCCCTCCTCGACGAGACCGCACGATCCAAGTTCGAGAACGAGACCGAAGAGCTGCGCAACCGCGTTCAGCAGAGCGCAAGCCTTATCGAGAACTACGACAGCAAACTGCGAGATGTGCAACGTGCACCTCTCACGGTTGAGTCCCGCCTGTTGGAACAAGCAGGCCTCGACGAGGTGGAAATCGAGATCGCCACTCAGGAGCAGGAACGATCGCGTCTGGATCTTGATCGCACTCAGGTCCTTGAAAGCACCGCCAGTGATGCCGCTTCAGCAGATGAGCGTCGCGGTCGGCTGGACGAGATCTCCCAGCAGCTTTCGAACCTGGAGACTGTCGCTTCTGAAAACGGCTCATCGGACCTCGCTCAGCGTGTTCGAACAGCCGTGCAGACGGCTGACCGTTCCAAGCTCGAGCAGGAGCGGGAACTACTGCGACTTAGGCAGCGCTCAGCGCCCACACTCAACTCGATTCGATCAGCCAGGGTGGCCTGGCTGGACGCAGCGATCAGCGACCTCGATGCGTACCTGGTGGCTCTGCAGCAACTGGCCGCTGAGCGCAGAAAAACGGCGGCGAGTCAGCGTAAGGCCGAGACTCGCCGCCTGTTGAGCGGACTCGCTCCGCAGTCCGATGAACTGCGCTCTATCGGTCAGCAAAACCTCAAACTCAGCCAGGAATACGAGGAGCTGGGCTATCGGATTGAGAATGCGCGTAACGAGATGGCGACGCTACGCACCCTCGAAGAAGGGATCGAAGAAGACGCCAACCTGACCCGCCGCCGGCTCGGCGTAGCCGGCCTCGAGTCGGAACTCGGGCGCATCATGCTAACCCGGCTCGAGAACCTGCCGGACACGGGAGCGATTACCCGCGGTTACCGCCAGCGAAACGAACGCATCGCCGACCTCTCGGTGGACGCCATTGATACAGAGCAGGAGCTTCGCGAAGTATTCGACGCCAACGGCTACCTGCAGAGGACGTTCGGTGACATCAGTGAATGGTCCGACGAGAAGACTAGAACTGCTATTCTGTTGCTCGAGCAAAGAAAGCGTCTTTTGCAGGAGAATCTCGAGGTCAAGAACACGCTCCTGAGGCTGCTTGTCGATGCGAACCAGACTACCGACAGCTTAGTCCGCAGTGCAAATAACTATGAGTCTTTCCTGACCGCGAACCTACTTTGGGTCAGAGACTACAGCTTTTTTTCTCCTCGGCGTTTGCGGGATCAGGCGCAGACTCTCAGATCTTCATTCAGCAATCTGAGGCTAAGTGAAGGTAGCTTGGATTTAATTCAGGACCCGAGCATCATCACTGCACTGGTGGTCATCGGGCTGCTGCTATTCCAACGCAGCTCCATCAAAGGTCGGATGGACGCGACTCTCAGCCAGCCGATTCGACCCCGGGATGAATCGCCAGCACTTCTGTTTGAAAGCCTCATTGGCACCGCAATGCTAGCCCTACCACTGCCTTTACTGCTGTTTGTAGGCGGAAGGCTGTGGGCGGTGCTTGAGTCGGGCGACGTGCTTGGCTCGGGTATCAGTGTTTCGGTCGCCTATGCGGCCATCGGGCTCTTTGCACTGGATATTCTCGATAGGATGAGCGGACGTTTCGGCGCGGGTCGACGACTGTTGAAGTGGAACGGGCAGCGGCTGGATCTGCTCACCCGCGATCTCGGTTGGTTGAAGCTGACTGTGACCCTCGCGATTCTGCTGATAGGACTGGGCCGCGATACGTCTCCAACCGACAGTGGCGGTCCTCTTGCGGCCATTGGTAGCGCATTAATGGCGGCCTCGCTTTTCATCGCGCTCTTGCGAATAAACCGCACGGATGCACTGCAGAACGATGGCCTGAGTCAGTTTGCCGTTCGATCTGCGATCATCGCCTGCGCGGCGATTCTGCTGATGCATGCCAGCGGGCAGCTGTTCGCGGCACACCTTTACCTGAACTGTCTGCTGGGCTCTATCCTCGCCCTGCTGGGCGTCTACCTCGCGTTCAACATACTCAAACGACTGCTGATGTTGAGTCAGAGTAAATTGGAGCGCCGAGAGCGCGCGGAACAGAAGGCGTTTGGCGCCGATGGGGCCGAACCGGTTGCGGACGAACCCGCGGTGGAAGAGCCCTTTCTTGATGCCGAGACGTTGTCTGAGGCCTTCACTAATTTACTTCGGTTGTTGCGGCTACTGACCCTCGGCACCCTGCTGTGGCTCGCGTGGTCTCCGGCTCTGCCAGCACTCGACGCCTTCGATTCGGTGACACTGTGGACTACAGCGAGCCCCAGTGGTGTTGAGGGAGAGATGCAGGCGATAACCCTGGGCACGTTTCTAGCCGCAGCACTCACGGCAGGAATCGCGATTCTGCTGATGCAGTATCTTCCGCCCCTGGCCAATGTGCTACTACGCGAATGGACCCAAGTCACGGCCGGTGCCCGCTACGCGACGAGCATGCTCATGCAGTACGTCATTGTCGGAGCCGGACTCTCCCTGACGCTTGGCACGCTGGGCTTTGAGTGGTCAAAAGTGCAGTGGCTGGTCGCGGCGCTGGGCGTGGGTATCGGATTTGGTCTGCAGGAGATCGTCGCGAATTTCATCAGCGGACTGATTCTTTTGTTCGAACGGCCAATCCGAGTGGGCGATATCATCAACGCCGGAGGCTATGACGGGGTCGTTACCAAAATCAACTCGCGCGCGACCGTGCTTCAAACCTTCGAAAAGAAAGAAGTCCTGATCCCCAATAAAGATTTGATCACCAGCGTTGTCACCAACTGGTCTCTCAGTGATTCACAAATCCGCGTCGTGATCCCCGTCGGCGTAGCCTACGGCTGCGATGTGACCCTTGCGATGCGTTTACTGGCCGAAACCGCAGGCGAGCATCCCGATATCTCTGAAGATCCGGAACCCATGGTTAGCTTTGAGGACTTCGGCGACAACTCGCTGATCCTTTGGCTCCGCTGCTACGCCGTGGCGGACTACGTGCGCGTCGCCACAGAACTGCGTGTCACCATCTACGATAAATTGAACAGCGCCGGAATCGGTATTTCGTTCCCGCAGCGAGACATACACATCGACACTGAATCGCCAATCCCGGTGCAGGTCATGGCTCCGGATACCTAAGTAGTGTCGCGGGCGGGTTGACGCGAGACAGGTTCGAACAGGGGTGGTGAGCGCCGATCTGTCCACTCACTCAAACAAGAGAGGCATACTTAGGCGACCTTGAAGCGTGCGGTGATGGTCCCGACAGTCTCTGAAATGCGCCTAACCTCATCGCTGCGCTGCCGAATCTCGGTCGCAGAATCGCTTGTCTCCCCAAGACCGTTGGAAATAGTCGACATGCTCTGGGCCATAGAGTTTGCCACTTCAGACTGTTGCTGCACCGCTGTGGCCACCTCAGAGTTTAAGCTCACGATGCGCTCCATGATGTCGTAGACCTCACTTAAGGCACTATCAGTCTCTTTCGAACGACTCACGGCGTCCTGCGCTATCTGATTGCTGACAGCCATCTTCTTCACTGTTTCTTCGGTGCCTTTTTGCAGGCTCTGAATAATCGCTTGGATCTTCGTGGTGGACTCAGCGGTCTGCTGCGACAAAGCCAGCACCTCACCGGATACGACAGCGAAGCCCTTGCCTTGTTCACCGGCGCGCGCCGCTTCAATCGCGGCATTCAACGCAAGCAGGTTTGTCTGCTCCGCAATGTCCTGAATGACTTCTACAACGGTTCCGATCTCCTTACCCCGTTTCTCCAGGTCGCTTATCGCGCCGCTCGAGTGTTGCAAACTCTCAGAGAGTGAGTTGATAGCGCTTACCGTACCCGTAACTGAATGGCGGCTCGCCGCTGTCTTGGACTTGCCTTCTTCCGATACATCCGCGCCATTCTTTGCGCTGCCAGCAACTTGCCGGATGGTTGCCGACATTTCCTCGATGGCTGCTGCACATTGCTCTGCCTGTTCTCGCTGGAGTTCGAGCGTCTGTTCATTCTTGGTCGCAATGTTGGCGCTGGCTGCTGCCGACTGAACGAGGTCATCGCCCGCCCGAGAAAGTGATTTAATCACGTCCGAGAGTTTGCCGGACATCGCCATGATCGACCTGTAGATGCCACTTACCTGCCCGCCTAGTTCAACCTTGCCCGTGAAGTCTCCCTGCGAAATCGTCTCTACGACCTCTTCTATTTTTGCGGGTTCACCGCCGATCGGCCCGTAGATTTGTTTTATGACTCGACGCGAAATCAGAACCGCTCCCAGGAGCGAGAACAGTGCCACCCCCATAATCAGGTAATTAATCAGCCGTGCCTGCCCTTGCAGCTCAGGACCCAGAGTGTCTTGGCTGCGCTTTATCGAGAGCTGTAGCTTTTCCATGTTCTGGGCGACTCGGGGACCAATCGTATTCAGCGAGTTGTTGATAAGCGAGTTGCGCTCATCGATGACCTCTTTAGTCTCCTTGAACGCCGTCACATAACGCTGGTGCAACGAATCGACCTCGGCAAGTCGTTCTAGTCTCGCCGGGTTTTGAATCGCAGCCTGCAACTCGGTAAATCGCTTCGGCATCTCGGACTCAAGCTCAAATAAGGCACGCTCTAAGTCTGCGCCCGAGTTAGAGAGCAGAAATTTGGTCACGTATAGACGGGCAAGCAACAGGCTCTCTTGAAACACGCCGGCTAGATAGGCTGCTTCTATGTCGTCATCGGCATAAGCCGTGGCAATAATTGACGTTACCTCTTTACGCATCGACAGCCCGAACAAATCCAAATTGTCTTTCACCAGACGATCTCGATCATCGTACAGCTGCTGAACACGCAGAAAGTCTTGCTCGTATGTTTGAATATCAGCATTTGAGGACATGACGAGACCGCGTTGGCGGTTGTCGACCGTCGCGTCATTGATCTCGTTCAGAGCGGACTTTAGCTGTTGATTCTCTTGATTAAATGCTTGCAGCCGCTCGCTACCATCGCTGCGTAGACGGTCGCTAAGGTACCCGAGCACGGCCAGGCGCATAGACAACAGGTTAGAAACGACCTGCGCTGAGCTATTGGAGCTACGTGCCAGCTGTCGGTAGTCGACGAACCCCGAATAGGTCGTCTGCATACCCACCGTGGCAATGATCGACACCAGGGCCATGATCAGAATCATGGACCCGAAGCCAAGCATCAGGAGTTTTTTGATGGTCATTTGTTTCTCCGGCTAACTCGGTTTGCGCGCTAGCCAAGAGTTCGATCATCGACTAACCAGCATGGACTTGCCGGAAGTAACTCAATCCGCAAGCTTTGTTTCTCATTTAGAACAGCGGTCGCTTTTCAGGTTTGTTTAGGTGCAGAGGCGTAAACGAGTTGGTGTTTTCATTACGCTGGCTTACAGCCGCGGGCATCTCTCCCTAAACAATCGGCTTTGAACCTTGCTCTGGGTGCTCATAACGGATTCAGAATTGATACTGCAGCACCGCGCTCCACTGCCGCTGTGAAGCTCTTTGAGCCATGCCAAGGGTGGCGCGATTCTCTACGAAGTTCCGGTTGAAATGAAACTCGGCACCGATTTGCCAGTTTTGGGTGAGATCTCGACGCCACGAGAACGTGAATGCGCTGCCGTCGCTATCGTTGGGGTCGACTTCAAGCACGTCATCCTCATCCACTTCGAAGTGTTCCCAGCGGGCCGTGAGGCGATTTTCGCCGATACGATGGCTGACCATGAGATACGCGCTCTGAAAGTCTGCACCCACCAGTCCGTCTCCCATGCAAGTCTGCCCGTACAAAAGCTGGGCCAGAAGCTGGGTGCGTGGTGTAAGCGGATGCGACACGGATACAGAAAGAAACTGCGTGTCCCAGGCGTACAGGCGATCCGAATTCAGCGCCAGTGGGTCAGCGTTGTTGTCGTAGAGATAGACGCGGAGGTCCGGCCCGCCAGCTTTGCGCAGGTGGCCTCCAAAGTAGAACCCCGGGCGGTTGTCGATTTCCCGGAACGGTTCGATCCACGCGGGGCTGTTCACGATCTCGGGGTCCACGACAGCTGGTATTGGGGCAAACTGAAGACGATCATGATGCAGACTTTGACGATCATGGGTAGCGAATCCTCGCCACGTAAGGGCGCTGGCCACCGGATCATTCCCCCAGAACATCGCCCCGTTGAGCTCCCAGCTCCACACACTGCGCCGCGCCCGGCCCGGGCTGAACACCGCGACTTCCGCTCCGGCAATGCGCAGCTCCTCACCAATCCAGGTGTTGATCGCCGACGGAGTGTAGGTGAACGGCGATAACCATCCGACAGCCGTGTTTTCGTTCGACATGCGCGGATAGAAAAATCCCGCGCGCGCTTTAAAACGAACCGGCGAGGGACTCAGGGGCTTCCACTTAAGAAAAGCCTGGGTAAAGCCGAGGTGAAGATCTCCATCGGCATACGCGTTGATCGTCGCTTCCGCAGAGTACGCAGATCCCAGGTCCTGGCTTAGTCTCAACGCGGACTGCTGAAGACGTACACCATCTTCATCGTAGCGGAGAAGACCAGTACCGCTATCGATAAAGCTCTGCTTATCGTTGCCAAAGCCCGCGCTTACCTGAAGTACACCGGATGCTTCCAGCGCGTGAACATACACGCCGCCTAGGAGCGACGCCGTAAGCGCTAGAACGACGCCGCATAAAAGCGACCCAGTTGGCACCAGTCCCACCCGGATCTACTACGCAGTCGCGCCCAGCGCAGGTGCTTGTGTCGTTCGTTGCTGCAACCACGACTGAAAGGATTCGGCCGTCTCGGGCCGGCTGATAAAGTAGCCCTGCGCCCGATCGCAGCCCATCTCGCGCAAAATACGCAGTGAGATTTCGTCCTCCACTCCCTCTGCAACCGTGTGCAGACCCAGATTACTCGCGAGCGCGATCAGCGTTTTGACCATGACGCGATCATCCGAGTTGGTCGCCAGAGACTGGACGAACGCTTTGTCTATCTTCAGTTCCGATACCGGCATGCGTTTGAGTTGGGCCATCGAAGAGAAACCCGTCCCGAAATCATCGATGGAGAGCTTGACCCCCATTTTCTGGAGGCTTTCAAGCGCCTGAATCGCAGCGTCCGGATCGTTCATAATGGCGCCCTCGGTGATCTCGAGCGTTAAGCTTCCGGGCGCGAGCTGGTGTTCGGTCTGTAATTGCTCGACGTAGGCGGGAAGACTCTGATCGCTCAGATCGAGTGCCGAGATGTTGACGGCAAGCTCGAGATGCACTCCTTCACTGTTCCAGGCGGCTTGCTGGCTCAACGCGGCTGCGACAGCCCATCGTGTGACGTGCTTGATCGCTCCTGTTTGCTCCGCCAGCGGAATGAAGTCGTCTGGTCGAACCATGCCGAACTTTGGATGCTGCCATCGGATCAGGCACTCAACGCAGTCGATGCGGCCATTTTTTAAAGTCTGTTTCGGCTGATACGTGAGGAACAGCTGCCCATCGGCGAGGGCCTCTTTTAGCTCAGACATCAGGCTCAGGCGTTGAACTGAGTGCTTGTCCAGCGAATCTTCGTAGACCGCGAAATGACCATGACCACCTTTTGCGGCGTACATGGCAATGTCGGCACGGCGAAGCAGAAGCTGCGCCTCTTCACCGTGCTCTGGTGCTACGCTAAGCCCGATACTCGCGTTCACGTCCAGGGACAACCCGTCCAGCGAAAACGGCGTGGTGAACAGCGAAGAAAGGTCCTCTGCGAGGTGAGACGCTTCGTTGCCTGGGCGGTTAGCAGAGATAAGCGCAAACTCATCACCCCCGATCCGAGCAAGAAAGTCTTCGTCACTGGCCCACGCACTCAGGCGTTTGGCAATGAGGCGAATCAGATGGTCGCCGCTTGAGTGCCCCACCGTGTCATTCACTTCTTTAAAACGATCAACGTCCAGAATGGCGACCGTTAAGCCGGTCGCGCTCTCATCGAGGAGCATTTCTTCCAGTCGAGAAACAAACCGGTTTCGATTGGGTAGGCCGGTGAGGGCATCGAAATAGGCCAGGCGATTAATCTGCTGCTCACGCTGGCGAATACCGTCCTGCATGTCTTCAAACGCCTGAGCAAGAACTCGGACTTCGGTGGAACCCTGTTTGGGAAAATCCTCCGCATCCTTGCCGCGGCTTATGAGGTTCGCCGCCGAAACCAGCGCGTCTATGGGCCTGGTGATACTCCGCGACAGCCGCAGCACAGCCAGTCCCGATACAAGAGCGGCCAGTAACAGGAACACGCCGACTTGCAGCAACAGCGATTGATAGGGCAGGTGAGCGCTCTCAAGTGTGGTGCTAACGACGGTCTCCAAAACCGGACGGCCTGGAAGCTGATTTACGCCAACAGCCAGTTCAGTGTTATCGAGTTGAACTTCCGATACATCGGTCATTGCCCGCGCAAGCGCGCCAGCGAGCTTCTGCGCTATGCCCTCATCAAGAGTGCTTCCCCAAACAGCAGGATTCTCTCCAAGCTCGACCAGACTTACCTGCATCCCGGTCAGCGCCACCAGTTCTTCTCCGATTAAGCTGCTGCTACGCTGCCCCATCAGCAGCCACGCATTTACCCGGGGAGATCCTGGGACATAACGCAGCGGCGCCGACTTCAGCAGGAAGTGGTCGCCAAGGAAGTCAGCCCAGCTCAGGCCTTCGCCGGCGAAGTCCCGAGGGTCGTAGGGAAACTGCTCGATAGAGATTGAACTTGTGAGAATGTCGCCAGCATCATCGAGCACCAGATACGTGTCAGCGCCCAGCCGTTGCCGGTAGTTCTCCATGGCAACAACCAGGGATGCTGCATCATCTGTTCCCCCGGCGATCAACTGTTTAACGCTAAAGTTTCCGGTGAGATCTACAACTCCGCTTCGAAGCAAAGTAGCCCGCGTCTCCAGCCGGTCGGCCACCACACGAGAAGCTGCAAGGTGATGAGCGTCCAGCTGGCTTTTTGAATGTCGATATGCGGCGCTCTGTACCAGATACAGAGTGAGTAAGGACACCAGAACAATCGCACCCAGAAACAGTTGGGTAATGCGGGCCCGAAGCGAGTTCTTCTGACCAAAAACTCGCCTAATCATAGTCGCCCGCTCCGTTGAGAGACTCCTGCTCGTAGGGAGGCAACAACGTTTGCTTCAGCACTACGGAAAACTCGTGTCGACCTTCAGGCAAGATCGCTTTGCGATCCGCTTCTTTGTCTTTGATGCGTGGGTGCCACCAGGTGACCGTGTAGCTCCCAGCCGGTGCGCTGATAGTGGCTTCTCCATCGTTGTCGCTACGCCCGAAGAACGGTGTGTCGACCACGTAGACATAGCCGAGCATCCAGTCATGCACGTTGCAGCCAAGTTCGACCTCTCCCGCTTTCTCAAAGACGACCTTCTCGCCTTTTGAATCCTTGTACAGCTTGATCTCGAACGGTTTGGCCCGCGAGAACGAGTACACGTGGTGTTTGATCGAGTCAGAGTTGGGAAAGCTCACTTCGGCCCCTTTTTGCACAACCAGGATGTGAGGCGCGAATTGCCGGTTTATCTGGTCCATGACGCCAGGATCTGGGGCGCTGAGCGACGATTCAGCCGTGGGCTCGAGGGCAATGACCGCCCCAGCCAAAGGCGCGCCGTCCGGTTGTGCGATGCTGATAGTGAAGTTTTCGGCGGACGTGCGGACGGATAGCGACAATAGAAACGCGGAAATTAGTGCCAGCAACCCGCAGACGAGAGACGAGTTAGCGCCGTCACAGCGCGAAGCCACGATGCCAGGTAGAAATTGATGATGTTTCACAAATGCGACCACGAAGTCTCCGGATGACAGCTAGTCAGCTCTGCTTAGAGATTGTTGGTTAGCGGTCAGTTCGCCGACGAACTGTGCACTTTGTCGCAGTTGTGTGGCTGTATGGGTGGAAAAGGGGCCGCTGGACGCGAGCGCCAGTGCTTTTGGCGTTTGTTTACGCGCCGCTTTTACTCAGGGCTTAAAGTGAAAACCGGAGTTAGGCTGCCTCTGGACTTGTTCTGAGGCTCCTTAGGGATTAACGGCCTGGCTGGTCCATGCGCCTAGATTATCCAGCGAAGAGATCCAACGGGTCTGCGGTTGACCACGCAGGCTCAGGTGGTCGACCGAATGAACGTTAAGTATGAGTAGCAGAAAGTTCCCAGGCGGTTGGCCCAGGTCTGGTGGCAGCCCCTCCGCTGACTCATGCTCCAGCGGCTCGCCAGGCGCGGGCCAGAAAAACTGCTCTTTCGCAGCGTTTGATAATCCTGCCCAGATCTTTTGGCGATCCGGCCCAGCACCGGCGAGTTCGGCGTCTGCATCAGGGTAAGACTTCTCAATATCTGGAGTCATTCGGACCGTCGCTTGCTCTCCCATGAACATCAGCGAGCCCCTAAATCGGAACTGATCGCGAGTATTTGTGAAGTACCACGAGATCTCCCCTTTGGCGTTGCGCTCGACTTCTTCCCGTTTTGCGCTGCGCGAGTCGGTGATCATTACGAGCTGTGAGGCGTCTTCCACAAACGCACGGAAGACCAATGTCCGAACGGCCGGTGAGTTATCAGGGCGCACAGTCGCGAGCTGCAAATAACGGTTATGGGCGTCGCGGCGGTTCTTTTTTATCGCCCGCTGCAGCGCACCTTTCCACTCGTAAGCGGGCTCGTTCACCGTCGTTTTTTCTTCGCTTTCCACGTGCCTCCGTAGCGGTAGTTGGGATTGTGCAGCGAGTACTTTTGCTGACAGCTCGGGCACACAAGATACCAGGTGTTGGAATCATCGAGCTGAATCCGATAGCGCACCACGGCCAGCTCAGCGCACTTTTCGCAGGGCTTGCTCATAGGCAGGTCATTATGACGGAGCATCAGCTCATCATCAGCGATCAAATGCCGACAAACGATCTACAGAGCGTTGCTTGATATGCGCACTCCACCGGCGGAAGAATGGCCGAAAACCCCCACCCTTAAAACCACGAGTGAAGGATTCTCGCGGGTTGAGGGAGGCCCGTGCCCTTTTTGCAACGCAGGCCCCGAGAGATCGTGATTAGAAGCGGGCTCGAACGGTCACATATGCAGACCGTGGATTCCCAAAGCGGTGCCCACCGGCCGGAGTACCTGTAGACCAGCCGATATTCTCCCGATACTCCTCATCCAGCAGATTGTGCACGTTGAGCTGCACATCGAAGCTATCGGAAAACGGATAGGCGACGAGCCCGTCGACCAACGTGTAACCGTCGTACTCAAGGTCGAAGCGCGGTGCCGGTCGATCGCTGATAGCTCTTACTCCCAGCCCCAGACGCAGCCTGGCCATTGGGCCATCCTGCACTGTGTACGTCGCAAAAGCGCTGTAAGTGCTGTCGGGCACCAGCCAGACCGGATCGCCTACGTCCTGGCCGGAGCTGGCATTGATCACCTCAGTGATCTCAGCATCGACGTAGCCATAGCCAACGTTTAACGTGAGGGCAGTTGTCAGCTGCATATCGGCACTGATCTCAAATCCGTTGTGTTCTTGCTCTCCCGTGGGCGCCGAGAAGAAAGGCTGTCCCGGTCCTCCCGGAACCAGTGTGGCGACATTCTCTCGCGTGAGAGCAAAGGCGGAGGTTGTAAGACGCAGCTTGCCGTCCAGTAGGTTTGCTTTTAACCCAACCTCATAGTTGATAGCAGTCTCTGGCTCAATCGGACTGCCGTCGCGGGTGTTTCCGAACTGAGGGACGAAGCTTTCCGCATAGCTGACATACGCGTTGAGGCCATCACTAAGCTCGTAAGTTCCTCCGACTCGGAAGGTGACCTCATCGAGAGGAACGGTATTGTCACGGATCAGATCGGTGACCTCGTAGTCGTCGTAGCGAACACCCGCGAGAATGTTCAGTCGTTCGATGGGACGAAAGTTCATTTCAGCGTAGGCCGAGCGAAGCTCATCCTCACGATCACCGAAAGCATTCAGATCCAGATCAAAATTTGGAACGCCATACTGCGCGCTATCCAAAGCGTTTACATCGACTGAACCCAGCACGCCGCCGAATGCCCAGAAACTCGAAAACTTGGTCTCCTGGTATGACACCCCGACGACCCAGTCCTGCTGCAGGCCTAATGCTTCGAACGCACCGACCAGCTGAACATCGGCATAACTGACATCCGTGTCTCGGTAACCGGCTGAATAGTACACATTGGCGACCGTATCGTCGGGACCAAAGCCGCGACCGCCCGCATAGTTAGAACCGCCCTGACTGCTCTGATAATCGAAGTCTGTGTCCTGGTGACTGCCGCGTACAACCAACTTCAGATCGTTCAGGAATTCGTGCTGCAGCTCCAGGTCCACATACAGATCATCGCCAGTCTGATCCGACGCGAGCCCGAAGTAAGTCTCTTCGTCGATCGAGCCCGGCACGCTGCCATCGGCCGCGAATACCGGGAAGTAGGAACTTGGCGAGGAGTCTCTCTCACTGTAGGACATCGAGGCCTGCAGCCGGGTGCGATCCGAAAAGTTGGCTTCGACGACCGGGCGTATCGATAGGGTTTCGGTTCCAGCTTCGTCCTGGGGCATGCCCTGGTCCTCATACGCCACCGTCAGTCTGCCACTCCATACCTCAGAACCCAGAAGGTCGCCGTTGTTGAGATCCGCCTCCAGTCGATAAGTACCGAAGCTTCCCCCGCGCAGAATCACCTCCCCGAAGTCCTCAGCATCCGGAGTCTTGGTTACCTGATTAATGACCCCGCCCGGAATGACCGGCCCCAGCAGAACTGATACTGGTCCCTTTAATACTTCGAATCGCTCGATCTGTGAGGCATCGCGGCGACCGGCTCCCCGGCTGTCATTCTCTGGCCGATTATTGGTGAGCACCGTTCCGTAGAGACCTCGAATCAGATACGAACCACCGGTCGGCAAAAACTGCGTTTGTCGACGAACCACATTGGGCACCGTCTCCAGTATGTCCAGCGGATTGATAAAGCCCCGCTCGTGGATCGCCGAGTCTGTGACGATGTCAAGAGAAAAGGGCAGCTTCTCCGGATCAAGAGGCAATCGGTTTACGAGTGAGTTCTGAAACTTCTGGCCAATGACCAATACTTCTTCATATTCGGGATTCGCGTTACCGGAATCCTGAGCAAGTGCACCTGTCGCAAGTGCGGATGATGCGACCGTAATCGCAGACACCAAGGCAAGAGGCCTCGACGGTATCGAGTGTGTATGCATTTTGTGATCCCCCAAGGGTGGGTCGTGCGCCCACGCGTGGCGGATAGTAATCTATATGAGTATTATTCTCAATTACAGAAAATCGGTTCTCGAACCAAGTAGGCACAAAGGCCAGCGTGATACTTGAGCATTCGCTCCGAAAGCGCGCAGTAGAGTTCTATCGGACGCGAGGGTGATGGGCAGATTTGGATCCATCGTGGCAAGGTTGGCTTGAGCCAGTTCGGCGCTGCTCGAAAGCGGACCCAAATCTCCGTCGCCTCACGGTGTTTACCCCGACTGAATCAGAAGCACCGAGCAAAAACACTCCTTCCACGTAACCAATCAGCCTGGCTTATCAATCAGCAACAACTTTTAACGGGAAGTATCGAGCTGTTATGCGGTAGTACGAAATTCCATAAGTCACTACACCTGCTACCAGAATGGTTCCGATTGTCCCGTATCCATATTCGAACGCGATCTTCCACAGCACAGTTAGGATAAACGGGAACACTATTGTTGGGATTAATCGAATCTCGACAAAGCAGCCACATGCAGAGCATCTGGCTCCGTGGCGGAGCTCAACGGGATTGATTGCGTTTCTTTGACACTTGGGACATTGCCTAAATGACGAGGTTTCCTGCTTATCGGGCATTGTCGAGTTTCCTCACGCTCCTACGAAACACTGCTTCACATTCATGGTTCCCGCCCAAAGACTGCCATATGAATAGAGCAGCATGTAGTACACGCTGCTCGGTTGATCTAATGCTTCGACGTGAGATGCGACGTTCGGCTCCTTGCACCGCCGCCTCCACCCGAGCCACCGTAATGCACAGCAGCACCGAAAACACTATAGATCGCCATACCTCGGCTAATGATCGCGCCGGCAAAAGTTCGGACTGTGGCATTCATCGCAATGCTCACGACGGCCGCAACGGCTGGAGCGACACCTCCGGATACCTGTTCTGTTTGTTTACGAGACAGCACCAACATTTCCAAGTGTTTAGGCTCTGCTACTTCACTCATAGTAACTTGCATGTTTAATCCCTTATGCAAAACGACCCGATCTGATGATTCGGGCCTCACACTTCCTGTGTGATCGTCTTATCGCACAGCACCAGGTTAGCTCCCGAGCTCAATGACTCGATCTGCCGTCCGGATGGTCTCCGGTCGATGTGCGACAAAAATTCTCGTAATTCTGAGCGCGGCTATGTTTTCGCAGACGCTGCGCTCGTTGGCGATGTCGAGGTGACTTGTGGCTTCATCCATAAACAGAAGCACTGGCCGTCGATACAGCGCTCTTGCCAGCATGATTCGCTGTACCTGTCCCCCGCTTAAACTGGATCCCATATCACCAACCAGCGTGTTGTACCGCATGGGCAGGTTCTCAATATCGTCGTGGATACAGGCCAGACGCGCGCATTGCACAACCCAATCATGATCAACATCATGATCGAAACACGCGATATTGTCGGAGATACTGCCACTTAGAAGTTGGTCGTCCTGCATAACGGCGGCAACTGATGCGCGATAACTGGAGTCTGTAGCAACGGGACGGCCGGCCCAGCTAATTTCACCCTCTTGCGGGTGCAACAAACCCATCATGCACTTGAGTAGCGTGCTTTTTCCGGTTCCACTTGGCCCGGTTATGGCCACGCATTCGTTGGCGTTGATCGACAGCGTAAGGTTTTTGAGCACCGGCTCGTCAGCCTCCCCGTAGCGATACGAAAGGCGCTCCACATGGAGCTGCTGTGGAGTAGTGCCGCACTGCTTTACAGCATCGACCGGCTTTACATCGCTCTCGTTATCGTTCTGTTCATAGATCGCTTCTTTCCTGCTGAGCGCGATATCGGATAGGCGTTCCAGGTGCACGCCCAACATCTTGAACTGAATCATCTGCTCTACGAAACCGTCGATGGCGGTCATGAAACGTTGTTTAAAACTCATAAATGCGTAGAGCATTCCAATACTCATCGCGCCTGCCATGACCGCTTTCGCTCCGAGGTAAATAACCAGAATCCGCCCGGCCCCGAAGAGCAGTACGTCAGAGGTGCTGTGCACTATGTTGAGTTTTTCCAGCGCTATCCCCTTGTTCATTGCGCTGGCTAAACGGTTCTGCCAGAGGCTCTGACGTTCCTGTTCTTTCTGGTGCAGCTTGAGCGTCTGAATAGCGCGAATGGATTCCATAAAACTTGTTTCGGTCTGCGCCGCTGCAGCCAGACTCTCTTCTGTGAGCCGGCGCGACGCGGGGTACAGCAACAGGCGAATAGCGACGTAGGCAGCGACCACACCCAGCACCAGCAAAGTAAGTCGGGCGTCGTATACGAACATAACGATGAGTGTGACTCCAGCCATCAGGCCATCTACCAGGGCAGATACAAGACCCGTGGTCAGCAGCTGACGGATGCTCTCCAGCGACCCGAACCGCGACATCACATCACCAAGATGTCGCTTCTGGAAGAAGTCCAGGGGCAGTCGCACCAAGTGCCTGAAGACATTGACTGCCATTTGAATATTGAGGCGGCTAGACAGGCTGAGTATGACCACCTGGCGCATGGCACCGACGGATGCTTCGATCAGCAGCAAGAGACCGAATCCCAGCGCGAGAACCAGCAGAAGATGTTCATCGCTCCGCAACAGCACATCATCGACCACAGTTTGGAGATAGAACGGCGACGCAACGGCGAGCAGCTGCAACAGCAACGCCATGAGAAGGATGAGCAGCAGGCTTCTCTTCAGGCCGGTGATCGATGACCAGAGCTGCGAAATGCGCAGGCGCTGCCGATCAATCGTCGCAGCGAAGTTTTGCGTTGGGAGTAACTCAAGAGCGACGCCGGTAAAGTGCGAGCCTAGTTCAGCCAGGGTATAAGTGGTCGCACCCCGGGCAGGATCATAGACAACGGCCCTTCCGCCCTTGACCTGTTTAAGAACCACAAAGTGGTTCATGTCCCAGTGCAGTATGCAGGGCAACTGGAGCTGTGAGAGAGCCTCGAGCTCGACTCGTAGCGCTCGGCCGCTCAGCTGCAAGCGGCTCGCCATGTCCATGAGCTGTTTAAGCGTCGTCCCATGGGACGAAACACAAAATCGTCGGCGTAGGCTGATCAGATCAATATCGTGGCCGTGAAAACCTCCGATCATCGCCAGGCAGGCTAGACCGCACTCGGCCGCTTCGCCCTGAAGATGAAGCGGCAGTCTCCGGTTACCACTCAAGTTAAGAGAGGCCTCGGGGCGTTCGTTCTGTAGTGCGCTTTCCATCAGAGATGACCTGCGAGACTGTAGATTGGCTCAAGGAACCACTGGAGCAGTGTTCGCTCGCCGAGCTGGATATCGGCCGCTAAGGTCATACCGGGCTTGAGTGCAAATACCTGGCCGTAGGCCTGGACGGACTCCCGTGCAAGCGTCGCCACCGCGCGGTACGTTGGAAGCTGTAAACGTACAGGCGCGACGCCGGATTCATTCGGTAGCTCCACCACCCCGGATACCGACTCTATGCGACCCGCATACAGCCCAAACTTTTGAAACGGAAACGCGTCGTACCGGATATCCAGCTTCTGTCCTTCGCGGACAAAACCCGCAGCCGATACGGGAATCATGAGCTGGACCGAAAGTTCTGCGTCGGCTGGCACGATGATAAGAACAGGTAAGTTGTCCTGAGTAATTCGTTGTCCCACCTGCACCCGAAGGTTGTGAATCACCCCCGAGCGAGGTGCGGTAACCACTGTGGCGCGTTGTCCATGCAGCCGGGCGATCTGTTGGGCAATGCTGCTCAGCTGAACGGTCAGATCATCTGTCGAGTTCGCATGATCCTTCGGCAGCAACTGTTGCTGAATGAGAAGCTCATCAAGGCGGTTTTTCTGATTGATTCGTGCGCGCTGCAAGGCCTGGCGCTCTCCCGCCAACTCAAGCGCCTGACTGCGTAGCGGCATCACGTCCGAAGAAGCGACGAACCCGCTCGTCTGCAGCGATTCGTAGCGGTCGACTTGCGCCTTCAGCAGAGCCTCGCGACGTGCCAGGATGTGCGTTTGCTCGGCAAGAAGCTCGAGGTCACGCTCCGCGGACATTATCTTCTGAGTAAAATCCTGCGACCGCTGCCTGAATATCTCGTCGGCACGCAGGAGCTGCGAGCTCAAGACGGATTGCTGGCGCTCGTACTCCGTCAGTAGCAGCGTTTCTAGTTGCTCGCCGCTGGCGAGAGTCCGATCCCCGTTCACAATCATCAGCGGCTGACCCCGCGCGACCTGCTCACCGTCGGCTACGAGAATCTGCTTTGCGATACCTGCTGCTCCTGCAAACACCCGGGTCGAACCCGTGGCAGGCTCCAGCCAACCGCGGACCGTCTCCTTACGAGCGTAGCTGTTTTGTGTCAGCCAAATACTCACTGCCAAAAGCCAGATGAGCGCCAGCGAAACAACCAGCACCTGAGGTACCGACGGCAGTAGCAAAACCTCACCGTGAAGGTTTTCCGACTGCGTCCGGAGCACTCGACTGCGAAAGAGTGTCGCCCGCATTGCGTCAGCAACCCGGGCGAGATGCGTGACGTTCAGGCACGCTGAACTCCCCTACCCTACTCAGTAAATTGGCTGAGGAGGTGGGGGCAGATCCCTTCGGAAGGGCCGATAGGGCGTGGGTGAAATCCTACCGTGGTGCACCTTTACTGATCCCGCGTAGGTCCGTAGGCTGCCGCCCGCGACCAAAGTGAGTTGCTCTTCACCCAGCGCGATCGGCGCTGAAACACCCTCGCAAAGACTGCGACTGGTTCTGTTGGTAATCGTCATCGGATATCTCTCCCTGATTATCGAAATCGCCATCCTTGGCGACCGACATAAGACTAACGAACCCCACGTTGGACGCGGTACGGCAATTTCGCGCACCGGAGAAAATTGATCGAAACCCAGGAAACCTCTGGACTAGTTCAGAGGCTTCCTAGTCTGCTATCTGTTCCACAGGTAGCTGACTCGCGGCGGCGGCATCACACAACACGAGAAGCCCGTTTTTGGGCTTGAGTGCATTCACCGGGGTATCGCCGATCATCACCAAGCTCTTGAGGGGCGCTGCCTTGGCTTCGCCGGACACAAGCAGCACAACCTGTCTTGCCTGACTGATGCGATACGCGCTCAGGCTGACCCGTTCCGGCGGCGGTTTTGGAGAGTTCCGGACCGGAATTGCTCCCGGTGAGTCGCGGTGCTCTCCCAATTGATGCCCAGGAAACAAACTCGCGGTGTGGCCATCCTCTCCAAGCCCAAGCAGCACAAGATCGAATACGTCCACGTCGGCCACAACTTCGCTATACCGCTGCGCGCCCTCATCGGGCCCTAGCTCTGCGGGCATCGGGTACACCTGCGAATCGTTGACCGGGCAGTGATCCAGCCAGGCCTCGCGCGCCATCAGATCGTTGCGCAGCGGATCCCCGCGGGGAACGCAGCGCTCGTCACCTATGTAGAAGTGCCAGCGCGACCAGTCGGTCGCGATACCTTTCAACGCTTCGTAGACACGCTGCGGCGTGCTGCCACCCGCCAGCACTAGGGTAAACCGCGCGCGCTCTTCGATCGCCGATTCGGCGGCCTCGATGATGAGATCGACAGCGGCATCCGTAAGTGCATCAATTGATTCGAATTGGTCGACTCGCGGTGGCTGAAACATGCTCCAGCTTGGCTCCGTATTGGCTTCGTATCTTCATTTTTTTACCAGCACCGGCCTGCATCCGGGGGACCTGGAAGGTGCCGGCGGGGCGAACTGTCCGACTGAAGAGCCTGACCGTGATCGCAGATTAACTGCGGTTCTTCCCATACGCGGCGTTATGACTCTTCGACCGACTGTACTTCGTGGCCGCCGAAAGCCTGGCGCATTTTTGCAAGCAACTTTGCCGTATAGTCCTGGCGGCCCTGACTTGCGAAGCGCGCCATGAGCGCCGCGCTCATTACTGGAGTGGGCACACCCTGTTCTATGGCCTCTATCGCCGTCCAACGACCCTCCCCGGAGTCGCTTACAAACGGAGCGGTATCGTCGAGGGCCTGATCACGCTCCAGAAATTCAGCGGTAAGGTCGAGCAACCAGCTCCGGACGACGGACCCGTGACGCCAGCTTTCGGCAATCGCTGCTAGGTCCAGACCAAAGTCCTCGCGCGCCTGCATAAGGGCAAAGCCTTCAGCATAAGCCTGCATCATTCCGTACTCGATCCCGTTGTGTACCATCTTCACAAAGTGGCCGCTCCCGACCGGACCGGTATGCAACCAGCCCTCATCTGCACCCGGCGCCAACACTTCCAGAACAGGGCGCAGCCGCGCGATTGTCGATTCCTGGCCGCCCAGCATCATGGCGTAGCCTTCGGTGATACCCCAAACGCCGCCCGACACCCCGGCGTCGACAAAGTCGAGCGACTGCTTCGCGAGCATTTCGCCGCGGCGCATCGAATCGTTGAAGTTTGCGTTGCCACCGTCGACGATCGTATCGCCGGCGTCGAGCAGTGCGGTCAGGCTGAGCACAACGGCTTCGGTGACCTCCCCGGCAGGAAGCATCATCCAGACAATTCGTGGAGCCTCCAGCGCTTGAACCAGTTGCTCAAGCGACGCGGCCGCGACAAGACCGCACTCGTCCTCCAGGGCGCCGGCCTGCTCGGGGTTATGGTCATGACCAACTACGTCAATACCACCGGCGCGAAGGCGACGAGCCATGTTCCCGCCCATCTTGCCAAGGCCAATCATTCCTAAGCGCATGAAGTGCTCCTCATTACCTTGCAATCGGGCTAGGCGGCTAACGCCTGCTCAAGGTCGGCGATGATGTCGTCGGCGTGTTCAATGCCAATCGATAAGCGCACCATCGCGTCGCTCACGCCGGCTGAGGCAAGCTCCTGGGGATTCAATTGCCGATGCGTGGTCGATGCCGGATGGCAGGCCAACGACTTGGCGTCGCCGATGTTGACCAGACGTAAAATCAACTGCAGCGAATCGATGAAGCGAACACCCGCTTCGTGCCCACCGGTCAATTCGAAGCTCAGGATTCCGGACGCTTTACCACCGCAGATACGCTGACATGTCTCGTAATAAGGGCTGCCCGCAAGACCCGCGTAGTTAACCGAGCTGACCTTGGGATGGCTGGATAGATAAGCCGCGATCTTTTCGGCATTTTCGCAGTGGCGCTCCATACGCAGTGCGAGCGTCTCCAGTCCCTGCATGATCAGGAATGCACTCTGGGGCGAGAGCGCGGCTCCGGTATTACGAAGCGGTACTACCCGACAGCGACCGATAAACGCCGCTTCGCCCAGCGCCTCCGTGTAGACAACGCCGTGATAGGAAGGATCCGGCGTATTGAGCACCGCAAACCGCTCCGGTTGAGCGGCCCAATCGAACTTCCCGGAATCGACGATCACGCCGCCGATGGTTGTGCCGTGGCCACCGATGTACTTAGTCAGTGAATGAATGGCTATATCCGCTCCATGATCGAACACCCGGCACAGGATGGGTGTCGGCACGGTGTTGTCGACTATCAGTGGTACGCCGGCCGCGTGGGCAATTTCGGCCCAGCGCTGAATATCCACCACATTCCCCGCTGGATTTCCGATCGATTCGCAGAAAAGCGCGCGGGTATCGGAGTCGATGAGGCTGGCGACCCGATCAAAGTCCTCTGCATCAGCAAATCGGACCTCTATACCCTGGCGCGGAAACGTGTGCGCAAACAGATTGTAGGTGCCACCGTAAAGCTGGGAGGTGCTGACGATGTTGTTGCCCGCCTCCGCGATCGCTTCGATTGAGTAGCGAATTGCAGCCATGCCCGAGCCGACAGCCAGCGCGCCAACGCCGCCCTCAAGCTGCGCGAGGCGTTCTTCGAGCACAGCGTTGGTCGGATTCATAATGCGGCTGTAGATGTTCCCCGGAACCTTCAGATCAAACAGATCGGCACCGTGCTGAGTGTCGTCGAAGGTAAAAGAGGTGGTCTGGTAAATCGGCGTTGTCGCAGCTCGAGTGTTGCCTTTATCGCCTTCATAACCGGCGTGCAGGGCAATCGTTTCAGGTTTCATCGTGTC
The DNA here is from genome assembly GCA_039111155.1 of Pseudomonadota bacterium. Classification (GTDB taxonomy): domain Bacteria; phylum Pseudomonadota; class Gammaproteobacteria; order Pseudomonadales; family Halieaceae; genus Congregibacter. The sequence continues at coordinate 218,812 of JBCCPL010000001.1, read as the reverse complement.
ACGGCTCCATAGATTCGAGGACTTGCCTCGGGGGTGTTCATCGCTTGTGTCCAAATCGCAGACGCTGTCGGGCCTGGGTCAGCTCGCGCAACGCTTTTGACCTATCTCGTACGGCAGGCGGCCATTGTGACTCACGCAAAAAGGCTCATCGTACTTCGCCCCTGGGGTTGCGCTCAGGCCGGCGACCGCAGAGTATTGCACGGGTCCCGGGTGCGAACAAAAACACATGCTCAAACGCTTTTTACCCGGTCTGCGTTGGTACGAAGACTACCGACCGGGCGACCTGAAAGCCGATCTTATCTCCGGGCTCACCGTAGCGTTCATACTGATTCCGCAGGGAATGGCCTATGCCGCTGTGGCGGGGCTGCCGCCGGAACTTGGGCTGTATGCGTGTATTTTCCCCCCGCTGATTTATGCGCTGCTCGGGACTTCGAACAAGATTTCCGTGGGACCGGTCGCCCTTGACTCGATTCTGATTCTGTCCGGGCTTAGCCTGCTGGCTGAGCCGGGAACTGCCCACTACCGGGAACTCGCCATAGCCCTCACTTTGTGCGTCGGCCTGATTCAGGTTGCTTTCGGGTATATCAAGCTTGGATTCGTTGCCAACTTTCTGTCCTACCCGGTCATCCTCGGATACACCGCAGGAGCGGCGGTAGTCATCATGTGCTCTCAGCTCGAAGGGTTGCTGGGCGTTACTGTGGATGCTGAGAGTGCGCCGGAAGTGGTCTACCAGGCCTTGATCAATATGAGCCAGTGGCACATGTTTACTGCGGCACTGGGGCTGGGTGGTATCGCATTGATGATCGCCGCCAAGCGGGTCGCACCCAAGTGGCCCACACCATTGATACTTTTATCGGCCGGTATGCTGGCCTCTGGACTCTGGAGTTTTGCCGACTTTGAAGTAGATGTTATCGACCGGATACCATCCGGAATTCCTACTCCCCGCCTACCCCAACTCGGCACCGGCGCACTTATCGAGGTTTTGCCGGTTGCCTTTACCGTGGCGATTATGGGTTACATCGGCGGGATCTCTATCTGTAAGGCGCTCGAGTCTCCTCGAGACCGGGTCGCCCTCAACCCCAACCAGGAACTCATCGCCATTGGGTTTGCCAACCTGGTGGGGGCGTTGTTCCGCGCGTTTCCCGTGTCCGCCAGCTTCTCCCGCAGCGCGGCCTTTCGGGCGTCCGGTGCTGTCACGCAGTTGTCTGCGGTGGTCTCAGCCGCGGTGCTACTCATCGCCTTGCTGGCACTCGCCCCCGTGTTTTCGGATTATCCGCTGCCAAAAACCCTGCTCGCGTCGATCATTATCGTCTCGGTCGCGGGGCTCTTCGACTATCAGGGGATGAAGACAATCTGCAGAGAGAGCCCGAGGGAAGCGCCGGTTCTGTTCCTGACGCTCATTGTCACGGTACTGGTCGGAATCCAGCAGGGCCTGCTGCTTGGCGTACTCGCGTCGCTTTTCATGGTGATTTACAAGACCGCCAGACCGCATATAGCGGAGCTGGGTGTTATCGACGAAGGTTCCGCACTTTATCGAAACGTAAGCCGATTCCAGGACGCTTCCGTCCGCGACGACGTGTTGATCCTGCGTTTTGACGCGCCCCTGTATTTTGCCAATAAAGACTACTTCGCGGACTGTGTGCGAGCCCGCGTAAAAGAGCGCGATCCGCAGAAGCTGCGCTTCGTTGTGTGCAACCTCGAGTCGGTCAACGGTATCGACTACTCGGCGATCGTTATGCTTCAAAACCTACTGGAGAAGCTACAGACACAAAATGTGCGTCTAATTTTTACGAATGCGATAGGTCCGGTGCGGGACGCCATCAAGCGGACGTCGCTCGCGGCGGTTATGACGGAAGCTTCGATGTTCGCGACTATCAAAGATGCGATCGACTATATCGATTGCGGACGCAACGCTCATGCCCACGAGTCGCTGCAGACCAACGGCTGAGCGGGCTCGCACGCGAGCCCGCTCAGGGCTTAAGTCAAGGCAAGGTGTAAAAGCCGGTTAGAAGCGGAAGTCGACCGAGGCACGAATGTTGCGCGGAATACCGGGCTGGACCCAGACATCGGCGAATGAGTTGGTGTAGAACTCTTCATCGAACAGATTGTTCAGTTCCAATCGAAGGCCCAGTGATTCCGAGAACTCATAGTTTGCCGCTACGCGCACCGTGGTATAGCTGGGCAATGTGAAATTGGGGTCACCAAATTCTCCGCTTCGGTCTCCAACGTAGGTCAAGCCTCCGATCAAGGTCAGGGGGTTACCGCCAAGCTGCAAATCCTGCGTGACCTGCAGGCTGAGCTGGTGGTCAGCCACGTTCAGAAGGTCAGAACCTGCAGGTATAAAGACGAAAGAAATAAAGTCCGTGTAGTCGTTTTCCGTCTGCGCGTCGATGTATGAGTAGGATAACCAGAGACTCAAGGTGTCGGTGACATAACCGGTGAGGTCGACCTCAAGCCCCTGACTCGTCGCTTCACCTACCGCCGTCGGGTTAAAGTCCGCATCAAACGTAGCAATATTCGACTGCTCAATGTCGAAGATCGCCACGTTACCCGCGAGTGCTCCATCGTTCAGGGAGAATTTAACGCCTAACTCAGTCGACCTCGAGATATTGGGGTCGAGCCCATTTTCATTTGTCGCACCAGATAACGGCCGGAAGTTCTCACCATAGACCGCATACACCGATAGAGCGTCAGTTGCCTTGTAGACCACGCCAAATTGCGGGCTCACTCGGGTCTCTGTGTATTCCGAGGATGTGCCAGAGAGACGGTTGTCTAACGACTGCTCGTAGTCATCCACTCGGGCACCGATGCGAACATCCAGCTTTTCAGTCAGGCTGATCTGATCCTGGATGTAGAAGCCCAGAGACTCCTGCGTTTCGACTCTATCGAGCTGCGGCGCAAGGTTGAGCCCAGACACCGGAGAGTTTCCATAAACCGGATTGAAGATATTGATGATCTGCGGCGTGCTTCGGTCACGAAAGGCAACCTGGTCATTTTCGAATTCGTCGGAATCGAGACCGACGATGACGCGATGCTCAAGGCCACCCGTATTGAAGCTGCCGCTCAGCTCTGCCCTGAACACCTGGTAGGTCGCATCGTAATCCCGGTCACGGCTGAAGCGGTCGTAGTTGCCGTCGGCATCCGGAGCACCAAACCCATTCTCCGAAGCGAGTCCATCGAGCTCGGTGTCGCGATAGTTAAAGCCAACCAACGCGCTCCAGTTGCCGTTAAAGTCATGCTGGAACTCGACCTGGTGCCCAATCACGCTCGTATCGATTGGGCCGTAGCTCGGCTCGCCCAGAAAGCGGTCCTCAGGAATCAGGCCTAGCCGGTCATCGATGGCGATCACGCCGCGATCAAACGGAGTCTCCTGATCGCTGTATTCAATCTCATAAACCAGTTGCGTCGCGTCGCTGATGCGCCATGCAATCGATGGACTGAACAGCAGCTTCTCGGTCTCGATCGTATCCCGGAAGCTCTCGGCATCTTCGTAGGCGCCGACCAGTCGAATCGCGACCGCGTCCGACAGCGGAGTGGTGTAGTCAAAATCGGTGCGGTAGTTGTTCCAACTGCCCGCCGAGAAGCTGATTTCTCCAGCGGTTTCGAAAGTGGGGCGTTTGGTCACCAGGTTGATCGTACCGCCGGGCTCGCCGCGACCGAACAGGGCGGCGCGCGGACCCTTGAGTACTTCCACGGACTCGATTCCGGAAAGGTCCCGGGCCCCGCCAAAACCGCGTCCGGCGTTAAAGCCATTGACCAGAAAGTTGCTCGGCAGATTTTCGTCGCCGACAAAGCCTCGAATGGCGAAGCTGTTCCAAAGCCCACCGAAGTTGTTTTGCCGGGCTACGGATGCGGACAAGTCCAGCGCCTGAACCAGGTCGATGGAGCCGGCGTTTCGCAGGGTCTCGGCATCGATCCTAAGGTCGGCCTGTGGGATCTCCAGAAGCTCAAAGTCGCCCCGATAGGCCTGGCGCTTCCCAATCACGACAACGGTTTCCAGCGGATTGCTGTTTTCAGTCTCGGATTGCGCAAATACTGCGTTAGCCGAAAAAACGACTGGCACAGCGACAATTACTGACGGAAAGAAGAGGGTGCGTTTCATGAAAGTCTCCTGGGGGCCGGCTGAACGGAGAGGACCGGTGTTGTTCGGATTCGATTTGCTTGGGGTTGGTTGGATGCTGCAATGCCAGCGATACTGATGAACAGGTGTGTCGATTCATCACACCGTTACATTATATCTTTTATGTTGTGCGAGAATGGATGCAGCGCAACGAATATCGCTGCAAAATTACCGTTAACTCCGCTGGGACGACACCCGAGACAGGTCGATCTAAAAGGACGACCATGCGCGCCAGCTTACCGATCAGGAAAACCGATGCAGAACAGCACTACGTGCTTACAAGCCAGCGACCTCAGCGTCGTACGAGGTGACAAAGAAGTCCTCAAACAGATCTCGTTTTCCGTTGCAGCTGGTGAGGTTTATGGCCTTCTTGGCGGCAATGGCGTCGGCAAATCCACGACACTGCTTACCTTCCTGGGATTGCTGGAACCGGCTGCGGGAGAAGTGCGGGTTAACGACGCTATCGTAGGTTCTGATGTGGCCGCTGTGCGCCGGGCGATTGCCTATCTACCCGAATCGGCGTCGCTGTATGAACATCTGACGGCGTTTGAAAACCTGGAGTATTTTCTGAGACTTGCAGGTTCAAACCCGGATAGAGATTCGATGCAGGCTGCCTTTGATCGTGTCGCACTTGACGCAGATGCGAGAGATAGCAAGCTGAGTGGGTACTCCAAGGGAATGCGGCAGAAGGTAGCGATCGCCCTGGCGATTCTGCGCAACACCGACATTCTGTTGCTCGACGAGCCCACTTCCGGACTCGATCCGACAGCCATCGATGAATTCCACGACATCATTCGTGGCCTCGCAGACTCGGGTAAGACCGTTTTAATGGTGACCCACGATGTGTATGGCGCCTGTCAGGTTGCCGATCGAATCGGGCTTTTGCGCGATGGCATCTTAGTGGGTGAATTCAAAGCACCGGCGGATGGGCGCATCGACACCGAAGAAGTGCATGATGCTTTCTCCCAGCGGCGCAGTGATAACTCAAGGAGTGCAGCATGAGTACCTACTGGCTGATTGCCACCGATGAGATTCGCTACTGGCGTCGATCAAGGCTTGCGCTGTGGTCAACCATACTTTTTATGAGCGTGCTCCTAGCAACGGTGTTGATCACAACCACGCGTATTGAGACCGAGCGTAACGAGCGAATGCATCATCAGCAGGAAGCTGAGCAAACCTTCCTGGACCAACCTGCCAGGCATCCTCACCGGATGGTGCATTATGGACACTACGTATATCGCACACCGACCCCCTTGGCTTTGTTCGACCCCGGTTTAGATCCGGTAACGGGTCAGTCGATATTTCTGGAGGGGCACCGACAAAATTCCGCAATGTTCTCTGACAACAGTGCAAGTGCCGATTTTGGAGGGCTCTCGCGACTTACACCGGCGTCCGTATACCAGCTACTGGCGCCGCTGCTGATCGTACTATTAGCGCATGGCGCCGTCGCCCGCGAACGAGAAGCAGGAGCCCTGGCAACTCTGTGGGCGCAGGGTGTTTCAGGAACAACGCTTCTCGCCGGCAAGGGATTGGCGCTGATCATTGCAGTCGCCCTGGTACTCACGCCAATATTGATCAGCGGCTTACTGGCACTGACCCTCGGCGAAAGTCCACTGGCATTGCTGACTCTTCTGGCAGTGTATTTTCTCTACCTGAGTATCTGGTCTCTCCTCAGTCTCGTGCTTTCGGCCTTTCTGCAACAGCGCTCCACCGTGCTCGCGATGCTTACGGCAATGTGGCTGGCCAGCGCTCTGCTCCTACCTTCTCTGGCTGTGAACAACGCCGCTCAGCTGCAACCGATGGCTGGCAAGATCGAAACCGACTTTGAAGTGCAAAAGGAGCTGCGCAAGCTAGGAGACGGGCACAACGCGGACGATCCGGCGTTTCAAAAGCTCCGGGCCGATCTGCTGGCTCGCTATGAGGTGGACAACGTTGAAGACCTGCCCGTTAATCTGCGAGGGGTCGTTGCGAGTGAGAGTGAGGCCCAACTGACCGAACTGCTCAATGAGTTCGCGGCGAAACAGATGCGGAGCGAGACGGCGCAGGCCGGTTTGCTGCACAACCACGGTTGGCTTGCACCGACCCTTGCGGTAGCGCGTGCATCACGCGCAGTCGCAGGGACGAGTTTGGAGGACCATCATCGATTTCTTCGCGAGGCGGAGGCGTTGCGTTTCGAGTTCATCCAGGGGCTCAACAAGGTGCATGCTGAAGAGCTCAGCTACATCGACGATATCAATCGAAGTAACGGCGAAGAAGGCGATAAGCGATCCCGCGTCGATGCATCTAACTGGGAGGTGTTGAACGACTTTCGCTTCGAGGCCGCCAGTGCGCAGCAACGTCTTGCAACGGCCGGTTATCCGACAGCCGTGCTGGCTGCCTGGTGTCTTGCGTTGGCTGTCGGAGTTTTCGTGGCTGGCGCCCGCCTTCGTCCATGAGTGCCAGAATCGAACTACTGCGCGAGGCGCAGTTTCTTGGGCGCGATCGGAGCCTGGTTCTCTGGCTGGCGGTAGTTGCGGTTCTGGCCTGTGCTTCGCTGGCTTCTGGAGTCAGCGAAGTTCACTCGCAGCAAGTTCTGATTGACTCATTGCTGCAGGCCGATCGAGAAGAGCGCGAGCGCGTGCTCGATGCGCAGCAAGATTGGGGCAGCGCGGCGTATTACAGTTTTCACCTGACCTACGATCCGCCTACCGAGTTCGCATTTGTGGCGCTTGGTCGCCGGGACCAGGATCCTTGGAAACATCGCGTGAGAATGCTGGCGCTGGAAGGGCAGATCTACGAGCGGGACAGCAGCAATCCAGTTCTGGCCCTGATCGGCCGTTTTGATTTTGCTTTCTTCGCCGCTTTCGTACTCCCCCTGGTTTTGATTGTTCTGCTTCACGACGCTCATGCACGAGAGCGAACGGCCGGTCGGCACGCGCTGTTGCTCACCACATCGGGCAGCGCACGCAGTCCCTGGCGTCAGCGCGCCCAGCTCAAAGCAGCAGGCGTGTTTACTGCGAGCGCGCTTCCTCTACTGGTAATCAGCACATTGCAAGGGGTCGCTGCCTCAACGCAGCTGGCCGCTGCATGCGCTTTGCTGGCTTATGTGATTTTCTGGGCGCTGGTGTGCGGATTTGTGGCGCAGCGCGAGCAGGCTTCATCCGTTCTGCTGACGATACTGCTGGGAGCGTGGCTAGTACTCGCCGTCATCGTTCCATCCGGGGGCAGACTACTCGTCGACTATTTCCAGCCCGTGCCTTCAGGAGCGGATATCACACTTACCCAGCGGGAAGCCGTAAATGACGCTTGGGATTTGCCGGTGGAAACCACCATGGACGCCTTTGTTGAGCGGCATCCCGAGTGGATCGGTATGACAGCGGTCGACGAGCAAGCGTTCGAATGGAAGTGGTATTACGCGTTCCAGCAGGTGGGTGATATGACAACCGAGCCGCTCACCGACGCCTACCGCGCCGGCCGACAACGGCGTGACGAACTTGCCGGAATTGTGTCACTCGCGTCGCCTCCGGCTCTGCTGGAGCGTTTTTTCCAAAGCCTGGCTGAGACAGATTTGACGGCATCACTAGCCTACGAAGCCGAGGTGCGGCGCTTTCATGCCGACCTTCGCGCCTACTACTACGAACAAATGTTTCGCAAGAGAGCGTATGAGTCGGCGGCTCTTGAGGACATGCCGACGTTTAATCCGTCTTAGTCGATACTGGTGCTTGCTATGCCGAAGGCCAACCAGGGTTATGTGCGGTCTTCGAAGATTTATGTTGTGCAGAGTCGATTGCACAGACCAGCTACCAAACCAATCCACAATCCATTGCAAAGGCCCGACCAATGATGGGTTCGATTCGCAAATTAAAGAGCGATCATTCACGTCTCGCCTCGAGTCGATGCAGGTCTGATTCGACTGGACGTTATCGAATGGCCGTTTCACCCGCACGCATGCTGTTGCAGCATCTGGCTTGGGCAAGCTTTCTCTTCGCGATGATGTGTGCAAGCACCAGCAGTGTTGAAGCGCTCGAACTCGCCGGACAGGAAATACCGGGGGGCATGCGGACCAATCTACGCATTGACGTGCCCGCTGGCGACGACGACCCAGGCACCTTTATCCCGGTCTCTGTGATCGCGGGCCGCTATGCAGGTCCGACGTTACTCGTGGTTGCCGGGGTGCACGGTTACGAATTTGCACCCATTTTGGCGGCGGAGCGCCTCGCCGCTGAAGTGGACCCAGCCCGGCTCGCCGGCACGTTGGTGGTGGTACACGTCGCTCACATCCCCGCGTTTGAGAATCGCACGCCCTACGTGAACCCCTTCGACCGCAAGAATCTGAATCGCTCGTTCCCCGGCAAACCGGATGGAACGCAGACGGAACGCATCGCCCATGCGCTGTCGACAGAGCTGATTGCCAAAGCCGATTTTGTGGCGGATATACACAGCGGTGACGGAGCGGAATGGCTTGCCGCTTTCGTCGGTGTGTATGGTGGTCCTCTCGCCAGCCGGTATGAACAGGCACTCGACTTTACCGAGGCCATGCTGTTCCCGAATATCGTGCGCTACAAGATGCTGACGCAGGAACAGATCGACCAGGGACGTTCGTTGAATCGGCAGGCGGTTGCGCAAGGACTGCCAACGGTGCTCGTCGAGATAGGCCAGAACGGTAGTCGCGATCCCAAGCATGTCTCCGCTATCGTCGATGGATTAAAAAATGCGATGCGTGCGCTCACGATGACAACTGGCCAGATCCAATCTCCATCCCAGACGCCTGCATACTTCGAAAGCAGCAAGTCGGTAAACGTGAGTCACTCCGGAATCTGGCACCCCACTCAACCAGGCGGGCGCGCGGTGAAAGCCGGCGAGATCATCGGTGTTGTGAAGGACTTTACGGGCGAAGTTATCGAGACCGTGCGCTCCCCGATCGATGGCTTCGGCCTCTATGGTCCGCTTGGACCACCTATTCGGAGCGGTGACAGCGCCATGACTATTGGCGTTCCGATAGTCAGTCTGGATTGAGTGTCAGCGAGCGGCTGTTAGTCGGGCCGTCCCGGGAAAAGACACTTGGCTACACAAGTCAGGATCGAGCTATCAGGCAGTAGCGGTCGCGGCCTCGTCTTCCAGCGCATCCTCGCGTTTGGCTATCTTCATGCCTTCATCTGTATCGCCGAGCTTCCAGTAGCAGCTCAAGTACATCGACTTTCTTGGAACTCCGCGCTCGTCGCGGATATAGCGCCGAACTTGGCGCATGGCTGAAAACTCGCCGGCGAACCAGACATACGGCTGCCCGGCGAGCCACTCTACCGAGCGCAAGCGTTCGATTAATGGCACGTTTGGCTCATCGCTGCGGGGGTTTACGATCCACTGCAGATCGACACCGGCCGGGACCTTGAGATCGATTCGGTCTGCTTCATCAACAATTTCGATCAGTGCATAACCACGCGCCTGTTCGGGTAGCTGCTCTAAGTTCACGCTAATTGCCGGTAAGGCACTCATGTCTCCGGCAATCAGGAACCAATCGGCGGCGTTGTCGACCAGCTTCTTTGCCCCTGGACCCGCGATGGTGATGTCGTCACCTGGTTGGGCCCGACGCACCCATGCCGAAGCCGGGCCTCCGTCGCCATGATCCACGAAATCGAGAGTCAGATGGCGCAGTGAGGGATCGAAGCGCCGAATTGTATAAGTGCGACGAAGCGGCTTCTCTGGGTCGCCCCCGAGGAGCAGTTTGACGTAGCCGCTTTCCTGATCGTCGGGAAAATCAGCGAGATCATCTCCTGTCAATACGACTCGCCGCATGTTTGGTGTCAGCGATTCATTGCTGTGAACGGTGAGGGAATAGGGTTGGGGCATTCGGACACTCTACCTTGGATCGTGACTCACTTGTCCCAAGTGTAATAAAACTCTACGAAGAAAGTTCGTGGATCGCCCGGGAAGTGACCGGTGCGAGATATAAAACCGGAGGCGGCAAAGGTCCGATCGAACAGGTTCTCGACTCGAGCCAGCACTTCTATTGGGCCACGCTCCCAGATCACCGAAGCGTCGAACACCGCATAGGGCTTGACGGTCTGCCCGCTCAAGCTGAGACGCTCGTCTATGTAATCTCCACCAAGAGCCAGAGCGGTAATAGATCCGCCGTCGCTCGACGGAAACTGGTAGCGAGTCCAGAACCCGGCTTGGTGTCGCGGCGCGTTGGCAAAACGGTCGCCCACGCTGTTGCTGAAACCACCGCCACCGTTGTCGTCGGTAATTTTGGTGTCGTTGTAGGCGTAGGATCCGGTGACGACCCAGTCATCCGTGACATCAGCCGATATATCGAATTCGAAACCCTGGCTGGTAACTTCACCGAAAGCCACAAAATTATCGACGCCATCGCCCTCGGGGTCACCGCGAGGATCAGATTGCAGAATGTTCTCACGAGTAATCTCGTAAACCGCAGCGCTGGTCTGAATGCGTCCTCCCAGTAACTCCGTCTTTATCCCGGCCTCGATCATCTGCCCGGTAGTGGGTTCAAATATACCGCCAGCCTCAGGCCGTTGATTACCAATGCTTTGAGGAGTGTAGCTGTCGGCCCACTGCGCGTAGAGCGAAATCTCATCGGTGACCTTGTACACCGCTCCGGCGCGGAAGGTCGTTTCGTTGTCAGAGAACGAGCTGTCGCCACTGGTGTCCTCGTAGTCGTCGAACCGCACACCTCCAACTAGAATAAGCTTGCCGAATGTTGCCTCGTTGAGCAGATATGCGCCCTGGCGTTGCTGTTCAGAAACGCCAGCCGGGAAGAACGTCGTGTTGTAGTTGGCGGGGTTAGTCAATCCGTACTGCGGATCGGTGATGCTCAAAGGGATAATATCGCTCGGTAGTGAGGTGCCGTTCAAGAAGCGCTCAATCATCGCATTGGAAGGATTTGCAAAACCGCTAACGAAGGTCAGCTCGCCGTCGAAATACTCATACCCCGCGAGAAGTCGATTCTTGAAGCTGCCAAAATCCTGGGACCACACCCAGTTCGTCCCAACACTGATTTGCTCTTCTTCGCGGAACTGATCACGCCATTGGCGCGACACAAGGTCGGGAATTCCGTCCGGGGTTCCTCCGATGAAATCCTCGATCTCGAACAAGCCGCGTGGTTCGTGATAGTTCTGTTCCTGCTCACTTTCGTTGTAACGGACTTTAAAATCCCAGGTCAGGCTGTCACCGATACTCCCATCGAAAAGGGCCTGGTACACCGTGGACTCCAGATTCAGGAAATCCGTGGCTTCGTTGTGGTTCCAGTTGCGGTTACCGATAAAGACACCCTCGTCCGTTACCGGCACACCACGAAGTCGATTTGCATCCAGATCCTGCTCGTAGCGGGTCGCCTGGAGTACCAGGCTGGTATCGCCCGGGAGCGGCACGCTCACGCCAAAGTCATAGATGCCGACTTCGTCGCCCGAGTTAAACCTTGGGGTATCGCGCTCCTCCCGGAATATGGCTGCTCTCCAGGCAGCGCCGGAATCGCCCAGACCACCGTTTAACTCAACAGAGCCACCGACCCGCGAGCGGTTGCCGCCGACCACCCGGACGCGATTTGCCGCGTCGGCATCGGGTTTTTTAGTAACGTAGTTGAACAGTCCCCCCGGTGCGCCCGGACCGTAGAGCATGCCAGCCGGGCCCTTCAGAAAATCAACGCGCTCGATATTGAAGAGCTGGGGCACGTTGAACCCGATGTACGGATCGCCTCGCAAACCGTCGAAGAAGATCTCCTCCTGACGAAAGCCGCGTGCGGTCACGCCGGCATAGCTGAACAGGGTGACGCCGGAAATGTTGCGATAGATATCCTGGGCATCGCGGGCTCCCTGGTCCTCGATGAGCTGAGCATTGATGCTTGTGATGAGCTGGGAAGAATCGAGGGGCGCCGTGACCAGCTTACCCGTGTCTGAATCGGGCACGCGATACAGGGTCTGAGCTCGCGCGCGAACGACGATCTCTTCGAGCGCCGATGAATCGGCCGTCTCAGTCGAGCCCTGGGCGGCGGCGTGCGGAGCGTAGCTGCAAACCGTCAGGACAGCAGTTAACACCATGGACACAGGAGCTGACACTGAGTGCAGTCCCTGAACCTTACGACCGGCAAATCCGCAATGTCCGACTGCGCGAGCGCGATCACGACTGCGGCAGTCGATCGCCCAAGGCGTTCTCGCTATCCTGTCTGCAGCGTGTGTGGCAATAAAACGTATGCGGTTAGAGGCAAATGCAAATAGCGACGTACTCATTACAGAATCCCCCGGTGAGTTGTCGCGGCGGAGTATAAACAAACGCCACTCATTCGCAATTGCTAATGAGACCAATTTTACCGATTAAACCCCTATTTTTATTAGGGTTTTTAGCTCAGGGGCGGCGACTGCCTGTGCTGATCACTGTTGATCCCGCAGCGCCTCGTCTTTGTCGACGCTCTATGCGGGCCGATGAGGTGCAGGGCGTTCGCGCAATCCGACGTGAAGCCTGAGCATTGAACTCAGCTATTTCGATAAAGGAGAGGTTCTCGCGGTTTAGGGAGGCTACGCCCGGGCGGATCGCAAGCGCCTGCGAGGAAAATTTTGTCTCAGAACAAACTGCGCTGACGTCGATTCGCCGCGCCACTGGTCCGCCCTCGGCCCATGGACTGTTTGCGCCGGGAGCCGTGCTTCTTGAAAACCCGTGCTGACTCTCCCTGAACTTTCGCGGCATAACTCGCGGCCTGCAGTCGCTGACGAGCTTCGCGATAGGCGGTCAGGTGATCAACGATAGGTGGCGGGTAGTCCTGACCAATCATGCAACCGGCCGCCTTTTGCACCTCGGTGGGCATCTTGTGCGGTTCCGCGATGTACTCATTCGGCACGTTTGCAAGCTCTGGTAGCCAGCGCCGGAGAAACACACCCTCCGGATCATGGTCCAGCACCTGCTTGATGGGCGAATAGATCCGCTTAGCGGCTATACCGGTCGTACCGGCCTGCATCTGAATCTGGGAGTAGTGAATTCCCGGTTCGTAGTCCAGAAACATACGCGCTAGATGCAGCGCCGGCTCCCGCCAGTGCAGCCAGAGATGCTGCGTGGCGAACGAAATCAGCATGGCCCGCATTCGGAAGTTAATCCATCCAGTCGCGATCAGGGCGCGCATGCAGGCGTCAATCATCGGATAACCGGTTCGCCCGGACGTCCAGGCTGACAGCAACTCCTGGTTGACCTCGCTCTCATCGCGCAGGCCATCAAAAGCGCGGTTCATGTTCTCGAACTCGATACGCGGCTCATCTTCGAGCTTCTGCATAAAGTGACAGTGCCAGGCGAGTCGTTCGGTAAACATCGTGAGTGCCTTGGCCTGAAAATCCGAGACGCCACGCTGCCGCTGGCGCTCTTTCTTGCGCATGGCCGTCCGCTGGTAGACGGTTCGCAGAGATAAGTTGCCGTAGGCAAGATAAGGGCTCAAGCGACTGCAGGCCTCCCAGGCCGTGACGGGCGATGAGAGGCCGCCGATGTAGCCGCCCGCTCGCTTGCCCAGAAAGCTGCCAAGAACCTGACTGCCCTCGATCTCTCCTCCGGGCTGATGCTCCAGCAAACCGTCATCCGGCAAACCAAAGTGCTCCGGCGGCAGGATCATTTCGCTATCCAGCCCCGTGGAGGCATCTTCAACAAATCGCGGTGTAGCGACCAGGGGTGAAACAACGAACGATTGCCACTGTTTGGCCCACACATCTCGGGTCTTTAGGCGTCGCATAACGCCCTGCTGCCGGTACTCGACGATTTCTATATCCTGCGAGCGGGCCCATTCCAGAACTTGCTTGTCTCGCTCGAAACTGACGCCGTTGGTCGTCTCCTGGTGAATGCGGATGCGGTCGAACGATTTTTGCTCTCTCAACTTCGAGATCACATCCACCGCGTCGCCTTCCCGCAGCAGCAGGCGCGACCCCAGCTTACGAAGAGACCGATCCAGAGCGGCGAGCGACTCGTTGACGAATATCAGGTGGCGGCGAGAGAAGTCCGGCGCATGGATAAGATCGGGTTCGTAGATGTACAGACACAGCACAGGACCGCGCTTGGCCGCGGCCACCAGCGGTGAATGATCAGCGACGCGAAGATCGCGTTTGAACCAGACCAGCTCCGGGGTCATTCGGCGACACCCTGGCACGGCGCGCAGTAGTAGGTTGAGCGTGCGGCCTCTCCCTGGCGCTTCATCTGTATCGGGGCACCACACTCAAGGCACGGCATTCCCCGTCGCCGGTAGGTCCAGAGGCGATCACCAAGCGTCGAGCCCCGAAATTTACGTCGAAGCCCTTCAAGATTGCGCCGCATGTAGTGACGTGAACTGCGCAGGCACTCGCGCAGCGTCTCGTCGTCAAACGCCGATACCGGTTTGAACGGATCCAGTCGATTCATGAACAGCACCTCGGACTTATAGACGTTGCCGATACCGGCCACCAGTTGCTGATTCATCAGTGCCTCGCCCAAAGGCACATGATTGTGACTGCGCAGGCGACGCATAGCCTCGTCTTCGTCGAAGGCATCGCTCAGGAGATCTGGCCCCAGCGTGCTGACAAACGGATTACGCCGCACTCGGCTGGTCCGATCGAGCTCGATCACCTTGGGGCTGAAACACACCAGATCATGGGTTGCAAAGCGCAGCGCCAGAGCGGCGCGCTGCGCCGGCTTGCGCCAACGCTCACCGCGGGGGTAGATATGCCAAGAGCCGGTCATGCCCAGATGCGAATGCACGGTAAGCTGATTGTCGAAATCAAGCAGCAGATGCTTTCCCCGCGCTTCGGAATTTTCGAGCGTCTGGCCAGCCAACTCTCCTGCCCGGGCCAGCTCCTGCCGCGCCCGCGCCGCATCGACCTGCTTACCGCAAAGCTGAGTGCTGATCTGGTACGCAACACGGTGCAGGGTGTCGCCTTCGGGCATAGTGTTTTATTCCGTTGTGGTTGCTAAATGCCGTGGCACGGACGATTACGCGTTCAGATCAACCACGTCGCTCTTAAAGGAGTAGCCTTTGTACCCATGCTGAAAACCCGCTTCCAGCAGGACCCGGTGCAGGTGATCGCCGGCTTTTGCGTTGCCGTCTATCTTAGCGATATAGAGTTGCCGTCGACCACGGGCAGCTTTTTTTAGTCCGGTGACCAGCGCTTCGATGGCCTTGCCACGCTCGGGCTCCTGCTCGGGGAGAAGAGTGGTTATCTGGTCCCCGGACTTTGCGATAAAGGCAATAAGTTCTCCCCCGTGCAGGATGACCCTGGCTCCAGCCACCCGAGAACAACGTGTGCCCTCCCCGGACTTTTCCGGCCAGGGCAGGAACGCGCCGTACGCATTCGCTGGATCGGTCGCGGCGAGCAATAAAGGCTCATCGTGCTCCTCGGTGTTGCGCAATCGGTCTTCCGCACCGGGTACGGCAAACTGACTGGCGCCAAGGCCTTCTACAAAGTATCCGCGTCGCAGGCGACCGGCCTCCTCCATGGCTTTGAGGACCGGGTAAATCGCCGCGAACCCGCCACTCACCCCCTCGCGAGTGAGAGCTTCTTTCACCAGCACACCATAGCGCTCCAGTAGCTGCTGCACCTGGGCGGTACGAGCCTCGGTAGGACTCGGATCTTGCCAGCTGGCGCGTTCGAACAGGGTCCAACGCCCCTCACTCCCGGGAAGACGGGAACTGCGCGCCGACGATAAACGACCACGACCGCGACGCCCCCGGCCGCTGCCCAACTGACTGCCTTTTGACCGCAATCGGGCGCGCAGCGGCGCGAAGCTGTCGTTGCCGACATTGCCCGACCAGACCAGATCCCAAAGCGCCTCGAGCACGTCGTTGGGGAACCCGCCCACACCGGCGACGATGTCGTCAAAGAACGGTGCGGGATTCGCGCGCAGGAACTCATGAATTCGCTTGGCCAGATCGTTCTCCACCTCTACTGCCGGCGGAGCCAGCAGCGGGTAGTTCTCAGTGAGGTAAAGCGCGATGCGTCCGTCGCTGCTGCCGACCGATTCGAGGCCGCGCCAGATCAGCTCGCCCGAGACCAGCAACTCGTTGATCTGCCCCTCTCGATATCCCTTGATGCGGGCGGGGAGTATTTCGCTCTCGATGACCGACGCCGGCAGTGGTACGCCCTGCAGCTGTTCGATCGCTTCATACAGACCGTCGATGCCGCGCCGGGGCTTGGTGACATACTGCCACTCAGCAATGAACGCAGCGTACTGCCTTTGCTCCACAGCTTCGATCTGCTGGCGCCAGCCCGCAAGCGACCGGCGTTTGATGAGCTTGAGCACTTCGTGATCCACCCACTCGCGATGGCTTGCCCCCGGTGTGAAGCCGCCTTCCAGCACCCGCCCCACTGCGGCCAGATCACTGAGCGCCCCCCGGACGACTTCGATACCGATCCCCAGGCGCATAGCGAGGTCCTGAGGTACGAAGGGGCCATGCGTGCGAACAAACCGGGAGACCAGATCGGTCAGTGGTTTTTCACAGGGTTCCAGCAAGGCCGCGGGCAGGCCCATGGGCAAGACTGTGCCCAGGGCATCCCGGTATCGAGATGCGTCCTCCACCGCGATGTAGCGGGCCGCCCCACCGATTCGTACCTCAATAGCCCGCCGCTGTTCCAGGAGCTCCTCCATCGAGGCACCCAGACTGTCTCGGAACTCGGGCACGGCGCGATCGGCGATTTCGTTCAGGGTCAGATCACCGAGGGATAGCAGCAAATCGTGCACGTCGTCGGCATCTTTGAGGACGGGCTGCTCGAGCCGACCGACTTTCAAGGTAATGGCGGCGATGGCCTCTGGGTCGAGCAGTTCACGATAGTCCGCACTGCCGAGCAGCTCTTTGAGTTGCGCATGATCCAGCGATAAAACCTGGGCTCGTCGCTCGGCTAACGGCGCGTCAGCGTCGTAGATGAAGCTGGCGGTGAAG
Source organism: Pseudomonadota bacterium (assembly GCA_039111155.1). GTDB lineage: Bacteria > Pseudomonadota > Gammaproteobacteria > Pseudomonadales > Halieaceae > Congregibacter. Next base: position 201,824 of record JBCCPL010000001.1, on the reverse strand, counting down.
TCGAACAGCACCGTCTGCGCAAACGGAGATGGGCCGTCGCTCAGAACGCCATGAACGCGTATTTTTCGCGAGCGAAGATCTTCGAGGATCTGCGTCAGACCCGACAGGTCAAAGACGTCACTCAGGCACTCGCGATACGTTTCCAGAATCATTGGGAACTTCGGATACCGCGCGGCGGCGCTCATGAGGTCGGCTGATTTGCGACGCTGGAGCCAGAGCGGCGTGCGCTGTCCGGGAAAACGTCGCGGCAGAAGCAGCGCTCGAGCCGCGTTTTCACGAAAGCGGGCGGCAAACATCGAGGTGTCGGTCAGGGACCGGATGACGTCTTCTTCTACCGTCTCCGGATCGGGAATGAACCACTCGTTTTCCGGAGGCGAATCGGACTCCGGTAGGCGAAAGACCATACCGTCGTCACTCCACACCACGTCGATCTCGCCAAATCGTTCGCGCAGATGCGCGGCTGCAGTCATCGCCCAGGGCGCGTGTACCCGGGCGCCAAACGGAGACTGGATGACCACTCGCCAGTCACCGACCTCATCGATAAAGCTCTCGATCAGGATATGTTCGTCTGACGGTACCTCACCGGCGGTCTCGTACTGGTCCCGAACATAGTCGTAGAGAATCTCAGCCGCCTCGGACTCAAGAGCATGCTCCTCAGTGAGCAGTTTGATCGCCTTATCGGGTTTGGCCCGAGATAGCTCGCGGGTCAGAGCGCCGATCGCTCGCCCGAACTCCAGGGGCCTGCCCACGCCATCGCCACGCCAGAAGGGCATCTTGCCCTGCTCACCCGGCGCGGGTTCGACCAACACCTGATCCTTTGATATCTCAAGCGCACGCCACATGGATGCACCAAGACGAAATACTTCCCCGGCTTGCAGCTCGAATACCATCTCTTCATCCAATTCGCCGACGCGGCTCTTGGCGTTTTCGCCGGAGAGCAGGAACACGCCGTAAAGGCCGCGGTCGGGGATGGTCCCGGCGTTGAGAATCGCGGTGCGCTGCGCACCTCGCCGTGCCGTAATGCGCTGATTGATCCGGTCCCAGGTGATGCGCGCTTTCAATCCGGAGAAATCGTCACTTGGGTAGCGCCCCGATAGCAGGTTCAGCACCTCGTCGAAGGACGAGCGGGGAAGCTCCGAGAACGGCGCTGCCTGCCGGACGGCGCGATAGAGATCCTCGACCTCCCAGTCTTCCACAGCCACCATGGCGACAATCTGCTGCGCCAGCACATCCAGAGGGTTGCGAGGATAGGCCGATGCCTCGACGCGGCCGCTGATCATCTGTTTCGACGCGGCCGCGGCTGACAGCAGATCGCCGCGATACTTGGGGAATACAATACCCTTCGAGATTTCACCAACGCCGTGACCGGCGCGGCCGATGCGCTGCAGGCCGGACGCGATAGAAGGCGGCGCCTCAACCTGAATCACCAGATCTACCGCGCCCATATCGATTCCGAGCTCCATCGAGGAGGTCGCCACCAGGCCGCGCAGATCACCGCGTTTGAGCATATCTTCGACGTCCGCGCGAGTGTCCTTCGACATCGAGCCATGGTGGGCGCGTGCCAAATCCTCATCAGCCGTCTCGTTGATCGCCGCTGCGAGACGCTCCGCCAGCCGGCGGCTATTCACGAACACCATGGTCGATCGGTGCTCGCGAATGAGCGCAACGAGCCGGGGATAAATCGCAGGCCAGATTGAGGCCGGGACCGGTGAGGTGGCGGCGTTTCCCACCACGTTGAACTCATCGGCAGCCTGATCTACCTGATCGCCCAACGGCATACAGATGGTGAGCTCAAAAGGCCGCTTTTCAGAAGCATCGACGATATTGACCGGACGTTCCACACTGATTGAATCACTGTCGCCTGGCTGATACCCCCCAAGTAGACGCGCTACCTCATCCAGGGGTCGCTGAGTCGCCGATAGCCCTATCCTCTGCAGCGGCTCGACATCAGGCGATTCACCGTGGCGGAGCGACTCGAGCCGTTCCAGCGAGAGAAAAAGATGCGCACCGCGCTTGGTCGCCACCATCGTGTGGATTTCATCAATGATGACCGTCTGGACGCCCTTCAGAATGTCCCGCGCCCTCGACGTCAGCATCAGATACAGCGATTCGGGGGTGGTAATGAGTACGTCCGGCGGGTGTTTAAGCATGCGCGTACGTTCTCGGGACTCGGTATCGCCCGAGCGAATCCCCACCTCGACCGGCTGGTGCGCCACGCCCTCGCGGGCGGCGACAGCGGAGATACCCGCCAGCGGCGCTCGCAGATTGCGGTCCACATCAACGCCAAGCGCCTTTAAGGGAGAGATATAGATGACCTTTACGCCGGCGTCGGTGTCCGCGGTGGGCTCGCCGCCAGGGAACATCAGTCGATCGATAGAAGCGAGGAAGGCGGCCAGGGTTTTACCCGAGCCCGTCGGGGCAAGCAGCAACGCGCTTTCTCCACCGAACAGCGCTGGCCAGCTTTCGAGTTGCACGCGCGTTGGGCTCGCGAACGCTTCGGTGAACCAGGTGCGGGTGCACTCGTGAAACAGCGTCTCAGGAATCAATGGTGGCGATGCTGCGCGGCTGCGTTTTTTTCTTACGGATGTAGATTTTGCAGGCATGGCGTGAATACGAGTTGCTCTTTAGCACAGACCATCGGGACGAACGTGGAATTCATCCTGACGTAGAATGACGGTTCACCCGCGGGTCGGCAAAGCGTTTTTGTGTCCTCAGTAACGATCACAGCGATCACCCTGATCTCCTACAAAGTCCTGCTGATACTGATAGGAGTCTGGGCGTCACGACGCAATCGTGGCGAAGACGACTTCTTTCTGGGCGGTCGCTCGCTGGGGCCGCTGGTCGCTGCTATCAGCTATTCTTCCAGCTCCTCATCGGCGTGGACACTACTGGGGATCAGCGGAATTGCCTATGTGATGGGTATCAGTGCGATCTGGTTCGCGGTGGGTTCCTGCCTTGGGATGATCATCGCGTGGATCTGGATCGCACCGGCTTTGATGCGCCGCAGCCGTGAATCTGATCTGGTTACGCTGACCGACTTATTGCTGCTCGAGATGTCCGGCGCGCCACGGGTTGCCTTACGCTGGTTCTCTGCCGTTGTGATTATCATCGCTTTTAGCCTGTATGTCGCGGCGCAGTTTCAGGGTGCAGCCACCACATTCAGCTCGAACTTTGGCTTCTCGTTTCACAGCAGTGTGCTGATCGGTGCCGCCGTGGTCCTCATCTATACCATGCTTGGCGGTTTCTGGGCCGTGTCCGTAACAGACACCGTGCAGGGATTACTTATGGCGGCCACAGCGATCGTACTTCCCTGCGCCGCGCTGCTGGCGGTCGGTGGACTGGATGGTTTCGTCGAAGGGTTACAGCGTACTTCTTCAAGCGACCAACTTAGCTGGGCGGGCGGCAAGCATGGCCTGGTAGCCGCGGGCTTTGTACTGGGAATAGTCTCGGTCGGTTTCGGGACGTTCGGTCAGCCTCATCTGCTTGTTCGCTTCATGGCGCTCCGCGACGAACGTGCGCTGCGTCAGGCCCGACTGCTGACCATCGTCTGGTTCTGTATCGTCTTTTTTGGCATGTGCTTTGTCGGGCTTGCGGGGCGGATTCTTCTGCCGGCGTTGGCTGACAGCGAATCGGTGTTTTTTGCCCTGTCATCGAACGTCCTGCCCCCCGTGCTGGCAGCGATCCTGGTCGCTGCCGTGCTGTCCGCGATCATGTCGACAGCGGATAGCCAGCTGTTGGTCGCCGCAAGCGCGGTCGCGCATGACTTGCGCTTTGCTCGCGGGTCGCAGGCACGGCTTCTGCTTTATTCTCGAGTGAGCGTCGCACTCATGGTGGCACTGGCGGTAGCCATCGCGCTGCTGCTGCCGGCTGCGGTGTTTTCCCGGGCGTTGTTCGCCTGGGTGGCGCTCGGGGCTGCGTTCGGGCCACTCACGATCGCACGTCTGGCAAATGTTGGAGTCACAAACTATGCGGCCCTCGCGTCGGTGGTAACCGGCTTCAGCAGCGCTGTAGCTATCCACGTATTCATCGACTCACCCGCACCGATGCTGCAAAACCTGTTGCCCCTGAGCCTGGCGGCGGCCTGTCTGGTTGTTGGCCGGCCCCGTACGACTGACTCAGCCCACCCCAAAGCGGTCGTGCCCTAGTGTCCTGCTTGGTTAATCCGTTGAATAAATTTCGAGTGATTTTTTGTGTCTGGCTAGGCGCGGTGAGGAGTCATAGCCGTAGCTATGGCGACGATCCGCAACGCCGCCAGGCGCGAAAAAGCGCCGAAATAATTCAACGAATTAGCCACGCAGGACACTAGCCGCAAATTAAGGCTCAACCGCTGTCGCCGAGGAGCTTCTCGATAGTGCGAAGCTCCGAATCGACCACTTGACTGTCGGCCTCCGCGACATCACGCAAAGCTGCAGCCAGTTGCTCTCGATCTTCCGAAGCGAGATGACCCTTACCGAGCACATCGGCCTGCGCCAGGGCCAACTCCATCACCAGATCCACTTCGCGAACCTGCAAAACCCCGCGATCGAGCAGGGACTGGCGAATCACGGTGCGCTCCTCGTGGACGACCTCGCCATCGGCGGCCGCCACCTGGGCGAGCCCGTGGGCATAGCGCAGCAGCCGTTTCAGTCGAGCGGGTTCAGATGCCATCAACTTGGCGAGTACTTTCCCCGCATCCTCGATCATCACATCGGCCGTAGAGGCGACCTTGCCATCCTCAAGTGATAGCACGCGATCGGCCTGATCGAGAATACGCTTATCGTGGGTCACTAAAACGACCGCACCGCCAGCTGATGCCAGCTCGTCAAACAGCGACATTACGGATTCGCCGGTGCGTTTGTCCAGCGAAGCGGTGGGCTCATCGGCGAGCACCAACCGGGGCCGGGCGACAAGTGCACGCGCTATGCCAGCCCTCTGCTGTTGCCCACCTGAGAGCTGCTCCGGGTACTTTTTTAAATGCTCGCCAATCCCCAGGTGGGTAGCGATCTCCGTGATTCTCTCCTTCGCATCGGATCTGCGGTGGCCACCGCTATGCTGAAGACCCATCTGGATATTCTGCGCGACGGTGAGAGCATCAGACAGATTGTGCTGCTGAAACACGAACCCGATACGCCGGCGTGTCTCGACCAGTGTGGCGGAAGAGGCTCCGATCAGCTCCGTTCCCAGCACACTCACCGAACCTTCGAACGCACTGCGTAGGCCGCCGACAATGGTAAGGAGCGTGCTTTTCCCTGAACCAGAGGGCCCGGTGAGAACCGTCACTTCTCCGGCGCTTATATGCAGGCTGACGTCGTGCAGTATCTGTTGGGCCTGCTCCCCCTGCTCATGGGCAAAGCTGAGGGAATCTACCTCGACCAGCTTCGCAGGCTCGTCCATGCTCAGAACACCTCCGCAGGATCGAGTCGACCGATTTTGCGCATCGCCAGTAATCCCGAAAAGGCGCACATAGCAATCGTCACAATAAGCACCAGTGATGCGCGCAGAGCCGTCATGTGCATGGGCAGCTGAGTGGCGTTAGCAGCCTGATCGTACAGGAGCATGGCAAAGCCAAATGCCGGTATAAAGCCCAGAACGGCGAGATAAATAGCCTCACGCAGGACCAGCGCGCGCAGGAATCCGTCGCTATAGCCGATCGCCTTCAGAGTCGCGTACTCTGCAAGGTGGCTCTGCACATCGGAGAACAGTATCTGATATACGACGATCAGCCCGACGATGACGCCGATAACGGCGCCCAGCGAAAAGATGTAGCCGATCGGCGTACTCGAGTTCCAGTACGCAATCTCTTTGGCGGCGTACTCCTGCCGGGTGAGCACTTCGACGTCACCAGGAATCAGCGCCCGAATTTCGTTTTGAGCGCTTGTCAAGTCTGCATCAGGCCTCAGTCTGATCAGGCCCAGGTCGATATTGCCCGCGGGACGCTGCGGAAAAATACGACGGAAATTCAGATCAGACGTTACGAACGACCCGTCGACGCCAAACGACGTCCCAAGAGCAAATGCGCCGATCACATTGACATGACGCTCCTGCAGCTGCAGCTCTACGGATTGGCCAGCGAGTACAGCGTCGACTGAGGTCGCGAATTCCTTCCGCGAATAGCGATCGATGATCACGGTATCCGGATTGCGCAGGTCTGATAGATAGGGCTCGACGCCAGGCATGCGAAGATTTTTCTGCGTGGGATCGATGGCAATGACCAGGGCCGTCTCATGCTCGTTGGCGCCGTCGTCATAATAGTAGCTGGCGAGTTTCAGATAGAGCGGTGCCACATCGACCACTGCGCTGTGACTGGCCACCTGGTAGAGCCTGCTGCGGGGAAACGGAACGGTGCGCGCGAGAAAGTTCGTGCGCGGGTTCAAGAGAACAAGTTGGTAATCGACACCGCGATGAAGACGCACTGAGCTATCAAACAAAGCGGCTCGCAAACCGAGTTGCATGAAAACCAGCACCACAGCGAAGGCAATCCCCATGACTGCCGCAAAGAGCTTCAGGCCATCCTGACTGAGTTGCCGCCACGCGTAAGGAACACTGGGGAGCATGGGTCAGTCCGAAGTCTCAATGATCACCGTGACCTGCAGGTTCGTAAGATCAGCGACCTGCTCTGATTCATCGAGCCGCACGAATACCTCGACCACTCTCGCGTCCCGGCGTGCCACGGGATCAAGGTCAAGTACGTCATTTCTGCCGATCAGATACCCCAGCCGTTCAACCTGACCTTCCAGCTCCCGGTCAAGCGAGGGACTGCTGATACGAGCGCGCTGTCCAGTTGCGACTCGCCGAATATCAGTTTCGTAGACCTCTGCTACGGCATACATGGCGTCGACGGCTCCGAGCTCCAACAAACCATCAGTGCCAATGCGCTCACCGCTTCGGGCGTGTATGAGCAGAACCATGCCATCGACCGGTGCTTTGACCAGCGAGCGCTCCAGACGCTGACTTGCCGCCGCGAGCTCGGCCCTCCAGATTTCTACGTCGCGCTCTGTTTCCTCCATGCGGGCAACAGAAGTCGCCGATGTCTGGCGCAGGTTTTTCTCTCGCCCCAACCTTCGTTCCGCATACTTAAGTTCGATCCTCGCTCTCTCAACCTCGGCACTGCGCAGCGAAAACGTATCGAGTCTTGCGAGCACTTGACCGGCGGAAACACGGTCACCCTCACGAACCATCAACTGATCAACCACAGCCAGCTCGGATGGGCCTGCGAGCTGATACACGCCTTTATCCGGCTCGATGCGGCCCAACGCTGATACGTCTACCGCCAGCGCGCCGGGTGCTGCCAGGGCCAGCAGTACGAACACAGAGCGAGCCACCAGGACCATCGACTTATCTTTGAAACTCATAGCCAATCTGACTCCGGTCTCGTAGTGATCTGTATTTAGGACTTTAAGACGGTTTGTGCCTGCGAATGTTTGGCACGTTCCAGCAGACTTGAAATGGCATCGCAGTGCTCCTCGAACCATTCAAACGCCTGCGACTTGAGTTCGAGCAGCGAGTCCCGATCGGTGTTGTCGAGCTGAAGCAAAGGCCTAGGCAAATACCCATTCACCCGCAAATAACGATCGCCTAATAGTTGCTGACACTGGTACTCGCTTACGGATGAACTACCCATCATCATGTGATCAAAGAGGCCGTTCGCGATCCATTCAACCACCCCCCAGCCCTTTGCCTTTTTACCAATCGTCGCCTGCTGCTTTTGGTTTAAATCGTGAACGGGTTTGCCTGTACCCAGCGACAGCATCCAGATATTCTCGAGAGCGTAGCCCTGAGCCATCGCCTCAGCGACGGCAATCATGCCTGGGTCGTTCGTTGCGACCGCACCATCGATAAGCCAGCGGCACCGCGGTTCGCTGGTCCCAACCGGTGGATACAAAGTTGGTGCAGCCGTGGCCGCATCGCACACCTCTTTGAGCGTCGGGTTGTACAACGAGCGGTCGTTTTTGAAGACTGTGATTTCACGATTGATAAAGTCGTAGGCAAGAACCATCAATCGTTTGCGGCGGACATCGCTCAATCGCGTGTCGCCAAACAGGCGAGCAAAGTGTTCGGTTTTGTTGATGCCGTCGTACTTGGGTTGGTTCTGCATTCGCCCAAGTAACTTGTCCCATATGGACTTATCAAACACGTTGGCAAGATTGGCCGGCGAGTACACATTGCTCGATAGAAACTCCATATCATCAATATTGCTTGCGCAGTAGCACGCGATGATCGCGCCTGTACTGACCCCGGTAAAAAAGTCGCAGGTTTCATGGATGCTGACTTGCAGGTGTTTTTCGATGAGCCGGAGCAGCTCAGCGCTGATCGCGCCCCGGGAACCCCCACCGTCTAGCGATAGAATTAAAAGAGTGTCGTTGCGAAGTGGCAAAGAGCGTCGCACAGCGTTTAAACCCGCCTGATCCTGCCCAGATTTATCGACTTTAGCGGGTGGCTTACTCTCGGTAAATTCCCGGGGTTTGGCAGAATCACCGTTAACGCTTCCGCAAGGGTCTTCCGCTTCCGGGTCAGCGCGACCCGGGTCTGCATAAGCGGCATGCTTTGCGTCGGACGCGCAACTGCTTTGCTGGTTGTATCGACCGCGTTTCTGAGGGTGCATGATCCAAGTTCGTGGCCAGAAGGACAGCGGGCCTTTTCCATTGATGGACTTCGTTTGATCGACCAGAGCGACGCGGCGCACAGCTGGAACGACTGACGTCGACCAGCTGTGCAATCAAAAGACGCATGCGCTAAGGCTGACAACCCTTACGCGCGGCGGGCGTTAAGATCGGATCAACGCAGACGTGCTGCGATTCCTTCAAGCGTGGATGCCAGCGCTGCCACGCGCTGGGTGGGTCCCGTACTGAATCCTGTCGCGAAGCGCTCCAAAGAGCTGGCAAGATTGGGGTGTTGTCCACCGCTCATCAGGGCGGCATCGGCGGCATCAAGGGCCGCTGTGAGCGCATCGAGCTGCTCTAACTCATCGCCGCCCTCGCGTCGCAGCTGGTCAATGTACGCTTTTGCGATCACCGGCTCGGCTGGCCAACTCACGGGATACTGCTGCTGCGGATTGAACGTGCTGCCCTGATCGGCGAGAGCAGCCGCGGCGATTTCGTTGGCGCTTAGATACTCACTGGGTTCGAGAGCGAATACATCGAGTCCCCGGGCAATCTCGGTTCCGTAGATAAGCCCTTCGTACCAATAGGTAGACCAGTATCCGCCGAGTATCAGAGCATCCTCATGCAGGGGCCCCCGATCGAAGAAGGCGATCTCGAAGGGTTTAGATGAGTCCGTGAAGTCGATAACCGACACTCCGCCCTGATACCAGGCCTGGACAAAGATATCGCGCCCGGGAACAGGTACGACAGAGCCGTTGTGCGCCACGCAGTTTTCCTGCTCGACCTGCGGCGCTGGCATTTTGAAGTAGCTCTCAAACTGCAGCTTGCCATCCACAATGTCAAAAATTGCATCGGCGCCCCAGTCGAGCGGATCATAAGTTCGACAGCGAGGCCGACTGCCACCACCCCATTCATCAGTAAACAGCACCTTGGTGCCATCGTTGTTAAAGGTTGCCGAGTGCCAGTAAGCAAAGCCATCGTCAGTCACAGCGTCGATCCGTACCGGATTCAGCGGTTCGGAGATGTCGAAGATTATTCCGTTACCCGAACAGGCGCCCGCTGCAAGCTTGGCGGACGGGAAGACAGTGATGTCGTGGCAATGGTCGGTCTCCGCCGTATCCTGCGTGTCATCACCATGATCACCACCGCTCCACAAACCCGCCAGACGACCAGTCTCTGCATCTGCGAAAACAGCCGGGCTACTGACGATTCGAGATGCCGCCGGATTGGCGACCGGAATCTCGATAACGTCCACCCGGAACAACGCTGTTCGATTATCTCCAGGTGACTCATCGAAGCAGCCGTCGAGCTCATCTTCTTCGCGGATAGAAGATGTGCCCGAGTTGTAAACGATGACTCTGTCGTCGTTGGCGTCCACCACCGAATGCGTATGCGAACCGCGGCAAGTCTGAACCTGTCCTACCTGCATTGGTCGGGCGAGGTCGCTGATATCGAAAATCCGGAGCCCGCGAAAGCGCTCGTCGCTTACGTCCTCACTGATACCCTGACGACCGCAGTCCACGCGACCACGAAGCTGCTCCACCGACATGATGAGCAAGTCACCAACGATCGATACGTCGCCCTGACCGCCGGGGCAAACAATCGAGCTGAACAACTCGGGCACACCGTCCTGAAGCTTGTACACGTTAAACCCGTGATAACTGCCCGCGACCAAAACGTCGCCGGCAAAAGCCATATCGGTGTTGGAAAAGCTTAACAACGGCGAGCGCTCGCCCCACTCATTGTCATCATTGCTCTGTTCGTCTTCCTCCTCGTCGGACTCTCGCTGACGGGTGGGTTCTTCAGCCTCATCGTCACTATCGTCGACGATCAGCGGAGGCACGCCAGCAGGATTTTCCGGATCGAAAAACCCCGAGGGCTTGGGCAGTGTCGCCACCAGCCGCAGATTCTGGATTGCCTCCCCGGCGTCGTCGAAGCCGGCGGCAAGGCCGGCACGGGGATCGGTGGACAGGCCGACCAGCAGCGCGTTCATTTTTTCTATCTCTGCTGTCTGATCATTGGTAATGTCGCTGGTGAAGTCCAGCAGGACGGGGTCATAGGCCGAGCCCGGAAGTTCGAGCAGCTCCTCGACCATGGTTACCGCGCCCTCGTGATGCGCGATCATCAACGTAAGAAACATCCGGTCGAACTCAACGCCCTTCGCTGCCTTCAGTTCTTTCATCTGCTCGGGAGTCGCCATACCGGCCATGTCATGCGAAGCGTGCATGGCGTGATGAGCCGTAGCGTCGGGCACAGATTCGCCCCGTTCGGCCAGCCACCCGCGCATAAACTCGATTTCGTCGGCCTGGGATGCGTCAATGCGACCAGCAATGTCCCGCAGTGCTTCGCTGTTAGTTCGATCCTTCACCATCACCGCCATTTGGACGGCCTGGTTATGATGCGGAATCATGTCCTGCATGAAGCGCACATCATCGGGCGAGTAGCTCGTCTTGGCGATCGTGGAAGCTTCTTCCACAGTAAGCTCGCGAACGGCCTCGCCGGGAGCGCCCGGTTGAATAATGGGCACCTGTGCGGTTGCCGCCAGGCTGAATAGACCCAGTGTCGCCAGCTGCGCTATAGAAGCACGAGTGACGCGCGAAAAAAGTATCTTCACAGAAAGACTCCGTTCTTAGTTGCGTAAAAATTTACCACAGCTCTAGCCTACTCACCCGATTTTTCAGGGGAGAGGGTGGATCAGGGGCCCGACTGAAGCCATCTGGCAACCGGACGCTTCTTTTTGGCATTGCTGCATTATCAGGGAGGCAGTTCTAACCTGATTTGACCAACATCGCCAGATAGGCGTTCGGATCGACATTGCTTTTTCGCCGGTAGCGCGTCAGTGGTCGTGCCGGCAATGGCGAGGGCGCCGCGTATCTGACACCATGCCGGTTCTTGTTGCATCGAGATCCGGCTGATGGCTAAGAACCCTATCGTGCACTTCGAGATCGGATGCACAGATACCGTCGAAACCAAAGCGTTTCTTCAAGGTCTTTTCGACTGGGAGTTCGATGGCCCGGAGTCTGGCCCAACGATAGAGACGGGATCGTCAAGCGGTTTGCACGGTCATCTGGTGGCGCTGGCTCCGGAGTGGGGGCCTTATGTAACCGTCTATGTGCAAGTCGATGATCTCGTGGAGTCGGTGGCTAAAGCTCGTAGCCTCGGGGGCAAGGTGCTAGTCGAGCCTGTTGCTATACCCGGGCAGGGCCGCTTCGCCTGGATCACCCCGCCGGAGGGGCAGATCATCGGTCTCTGGGAAGTCGAAACCGGGCGTTAGACTCCGCAGCGGCAGATACCTGCGGACTATGGTCTTCGTATGTCTGTCCGATTGTTTGCTTCCCGCCCAAAGCCACAAGTTCGGTGCACGTGCAGGTACGAAAGATAAGTCGATACTCGCCGTCTTCCATCACATTGCTTGATCCTTGTTTCGCACCAAAAACGCACGTTCTGCTCGCCGTCTATTGGAAATGGGCTTTTTTGAGCCGTTTACGCCCCCCCCGATAGGCTCGAACACCTAGTACGTGCCACTTCACAGACTCTTAGGGTGCGTCAGGCTAACTGAGGGATAGCTGTGGACAAAACTTCGAAGACCCCCTTCGTACACACCAGCCTTGCGCTGGGCGTAATGGCTGCGATGGGGACTGCCCCGAGAGAAGCCGGCGCCCAGTCGCTCGAAGAGACCATCGTGACCGCCCGGCGGCGAACGCAGGATGTGCAGGATGTGCCGCTGTATATACAGGCTTTCGACGAGAAGGAACTGCGCGAAAGCATGGCGAAAGGCTTCGAGGATTATGCTCGAGACCTCACGAGTGTGTCCTTTGGCACCTCGGGCCCAGGCGCGACAACCATCGTATTTCGCGGGGCGGTCTCTCAGCCCAGCGGCTTTGACACCATCAGTTCCTCGACGCTCTATCTCGACGAGATCCCCATCACGCGCGACGGCCAGAACCCGGACGTGCGTCTGTATGACGTAGAACGACTGGAGGCTCTGTCCGGGCCTCAACCTACGCTCTACGGCGCTGGCTCTCAGTCCGGTACCCTGAAGATTGTCACCAATAAACCCGACACCGAGGGCAACAGCGGCTCGATCATGGTGGAAGGGGGCTACATCGAAGAAGGCGACCCCTCCTACAACATCAGCGGTGTCGCTAATTTTACGTTGATTCCCGACAAGCTCGCCGTGCGCATCGTCGGCTTCCATGAGGAAGAAGGCGGCTACATAGACAACGTGCTGGGTAACACGCGTTTCTACTCTCCGGAGAGCGGCAGCAACTTTTATGCGCCGGGCAGCGTTGATCGGGACAATGCTGATCAGGTCGAGGACAACGTTAACGACTGGACCGTGCAGGGTGCGCGCGTCTACTTCCGCTGGCAGCCGAACGATAACTGGACCATTGACGCAGGTGTGATTTACCAGGACACCGAGAACGGCCAGTTCGACTTCAACCCCGCAGCCGGTGACTTGAACACCGTCAAATTCAAAGACGAGGGCCGCAAGGACGAGTGGTACAACCTGTCGCTGATTATCCAGGGTGATCTGGGCTTTGCGGATCTCACGATCGCTGGCGGAACGCATGAGCGCTCAATCGACTACAACCTGGATTCTACGGCGTACATGACCCAGTACCGCACAAATGGGTTGGATCTCGCCGAGTACTACACCGGCATTCGCGAGTTCCTCGATTATTACACGTGCTACTACACCGCCTATTGCTACAACTTCGTCAGCTACAACGACTTCGGCGCCAACCCAACGGCACAAATTACGCTCGATCAGGAGATCTCGTCCTTCGCTCAGGAAATCCGCCTGGTATCCAAGGACGATGGATCCAACAAGTTCAATTGGTTGGTCGGTGCTTTTTATGAAGACAACAACAACGATTGGGACTACCTGTCGACCGTCGATGACTTCGCGGCCAACGGTGGTCAGGGCGCCATCTTCACCTACTACGGCGTGGAACCTACCAACGACTGGTTCGACCAGGGCTTCAGGGCTGGCCAGACCTACAATGGCCTGCCCGGAGCACGCCTGAATGGGCAACAGCAGGATACCGAGACGTTTGCGGTGTTTGCCGAGTTGAGCTACCGAATCACTGATAACTTGCAGATCGCTGGTGGGGGTCGCTGGTTCGACATCGACCGGCGAGTTACCGAGAACTCGCTATTTGTGAATATGGTCTCGGATAATTTCGATGACACCGTGAACACTGAGGACTTCAGTCCGCGATTTAACATCACCTACACACCGACCGATGACATCCTGCTGTATGCGACCTACTCCGAGGGTTTGAGACTCGGTGGTCCAAACGGCGGGATAATCCAACAGGGGGTATCGGCACAGCTCGGTATCCCGAACGCATTCGGTCCGGATCTGCTAAAAAACCGAGAGATAGGCGGCAAGGCGACCTGGATGGATGGCCGCTTTCTGACCAACCTCACCATCTTCCAGATGGATTGGGAGGACTATCAGCTACTAACGTCGGTGCCGATCGCCGGAACTGCGACCTTGAACTCAGGCAATGCGTCTATTGAAGGTTTCGAGGGCAGCTTTGCGTTCAAGATCACGGACGCCATCGAGTTTTCTTTGGCAGGCACCTATCTGGATGCCGTCATCGACGACACCGTGACCTTCGCCGATGGCGCGGTCGTGGCCGCGGTCGCCGGCGATAAGCTCCCGGCCGTACCCGAATGGAAAGTGTTCGCGAGTCTGCAATACAGCTCTGCCCTGGATTGGTGGCCTGGCATGAACGGCACCGCGCGCTTCGACTACAACTTCGTCGACGAATCGGTCAACGGCACGAGTGCGTCCGTGTCTTTGTTCGGAGCCAGCACGTCACCTATCGCGGTTCAACCATCCTATGAGATTGGCTCTCTTTACTTCACGGTCGAGCCAGACGAAGGCAACTGGTCCGTTTGGTTGGGTATCGATAACCTATGGGATGAACGGCCTCTGACCTTCATTGCACCTAGGTTCGGCGACGGGCGTGCGTTTACCATTCGTCCTCGTGAGGTCTCCGTAGGTCTCTACTACGGTTTCTGATTCAGAGCCGCAAACCTCAAGCCTGTGATGGAATCGAGCGCTCGTATCGCCGGACGCTCGCACATTTGATCGATGCCCTTTCCGGACCTGACTGGTACATAATCGTTGCTTAGTCAGAGCGAGACGGAATCGTTGGAATCAGCGCAGCAAATCCTGGCGCCTGAGCAGGCATTCAAGCAGGCCTCCGCATACGTGAAGGCCGAGGCGTACGCGTCTGCGGACGAAATCCTCGCGGCGTCCCTCGCCGCGCATCCCAATGATCCGAACCTGCTGCGAATGCAGGGTATTTCTTTCGCGCATCAGAAGCGATTCGAGGAAGCGGAGGCAAAACTGACGCACGTCGTTCGTCTCGCGCCCGAGCACGCAGCAGCCTACGAAGACCTGGCCGATGTTCAGCTGGCAATGCGCTCCCTCGAGCCCGCGCTAAAGTCTCTGAGAAGCGCTATCAAGCACTCACCGAAGCCGGGGCGTATCGAACAACGCCTGGCTCAGCTTTTGACTATTTCTGGCCGTAACAGCGAAGCCGAGGAGGTTCTTGCCGCGTCGCTGGAGTCGGATCCCAGGCGCAAGGAAATCGCCGAGGCGATGGAGTTCGCGAACGAGGGCAAATTCAAACAGGCGGAGGCAATCTATCGCGACATACTGCGAAAGAACCCGAACGATGTAGATGCTCTGAGGCTATTGGGAGTCTCTCGGGTGAAACGCGAGCACTACGACGAAGGCGCCGCGTGTTTTCGTCGCGCGGTCGCGCTGGCACCGGACTTCTGGAAAGCCTGGATCAACCTGGGCGGGGCGCTCTCAGAGCAACAGAAGTTCGAAGAAGCGGAGCAGGCCTTTCGCAAGGCGCTGGAGCTGCAGCCAAAGTCCGTACACACGCTGGAGCGCCTGGGCGTAAACGCGCTCAAGGCCAGCAAGTTAGACGAGTGTATCGATTGGTTGGACCAGTCCCTGGAGCTCGTACCCAAGCACTTCCCATCACTGCTGTGTCTTGGCCATGCCCTCAAGACACTGGGCAAGCAGGAAGAAGCCATCGATGCGTATCGCCGCTGCGCGCAGTCCAAGCCGAGTTTCGGCGAGGCGTACTGGAGTCTCGCTAACCTGAAGACGTTTCGTTTTGACGAGAGCGAAGTGAGCGAGATGCAGTCGCAGCTTGACGCGGTGACCGACTCAACCGACGACGAAGACATAGAGTCAGAGATTGCCTTCGCGTTTACGCTTGGAAAAGCCTTTGAAGACCGCAAGGACTACCCCCGAGCTTTCGATTATTACTATCGCGGCAATAGCAAGAAGCGCTTCCGTATCAACTACGATCCCATCGAATTTCAGGACAACAACGATCGGATCATCGAGGTCTTCAGCAAGGAGTTTTTCGCCGAAAGAGAAGGCTGGGGACATCAGGACAACTCGCCGATTCTGATCCTGGGGCTACCGCGATCAGGCTCGACATTGCTGGAGCAGATTCTGGCGAGCCACTCTCAGGTCGAAGGCACTGCCGAACTTCACTATCTGCTACGTGCGGCTACCCAGTCGGGAATGAATCGCTCCGATGGCATTCGCTACCCGCAGGTCATGTACGAACTCAAGGCTCACCACGTGCGCGGCATTGGCGAGGAGTACATAGAAAACACGCTCAAGCATCGCTCCGGAGTGCCCTACTTTACAGACAAGATGCCGAATAACTTTACCGCCATCGGCTTTCTGCACACGATCCTGCCCCAGGCCAAGGTTATTGATGCGCGTCGACACCCGTTGGACAGTTGCCTGGGTACCTTCAAGCAGCTATTCGCCAGCGGTCAGGTTTTTTCCTACGATCTTTACGACCTGGCGCACTACTACACCCAGTACATTCGCATGATGGATCACTGGGATGAGGTGCTCCCGGGTAAGGTTCTGACCTGTCATTATGAAAATACGGTCGCGGATCTTGAGACCCAGGCTCGCGCCATCGCCGCTCACTGCGGCTTGCCTTGGGAAAACTCCATGCTTGAATTTCATGCCAACACTCGCGCGGTCCGCACGGCAAGTTCCGAGCAGGTGCGGCAACCGATCTATGCCAGTTCGGTAGCCCTCTGGCGCCGCTACGAAGACCAGCTTGAAGAGTTAATCGACTATCTGGAGCCGGTGCTGATGCGCCTGCCGGAGGCCGACCGACCGAAGAGCCTGCTTGAGGCCCATCAAGCTTAGGAAACCTGGGAGCTGCTCACGAAGGCTGCTGAGGCCAATCGTAAGGCCAGGGTTCGAGGCCGTGAATCGCATTGCGTACGTCCATGCTGAGGTTAATCAGCGCGGTTGGTCGCGGCTCCCGAAAGTCATATATCGTGATCGTCGACGGCGAGGAACCTGCGGCGACATGGTGCTCATCGATAACACACAGCCCGCGACCGAAGCCCTGCCGAGCGATGCGCGAATCGTCGAGATCCGTATGCGTGAGCTTGTGAGGCGCGAACTTCGGGACTCGGTAAGCCTTGCGCGTATCGGGACTTTCGAAGCGCACGGCATCGGCCTGAGTGTCGTTGAACAAGACCCCGTCACGCAGGGGGCGTGCGTTGTGAATACCGGCTGGCAGGGTCGCCATCACGCTTAAGCGCTCACCATCGAAGCGCAGCAGTGCTTTGGTCCGCAGCCCACTGATGTACATACCACCCTGATCGCAGAACACGTTGTTCAGGTGGAGTTTGTTGAGCATCAGCGGGCCTTCCTCGGATTGCGGGTCAAAGCGGCGCATTCCGAATACCGCACCCTCCGACATCACAGCGAGTCCCCAGTCAAACTGCTTAGTTTCGAGATTGAGCCCTAAAACGCAGTCAAATCCTGTCGAGCAGACGAACAGGTGGCCGCCGTGAATCGCCAGCTCATGACAATGCTTCAGGTACGGATTTTTGTGCGACTCAACCAGCCGAAAACTCTGGTCGAACACGAACAGCTCATCACTCGCAGCAACGAACACGAGCCCGTCGTGAAAGGCGATACCGCGCAATCCCCGGTCCCACCCCCGACCGCTCCAGTCGATGTTCATGGTGTTCCAGTCAACGGGTTGCAGCAGTTCGCCGTTTTCGGTGTTAACCAGATAGATACCGCCGTGACTCTCGCCCTGCTGGCTACCCCGGACGACGGAAGTGGCGATTAGTGAGGGCATTGGCTTGCTCGACAATTAGCGGGCTAGGCGGGCTTTTCTTCTGCACCGCCGGGAATGTAGTCGAAAATAAACGTGATTCGATCCTCATCGCCTCCGTTCATCACTCCGTGACGCAGCTGGTTGTTGATTTCGTAGGCGTTCCCCACCTGCAGTCGGTGAGGCCTGCCATCAATCATGAAGCGAACCTTGTTATTTGTGGTAATCGGTACGTGGATACGATGACTGTGATGGAAAGACGGGTGACTATCGGTATGCGGCGTGATCGTGGTACCGGCCGTCAATTTGGCGGCCATGGCGCGAATAATCGTTCCGCCTGGGGTGTAATGGCGCGCGATCAACTCATGCATGATTGGAACCGCGTAGTCAGCCAGGCGATCCCAGCCCCGGCCCTTAACCACGTCGATGTTCGGCCAATCGTCGTGATCGCAAAAAATGACGATCACGGACTGGGTGTTGTAATGCACTTCGCTGTAGCGCTTCTGCCTGACCTGCTCTTCCAGCCATACCGGTGTGTCCAGAGACAGAATAGCCTTCGCCAGTGCCTGCGTATTAATGGCACCTAAGTCCCGAAGTGGCTGTGGAATATCCATGGTTTGGCCTCGCATAACTATTGCGCCCAGTGCCGTGAGAAGCCGCCGACGGCTGTAGCTCAGGCACATGACAGACTCTACAGTACCTGGCGGGACGCGGCACCGTATCTGATCATTCCCCAGGCTGCCGCGCTTCCCGATAGGTCGCCAACGAAACAGGTCGCTCAACCCGATGGGGATAGGGGGCAGTGATTCAATGCAGCTTAAACTGGCCGTGGTGGCTGAACTGAATTGGGTTTACTCATCCGATGCCGCAAGCAGGCTCGCATTGCCACCGGCTGCGGTCGTATTAATACACACATGACGCTCGTGCACACAGTAGCTATCTAAGTCGTGGGCAGTCACCAGGGGTAGAATGGGACCCGTCCGCGCAGCCAGCGCTCGCCTGATCTTCGTCTGCAGACCTGAGTCACCCCAAAGAGCGACCGCCGCAAAGCCGCTGAGTTGCGTAAGTGCTTCTGGGTCCAGAACACCGTCGAGCCCACTGTGCTCGCTCACGCCAGGGGCGATCATCAAAGCGGCGCACCCCATGCGACGGGCAATCCCCGCCTGCAGGGCAGCATCGCGCGCCGTAGGCCCAAGGCAGAGGATCACACCTTTTGGCCAGAGGGTCAGCGTGTTCGACTCTCCGGTTGGTCCGGGCATACTCTCATCGGACAGGGGCTCCAGATCGTGCCACTCGAGCGCATCAATAGCAGCCTGCGCGCGTTCCACGTCGATGATTTCCGGCCCGCCAGTTCCGTTTGGTACCGCGGCATCGTGCGACACGGCGAAGCCCGCTGGGGCCTCGGGCTTAACGAAGCGCCTGAGATACGCCGGACCGCCGGCCTTGGGACCGGTCCCCGATAATCCTTCACCACCAAAGGGCTGAGACTCGACCACGGCACCGATCTGGTTTCGATTGATGTACAGGTTTCCTACCTGGACCTTCTGGGAGGCTTCCTTCACGCGCTCATCGATGCGCGTGTGCAGGCCAAAGGTCAACCCGTAACCGCTCATATTCACCGAGTTGATCACTTCGTCGTAGTCTTCTGCCCGATAGCGAACCACATGCAGCACGGGCCCGAATACCTCACGATCTACCGCCGCAAGATTGGCCACCTGGATCACGGCAGGACCGACAAAAGAACCCGCTGCCGGTATTCGCAATTGTTTAAGCAGCCTCCCCTTGCCCTTCGCCGTGTCGATGTAACTCTGGATTGCGGACTGGGCTTCTTCTGTAATTACCGGACCTGCATCCGATTCAAGATCCCAGGGATCGCCGAGGGCAAACTCATCCATGGCACCGAACAGCATCTCGAGCAACAGGTCGGCGACGTCGTCCTGCAAGAAAAGAACTCTAAGAGCCGAGCAGCGCTGGCCGGCTGACTGAAACGCCGAGGCAAGCGCGTCACGTACAGCCTGCTCCGGCAGCGCCGTGGAATCGACAACGCCAACGTTGATCCCCCCGGTTTCCGCGATGAGCGGCGCCCCGGGAGGCAGGTTCTGCGCCATGCTTCGGTTGATTAGAAGCGCGGTACTCGTCGATCCGGTAAAGCAAACACCCGCGACACGGGAGTCGCTAGTCAGCACTGCACCGACCGTCGCTCCGTCTCCCGGCAACAGCTGAAGAACGTGTCGCGGAACACCCGCAGCATGCAGAAGGCGGACCGCAACCGCAGCGATCAGCGGTGTCGTCTCGGCCGGCTTCGCCAGCACCGCGTTCCCGGTAGCAAGGCTGGCCGCGATCTGCCCCGTAAATATCGCGAGGGGAAAATTCCAGGGCGAGATGCAGACAAATATTCCCCGTGGACTAGCGGTCTCAAGCTCTTGAGCACCGCCCGCGTAGAATCGCAGAAAATCGACCGCTTCCCTAAGTTCGGCGACCGCATCTGGCAGTGTCTTGCCCGCCTCGCGTCCTAACAGGGCAAACAGTTCGCCGGCATTCATCTCGAATAGCTCGGCTGCCCGCCGGAGAACGAAGGCGCGCTGCGTGGCGCCCACCCAGTCCCAGGGCTTGGCAACATCGAGCGCACGCGAGCAGTCTTGTGGGCTTGCCTCGCAGATACTGCCTACCCGATCATCTGGCCTGGCAGGATTCGTGATCTCGCGCCGCCCCGCGCTGAGTGCGTCTTCACCCTCACGCAGCTCTGCTGAGCTGATCTCCCAGCTAGCGGCGCGAAACGGCCCGCGTAGACGGTCGATTTCTTTCAGCACGGCGACGTTGTTCAGATCCCAGCCACGCGCAGAGATGCGTTTAGGCGCAAATATGTTGGCAGGATCATCGAGAGAAGCAGGACGGCGACTCGCCAATCTCGCAACTGCGTCGAAAGGATCAGCCGCCAGACTGACCGGCGAGATACTTGGATCTACCACCTTGTGCACGAAGGACGAGTTAGCACCGTTCTCGAGCAGGCGACGCACCAGGTACGCAAGCAGATCTTTGTGCGGCCCGACCGGCGCGTAAATTCTGCAGCGCTCGCCCTGGTCAATCAGCTCATTAAACAGCGTCTCGCCCATCCCGTGCAGCCGCTGGAACTCGTATTCTTTATGACCCTCAGCCAGCTCCAATATCGTGGCGGCAGTCTGCGCATTATGAGTAGCAAACTGGGGGTAGATCCGATCCGTCATGCGTAGAAGCTTGGCTGCGCAGCTCAGATAGGAAACATCGGTAGCCGCTCTCCGGGTGAATACCGGATAGTCTTCAACCCCTTCCACCTGGGCCTGTTTCAGTTCTGAATCCCAGTACGCACCCTTGACCAGCCGGACCATCAGGCGTCGATCCAGGCGCTTTGCGAGTGCATAAAGCCAATCCAGGGCAGGAGCCGCCCGCTTCTGATAGGCCTGAACAACCACACCAAATCCGTCCCAGCCCGCTAGCGTTGGATCGGAGAAGGCCTGCTCGATGACGCGCAGGGAAACCTCAAGGCGCTGCGATTCCTCGGCGTCGACATTGAGACCGAGATTGGCAGCCTTAGCCATCTTTGCCAATGTAGTCAGTCGCGGAGCCAGTTCGCGATCTAAGCGCCCATGCTTGGCAAGTTCGAAGCGCGGGTGCAGCGCCGACAGCTTGATGGAAATCCCAGGACGCTGATGCATGAGATCGCCAGTAGCCGAAGCCCCTATCGAGTGGATCGCGTCGGCATAGGCCTCGAAATAGCGGTCACTGTCGGCCTCGGTCAGCGCCGCCTCTCCGAGCATGTCATAGGAGTAGCGAAATCCGCGTGCGGTCTCCGCTTCGCCGCGTTTGATTGCCTCGGTGATCGTCTGACCGAGTACGAACTGATTACCCATCTCCCGCATGGCACGGCGCACAGCCACGCGGACGACGGGCTCTCCCAGACGTTTTACCGTGCGGTTCAGCAGCCCCGAGACGCTGGCGGTATTGTCATCATCAAGAACCCGGCCAGTCATCATAAGTCCGAGCGTGGATGCATTGACCAGTGCGGAACCGGATTGGCCCAGATGCTCCTGCCAAGCGTGGGGGGTTATCTTGTCCTCGATCAGCGCGTCTATGGTCCCGGGATCGGGGACGCGCAGAAGAGCCTCGGCAAGGCACATCAACGCGATGCCTTCGTTCGTCGACAGACCATACTCGGCGAGAAACATCTCCATGAGCCCGGGCTTGCCGGCCCGGCGGATGCGCTCGATGAGCTCAACGGCCCGGGTATGTGAACGCTGGCGTTGCTGAATAGAGATGCCGGAAGCACTTTCAAGTGCCGCAAGAACTTCTCGCTCATCGGCAACGTGCAGCGCACGCATCGCCTCAAAGCCAGAATCATCGTAGGGCGATGCGGACATAATCATCTCTACCTGGCACGCAGTGCTGGATGGGGTCCTAAGTGGCGCAGAATTCGAGAGAACTCGCTCGGTTCATCCCGGAGCAGAGTCCGCCCGCGGCCAAATCAGGGTCGAATATGACCGTCCCCGCGGACCTGATATTTGAAGCTCGTCAGTTGCTCAAGCCCCACCGGGCCTCGTGCGTGTATTTTTCCCGTCGCGATACCGATCTCGGCACCCATACCAAACTCACCGCCGTCCGAAAATTGGGTCGATGCGTTATGCATGACGACCGCCGAATCGACCCCATTCAGAAACCTCGCCGCCGTGCTTTCGTCCTCGGTCAGGATGGCTTCGGTGTGCCCAGACGAGTACGTGGCGATAAAGCTCATAGCCTCATCGAAGCCGGATACGACACGAACTGATAGAACGCTGTCCAGATACTCGGTTCCCCAGTCTTCCGTACTCGCCTGTTCAATGCGCGGGTCACAGCCACGCGCTTGCTCGTCACCGACGAATCGGCACTCGGGCATTGCATCCAGTAACGCCGGCAAAAATCGACGAGCTATGGAGGCGTCAACCACAAGGCTCTCCGTCGCACCGCAGATCCCAGTGCGACGAAGCTTGGCATTACGAACCACAGCTATCGCCTTGTTGGCGTCTGCTGCAAGATGCACGTAGGTGTGGCAGTTGCCGTCGAGATGCAGCAGCGTCGGAACTCGAGCCTGCTCCTGCACCAATGACACCAACCCTCGCCCACCCCGGGGTACAACGAGATCGAGATACTCCGTGCAGCGCAGTAATGCCCCCACCGCCCGACGGTCGGTTGTGTCGATAAGCTGAACGCTGTGTTCCGGCAATCCAGCAAGCGCAAGCCCTTCGCGCAGGGCCGCGACAATCACACTGCCCGAATTAATCCCGTCCGAACCGCCCCGCAAAACAACCGCGTTGCCGGACTTGATACACAGCGCGCCAGCATCGGCCCCCACATTGGGCCTGGACTCGTAGATCATACCGATAACACCGATGGGCGTTGCGATACGAGAAACGCGTAATCCGTTCGGACGCTCGGACTCGTGCAGAACCCGACCCACGGGATCTGGAAGTTCGGCAATCGCCCTTATCGCGTCTGCCATCGCGGTAATGCGCTCGTCATTGAGTCGCAGACGGTCAAGATAGGCAGCCGTGCGATCCTGAGACTTGGCCATCGCGAGATCCTCGGCATTTGCGCTGAGCAACGCAGCACGCCTGCTCTCAAGCGCCGCAGCCGCGTGAACGAGGGCTTTGTTTTTCTGAGCGGAGGTGGCGACAGCCAATGAGCGCACGGCCTCCCTCGCCTGCATACCCAGGCGAGCGATCCAGGCGTCCACATCGAACGATGAGCTGACTTCGCCGGTTGATGCTGGTTGGTTCACGGTCGCGGCCCTAAAAAGTCCCATGATAAGTCAAAAGTGCGCGGTACGGTCCATAGTTGCCTCACCTCATTGGGCCGGCGTGAGCGAACGCCGATAATCCCCGGGAGGCACTCCTACCGACTTCTTGAATGCTGCATTGAACGTGCTCTTAGACGAGAAGCCTGATTCAAAGGCAAGCACCAGCAAGCGGCCTTCGTAGCCTGCATCCAGTGCACGACGTACGGCATCGATGCGATAGGAGTTGATGAACTCGTAGAAGTTCTGTCCGGCTCCAGCGTTTATTGCTTCGGAGACCTGATGCCTTGTTAGGCCCACCTCTTCACTCAGGTCGGACAGCGTCAGCTGGCTCTTCCGGAAGAGTTCGTTTTCTTCAACCTGTAGACGGATATGCGAAAAGAGTGATTCCAAAGCCTGGAAATCGTCATCGCTCTGTTTTTGTGGTGCCCGCTCCTCTGAGGACTCGCTACTGGCCTCTGCCGAGTACTCGGCAGCCTCCGAGTCCAGGTGTTCGACCAGAAACAGATGCGGCTGGCGCCACTGGGCAATCGCAATAAAGTACAAAACCAGCACAGTCACGCAGTTCGCCGCGTGAACAAAGACGACCGGTGCACTGCTCAGTGACGGCAAGGCATTCAGGATCCATATCGCGATAGTAAACAACTGAAGTGCCAGTAAGAGATCGAACTTTGCAGGTGAGTAGAAGGACAGAAGCTGCCCAGCGCTTCGCCGGTATCGCCAGATCATCACTGACGTGGCAACACAGAACCCGAAGGCCTGAAGAAATAGAACGTACTCACTGGCCTGTAGTCTCCAGGTCGCATAGTGCCCTCCCGCCACCCACGCTGCCGTTCCGTGCGGATCTCTCAGCACTAAATCGGCGCTCATGAGCAGACACACGAGGAACGGTATAAACAGCAGCGCATCAGAAGCGGACAAACGAGCACCCGACAGAGCGCTCCGGCAATACAGATACGCGAAGGCACCACCTAAAGCGGGCACGTAGAACAAACCACCCAGCGAGTTGAAACCCCAATGAGCCGGGTAGGGTTTTAGAAAAGCCGAAAACAGCGCCACTGCTGCGATCAGACACAGCCCTCCCAGAAATCGGCTCGCCAGGCCCAGGCGGTGATCAAAGACTAATAGCAGGAAGAGCAAGACACCCTGGACGGCGCCAATCACAAGCAGCTGTTCGAGTGAGCCAGTCATCTGAAAGGTAGTGGGTCTTCAGATAGTAGTGAGTGCGTGAAATTTTCCACCACACCATTTGAGCATGGATGTACGCATCCAAACGGAATTGTGCGAGTCCAAGCATAGTCGGCGGCGACGTAATTTTACTCTCAGGGGTATGCCCGCAGGCGGTTAAAAGCAACAAAGAACTCCAAAAAGGTGCGATTCGGTCGATTCGGACGCTCGTGATCGTTGTTTTCCGAACAATACAGGCACTCGATAGAGTCGAGGGGGACCAAGTCCGAACGGTGCTCGAGGCTCAACCGGCCCAAAACCATTCATCGACCCGACAGAACCATCAGCTACCAATTAGTGGCAGATCAATAGCAAAGACTACGAGGCTCCAGCTTCATGAGAATCTCTCTCAAAATACTACCCATGACCGTGCTTCTTTACCTGGCCGCCATCACAAACGTCTCGGCCGCGGTCGATATCGAGGCGGCGCTGGCCGAGTTCGAAAATGGCCGGGCTGAGCAGGCCATCGCAATGCTAACGCCCCACGCCGAGGGCTATGAAGTGCAGCTCGCGCTCGCAAAGATCTACGAAACCATCGACCTGAAAGAGGCCGGTAATTGGATAGAGAAGGCGGTCGCAGCGCAACCCGACAGCGCTGAAGTCCAGTATCAGCTTGGTGTTATTCGGGGCGCTCAGGCACAGAACGCAACGTTCAGCGCGCTACGGCTCGCCAAGCAGTCCCGGAAGGCATTTGAGAGAGCCATCGAAATCGCACCTGAGTCGCCAATCTATGTGCGGGGACTGATCGGATTTCACCTCACCGCCCCATCAATAGCCGGCGGAGACCTTGGCGTTGCGCAACGATGGGCAGAGCGACTTGAATCACTGGATCCTGTTCAGGGTCTGCTGGCCCAGGCGAACATCGCACGCGCTCAAAAGCGATATGAAGACGCGATACAGATACTCGAGAAGGGACTGGCCACCTACGAGCGCAATCCGCTCCTGGCCTTTAATGCAGGACTACTCTACCAGGAGCAACAAAATCTGGACGCGGCCTTCGTACTCTTCGAGCAGGCGAGTCAGGATGCTGACCAGGAAAACCGCATCACGGCTTTTGCTTCCCTGTATCAGGTAGGCCGCATTGCCGCGGTGAGTGGCACGCACACAGAACGCGGTATAGAGGCGCTAACGACCTACCTTGAGGCGGCACCAGCACATGAAGATCTAGTACCCAAGCCCTGGGCGCAGTTTCGATTGGCCCTGCTCTACGATCGGGACGGGCGACGCGCCGAAGCGCAAACGATCTATGAACAACTTAAGGACACAGAGGACGGACGGCTGCGCAAAGAAGTGAGAAAGAAAATCTAATCGCCCTGGCGAGCATGCACATGCAAGTGAACGAACCACCAACCAGGAAGCGCACTTAAGTGAAACTGCTTGAATTCTCTGTGACACTGATTTTGGTAACCCTGCTGGGGTTTGGCAGCTGCGTCCGGGCCGATCAGGACGTATATCGCCAGGCCAAACAGGCGATCGCCGAGCTTGCGGCAAAAGCCCAACTGCCGTCGCTCTCGGTCGCGATCGGCAAAGGCGAAGACGTTACCTTGGCTACGGCTGTGGGCTATGCCAACGTTCAGCAAGGTCTGGAAGCGACAACACGTACGCGATACTCGGTCGCCAGCGTCGCAAAGCCGATGACCACAGTTGCGCTTGCACTACTGGTTGACACCGGGCGTGTGCAGCTGGATGCGCCCGTCGGCCGGTATCTGGACCACCCGGCATACGTAGACAGTTTCACGGTCCGGGAACTGGCAGCCCATCTCGCCGGAATACCTCACGATACAGCGGAGAGAGAACGCGCGGAATTTCTGGCCCCGAAAGATCACCAAAGCCCCTTCGATGCGTTCTACGTATTTGAGCAACACGGTCTGCTGTTCGAACCCGGCACCGACTTCTATTACTCCTCTAGCGGCTATATTTTGCTGTCCGCACTTATCGAGCGAGTCTCAAAAAAAGGCTTCGTCAACTACCTGCAGATGGCCGTGTGGTCGGAGCTCGGAATGTCAGAGACTGCGCTCGACACCTTGAAGCATGAGAAAGGCGAAGAAGCCACCTACTACGCAACGTTCGATTCAAATCAGGGCTATACGGCTGCAGAACGCCAAAGAGATAGAAGCTTTCTGTTTGGCGGCGGTGGGTTTTTGTCGACTCCCAGCGATCTGGTGAAACTCGCCCGCGCGACGTATGACACCAACTTCCTGTCGGCTGAGGCCAGGCACGCCATGTATACGGCGACACCCCTGCGAAATGGCGAGCCAAACTCCGAGAACTACTCCCTTGGCTGGAGAGTCGGGAGCATACAGTCCGAGTCAACCAGGCAGTGGCTGACCCTCGAGCACGCGGGGCTCATGGAGGGCGCAGCGACGGCGTACCTGCTGGTCGTACCCGAATGTCAGCAGTCGCTTGCGTTTGCCACGAACTTCGTGCCCCGCGCGTTCTGGGAGCTGTTTGTCGAGGCAAAGAGTCTTCTGAGGCTGACGCTCGATGAGTCTCTCTGCCGGAAAATCCTGCCCCCGTCCTAGGTTTCCTACTCCCCTCTCGGATGCGTTTCTCCGAGTTGTAACAATCGCGTAATAAGCTGGTTAGCGAAGTTGCATCGGCCGGACGCAAGATCGTAGCGAATGTGTTTTCAGTTGGAATAATGGCTTATCTGGTGGCCTGGGTGGGGGCATTTTTACCATCCGGCCGCGTAAACGCCCCGTTGACCGGCCGCCGCCTGGGTGCGCTGGCATTGTTTCCCGTGTTTTTCCTACTGCAGTCAATCCACCTGCTTCTGTTGGCATGCGATCACCTTCTGTTCCCAGGTTTTCGCTCGATTGCGATAGAGAAGCCCGTGTTCATACTTGGTGTGCCCCGAAGTGGAACAACCTTTCTACATCGCCGGCTGGCGTTAGACCCAAGCTTTACAGCGCCTCTAAGCTGGGAAGTCTTCGTCGCACCGTCTCTTTGCCTGCGCTACGCCGTCAACGCCTGCGCAAAAGTTGACAACGTATTGGGGCAACCATTCGGCCGCTCGTTGCATTGGGTAATCGCCCGGTTCGCCACGGATATCAACGATGTGCACCCGGTTGAGCTCACGGAAGCAGAAGAGGACTACTTGTATCTGCTTCCAACGGCCTACTGTTTTTTTGCTTTTCTGATGTTCCCCGGTGCGCGCTGGTTTCGTGATCTCGGGCGTCTGGATCAGCTTAAGGAAGAGCGTCGGGAGCGTGTGCTGCTGACCTACCACCGCGTATTACAGCGGCATATGTACTTTCACAACGAAACCCAACTGTTATCAAAGAACGCCGCGTTTGCATCCTGGGGAAAGTACCTGGCACAGAAATACCCGGATGCAGCATTCGTGCTCTGCGTGCGCGAACCGGACTCAGCGCTTAGCTCGCAATTGACGAGTCTCGCAACGGCCCGGACCGCTTTTGCCACCTTCCCTGACGACCACGCCATCGAAGCAGAGTTTGTGGAGCTCTACGAAGTCTGGTTCGCAGAACTCGTTCGCCTCGCCGGTGATCCCGCTGTCACATCCGTGATCGTCGAGCAACAACTGCTGCGCAGACAACCCGCAGACGTTATCGCCGTGGTCTACGAGTGCCTGGGAAGGGAAGTACCGCCCGCCCTTTTGGACGATCAAGCCGAGGAATCCAGAGCCGCTGGGCAACAGCGGCGCTCCTGGAACATCGACCCGGAGCTTCTGACAACTATGCGGGCTGATTACACCAGACTACTGGAGAGATCACAGCGCCTGGAGCATCGACAACTATGAACATGAGTCCAGAGTTACTGAAGCTTGTAGAGCCCACCGACACCAGATCTACGCGATCGACAGTACGCGTGGCGTTCTTCTCTGACGCATTCCCTGAGCGCAATGGTACGGGTGCGTATTACCATGACTTGCTATTTCAGTTGCGCGGCAGAATCGACCGGGTCGCGGTCTTCCAGCCACAGAGTGGAGGCAAACAACCCCTGCTCTCGATTCGTATGCCCGGAGACCCGGGGCAGCGACTCGTAACACCTAGCCTTAGAGAGATTCGAAGCGCCTGCGATGAACTGAATCCCACTGTTATCGTCGTTGTCACCCCCGGGCTGCATGGCCTACTGGGAGTGTGGGAGGCACGTCGCCGTGGTGTCGTCCTGATCTCGGCCTTTCATACCGACTTTGAGCAGCTCGCGCGGATGTATTGGAACCCCATCTCACGGTTCTTCATCAACCTGGTGTTACGCGGTGCAAATCGGACAATTTGTAAAGCCAGCCGTAGTGTGTTGATCAACAACGCGGGGCTTCGGGCAGACGTACTGCGTCTTGGGGCGAAAGATGTGGAAGTTATCGGTACGCCCCTCGCGCAGGACTTTATTTGCCGCCCTCTGGTGGCTATCCCCTCCACCTTACAGAGAGTATGTTTTGCCGGTCGCCTGGCACCGGAAAAGAACGTCGAACAGGTCATAGCGGCTGCTAGATCTCTCCCCGGTATTGAGTTTTTGATCGCGGGTGAAGGTCCCTTGCGTGAACAGCTCGAGGAGCATGCAAGCGGCTGCGCAAATGTCCGGTTCCTGGGCTGGCTTACGCGGGAACAGCTGACCGAACTGCTCGATAGCTGTTCGCTCCTGCTGCTGCCCTCCAGTTTCGAGACTTTTGGATCGGTAGCTCTCGAAGCGATGGCTCGCGGACGCCCGGCCCTGGTATCGACACGTACCGGCATTCACACCTGGCCAGGCCTTCGCGATGGACTCTTCACCCTGGACTCGCCTGATCACCTGCCCGAAACGCTAAAGCAGCTCACCGAGCTGCCAGAAAGTGAGTGGAAGCGACGCTCGAAAGCGGCTCGCATACTGGCGGAGAATCTCAACCGCAGGACGCTCGACCACTGGCTCTCAATGCTGGAGCGCCATCAGGCTGTGCATCTGGAAGGACCCCGGTAGTTGATCACGCAAGCGCCCCAGGCGTTGCTATCGATTCACGATGTAATGCCTGACACTCTCGACGATGTTCAGGAGCTTCTCGACCTTTGCGCTGGTGCCGGAGTGTCCGCGCCTTCTCTCTTGATAGTTCCTGGTCTTTCCTGGACGCGCGCAGAGTTGCAGCGCATTCAAGAGTGGGAAAGGGCAGGCTCCGAACTCATTGCCCATGGATGGACACACTTTACGAAACCTAAACGGCTGTACCACCGACTCCACTCCGCATTGATCTCGCGCGACGTAGCTGAACATCTCGACCTGGATCAGATGGCGGTCCTTGAACTCATGCAAAGATCGTTTCACTGGTTTAAGGACAACGACTTGCAATCACCGGAGACCTACATACCACCAGCCTGGGCACTGGGCATCAAAGCCGAACTGCTTATGCAGTTACCCTTTCGGTATGTGGAAACTCTTGGCGGTGTATATCATGTGACGGATCAGGTCCAGCGCATCCCGCTACCGCTAATTGGCTTTGAGGCCGATACGCGGTTCCGGGCTCTGTGCCTGCGCGCATGGAATGCGCGTGAACAAAGCAAAGCCGGTTCTGGCCGTATGCCGCTACGAATCTCCGTTCATCCACGGGATCACCGACTTCGGCTTCAGGAAGACCTGCGTCGCGCGCTGCATGATTCCTGGCGCTTTCTCAAATACCGGGAACTTGCTCGGGCCAGAGAGTAACGGCCGCACCAGGAAACTTGACGGCTCACCGCGTCTCCCAGGGCAGCCAGTTGTCACGAAACTTTCAAAATTGCATCTTTTTTCTGCAAAAGAGCGCCGCGACCATACGCGCAGCCAGGGTCGAAGGAGCAGCGCAGAATGCTGAACGTGCACAGTGTGCTCGAAGCGCGTTACCCCCGCTTCTTCGACCGTCACCGTCGCATCGCCCGAACGCTCACCCGATTCTTGAGCTTTCTTTTCTACGAGTCACGGTTCCAGAAATTTAGCGAGGAGTACCCCCACCTGCGGGGTTTCGATTTTATTGATCAGGCACTCCGTTACTTTGACTTACGTCTGACGGAATCCGAACGTGCGCGAATCCCCGCAAGCGGACGCGTCGTCATTGCTGCGAACCATCCCATCGGCTCTCTTGACGGCCTCGCGTTACTTAACCTGGTGCGAAGTGTCCGCTCAGATGTAAAGGTTGTCGCCAACGATCTGCTGACCGCCATAGCCCCACTCGATCCGGTGCTGCTGCCCGTAGCCAATATGGGTCGTCGCGATACAGCCCGCACTGCCCTAAAACGTATCAGGGAACATCTGACGGACGAAGGCGCCGTGATTATCTTTCCTGCGGGCGAGGTGTCGCGCCTCGGTGCACTCGGAGTCAAAGACGCGGAGTGGCAAACCGGTTTCATAAAACTCTCCAGCAGCACACGTTCGCCGGTTTTGCCCGTCTATGTGGATGGCCGCAACTCCCTGTTCTTCTACAGCCTGTCGATCTTGGCACGTCCCCTGTCAACAATCTGGCTGGTGCGGGAGATGTTCAAGCAAAGCCACAATACGATAGACGCTCGAATTGGCCGTCCGGTACCGCACGAGGTGTACTCCGCGAACGGTTTCTCTGCGCGCCAGTTAGCGCGCATGTTCCGCAAGCATGTCTACCGCCTTGCAAGCCGCGGACGCCCGGTTTTTCGGACGGTAGAAACCGTCGCTCCGCCGGAAAATCGCGTCCTTTTGCGCCAGGAGCTCGCCCACGCGGAAGCTCTGGGTGCGACCCGTGACGGCAAGAGCCTTCTCGTGTGTCGCATGGAATCGGCTCCCTGTGTGATGCGCGAGATCGGCCGCTTGCGTGAATTAACCTTTCGCACTGTCGGTGAAGGGACTGGACAGCCCCGCGACATCGACCAATTCGACCGGCACTACGAGCAGCTAGTGCTCTGGGACGAAACCGACATGGAGATTGTCGGTGCCTATCGTCTCGCCGATGGGCGTGAGGTCATCAAGCGTCTGGGGGTCGCTGGCCTCTACTCTTCCACTCTCTTCGATTATGGACCAACAAGCAGATCGCTCCTTTCACAGGGATTGGAGATGGGGCGCTCGTTCGTTCAACAGCGCTATCA
Source organism: Pseudomonadota bacterium (assembly GCA_039111155.1). Classification (GTDB taxonomy): domain Bacteria; phylum Pseudomonadota; class Gammaproteobacteria; order Pseudomonadales; family Halieaceae; genus Congregibacter. The sequence continues at coordinate 170,053 of JBCCPL010000001.1, read as the reverse complement.
AACACGGCATAGCCTCGATTACCTTTGGTTCGGAATCGGCGCTTACGTCAAGCGCAGACCGCACATCCGGTATCTGTTTGGCCCGGCGTCCATAAGCCGATACTACGGTAGCGAAGCCACCGCCCGCCTCATTTATTACTTCGGCACACATTTCAGCGATGCGCGGCTCGATGTTACGCCGGTCAATCCCTATTCGATGGCACCCGCCATCCGCAGCCGTCTGGAAGCTGAGTTCACGGGTGTTGATCCCGAAGAAGATATGAAATCACTGCGCGAACACCTTGCCAGTGCAGGTCTGCCGCTGCCCACGCTGTACAAACACTACTCTCAGGCGACGAGCCCAGATGGAGTTGTGTTCACAGCCTTCAACATCGACCCGGACTTTGGCGACTGCGTGGACAGTTTCGTAATCGCCGATCTCGATAAATTGACGCCGCGCAAGCGGCAACGTTATCTCGCGTAGGGAGACTTAAGGATGCAGGCACTACCCCTGGACGGTCCATTCAGCTGCAAGACCCTATTCATCTCTGACGTCCATCTGGGCAGTGTTCACTGCAAGGCAGAGCAGCTCCTCGATTTCCTTAATCGTGTCGATTGCGAGCGACTCTACCTGGTCGGCGATATTATCGACGTATGGGCGATGAGCAAGCGCGTGCACTGGCCCCAATCGCACGGTCAGGTATTGCGAAGGATTCAAGAACTCTCAACCGGTACAACAAAAGTTATCTATATCCCAGGTAACCACGACGCAAGTTTCCGAGAGTTCTGCAACAGCGACTTCGGGAACATTCAGATTCGCGAGACAGATACATACGTCACCGGCGCAGGCCAGCGCATGCTTGTTACTCATGGAGACGAATTCGACTTTGCCGTGCGCTACAGCCGTCTTAACCGAATCATCGGGGACATCGGCTACGATTTCCTGATGTGGGTGAACCGTCGCGTTAACCAGATTCGCGAGTGGCAGGGCAAGCCTTACTGGTCTCTTGCCAAGTGGATCAAGGTAAACGTCTCGCGGGCCGAGGCGGCTATCCTGGCGTATCAGCACGCAGGTGTGAACCTTGCGCTCGATCGAGGCTTCGATGGCATTATCTGCGGTCACCTGCACTACCCCAACATCGAACAGTTTGGCGACATCGTCTACTGCAACGACGGTGACTGGGTAGAAAACTGCACGGCGATCATAGAAGACGCCAGTGGACAACTCCGCCTCATCCAGGGGCTTTCCCACCCGAGCCGCGCTCTGGAAGTAAGCTACGCCGAGGCGGCTTAGTAGCTTCGTAGCTTCAAACCCGAGTTACGGATAGGGACACCCAGGGGTGTCCGCCGTCAGTATCGATCTGACTTGAACGGCCAGCGAGGCCCTTGGACCTCAATCGATGCCACCGGTGAGGACCCTAGCTACGCGCCATGTTTTCGTCACCAAAGGTTCACCCACAGTTAACGCACCCTTCACCCCGACGTAACACGGCAGTCATTAACTGACGCCCTCGAAGCCGGCGCTCGAGACCGCATTTGGTGGTCGCCGCCAATCCATGACCAGCCGGTTGTTGGCTGAAATCTTACGAGGGAGTGTTGAAATGAGCTATTCCACGGACATGCACAGAACACGGTTGGCGGTAGCTGTCACTGCGGTGAGCCTCGCTGTGAGTTGCTGGGCAGGTTCCGTCGCGGCTCAAGAAGAGTCTAGTTCGGAAGCTCGACAAGCTCAGGTAATAGAAGAAGTCTTTGTCACCGCGCAAAGCGTCTTCTTCGGAAACAACTTGGTCACCGACGCAATGAAGTCGCAGCAGTCGCCTATTACCAGCGTCAATGCTCTGATCGACAACCTGCCGGGCGTGTCGATTCAAGAGGGGGACACCTATGGGTTTGATGATTGGTCGACCACCATCTCTGTACGGGGTTTTCAGACCAGCCTCGCAGAGCAGCAAATTGGCACAACCATAGATGGTATGCCCAATGGCAACTCGAACTACGGTGGCGGATCTAAAGCCAACCGATTCGTAGACACCGCTAACGTAGGTGACATCACGGTGTCCCAGGGGACAGCAGACATCGGCTCTCGATCTTTGGAGGCCCTTGGTGGAACGATTGACTACCAGACCTCGAATCCAGAGTCTGAACAGCGATTCAGAGCCCAAGGTGCCATAGGTGAGTTCGACGCACAGCGCTACTACCTGAGGTACGACACGGGTGAGATCGGCGGCAACACGCGCGCATGGATCAGTTTTTCGCAGCAGGAAGCCAGCGACTGGGTAAACGGAGCTGCCGAGAATGAACGAGACCATTTTGCAGCAAAGCTTGTGTCTGAACTCGGCGTCGCTGAAGTGACAGCTTACGTGTCTTATGACGACATTCATGAGGACAACTACCAGCGCCTGTTCACTGCCGAGGAGTTTTCAAGTGATTCAGAGTTTGATCGTCTGACCGATGAGTGGACCGGGGTTCCCTACGTTGACCAGGTGTTCAGGCGCGGCTGGTCAACCCTGCGGGAAAATCTATTCGGTTACGTCAAGGCTGACTTCGAGTTTAACGACTCCTTTCGCCTCTCTGCCGGTGGTTATTACCATGACAACGAAGGCCGCGGAGACTGGGTTCCGCCTTACCTTGTTGATGTTCGAGATGACATGGGAGGACCTGAGTCAGAGAACCTTGGCGGACCCGGCGTTAATGGAGGCCCACTGTTGGGTCTGATCTTCTTTGTGGATCCGCAGGGCAATTCGTTGTCGCCGGCTGAGGGGTGTGAGTCCACAATTACCTTCCCCTACGGCGGAGCAGGCCCTGAGTACGACCCCAACTGCTACCCCGCCGACGCTCTTGCCGTCCAGTCTTATCGAACGACAAACTACGCGAAGGAGCGTGTCGGATTCGTTCTGGACGGGGATTTCACTTCTCAGTTTGAGGGATTCGACAACACGGTTCGCGGAGGAATCTGGTACGAAGATCAAACCCGTGACGAAACACGTACCTGGCAGCGAATTCTCGATACACGCGTCGGTCCGGCCTTCGATGGCAACCCTTACTGGACGCAGTACGACCGGACCTACCCGCAAGAAGCCTTGAAGTGGTACCTGGAAGACACTCTTTCCACAGGTCCCCTCTCTTTCACAGCCGGTATTAAACAGTTTTTGGTCGATGTTGAGCGCCAGGACAACTTTGGAGAAACAACGGACATCGCGATCGATTCAGACTCGGACGTGCTGTTCTCGGGTGGGCTAGTCTGGCAGACGCCAGTGGATGGGCTAGAGGCCTTTGCGGGTTTTGCTGAAAACTTCAAGGCCATCTCGGACGTGATTCTGGAGCGCCCCGAATCAGACCTGAGCACGCTGAATCCGGAGACTGCAGAGAACATAGAAGTGGGGTTACGCTACCGTGGAGATCGCGTATTCCTCACGGCGACCTACTACGATATCGACTTCAGCAACCGTATTATCTTTCTACCCCCAGAAAGTGCGTCCGGACCGGACTACATCATCGGCGACGCAGGCACCTACTTCAATGCCGGTGGTATCGAATCGAACGGGTTTGAGCTGACTGCCGACCTGACGCTGACGGACAATCTGTCGCTCTATTCGGCCTATACCTACAACGACTCGACTTACGTGGGCACGGGTGATCCGCTGGTAGACGAAGAACTGGGTATCACTCCCGGCAACGATGTTGTCGGCATTGCAGATCAGCAGTTGGTGGTATCTCTTGACTGGTCAATGAACCGATTCGCCGCAGGCGTCAGCGCAAAATACACAGGTGAGCGTCCGATTCGCTTCGACAACAGCTGGGTCGCGGATGAATATACAACTGCCGACATTTATCTGACGTTTATGAGCGGCGACGACTCACGCTTCGTTCGTGGCTGGAACGTGACATTGCTCGTGAACAACGCCTTTGACGAAGACTTTCTGGGAGGGATCTCGGGGCAGGGGGCGTGGATAGGACCACCTCGCACGGTGTCAGCTTCGTTTACGCTTGATCTGTAAGATTCGGACGAGGAAAAAGCGCAGTTAACGACCCCTGATCCGACAACACTACGAGGCCACCTTCCTATGACAGATGTTTCTCGTCGACAGGCTTTGACGCTGGCGGCAGCGACGTTGGCGGCTACGAGAGTTGCTGAATCTTCTGACTCGACAGTCACCGAAGGGAGCGCCCGCTTTCGACATGGGGTCGCCTCTGGTGACCCCGACCGAAGCTCCGTCGTGATATGGACTCGAGTGAGCGGACTGGCCGGACCCGAAGCCGTACAGTGGGAAGTCGCCAAAGATCGGAGTTTTCGCGAGATCGTGTCTCAGGGATCAATGCCCGTCTCCGCGATCCGGGACTACACCGCCAAAGTGCTTGTCACAGGACTGACGGCGGGAAGCACCTACTTCTATCGCTATGCGCTCGGAACGGAACAATCAGAGACCGGAACAACCCGCACCCTGCCCGCCGGTGAAGTAGCGTCACTGACGATGGCTGTCGCATCGTGCTCGAACTTTCCCTTCGGATTTTTTAACGCCTACGAATCCATTGCCCGTGACAATTCGATCGACTGGGTGCTACACCTAGGCGACTACATCTACGAATACGGGCCCGACGGCTTCGGCGGAGAGGTTGGAAAACTCCTGGGGCGCGAACACGAGCCACGACACGAGACCGTGTCGTTGGCCGACTACCGTCGGCGCCACGCCCAGTACAAAGCTGATCCGCAGTCTCAGGCGATGCACGCGGCAAAACCCTTGCTGGCAATCTGGGACGATCACGAGGCCACCAACAACCCCTGGACAGGCGGGGCCGAGAACCATCAGTCAGACTCCGAAGGTGACTGGCAAACACGTCGCGACGCAGCTCTCCAAGCCTACTTCGAGTGGATGCCAGTACGTGATCCTGCGCCGGGTCACCGGCGCTCAGACTACTGGCGGCACTGGCGGTTTGGGTCTCTCGCGAGTCTTATCTCTCTCGAGACGCGGCATAGCGGCCGCGCTGAGCAGATAAGCTATTTCGATCACCTCAATAGACTCGAGGACCCAGAGGCCGCGCAGGAGTTCCTGCGCACAATTGTTGGCGCGCCGGATCGAGCGATGCTATCGACCGCTATGGAATCGTTCCTTCGCGAATCCCTGTCCGAGTCTACGAATGCGGGACGACCCTGGCGACTGATTGCGAATCAGATACCTATGGCTCGCACCCTAAATCCCCGAATATCCGTTGAAGATCTTGATACGCTGGGCCGTGATCTTTCCGAAAAGTCGCGCAAGCGCATCAACTATATGTACCAGCTGGGGCAATTAGGGATGCCACTGTACCTGGACCCCTGGGACGGCTACCCGGTCGCCCGCCAGAAGTTCTACGAGCTTTGCAAGCGAGCCGGCGCCACCGATCTTGTCGTGCTTACGGGTGATAGTCATAGCTTCTGGTCAAACCAGCTCTTTGATGACAGAGGCCAGCGTATGGGCGTAGAGCTCGGCACAACGGGTATCACTTCTCCCGGAGACTTTCTTGAGTTTGGCGCGGCGGGCGCTGAATTCATGGATAAAGCACTGGTGGCAACGAATCCGGAGATCCTATGGACCGACTGTCGCCATACCGGGTATTTACGCCTCCGACTCGACCAACAGGGAGGGCTGGCGGAGTACATGTCATGCCCCCTGGATCGCGCAAACAAGCGGTCAGTGAAAACGATCAAGTCAATGCAAATTGCTCGAAGCAACGGCGCGGTGGAGCTCGTCGAAACGACTTAGTGGTTTCGTTTAGTTCCGAAGTCTGGACTGCAGGCGTGATCTTCAAGACCGCGCTTCTTATCGGTTCTACAGCGCCTCAGTTCATAGAACGGTCATCGTTCATTCACCCATCTGAAACCTTTCTTTGTTGTCTTTGACGTCTAGGTGAAGCACGCGATCTGCGCTGTGCTTATGCCAACGCCACCTGCAATTACCGAATCAACTGCAGGTGATATTCGATGCACGCTCCCTACACAGTTTGTGTAGCGCAGTAGGAGAAAGCCCATGTTCACGCGTATTCGAACACTTTCATACATGTGCCTTGCCTGCCTGGGGCTCATCGGCCAGCCGGCTCATGCGGCCGTCGAGAAGGTGCGTGCGATGTTCCGCGATGATCCCGCGTCCAGCATTGTTATCGGTTGGAATCAGGTCTCGGGTGACTCGCCCGTCGTGCGTTATGGAACGACGGACTTCGGCACCAACGCCGCTGCTTACTCAACCGCGGCTTCACCTGACCGCGTCGTTGATTTTCGGGGGATGAACAACCACTTCGTTCGTTTGTCGACACTCGAGTCCGACACTCCGTACTACTTCGTGATCGAAGATAGCGAAGGCGTAAGCGCGCGCTACTGGATTCGTACCGGCCCTGCGGATCGGACCGACTTTACTTACGTCACAGGCGGCGACACCAAGAGTGGCGGTAGCGCGTTTCTGGCGGGCCAGGAATCCAATCGGATGATCGCAAAGCTACGGCCCCTTTTCGCCATGTTCACAGGTGACTTCAACAGTGATGACGGCACCAATGAGAGTTTCTGGGATGACTGGCTGAACAACTGGTCATCCCAGACCACCACGGAGGACGGTCGCCTGACACCGCTCGTCGCCGTGCATGGCAATCACGAGAACGGCGACTACACGACGATCAACAAACTCTTCGATACACCGGACGTCTCAAGCCCCTACAGCTACTACAGCCTGGACTTCGCAGATGGATTACTACACCTGATCTCGCTGAACTCGGAGCTGCAGAACGGTGATGCGCCGGCCGACGCGTTCAGCGACCAACTCACGTGGCTTACGAACGATCTCGCCGCGAGCCAATCGGCGGCGTTTCGAGTTGCCGGCTACCACAAACCCTTGCGCCCGCATACTTCGAGTAAATCAGAACAGCTCTTCCTGCAGGAGAGTTGGGCTCCATTGTTCGACCTTTACTCACTCACGATGGCTGCGGAAAGTGACTCACACATGCACAAGTACACCTTCCCACTGAGCTATTGCGAAGAAGGAACGGCCGAGTGCTTTCAGAATTTTCGACGCGATGACAATGCAGGCGTGTTTTACATAGGCGAAGGAAGCTGGGGGGCCGGCCCGCGAGCGAGTGACGACAACAAGCCCTGGACAATCCAGAGCCAGAGCATGAACCAGGTTAAGTGGCATAGGGTAATCGCGGACGATCCCGAAACGGCTGAGGAAGTTGACCCAAAAATTGAAGTACGCACGGTTGTCACCGTGACGCTCGGCGGGGAAGCTCGCGTAGAGGGCGTTGAGTCACTGACGGAAGCCAACAAATACAGCAAGATTCCTGACGGGATCGACCTATTGGTCCTCCCGTTCTTTGGCGATCACATTGAGCTGCCCTTTCAGACACCGGTTGGTGACGTACCGAGTGCGCCATCCGATTTGATGGCAAGTCCATCATCATTCTCCGAGATCGAGCTCGAGTGGATGAATACGGCCGGCGCAGACACGGTCTCGAACATCGAAGTGCAAATGCGGATTGGCGAAGATGGAGATTGGAGCACGATTGGGTTCCTGCCAGCGGATGCCGCTAGTTTTGAAGCGGAGCAGTTGGTAAATGATGGTGCACACTACTTTCGTGTTCGAGCGCTCAATCTGTTTGGCGCATCGGACTTCACGCCCGAGGCGGTAGCACTGATCCCGGTCGATACGCGCGAGCGAGTGGACCTGATTCAGGGCTACCCCGCCGGCGACGCGGGACAAATCTACAACGGTGCGGTGGACGTCGGGCTACTGGAAGCGGCGCCCGATCTGGTGGTAGACGGCCTTTCGGCAGAAAACCCGTTTGCGCTCATGTTCGCCGACAATAATTCTGGCAGTGGCGACCGTGAGGTAGCGCTGGTTCGATTCAATCAATTGTTCGACTTCCTGCCGGAAGGAGCCGTCATAGATCAGGCGACGCTGACGCTCGTCAGTGCCGACTCCACACAAGACATAATCTCGGTCCACCGAATGCTTGAGGATTGGCCCAATCCCGCCACGTGGAGTGATTTTGGTGGTGACGGCATTCAGCTCAATGATGTTGACGCAGGCCTCAACGCTGACGACAGCCGCGCTAGCGGTATCGAGTTCCTGCAGACAATCGTCTTCGATGTCACAGAATCGGTCCTGGCGTGGCAGGAGTCGCCAGCGGCCAACTTTGGCTGGGTTTTGGTCAATAGTGGCAGCGATGGGTGGGACACACCGCAGTCGGAAATACCGTCTCCGCTAACGGTGCCGGAACTCGGTGTCTTCGATGTACAGCCACGCCCGATGCTCAGTGTGTTTTACACGCTGGCTACGACGACCGTTGAGGGAGATATTGATGGCGACGGTGGTGTAGACCGAGACGATATCCGCATGGCTGCGCTGGGTTTGCGCCAACCAGCTGAAGGACCCGATGATCCGCGGGATCTCGATCGTGACGGGCAAATCACTGTCTTAGACCTCAGACTGATCCAACAGCTTTGTACAAATCCAGCCTGCGCTCCCTAGACGAGCACTCTGCGAACAACGAGGTCGCTGGAAGTACCCAGGCGTCCCGGCGGGGTCGACGAAACCGCGGAGTTGATCTGGCGACTTTTGTTCTGCACTGGTCGTTGGTTGCTGCCCTGGCTCTGAGCTTTCTTTCGGGAATGCGCATCGCAGCGGACGCCACCGACGCGGGGCTAAGTCGGCTGATCGCGGTCGCCGCGCCGCAGGGTGATGTTTTCTTCATGCACCTTCTGTCAGCCGGAGTACTGGTCGCGCTGCTCGCGGGCTATACGGTTGTGCTGATGTTGACCAACCGCTGGCGCCGAATCCTGATGTCTCCCCGGCGAATCGTAGCCTCGTTTCGCGAAACCAACGGCCCGCGTTGGCGCTCGGTGAACGCAATCGCCTACTGGTTTGGAACGCTGAGCATGATCCTCGCAATGGCCACCGGACTGTACAAATACGTGATGCCTGGGTGGTTCCCAGCCGAAAGAGTGAGCGACATCCACCGCCTCGCCGCCTGGTGCATTCTTGGCTACCCACTGCTGCATGTGCTCGCCCAGGCGGGCATCGGCGGCTGGCAGCAACTCAAGCGAATGCTGACTTTCGCGGTCCGATTCATCGGACAGGAACACTCCGGGCTGTGTGCAATCGCGCTCGTGCTGGCTCTTCTCTATGGCGTACACACATCGCTGGCAACCGATCTTGTTATAGAACGTGTGGAGACGCCACCGACGCTCGATGGTCGACCCGAGGATCAGATTTGGAAACGTTCAGCCATCACTTCCGTGCGGACCTTCGGCGGTGTCAATCTCCCAGGCGGTGAAACCACCGTCGATGTACGGGCCGTGCACGATGGGGAACGAGCGTGGTTTCTGTTTGAGTGGGATGACCCAACTCGAAGTCTCAAGCACCTGCCGTTGATAAAAACCGAAGCGGGCTGGAAAGTCATGCAGACCGGGTTTGATCGTCACGACGAGGACGTCTACTACGAAGACAAGTTTGCTGTGATGCTGTCAGCCACAGGCAAAGCCCCAGCATCAGGCACAGTTCACCTTGGTGAATCTCCGCTCGCGGGTCGTCCCGGACCTGCGGGAGGCCGGGGACTCCACTATACGACTGACGGCAGTATCGCGGACGTCTGGCACTGGAAGGCCGTGCGATCGGGGCAGAGTATGGGATTGGCCGATGACAATCATTTCGGCCCTCCGATGGAGCCCTACACCATCGACCCCCATTTCTGGCGGAGAGCACCCGTGCAGGGGCACGAAGAAGGAGTCATTCGCTACACCGGTGGGTACGAGAAAGACTGGCACTCTGGTGGCGGTGTGGGAATGAACTGGGAGATCTTCAATTCGGAACTTGTCACCCCTCTGCGCCTGCCAGCCGACCCCGGAGTTCTCTTCGCCCTGGGTCGACCGGACCTCACGCCCCATACGTCGGACATCGGCCGTTGGTGGATTGAGGTGGATGAATCGCTGCCGTACACGCCTGAAGACGACCATTATCGAGTGGGAACTATTTTACCTTCGGTTCTACTGAAGGGACCCATGACCGGAGACCGTGCCGATGTGGCCGCGCAAGCTTCCTGGGCCGATGGTCGCTGGCGACTGGAAATGTCCAGAGTTCTGGATACGGGATCGCGTGACGATGTAGAGCTGAGCGACGGCGTTTACCTGTGGGTGGCAGTGTTCGATCACAGCCAAACCCGGCACTCCCGCCACCTCCATCCAATACGACTGGTTTTTCGTTGACGTCGGTGTTGGTTCAAGAGCTGCGGCTCCGCTCCCAACCGGAGATGTTAAATATTTTTGACATCATCAATGAGCGAGACTACAGTCTCATGTCAAAGATTTTTAACATCTATGGATTTTTTACCAATGGCGTTCCACGAAAAATCCGCGTGGCTGATGGCGGTATCGCTTCTACTGGCAGGTGGCTTGTATTACTGGGTAGTCGTTACGCTCTCTATCGAAGTGAACCGACCGGTACCGCCCCTTGTCCCTCTGGTGGTTGCTTACACGGTTCTTCTCACGGTGCTGGCGGTCGTCGGGCACATTGCCATCGCGGTGTTAGCTCCGCGAAACAGCTCGTCGGTCCTGGATGAGCGCGAAAGGCTGATAGCGCGCCGGGCATCGCATGCGGCCTCGTATGTGATGGGAGTTGGGACTCTCGTGTCGCTGGGTATCTACCTGTTCTACCAGAGCGGCGATCTTTTGTTTCATTCCGTTTTCGCCAGCCTTATGTTGAGCCAGATTAGCGAATACCTTGTGCAGATCGTCTATTTCCGCACGTCTGTTTAGCTCATGGGCAGAAGACCTCCGATCACGAACCGCGTTCGTGAGCTGCGTGATCAGAACGGAGAGATGACGCAGGCGCAGTTGGGCAAAGCCATTGGTGTGACGCGCCAAACGATCATCGCCATTGAGCAAAACCGCTACTCCCCTTCCCTTGAGACAGCCTTTTTAATTGCACGATTGTTCGATGTCTGCCTTGATGATGTGTTTCAGTGGAACGATGAGGGGCAGACCTAAACCGCTCGGTGTTAAGGCGTTCGACGCTCAGTTTCACTATAGTTGCCACCAGCAAACACTCTCCCCGAATGCAAAGCTAAACGGCGCCACACGTCAGGAACTCATGGAAAGCTATCTCATTGACTGGATCAGTTTGATCGTGCGTTGGATGCACGTGATCACTGGCATCGCCTGGATCGGCGCGTCGTTCTATTTCATCTGGCTGGACAACAGCCTGGAAGATCCACCGCAATGGAAAAAGGACAAAGGTATCAAGGGCGACCTCTGGGCTGTGCACGGCGGAGGTATTTACGAAGTCGCCAAGTACCACGGCGCGCCGGAGGCCATGCCGACGCACCTGCACTGGTTCAAGTGGGAGGCCTACAGCACCTGGCTCACCGGTATGGTGCTACTGATGGTTATCTACTACCTGGGTGCCGAGTCCTATCTTATTGATCGGCGAGTAGCCAATCTGACTCAGGCGCAAGCCGTGTCCCTCGGCATCGCGTTCCTGGTGGGCAGCTGGGGTGCCTACACACTGCTGTGCATGAGCCCGCTTGCTCGAAACGGCTGGCTGCTCGGTGTCGTCCTGCTGGGATTGGGTACAGCGCTGGCGTGGGCCCTGACCCAGTTGTTCAGCGGCCGTGGTGCCTACATACACTTTGGCGCGATCATCGGGACGATCATGGTCGGCAACGTTTTTCACGTCATTATGCCCGGCCAGCGGAAGCTGGTAGCAGCCCTAGAAGCCGGAACGGCACCGGACCGGTCCTGGGGTGCCAAGGCAAAGCTGCGATCCACCCACAATACCTACCTAACGCTGCCGCTGATTTTCATCATGATCAGCAATCACTATCCCATGACCTATGGCCACGAACACAACTGGCTGGTGTTAATGGTGATCGTGCTGATCACGGCGCTGTCGCGACAGTACTTCGTATTGCGCCACATCAACGTGAACCGCCCGGCGATCCTCGGGGCCGCCATGGCAGCAACCGCAGTGCTCGCGGTGTGGATTGCGCCAAAGCCGGTGGCTCCGCCGCAGGGAGTTGCGCAGACGCAGCTCGCGGATGTCGCACTCTCGGCGCAGGCGATCATTCGAGAGCGCTGCGCGACCTGCCATGCTGCAGCGCCCACAGACGAGGTGTTCACCGTCGCTCCAGGCGGCGTGATGCTGGATACGGTAGAGCAAATGGTGCAGTGGGCACCGCGCATAAAAGCGCGCAGCATCGATAGCCACGATATGCCCTTTATGAACAAGACCAACATGACTGATGAAGAGCGCGCCACGGTAGCGCTTTGGATCGCCTCGGGGCTGTAGAAGCTGCGCGTAAACGTTACGGTGATCTGCCCGCGAACACTCGCTATCGACCTGAGAGCCAGCGCGGTATGCTCCACCGATGAGACGCAGGGACCTAATCAAGGCCGCGGGTAGCCTATACCTGATGCGATCACTAGGAGTCGAGTCCGCGACTTCGGGTTCTAATCCTGGTGAGGGCTTGGGTGAGCGTTCTGACACACAGTCCGCCGTCGAAGCAGTGCGCCAGTCTCTGCGCCTGATCGCCGAATACGACCACATCCATCGCGCCATCGCCTGGCTTAACCCCCAAGCCATAGATGATGCCGTACGCATCGACTCCAGTGCAGGCAGCGGCACCCTGGCAGGGATTAGGCTTCTCGCCAAATCCACCTTCGACATCGAAGGAACTCCCACCGACGGTTCCAACGAAACCTGGGCGCGGCTTTTTACCACACCGGCAAGTACAGACTCCGTGTCCGTGGCCCGAGTTCGCAACGCAGGCGCGCTGATATTGGGCAAAGGTGCGGCCGACGATTTTGGCTATGGCGGCTCGGGGCTCGCGACCGCTACGGGACAGGTTTTCAACCCTCGCTACCCGAACCGGCAGCGGATCTCTGGAGGGTCCAGTGGAGGTGGCGCAGCGGCCGTCGCTGCGGGGTATTGCGACGCCGCATTTGGCACAGATGACGGGGGCTCGAATCGAATACCCGCGCACTACTGCGGGATCGTTGGCGTGAAAACCACATTTGGCCTGGTGCCGCGCACCGGTGTTATTCCCTCCTGGCCGTGGTTCGACTGTCATGGGCCCCTCGCGGCAAACGCTCGCATTGCTGCCCAGGTTCTGGCGGAGATGGCCGGACCCGATCCTTCAGACGCGCTGGCGCGGCGCTCACGCGGCGCCGCCACTCAGAGTCCTTTCTCTTCGACGCTCGAAAACAAGAGACTGGGCCTGGTCACGTCCCACGCACGTCTGGACTCCTTGCCTTCCAAGCAGGCAGCGGCTTTTCGCCGAGCGATCGGTCAGATGAAGGCTGCGGGTGCAACGGTGGTGCCTGTCGATCCACCCATCACTATGGATAACCTCGCTGCCAGGCTGAAAGCACCGGGGGCAAGTCCGTACGACATACAGGCATGCGCAAACGCACTGGTCCGCTACCTCGACAGACGACCCGGAGGCGCCGAACGCTGGCTTCCCCTTGTGCTGCCTGCCTATCAGGGGTACTACAGCTACCTGCCCTCGTCACCGGAGGAGGCCCTGGCAATGTCCGAGACCCCCTATGAAGAATCAGAAAAGGGTCAAGCTTACGCAGAACAGCGTGACGCACTGGTGGACGAGCTAGCAGGCTTTTATTCGACGCAGAACCTCGACGCCATGATATGGCCCACGCTTAACCACCTGGCCCTGAAGGTTGACGAACCGTGGCCCGACGGCGACACACCTCTGTCGTTTGCCAACCTGCTGGGGCTACCGGACATCTCTGTACCTGTCGTCGCGCAGCGAGCCGACGAACCGCTGGGGAATGTTTCGTTCGTCGGTCTTCCCTTTACCGATTTCGAGCTACTAGCACTTGCACACGCATTTGAAGAGATACGGGAATAGCGGTCAGCAACACAGTTGGGGCGATTACCGATGAGCGGTCTTCGATATGTGAGCTTTTCACAACTCGCACTCTGACTGAGCACCTGCTGCCAAGGCAATCGCTGGCTGCCGTCAATTAACCGGTTCCGTTCACTCAATCATCAGGTACCGGAAACCTTTAGGGCACGGCCGTTGCGCTACTAACGAATGAAAAGACTCTCCAGGCTAAAAGAGGAATTGACTTACTACCGGCTGCTAGCCACGCACCCGTCGGTACCTCGCGTAGCCAGATGGTTACTTGCTGGTGCGATTGCCTACCTGCTCTCGCCAATCGATTTAGTCCCCGACTTCATCCCGATTCTGGGGCAGCTTGATGATGCTGTCATCGTGCCGGGAATGATCTGGCTCGCACTGTCACTTATTCCACGCGAGACTCGCATAAGAGTACGTCGTGAGTGCCGCCGTACATCAGGGCACGCTCGGGCACGTTTGTAAGTCGCGAGGGCGCGGATGGGCAACGAGACTACATCTCACCAGTCCAAACAAGCATCTAGTGCCCTCCTCCAGCCAAACCTGCGCCCGTGATGATTGTTCCCAGTACTTTCAGGCGCAGGCCGCCCGCTTTCACGACGCCTGTCACACCGATCAGGTGCCCCCAGAAGCCGTGTAGGTCACTTGAATATCCCTGGACAATACATCCCGCGCCATCGAGCACCAAAGCCTCGTGCTCCGCATGCTCCAGCTCAATAAACGCCTGAACGGTTCCGCGCTCCAGGGCTTTCCTAGCCTCTAACAGTTGCCCGTTCGGAGTCACCTGCCCCGTCGCAACGGCCGGCTGAATAGTCTCGCGTCTGTGAAAACGGCCTTCGGTATCAAGCGCTAATGACTACCCTACGCGTTTTCTGGAACAACGGTAGCCAGGTAATCGACGCTATTCATCGCCGCGCCAACCGCTCGCTTCGCTCGGATATTCGGAAGGCTATTGGGTTGTGACCGATGTGTACAGACTGGATTGGGTGTGTAACGCTTTAAACACCTGCATCCTGGAATCGAATAACAATGTGCGAAACGCGCTTGACTGCACTCTCTTCCATCTTGCTGGACCGTTTGAAGTCCGGCTCTTTTGTAGTCTCCGTGTTTGTTCCCATTTTCGCCCTTGCGTTGGTCGCCTCGCCGCCGGTGTCAGGCGAAGTAATTGAGGCGACAGACACGCACTACCGCTTGTCCCTCAGTGCTACGGCTTCCTCGCCTCCAGCCGAGCTTTGGAACCGATTGGTGCACCCCGAGCGATGGTGGAATCCGCTGCACAGTTACTCGGGCCAGGCCGAGAACCTGAGCCTCGATGCCCGGGCCGGCGGTCTGTGGCGCGAAGACTGGGATGGAGGCTCAGTCGCTCACGGCCGCGTTCTGCTGGTTCGCGAGGAGCAACTACTGAGGATGGAGGCCCTCTTCGGCCCGTTGCAAGGGATTGGTGCCTATGTAGTGTGGACC
Source organism: Pseudomonadota bacterium (assembly GCA_039111155.1). GTDB lineage: Bacteria > Pseudomonadota > Gammaproteobacteria > Pseudomonadales > Halieaceae > Congregibacter. The sequence continues at coordinate 154,720 of JBCCPL010000001.1, read as the reverse complement.
ATCACGATTACAGCTGAAGGAGACGGCAGCCGGGTCACCTTCGATGAGGTTGCAACCGCAGCACCCGGAAGTAAGCTTGATGAGCTTGCGGGTGCAGTAGATGGTGTGAAAGAGCAGGCTATTAACCTCCTGACTGGCACCTGAGGTTGCCGCGGCGAGACTGAGCCAGCCACCATCACCCTTTGCGCTCTGGGCGCGGAAATGTCTGATCGCACGGGTCTATGGCCGATGATGCGCAAAGCGCTGACCATTACGAAAGCACAGCGGTTCTTTTTTGAGAACGCTGACAGACCAGATTTTTTGAAGGGTGCCGCCTCACGACCATCTTGCGATATAGAACAAGACGCTCAGACTCGCCGGCCGGGATCGGAGCCATAAGCCACAAACTCTTTCTCGTTTTTTCCAACGATCGCTTTACTTCGTTTTCCTAGGATTTTCCCGGTAATGTGGGATCGATGTAGGCGAAACATGTGACCTAGCGCATGACTTAGCCTCAATTTGTCTTGCGAAATAACTGGGCTGTACTAGCTTGAATCCATCGGCGTGCTTGCCAGAAGTTTGGGGAATCATATGCCCAGGTCGACTACCTTGTTTCTTCTATTCCTTCCGCTGCTGTTGGGTAACAGTGGTTGCCCGGTAAGCTCTGGGCTACGAGGCTTAGCTGACGACACCCCGAATCCAGCCAATAACGTCCCAGCGACACTGAGCGGCAACTATGTCCAGCCACTGTATGGCAATTCATACGAAGCGTTCGACGCGTATATGGCCTGTTTTTTCAGTGAGAACCCTACCTGCACAATCGATGTAACGGACGATCGTTTCACTGCAACCTATTTTTCTCACACGCCCAACGGGCTTGAGTACCTTGGATTTAAAACTCAACCCCGGGGGTTCTATGGCGGTAGCCGGGGCTTTGGCTTTCTGACGACGGAAGCATTCCCGGGCACACCGCTGGCCGCGTTTCTTGAATCCGAGCAAAACCCGTTTTTTATCAGCGGGGAATATCGAGAAAAAACCTCGGCCGAGCTAGCCGAGCAATCGTTCTCCGCCTGCGAAGACCTCGGCTTGTATCAGCAGGGCTTGAAGGTCGAACTCGAGTGGAATCGAGTTGGAACTGATGGTGTTGAATATGTGTTGCGCAGTGAGAGAGGGCCAATCGCTCACGAGCGTGACGGAGATTCTGTGCTAGTAACGATGTTTGAGAATTTCGACATCACCCCGACTGGTGCGACGAGTCCGTCATCCGTCGGAGAAACTACAGAAGTATTCCGTTGGCACGGCGCCGACCGATCAAGGGATCTTTTGTCTCGCGAATCAACATTTACACAGACATTTGGAGATCGCCTGTCGCAAACCACGACGGAAAATTACGGCGCCGGCCTGCGGTGGGATTGGCGCACTAACCAGTTGCAACCTGAATTCAACGACTCTGACACTGTGGACATCTCGCGCACCGTTTTCGATGAATCAGGGACAGAACTTGGCTCCGAGACATTGTTCAGCGGACCCGTCTCTGGAAGCCAGTTGTTCGCTAGTTTCGTTAACGAACCCATCGAAAACGGAGCAGCGGTTTTTAATGGTTGTTCTTCCCGGTTCTCTCTCGTGCTTGACGCAGGCGTGAATGGATCGGCAATTACACAACGCGAACAGATCTATATGCGAACTGACAGCAGACTCAGAGGCATCCTGGTAGCGCAACGAACCACCTTCCCTGATGGTATCGAAGAAGAGCTTTTACTGAGGCGCGCTACAGCCAACCTATTGGGCGAAACGTTAGACAGTGAAGAGTATCGAGAGGAAGAAATCCGCCGCTTGTTTGACGTGTTCTAGAATCAGTGACTAGAGGTCGTCAAAAGTAGTGGTAGGGCCGCGCATACAGCTGGGATCGCGCACTTCGTCATCAGCCTCGAACTCACCATCGTTGATCGCGTAGAACCAGCCGGCCTCTTCTGAGGCCGCATAATCCTCAGCATCCGACATGAGTTCTAAGCGGATGTCTTCCGGACTGCCTTCCTCTACGTAATCAACCTCTATCGAGCCAAAACCGTTTTCTTTCTCGAACGCGTCTTCTTCGTCAATAAAATCGTCCCGCCAAACCAGAACGAGGCAGTCCCTGGCGACGGGGACACTCACGTAGTGCTGCGCCTCGCTGAGGCGCGCGCGCAAGGCGTCGCGAGTGTCGGCGTCTTTGGCCATCATGACCCAGGTATTGGCGCGCGACGCGCGCAGGGCTTTAACCTGGGAACGCTGTTCGTCCTTGAGCGCGAACGCCGTCGTCACGGCATCCTCTATGTCATCGAACCAGACGACAAGATTCGGATGCTCCATCCAGGAATCTGTCATGTTCTGCTCCTCAGAAAATGTCGCTGAAAAGAAATGGCTCTGTCCGCAGCCCCGAGAATAACTCACGCCGTTAGGGCAATGGTCTTGTGCGTGCGGCCGAATACAGTGCGTACCAATCCTCACGGGTAAGCTTGACGGAGGTACTGGCCATACACTCCCGAATACGATCCGGGCGGGTGGTACCGATCACTGGCTGAATCGCCGCAGGATGGCGCAACACAAAGGCAATAGCCAGCGCCTGCGCGTTACACGCATAGCGTTCAGTCAGAACTGACATCAGCTCGACCAACGCGGGATTGCTGCTCTGGGAGCCCTTATTTCCCCAGAGGCTCTGGGCGGTGCTTCCCCAGGCCTGGAGTTGCAGATCACCCCTCTCCAGCGAACAGGCGAGTAGCTCCGCCACCGCTCCCGATTCAGACTGTTCCGTATTGAAGTCAGTCACCCCGTTCAGCCAATCAAGACGTGCGAGACTCATTTCCTGTTGAATCACGGCGAGCGTGCCCAGGTGTTTCTCCCACGATCGCTTCTCAAATGCAGGCATGTTTGACGCACCAAAGTGGCGGACCTTTCCCTCTTCTCGCAGTCGAATCAGCTCATCGGCAACGGAGCCAAGCTCTACCAAAGGATCAGGACGATGAATCATCCAGCAATCCAGATAGTCAATGCATAGACGTCGCAAACTCTGCTCGACGAGTTTACGTACGCCAGATGGGGTGAGCTGGTATTGATAACCGGTGGTGTCGGTTTCGAGGCAAATTCCACCCTTGGATTGAATCCAGAGACTGTCTCTGTCCGGGAGCCGACGTTGCATCCAGTCGCCGAAAACGGCTTCAGACGCTCCGCGGCAATAGATGTCCGCGTGGTCAAAAACGTTGATGCCTGCCTCAATGGCGGCATCCAGCACGGCGTCAGCGCGGTATTGTGTGTCGCTATCCGGTGGTGTGCCATCCCAGCTGCCACCGATGCCCATGCAGCCGTAGGCAAGGATGCTTGCGGAGGGGAAGTACTTTCGAAGGGGTAGACTAGTCATACAAAGTCGAGAGCGAAGGGCCGTCGGAAAAGATGCGAGCGATCAACTATACCTTCCTCTCCTCAACATCCTATGGCCAACCACTATCTCAGAGAGCACTAGAGTTTGAGCATGTCGACTGCTTAGCTTTTAAAGGCAGTCGCCCTGCTTGCCCGAAAAGAGGGAGCCACAGATTGAGACAAGCCAGCATCAATCTGGAATGATCTCGGCCTGAGTCTCACATATTCCCACCAGATATCGACCTTATCGAAAACGCACTATGCAAGACATCAACTATGCACTGATTCTGACTGCTGCTTTCTTGACAATGGCCAGCCCCGGCCCCGCAACTGTCGCCATCGCTGGTGCTGCGATGGGCCAGGGGCGTCCGGGTAGTTTGTCGATGGCCGCTGGAGTACTTTCAGGATCGTTGCTTTGGTCAGCGTCGGCAGCGCTCGGCGTGGCGACTGTGCTCCTCAAGCATGTCTGGGCTTTAGAAGTCCTGCGCTATCTAGGAGCAGCCTATCTAATGTACCTGGCACTCAAGTCACTACGTGCAGCGATTGCCGGCGACCCGTTGATCGTAAAGCCAATGAAGCAGCAATCCTTAACAACCCTTTATCTTAAGGGCCTACTGATTCATCTCACAAATCCCAAGGCGGTGCTTTTCTTTGCGGCACTCTACTCGACTGGCACCCCCTCTACTGCGGGGGCACGCGAGATGACCTTTACAGTCCTCGGAGTAGGGCTCGTGGGGGCTGGCGTATTTTTCGGCTACGCGTACCTATTCTCGAGCGCAGCGGTTGGAGGCGTGTACTTAAAATTCAGAAGACTTATTGAGGGGCTTTTTGCCCTGATATTCGGCGCTGCATCCGCAAGGCTTCTGGCCGGAGCTCGTATCGATTGAATTGACGCTTCGGAAAAGCGGAACGATAGCGAGCCGGTTGGGCCTGATCGAAGTCTGTTTCCGAATCAAGCCCGATGATGCTCAAGTTCAGGATCGTCGGTTAGGCAGCCTCTCCTCGGGCGAGAGCGTGAACCGCACTTGCATCCAGTTGATTGCCCCCGATCGCCCAGTCACCGTTTTCTACCTCGTGGATTTTTACCCAGGTAACGGGCCGCATGTTCTCACCTTCGACCTCGACCATAGCTTCTGTCACGCCGGAGATCAGCGCGGCTTTCTGCTCTTTTGAAAACACGTCTTTGATTACATCTATAGTTACGAGTGGCATGTTTACTCTCCCTTTCGCTGTTGTTTGAAGGGCTAATCCCTTCGATGCAAGTACTTTAGTGCCCGTGCTGATTGCGCGCTTGGCCAAACCATGGCGAAAATATGGTTTTTACATGTCTTTGTTCTGACGATTGCCGCAGCCGATGTATCGCTTTGAAGATTTCACACTGGATCTTGCTTCTGGCACTTTGCACAAGGCAGGTAACTTGGTGTCACTTGAACCTCAGGTTTTTGAGCTACTCGTCCTCTTTTTGCGCAGTGAGGGCCGCCTGCTGACTCGCGATGACTTACTCGAGACCGCGTGGAAGGGTCGTGTGGTTTCGGACTCAGCCATCGCCAGCCGTATCAAGCGTCTTCGGCAGGCACTTGACGATGACGGTCGGCAGCAACGACTTGTTCAAACCGTTCCAAAACGAGGGTTTCGCTTTGTAGGACAAGTCCGAAAAGTAGACTCCGAACAGAATCTTGTACTGAGACCCGAAAGCGAAGAGCAAACCCAGAATCAACATGGGTTCTTCGACACCTCGCGCCCCGCTCTGGCCGTTCTGCCCTTCTCGGGTGTATCGGATGATCCTCAGTCTTCCCTCATCGCCAGTGCCATACACAGTGACTTGATCACCGAACTGGCTCGTTTGCGATGGCTTGTGGTCGTTGCCAGAGGGTCGGTAGGGACCTTCACTTCGTTCGAGACGAAACCGGAAGAAGTGCGAGCTACGTTGGGTTCTCGCTACTGCATGAATAGCGAGCTTTCGCTGACCTGCCACGCAATCCGGCTCAGTGCAGAACTCATGGATCTCCGTACTGGCGCCGTAATGTGGTCAGAACAGTTCGAGGAGGCAAATGACGACTTCAAGAGTCTTCGTCGTCGAGTTACCGAGACGGTGCTCCGCATTGCCGAACTTGAGATACCACGCTATGAAGCGCACAGAGCGGCGTTGACCGATCCTGAAAAGCTTAGCACTTGGGAGCTCTACCACATGGGATTGCAACGTCTGAATCGAAACGGCAGGCAGGACCTGCTCGCAGCTCGCGACTGTTTCGAAAAGGCACTAGCTCATGAACAAGGCTTTGCACGTTTGAATGCAGCTCTTTCAGCAACGCATTTCCAGATCGCCTTTCAAGGGCTCGCCACTAACACGCAACGAGATGCCAAACTTGCACGCGAATTTGCGGAACGGGCACTCTCTCTCGATGAGAGTGATCCGTATGTGAACTTTGTAATGGGCCGAGTTCATTGGCTGGAGAGCGACTTGATCTCCAGCCAGGGTTGGCTTGAGCGCGCCACCCTGATAAGCCCCAGTTCCGCTCGAAGTCACTATGCCTACGCCTGGTCTGAGACCATACTCGGCAATTTCGACTCATCAGAGAAACGAGTCGATCTCGCTCTCGAGATCAGCCCTCTGGACCCATTGCGCTACGGAATGTTGGGTGTTCGAGCATTTAACTACCTCGGGCAGGGCGACTTCGAACAGGGTGCTCGCTGGTCATCGCGGGCGGCGTCAACGCCAGGCGCTCACTCCCTGATCGCACTCATAGCTGTCGCTGCTCATCAACTCGCCGGGGAGACGGACGCCGCGCAACGATTCGCCAGACTCGCCAAACGACGACACGCAGATGTGAGTCGTCAGCTGTTTTTTCAGGCGTTTCCCTTCGAAGACTTCCGATTGCGAACGCTCATTGACGAAAGCCTTGCAAAGATCGGCTTCTAAGAACCAGTGGTCAGAAGCACCCCGAATCTTCGCCGATCGATGTCAGATGGCGATCTGCGAAGAGCCATGCGATTTGCAGGCCGATTTGCAGGCATAGTCGATACCGCAGGAATCGGATCGGGCGTGGGTACATTTCTCAGTAACCCGCCAGCTTGGTGAGATAAAAGCGACGCCGTCTAACGCAGCTCAACCGTGTAATTCAGGTTGCTCCAGCCGTAGCAGCTTCCCTGCTCAGAGCATCTGCCTACGGCCAGTGTGTAATCTCCAGGAGACAGATTCAGACTGGTTGGTGCATCGGTAGAAATCAGCAGATTCTTATTCTCGTCATACACTTCGACGTACAGCGCCCAGTTGGAGAACATCGTTTGCGCGTTCAATTGATAGGTGCCGCTGTTACTTATGCTGACCACCGTCGCGTCGCGATCATCCTCGTTGTTCACCGCCCCGGCCAATCCCCGAGCCTGCGCCGTATCCCCCGGCTCGAGGGGTTCGGATAAGTCAAGGACATCTCTGCGCACGATAGTGACGGAGTAGGTGTGGTCGCGGACATTGCCCCCAGGCATCGCGATGCCCGAGACGGTTACCTCATACTCCCGATCGTATTCGTAGTCGGGAACAAGCCAGGAGATAATTCCGTGCAGACCGCCGTAGCGAATTGAGTCGGTGTACAGATCGGTAAGGGCCACCGAGTTTCCAGTGACTGTATCTCGAATAGACACCTTCGCATTCCCAAAGTAATTGAACTCGGGAGCGAACGGGTCGTTAGACACCACGTGGAAGCTCCAGGGAGTCGGATTACGCCGACTCTTATTTACAAGCACATAGGGATAGGCCCCGGAGGGTAGTGCAATGAAATCTTCGGCAACGCTCGTGCCTACTGTGCTTCTACCGAATCCGAACACCTTCTGCGCGGCGTAGCCAAGGGTAGATCCGTAACTTACATAGCCCAGCGAGGGGTTGAGAATATGGCGCCGGTGTCCGGCCGCCATCACCGATGCTAGGTTGTCCGCGTCGTGAGTCCATCCCAGCATGTAGGACACGGGATGCTCGTCGGCACTGCCAAAAAACAGATTCGACGAGCCGGCACCATCGGCCGCAGCTTGGCTAAAACAGTTGTCACTCGCAGCAGGGAAGTGCCCAGACTGACCGTTATTTGCAAGTTGGACCAGAGAGGCTGCCTGCACCTCGGCATCGAACTCGGTTAAGTAAGCAACGGGAGCCAGTTTGTGCAGGGCGCGAATATTGTTTAAGGCGGTACGCGCCTCATCTTTTGCCCATTGGGTGATCATACCTCCATCGCAGTTCGCCGCATTGGGGATAACCTGATAGATCTGATTCTGGGTCGGACGATTGCGGCGAAAAGACGCATCGCGCTCTATTGCGATGGCCGAACGCCAGTACTGCGGATCATCAAGTGACGCCGTAGGAACGGGTACCGCCAAGCCTGAAAACGTCGGTTCCAGAAAAAACTCTTCGTCCGTTTCCAAAAACGCGACCAGCGGCGTGCCAGGGAATGTCGTCGTAAACAAGCGGCAATCGTCCGTGCTGCCACCGCAAAGGAAGCGGTCGTCTTTGCGCCAACCCGCGAAGGCCAGGCCGTCGGGCGGCACCACGGTGAACGTCTCGTCGAACATGGTATCGACCACATCGATGACGCACATCTCGCCACCCGTGCACTGGAACCTGCCCGAGAGCGTCATTACGGTCGCCCCTTCCGGGACCGTGATCTTGATTTTGCAGCCCGCGAGCGCAAGTAGAAAAAAGCAGAGAAGAACTGAAGAAAAAAGCTTATTGAACACGCGCGCTCCCCCCGAGCAACGAGCCTAAAGAAGTATTAGCACGATTTCTCGCGTTTTGCGCTGCCTGATTTCGGGCAAACCTTCCATGAAGGAGAGATACCGCTCTGGATTTGTGCGGTAGCTCACACTGCTGCCAACCGAAACTCTCTGCGGGAGCAGTGATTGATCACTTAGCCTTCTTCGCAGCCTCCTTTCTAGTCTTCTTTGAGTGCTGCAGTGGCGGTTATCACTTTCCCCCCATCCGGCCCGACGGCTTCCAACTCGACATTGCCGCTGCTATGGCGCCCCATCAGCCGGAAAGGAAAGAGGTCGAAGAGCGGCGCCACACCGCGAAACGAGAAGGTTGCGATTGGATGTCCAGTATTCTGCGTGATGAGATCCGCCAGCAACATGGCGGTTAAGGGTCCGTGTACGACGAGACCAGGGTAACCCTCCACTTCCGCAGCGTAGCTTCGGTCATAGTGAATCCGGTGTGCGTTAAACGTTAGGGCTGAGAAACGAAAAAGGAGTCGCGAATCTGCCCGGACATCCCGGCTCCAGCAGTCTTCGGGCGCACGCGGCAAACTGGCCACAACTGGCGCGGGCACGGGCTCGCCGGGTTCGCGGTAGACAATGTCCTGCTGCTCCTCGATGCACAGTTTTCCGCCCTGCGTGTATTGGTAGTCCACCGTGACAAAAACGAGCTCACCAGATCGTCCGGACTTCTGGCGCACATCGCGGATCTGGGCGTGACGTACTGCCGGTTGACCAAGGCGCAATAGCCTGTGAAAGGTCATACGCGAACCGGCGAACATGCGTCGCGGCAACGTGACGGGAGGCATAAAGCCACCGCGCTGCGGGTGACCATCATCGCTTAACTGCGTTTGCGGTGAGGTGGCAAGAAAGAAGAACCAATGCCAGAGTGCCGGTAGCTCCGACCCAGCCTCACTTAACAGCGCCTCTCGATCAAACATTGCCGCAGCGGCCTGCGCTCGCCAGGGGTCGAGATTATCGGTTACCGACTCACTACGTCCGATCCAATCAGCGTATTGCGCTGTATATTCGATGAACACTCTCCTTTCGGGCGCTTTTCCCGAAATAAAAAAATAACATAAACGCGACGTTGGGCCCTCCGCCTTGATTGTCGCCTGGAGGAGCTGACGGGAATGAGCCACGAGCGCCCGGCAGATCAACCCGCCGGGGCGGATTCGCCGCTCCCCATGGCTGGACTACGCATTCTGGATCTCGGAACGTTCATCGCGGGTCCACACGCAGCGTCAATTTTTGGCGAATTCGGTGCCGAAGTCCTGAAGATCGAGCATCCCAAGTCTGGCGATCCTATGCGCCGGTTCGGCAGCCCGACCAAGCACCCGGATCTGACGCTGGCTTTTCTCACCGAGGCCCGTAACCGCAAGTCCGTGACTATAGACCTGCGCCAGGACCGGGGCCGGCAGCTGTTTCTTCAACTGGTCGAAAAGTCCGATATTCTCATTGAAAACTTCCGCCCCGGTACACTCGAAGGCTGGGGTTTGTGCTGGGATGTGTTGCGCGAGGCCAATCCGGGGCTTATTTTCCTCCGGGTCTCAGGCTATGGCCAAACGGGGCCCTACCGGATGCGTTCCGGGTTCTCTCACGTGGCGCACGCAGTGTCTGGCCTTTCTTACCTGGCGGGATTCCCCGGCGAGACACCTGTCGTTCCCGGTACGGTACCTCTGGGCGACTATATCTCCAGCCTCTATGGCGCGATAGGAATACTCCTGGCTTTGCGACATCGTGACCGGACCGGCCGCGGCCAGATCATCGATGTTGCTATCTACGAATCGGTGTTCAGAACGCTGGATGAGCTCGCCGCAACCTACGGCTTGTATGGAAAGGTTCGCGAACGAGAGGGCGCCGGGAGTTTCGTAGCTGTTCCTCACGGCCACTTTCGCTGCAGCGACGATAAGTGGGTCGCCATCGCCTGCACCACGGACCGTATGTTTGAACGGCTGGCGAGTGCAATGGAGCGGCCGGAGCTGGCACTCAAGGATCTCTATGGCGTCCAGCGCAATCGCCTCGCCGCTCGCGAGGCGGTGAATGCGATGGTTGAGGATTGGGTCGGCAGCCAACCGCGAGCCGAGATCATGCGCCGCTGCCTGGATGCGGAAGTCCCCTCAGGCAACGTGAATAGCATCGCCGACATCTTTGAGGACGAGCATTTCAAAGCCCGCGGGACGCTGGCCTGCGTGGACGTACCGGACGTGGGCGAGGTTGTCGTTCCCAACGTCAACCCGCGACTGTCGAAAACACCTGGAAGAATTACCGGACTGGGGCCACCACTCGGAAATGCAACTGTGGAGGTCCTGAATGGACTGCTTGGTCTGGTCGAGGGTGAGATCGATTCTCTACGCAGAGATGGAGTCATCTGACAATGTCGGCGAACGATAGGACATCGGACAGTCGCGAGCAGGATGATAACGATCTGCCCCTGGCTGGTCTGCGTGTACTCGATCTGGCCACGGTGATCGCCGGCCCCTATGCCGCCGGGATCATGGGCGAATTTGGCGCCGAAGTTATAAAAATCGAGCAGCCTAAGGGTGGGTGTTCCCTGCGCAAGTTTGGCACACCGACCAAGGTCGGGGACACGCTGACCTGGCTAAGCGAGTCCCGCAATAAGAAGTCGATGGCGCTGGACCTGCGGACCGATGACGGTGCTCGAGTTCTCAAAGGGCTGGTGAGCGAGTCCGATGTTCTGGTAGAGAACTTCCGACCCGGCACGATGGAGCGCTGGGGCCTGGGGTGGGAGACTTTGCACGAGATCAACCCTAAGCTGATTATGCTTCGAGTGACGGGTTATGGGCAGGACGGTCCCTACAAAGACCGCCCCGGCTTTGCCCGCGTGGCTCATGCGGTCGGCGGCCTTGCCTATCTCGCCGGGATGCCCCGGGGCGTTCCCGTAACACCTGGCTCAACGACGCTCGGCGACTATATGACCGGCATGAACGGTTGTATCGGCATCCTGATGGCCCTGCGTTACCGCGACGAGACAGGCGAAGGTCAGTACATCGACGCGAGCCTGTACGAGTCGGTGTTCCGCACGACCGCTGAGCTAGCCCCCGCCTTCGGGATGTATGGAATCGTTCGCGAACGACGCGGGCCGAACAATAACTACTTTGCCTGCCCCAACGGGCACTTCCCCACGAGTGATGGTCACTGGGTGGCGATAAGCTGCGTTACCGATAAGCTGTTTGAACGCCTCGCCCACGCGATGGACCGTCCCGATCTTGCGTCAGAACACGTGTACGGCAAGCAGGAGGCACGGCTTAAAGACCCGCATGACGTGAACGAGATTGTTCGAGACTGGGCTGGCTCGCTGACACGCGAGGAGGTTCTCGAGCGCTGCGTAGCCACCGGGGCACCAGCGGGCCCACTGAATTCCATTGAAGATATCTTCGGCGACCGTCAGTTTCAGGCGCGGCGCGCCATGGTGGCCATTGATGACGACGACCTGGGCGAAACAGTCATCGTCCCGAATGTAATGCCACGACTTTCCGAAACCCCCGGAACGATCAATCGGCTTGGACCGCGTCTTGGCGAACACACCGATGACGTGTTGACAGAGATTCTCGGTCTCTCGGCTGACGAAATCGCGAAGCTCCGAAGTCAGGGCACTATCGCGTGAGTAATGGCATTCTTGCCGGGCTTCGCGTGGTCGAAGGCTGTGCCTTTGTTGCGGCGCCGCTGGGTGGTATGACACTCGCGCAACTCGGGGCCGAGGTCATCCGCTTTGATCCAATAGGTGGCGGCCTCGATTACGGCCGCTGGCCGTTAGCTCCCGAAAGTGGCGCCAGCCTGTTCTGGACGGGACTGAACAAGGGTAAGAAGTCTGTGGCGGTGGACTTTCGCAGCGAGGAAGGACGCGAGCTGCTGACCCGACTGATAACCCTCCCCGGCGATGAAGGCGGGATGTTCAGCACAAATTTTCCGGCTCGTGGTTGGCTTGCGTATGACGCGCTCTGCGCCCACCGCGATGACCTGATCATGATCAACCTGCTGGGACGCCGTGACGGCGGCTCAGAAGTTGACTACACCGTGAATCCCCAGATTGGTTTGCCCTACATGACGGGCCCGGAAGGTAATTCTGCGCCCGTAAACCACGTGCTGCCAGCCTGGGATCTAATCGCTGGACAAACAATGGCGACGGCGATTTTGGCGGCGGAACGGCATCGACGCATGAGCGGTGAGGGCCAACTGGTACGCCTGGCTCTGAAAGATGTCGCTATCGCGACGCTTGGTCATCTCGGAATGCTGGCTGAAGCGACGCTTGGCCAGGAAGACCGGCCGAAGGGCGGTAACTATCTTTACGGCGCCTTTGGACGAGACTTTACAACGCGCGATGGCCAGCAAGTGATGGTGGTTGGACTCACCGCATCGCAATGGAAGTGCCTGCTCGCGGCGACGGATCTTAGCGACGACATCAACCTATTGGGCGAGCGCCTTGGGATGGACCTCGGGGATGAAGGCAATCGCTTTCGAGCAAGATCCGAGATTGCGGAGCTGCTGGATAAGTGGACAGCTTCGCGAGATCTGGCTGAAGTAGAGCAAAGGTTTAACGAACATCGAGTCACCTGGGCGCCCTACCGCAGCGTACGCCAGGCGCTCCAGCAAGACCCCGATTGCTCTACCGATAACCCGATGTTCGCTTTTGTTGAACAACCCGGAGTGGGGAGCTGGCTGGTGCCCGGATCTCCGCTGGAGTTTTCAAGAGTACCGCGCGCCGAGCCGATTCGGGCACCACGGCTGGGGGAGCACACGGATGAAGTGCTGCTCGATCTCCTTGACCTTAGCGAAGGTGAGCTCGGACGTCTTCATGATGCTGGAGTCATTGCCTCAGCCTGACCGAAAGTTGTGCGCACGCTAACCCCGCACTTCTCATAAGAAAAATTCCAAAGCCCTAGCGAGGTGTTGAATGAAAACCCCCCAAGATTTCTATAAGCCTCTGGCGATCGGTGCACCGCAACCGCTGCGCGAGCAACCGGTAAGACCGGAACGGATGATTCACTTCTTTCCCCCCCACATCGAAAAGATTCGGGCCAAAGCACCGGAGCTGGCGGCCAGCGGTGTCGATGCGCTTTGCGGCAATCTGGAGGACGCCATCCCGGTCGAAGCAAAGGAGGCTGCCCGAGCGGGTTTTATTGAACTTGCCCGCACCGCTGACTTTGGCTCTTCCGCACTTTGGGTGCGCGTCAACTCGCTGGACAGCCCCTGGTTTCTGGATGACATGATGCAGATCATCGAAGCAGTGGGCGACGCGGTGGACGTCATCATGATTCCCAAGGTCGAGGGCCCCTGGGACATTCACTTTGTAGATCAGTTTATGGCCCAACTCGAGGCGCGCGCGGGCGTGAAAACCCCCATTGGTTTGCATGCGCTCCTCGAAACCGCTCAGGGAGTCGCCAATGTGGAGGCCATCGCGGGAGCAAGCCCACGTATGCACGGCTTAAGTCTGGGGCCTGCTGATCTCGCGGCTTCTCGTGGTATGAAGACCACGCGTATTGGTGGCGGCCATCCGGGATACGGAGTCTTGGCAGACCCGGTAGAGGGTGAAGCCTTGCGTGGCTTCGTCATGCAGGATCTGTGGCACTACACGGTCGCACGCATGGTCGACGCCTGTCGCATGTACGGCATTGGCGCATTCTACGGTCCGTTCGGCGACATTGGGGATGACGCAGGGTGTGAGTCTCAGTTTCGCAACGCGTTTCTCATGGGCTGCACGGGCGCTTGGTCCCTGGCGCCCAGTCAGATACCCATTGCTCGAAAGGTCTTCAGCCCAGACCCGGATGAAGTTCGCTTTGCACGCAAGATCCTCGACTCCATGCCCGACGGCTCTGGCGTGGCGATGATCGACGGCAAGATGCAGGATGATGCAAGCTGGAAACAGGCAAAGGTCATGGTCGACTTGGCGCAGATGCTGGCGAAGAGTGATCCGCAGTTAGCCGAAGCCTACGGATTTTAAACACGATGCAAAGCGTGAGCAGCAAAACTGAGACCGGCAATTTTTTTGAGGACTTCTTCCCCGGACAGGAACTTGTCCATGCAACGCCGCGCACAATCACCGAGGGCGACGTCGCCGTCTATCAGTCGATCTTCGGTCCGCGGTTTGCCCTGCAGTCAAGCGCAAGCTTCGCAGCGGAACTTGGATTTACAGGCCACCCGGTGGATGACCTGATCACGTTTCACACCGTTTTTGGGAAGACGGTCCCAGACATCTCGCTTAATGCGCTGGCCAACTTAGGCTACGCAGGCGGTCGTTTTGGGGTGCCGGTGTACCCCGGCGATACGCTAGCAGCAACATCGACTGTTACGGGGCTCAAGCAGAACAGCAGCGGCAAAACGGGTGTGGTCTACGTGCACACCCGTGGCAATAATCAGCGCGGTGAACTCGTCGTTGAGTATCACCGTTGGGTCATGGTGCGCAAACGCGATCCAAGCAGTCCGGCACCGGAGACCGTCGTGCCCACCCTTCCGGACGCTGTGCCTATGAACTCGCTGGCAAGCGGCTGGCAAAGCACTGGCAGCTATGACCTGGCGGCCGCGGGTAGCCCCCATCACTGGGATGACTATGAAGTCGGGGAAAAGATCGATCACGTCGATGCGATGACGATCGAGGAAGCGGATCACATGTCCGCGTGTCGCTTGTTTCAGAACACGGCCCGTGTGCACTTTAATCAGCACGTTGAAAGCCAAGGCCGCAATGGGCGACGCATCGTCTACGGCGGCCATATCATCAGCCTCGCCCGGTCTTTGTCCTGCAACGGTCTGGCGAACGCCCAGCGCATCGCCGCAATCAACGGAGGGCGCCACGTTGCGCCCAGCTTCGCCGGCGATACGATCTACGCCTGGTCCGAGGTACTCGACAAGGCGCCGCTGGACGACGACCCGGGAATTGGCGCTCTGCGTTTACGCACTATCGCGTGCAAAGACAGGTCGTGCGAGGACTTCCCTTCGAAGGACAGCGATGGCCGGTACGACCCCGCTGTTGTTCTCGATTTTGACTACACGGTACTGATGCCGCGTAATTAGACTAGACGGTCATCCCACTCAGTCGGTTAGGTGTTTGCAACAACCCAATGGGTTTAAGGGAGCCTGTGAAAAAGTCTAGGGTGCCTGGTTTGACCCGATACCACGAAGCGCGTCCTTAGCATTACTCTCCGCCTGATTGGCGACAACGGCGGCTACGAGCACCACCGCTCCAACCGCAATCAGCGCGTTCCGTAGTCGATGATCTCCTTCCCTCTCTTGGCCGGGCAGTGGGTTGACGCCGTTATGAGCACAGGCGCTGCACAGGCAAAGTAGGCAAACCATCGCTAGCTTGTTCAGGGTCCTCATGGTGCTGACCTCCATTCGGTAACAGGCTCGTGACTGGCAGACCCTCCCTTATTCGCGAGCAGTAGTGGTACTGCCAGTGCGGCACCAAAGACGTCGGCCACAAGATCGATCATGGTGTCGGTGAGTCCACGCTGCGCATAGAAGAGCCCAGTCTGGTCGATACTGAACTCGAATATCTCCCACAGTGCTCCAGCGCTCATAGTTGTGCTCAACGTGATGCTCGCAATGAAGCTCGCCGGCATTCGCAGCCCGTTGCGCTCGCCATAGGCAAGGAGCGCACTGTGGGCGAGCGTGGCAATCGCTGCCGATCCCAGAACGTGCATGAACTTGTCGTAGAGCGCGGAGTGCTCATAGAGGCCAAGGAACATACCGAGACCAACGTGCGCCGTGAGGAGCAGAGCCAGGACCTGCGAGGTTGGTTTTCGCATGTTTCCCAGCCTTGCGAGACTCAGGGGAAGCCCGCTAATGACCAATGCGCAGAACCCCACACTACAACTCAACCAATCTGCACGCGAGGCCCAGGTAATCGTGATGGCTGCCATAGTCAGTTGGCTCAACCGTACGATCAATCGGTAGTCGGGACTGAAGCGGTATCGACTCGTCATGGCTTTCTCCCGATCAGGAAGACATTCCTCGAATCAGCCTGCCACTCGTATTCCACCGCGAAGCCGGCGGACTCAAGCGCACTCTTCAAGTCATCGCGCGTGAAGAACATCAGCCGAGGCAGAACACCCAGGCAAGACCCCACCCGAAGCAGCGCCCTGATCCCGCCCGGAAGCGAGCGCAGACAGGGCGTACTGGATACGAAGACTCCGCCGGACAGCAGCGATTGCCCTGCTCCGCACACAACGGATCGCCAATCCTTCAGCAGGTGCAAAACGTTCAATGCGAGCACGCCGTCATAGGCCGCACCAGCCTCGAGCGCCGCTGATGCCTCACATTCCACGAATTCGATGTTTCGCACCTGCGCAGCCGACGCTTTACGTTTCGCGATAGCTATCATCTGATGCGAGAAGTCGGTCGCTGTGATCTGCCTCACCGATGATGCATGTTCGATCGCCGTTGACCCCGTGCCACAGCCAATTTCGAGAATCTCGTCCTGAGCTGACAGATACTGCTGCGTCAGCGATAGCTTCTGTTGATAGGCCGCTTCGTTAGCTACACCCTTTGCCGCGTAGTGCTCCGCGATGAGATTCCAAAAGCCAGACCCGGAAACACGTGCCTGCTTCGACGGTGCAGCACCCAATTCCCCACATCGCTGGGTTTCTGTTGATAAATTCATAGAGCCTCCAACTGCTCAATTGATGGCGCTATGTTCGCTTTGGTGGACTACTCGGACATCGGTCCTATGGGCATTTTTACCTGGGTCGGTAGTCCGGGAGGCAGCTCGTACTTTAGGCGGATGAAGTCAGGGAATGGTGTGGGTCCGGTCGCATTCCGATCACCGCTCAGGCGGTTGGAACTCTCTTGGTCTCGAACGCCCATATCGCAACCTCGACGCGATTGCGCGCCCCCAGTTTCTGCATCAGGCTGGTGACGTGGGTTTTCACGGTGCTTAAGCTGATATGCAGCGCAGCAGCGATTTCGGCATTGCTAAGACCTTTCGCTACCGTGATTAAAACTTGCTCTTCTCGTTCTGTCAGCGGTTCGAAAGGTTGAGGCATCTGGGATGCGGGCGCCGTTTCGGCAAACTTCTTAAGCAGTCTTGCCGTTACTTTGGGTGCAATGAGCGCATCGCCCAAGGCGGCCGCGTGAATGGCCTGCGTAAGAAGTTCGGGCCCCGCATCTTTCAGCAAGAAGCCTTTCGCGCCCGCCTTGAGCGCCGCGTGCACATACTCGTCCATATCGAAGGTGGTTATAACCACGATGGCCAGGGGCGGCTCCAATTGCTCGGCCGTCAGGATACGAGTTGCCTCAATGCCATCGAGCTCCGGCATGCGAATGTCGAACAGACACACATCCGGACGGAGGCGGATCGCCATTTCCACGGCCTGCTTGCCATCCGCTGCTTCGCCAATCACATCGATATCGGGCTGGGCGTTCAGGATCATGCACAACCCGGTTCGCACAAGATCCTGATCATCAGCCACAAGCACGGAGACGCTCATCGTACTACTCCCGGCATGGGTAATCGCGCCCGAACGGACCAGCCGCCCTCTTCTGCGGGACCTGCCCCAAACTCACCTCCCAGGAGCAGGACTCGTTCTCTCATGCCTTGCAGACCTAGTCCCGGGTTGAAATTAGCACCAGATGCTACCCCATCGTCACGCACACTTAGCAGTACGCCTTCCCCGTCTGCGCTAACGCTTATCGTGAGAGTGTTGACCTCGCGTCCGTGACGCGCTGAGTTGGTAATGGACTCCTGCGCGAGCCGGTACAACGTCGAAGCCGTTACACCATCAATCGCCGAAAGGTCGCCACTGGTCTTGATTTTTACTTCAAACGGATAGGTGGAGGATTCCGCCATTCTTTTTACATCATCGAGAGATCCGGCCGGCTTGTAATCAGCGGGGGCGTCCGCACGCATGGACCTCAAGATGCTGCGCATCTCGGCCAAAGCATTACGAGATGCGTCTTCAATCACCTTAAGCGCCGCATCGGGTGCTTCTGCATCGCTGGCGGCAAGTGCGCGGCCCGCCTGAGCCTGGACCGCTATCGCCGACATATAGTGGCCGACCGTGTCGTGAAGGTCGCGGGCCAGTCGCTCTCGCTCCAGTAACCGAATCCTCTCGTTGGTACGTTGCCGTAAGACGCTCTCATACCGAAAGAATCCGCCCAGCATAGTAGGGAACAGGATGAATAGAATCGCTCCCGCTATTTCGCCCCAGGGGGGACGCTCAACCAGGGTTGTGGACGCAAACGTGAGCAGAATTACTGCCCAACCGGCAACTACCTCCTTACCCGATGCCCAACGCACCAACGCGAACGGCAGCACGAGAATCAGCACCGTTGTATATAGTCCTGTCCACTCGACATCGTGGGTTAGTGCATAGAGCTGGACCAGCGAGTTCAGCCCGAACACCAGGGCGAGCAGATAAGCTCCTTTGACACGACGCCACGGCAGAACGCACGCAAACAACGTGTTCAGAAGTAGCGCGAGCTCTCGCCAGATGATCCCGTCTCGGAGAGCTACCTCGACGCCCGACAGCGAAAGAATCAGCAGAACCAGGACCCAGTCGTGCCATTGGGGTCCAGTAGCACCCGCGGCCCGAGGTTGGTTCCAGAGAGTCAGGAGTAGTTTCGGCATGTCGATCAAAAACGCCTGCTGATGGCAAGACCACAGAATAGTCTCAGCACGGACTCACCACATCGTCCGAAAGTCCTAGGCAGCCTCTGAGTAAGTCCAGGGTGTCTCTGCGTGGCTAATTCGCCCAGTTCTTTCGGCGCCTCTTCGCGCCTGTACGCGTTGCGGATCCTCCTTAGCTATGGCTGTAGCTCCTCAGCGCGCCCTGCCAGTTACGAAGGCCACCCACAAAGAATCACTCGAAATTTATTCAACGTATTAATCACGCGGGACCCTAGCCCTAACTATCCATCAATGCGCTCGCGCCCTTTCGTGATACTTGCGCGCACAAGGCTATCGTCACGGCGATTCATGAATAGTTTGGGCTCGCTTCGGCCAAGCGCCGGGTGACGACCATCAACGCGCTGAGCGCGGCCAAAAGTACAGCGGTACCCACAAGCAGGGAGAACGATTCAAGTCTCAGCAAAACGAACAGAGTCCCGTATAGCGTTAACAAAATGAAACTCTGGATCATTGTCAATGACAGCGATCGCGTAATAGCTCGCACGTAGACACAGACCATAGTGACAATGACGAGTGTCGCGATCATGTAAGCGGCCGCAAACGGTAGGTGCTCTGACAAAGAGAGGAGCGACATAAAGAACAGTGTAAGGGCCACGCCCACGACGCTGTACTGCACTGGATGGATTTTGAGTCTGGCGCTGATTTCAAAGCAAATGAAGCCGATAAAGGTCAAAGAGATAAAGAGCAATCCGTATTTTAGGGCGCGATCAATCTGGCTGTAGTCATTGACAGGTTCATACAAGCCCACACCCGCAGCAAAACTTTGGATCGGTGGTGTGGACTCATTGACGAGCCAGCTACTGGAAACTCCAAGCGCCAGCTCTCCCACGGACCATTCAGCGGAAAAACCCGAGTCGCTGATCTCGTGGCGGATCGGCAGGTACCGTCCTCGAAAACTGGGATGCGGCCACGTTGAAATCATCTCGACATGGCTTTGCCGGCTAAAAGGCGTGAATGCGAAAGACTTGCTGCCTCGGAGCTCGATACTGGTCGCGAATGACCGATCCGCTTTGCCGCCCAACGAAGGGAGTGGGATTTTCACGCCGCGCCCGATTCCAGCGATCTGATTGAACGGACTGAGATCGAATCTCTCGTTGCCTACAACCACGGGCTCTGCGAGTGCGATCGCCTGGGGGTGATTGATGCCGATCAGAAGTTGCGCCCTATCTAAATGCAGCGTCCGTTTTCCGTCTTCAAATCTCGTGTGCTCGATGACCGGTAGCTGACCTTCAATCTTAATAAGCGCTGTAAACACTGGAACATCGTAAATCGCGCGCTGGCGGTACTGGTGCGTTATGGATATCTTCATCTTGAGTTGATCCAGCAAAAATACGCGCTGTCGTTCACTCGGGAACTTAGCCACGCCGCCTGGCTCAGCTGGCGCACTTTGAACGGATGTTTCGGGCACCACGACCACCGGACCACTCAGCACCGGTGCCGGTCCCCAAGATCGGGAGACAGCCTCGGTAGCTTCTTGGTAGTACTGTTGACGGTCTTCGGCGATACCGGCAACGAGTAACAACGGTAAGCCCATAAACAGAGCCACGAACGCAATGGTGGCGAAACGTCGACTCATCTCATCTAGAACTATCAACGTGTGTTTCCTCCCAGCAATGTCTGAATCTTATTGAGATAATCAAAGTACTTTGTATTTTAAAGTTACGAGGTAAATTTTTTTAAGATCCTTGCGTCACCTCGATCAGCGCCTCCATGTGCGCGAGATATCTCTGCAACGCGCGCTTGCCTTTTGCGGTAATCGAAAACTCACTGCGAGGCACACGGCCGGAAAATGACTTCTCGCAGCGCAGGTAGTCCGCCTCTTCGAGCTTCCTGGTGTGCACGCTGAGATTGCCGTCTGACACCTCAAGCAGCCCTTTCAGCTCCGAAAAAGACTGCCGATCAACGACGGCCAAACTCGATAGCACTCCTAACCTGATCCGATCGTTCAGCAGCTTATGGAAGTCTCTCTCGTCATCATCTAGGACAAATCCTGCAACTGCTCGTAGCCGCTCCTCGGAAGCCACCTTCTTTTCGCTTCTCTGGCTTGCGTCGCGGCGCGCTGCTTTAGATACCGTTCTAGCCATTCTCTCTTCTCGTGAGGCCCGCTCGAATGCTTATGCTTTGGCGAGTAGGCGAAGTCCGAGGACCACGTGGACGAAACCAAACGCTAAACCCAGCAGCCCATTGTGCGCGTCCGCAGGGACAAACAGGGCGACGCCACCCAGAGTCAAAAACGTCGCTCCCATCCAGGTAACAGGCGCTACCGCATAAGTCCCGGCCGCCATGACCCCTGAGCCGTAAGTCAGCATCCAGAAAGCCGGTAAGTAGGCGATGCTCGGCGTGCCCCACAGGAAGAGCGTCAGTACAGCTCCCACCACCATGGCGGGACACAGACAGAGTAGAAATCGCCTACCCGCGCCACCCAGAACTGCGAACCCGTCGCAACGCGCTTTGTGAATACAGAATCCGGCACCCACCACCGCCGCTATCGGGGCGCTGATAACCCAGATCCAAAGCTGAGCCTGCAGACTATCGGAACCGGTAGCGACAGCGGCGGCAACAAATCCGACGAATCCCATCGACAGGAGGCCTGCACCACTGACCGCGGTTACTCGCTGCGCGCGCTCCATTGCCCCACGAATAAATGCGAGGTTGCCGTCGGCGCGTTCATGTAAGGAAGCTCTTCTTGCGAACTCAGTCATCAACGGATCGATTTTGCCAAAGTACTTTATAATTCAAAGTAACCAAATACGACCTAGCTTGCAATAGTTCCGAGCGCACTGCGTCAACCAATCTTCTGTTTACTTGCCGAAGTCTGCAGTACACAGCCTATACTGAGGAGGCCTGCAAGAATCCTGGAAAGATTGAATGAGTGACTCCGACGCCGCTTTGGATTTCAGCTTTGATGAGCGTGTCGCTATTCGCTACGACGCACTGCGTGGGCACCCACCGGACGTCTCGCGGCAAATCGGAGACTGGCTGGCAGACCTGATACCGGATGACGGTCTTCTCTTGGAACCCGGGGTCGGGACGGGCAGGATCGCACTGCCAACGGCGCGAGAGACCTGCTCGGTAGTGGGCGTCGACCTGTCAGCCGAGATGCTCAGCGCGCTGGCATCCCAAGTGAGTCCGAACCTCCAATTAGTCCGGGCCGATCTCGAAGTACTGCCCTTTTGCAGTGACGCTTTCGATGCAGCCGTTTGTGTCCATGTGCTCCATCTGGTTGACGCTAAGCGGGTGCTTAGCGACATTCTTCGGTTGGTTAAGCCCGGCGGGCTCATCATCCTCGGCCGCGATTGGGTATCGCCGGACTCCTTTGCAGGAATGCTGCGGAACGTATTTCGGCGTAGCGTTGTGGAGGAAGCAGAGTCAGTTCAGTTTCCTACCGGCGCACGCGGGTTGGTCACTATTCTGACTGAGCTCGGTGCAGAAGCGGTGAATGGTGGAGAGGAACAGGCAGCGGTTGAATGGCAAACATCGTTAAGCCCCCAGCTGGTCATCGACGGTATGCGGTCCAAAGATGATGCGGAAAGCTGGGTGCTTCCCGAGGAATTGCTCGAAAGGGTTATGGCAAAAGTTCAGATTTTTGCCGAAGCACAATGGCCAGAACTTGCGGCAACGCAGCCAGTCACCCGCCGCTTCGTTTACTCGTCGTTTCGCGTTCGCTGATAGGCTCTGAACGTCCTTCGGTCGCGTTTCTTTTAGCCTTTCTGATTTAGCGACGATCGCGGTGAAATCTCTGCTAGGTTCGAACCTTCTTTCCTGATTGGTTCTCGCCGAGTCCAATGGGCCGTAACGCTAACGGGATAGTGTCTGGCGCAATCCTACCGAAAGAAGAAAGAAATAGCAGCGACCTCCAGCTCGCCTGCGCGAACGGGAGGTCGCATGCTTCGTCGGAGGTAATGTGTGCGTCATCGAGGATCCCTAGAACTGAACTTGGAATCGCACTCCGTAGGCCCGCGGTAGGGGCATATGCAGAAGGTACCCACGCCCCGGAGCGAAGCCATCGGGATTGCCAAGGTCAACCACGCGCTGGCCGTTGGTGACTTCATCACCATCGAACACATTATCGACATAGGCGATCAATCGATAGCGATCATTCTCGACACCTGCCCTTAGATTCACCCGATAAAAAGAAGGTAGGTAGTTGAGATTGGACTCGTCCATGTAGCGCTTTGACCGATAAAGACCGGTAGCACCGGCAAACCAGGAGAAGCTTGACCCCTCTATATCACCAAAGTAGTCGAGGGACGCGCTAGCGGCGTGCTTTGGATTTTTGCCGACGTCGTTACCGGAGAAGTCCCCATCGATGTTTCCCGCCTCCGCTTTATTGAGCGCCGTTGAACCCTCTTCGGTCTGCACAAACTCTTCGAACACTGCATCCGTATACGCATAGGCGAGCGCAAACTGCAGCTGGTCGGTGACGAGCCATATGGCATCCAGTTCTACTCCGAATACCTCCACTCGCGCTGCGTTTGTGATTCCTGGAACCGGTGACACGCTGCCCGGGGGAATCTGCTGAATGCCGATCTGCTGATCCCGGTAGTCGTTAAAGTACACCGCTCCGTTCAATCGCAGCGTATTGTCGAACCACTCGGTACGTGCCCCTACCTCGTAAGTGGTTACCTCTTCTTCGTTGTAGCGCTGGCCTTCCAGAATGACCGCCTCATTGGCCGCAAAGCCACCGGGCTTGAAGCCGGTCGTGATCGACGCGTAGTACAACTGATCATCACCTGGCTGGTACTCCAGCAACACTCGGGGAGTAAAGACTTTACTTTGCACCGAATCTTCGTCGAAGCAGTCAAAGGCGACGTTGGGGTATCTCTGCGACTGCGGCACATCGCGGTCGTCCGTCTCTGGCGGACAGAAATCCACCGGTATCTGTTGCAACAGGCTGATCTGCTGTCGATTCCAGGTGGGAACACGGTAATCGATTGTGTCGTGCGAATAGCGGCCTTCACCGGTGATTCGCCACTGCTCGTTCAACTGATATCCGAGGGAGAGAAAAGCCGAGTAGTGTTCCGTGTCACGTGACTGAATATTGTTGGGTCGCGCTCCAGGGTTAGGTTCATTGGCCAGAAAAAAGGGCGGTCCCCCGAGAAGTGAATCCGGATTGCGCGTCCAAAACAGTGATGCGTTGTTCAGTTCCGCGTCTTCAAGGTATGCGGCGCCGCCCACGGTCCAGCTGAGATTGCCGACTTCTCCCGTGTGCCTAAGTTCGTGGCTTTGGTGCTGAAAATCGTAATCAAGCAGGTTGATCGTCGACAGAGAGAACTGGAACGGGTCCTGAACCGCGAAATCGGTGTAGTCCGTATCGGAGCGATCTGAACTCTGGTTGTTCATGAATCCCGCGAGATACGTCAGTGTTCCATTCCAGATTTCGTAGTCGGCCTGAAGACTGCCGAAACGCTGAGTTTGCTCCATTCCCGGGAACGGACGACCCGTGGCTGGATCCAGGCTGTAGTCGATGTCGGCTTCTTGGGCATCAAGCTCACCCAGCACGACTCCGCGAGTACAGGCGTTGAAGATAGGGTCCGGCGTGCCAGCCAGATCATCGGGACACGGGAATCTGGGCGATCCGGGGGGTCCTGCCGCAAAAGTCCCGCCGGGAACTGGCAGGCGATCATCCCAGGTAACCAGCGCTGAAGCGGGCTGACTATACTCTTCGTCACTCTGCTGATAGCGCGCGTACACCTGAAATCGATCTGATGGTGTAAACAGCAGCGCCAGCGAGCCGGCCAAAGAGTCTTCTGTTCCAAGATCAGCGCCCGTGTTCGGATTGTCATAAAACCCGTCGAAGTTATGACTGGCTACCGATGCCCGGAACGCCAGCACATCGTCGATGATTGGACCCGAAACACCGGCGCCGAAAGTCTGGCGACCACTGTTGCCGATGTCGGTATCGACCCGCCCTTCCCATTCAAAGCCGGGCCGCTGCGTGACGATGTTGATAGCGCCGCCGAAGGCATTGCGACCGTAGAGCAAAGTCTGCGGGCCTTTTACGATTTCGATGCGCTCTACATCGAGCAGTCGCGTGTACAACGCAGATGAGCCGCCCGGAATACTCAGGTTTTCGGTAGATGCATCAATGTAGTCGATGAGGACTGCGACGCTGGGGCGACCGCGCTCGTTCTGCATGCCTCTCATTGCAGGTCGCGTATCCTGAACAAAGCCACCGATATCGTAGGTCACCCCAGGCAACAGCATGCCGCTGTCGCTGATGGAGTCGAAGCCCATCTTCTGCATTTCCTCCATGGAAAATACCCGCAGGGATGCCGGCACATCCTGAATTTTCTCCTCGACTTTGCGCGCCGTAACGATCATTTCCTCGATTTTTGCAGCCTGTTCTTCTGCAGCGGACGAGACACCGGTGGTTGCAGTCAATGCCAGCACTAGTGGCATCAAAAACGAGACTTTGTTCGGACCGGATCGACGCGCTAGTGAGCAATTGAGGCTACTGCCCCGCGAAACAGCGCAACCGATGGAGCGAAGTTGGACAGTAAGTTCTGAGAGTTGATGAAGATTTGCTTTTGTTTTCAGTCGCGAATCTGGAGTCATAGACGACGCTCCCGTTGCGCGGATACCACACGTTTCAGAGAGGTCTGCCTTTTCGTGCATGCCTGAAACGCCCCCAAAACGTAGCGTGACTCATACACATTAAAGTGTCAACTTAACCTTACACAGTTCGTGGGGTTATTCAGATCAGCGCGACTCCAGACGCTAAGGCACTCGGATAAGCAACAATGGCGGAGGCCAGCCACGGCGGAGCCCATCGCCATCTAAACGTGCGGTCACCAAACAACTGCAGGGGCATTCCTTGACCCCCCCTCTATTAGTCGCCAGCCAGCTCGACCCACAGACTTCTACTGCAGCGGAACCCCATTCTTCCCCACACTGCGCTCGAACAGCTTAAAGATCCGCCGATACTGATCGAGCCAGGACTCGGGATGGACGTACCCATGCGGTTCGAGCGGGTAGGAAGCGAGCTCCCAGTGCTCTTTCTCAAGCTCTAAGAGTCGCTGCGCCAGGCGCACAGAATCCTTGTAGAAGACGTTGTCATCCAACATCCCGTGGCTGATCAGCAAATCACCGCGAAGACCTTCTACGAACTCTATGGGTGAGCTGATGCGATGGGCCTCGGGATCGATCTGTGGGGTGTTGAGGATGTTGGCCGTGTAGCCGTGGTTGTAGTGGCGCCAGTCGGTGACCGGACGCAACGCGGCACCCGCCACGAACACGTCGGGGGCTTTGAACATGGCCATGAAAGTCATGAACCCGCCGTAGGAGCCACCATAGATGGCCACCCGATCCCGGTCGCCATTGCGCTCCCGAACAACCCAGTCCACACCGTCGATCAGATCTTCGAGTTCCGGGGTGCCCATTTGGCGATAAATTGCCGCTCTCCAGTCACGCCCGTAGCCTCGGCTGGCACGGTAATCCATGTCGATGACGTGGTAACCATACTCAGTGAGCAGGTTATGAAACATCTGCTCCCGGAAGTAGTAAGGGAATTTATGGTGCGTGTTCTGGGTGTAGCCGGCTCCATGTACAAAAACCACTATCGGACGGGGTCCTAGGGACTTGCCGCGCGCCGAGTAAAACTTGGTCCAGATCGGCAGTTCCGTTTTTGACGACGGCACGGGTACGAACTCGGGTTCCTGCCATGAGATTTGCTTATAAGCCGGCGTTCGCGTATCCGTGCTGCGCAGCAGCTTCCTGCTTGCGAGATCGAACACGGCGGCCTGCGCCGGCGTGTATGTCCCTGAGTACTGCAGCAGCAGCTGAGTCTCATCGGGACTGACCTGAAAGCTCTCAATACCATTCAGTGTGGTGAGTTGCTCGAGGCTACCGGTTTCCATATCAAGCAAGTCGACATCGTACTTTGTAGGGTGTTCCCGATTCGTCAGAAGCCAGGCAGTCTCAGCGCTGCGGCTGAAATGGACGTCTACAACTTCGAAGGCACCTTTCGTGAGTTGACGTATCCTCCCCTGAGCGCTGACTGTGTAGAGATGCCCGTAGCCCGACTCTTCTGATAGGAGCCAGGCGGTGTCGGTCTGCGGAACCCAGCCAAGCGCAGTGAATTGATAGGGATTGATCCACGCCGGATCGGACTGACGGTGGATCTCCTCACTCGCGGTGCGTGGTGCATCAATGCGCAAAGTCCAGCGGTCTTTGTTATCGATACTTCGTACCTGAACCAGCGCCAACGGTTGCGCCGGGTGCCAACTCACCTGCTCTATGGTGACGGGCCTCGGATCGTCATCGTCATGCGCGTCCAGACCTTGCGCTTTCTTAAGGTCTGCGAGCGGATCTTCGCCGATACCCTTCAGAACTGTCAGATCGATTTCGTGCCTTTCGCGCTGTTGTAGATCCAACAACAAGAGTTGTTCGGGCCGGGGTGCTTCCAGCCCAACAAGAGTTCGCACATCTTCGATATCGACGTAACCGCTGCGCGCCACATAACTGGGCATTTGATCGGGTTTGCCGTTACCGGCACCACCGGCCTCCGCCCGAACAACTGCCAGGAGATAGCGGCCGTCCGTCGAGAGTGAGCTCGCAACCAGTTCCTTTCCTTTTCCCAGATACCAGGGGACGGGCCCTGCGTGCGGAGACGTCATCGCGTTTTTAACGGCTTCTTCGTGCCTCTCCTCATCGTGCTGACGCTCACGCTCAAGGGTCGCGAATAACCGAAGCTGCTCTTGCTCAAGAGCGCTCTTGCCCACCGCATGCGGAGCATCCGCGAAGCGCAAATCGGTTAGAGGATAAGCAACGGAGTCTGCCTCCAGGCTTACTTGCCACCATTGATCTGCGCTACGAAACTGAAGCGCGGATTCATCAGCCGAAAACTGTACGTCGCTGAGAGGTGAAGACCCCGTGTAGAGCCTCGTCAACAGGGATTCACTGGACTTCGTTGAAAGTGGTTGTTCGCCCCGACGAACAAAGAGCGCATGCCCAACTGTACTCGCCAGCATTTTTCCATCGCGGCTCAGGCGCTGCTGCTCCCCGTCACCCCGGGTCAGCTCTGCCGCAGATAGAGGGCCCGCAACCTGACCGCTAGCTTCGAGGACGTACACATCGCGAACGCTCGACTCAGCTCGTTTCACCCGATAAGCAATCTGACCGCCATCACCTCGCCACCAGGCAGCCTCAACCGACGGGCCTATCCAGTCTGGGTGTTGCATGATCAGCTTGAGATCGAGTGCCGCCGTGGCCATCGGAGGGCCACCTAGCAGTGCAAGGAGTGCCAACAATAGACCCGCCTTTCGTACGAACGAACCGCCAAAGCGCGATCCCCCAAATGATGGGCTTCGGCTTTCCATAAAATCATCGGTGATGGTCACTACGGCACTCCACTTGTGAGGCTAAACACGATGCAAGCTGTTCTCGGCAGGTTGCTATTGCTAATCGGAGCAGCGGAAACGTGCTGCTCGTAGCTCTAGTTGATGATAGTAGCAGCACGGCCGAACAGAGGCTGATGCCTCTTCGTACTCACAATCCGCGCGTCCATCTCCGTGCCACTGGCGGTTTGTGCTTGTTGCTTGAAGCCACACTTGAAGAGCCAAAAAAGAGCGGTACCAGAAGAAGTGGCATACAATATTGTCAACGCCAACGGCCGATCAGCCGGCTTTTAGAGGCTGGAGGTCCAAGGGCGAAGACCCAGCGACGTTGAAAGGGGAAGGTTATGAAAGACAAGCAGGAAAAGCAGGAAAAGCAGGAAAAAGAGTTGGTCGGTTCCGCACTAGGTGGTGCCATGGCGATGGTGGCCGGTGTAGTGATCGCAACCGCATCGCCGGTCTTTGCGGGCACTGCGGTAATCGAGAGCGGCGGCGACCAGATGACCTATGAATACAGCAAGAATGCGCTACGAATGGGAACGCCGGGGAGCGATAACTACTTCCTCATACGCGACGATAATATGTACTCGGTCTCCTACGAGGGCGGTCAGCCGATGGTGATCGACGCCGGGTCGATGATGAAAGCCCTTGGGCCGGCTCTTAAGCAATACGCGTCAAGCGAGATGACCGCCGAGCTTGTGAGCATGAAGAAAACTGGCAAAAAAGAGACGATCGCCGGATTACGCGGAGACGTCTATACAGTTACGGTTCGCAACGAATCCGGTGAAAACGAAACCCATGAGGTTGTGCTCTCTACCGACAAACGTGCCAGAGAGTTCACCGATGCCATGTTCCTAATGACCTCGCTCAGCGCAACACTCGGAGGAGAACAGGCCGAGAGTCAGATGAACGACATTAAAAGCCGTCTGGATCGATTGAATTCCGGGTTCCTTCGGTTTGGAGACGATATGGTTCTCGCCAGCATTGATGGGAAGACGGTGCCCGCGGAGCGTTTTGAGTTACCTGCCGAACCCATGGATCTCGGAGGCCTCGGGGCGATGCTCGGCAACATGGGCGCAGCCCAGGGCATGAGTGGCGATGCGGCAGGATCCGGCAATGCCGAAGCCGCTCAACAAAGCGATGTCTTTTCAAGCATGATGGGCGCAGTCGGAGAAAAAGCGGACCGCCAGGCGGATCGCGTCGGCGGCAGTGTCGAGAACGAGATTGATCGCGAAACTGACGAAGCCGTAGATAAAACCATCAACAAAGCGTTTAAGAAGCTGTTCGGCGGAGGAGACTAAAGCCGCCGCGCGTTCAGCACGCGTCATGCAACAAGGGCGTCTGGCAGCACACTGACCGGACGCCCATCGATTTTCCACCTTGAGAAGGGCCAGACAAGGCGTCCGCCTGCGCTGCAGTGATGCGCAGTTCACCACCCGTCTAACGGTGCTCCTGGGGATCGTCCTCGGATGCTGCGCCTGCAGCAAACTCGATGACCCCACTTTGTCTCGGGGCCCATACACCGACCGGCTAGCGGGATCGCACGAAAATGAATTAGCTTCGGGCCCAGCCCCTCCTGCTAAAACCGAAGTAACCGCGGCGCTGGTGAGCAAACCCCTGGTTGACCCACCTGACACCGGCAAAGCGCATGCTGGCATGCGGGAAGTGTTCTTCGGCGACCTTCACGTGCATACCAGTCTGTCGGCGGACGCCTACATAATGGGCGTACGATCCACTCCGAATGACGCCTACGTCTTCGCGAAAGGCGGTGCGATCCAGCACAGCCTCGGCTACCCGATCCGCCTGCGGCAGGGTCTGGACTTCGCTGCAGTGACGGACCATGCGGAGTACCTTGGGCAAGCAGCGTTGGCCGATATGCCGGTACCGTCGGTGGAACGGTCACTTAGAGCGATCCTGCAGGAAGGCAGCAGAGTAAGCATCACTAGAGCCTGGCTCAGAACGACCCTGTTTGTTAACAAAAATCGCCTGCAGTTTGACGATCTCGACAGCCGAATTAATCGCAGCGCCTGGCAGCAAGTCATAGATGCGGCAGAGCGTCATAACGAACCTGGCGTTTTCACGACATTCATCGGCTATGAATGGTCAGCCTGGGGAGATTCGTTACGGATTCATCGCCACAGAAACGTGATCTATCGCGGTAGCAACGTGGCAGAAGCACCGTTCAGCGCGCTGGACAGCAGCCGTCCGGAGGACCTGTGGGCCTTTCTGGACCGCGAGCGACAATCCGGCCGCCTCGCGATGGCAATACCCCACAATTCGAACCTGAGCGCAGGCGGGATGTATCCGAGTCGGGACTCAGATGGACAGGATTTTGACTCGAAATACGCAGAGCGACGCAATCGATACGAGCCTATCAGTGAGATCTTTCAGATTAAGGGGCAGTCGGAGACCCACCCGCTGTTGTCCAGCGACGATGACTTCGCCAGTTTTGAGCTTGCGAGCATGAAGCTCTTCGGCAGAGACACGCTGCAGGATGTCAGAGGAAGCTATGCCAGGGACGCTTTACGCAGTGGAATAGCGCTTGCGCAGGCTCAGGGCTTCAATCCGTTTCAGTTTGGAGTGATTGGTTCCAGCGATAGCCACAACAGCAGTTCCCCCGTCGAAGAGGACACCTATCACGGTAAGCTCCCGATGCTGGACGGCACAGCCGCACTACGCACGAACGCGGCGACTTATGTGCCCAACCGTTTCACGCCGGCTCGCCGCTGGGGCTCGGGCGGACTCGCGGCAATATGGGCTGAAGAGAACACCCGGGCGGCGCTTTTTGATGCGCTACAACGCCGCGAAACCTATGCGACTTCCGGCCCGCGCATTCGACTGAGGTTCTTTGCCGGTTGGGACTATGAGCCGACAATGCTGACAAGCCCCGACCTGATTGAAATGGCAGATCGTGGTGGCGTGCCCATGGGTTCAACGCTTCACCATCAAAGGGGTTCGGCGAGCCCCAAGTTTCTGGTCATGGCAACGAAGGACCCGAACAGCGCCAACTTGGATCGCATTCAAATCATCAAGGGCTGGGTGGATGCGCAAGGGCGTAGTTTCGAACGAATCATCGATATTGCTGCGTCTGATGATCGATTGCCTGATCCGGATACTCTGCGTGTGGCGCCCTTGACCAGCACTGTGAACGCGACCGAGGCCAGCTACCAGAACACGATCGGCGCAAAGCATCTTGAGGTGCTGTGGGAAGACAAAAACTTTGACGCGGACCAGCCTTGCTTTTACTACGCGCGGGTCCTCGAAATACCTACGCCGCGCTGGTCTACGTACGATGCGAAGCGCCTTGGCCAACAACCAATGCATCCCACGGAAATCCAGGAGCGCGCTGTTACTTCGGCGATTTGGTTTTCACCGGACCGGTAATGAGTAAGCACGCCGGTCACCGGACGGATCTGGGCCTACCGTATACTCGGGGATCGCTAAAACGGTTGCTTGTCATGAGACTGACGCGGCTTCTGCTGCTCACCTTTTGCTTCCTCGGTAACAACGCGGGAGCCCAGGTACCTGGGGGCTTTGTTGATATTGAAAGAGCGGTTCCCGGCGTAACCGTAGAGGCACGCTACTTCACGACAGAGAACTTTATCGGCGAACGGATCGATGGCTATCACGCACCCCGGATCTTCCTGACGAAGGAAGCTGCAGACGCACTTGCCCAGGTCCAGGCACGACTGTCTGCTTTCGGTATGGGTCTGAAGGTCTTCGATGCGTACCGGCCACAGCGAGCTGTGAACCATTTCATGCGCTGGGCCGAGGATCCCGAGGATACGCTGAAGAAGTCCAGCTACTATCCGCGTGTCGAAAAGCGCAATCTGATCCCTGAGGGGTATATTGCATCCCGATCTGGTCACTCCCGCGGCAGCACGGTGGATCTCACTATTGTGTCCGGAGATGGGAGCGACGCAGTTGAGCTCGACATGGGGACTCCGTTTGACTTCTTCGGACCCGAGTCCCACGGTGTGAGCGCATCAGCAACACCCCAGCAGAGAGCCAATCGATTACTGCTGCGATCACTTATGGAAGAGCAGGGCTTCAGACCCCTGAATGAAGAATGGTGGCACTTCACTCTGAACGATGAACCGTACCCCGATACCTATTTTGACTTTCTTGTTGAATGAAACGCCACACCAGGTAGGCCATTGAGTCCATCAACGAACTCTACCAGCGAGCCTGTTTTACATCCTCAGCTGGCGGCGGACTGCCATGTTCTGGGAGCGTGGCCATCCGGGCAGCTGCTCTTGCACCGCAACGCAACGCTGCATTGGTTTTTACTGGTTCCGGCTACAGAGCACCTGGACCTGCTCGATCTCGAGGTTCCACAGCGCGACGCACTGGTGAACGATGCGGCACGCCTACACCATTACCTCAAGAGCACGTTGGCTTATCCGCGGGTCAATGTCGGTGCGCTTGGCCTCGTTGTACCCCAGTTGCACCTGCACGTCATCGGGCGCCGGGAAAACGATCCCTGTTGGCCCGCACCGGTGTGGGGCCGGATGAGCGAAGGACCCGCGTATTCGCAAGAGGAGCTGCTCAACCTCGCAAGCGATCTGGGTCTGGATGACCTGGGAGTCTAGTGTTCGCTACGCGACACAGCAGTCCTCAGGGCTCGAACTCACACAGATCGTCGTCGCGGGAAAGCGCCAGCGATTCTCCCCATGCAGTGCTGGAGTGTCCGCTTGGGAAAGCTCACTTTTTTTGGGTCCCTCATATCCCGCGCACAGCGCTGCTGCCTGCGCGTTCAGATGAGTGGGAGCAGCAGGAAACCCTAGTGCGGGCTTCTGCATCAATTGCTTGTAGTATCGACTAGCAACAGAGATTGCGAGAGCCCCGCTCTTAAGCATCAAGATGCTCAGGTGACTTTTTCAAACGTCTGATACTCGGGGGCAGTGTAGATGCCTTCTCGCACGATCATCGCCAGAGTATCGACGCACCGCGCTACGTCCGCATAGCGCATATACAGCGGCGTAAATCCGAAGCGAATAATATCGGGGGCTCTGAAGTCAGGAATGACTTTGCGCGCGATCAGAGCCTTGCATATCGCGTGGCCTTCGGGATGCGAAAAAGCCAATTGGCTACCACGAATTTCGGGATTGATCGGTGAGACCAGCCGTAGCGATTCGAGTTCGGCATGCTCAGCTTTGAACTGCAGAAACAACTCGGTGAGCCTAATGGACTTCTTGCGGACCTCCTCCATGTCAATTCCATCGAACGTATCCAGAGCTGCATCCAAGGCTCGCATCGACACCACAGGCGGAGTTCCGCAGAGAAACTGATTCATGCCGCGGCCCTGCGCATACTCCTCGGTAAACGCAAAAGGGTCTGCATGCCCCATCCAACCGGTCAGCGGCTGACTTGCTCTCTGATGATGCCGCTTCGCTACATACATAAACGCTGGGGCCCCCGGGCCGCCGTTCAGATACTTGTAGCCGCAGCCCAGAGCAAAATCTACTTCGCACGTATCAAGCTCCAGGGGCAACGCACCCGCTGAATGTGCCAGATCCCAGATGACCAGCACGCCTTTGTCGTGGGCGCGCCTGGTAAGCCGGGACATATCGTGTATCGAGCCTGTCCTAAAATTTACGTGCGTCAGCATGAGCACCGCTAAATCTTCGCTCAGGGCAGCTTCCAGCTCCGGGGATTCCACACATGTGAGCGTACATCGCTGCTGCCCCAACAAGTGCTCAAGACCCTGAGCGATGTATAAATCTGTAGGGAAGTTGTCGCGTTGCGAGAGGATCGTGGAACGCGGTGCGTTTAGATCCAGTGCATAGCTCAGCAACTTAAACAGGTTTACCGAAATCGAATCGGCAACAATCACCTGACCCCGCGCGGCGCCCAGCAGCGGAGCGATCTTATCGCCAATGGACTGCGGCAGATCGATCCAGCGATGCTTGTTCCAGCTTGCGATAAGATCGGTACCCCACTCCTCCTCAACTGATTTGCGCGCTGCAAGCTGCGCAGCCTTGGGGAGTGCCCCGAGGGAGTTCCCGTCAAAGTACAAAGTGTCAGCCGGTAGCTCGAATTTATCTCTCAAATGTGCGAGGGGATCCTGCCGGTCGAGTTCCGCAATCGTTTCTCGGTTCATATTTAGTCAGGTTGTTTTTGCACGAATTACGCAGACTAATGCGAGCGCGCGTCCGCTAGAGCTTTGCTTAGCTCATCCAGCAGCACTGTATAAGCCTCAGCTTGTGGATGAAGCCAATCAAAGTGGCCCGCGTCTTCAACCAGACGCGTCCTCGCTCCGTTTAGCCTGGTATGACTTACGGGAACGATTGGGTCTTTTAGTCCCTGGAGTAGAGATACCGGAACAGAGAACGCTTTGTTCACCAGAGTGGCCTGTGAATAGACATCCGGCTGCTCCTGGGGAGTGCCCCCCATGAACTGGGGTGTAGCTGTTTCGCAGGAGTTCTCGCCTCGGGCGTAGGATTCAAGATCGGTGATTGCCGCAAGCCCAATTGCCGCGTGTACCAAATCGGGCCTGCGACTCGCCAGCAGCAGTGCAAGATGACCTCCGGCTGAATGTCCAAGCACAACCAGCGGCTCTTGGGTCTGACCCGCGACTTGGACCAGGGCTGAGGACGCATCGTCGAAGCTACCGGGCCACCCTCCCCCTTCATCGCCGACTCGTCGGTACTCAACCGCTACCACCCGAAACCCATCGCGAGCCAGAGCGCTCGCGAGCGCTCTGGCGTGGTTCACATCATACGCGTTGAGCCAACAGCCACCGTGAATAAAGAACAAGGTCGCTCGGGGCGCGAATTCGGACTCCCACAACAGTGAAAACTGCAGGGAGACATCTCCATAGGCCAGTGTTGAGGTCGGTGGGTCAAATGGTAGTGCGAGAACATCATCAAAGGGCGGATTACTGACCTGCGAACCCGCCGAGTCGCTGACCGGCGAGTCACGGAGCGGCGCGCAGGCTGCGAGTAAGAGTAGGGTAGCCATCAGCAGCCCTTTCTGTCGGAGTGCATTTGCTGAGAAGGGCATGTTTTGTCTTCCGTTCGGGTCAGACTGTTGTTGATCATCTTACGTAACAGCAAGGCGACTATTTTGGTGGAATCAGCCGTCTATTCGGCCGCATATCCTCACAAGTCGGCCTTCATACGGGTACGAGACAGTCGTTAGTAAGCTGGAGTTGAGCTTTGCCTACTCAGGACGAAGGAGACTTGTGCGAACCTCCAGCTGACTATGCAACGTGCGGTGCACGGGGCAACGGTCCGCAATCTCTAACAATCGCTTGCGCTGTTCAACGCTGAGGTCACCTTCGAGCAGAACGACCCGTTCCAGCACTTCTATTTTTCGTTCCTTCTCTTCGCACCCATCGCAGTCGGTCAGGTGCTCGCGGTCGTGGCGCAGCCTGACTTCAATATTCGTAAGGGGCAGTGATTTACGCTGCGCGTACATTCGCAAAGTCATGACCGTGCACGTACCCAACGCTGCCAGGAGATGTTCGTAGGGATCCGGCCCCAGGTCGGCTCCGCCTACGGATTTAGGTTCATCGGCGAGCCACTGGTGATTATCGCTAAAGACGAGCTCGGTAAATCTCTGATTTTTCTCCTGGATCAGCACCTCACCCTGCGCGACCGGTGGCCTCTTTGGAGGCTCCTCTGTTTGCAGATAGCGACTGGCCCAGGCGGCGATCAGTCGCGCGGCGTACTCACTGTCTTGCTTACTTGTAAGAAGATGGTCTGCATCATCCAGGGTCACGAAACTCTTCGGGTGCAGAGCGTCCAGGTAGATCTTCTCTGCCTCTTTAATGCTGACCGTTGCATCGACAGGGGAGTGCATGATCAGCAGCGCGGTGCGCAGTTTGCCCAAATGCGTGCTGTCGTAGCTTTCAAGGTCATCGACAAACTGCTTCTTGATCGTAAAGGTGCGACCCGCGAGCTGGACTTCGGCCTCGCCATCTCTCTGAATGGCAGGAATATCGGCTGCAAAATTCTTAGCGACATGTTCTGCGCGGTGCGGAGCACCAATCGTCGCGACCGCCTTCGCTTCTGGCACTTGCGCGGCCATCGCGAGGACAGCTGCACCGCCCAGACTGTGTCCGATCAGCAGCTGCGGCGCATCGTATTCAGCCCGCAGAAACTCGACGGCTGCCAGCAGGTCCTGCACGTTGGAACTGAAGTTAGTATTGGCAAAATCGCCATCGCTGTTACCCAGACCCGTGAAATCGAACCTGAGCACAGCAATACCTTGCGCAGTCAGCGCCCTGGAAATTCGAGTTGCTGCGGCCACATCTTTGCCACAGGTGAAGCAATGGGCAAACAGCGCGTAGAAGCGAGGATCTTCGTCTGGTAACTCAAGCGCGCCGGCGAGCTTTACGCCGTGACTCAGAAATTCCACTCTCTCACGCAATTCCTATTCCTCCAACACTCTGAAGCACATTCATGTGCAGTTTATTCGACAGTAAATGCCAACAACACGTTACCCGGCATGTGTTCATAGATGCCGTAGCCGGAGTTCATATACAACATTCCGTGGGCAACGGCGGCGCCGCTACCACTCATGGAGCCACCGCGTGCGACCTCACCTGAGACGGTTATAAAATCCTGCAGCGTATTGAAATCCCAGAGCAGTTCACCGTCATCAGCTGCGTAGATACGAATATATCCATCCATATGCCCTGCGATGACCGCACCGGGTATCGCAGTCGCTGCCGCAGAGATGCCCGGATCGCACCACTGGGCGATCTCCTCGGTACACGCATCCGGCGCCGGGTGCGCCCACACCTCGCGTCCGGTCGCCGGATCAAGAGCATAGATGCCGGGACGAGGATCTTTCTTGAAGTCGTAGCGAGTCAGATCCTCAGGGTAGAACATGTCATTAATCGGCACGTAAACCACACCGTCGCCAGCCGCCATGCCAAAGTGCACGCCGCCCTGCACGCCCCCTCGACCAACATCTGTAAACCAGAGAACCTCGCCCGTATCCGGATTGAGTCCATAAACAATTCCAGACTTTTGACCGGCGACCAGCACCTCCTGTCCACCCGGACCATTTTTAAGCAGTATTGGTGACGAGGAATAATCGAAATCCGGGCCATCGTCTTCCGGACAATTGGAATCGTCCTCCGTCATGTAAATGAGACAGCCCGTGTTCCACGCGTCTCCCTGAGTCGTCTGCCTAGTCCAGCGCTTCTCACCCGTGCTCATGTCGAAGGCAAAGATGGCATCGGACCCGCCGTCGGCAGGCGCTGAGTAGTTTTCTCCGCTGCCGGCGTATACCAGGCCGCGTTTCTTGTCGACGACCGGGCTTGTCCAGATCGGAGCACCGGAAGGCGCGATGATTGTGGTGCCAGCCGAAGTTTTCCCGGCCGGCCCGGGCTCGCCTTCGACGGTGTGCGTTTTCCATTGCATCTCGCCCGTCCGGGCATCCAGCGCGACGAGAGCACCTCGAAAGGTACAGCAGGCGTACTCAGGATTCGCAGCAGACACCACCTCGAGGGAAGACACGGGGACGAACAGTTGGTCGTCCATCAGTGTGGGAGCACCCGTAATCGTCGCATCGGGATGATCATCGACCCGCTTGCTCCACAATAGTCTGCCAGTGCGCGCGTCGACGCTGTATGCCCGCGCGAGGATGTCGCCAAAAAAGATCTTCGGACTGGCGCTTTCATCGCCTGCCTCCCATGGTGAGACGGTGATGGCCGTTCGCACCTCCGCACTCGCCCGGAAGGACCAGCGCATACAACCCGACTGCGCATCCAGAGCGTAGACGCGTCCATTCGCGCTACCGACGAACACAGTCCCACCGGCGACAGCGGGCTGCGATCGCGCCTTAATTTCATTGGGAAAAGCAAAAGACCACTTCAGCTTGAGCGAAGGGACCTCCTTCGACGTAATGCCGCCACTCGCTGCATCCTGGAAGCGAGTACCTTCCGGCGCCATACCCCAACCGGTTTGCGCCGGGATCATGTCCATATCCAGCTCTTTGCTGTCACAAACCGGAGGCTCGAGCGCGACCGCCACCGAATCGAGCGTTCGTCCCGCGATGTACTCTGCGACAGCCACTCTCTCCTTGCCGCTTAATGGTTCGGCCTGTGTGGCCATGATGCCGCCCATCGAAGCAAGGATTGCATCGGGTGCCATCATCGATAGAAACAGTCGCGCCGGCGCCTTGTAGGCTCCGCCATCGTGACACTGAGCACAGTGTTGCTGATACGGCAATTCACCCGGGTGGGGGCTCTCTTTTCCAACGTCCTGAGCACCCGCCGATAGGCTCCCGGCGGCCATCAGAGCTGAGCTTGCGATCAAGCTGAATCTGAACGCTGCGAAGCGATGATGGAATCGTGATGAATGCATGGTGACTGCCTCTTTTTTAGTTATTTTTGTTCTCTTGCACTTATTTACGTGTCGTTCGTGCGCGGAGACTTGCTACTCCCGAGCTTAACGCTTCCGTCCCGCGCCTTGAACTGTCGGTAATGCGTGATTACGGTGCAAGTCGAAATAATAAGACGCCGGGTGAACGGCGAGGAGAGCGACGATGGCGAGAATCCAAAAACTTCCCGTACAGGATTGGGACCCCCAGCTGCGCGAAGTCACCCAGGCCGATGACTGCTCAGAACTTGAGCGTGGCCTTCTGCGCATGTTTGCGCACTGTCCTGAGCAGGCACTTGGCTTCGTCGGGTTTGCCGGATCTCTGCGGGTCGGAAGGTCACTCCCCGAGAGACTGGTCGAACTCGTCCGCCTTCGGGTCGCGTTTCACAACCAGTGCCGCAGCTGTATGGCTATTCGCTATCGGTCGGCACTGGAAGATGGGGTGACGGAAGATCTGGTCTGCTCCCTGGAAAATCCGCCCGAGGCAAATGATCTCAGCGACGCTGAAAAGGCAGCTATCGACTATGGGGAGCGGTTTGCCACCGATCACCTGTCCATCGATGACGGCGTCTATGACCGGCTTCGGGAGCACTTTACCGAGGCCCAGATTGTTGAACTTGGAATGACAGTAGCCCTTTTCGTTGGATTCGGACGGCTGGCAGCCAGCTATTCGATGACCGAAGAGTTGCCCGAGCATTTCAGATCCGAGGCTACAACCGTGGCACCCTGGGGTGAGGAATCGATAGTCGTTCGCTGAACCATGCCACGCGCCTGACATGGGCAGGCCCTCTCATAGTCATGTCGCGTGCTGGCTCTCGTATCGCCAAGAGAAAGTCAGGCGTCATGAGACGGTTCGGGTACTATTCGGCGACGCCTTGGAGGGGTTTGCCAGCGACAGATGAGCCGAAGAAAGAAAAGTACCGGCGGCATGCCGCGTGCATCCAGAGTGAAACACAAGAACGCCGGAAAGCAGACAGCGGCATTGATTTCCGAGGCTTTGAAGAAGGGTCTCGTGCTACACCAGCAAGGCCGAGTCGAACAGGCAAAGGCGATCTATGAGGACGTTTTACGCCGCAGCCCACGCAACGGCGATGCGCTGCACCTCCTTGGGCTGCTTGCCTTTCAGGCCAATGACTTTGCGGCGGCGGCAGCACTATTGCAGCGAGCGACCGTTCAACTCAAAGATCAACCTGCCTGTTTCAACACTTTAGGCGCGGCGCTGCATCGCCTCAATCGCCTCGAAGAGGCGACAACGCAGTACACAAAAGCCCTCCGCCTCAAAGCGGATTATCTTGACGCTCTGGAGAATCGAGCGCGCGCTTTTCAATCGCTGGGTCGCCATCAGGAGGCCTACGAGGACTACGATCGTGCGACCCAGCTCAATTCCGGGAACCCGAAGCTGTGGACGGAGCGTGGCAACACTCTCGGCCGTCTGAGTAGGCACGACGAGGCCATCGCGTCTTTTGACCGAGCCCTTAAGCTTCAACCCAGCCTGGGTGCCGCACACTTCGGCCGCGCTGCGAGTCTGCGAAAGCAGAAACGCTTCCAGGAGGCCGTCAATGCTTATGATTCTGCGGAGCAGTTTGACTCTTCAATTAATTACCTCCTGGGCCTGGCATTTCACACGAGGATGCAAGCGTGCGATTGGCGGGACTTTCACGAGCGCAGAAGACAGCTAGCCGAGGCCGTAAAGAATCGAGGCAAGGTCTGTGATCCCTGGGTGCTCCTCTCTCTGATCGATGATCCCGCGCTTCAGAACATCGCCGCAGACAACTACGCTAAGTCCCTGACACCACCGGAAAGCCGTCTCCGTCACCGACGCCTGAATGATCGGATCCGGGTGGGGTATTACTCCGGCGACCTGTTTGATCATCCGACAACCAGGCTGATCGTCGAGATGATTGAAGCACACGACCGAGATCGGCTGGAGGTCATTGCTTTTTCGTTCTTCCCACCTTCGGACACGCCTTTGGGTCAACGGATCCATGCGGCATTCGATAAGTTCGTCGATGTGACGACTATGAACGACAGCGCCGTAGTAGCACTTTCCCGCTCTATGGGTATCGATATAGCAGTAGATCTGAAGGGTGATACGGCCGACGCGCGCCCAGGACTGTTCTCCAGGCGCTGCGCTCCCATACAGGTTGCCTACCTGGGCTTTCCCGGTACTTTTGCTTGTGGGGGCATCGACTACGTTTTAGCAGATCGAATTGTGGTCCCGGATGGCGAAGACCGGCACTTTTCAGAGAAGGTCCTGCGCTTGCCCCAGTGCTATCAGCCAAACGACTCCCAGCGGCGGCGCGTAGAACAGCCCGAAACGCAGCGCGAGGACCATGGCCTTCCGGACAAGGCCATTGTGTTCTGCTGCCTGAACAGCCCCTACAAGATATTGCCGGACCGCTTTGCGACCTGGATGGCAATACTTAAAGATGTAGAGAACAGCGTACTTTGGTTGCTGGAGGGCACAGGAGACACCACGGAGAACTTAAAAGGAGAAGCCGCAGCGGTTGGCATAGACCCCGAGCGAATTATCTTTGCACCAAACCTGCCGGCCGACGAACACATGGCGCGTTACCCGCTGGCGGACCTGTTTTTGGATACCAGCCCCTATAACGCTCACACGACAGCGAGCGATGCACTATGGGCTGGTGTTCCCCTGATAACGCTGGCTGGCAAGAGCTTCGCCAGCCGCGTTGCCGCAAGCATTCTCACGACCCTGGGAATGCATGAGCTGATTACCGAGTCCGAGACAGATTATCGAGACCTCGCGATTGCGTTGGGTAAAGACCGAACCAGACTCGAGGAACTTAGAGAGCGAATCGCTCAGTGTCGCGATGAGTCGTCGCTGTTTCGAGGTAAGGCGCTGGCCCAGCATGTCGACGTAGCGTTTAGCGCTATTGCCAACCGGCACAACAATGGACTGCCGCCTTGCGCGATGGACATCCAAGCGGATGGAACCATAGAAACCCGAGGCTAGCTGTCACTCAACAGCGCGTTCCACGGCAAGAAAGATGTTCTGCTATCCACGCCGCGACGAGGATTTGATGCGGTTCAGTCTACGGAGTCGCGGATTCGATTCAGAGCCAATCATCCAGGTCCTGCTGGCCGAAGATCGCCATGACTTCGATGCTGTCTTCAGTTACCCAATAGCAGTTACTATCTGCCCCCTCAGATGCTGCGTCGATAACCGACTCTGATCTCATCAACAGCAGGGTGGTGGGTTAGTGGCTGCTCTGCGTTTATCAATCGCACTCGAATCGCCTCAACTTCACGGGCCCTAAGAATGAGATCATTGACGACGTCACTCTCGCTCGAAAACTCCTGGCTCTCGACCTTGGCCTTCAACCATTCGTCGTTGGGTGGCGTGAATAAAATGCTTTCCCACTGCATGGCGGCCCTCACGCCTCCGGTCATCATCACCCAGGTC
The DNA here is from genome assembly GCA_039111155.1 of Pseudomonadota bacterium. Classification (GTDB taxonomy): domain Bacteria; phylum Pseudomonadota; class Gammaproteobacteria; order Pseudomonadales; family Halieaceae; genus Congregibacter. Next base: position 112,876 of record JBCCPL010000001.1, on the reverse strand, counting down.
GCCGAGCCTGGCCTTGCTCTAGCTCGTGCCGAAACAACGATGCAGCCATGTGCCAGGAGTGTTGTACGAAGGTAGATCCGTGATTGCTATACTGCCGGCGACCGGTCAGCTGCCTGCCAAATTACAGAGAGCACAGCGCTCACGGGCTCGCCGGACCGCCTGGCAACAAGGATGCGCTCATGGCTCGATTTCGTCCTAATAACCCCGTCACCACGGATACCCCGACGGTTGAAGTGACCATTGACTCCGACCAGCCGCTGCCGATTGGTCGGTCTCGTTTTCGACTTACTGTGACGGATGACTCCGGCAACGAATCAACGCCTGCCGACGTCGACGTAATCATTCGAGACACGCAGAGACCCACGGCCGTGCTTGATGCTCCAACGGTGGTCAATTATGGCGAGAGCTTTACGCTGTCTGGAGAGCGCTCCACAGACATCGGGGGCAGAATCGTGCGGTACCGGTGGGAGCTTCTCGAGACCGCGGATGGGTCCAGAACACGTCAGCGCCCTCCTTCTCGAGGCTCGCGCGTAATCGACGATTCGCGCCTTGAAAATCCCGAGATCAGGCGGCCGCTGGAAGAGTGAGCTAAAACCTCGGGAATAAGGTGGCTAGATTTATACGGCAAACCCCAGTGATCACGGCGGCGCCAGCGATATCCGTCGATGCCGGATTAGCGCCGGGTGAGTATCGTTTTTCACTGGTTGTTATCGATGAAGCCGGCAATGAGAGCCGTCCGGAAGTCCGTACCATTCGCATTCAGTCATTGCGCACACATGGCGATTCCACCTCATTCGACGACAGGACGGACCTCTAGCCACCAAGTCTCACCGATTCGGCGATCAACCCACCACCTTAGGACTCAGCCGCCACAAGCTCAGGTTCAACGCCGCGGCAAAACTCCCCACAGCGAATGAGGGAGCAGTGCTGCACCGGCCAGCCCATGCCAGCGGTGGTTCGGCGCCAGGACGCCGTGGTAAGAGGTGAGGTTGACGCGGGGTTTGGGTACCAGGGCGGCCAGACGGGCAACGAAGTCCACCGTCGGACCCATCCAGACCGGGTGCTGCATGATCTCTTTCAGGGAAACAGGTTCAGAAGCTAAGGTACAGAATGAAAACACGCTGAGCAGAGAAGACGCGCAGAGACGAATACCGTTGGGGCCGTTTTTGCGCTGAGAAGACGCCGTGATCTTTTTCTTGTACAACATAGGGAGGCAAATCATCCATGCAAGTCATTAAGCCATTCCTGGCGAACGGACTAGCAGGGACGCTAGCTTACCGGATTAACGATGGTCTGAGCGTAGGTCTGCGCGTAGCTCTGGCGATCGTATCTTTAGCGAGTAGCACCGCGCTCAGTTGGGGCGAGAACCGTGTTGATGAAGAGGCGCTCGCTAGAGCACAGATTCTGGGCGTTGTAACCTCGCTGTTTGATGGTATGCGTGAAAAAGATGCTGCGTTGATTCGAAAGCAATTTGTTCCGAATGCCCGCCTGGGAACACTTAGCGTGAGTGATTTCATTGAGCGCGTCGGTGGCAGCAGAGCCTATCTCGATGAGCGTACCTTCGATGAAACCGTCTTGGTTGACGGTGATCTTGCGATGGCATGGACACCCTACAATTTGTTTATCGATGGTAAGTTTCACCACTGCGGTGTCGATTTGTTCGTATTGAAACGCATCGGTGGCCAGTGGCAGATTGCTGATCTCGAGGACACTCGTAGAACGGAAAACTGCGAACCACACCGGTCTGATCCACCCAATTAAAATGCCGATAACAGGGGAAGCGAATGCCAACCGTGCACGCCAAGCAGGTCTTTTTAGTATCGGTCGATGAGCTCTGGGCGATCTTGAGCGACTTTGGCGATACGGGAAAATGGTCCGGTCGCCCAAAAGACGCCTGCGTACAAGAAGGCAAGGGCCTTGGCAGCCTGAGAACGCTGACCCTCGCCGACGGCAATGAGATTGTGGATCGACTGGAAGCGGAATCGGAGTACAGCTATAGCTACTCGGTGGTAAGTGGCAATTTACCCTGGGAACGCTACAAGGCAACGATGGCGGTTCAGCCGCTTGCTGATGGCTCTTCCCTATTTACCTGGACCGGGGAGTTTGAACCAAAGGGTATGACTGAAGAAAAGTGTGTTGCGTTTACCGAAAGCGTATACGCAGCAGGCATCGCGATGATGAAGGAACGCATACCGGCGCCTGATTAAATCGCCCCTCTAGCGCGGGGTTTCCTGATCGAGCTCCGTTTGCAAGGCCTCGATGCCGTCGAGGATTTTCATGAAGCGCTGCCCGAACGCGGTAACTTCGTACTCCACTCGCGGTGGTATCTCCGGATAGGACACTTTGTCCAAAATTCCAAATCCCACATTTTTGCGCAGGCATTCGTTGAGCACCTTTGTGCTAAGACCGTCGACGCTTCGCACCATTTCGCCCGGGCGATTCACGCCCTTGGCAAGTAATTCGTACACCGTCAGCGACCATTTACAGCCGTAAATCGTCTCCACCATTCGCGCGGACTTGGCCGGCGCGGCCTTACGCTGAATTTTTTTATCTTTCGCATTCAATTGGACAGAGTGGGGGATGAGGTCGCCCGTGCAACCACCACCGTTCATTACGCTCCGGGGAGCGCGTTTTCGGCGCGCAGTCACACCGGCGGTGAAGAGTTCATTTTGCTCGACGGCGTCTTACCGGACGAACCCGGGGATTTCCCGGCGGGCTCGTACGTTCGCAATCCACTCGGTACCGCTCACGCACCGGGCTCCGAGCAAGGCTGTACGATTTTTGCAGAGGAGCTCATCGAGGCGGCAAACAGGGTGTGTGAAGGAAAGTCCGGCAAAACTCCGGAATTGATGGTGCCGAAGCACAGATCGGCTAGAGCGGCGGCGCGCTGAGCGATCGATACGAAAAGAAGAAAATGGTGGGCCGTGCTGGGTTCGAACCAGCGACCAATTGGTTAAAAGCCAACTGCTCTACCGACTGAGCTAACGGCCCGCGAGGGAGGCGCGCATCATACTAATCTACCTGCAAAACTCAAGGGCTGCGTATCTGTTCGTGAGCGCTGGGGATGTTTGAACGTTCCTGACTACGCGTACCGGGTCGGATCGGCGAGGCCGGCGTTTGCAAACCCCTCGCGGCGCAGGCGGCAGGCGTCGCAACGACCGCACGCGAAGCCGGCCTCGGTGGCCTGATAGCAGGACACGGTTTGCGAGTAGTCAACGCCGAGTCGCGTACCCAGACGCACGATATCGTCCTTTCCGAGTTCCATCAGCGGCGTGTGGATGCTGAATTGTTCGCCCTCTACACCCCGCTTGGTCGCGACGTTTGCAAGTTCCGTGAAAGCGTCTATGAACGCCGGCCGACAATCGGGATAACCCGAGTAGTCAACTGCGTTAACACCAATAAAGAGATCTGTCGCGCCGAGAACTTCGGCCCAACCCAGAGCGATGGCCAGGAACACTGTGTTGCGAGCGGGCACATAGGTGACGGGAATTCCGTCGGTCGCGTGTTCCGGTACTGCGATGTCGTCGTCGGTGAGTGCCGATCCGCCGATTGAATCAAGATTGAGTGTGACGACTTTGTGCTCCACATCGCCGAAGCTAGTTGATATTCGCTCGGCCGCGTTGAGTTCGGCGCGATGTCGCTGTCCATAGTCGAAGCTGAGCGAGTAACACTCAAAGCCCTGCGATCGTGCAAGTGCAAGAACAGTTGTGGAATCGAGACCGCCGGATACGAGCACCACGGCTTTTTTGGCTTGGGTCGACATGAATCGAGGATGGATGGATCAGTGAGCGGTATTCGTTGCCGTATTAGTGGCCGGGAACATCATCCCAAAGCAGTTTGTGCAGTTGAAGCTGCATTCTCACCGGAAGACTATCCTCAAGCACCCATTCAGCGAGGGTGCGTGGTTCGAGCGCACCGTAGCTGGGTGACACGAGAACGTCTGACACCCTATCGGCGAGCTGATACTCATCAATTTTAAAGCGGGCCCACTCGTAATCTGCTCGATCGCAAATCACAAACTTCACCTGATCGTTGGCCGTGAGGATACGCAGGTTGGAGTAGAGGTTACGGGTCACTTCGCCGGATCCGGGCGTCTTCAGATCTACAACCTTAACCACTCGCGGGTCGACGCGCTCTACCGACAGTGCTCCGCTGGTTTCCAGCGACACCTCGTACCCCGCGTCGCAAAGCTGCGTAAGTAATGGCAGACAGTTGCGCTGCGCCAGAGGCTCCCCACCCGTGACACACACGTATCTGGGCGAATGGCGCGCGACCTCTGCTGAGATCTCTCCAAGCTTCATGTCTGTGCCGCCGGTAAAAGCATAAGCAGAGTCGCAGTAGCCGCAGCGCAGTGGACAACCGGTGAGACGCACAAATACCGTAGGCAGGCCGACCGTCCGCGCCTCGCCCTGCAACGAGAAGAAGATCTCCGTTATGCGAAGGACGTCCTCACGGACGACGACACTGGCGGCGAACTCAGCAGCGCCCATGGCGGCTAAAGATTCTGATCCCGAAAGTCGCTGGCGAGCCGGGCGGCTGCGCTGGACGGATACTCCCGAACCACCCGGTCGAGAAACTCCCGCGCTCGCGCGCTATTGCCTTTGATGTAGTGGACTCGTCCGAGTTTGAAAAGAGCGTCTGGCACTTTGGCATTATCTGGATACTGAGAAAGCAGCAGCATGAAGGACTGACGCGCCGCCTCCGCATCCATGGGCTGTACCACCAGATAAAGCTCGCCGAGCCAGTAATGAGCGTTCGGCGCATAGCGTCCATCAGGGTAGCGCTCCAGAAAAGACTGGAAAGCACCGACGGCTTGATCGAACTCCTGCCCTCTCACCAGGGCATACGCTGCCCGATAGGCCTCGCCTTCGCCTGGTAGCTCTGGCGCGGTGGTCGCGGGTGTTCTCGGACTCTGCTCAGCAGGCTGCCCGTCTCCAGGTGCTGCCGGGCCTGCGACTACGCCTCCCTGGGCAACCCGCTGATCTAAATCGATGTATCGCTCAAGGCTCTGCTCACGAAGTTCACGAAGCTCGTAGCTCAATTGCTCGACCACGCCATTAAGTCGCATCACTTCGTTCTGTAGCTGTTGCACCTGATTAAAAAGGCCGCCAACGTTTTCAACCTCTCCGCCCGGCCCGGGTGCAGTCGGTGGGGGCAGGGTCGTCGTGACGGCAGCTGTGCCGCCGAGACCATAGCTGACAGCTCCGGTATCGGGACTCTGCGATGATTCCGGGACCTGACGGCCAGCCCGTCGTTCACCCTCGACGTCGATATAGTCCTGCGAGAGCGCAAAATGGACCGGCACAAGCGCGAGCGTCGCCAAGATTATCGAAACTACTTTCATTGAACGAAACATGCGGCGTTAATCCAACCTTTTTAGCTGAGCGCGACGCTTAAACGAAAACGGGCCGACCCATGGGCCAGCCCGAAAACGACTGCGGAGCTATCGTTCGATAAAGGTCCTAGGGAACGAGTTCTACGCGACGGTTGCGAGACCAGTTCGCTTCGCCACTCCCGTAAGCGTTCGGTTGCTCCTCGCCAAAACTCACGGTTTCGATCCGATAGCTGGCGATACCATTCACAACCATGTAGTCACGAACCGAATTGGCACGGCGCTCACCCAGTGCCAGGTTGTAGTCGCGCGTTCCTCGCTCATCGGTATGGCCTTCGAGTCTGACGCTGCTGTTGTTGGTCTTCAGCAGTGCAATATGCGCATCCAGCGCATCCTGAACATCCGATCGGAGCGTGGAGCTATCGAAGTCGAAGTAGAATACTTTGCCGGCGGCGCTAGCAGCGGCTTCGAGATCGCGAATTCGTCGCTCTTCAGCGAGTCGCTGCGCTTCGAGGCGGTCTCGCTCAGAGGTGTCGACCGTAGTTTCAGTACCCGTGTCAGCCCCGGTATCGGTATCGTCGGTAGTCGTATCGGTACTCGCACACGCGGCCAGAAAAATCGCCGTAAAAACCAGGGTTAGCGCTTTGGCAATGATTGAATCGAACGGTGATCGAGCGGTTGCGTTCACTGCCTTTGCGATCACTGCCTTTGCGATCACTGCCTTTGAGAGAGTGTTCTCCATGACCTTTGTTCCTTGCAGATCCTTGAAGTTATAGCGAGAGCGCTTAGCCACGCCCGAGTTAAAAAGCCCTTGTATTAAAAAGCCTGTGTATCAGGCCAGCAGAAAGAGACACGATGTAGGGTCCATAGCCGGATTTCACACTGAGCTTCGACGCGGCCGTGAGGGACTCATTACGACCTACCCCATCGATATCGTTTATTGAATAACGACCCGGCGTGGGCCTTATTCTTAACGGTCCTCTTTTGGCTGTTTTATGGGTTCATATAGGGCGACCAGGCGGGCTCACGAACGTCGCCGCGCCTCGCAGGCAGGCGAAACTTGAATCCCCCGTCCACGGACACCGCCGACAGAATGCCGCGGTCACCGAATTTCGTGGCGTACAATACCACGGAACCATTGGGTGCGATACTTGGGCTCTCATCAAGATCCGTGTTGGTGAGCACCTGAAGGCGGCCTGTTACCAGATCGTGAATGGCAATCTGAAACTGCCCATCGCGCTGGTGCACCAGAACGACATTGCGCCCATCCTGCGCAACCCGCGCTCGAGCGTTGTAGGTCCCCTCGAACGTCACGCGTTCGGTCAGGCCGGTTTGCAGATCGTAGCGATAGATCTGGGGCCTGCCGCCGCGATCAGATGTGAACAGAAAGGAGCGGCCATCCGGCATCCAGCTTGGCTCCGTGTCGATAGCATAGTGCCGGGTCACGCGATTCAGTCGTTTGGTTGAGACGTCCATCAGGTAGATGTCTGGGCTGCCGTCTTTCGAAAGCACCATAGCCAGGCTGTTGCCGTCGGGAGACCAGGCCGGCGAGCTGTTGAGACCGCGAAAATTCGTCATTTGCTCTCGCTCGCCGGTCGCCAGTACCTGGCGGAAGATAGCGGGCCGGCCGGTTTCGAACGAAACATAGGCGATTTGGCGACCATCCGGTGACCATGAGGGCGACATAATGGGTTCTCGTGATTCAAGCAGCACGATCGGTCTTGCGCCGTCGGAGTCGGCGAGAGTCAGTCGATAGTAGTCCTTGCCGGTCGGGTTGCGTGTCACCGATACATACAAAAGCCGCGTGGCGAAGGCTCCGGGAATACCGGTCAGCGTCTCGTAGACCGCATCTGCGACTCGATGGGCCAGCATGCGCGACTCGCTGATCGATCCCGAGATATCGCCCTCGTCGACCCTCTTCTGCTGGACCACGTCATACAGCTCATAGCGCAGCGTCAGGGCCTCGCCATCGGCGGAAGCACGTCCGATCAGCACATAGTCCGTCGAGAGCGCTCGCCAGTCGCGAAAGAAGATTTCTTCCTCGCGGTCCGGAAATCCCAGCATGTCGGCCCGGTCGATCGGTGCGAACTGGCCGACCCGGGTGAAGTCGCCCTGAATCACCTCGGCAAAATCCTCCGGCGGCGCGCCCGAACTGGCCCAGCCGAAAGGCACGACGGCGATCGGCGTGGGGTTGGGTGAGGTTTCGGTGATCTCAATGGTTATCTGCTCGCCTTGCGCGAAACCAAGGGGCGAGAGAAAGACCAGAAGTAAAACGATCCAGCGTGTCATTAGTATCGGAGATCCTCAGGTCTGAACAAAAGCCGGAACCGGCGAAAAGTTCTTTCAAATTCGTCTCGGGGCAAGTTGCGCAGCTCCGGAAAACTGGCTGCCTTCTTCACCGCAGTGACGGCCGAGCGGTCGAAGGCTCCGTCTCCGCTCGAACGCAACACATTGGCCGCTATGACCTCGCCGGTAGGTACCAGCTGAATCGCCAGAAGTACCTCCATACCGTTGCGCGCGGTGAGCGGAGGCGTCCAGTAGTTCGTCACAGTCTCTCGAATCAGCGCTGCGTAGCTGGCCGACATCTGTTCGGCCGTCACGGCAACTGTAAGGGCGTCTTCGGCATCGAGTGCATCGGCGAGTTCGGCGCGACTCAAGGCCGCCAGTTCCTCTTCGCTGATTCGCTTAACCTCCGGCTCCGGCGGTGCCGGCCTGGACGTAACAGGAGCGGTCTTCTCTGGTGGTTGTTCGGTCGTCTCGGCCCGCGTGATCTCACGCGATGGCGCCGCTTTCACGGGCGCAGGTTTCGACGGGGTTTTCGGAGCCGGCGTCGCAGCTTTTTTTACCCGCGAGGGTGCTTTCTTCTTTTTGAGAGACGCTGCGTCGATGAGCGTGGCGCTTATCGCCGTCGGCGGAACTACTCTCGCCTCGATAGTTCGAGGTTGCTGATCGGCCTGCCAACGAAGGACCAGGGCCGCCAGCACCGCACCGTGCAAGAGCAGGGTTGCCAGCAGCGGCAATAGTGAGAGCTGACCAATGGCGTACCAGTCCCGCATCATCGAGGATCCTCGGTAACTAGACCGACACCCGGTGCGCCTGCCTCTTGCAGGGCCGCCATCAACGATACAACCTCACCGTAAGGGACATTCTTATCTCCCCAGACTAGTACCGGCTTCTCGGGACTGCGCTTGATCACCGAGCGAACACGCTGCTGAACCGTCGCCAGGGACAAAATCTGATCTTCGGGCCCGCCGAGATTCAAAAAAAGTTGGCCCTCGGCGTTCATCGAGACAATCAGCGGCTCGCTGTCCTGGTTTTCAACCGGCTCTGTTTTGGCCTGGGGAAGATCCACCTCGACGCCTTGCATCAGCATGGGCGCGGTCACCATGAAGATGATCAATAGCACCAGCATCACGTCGATATACGGTACGACGTTGATTTCAGCCATGGGCTTGAACCGAGCGCGCCGACGCATCAGCCCGTGCCTATCCGAATGACGGGCCAGGCAGACGATGGCGCGACAAAATCTCTGGCACTAAAGCGCAGCATGGTCAGATCAACTGCGCCCTTTGGCGCGCAGCGCATATGCCTGACGCCCGAGTATGCTGGAGAATTCGTCGACAAACGTGTCGTAGCGCTTGCCGTATACATCGACGCGCGCGGCGAAGCGGTTGTAGGCGATCACCGCAGGAATTGCGGCGAACAGCCCCATCGCAGTAGCGACCAGAGCCTCGGAAATACCCGGCGCCACCGTGGCCAGGGTCGCCTGGGAGCTGTTCGCAAGTCCTCGGAAGGAGTTCATGATGCCCCATACGGTACCGAACAGCCCTACGTAGGGACTGGTTGACCCGACGGTCGCCAGAAACGGCAGGTGTTTCTCGAGTCGCTCCTCTTCGCGCAGCATGGCCACACCCATGGCGCGGCGTGCTCCCTCCAGCATGGCCTCGGCGTCCATATCGGACTGCTGGGCGAGCTTCGAGAATTCTTTAAAGCCAGCTCGAAACACACCCTCCATTCCTATGATGGCTTGCCCATCTGCCGCACGTGCATTGCCTTCCCGGTAGAGTTCCGCCAGATCGACTCCAGACCAGAAGTGGTCCTCAAAATCGAGCATCTCCGCTCCGGCACTGCGAAAGTACAGCAGGCGCTGCACGATCATGAACCATGAAACGATAGATGCGAGCAGCAAGACCGCCATGACGGCCTGCACGGTGAGGCCGGCATTTGCGACCAGTTCAATGAGACTGAGTTGATCTTCCAAGGGTGTTGCGTTCCTCAGCTTAAGAATGCGCGCAGTTTAGCAAGCATGTCTTTAGGCATGCGACGCGCATTCAACTGCGCCGGGTCTACACAGGCAATTTTGACCTCGCCGCCAGCCAGAAGCTCCGTCCCTCGCAAGACCCGCTGGTGCAATTCCATGGATGCGCCGCCCACCCGGCAAACATTCACCGTAGCGACGAGCTGGTCATCCAGCTGAGCGGGCTTTTGGTAACTAAGCGATACATCCCGCACAACGAACATGAGGCCCTGGTTAAAAATAGCCTGCTTATCAAAGCCAAGCGCGCGCATGAACTCAGTTCGGGCGCGCTCGAGGAATTTGAGATAATTGACGTAGTAAACGATGCCTCCGGCATCGGTATCTTCGATGTAGACGCGAATGGGGAGCGAAAATTCCTTGTCCTGGACGTTCAATGGATCTGCTTCTTACCAGCTCAATCGGAGGGGTCTTCAGGTCAATCGTCCAGCGGAAGATTATTCTGGGGACCTTGCCTCTTCTTTGGATCGGCTTCCGCCAGGCGATCAGCGACCGTTTCGGGGATAGGCTGACCGAAGTGCTCATAGGCCAGCCGGGTCACCATCCGGCCGCGCGGCGTCCGAAGTATGTAACCCTGCTGAATCAGAAAAGGTTCGAGAACATCCTCGATAGTGCCGCGCTCTTCGGAGAGCGCAGCCGCGAGGCTGTCGACTCCGACCGGGCCGCCATCAAACTTTTCGATCATGGTGAGCAGCAATCGCCGATCCAGATGGTCGAAGCCCCGATTATCGACGCTCAGCAGGTCCAGCGCCCGGTCCGCGACTTCTCCGCTGACCGAGCCATCGCCTTTTACCTCGGCAAAATCACGAACCCGCCGCAGCAAGCGGTTGGCAATTCTTGGGGTGCCCCGGGAGCGCTGAGCGATTTCTTTGGCGCCTTGCTCATCTATCGGAATCGATAAGATCGAGGCCGCACGAGCAACGATGCTGGCCAACTCCTCGACGTTGTAGAACTCAAGTCTCTGGACGATTCCAAATCGATCACGCAGCGGAGATGTGAGCAGACCCGCGCGAGTTGTGGCTCCAATCAGCGTAAACGGGTCGAGATCGAGTTTGATGGAACGTGCCGCAGGACCTTCGCCGATCATGATGTCCAACTGATAGTCCTCCATCGCCGGATAAAGGACCTCCTCCACGTAGGGGCTCAAGCGATGAATCTCATCGATAAACAGCACGTCCCCCGGTTCGAGGTTGGTAAGGAGGGCAGCAAGATCGCCCGCTTTTTCAAGTACGGGCCCGGAGGTCGTCTTGAGGGACACGCCCATCTCGTTGGCAATGATGCTCGCGAGGGTGGTCTTGCCCAATCCGGGTGGCCCGAAAATCAGCGTGTGGTCTAGAGGCTCGCCCCGACCTTTGGCCGCGGCAAGAAAGATCTCCATCTGCTCCTTGACGCCCTGCTGACCGATATAGTCTGCAAGGGTTTTCGGGCGTACGGCTCGATCCTGCGCCTCATCGCCGCGTCCGCGTTTCGGGTCTATGAACCGATCTTCTTCAATCATCGGAAGACTCGTTCAGCACCAGGCTCACTTGCGGCCGCCCTCCTTGACCGTTGATCGAAGAGCCAGCCTGATCAGCTCCTCGCTATCCTCCGCGCCGTCCTCTGCGACTGCAGCTACCAGGCGCGCAGCCTCCGCCGGTCGATAACCCAGCGCGATTAATGCACTTTCAGCGTCGGCCATATGATCGGCCGCAGGGGCAGCTTCGGTATGTTGCTGCGGCTCGCCGGTGGGGGTGCCCCAGTCTTTCATGCGGTCGCGCATCTCAATAAGGAGCCGTTCCGCCGTTTTCTTGCCCACACCTGGGAGCGCCACGAGCGACGCTAAGTCGCCCGCATGCACAACCCGCGCAAAGCTGTCGCTGTCCAGCCCCGAGAGTATGGCGAGCGCGAGCTTTGGCCCAACGCCGTTCACTCGAATCAGGTGACGGAACAACTCCCGGTCGCGCTCAGCCGCAAACCCAAAGAGCAGTTGCGCATCTTCACGCACCACGTGGTGCACGATCAGCACAACATCGGAACCGGTCTCGGGGAGCTGATAGTAAGTCGACATAGGAACCTGCAGCTCGTAGCCGACTCCACCTACGTCGACGAGAACGTCTGGCGCCTGCTTACTCAGAAGGTGCCCGGTTATTCGACCAATCACGCTGACGCCCTGGCTTGATCTCGGGTCAACGCAGCCTCCTGCGCCGGATCGCGGTAACTCCCGACACACGAACCAGCCCCTGGCGCATGTGTGCATGGCAAAGTGCCGCCGCAAGCGCGTCCGCCGCGTCTTCGGAGGGCTCGGCACGAAGATGCAACAGCACCTTTACCATATGCTGAACCTGAGACTTTGCAGCCGCACCCGTACCGACGACTGATTGCTTGATCTGCCGCGCCGAGTACTCGCTGACTTCCATGCCGTTCGTTACGCAGGGAACGATAGCCGCACCACGCGCCTGCCCAAGTTTGAGAGCAGCGTCCGCGCTTTTGGCGAGAAAGACCTGTTCGATTGACAGTTCGTCAGGGTGATGGGTCTCGATCAGTGATTCCACGCTCTCCGCGATGATCTTCAGTCGATCCGGCAAGGGGCAACGCGGAAGGCGAATCACACCGCTGGTGAGGTAGGCGTGCTTACTACCTTGACTGTTGATAATCCCGAAGCCCGTTTTCTGCGAGCCCGGATCGATGCCCAAGATGATCGGCATACGCAGTGTCTCGGCGTCCTTTCTAGGAGAGAAGCAGCGGGGAAACCGTGATCGTGCGGTGCGGAGAACCCCTTAATCGTATGTATAAATATACAGGGTTTTTACCAACTATTGCGCGCGCTATTTGGTCTGTTCTTTATAGGAGTTACTTCAGTTACTTAGGGCTACTGACTGAGCTGATCGAGAACCGAGCTTGGGATGTCCGCATTGGTGTATACATTTTGCACGTCGTCGAGCTCCTCCAGTGCATCGACAAGAGCAAGAATTTTCTCAGCGCCATCCAGATCGACCTCCACCATGGTTGACGGAACCATGGTCACTTCACCGGAGTCTGCCTTTAAGCCAGAACCTTCCAGCGCTGCTTTGACAGCCGCAAAATCCTCCCAGGGTGTGGTGACGTCTAAGGACCCGTCATCAGCAGGCTCGATGTCTTCGGCGCCGGCCTCGAGGGCGGCCTCCATTAGTGCATCTTCGTCCGTATCGGGCGCGAAGCTGAGCTGCCCCTTCCTCGTGAACAGGTACGCCACCGAACCGTCCGTTCCCAGATTACCGCCTCGCTTCGAAAAAGCGTGCCGAACTTCAGCCACGGTGCGGTTACGGTTATCGGTCATTGCCTCTATCAGAACAGCGATGCCACCGGGCGCGTAACCCTCATAGGTCAGTTCTTCGACGTCATCCGCTTCACTGTTGCCTGCACCGCGGGCAATGGCGCGATCAATCGTATCGCGGGTCATGTTTGAGCCCAGCGCCTTGTCGACCGCTGCCCGAAGACGAGGATTGTCTTCTACCGCACCGCCCCCTTGCTTCGCTGCCACCGTCAGCTCGCGAATCAGCTTGGTAAAGACCTTGCCGCGCTTCGCATCCTGCGCCGCTTTACGGTGCTTGATATTCGCCCATTTACTATGCCCCGCCATCGATTAACCCTCTCTTGATCCGGTTAGCTGGCACGTTCGACTCATACTCATCTGACTGGGCTTTAAGTTTGCGAACCATCTTGCTGAGCCGTCTCCCGGAGGCGGATGTGCAATTCACGGAGCTGCTCGCTCGACACCTTTCCTGGAGCCTCGGTCATGACGCAGGCCGCTGTCTGAGTTTTAGGAAACGCGATCACGTCCCTTATCGAGCTCGCTTCGGTCATTAACATCACCAACCGATCCAAACCGAACGCCACACCACCGTGGGGAGGCGCACCATATTTAAGTGCGTCGAGTAAAAAGCCGAACTTCTCACGGGCCTCGTCAGGCTCAATGCCCAGAATGTCGAAAACCGCTTCTTGAGTCTCGCGATCGTGAATACGAATACTACCGCCGCCTAACTCCGTACCGTTGAGCACCATATCGTAGGCACGTGAGAGTGCGCGACCGGGTTGCTCCCGCAGAGTTCTCACATCACAAGCAGGCGCGGTAAAGGGATGATGCAGTGGCGTCCATGCATCGTCGACTTCCTCGAACATCGGAAAATCAACGACCCAGAGAGGAGCCCAACCGCTCCCTACTCTATTGAGATCAGTTGCGACCTTCAGCCTCAGCGCACCGAGAGACTCATTCACAACCTTGCGACGATCGGCCCCAAAAAACACTATGTCGCCGTTTTCGGCTTCGAGGCGCTGCATCAGCTCACTCACCACATCAGCACCCATAAACTTGAGGATGGGTGACTGCAGTCCATCAACGCCTGCGCTGAGATCATTGACCTTTATCCACGCAAGACCACGCGCGCCGTAGTTGCCAATGTAGCGGGTGTAGTCATCAATCTCTTTCCGGGAGATCTTGGCACCGCCAGGAATCTTCAGCGCTGCCACACGACCCAGCGGATCATCCGCAGGACCGCGAAAAACCTTGAAGTCTACGCGCTGCATAAGGTCATCGATGGAGATCAGCTCATAGGGAATTCGAAGATCGGGCTTGTCCGAACCAAATCGCTCCATCGCTTCGGCATACGGCATGTGCGGAAACTCGGGCAGCTTCACATCGAGTACGCGGTCGAACAGTTCGCGAACCATGCGCTCCGTAATGCCCATGATGTTTGCCTCATCCAGAAACGAGGTCTCGATATCGATCTGGGTGAACTCTGGCTGCCGGTCGGCCCGCAGGTCCTCGTCACGAAAGCACTTTGCGATCTGATAATAGCGATCAAAACCGGACACCATGAGCAACTGCTTGAACAACTGGGGTGACTGGGGAAGCGCGAAAAACTGACCGGCGTGTGTTCGACTGGGCACTAGATAGTCTCGGGCACCCTCAGGGGTGGCGCGCGTCAAAATCGGCGTTTCGATATCGAGAAACCCTTCCCCGTCCAGGTAGCGCCTGATGCTCGCCGTGATCATTGATCGCAGCCTCAAGCGGTCCTGCATCTGAGGCCTGCGCAGGTCCATGTAGCGGTATTTGAGGCGTACGTCCTCACCGACAGCCGTATACTCGTCTAACTGAAACGGTGGAGTTTCGGCTTTATTGAGAACCTCGATCTCCTTGCCGAGGACTTCGACTTCTCCCGTGGCCATCGCCGGATTGACAGTGGCTTCGCTGCGCGCGCGGACCCGGCCAGAAACCTTGAGCACATATTCGCTGCGAACTCGATCCGCGGTTTCGAAATGCTCCTGCGTGTCTGGATCAAAAACGACTTGCACAATGCCTTCACGGTCACGCAGGTCGAGGAAAATCACGCCACCATGATCTCGACGGCGATCGACCCAGCCGCACAGTGTGACCGTCTCATCAATCTGGGTCGTCCCTATTTGTCCGCAGTAATGACTACGCATATTCATGCTCGCTGTGTTTATGTCTGGGCCGGTGCGACCGGCCCCACGCTAAGTGCCGGTAGAGTCTCTAGCTGCCGGAAGAGTCTTTGGAATCCGGAGTCTTTGAGCTCGTGGGGCTCTTGCTATCACCTCCGGCCTTCGTACTCGCTTTGTCACCGCTCTTACCCGCTGAGCCGCCGGAGTCGGTCCCTGAGCTTCCAGTCGATGATTCTTGACCACTCACTGCGCCGTCAGCTTTGGCGCTCTCGCCAGACTTATTCTCGCCATTGGCATCACTGCTGTTTGCGCCATCGCCTGCAAGGTTCTTCTTACCTCCATCTTTGAAGTCAGTTTCGTACCAGCCACTTCCCTTGAGCCGAAAGGCGACTGCAGAGATCTTCTTCTTTAAGGCGGGCTGGTTACAAGCCGGACAATCCACGAGTGGAGCGTCGCTCATCTTCTGCAAGGCTTCGATCTCTTCGCCACAAGCCTGGCATTGGTACTCATAGATCGGCATGAAACTGTCCTCGAATAAGGAGGGTCCCTCGCGGGGATTTTCGTATCTACGCAAACAGACGCTCGTCGCATCACAATGATCAGCCGGTGCGCTAAGCGACTGTGCGGGGTAAAAAAAAGCGGCGCGGATTCTAGCCTGAAAAACGGGCAAGCTGCCAGCTGAAGCGCGAAAGACTAAAAAACCCGACCGAACAGAGTTCGGGCGGGCTTATAGATGATGAGCAGTCATCGCCAACCGGAGATCGGCTGTTGTGGCTATTGTGGCCGTTGTGGCTGTTGTGGCTGTTGTGAGAGTCGACTGCTCCTTCGTTTTTTACTCGCGAGAATTGTTCACGAGCGAAGAACAGTCTAGGACTGGGCAAACTCCTTCATCTTCTTAAGAGGACGGACTTTCACGGCGACACTGGCCGGCTTCGCCTTGAACATGGTTTCTTCCCCGGTGAAGGGATTGATGCCTTTGCGAGCCTTGACCGCTGGCTTCTTAACAGTCGTGATTTTCATCAGGCCTGGCAGTGTGAACTCACCAACCGCGCGCTTTTTAACGCTGCGCTCGATCAGTGACTCCAGCTCATCCAGCACGTCTCCCACCTGCTTCTTGTTGAGTCCAGTACTGTCGGCAATGCTGGCAAGAATCTGAGTCTTCGTCATCTTGTCCTTGAGCGCTGGCGCTTTCTTTGCCGGAGCGGCCTTTGCAGCTGCTTTTTTAGCAGGTGCTTTTTTTGCCGGGGCTTTCTTTTTGGCTGGAGCTTTTTTGGCTGCTTTACGTGTTGCCATAGTCAGAGTCCTTCCTTTGTTTCACTCGTTTAACGATTAGTCGCGTGCTAGGCGGTTTGAGATGCGGCGGTGAGAGACGCGCAATCCAATGCGCATTCACACTGCCCCTTACTCAACTCGACTCAACTCGCCTGGCCTTTGCTTTCCCAAACAACTTCCCAACTAACTTGTTTTAACTACGTCCTAACATCTTCACATCACGCGCTACTTCAAAACCGACAGATACTCTCCTGTAGTCCTGTAGGTGGTTTCGCGCTGATGTTTGCCAGCGAAGACCGTCAGGGCCGGTACAGCTACCGATAACCCATCGTGTCCTTGCAGACTCTGTGCGGCGCTATTTTTGCGCCTTTATTCGTAGCTATGATCGCAGGTCTCTGTTCCCGCATTTGCCCGCCTATATCCGTAGCTACTTTTGTCTGTTTATCTGTTTGTCTATCTATCTGTCTATCCGATTTAGCTTTCTTCTTCGCTCAGGCTATGCCCGTTTCACGTTTATTTTTATAAGCTTCATGGCTCAATCACGAAGGTCGTCGGCCTGGCCAAACAGGTGTTTTTCAGCGTTTTTGTGCGTCATTTTCTAACTGCACGCGCTGCTTAAATACTTCCGCCCCGCGAATTCCCGCACTGTATAAATCTTTAAAGACTACAATACAAGGGGTTTTAGCGTGCGATCGCAAAAAAACCCCTATTTTTAGAGGCTCTATGCGCTTTTGACGCCAACTTTGCTGTACCGGCCCGATGCATACGCTTACACTGCATCCCGGTTTGAGATTCGGAAACACCCACGCATGCGTAGCAGTCAGTACCTGATAACCACCCACCGCGAGACTCCAGCTGATGCGGAGATAGTCAGCCATCAGTTGATGCTGCGGGCGGGTTTGGTGCGCAAGCTATCTTCGGGTTTGTATACGTGGATGCCGATCGGCTTGCGCGTGCTCAAAAAGGTGGAGAAGGTTGTCAGGGAAGAGATGGAAGCGGCCGGAGCTCTTGAGCTGGCCATGCCGATGGTTCAACCGGGCGAGCTTTGGCAGGAGTCCGGGCGCTGGGAGAAGTACGGGCCGGAGCTGTTGCGCATCACGGATCGGCACCAGCGGGACTTCTGCTTAGGTCCAACCCATGAAGAGGTCATCACCGATATCGTTCGCAATGAGATATCGAGTTACAAGCAGCTCCCCATCAACTTTTTTCAAATTCAAAACAAGGTTCGCGACGAAATCAGACCCCGGTTCGGGGTCATGCGCGCCCGTGAGTTCCTGATGAAGGACGCCTACAGCTTTCATATCGATGAAGCCTCTCTTGAGGAGACCTACCAGGTCATGCACGAAGCCTACAGCGCGATCTTTACGCGCCTGGGACTGGAATTCAGGCCTGTTTTGGCCGATAACGGCAGCATAGGCGGAAGCAAGTCACACGAATTTCACGTGCTTGCCGATTCCGGCGAGGATTCGATCGCATTCAGCGATGGCAGCGACTACGCGGCTAATGTCGAGCTCGCAGTCACTCTACCGAGTTCGACCAACCCCCAAGATGCGGAACAATCCCCAGGACCGCTCACCCGAATCGATACACCAGGGATCAGGACAATTGCGCAGCTCTGCGATGCGCTTGAGGTGGCTCCCGAAAACACGGCGAAAACGTTGATTGTGAAAGGCGTAGACGGTGAGCTGATCGCGCTTGTGGTCAGAGGTGACCATGAACTAAATCCCATCAAGGCCCAGAAGCTACCCCAGGTGGCGAACCCGCTGTGCATGGCCTCAGAGGAAGAAGCACGAGCAGCGATCGGAGCATCATTCGGCTCGCTGGGACCGGTCGGACTGCCGCTCCCGGTTATCGTTGATTACGCTGCGGTGCGAGGAGACTTGATTTGCGGAGCTAACATCGATGACGTGCACTACACGGGCGTGAACCTGAAACGAGATGTATCGGACTACGCAACCGCAGATCTGCGCTTCGTTAAAGAAGGAGACCCAAGCCCCGATGGGAAGGGCAGGTTGCAAATTTGCCGCGGGATTGAGGTTGGGCACATCTTTCAACTTGGGTCACAGTACAGCGAAGCTATGCAAGCAACGGTTCTCAATCAGAACGGTAAGGCGAGCACATTGGAAATGGGCTGCTACGGCATCGGAGTAAGCCGAATCGTAGCCGCGGCAATTGAGCAAAATCATGATGAACGAGGCATCTGCTGGCCCGCTGCCATGGCACCCTTTCAACTGGCCATAGTGCCATTGAACATGCACAAGAGCGCTGCCGTCGCGGAAGCTGCACTTGCCCTGTACAAAGCATGTTTGGCTAACGGTATCGAGGTTTTGCTGGATGATCGGGACGAACGCCCGGGGGTCAAGTTCTCAGACGTAGAACTGCTCGGCGTGCCGCACCGCGTGGTGATCGGAGATCGATCGCTAAAGGAAGGAGGGTTTGAATATCAAGCTCGCAGTGACTCACAGGCTAGCTCCATACCCCAGGCGACCGCTCTTGAATTTTTGCGAGAGCGGATCGGCTGAAGCCGAGCGGTCGCAAGACCTGCAAACAAGCCCGCAGCGCATGCTAACGGCTGGATTTGAGTGAGGTCCTTTGCGACGGTGGCAGAATCCAGGCGAATTGCGCCTGCGCTGTCAGTCGTCTTCGCGGCCGACGCCCATGAGCCTGGCCAACCGTTAACACGAAACACTTCACACCCGGTATTTTCACGAAAGGAACAGCGGCTCGAAAATCCGCGCGTCGTCGTTCACCACATTCAGCTTAAGATCCTGACCCGACTAGCGTGGTCCTGGCTGAATTTCCCGCTGACTCTCTCACCGATCTTCTCAAAGACAACCCTCATGTGCGTTACGCTGGTTTTTCTTCTCGCAAATGGTACATCTGCATTCCCCCAGGATGGCGTATCAACCATTGAGACCGTCGAGAATAACGAGCAGGCGGAAGACAACAGCGAGAAAGCGGCGCTACGCAGATTCCTGGAAGCCACCATTGCAGAGAGTGCAGGTTTCGATGACCGATTCGCTGCGGAGGTTTGGTTGGTAGACATGAGCGCCCGATTGACTCCGTTCGTGCCGGACATAGATGCCAGGTTAACGTTACTCCGTCAGATCCATGCCGCAGCGGTTCGCAGCGAGCTTTCTGCGGAACTCGTTCTTGCCGTCATAGAGGTCGAGAGCGCGTTCGATCGATTCGCTGTATCCCGAGCCGGAGCGCAAGGTTTGATGCAGGTAATGCCTTTCTGGCGTCGGGAGATCGGCAGACCAGACGACAATCTCACCGACAACGAGACAAACCTGAGCTACGGCTGCCGGATTCTGCAGTTCTATCTGCAGCGCGAGAACGGAGCCTTACATCGAGCGCTTGCGGCCTACAATGGCAGCAGCGGCAGCAGGCGGTACAGCAACAAAGTTCAGGCAGCGTGGAAGGCTCGCTGGAAGAATGATCCGCTCGAGTGGGAACGGTAGTTGGAGACATTACGCGTATTAAGCGAGTGGAACCGGTCACTTTCGCTGGCGATTAAGGCCGTAGGAAGCAATGAGTTCTTCACTCAGATTATTGCGGCCGTGCAAGAGCGAGTGCCCATCGCCTATCCGCAGATCTGGCATTTCCAGAAAGACCTTCCACCCCGGGTTCTCTATCACGAGATTCCCACCTATGCGGTGCATTCGCAGATAGACGCCTATGTAAAAGGTCCGTACCGTGATGACCCGTTTTATCAAACAGCAGTCAACAGACCCCGGAGCCGGATCTACCGGCTCTCGCGACTGACAGGCGGGCGACTGGAAGAAACCGAGTACTACCGAAAGTACTATGCTAGTACTGGCACTATCGATGAAGCGGTGTTCGTGACACCGTTGAGTGGTGAAGGCGTCGTGAACTTCTCAATGATGCGGCTCCCCAATCAGGGTGTCTTTAGCGAAACGGAGTATCAGGTCCTGTACTCCCTGGCAGACCCGATAGCGGAACTCATCAGAACGCATACCGAGTACGAAGATTTTGCGGTCAAAAACCTTGTCCAGCCTGGGATCAATCAGCAGATTGACCTCGCATTCAAGACGTTTGGGTCTTCATTGTTATCACCGCGAGAGAAGGACGTACTTGAGCTGATGCTCCGGGGCCATGGTACTGACACTTCCGCATCGCGCCTATCCATAGCCCGAGAGACCGTGAGAAGGCATCGTAAGAATATCTATAGAAAGCTGGATGTGAGTTCCCAAACAGATCTCTTCTCGTTGTTTATCAATTCGATGTCCTGCCTGGGCGAGGCCGGGGGCGACGACCCTCTCAGAATTTATATGGGCCTCGACTCCTAGGGAACCTCTGAACAAGTCCATGGTGTCTGCTTATGACGACTGAGGTCGATGACTTCCTGCGTGCCAACCCCGACGTTTCAACAATCGAAGTATTGCTGCCAGATATCAATGGAGTAATGCGGGGTAAATGGCTACCAAGCAGCAAGCTGGCCTCCGTCTATAACGGTGAATTGAAGCTTCCTAAGTCCACGTTCTTTTTGGACATATGGGGTCGAGACGTAGCGGAGTTGGTTTTTGCGCAAGGCGATCAGGATGGGATTTGCTACCCCATTGAAGGCACTCTTCTTCCGACGCCCTACGCTGAAGACAGCAGTCAAGGTCAGCTCATGCTGACTATGTTTGCCGACGACGGGGCACCGTACCTGGGCGATCCGCGCCAGATCTTAAAACGCACCCTCGCGCGCTTCCGAGCTCGCAACTGGCGGCCGGTCGTGGCGGTCGAGCTTGAATTCAGCCTGGCCCACTGGAACGGCGAGGAATTATTGCATCCTGGCATCCATCAGAGCCAGACAGCACCGCTGGGCGGCGATTTGTACGATCTTCAGCACCTCAAGAAGCACCAGCCACTGTTTGATGAGATTCAGCAGGCCTGCCTGCTGCAGAGGTTGCCCTTCGATGGAGTCATTAAGGAAGCCGCACCCTCGCAGTTTGAAATCAACATGCATCATGTGGACTGCCCGGTACTCGCGGCACGTCAGATACTGATGATGAAGCGAATCATAAAGGAGCTCTCGCGCAAGCACGGATTATGCGCCAGCTTTATGCCAAAGCCGTTTGCCGGCGAAGCCGGCAATGGAATGCATGTGCACTGCAGCATCCTTGATGAGCGAGGCACCAACGTTTTTGATGATGGGACCAACAGGGGTACAGCCGAACTGCTAGCTGCAGTCGGAGGGTGTCTGGACAATCTGGCCGATTCGTTCGCTGTGTTGGCACCTAGCTACAATGCTTTTCGTCGGTTTGTTCGGCGCAGCCATGCTCCGAACACTCCCTGCTGGGGCTACGACAACCGAACCGTGGCGATTCGAATACCCGCAGGGAAACCCAGCTCCCGAAGAATCGAACACAGGGTTGCGGGTGCCGATGCGAATCCCTACCTGATACTGGCCGTTATTCTCGGGGCGATACTCGATGGCATTGAGCAGAATCTGATGCCCGGCGATCCAACCAGCGGAAACGCGTACCAAAACAGCGAGGCGTCACTGCCGACGCACATGCCGGCAGCGCTGGACACCTTTGAGGCTTCGCCATTTATCCACAAAGTTCTTGGAACAGAGTTTCAGCGAAGCTTTGCTATGACCAAGCGGCAGGAATACGATGAGTTTGCGCGCCAGGTGAGCCGATTTGAGTATCAAGCCTACGCGGAGCGGCTCTGATCCAGCACCGATCAAGCAGGGCCCATGCTGGCGGCATAGTACGGCACCTACTGATTCTATCCCTGGTGCTTGCCGCGCCGGCGACGGCCGAGACCAACTCCTTAGAAGAACTGGGCGCCTGCATAGACGGCCTCAAAAGCCCTCCAACGCCATCCCATGACGGTTTTCCCGATCAAATCTCGGTCTTGAGCTGGAACACAATGAAGTTCGCTCGCTCGGGAGCTGCAGCATTCCTTCAGGAAAAAAGCGCAACTATGGACCTTATTTTCCTCCAGGAAACCTGGGAGGGAGGTGTAGCTGGCTTCACCGACAAGCGACGTGGAATCTTCGCGCCCGGCTACATGAGCGGTAATCGCGTAAGCGGCGTGGAGTTGCGCAGTCACTATTCACCGGATGTAGTGTGCAAGCTCCAGTTTGTCGAGCCGATTCTGCGCACGCCTAAAGCCGTCTTGATCGCCCGTTACACATTTGCTCAAGCCGCTCTACTTACGATCAATCTGCACGCCATCAATTTTGCGCTGGATGTGGCAGCTTACGAACAGCAGCTGGCGGCAATTTCGAAGGCCATAAAAGCGCACTCTGGTCCGGTTATCGTCGGTGGCGACTTCAATCATTGGAATCGCTGGCGTGTAGCCGCGCTTGCATCGTTCGCCGACAAAAACCGCCTGACGGAAGTCGTATTCGATCCCGATGATCGAAGCACGCACTTCGGCTCGCACGTGGACAGTTTTTTCCTGCGCGGGCTGATTCAGAAGAAGTCTCGGGCGATACCCACGCGCTCATCAGATCACCATCCGATTCTGGCGGTTCTCAAGCGCTTTGCTGCAAACCCGCACCCGCGTCCGGATCATCAAGCGGAGGGTAATCACGCTGAAGCCGAGCGACCAGCGCCAACGCCGTGAGCATGCCCGCGATTCCAAAGATCGCCATACCTATGCCCTCGCCAATCATTGCGCCACGTGCTCCCATCCACTGCGCTCCGAGATAGGCGCAGGGAATAATGCCAAGCAGTACCTTGGCGTAGTTGAAGAAGGTCGCGAAGTAAGCGCGACCCAGATTGTTGAAGCTGGCATTCGCAACAAACAGCAATCCATTGAGCGCGAAGAATCCAACGAGGAATCGCACGTAGAATCTGATGAGATCCTCGGCGACAGGACTGGTTGCGAACATCGACACGATCCCGTTGAGTGCAAGATTGAGGATGACCCAAACACACAGAACATACACGAGAATAAAAATAGAAGCGTCGAGTAACGTCTGGCGAACCCGGTCGTAACGACGAGCTCCTGCGTTCTGACCCACAATGGGGCCGACCGCACCCGATACAGAGAACACAGCGGCGAAAGCCAGCGGCACGATTCGCGCCAGTATGGATGCTGCTGCAACAGCACCGTCACCGAATTCAGACATGATGCGTAGCACCACGCTACTTCCAAGAGGCGTCGCCAGGTTTGTGAGCACGGCGGGCAAACCGATGGAGAGAATCACCGGTATGTCTTCGACCGTGTTCGTCACCGACGCAGGGGCGGGCAACCTGTGGATCGTAATCAGTACGTAAGCGCCATAAGCGAGTACCACGAAACGAGATGCGACCGACGCCCAGGCCGCGCCCTCGATGCCCCATCCAAAACCAAAGATAAAGATTGGATCCAACACGCCATTGGTGAGTGCCGCAGCCAATGTCGCGTACATGCTACGCCGCGCATCTCCAACCGCTCGCATGCCAGCGGACATTGACATACCAAGCACCAGAATCGGAATCGAAGGTAAGACGATCTGAGCGTAGCGGATCGCGAATTCCTGGGTTTCGCCCTCTGCGCCGAGCAATGCCAACAAGGTTGGCAGTTGCCATACGGCCAGCACCGAGACGACAACTGAGGTGACGGCATTAAACGCCAGTACGGAGCTGCACAAGCGGCTGGCGCGGGGCCTGTCGCCCCCACCTTCAGCCCGGGCGACCAGAGCACCAAGAGCAATCTGCAGGCCTATTCCGAGGGAGAGCAAAAAGAACTGCAGGGATCCGGCGAACCCGACGGCTGCGACAAGACGCTGATCGCCCAGCAATGCGATAAAGTAGATATCAAACACATCGACGGCAAACATGCACAGCAATCCCACTGCCGAGGCAGAGGTCATGACTAGCACGTGCTTCATCGTGGAGCCTGAAAGGAATACGGGACGGCTCATTGGCGCTGGTTTAATTCTCCGGTTCGTCGTAAGTGGTTAATCTCTGCTTTCCCAGGTGCGAGGCGTGACACTCCCGACCCAGGCTTGATACCAGTGATCGGTAACGGCCCAGGTCTTCGACGCTCTATTGGCGCGCTCACAGCGTGCTCGCGGCAAGTACAAAGCGTGCATAAGGCGCGGAAAAACAGATCGCAATCTGCCTGCTGGCGGTCGTAGGGTCTGGACATCGTCCCGGTATTGGCCAATCAGGCTTTGCCCCGGCATGTCGCTACTACACAGGTATACCGCTACTATTACATCAACACAGCTGCAATTGCCTACTAGGTACGGAGTAAATGAAGCAACAGTCTACAGATTCGGCGGCCAGTATGGGCGACAGAGCACAGAACCCGTCGTCTACTGAACGGTCAGGTGACCTTCAGTCCAATGCTGCCGAGAAGCCACCCCTGATTCCTGTAAATGCGGTAATTTTTGTCGGGTTCCCGCTTCTCGCCCTGGTGACTGTTCCCGCCTGGGGCATTTATCACGGCTACGCCTGGTCTCAATGGGCGTGGGCTCTGGTGTTTCTCTACCTCAATGGAATGTCGATAACAGGCGGTTTTCACAGACTTTGGGCGCATAACGCATTCAAAGCTCACTGGTCTGTTCGTCTGTGGTTTGCACTTTGGGGGGCGGGAGCTCTCCAAAACAGCATACTGGTCTGGGCGTCTGACCATCGCCGACATCACCGGCATGTTGATGATGTCGATCAGGACCCTTACGCCGCGGGACGCGGTCTGTGGTTCAGTCACATGGGCTGGATGCTGCGCGAATATGAGACGAACGCTGAGGATTTCAGCAATGTTCGCGACCTCCAGCGCGATAAAATAGTCATGTGGCAACACAATCACTACGTGGCGATCACCACGTTCATGAATCTGGGAGTCCCCATTCTTCTTGGGTTTGCGCTGGGTGACGTGATCGGCACCGTACTGGTGGTCGGCCTACTCCGGTTGGTAATTAACCATCAGGTCACCTTCCTGATCAACTCGCTCGCTCACTACTGGGGCACACGCCCCTACACCGACGAAAACAGCGCCCGAGATAATGGGTTTCTCGCATTTTTGACCTACGGCGAGGGTTATCACAACTACCATCACATCTTTCAGACGGACTATCGTAATGGTATTCGCTGGTACCAGTGGGACCCTACCAAGTGGATGATCGCCGGCCTGGCACGGCTGCGGCTAACCTGGGATCTCAAGCGTGTTCCCGACTTCCGGATTCAACGCACGTTGCTCGACAGGCAGTTCAAACGCGCCCAGGACCTCGCCGAAGGGCAGCCGGAGCCCACACTGAAAGAGATTCTTGAGCGCGAGTACCAGTTGTTCACGGACTCCATCAACCAGTGGAAACAGCTGCAGAGTGAGCGCTATGAGCGTCGCAGGGAACAACTAGGGGATGCCATCGAAGAGCAGCGTCAACACTTGCAGGAGCGCTGGGAGCAGGCTCGACTGGTCAGTCGAATAAAGGAACTCGACTACTCGATGCGCGCGCAAGGCAAACGATTAGAAGCTTTAATTGAACAGTGGAGCCCGCAACCCGCCGCTTAGGCACATTAGCCAGTTACAGGTGGATACCAGGATGGGTCAATCAGTTTACGGGTTCAGTCCCCCGGATTCGTCAGGCGAGCCAAGGTCACTGGAGGAATACCGCGGCAGGGTCATTCTGATCGTGAACACGGCCTCCAAGTGTGGCTTCACACCCCAGTTCGCTGGGCTCGAGGAGCTCTACCAGGAGTTTAAGGATCGCGGGTTGTCGATTCTGGGGTTTCCGTGTAATCAGTTTGGAGCGCAAGACCCGGGGTCTAACGAAGAAATCACCGAGTTCTGCCAGCTGAACTACGGTGTGAGCTTTCCCATGTTCGGAAAAATCGAAGTAAACGGCGGGGATACCGAACCGCTTTTCAAACACCTGAAGTCAGAAGCCCCGGGATCGCTGGGCACCGAGCGCATCAAGTGGAATTTCACCAAGTTCCTGGTTGATCGGTCCGGCGTGGTACAGAAGCGTTACGCACCGACGACCAAACCCTCAGCTATCGCGGGTGATATCGAAGGGCTCCTTTAACCGGACTTGTGCAGCGTATGCTGTGGGCTCTGAAATTATGCGAACTAATGGGAAAGGACACTAGTGTTCCCGTGTTGAGCGGAATTCGACATCGGGCCAGCGCTCTTCCATCAACGAGAGGTTGACCCGCGTTGGCGCTAGATAGGTGAGATACCCACCGCCGTCCAGTGACAGCTGATCGGACGCCTTATTCCGAAATTCCTGGAGTTTTTTTGCATCTTCGCAGTGCACCCAGCGGGCGGTGAATACGCTGATGGGCTCATAAATGGCCTCCACTTTGTATTCATCCTTAAGGCGGTATGCGACGACATCAAACTGGAGCTGTCCTACCGCACCTACGATCAGGTCCGAGCTGTTCAATGGAGCAAAAACCTGGGTCGAGCCCTCTTCGGAAAGCTGCTGCAGACCCTTCTGCAGCTGCTTCGACTTGAGTGGGTCACGCAGGCGAATACGCCGGAACAACTCTGGTGCGAAATGTGGTATCCCAGTGTAGTTAAGCGCCTCACCTGAGCTGAAGGTGTCGCCAATCTGAATCGTTCCATGGTTGTGCAGGCCGATAATGTCGCCAGAGGTCGCCTCCTCGACCAGTATCCGCTCTCCGGCTTTGAACGTAACCGCATCAGCGATCTTCACATCCTTGCCGGTCCGCACGTGGCGCATCTTCATCCCCTTTTTATAGCGGCCGGAGCAAACCCGTAGAAATGCGATGCGATCTCTGTGCCTTGGGTCCATGTTTGCCTGGATTTTGAACACGAACCCGCTGAACTTCGCCTCATCAGCGGGCACGGGACGTTCTGCGGCATCACGGGCTTGGGGGGGTGGAGCCCACCTCACAAAGTCGTTGAGCATCTCCCTGACACCGAAATTGCCCAGCGCCGTCCCAAAAAACACCGGAGTCAGACGCCCTGCCAGAAATGCCTGTTCGTCGAACTCGTGACTGGCGCCTCTAACCAGATCGATTTCTTCCAGAAAGTCGTCGTACTCATCTCCGATGAGTTCCCGTGCGTCCGCACTCGCAAGCCCATGTATGGTCGCGTCCGGAGGGAGAACTGCGTTGTGTCCCTTCTCGAAACGATGAATCGTATCCGTATACAGGTTATAGACACCGAGAAACTGATCACCCATACCGATAGGCCAGTTGATGGGGGCAGCTGGAATATCCAGCACCGCCTCGATCTCATCCAGAAGTTCAATGGCATCGCGTATCGGACGATCCATTTTATTCACGAAGCTGATGATCGGCGTATCGCGGAGCCGGCATACATTCATCAGCTTGATCGTTCGGTCCTCGACGCCCTTCGCCCCATCGATAACCATCAGCGCAGAGTCAACAGCGGTCAGCGTACGGTAGGTGTCTTCGGAAAAGTCCTCGTGCCCTGGTGTATCTAAAAGATTGACCACCCGATCGTGATACGGGAACTGCATCACCGACGAGGTCACCGATATACCCCGCTCCTGTTCCATACTCATCCAGTCCGAGGCCGCATTGGGGCCCCGCTTGCCTTTGACACTGCCCGCTATAGCGATGGCGTTTCCTAGCAGCAGTAGCTTTTCGGTGATGGTTGTTTTTCCGGCGTCAGGGTGCGAAATGATCGCGAATGTGCGCCGGCGATTTACATCGGTGGGTAGCTGGGGATCAGGGGACATCGTCAATAAAATCTAAGGGGTTGGGTACTTAAAATCACGCCTAACGTCAAACTTATAGAACCATTTGTACAAGCCCCGTTGCGAGCAGGTCCCGATGCAGGGCTTCCAATTGCTCAGGGCCCGTGGCCGTTATAAATACCGTAAGAGAAACGAAAGTCCCTTTACGACTGCCGCGATGCGTCACACCCGCCCTGTCGAAACCGGGCGCATGCCGCTCGAACACCGAGAAAACCTGTTCCTGAAAATCGTCCGCTTGCCGCCCCAGCACCTTAATGGGGTAACGGCAGGGAAACTCAATCTTGGGTGGTTCCTGATTCGCATCGTCGGCCATTTGCTACTCAGATCAGGCGCTGAACAGCTTCGCGATCCACATGAGAACGTTGTCCCAAAGACGCGCAAAGAAGCCACCGGGTTCGAGCGAATCAAGCGCCACCAGCGACACCTGTTCGAGCACGTCACCGTCCAGCACCAGGGTCAGCTCGCCAACTCTAGTGCCTGCTTCGAGCGGTGCCTCCAACGGATCCGTAAGAACGATCTCCTGAAGAAGTTCTCGACTTTTGCCCCGTGGGAGCGTGAGCACAACATCTGCACCTACACCCACCGAAAGATAGTCCTGGGCTCCCTTCCATACACGAGGTTTCTCCAGTTCCTCCCCCGCTGCGACCACCTGCTTGGTCTCGAAAAAGCGAAATCCATAGTTGAGCAGACTTCGCGTCTCTCGCTTGCGGGCGTTTGTACTGTCAGTGCCCATAACGACAGAGATAAGGCGCATGTCATTGCGTTCAGCTGAAGCAACCAACCCATAGCCCGCTTCACTGGTATAGCCCGTCTTCAAACCATCCACCGATGGATCTTCGCCGAGGAGCGTATTGCGGTTGTACTGGCGAATGTCGTTATAGGTGAATTCTCGCTGACTGTAGATTTGATAATGATCCGGGTAAGTAGAAATGATCGCATTGGCGAGTGTCGCCAGGTCACGAGCCGTAGTCAGGTGCTGAGGGTGCGGAAGTCCGTGGGAATTAATGAAGTAGCTGCCAGTCAAGCCGAGGCGACTTGCGTGTTGGTTCATCAGGTCTGCAAAAGCAGTCTCGGAGCCCGCGATGTGCTCAGCCACAGCTACCGTTGCGTCGTTGCCAGACGAGATAACGATACCTTTCTCCAGCTCGGCGATAGTCACGGGTTTCCGGGGCTCGATCCACATCAACGATGAGCCGTTGAAGACCGGATTTTGCGACCATGCGTTGCGACTGACACTGACCTCGTCAGCCCGGGTGACACGTCCGGCGGCAAGCTCCGATGCCAGCACATAGCCAGTCATCATCTTAGTCAGGCTCGCAGGGGGTAGCTGCATATCAACATTGGACTCGGCCAGCACAGTACCGCTTGTCGCATCCATCAGCATGTAAGCCTTTGCCGCTACCGAGGGCGGCGCAGGAACCACGCTCTGGCCAAATGCGGCGGCGGCAAAAATCCCGATGTAAGCCGAAACGGCGATGCGCAGGCACAATCCAACACAGGTCCTTGACCCGGGTGATTGAGCTTGAGCTTTACGAATTAGAGCAAACATGAATCTCGATCAGTGTGGGGTGTTTTGTGTTCGGCGCGACATTTTATAGCACGCAGAGCGATGACCACAGCGGGAATGATCATCGCGAGGGTGGTTTTTGCCAGATTGACCACCGCGAAAGTGGCCAATGCAGAGGCTCCCTAGCAGACTAGTTGCATAACTGTCGCGGGAGAGGATACCGCGCCGAGCAGTCGGCTCATATGCCGCTGTAGTTCGGCTTGGGGTTCGGCTGGGGTTCAGTCAGTGCTCAGCTATGGCACAGCCAAACCCGGAGTAAATCCGCGACTGACTAACATATCGCGGAGTCGGTAAAGTTGATCCCCATCCGCCACCGGTCCGACGCGCACGCGGTTCAGTCGTTGGCCGCTTCGATCAACTGATGTCACGGTCACAGGAAAATCGACGAGCTCGGCCACCGAACTCCTGAGCTTCTCAGCCGCTTCGGGGTTCGCGAAGGCACCCAATTGGATGTACTGGTAGCTTTCGTCTTGCTCGGAACGCCGATCACTCACTGCGGCGACGTCTATTGCCGTCACCCTGACGGTTGCCGTACCCAGCTCCACAATCCCGAGCCTAACAGCCGCTGCATAGCTCAAGTCAATCAGCCGATCGGGATGAAAAGGACCGCGATCATTCACCCGTACAACGATGTCCTGGCCGTTGCTGAGATTCTCGACACGCACATAGCTGGGAATCGGCAGACTGCGGTGGGCTGCTGTGGGCAGATACAGATCATAAATCTCCCCGTTTGCCGTCTTATTACCGTGGAACTTGGTGCCATACCAGCTTGCCAGGCCCTCTTGCGAGTAACCACGGGCCTCGGGAAGTACCTCGTAGGACACTCCGTTTACGGTATAGGGCGAGGTATTACCAGCCCTCAAAACCGGATCCGCCCTGGGCACCGCGTCGACGACATCTGATGCTCGTAGTGTCCGCTTTGGTGCGCCATCACCCTCCCAAGCAATTTTGGGTGCTACTGCGGAACATGCGACCAGCGTCGCGGCGACGCATACGCTGATCAGACGAATCAACTGAGGTCCTCACTGGCGATCCTCTGACTGAGCTGGAAAACGCTCATGGCATACATCGCGCTATGGTTATAGCGAGTGATCACATAAAGATTATGTAAGCCCAACCAGTATTCGAACCCATCGGCCAATTCGAATTTGAGAGGTGTTGCGAGCGCACCTGACTGAAGCACCTGTTCAGAGATCAGCCCTGCGTTCTTCAGTTCTTCTACGGTCATGCTGGGCTTAAGGCCCTGCTCAAACAAGGTAGGGGCAAGTTCGTCATTGGCTATTGCGGCACTCACCACTGGCCCGCCCTTTTCCCAACCGTGCCGCTGCAGGTAGTTTGCGACACTGCCGATCGCGTCTTCCACGTTATTCCAGATATCAGCGACACCGTCTTGGTCGTAGTCAACCGCATAACTGCGGTAGCTGCTGGGCATGAACTGCCCGTAGCCCATGGCGCCTGCGTAGGAACCGAGAAGGTCCAATGGATCCAGCTTCTGCTCCCGTGTCAGCAGAAAGAAGTTCTCCAGTTCTTTAGTGAAGAATTCTGATCGACGGGGGTAGTCGAAAGCGAGGGTAGAGAGAGCATCGACTACCCGGTACCGGCCGGCGATTCGTCCGTAGTAAGTTTCGACGCCAATAATTGCAACAATCAGTTCGGCAGGCACACCAGTCTCTGCCTGAGCACGCGCGAGTATTGCCCGGTGCTCTTTGAAAAAGTCGATACCTTCTCGGATTCGACGCTCGGTAATGAATATCTCGCGGTACTCATGCCAGGGTTTGGCGCGCTCAGCCGGCCGGGAGATGGCATCGAGAATCGACTGCTTGCGTTCCGCCGCGGTGAGCACCGACGCGACATACTCGCGCTCGAATCCATGTTCATTGACAAGCCGATTAGACAGCTCGATAGCACCAGGATGGCTTGAGTAGTCTGCCAGCGAGGAGACGGACAGCAGCAACGCAGTGATGGTAGTGACCATTCGAGAATGTCGAACCCTGCCCATCCCAATTCGCGTCGAACCTGTAAAGAATCCTGCCTTGACGAGCCCGGCCCTCACTCGAGCAAAAACAGAACCAGCCCTTGAATCGCGTCCGTACCCATTCATTCCGAGAGTTCCTTTAAGGCAGCATTCGCCTGCATCAGCACATGTACTACGGCGTTTCGGACATTTGCTCTCTCGTCTCCCGAGCAAGATCAGAGCCGGGCCGTATCGAGCTAGTGCCGAGCTCGCGCCAAGTTAGTGCTGTTTAACAGTCGAGCAACATCCGAGTATTAGTTGGGCTAACCCCGAGTAACAGCCGAATCAACAACACGTCTGCGCCAACTACTGTCGCGGTAGTCGAGGCAGCTGGTGCCCACGGACCGCTTCGGCGCCCTTTGCTGGCGCTGACTTCCCACCGCCTTCGCGCTGTCTTCAGACGCTACCCACGCTGAAGTCGCGAGAATCTAGTGGTGTTTTCCCGGCCAGCTCTCTATTTGTTGATCCGGTCATTGCCCATTGATCCGATCACTGCGCGACGACTCGTCGCTCCGTGCCAATGGCCATCAGCAGCCCAAACCCAAGCATCAACGTGACAAGAGATGTCCCCCCCGCGCTCACCAGAGGCAGTGGCACTCCTACGACGGGGAGGAGTCCTGCGACCATTCCCATATTAACAAAGATGTATACGAAGAATGTGAGTGAGATACTCCCGCAGAGGATTCTCCCGTAGCTGCTCTGCGCGTTCAGTCCAATCCAGAATGTACGCAATAAAACGAGCAGGTATAGCAATAGCAGTACCAGGACACCGCGCATCCCGAACTCCTCGGCCAGGACAGCAATGATGAAGTCGTTATGGCTCTCAGGCAGAAAATCGAGCTGGCTTTGTGTTCCCAGGGTCCAGCCCTTACCAGCCCAGCCCCCGGAACCTATCGCCGTCTTCGACTGAATAATGTTCCAGCCGGCGCCAAGCTTGTCGCTCTCTGGGTTGAGCATGGTCAGTATCCGTTGTTTTTGGTACTCCTCAAGGAGGAACATCCAGGCAGGCCAGAACGACGCAATCGCCAGTGCACCGGCCGCCAGAATTAACTGCCAGCTCATGCCTGCGATAAACACTCCGAATACGCCCGAGGCTGCCACAAGCAAAGACGTGCCCAGATCCGGCTGGCGTACAATCAGACCGACCGGTATCAGAATAATCGCGGCGCAAGCCGCCAGATAGCGAGGGCGGGGTGGAAGTACGCGCTGGCCGAGATACCAGGCCACCGTCATCGGGACCGCCAATTTCATAATCTCTGAGGGCTGAAAACGAAAACCGCCGAGGTCGAGCCAACGCTGCGCTCCCTTTGCGCCGTCGCCAAACAGTGCCACGGCAATCAACATCCCTACCCCGAGCAAGTATCCCCAGGGAGACCAACGCGACCAACGCACCGGGCTGAATTGGGCGGTCACAAGCATTCCTAGAAAGCCGACTGCAAAAAAGCGACCCTGCCGCCATACGGCTGTCTCACTCTGCCCGGACGCGCTGTACAGCACCAGCAGCCCGTAAGCGGCGAGGAGTATCAGGAGAATCAGCAAAGGAGCATCGATGTGCAATTGCCTAGCGAGGGTTGGCGGCTGAGTCAGCGGACCCTCGCTAATCGGCATCTGCCGGACGTATTCAGACATCAGCCGGCCTCACTGGCTAACCAGGCATCGATTACGGTGCGCGCTACAGGATAAGCAGCACTGCTACCGCCGCCGTTCTCAACAATCACTGCCACAGCAATTACCGGGGCTTCGAGCGGCGCGAACGCAACGAACAATCCGTGATTGCGATGACGCTCGTCGATTACGTCCTCATCATAAACGGCATCCTGAGCGATACTGATCACCTGCGCTGTGCCGGTCTTACCGGCCATTTCGTACTCCATACCCTTAGCTAGCGGATGGGCCGTGCCACCGCGGTCGTGGACTACATCTCGCATCGCCATGATGACGTCGTCCCAGTGCTGCGGATCGGCAATCACCGGTTCGCTGAGCGGAGCGTCTACGGCCTCACCCCCAAGAAACTGAGCAAGCCGCGGAACCCGATGTTCACCGCGCGTAGCGATAACCGAGGTGGCGACAGCAAGCTGAAGCGGCGTAGCGAGCATATACCCTTGTCCGATCCCGGCGCTAAGTGTTTCGCCCGGGTACCAGACCTGGTTGAGCGCCGCGCGCTTCCAGGCTTCGGAGGGCAGCACGCCCGGACGCTCAGCTGTAATATCGATACCGGTGCGCCGGCCCAGGCCGTAGCCCTCGAGATGGTCGTGCATGCCGTCAATGGTGAGGCGGCGAGCCAGATCGTAGAAGTAAACATCACAGGACTCTGCTATCGCCATGCGCAGGTCGACCTCGGGAGCATGGCCGGTTCCGCGAATGCGCAGAATCCAGTCGCGATATCTGCGTTTGTCACCAGGTAGTCGGTACCACCCAGGATCGGGCACCGTCGTCTGTGCATCAATCAAACCGGCTTCAAGGCCGGCCATCGCGACCATGGGCTTCACGGTAGACCCAGGAGGATACTGACCCTGTACGGTACGGTTAAACAGCGGGACGTCGGGGCTGTCACGCAGGGCGCTGTAGGCTCGATTACTGATGCCGTTGACGAACAGGTTGCTGTCAAAGGATGGGGTACTCACGAGGGCGAGAACCCCTCCGGTAAGAGGATCGAGAGCAACCACTGCGCCGCGACGCCCACTGAGTGCCTGATGAGCCGTACGCTGCAACTCGTAGTCGAGATGCAGGACCAGGTCCCGCCCCGGCTCGGGATCAAAGCGATCGAGGACGCGCAAGACGCGTCCATGGGCGTTGCTCTCGACCGTTTGATAGCCGACTGAGCCGAGTAGCGCATCTTCGTAGCGACGTTCTAAACCGGTTTTTCCGATGTGGAACGTACCCCGGTAGGAGGAACGATCGATTGACGATAGCTCACGTGCGTTTATCCGACCGACATAGCCCAGCGCATGCGCAAACAACTCTCCATGCGGGTAATGGCGCTGGAGCTGGGCATCGACGACGACACCCGGCAGTTCATGCCGGTTAACGGCAATACGCGCCTGCTCTTTATCATCCAACTTAAAGCGCAGGGGAACATGCTCATAGGGACGGCGCTGCCGAACCCGGGTCCGGAATTTCTCAATCTCTTCCGGTTCGATCGGGATGAGAACCGCCAACCGGGTAAGCGTCGACTCCAGGTCCTCCACCCGCTCAATGATCAGAGACAGTGTGTAACTAGGCCGGTTGTCAGCAAGGAGCACGCCGTTTCTATCAAAGATCAGTCCGCGCTTGGGCGGTAGCGCCTGCAGTCTTACCCGATTGCGCTCCGAGGCGGTTTGATAGGTCTCATAGTCACTAATCTGAAGCGTGTAGTAGCGCGCCAGCAAAACGCTGAGCAGCGCTAGAATCATCAGCAGTGCGACCACCGAACGGTCGGCATAGATGCGCTGTTCGCGCGAGGGATCCTTGAGCGCTATTCGCGAAGCCATGGATCGTCCGAACACACCATGAAGTGCGAAATTGTTTTGAGGTGTAAGTCAGCAAACATATCAACGATGGCGAGCTGCGCTTTGGGTGCTGGAAGCTCCGCGGTGATAAGGGTGTCCCACGTTGATCGTCCATGCGCGGTAGATTTGTTCCACAAGCACCACGCGGACCAGAGGATGAGGCAACGTCATGGGACCAAGGGACCAGCGCTGACCCGCCATCTTAAGGCAGCGAGACGACAGACCATCTGGACCGCCAATAAGAAAGCTCAGATCCTGGCGCCTGGATTGCCAATCCTCAAGCTGCGTAGCGAGCTTCTCGGTACTCCAAGCCTGGCCGGAAGTGTCCAAAGCCACACAATGGTCATCCGGTGACAGACCCTTAAGCAGAGATTCGCTATCTTGCTCGCGCAGAGATTCGGAATTGCGGTCGCGACCTCGGCGAGACAGCGGGACGTCACGCCAAGCCAGGCTTAGCTCCCGAGGTAGCCGCTTTTGATAATCGTCTACCGCCTGTTGGACCCAACCCGGCATTTTGCCGCAGACGGAGTGCACAGTGACACGCACTAACTCGCTGCCGCTAGCCCGGATTGGACTCAGGGATAGGTGTCCACAGGCGTTCCAGGTCGTAGAAGTCTCTCGTGGCAGGTTGCATCACATGCACAACCACGTCACCCAGATCCACCAGAACCCATTCACCGGTATCCGCGCCTTCGATACCCAAAGGACGTGTACCTGCAGCTTTAGCCTTCTGCGTAACGGAGTCAGCCAGGGATTTCACATGCCTGTTGGAGTTACCGCTGCTAATCACCAGATAGTCCATAACCTCGCTTTGAGCGCTGACATCAAGACAGACGGTATTGACGCCTTTCAGGTCGTCGAGGGCATCGACGACCAGCTCGACAAGATCATCGGGAGAAATCGATTGTTCCAACGCTTGATGTGTAATTAGTTTGGCTCTCCTCATGGTGGGAACCATGCAATGGTCCAACAAAACCGCTGGCTACCACTTCATAGACTCCCCATTGACTGCGTCTACAGTGTCGAGGCGCTGATTTTATGCCAGCCACCAGTATCTTGATGCTCTTCGGCGCGTTCTTAGCTCCCGTGGTCTTTTGAGACTCGGTAAAGACCACGTTCCCGAATAAACCGATTCACCGGCTCAGGCAAACTGGCGCTCGCGTCCAGCCCTGATTGTAGCAGGGCTCGAAGACTGGTCGATGACACCGGCTGCGGTGTGAGCGCTATCTGCGCGACGTTCCCGTAGGGCTCGTCAAAAAGCGCATCAGGGGCAACTGCGGCTTTAATCAGCGTAGCGACCCAGTCGCTTTTGGGGGCTTCAAATCCCGGTCTCGCTACAACAAGCAAGTGCGCAAAGTTCAGGAGTTCGCTCGAGCGATGCCAGGATGGGAGTGAACAGAACGCATCCATTCCTAGGAGAAAGATCAGTGGCGCAGATGGACCCAGCTCGGCGCGAAGCTCCTCCAGGCTGTCCGCGGTGTAAGAAGGGCCTTCACGCCGCGCTTCTCGTCTATCGCAAGCTAGGCGAGGATTCTCGGCGATCGCCAGCTCAATCATCGCTGCCCGGATCTCCAGATTTACAGCCGGCGGCTTCCGGTGCGGTGGGCGGGCCGACGGCATGAACCGAATTTCGGTCAACGGCAACTGGTCCAGTAATTCCAATGCCGTGTTCAGATGCCCGATGTGAATCGGGTTGAAGGTTCCTCCCAACACCGCGATCGAATCCATCCTCTTCACAAAATCAAAGGCCTTTTTGACGCGGACGAATGCGCCTGCTGCGGAAGTTTGTCTGAGATGTCGTCATACCTGATCGTGCGCCAACGAACGAAAGAAGCTCTCAGGTTGCCACAGTAGTGCACAGAAGTTGGAAGGATACGCGCGATGCGCTGGTCTGCCGACCAGAACACAAGCCGGGAAGCAAAACAGTAATGCAGTTGACAACTATAAACAGTTGCAACATGATCTCATTTGAAGAAGGCGAGTTGGAATCCAGCATGTACGTCTGCCTGTGCAGAGGCATAACAGACAAACAGGTCCGTGACGCTGCGCAAAGCGGCCATCAGAGCGTAGAAGACATGCGCGAGGCGCTAGGCATCGCTTCACAGTGCGGCCAGTGCAGTGGCTTGGTCGAAGAACTGATTGCAAACAGTGTTGCAGGGCCCAGCTCACCTACGGAATCTCCACCTGGACGCTCCCTGGGCGTTCAGATTTGGGAAGAGGCTCTAGCCTGACCCCCGCTTGATCATGTATCGCCGATGGTGGCACTCCTAAACAAATATTCCATAGCGTTTTAGCTATTTCATTCGGCCACGTCTTCCTCGTTCGGCCACGTCTTCGGCCACATCGCGGCAATCCGACTGACCTATCCGTTCCAGTAGCTGTTTCTTAAGCAGCACGCAACGGCGATCCCCCAAAAGCCCTGCCGATCTGCGCGTCCTGGCGAATCGCAAAGCGGGACTAATCTCGCTCGGCCCTTTCAGATCAGTTGCTGCGCGATTTCCTGGAATCAGTTAACTCGCAAATTCAACCCCTCGATCTTCCCGCGACCTTCCCGCCGTTCCCAATTCGTTCACCCCCGTCAATCTACAGCGTGACGCCCGTTATTGAGTGGCTCGTGCGCCGCTCGGTGACGCAAGTGCGGATTGGACGTGGAATGCGCGAAACGCACGCGATCGCATCGCGCCCGAATTTCAACTAGGCATTAGATCTCCAAGTAGAATCATTTTCATTAGTAATTTCAGTAACTTAGCTTGATATTTCAATGACTTAAGGTAGGGTAGCGCTCCGTCGTTCCAGGCCATTCCCCCAACGACCACGTGCGCGAAATGGTCAATGCAAGAACACCCATCGATATATTTATAAGGAGACAATCAACCCATGAAAGGCGATCCAAAAGTCATAGAGCATCTGAACCGAATTCTCGGGAATGAGTTAGTCGCGATTAACCAGTACTTTCTTCACGCACGCATGTACAAAGACTGGGGCCTGAAGGAGCTGGCTGACCACGAGTACCATGAGTCGATCGAAGAGATGCAGCATGCTGACAAGCTCATCGAACGGATACTGTTCCTGGAAGGGCTTCCAAACCTTCAGGACCTGGGCAAGCTGATGATCGGCGAAGACACTAAAGAAATGATCGAAAGTGATCTTCAGATCGAGCATAAAGCCCACGAAGACCTAAAGGACGCAATCGCCTACTGCGATTCAGTCAGAGACTACGTATCCCGAGATCTGTTCATCGAGATACTTACCGACGAAGAGGAACATGTCGACTGGCTCGAAACACAGCTTGGCTTGATCGAACGACTCGGCCTGCAGAACTATCTGCAAACGGCGACACAAACGGTCAAACCTTCGGAGTAACCAAGAGCTCCAGCCAACTGTCCATCTGGATCTGGACCATCTGGATCTGGACCATCTAGATCTGGCGAGTCTGGACATGTGCTCAATATCGGCCCTGATCGAATCTTGGGCCGATAGAGCAACCGACTAACGTGACGCAGCGGGTATTAAGCTGCTTCCAGAGCCTCGCGGATGAGGGGCTCCAGTTCTCCGTTTTCGTGCATCTCAGTGACTATGTCACACCCGCCGACAAGCTCTCCACTTACCCACAGCTGAGGGAACGTGGGCCAGTTGGCGAATGCTGGCAAGTTAGCGCGAATTTCCGGATTGCTCAAAACATCGACGTAAGCAAATCGCTGCCCGCATGCCATAAGCGCCTGAACCACACGTGCGGAGAAACCGCACTGTGGTGCGTTGGGCGAGCCTTTCATGTAGAGAAGCACACGGTTCTCTTCTACCTGCTCTTTAATCTGGCCCATAACATCTTCTGAACTCATAACTTCGCTCCATATGAAATTGGTAGAGCGCGTAGTTTACTGCTTACCCGTCAAAGCAGGCCAATACGGGCGCGGCTGAAATTGTCCCCGTCGCGATGAGTCGGTATATTCACCGCAAAGCAGCGGATTCGCTGCTTTTTTATTTCTGCCAACTGCAAACGTTCACTGCGGTACAAAATACTGCGCCGCTTGCCGTTGTTGAAACACGTAAGAACAGTGAATTGGTTGAGGTTTCAGTGGTTGTCGCACGGCAGCCCCTGGCACCGATTTTCACATGAGGATGCACTATGGCTGCGCTAATGAGTACCTACGCCCCGCTACCGGTGAGCTTCACCCATGGCGCCGGAGCGGAGCTCTTCACCGCATCAGGAGAGTCTTATCTTGATGGCGTCTCCGGAATCGCTGTCACGAACCTCGGCCATGCGCATCCGAAAGTGACACGGGCACTGACTGAGCAGGCAGCGCGCCTAGTGCATTGCTCTAACTTGTTCCATATTTCCGCACAGGAAAGAGCAGCCCAGAAGCTGATCTCACTAGCGGGAATGGAGCGAGTTTTTTTCTGCAACTCCGGGGCAGAAGCTAATGAAGCTGCGCTCAAGCTGGCTCGCTTGCACGGCGCCGCGAAGAGCATCGATCAACCGAAAACAGTGGTCCTGGAACATGCTTTTCACGGGCGCACACTGGCAACCCTATCCGCCACGGGTAATCGCAAAATCCAGGCCGGCTTCGAACCACTCGTAAGCGGTTTCGTGCGAGCGCCTCGCAATGATTCGTCAGCTCTGGAGGCAATAGCCGCCAACTCAACTGACGTCGTGGCTGTGCTGCTCGAACCGGTTCAGGGAGAGGGCGGTGTGTTTCCCCTCGATCAGGAGTATCTGGTGCGGATCGCCGAACTGTGCAAAGAAAACGATTGGCTGTTGATGTTCGACGAGGTGCAATCAGGGAACGGCCGTACGGGTAGCTATTTTTACTATCAGCAATCGGGTGTTGTCCCCGATGTGCTTACCACTGCAAAGGCGCTCGGAAATGGCGTCCCCATCGGCGCCTGCATGGCCCGAGGCCCCGCCGCCAGGCTTTTCGCACCGGGGCATCACGGAACCACCTACGGAGGCAACCCGTTAGCCAGTGCCGCGGCGAGTGCCGTTTTAGATACGTTGGAAGCAGAGGGATTACCCGCACGCGCTCCGGTACTTCGCAGTGAGCTGATCGACAGTTTTCAGGCAACACTACGGCATACGGACATCGTGAAAGATATTCGTGGCGCAGGCCTTATGATCGGGATAGAACTCCAGGAGCCATGCGCAGAGCTACCAGCAGCCGCCCTGGAAAAGAACATACTGATCAACGTCACCGCCGGCCAAACGGTACGCTTGTTGCCCCCACTGGTAATGCAGCAGTCCCAGGCCGCGCAGCTGGGTGAGAGCCTGGCGCATACGATCGATCGATGGCTCGATGCTCGGTATGAGGTCACAGCAGGGGGCCAACAGTGCGTCACTTCCTGAGCCTTCTGGATTTGAGCTCAAGTGAGCTTAGATCGCTAATTGCGCGAGCCGCCGAGTTAAAGCATCGGCACAACAACGATGATGGAACCGAGCGTCGCTCATCGCCGTGCGAGGGCAAGGTGCTCGCGATGATCTTTGCCAAGTCGTCGACACGTACCCGGGTATCTTTTGAGGCTGGCATGGCGCAGCTGGGCGGCACGTCGCTGTTTTTGTCTGACCGAGATACGCAGCTAGGACGGGGTGAGCCCATCGAGGACACGGCGCGGGTTGTGTCCTCGATGGTCGATCTCGTGATGATTAGAACCTTTGGCCACGACACAGTGGAAAGGTTCGCCGAGCATTCCTCAGTGCCGGTGATCAATGCTCTTACCGATCAGTTTCATCCTTGTCAGCTACTCGCGGATATGCAAACGTTTTTCGAGCATCGCGGTGACATCAGCGGCAAGACCGTATGCTGGCTCGGGGATGGCAATAATATGTGTAACTCCTATATCAACGCCGCGCGACAGTTCGACTTTCAGTTGCGAGTTGCCTGCCCCGCCGGTCTTGAGCCTGACGCCGCACTGCTCGAAGCGAATGCCGAGCGAGTTGTGGTAACGCCCAATCCCATGGAAGCCGCGCGTGACGCACATCTACTGGTCACGGATGTCTGGGCATCCATGGGGGATGAGGCCAAAGCGGATGAGCGTGCAAAAGCGCTTGCTCCCTATCAGCTAAATGAGGAAGTCCTCGAACTTGCCGCGAATGACGCGATTTATCTTCACTGCCT
The DNA here is from genome assembly GCA_039111155.1 of Pseudomonadota bacterium. Classification (GTDB taxonomy): domain Bacteria; phylum Pseudomonadota; class Gammaproteobacteria; order Pseudomonadales; family Halieaceae; genus Congregibacter. Next base: position 71,713 of record JBCCPL010000001.1, on the reverse strand, counting down.
TCCCGCTCATCGTGGCGAAGAAATCAGTGCAGCATTGATGGATGCCCCTGACACCGCCATCTGGGACGCGGCGGAAAATCGCTTGCACGCTCAGAAGGCACTCATGGAGCTGCTGTTGGAGAACGCAAGCTGACACCCCGCCAGATGCAGCGTATCGGCTGAGCGGCCGAGGTCCTTATGCAGGCAGATGCTGCAATTGCTAATCAGAACTTGCGAAAACACCAATACCGCACTATCTTGTGGTGAAATACGTTACTACCACAAGATATATTGCTTTTCCCATGCGTTTGCCACAAATCTGAACAGCACGGAATTTGCGTCGTAGCAATATTCAGGTTGGCGAGTTGACCCGAACCGGGTTTGCACAAGGGCACAGTCCGCAACCCAGCTCTAGCCCAACAAGAGCCCAAAACGAGCCCCGAAAAGCACCAAAAGAACCCAGAGAGACGAACGCAGATCTTACTTTTCTGGGCGCAAGGCCAAAGAGGAACCAAGAAACTGCCGCTAGCATAGATAAGGGCGGGGTTCGGGCAGCGTCGTGAGCCGGCCGCGATAAGCGAGCGCAGGCTGAAAGCGGATTCGGGTGATCCAGCCAGGTATGAGATCCGTCTTTATGCAGACTCTGAATGCTGACTCTGATGCAGACGCAATTACAGTTGAGGATGCTCTCGCGCTGGCGGGCGTGTAGCGGTCCGAACAGGTAGACGGGCCCTAAAAGCTGCAAGCAGCAGCTTTGTATGAATTACGACGTATGAATTACGACGCTTTATGGGTTGCGACGCCTTATGAGTTGCGATGCTCGGCAAGTGCTGACGGTCCGCCGAGCTGCTAGTACTTACACTGCGCTCAAAGAGCTCATCAACAGTCTGAACAACAACATTTAAACTTCGCGAACTGCAAATCTATGGATGATCAGGACGATAAAACCAAGTGTTCACTGCTGCAGCAGGATCAGGCGGAATCCATCCTGATCACGCTCGACCAGATCAGCCAGACGATTGAAGTAATGACCAGTGTTGTGGGCAGGCTAAAGCAGCAGATTCAGTCGCAGAGCGGAAACAACGCAACCCCCATGGATACGACTGAGGTGAATCGCACCCTGCATTGACGTCGGCGGCCAACAGCCAACGGTATTCCTACGAGGGCACTCGACGCGGCAGCAATCTGGCACTGCTGGTTCTGGCAAATGTGCTGCCCATCGTTGGGGTTCTTGTTCTGGGGTGGGACGTTGGGGCTCTTGTCGTTCTGTACTGGGCAGAGAACCTCATACTCGGCCTATTCACGATGGCGAAAATGCTTGTGGCCGGGGGTCTGGCTGCACTGCTAAAAGTTGCATTTTTTGCTTTTCACTTCGGTGCATTCTGTGCCGTACATGGAGTGTTCATAAGCATGCTACTGCTGGGGATCGACGACCCGGCATCCTCAAACGCCCGATGGCCGTTACCTTTTGTCTTTTTCGAAATGTTGTTCGCGGTCATGACCGGTATCGTTGCCGTTGCGCCTAAGGCGTGGCTGATCGGGGTCGCGGGGTTAGTGATCAGTCACGGTTACTCGTTCTTCAGCAATTTTATTTTTGGCCCGGAACGTGATCGAACATCCGTTAGTAAACTCATGACTGCGCCCTACGGGCGTATCATCATATTGCACATAGCGGTGATTACAGGCGCTATCGCTGCAGACGCCCTCGGCGAGCCCCCGGTCATCCTTCTCGCGCTCATTGTCCTCAAAATAGGGGTGGACATCGTGTTGCACCTCCGCGAGCACCGTCGGGCTTGAGAACTGACACATGTCAGAGAGTCCAGCTGATCAATATTGACAGTGAACACATAGCAAGGCACCCTCCAGCGCGTCGCTAAGCCAACCGCCGCGTCCCGGCAGTCAATCAGAACTGTTAACACGACTACTGGTAGGAACGGAAATCACGCACACGAATGTGTGCGGAGCATTGGTACGAAACTTCAGCGTGATGAGCGGTATCATCGCGGCGCGCGGATCAGCGCTGCGACTGCGTAAAGTGCGAGTCAAAAAATCGCGGCCGCCAACGTCCGCGCGATAATTGGCGTGGCTAGAGCTCGTTTACACGCTTTAATGACACACATAGTTATCAGATAAACGCCGACATCTACGGCAATAGAAAGATTCAACAGGAATCACGCCATGATTTACCAGAGCGACGCACTTACGCTTCAGCGACTCGCCGACGACGTGATCGAACTGCGGTTCGATCTTCAGGGAGAGTCGGTCAATAAATTCAATCAGTTGACCGTCGAATCACTGACTGCGGCCCTGGATGTGCTGGAGAACGAGCAAGACGTAAAGGGCCTGCTTGTTACATCGGGTAAAGGAGTATTTGTCGTCGGTGCAGACATCACCGAGTTCACCGGCCTTTTCAAATCGGCTGCGGAGGATCTAAAAGGCTTCACCGCACACAACAATCACAACTTCAATCGTCTGCAGAACTTACCGTTTCCTACCATTGCGGTAATTAACGGCTACTCCATGGGTGGCGGCCTGGAGGTCTGCCTGGCCTGTGATTTTCGCGTGATGAGCACGGCCGCCAAGATCGGCTTACCGGAGACGAAGCTGGGCATTCTCCCAGCCTGGGGCGGGACGGTCCGCCTGCCGCGGATGATCGGCGTCGACGAGGCGGTAACCTGGATGGCAACGGGTAAGGAACAGAAAGCTCAGGACGCATTAGCCTGCCGCGCCGTTGATGCCATAGCCGCACCGGATCAGTTACTTGAGGTCGCCCATGCGACTCTTCAATCGGCTGTGTCGGGTAAGCTCGATTACGCGCAGCGTCGCGCCGTGAAAAGCTCACCGCTGCCGCTTAATGATACCGAAGCGATGATGGCGTTTTTCACGACCAAAGCCCTGATTGGGCAGCAGGCTGGCAAAAACTACCCCGCCCCGATGAAGATCGTTGAAGTCATCGAGGCCGCTCGCTCCAAAGGTCTTGAGGAAGCCCTCGATATAGAAGCCGAAGGGTTCGCTGCGCTCGCCGGCACGGATGTGGCAGCGGCGTTGGTCGGCGTATTCCTGGCGGATCAACACCTTTCGAAAACCGCGAAAACCTGGGAGAAGAAGGCCGGTAAACCCGTGGAGCGAGCGGCTGTTCTGGGCGCGGGCATCATGGGAGGCGGAATCGCGTATCAAAGCGCTCTGAAAGGCGTTCCTATAAAAATGAAGGACATCGCCCAGAGCGGGCTTGATCTCGGACTGTCCGAAGCGAACAAGCTGCTCTCTAAGCGTGTATCCCGGGGGCGAATGAGTGCGCAGCAAATGGGCGAAGTTCTCAACAAAATCGACCCTATGCTCAGCTACGAGAAGTTCGATGAGATAGACATCGTTGTCGAAGCGGTGGTTGAAAATCCCAAAGTAAAGCACGCAGTTCTCGCCGAGACCGAGAAGCAAATAAACTCTGACACGATCCTCGCGTCAAATACTTCAACCATATCGATCGACTTTTTGGCCGAAGCTCTGGAGCGTCCAGAAAACTTCTGCGGTATGCACTTCTTCAACCCGGTTCATGCAATGCCGCTGGTTGAAGTCATTCGGGGTGAGAAGTCGAGCGATGAGGCCGTGGCTAGGACTGTGGCTTATGCAAATCGAATGGGCAAGAAAGCAGTCGTGGTCAATAACTGCCCTGGTTTCCTGGTGAACCGAGTGCTCTTCCCCTACTTCGACGGGTTCGCCAAGCTGGTGCGAGACGGCGCGGATTTTCAGGTCGTCGATAAGGTAATGGAGAGGTGGGGATGGCCCATGGGACCAGCTTACCTAACCGATGTTGTCGGTATCGATACCGGGGTTCACGCCGGACAGGTTATGGCGGAGGGCTTCCCGGATCGGATGCAGCTGGATTTCAAAACGGCAACAGAAGTCATGTTCGAAAACGACCGGCTCGGTCAAAAGAACGGCAAGGGTTTCTATGATTACGTGCCTGATAAGCGCGGCAAGCCCAAGAAGACTCCGACCGAGGTGGCCTACGAACTCCTCGGGCCGGTGACCAGTGAGCGCAGAGAGTTCGATCGAGAAGAGATTGAAATGCGGATGATGCTGCCGATGTGTACGGAATTGGCGCGGTGTCTGGAGGATGGCATCGTCGCCACGCCCGCCGAGGCTGACCTGGCGCTCCTGTACGGAATAGGGTTCCCTCCGTTCCGAGGTGGCGTTTTCAGGTGGCTTGATACGGTCGGTCTGAGTCACATCGCCGAGAAATCGGAGGATTATCGCCATCTCGGCAAGGCCTACGAACTGACTGACGGGATGCGCGCCAAGCTTGCTGCTGGGGAGACCTATTACTAGGCAAACTTTTTTACCAGCAATTTAATTTTATCGGCAATGTGATTGCTGAATAGGCTGAGGTAAGACTTCATGAGTATCAATCCAAGAGACGCGGTCATCGTAGACTACGCACGCAGTGCAATGGGACGGTCGAAGAACGGCTGTTTCCGTAATGTGCGAGCCGACGACCTCTCTGCTGCACTGGTGAACGGGCTTCTCGCTCGCAACGAAAAGCTGGACCCAAGCGAAATCGACGACCTCATCTGGGGTTGCGTCATGCAACGCGGCGAGCAAGGTATGAATCTGGCCCGCTTGATCGTGCTGCGAGCCCAACTGCCGTTTACCATTCCCGCGCAAACCGTGAACCGTCTCTGCGGCTCCTCAATGTCGGCACTGCACACAGCAGCCGCCAGTGTGAAGGCGGGCATTGGCGACGTGTACCTAGTAGGCGGAGTGGAGCATATGGGTCACCTTCCCATGATGGACGATGTAGATGTGAATCCCCGCATGGGACTCAACGTTGCAAAAGCAGCGGGAATGATGGGCATGACAGCAGAGTATCTGGCCTTGATGCACGGTATCGGGCGGGAACAGCAGGATCAGATGGGCGTGCGATCTCATCACCTGGCGCACCAGGCTACGCAGAACGGGAAATTCGCGCGCGAGATAATCCCGATTGAGGGCCACGACGAACACGGCGCTTTGATCGCCGTCGAGAAGGACGAGACGATTCGACCAGAGAGTAGCCTTGAGAGCCTGGCCGCGTTGCCTCCGGCATTTAATCCCCAGGGTGGAACGGTCACGGCGGGGCAGTCATCGCAGATCTCTGATGGGGCATCGGCCATGATCATCATGTCCTACGAGAAGGCGCAGGCACTCGGTATTCAGCCCTTAGCCAAGATTAACGCAATGACAACTGCTGGAGTGGATCCTTCAATAATGGGTTACGGCCCCGTACCCTCTACAAAAAAGGCGCTTAAGCAGACCGGACTGACCATCGAAGATGTCGATATGGTCGAACTGAACGAAGCATTCGCTGCGCAGGCGCTTCCCGTTCTCAAAGACCTCGACCTGTTGGATGAGATGGACGACAAAGTCAACGTTCACGGCGGCGCGATCGCGCTGGGCCATCCGTTTGGTTGTTCGGGCACTCGGATCACAGGCTCGCTGCTTACGGTCATGCAGGATAGAGATCAGACTCTTGGAATAGCCACCATGTGTATCGGGCTTGGGCAGGGTATTACTACTGTTGTAGAGCGAGTGTAGCGCGGGCCTGAATACCCGGCTGACTAGTTAGGCTCTTGCGAGTTCTCTGATAATAAGTCGTCCACTGAGCGCAGAGTTTCCATCAGGTCCGCGATTGGTAGGGCTGCGCCGCGAAAGTACTCTTCTGCCATCGGTGTAATAGCGCAGGAAACAGGAAGCGGGGCGCGGCTCTCGATGAGTGCATACATCTTCGGTACAAAGATAAACTGCAGCCACTGGGTAAATTTTAGCGTGTCGATTGCGAATGGCTCCTGGGATGCCAACGCTTCCGCACTGGGTGGGTGCACCTCCCAAACTCCCAAACGCCGAAGATCCGACTCTAAATCGATCAGCAGGGATGCGGCCGCGTGATGCACTAGACGTGCAACCGCATGTTGGTACGGTACTTGGATTCGGCGTGCATTCGATAAACACTCATCTGAGACTCAAAAATCCATCGGTAATTGCAACCCCCGGATAACTGCAAGCCAAAAGCTTGAGGCCAACAGTCTGGTTCAGGGAAGGCCCGCCCAAGTACCGGTTGTCGACATACCTGCAGACAGAATTCCTCATCGCCCGAGATTGGATCAAGTCTCGAGTATATGAGTGTAGCTTCGTCTTGGGTAATAGCGCTGGCATGGAAAGTAGCGATTCAGCATCAGGGCTTTCTGCGTTACCTGTTTGCACTTTAAATACTTTGTTCAACTTTTACGCTGAACAACTGAAATCGGCCGGTTCGGTGTTATTCCTGCCACCGATGTAAGAATCTGTGTGATCAAGTTCACCATTTCTGCCAACACGAGCTCATAATTTCGGGTAAGTTGCCCGCCAATCCTAGGATCCGTGCTCGTCGACACAACATGTTTTGTCAACCTCTGTACCATTTCGCTAGGCTCTGCGGCTTTTGTGATGCTGACACTTTGCTACCGGTGATCGAAGAAGCGACGGGGAGCGCTTCAACAACTAATTGAGTTTAGTTGCCATAGTTTCGACGCTTGAGACGTCATGAAAGTGCAGCCAGACACATAACCATCGGATATCGCATTGCGAAGTCTCGCAGTAAGTATGTCAACGCAAGCTCACAGGTACGTACAGAACAGCCTGAAAGTCTTCTTAGCGGGACTGATAGGCTGGCTTTCGTACGTCCCCAGCCAGGCCATCGCCGTGAGTGCGGACCTGCTGCCTACCCAATACCTCATCGACCGGTTCGGTCGCGATGAGGGATTACCCTCGGATGTCGTATGGATCGTCCGGGAAGGCCCTCAGGGTTATTTGTGGATTGGCACCCGAGGCGGCCTGGTACGATTCGATGGTTCACGTGTCACCGTTTTCAATCGTGAAACCAGTCCCGGCCTGACGGCCAATGAGGTGCGCGACCTAGAGTGGACACCGGAGGGTGACCTGTGGATCGCCACCTATGGTGGCGGTGTACTGCGCATGCGCGACGGAGAGTTTACATCGTTCACGGCCGAAGACGGGTTGGCTGGAGACGTTGTCTACGACATATTTCGCGACAGCACTGGCGCGATCTGGTTTGGCACTGGATCCGGGCTGAGTCGTTTCAATGGCACAGAAATCACCAGTTGGAGAAACAGTCCGGGATTAGCCAGCGCCAACATCTATCGAATTTCTGAGGACGAACAGGGCAACATCTGGACCGCAAGCCTTACGGATGGTCTTAGCTTTTACGACGGCTCTGAATTTTTCTCGGCCAATGAGAGTCTTGAACTCGATTCCGACCAGGTGCTGATGATCCATAAGGACCAGGACCTGGGCATGCTGGCATCGACAATCGGGGGGGGCGTGTTTCAGGTCTTTACAGCCGGACAGGCCCAACCCCTTTCTGATTCATTACCAACCCAGGCTACGTCGGTTTTACGTGACCGAGACAGCAATCTCTGGCTTTCGAGCTATGACAGCGGTCTCTGGCGTGCATCCCCCGGGAAGGATGTTGCCCGGGTGCGTCTGTCGCAGCAGTTCGACAATGTGATCATATTCGATCTGCTTGAAGACACTCGCGGGAACATCTGGGTAACGACTAGCGACGGGCTTTTTCGTATACGCGACACGGCCTTTTACACCTTGGCAACCCAGGAAGGCCTCGCCGAAAAAGTAACGACATTGACCTCGGCGAGCGAAGGAAACTTCTGGGTTGGCACCGAGCAAGAAGGGCTTTTCCGCATTGATGCCGATGGCTCAATCCATCGCTATGATGATTTTCTGGGACTCGATATCAGCTCGGTTGCTGCGCGCAAAAACGGAGAGGTCTGGGTAGGAACGTTTACCAACGGAGCCTATGTTCTGCGCAATGGAGACGTCGAACCTGTCGGCGAAAACAACGGCCTGCTGAGTGAGCAGGTATTTTCGATTCTCGAACTTCGCGAAGGCGGCCTCCTGATAGCATCCGCGGCGGGCGTCGCCCGGTGGAACGACGCCAGTGGATCACCATCGCCAACAATGCCCGAAGTGAGCGGCTCTGTAGTACGTCACATTAACCAGACTCGCGATGGCAGTCTCTGGTTGAGCACGTCCAAGGGGTTGTTTCACTATAAAGATGACACAGTCACCCACTGGACGCAGAACAATGGCCTTCCGACCAATGTCATCAACCAAACCTATGAAGATGAACGGGGAGTGTTATGGGTCGCGCTTCGCGATGGCGGTATCGTACGTTTCAGCGCTGAAGGGCAGTTCGTCTATGGAAGCGAACATGGAATCAATCTGCTCGCCACCTACGCCATAGTAGAAGATCGCTCCAGAAATCTGTGGATCGCGGGATCTGGGGCATTACTCAGCATCTCCCGAGACGAACTCGACGCCGTTGCTCGCGGCAAGCTGGATCAGGTCCGGGTTCAGAGCTTTGATGAATCGGACGGATTAAGAACCACGCTCTTTGCGGCTGGGAATCAGCCCACGGCCATCTCTGCGCCGGATAACCGGCTGTGGTTCGCTACCTATCGCGGCGCCGTACACTTCAATCCGACAGATCTGGAATTGAACCGCCCCGCTCTCGGTACGGTGATTGAATCGGTACGCGTTAACGGGAGCCCTGTAGCTCTTGAGAACCCTCTTACGCTACCTGCCTCTTTGCAGACTCTGGAGATCGACTACACGGCCCCCGAGCTCGCCGACCCGCTGGCCGTGGGCTTTCGCTACACCGTCGGTGACGGCCTGGGTGGCTGGCAGGAAGTCGGCAACCGGCGCACAGCATATTTCACGGCTCTCCCAGCTGGCTCGATTGACTTCCGGGTTCAGGCTAAATTTGACGGCACGGAATTTCCGCCCGGCATCGACGGCATGTCGATGCTTCAGCTCTACCGCAAACCTCACTGGTATGAGACGACCTGGTCGGTGTTGGTCGGCCTCGTCCTGTTCGCCCTGTTCCTGGTTGGGTTTCAGCAAAGACTATCGAGGCAGGCGAATGCCCGCGAGGCCGAGCTCCGGCAGTTGGTCGATCAGCGTACCGAAGAACTTCGCGATGCGCTCAATCGAGTAGAAGCTAACGCACGCATCGATAGTCTCACCGGTATTGCTAATCGGCGTCATATGGATGAACAACTCAAATCGGTATGGAATATGGCGCGGCGCACGGGCGTGCCCGTCAGCGTTGTCATGCTCGATATCGATCGATTCAAACAATACAACGATTCGCTTGGCCACAATGCTGGCGATATGTGCCTGCGCAAAATTGCTGCAGAGGTCGATGGGCGCATTCTGCGCGAACACGATATGGTTGCACGCTATGGGGGAGAAGAGTTTCTACTGGTTCTTTACGATTCCGACCTTGAAGGGGCGGAGCGAGCGGCCGAGCGAATTCTGGCCGGCATTCGCGATCTCAAAATCCCCCACCCGGACAGCAACGTTCTGCAATACGTCACCGTATCCATGGGCTATGCGACTGCCGTCGTCGAAGACGTCGCTGATCCCTACGAATTGGTAAAGCTCGCAGACAAAGCGCTGTATGCGGCGAAGCAGGCGGGTCGTAATCGCGCCTTTAGCGAGCAAAGACTCGGGTAGGATTGCTTCAGGACTCGCCGCAGCTTAGCCGGCACGGCAGCGGGAATTCACGGCCGCTGGAACTCTCTCTTAAAGGGCGGCAGGGAGTCGATGATTGCGCTGCCATAGCGACGCGTGAGAACACGACGATCCAGGAGCGTTATGCGACCATCATCGGTTTCGGTACGCAGCAGACGGCCACTTGCCTGCACCAATCGCTGCGCGGCCTCCGGTACGCTCAATTCCATGAACGAATTTCGCCCACAGTCTTCTACCCATTCCGCGAGCGTTGCATCGATGGGACTGTCGGGGACGGGAAACGAGAGCTTGGCGATTACAACACACCGGCAATAGTCACCGGGCAGGTCTATACCTTCGGCGAAGCTTGCAAGACCGAATACGATACTTGCTTTTCCCGCATCAACAGCGTCCTTGTGCATCCGGAGCAATTCAGCTTTACCGAAATCGTCTTGACACAGGGTTCGGTCTCTGAAGCTCTTGCTCAAACCTTCGTAGACAGCGTTGAGCTGACGACGCGATGAGAATAAAACAAGACTACCGGCCTGTGAATCGAGCAGATCCGGCAGAAGAGCCAGCACTTCCTCTGTGTGTGCCCGACTATCACTGGGATCGCTTGCCATCGCTGGAATTCGCAATGAAGCACGGCTGTGATCGAAGGGGCTGGCAACGATTTTCTGCCGACAATTCTCAGGTACGCCGGACGCTAGTACGAAACGGTCGAAGCGCCCTAGTGCGGTCATCGTGGCCGAGGTTAAAACAACCGCAGCGGCCCGGCACCACAACCGCTCACGCAGGAGCTCTGCTGCGAGCACTCGGCTGGAATGCAGCTCGATGAGCGCGTCATGATCAGCCGAACGCGCCGTAGGCTGATCGAATGACCGTCTCGCTAACCAGCGCGCCTGAGGTGGGACTGCCTGGCGTCCAAGCTTAGCGGATGTATCGATCTCGTCCGCCTTATCGGCGAGACCGCTTTCCTTTTGCTCCAGAGCATAGTCAACCCACAACGCCAGAGTGGAATCGATGCGTGCACCCATGGCTCCCAATACGCGGAGCCACTGCTCGAATTCCTCGCTGTCCCGGTTCAGATTTTGTTCTTCGCTATGACGTTCGACCGTCGTGGAGAACTTGTTCACGCGAAGCTTAAGTGCGCTCCACAATCCCTGTTGTTGACTGGCCAGCTCGCGAAGATTCGAAGGCACCTCACCTCGGGGAAAACGGAGTTGTTCGACGGGTGACCCGGTCTCGGACCGCCCGGAATTTTTTTCATCCAGAAGTTGGCGAGCCAGATGCTCGACCTGCTCGAGCGCCTGAGCCGCGTCGTCCAACTCAGTCGCGATGGACTCCAACTCTGCATCAAGCCCCATCGAACTTAAGAACTGTGCGCCACGAGCAAAAGCCTTCTGGCATTCTCCCAGCCAACGCCGGGTACTTTGAAGTCGACAAAACGAGGCAGAGTGTTTGACGGCCTTCTCCGGAAGGTGGTGCCCTTCATCAAAGATGTACAGGCTGTCTTCCGGAGGCGGCAGAATCACGCCGCCACCCAGCGCGAGGTCCGCCAGCACGAGATCGTGGTTGGTCACTATGACTTCAGCGTTTTGCAAACCATCCCGGGCGCGAAAGAAGCTACAGTTGCGAATATTGCTGCAGCGACGACCTGTGCACTGACTCTGATCTGCTGTTACCGCGAACCAATCGACGTCGGGTATGGAATCACACCAGCTGTCACGATCACCATCCCAATCTCCGCGCCCCAGTGCTTCAAGCATGGCGCGATACTGATCCAGGGTACCCGGTGCTTTGCTGCTTGCGGTTTCATCGGGATACAAGAGCGTCGCGCTGTCAGATCCTGGATCGCTGGCGAGTAATCGATCCAACTGACTAACGCATATATAGCGCCGACGACCCTTTGCCAATGCAAAGCTGAACTCGAGCCCACTCCCGGCCTGAATATCCGGAAGATCTTTGTGCAGGAGCTGCTCCTGAAGCGCTACCGTTGCAGTTGAGATCACCAGGCGCTTGCCCCTGCTTCTGGAAATGACGATACCGGGGAGCGCGTAGGCAATGGTTTTGCCGGTACCGGTGCCAGCCTCTACGACCGCGATGTTGTCGGTGCGCTGCTGTCGGGAATCTGGCTCCACACCAGGCGCAATAGATGATGATGCCTCGGTGCCGTCCTCGTGCAATGCCGCCAGCGTGTTGGCTACCTCGGCTATCATCTGACGCTGGCCCCAGCGAGGTGCAAGCTGCCGATGGGCGACCAGGGAGCTGTAGGCGCTGCGAATCTGCGCCTGTTCCTCGTCTTTTACCGAGCTCACCTGCTGGATAGATGCTCTAGCCGGCTGCGCAGCGAATTTGCATAGCCGGCCAGGACAAAGGACCTGACGCCTTCCGGCATCGCGTCGACGCGTTCTCTGAATTCTCTTTCGCTGACACTTCCGGACTCGAACTCGATGCTCTGTTCGGGTTCGCCAAACAGCTTCTGATAAGCCCAGAGGCTGGTCCGGAACAAGTGGTAGCCACCGACAATCTGATCGTCGATGGCTACTGCGACTTCTTCTGGTGATTCAAAATTTCCATTAAGGGGCGAGCCAAAGCTCACATGCACGCGACCTTTGGCACCGGATATGCCAAGTCCGATCGAAGCTACGTCCTCGCGATCTGTCTTTTTATAGCTGCCGGTGGTCTCGAGTTGATAAAGCTCAGTTCCCTTCATTTCATCGCAGGGATCGAGTTCGTAACTGATAGCGACCGGAACGATTCGTAAGTCGCGCACATGCTCGGAGAGGCTCTTCGAACGCTTATTGCGACTTAGGGACAGCATTTTTACGATGGCTGTCTCAGTACGATCAACACCATTCTTGGCCCTGCCCTCACGCTGAGCAATCCAAACCGGCACATTGTCGTCATAAATCGAAAACCGGATGTAGTTGGCGAGCAGTTTAGAAGCGGCCAGTAATTCTCTTGGCCCTGAGAGGGAGCGCTGCACGATAAAGCTCTTGTTCAGACGCATCAGATCTGCGACCCATTGCTCGTGGAGAAGATTGTCTCCAATCGCGATCCTCAGAGTCTGATGCCCGGCCCTGTGCAGCGCATAGTTGGTAAACGCCGGATCCATCGCTATATCCCGATGGTTGCTTATAAAGAGGTAGGCCTGCGCGGGATCCAGCTGCTCGAGTCCACTGACGCTGAATCCACTGGTAGTGTTTTCGATCATCTGTTCCATGTAGGCCTTCATGCGCATCTGAAAGTCGTTGATCGTTTTCAGATCTCGGGCCTGACCGTGCAGATACAAGCGCGCAAGAGGCCTGAGCAGCGGGGCGAAGGGAAGACACCAGTCTCCAAGACGAAAACGCAGGAGGGCGGTAAGGCACTGTTTGGACCCTAAAATCCGTGTCAGCGCTGCCTGCACTTCGTCATCGTTGAAAGGACGTATTTCGGCAAACGGATCGGACACGCCAGACTCTCTGATAAAAGCGCCGCAACCTTAGCGGAATAACCCCTTATCGTCATCCGATCGGCGCGCATCAAAAGCTACCAACAGCGTAATTGGTGGATTACGCTTACGGTCAAAACTCAATTTTGCTAATCTTAGCGTCTGCAAAATACAACAAAATCGGGGGAAGTGATGGACGCTGGAAGCGCCTATCTGATGGTTCTTGGTATTACATCATTATTGGTGAGCTGGATCCTTTTGCTCATCGTTGCTTGGCGAGACGGATACGCGTGGGGTCTATTCGCAACCCTGTTGCCTCCTGTGGGTTACCTGTTTGGACTGACTCGAATAAAGCAGGCCGGGCAGTCACTGGCGGTCGCCGGTGCGGGGTTGGTGTTTATCATGCTCGCTCTGTAGAACGCGGCTACAAACTCGGACAAAAGCGCGACCGAAAACGCGACCAGAAACGCGGCCAGAAACGCGGCCAGAAACGCGGCCAGAAAAGTAACTTCCCGCCGTTTAAGGCAATCCGCCACCGGCTACCCGATTTCGTGCCAGCCGACACTTAATACGGCTGATATTAATACGACTGATATAGCGGGCCTGCTTAACGGGTGATTACGTGTCACTCGATGCAATAACAAAGCGATCTTTCAGCACCTGACAGTCTTCTTCAGTCAAAAGCAGTGCGTCGCTCACATACCGCTCAAAACCACCGTACTCGGATTCAATTTCAGAAAACGCTGTCTGCAGATAGGTAGGGTCGGTGGCCAGCATGGGATGCAATGAAACATCATCCAAGTGGTTCACCGGGTACTTCCTCCGAATTCGCATTATTTGTTGTTCGGGGACGAAATACCGGGACGACAGCATGTAGTCCGCTTCAAGATCGTCTTTGCGCACACCAAGAATGGCGTGCAGCAGTGCAATTGCGTATCCGGTTCGATCTTTACCGGCCGAGCAGTGAAACAACACGCTGCGGGCGCCGCTGGCGATCAGTGACCGGAAAACCTCAGCGAATACCTCGCTTTGCGATAGGACGAACTGCCGATTGATGTCGCGCATAAAACTCCGCATCGCTGCGGCGCCAGTTAAGCGACTCGAGTCGGTGTAAATGGCGCTGGCTGCGCTTCCCGGCGTGATCTCTGCCGTTATCACTTTTGCACCGGGTAAAACTCCACTTTCCTGGGCGCGCTCGTCTGCGCGACGCAAATCGACAATTAGCTCGATACCAAGACCGGCCAGTCGCTCCTGCTCGGTGAGGCTGAGCGATGCCAGATGACCAGAGCGAAAAATTCGTCGCCATGCCACCGTTCCCGAATGTGTCGGGTAGCCCCCTGCGTCGCGGAAGTTAGGTGAACCTGGAACTCCGAGATGACGCTCCTGGATATCAGAATCCATAGACTGATCGCTATCGTTGGACGGTGAATTATAGGATTTAGCAGTGGCAGGTAATTCTCATCGCGCTGGGGCCGGATTACCACTGTGCGTGATTCAAAACTTCACTCCTCGCTAACGTTGTCAAAGACGTAAAAATCCCACCGGAAACATGGTTGACAGAATTAGAGGTGATCGGCAGACTCCGCGCTCCTAAAATTCGACTGGAAATACAGGAGTAAGAGGTGGCCAACTCTCCTCAGGCACGGAAGCGTGCTCGCCAGGCCGAGAAGCGACGTGCTCACAACGCAAGTCTGCGCTCTCTTGTGCGAACCAATATTAAGAAAGTAGTAGCTGCTATTCGAAGCGGCGACGCCGAGCAGGCAAAACAGGCTTACACAAATGCAGTTCCGGTCATAGACCGCATGGCCGACAAGGGAATCATTCACAAGAACAAGGCGGCTCGTCACAAAAGTCGGTTGAGCGCACAGATCAAAGCTATCGCAGCGTAGCGACGATACCTCTTGCGCTAGCATTATTCAGTGCTGGCGCGCTACTGGGCCAGATCTACCGCAGATCGAGCCCAGGCCAAAACCAGTTGGGGCTTTTCCATGCCCGTTTAGAGCCTTGCGGTAACCACGCAGGCTGCGGTTTCGATGCGTGGCAGGCTTTGCGGCCTGACTCCCTTCATTTTGCAACGTCCATTTTGACCGCTGGTTAGGACCGGCGATCTTGACGATCAGCGCCCTTGCACTTTTGGGGTCATTTGTGGCCAAATCTGGTCATGAGCAAGAGCACGCCCGCCCAATACGTTCTTATTCTCATTGATCTCGCCGTGAGCCGCGGCGTCGCTCTCGATGAACTGTTGGAGAACACATCGCTAGAGGCCGGGACACTGCATCAGATGGGCACCCGCGTCGCCGAAGAGGATTTCCGCACACTTTCGTTTAATGCGCTTGAGCTGACTGAAGAACCCGCCCTGGGGCTGCGTCTCGGTGAACAACTAAACCTGAGCGCACACGCGGTATTAGGCCAGGCTTTTTTGACCTGTCGCACGTTGGGCGAGGTGCTAGAGCTGTTTGAGCGCTATTACCGAGTACTTGCCCAGGATCTGGATCTTCAGTTCATGCGCAGTGAGGAGGCAATCTGCATCCGGTTCGACCCCCTCGACTTCGGACCTGAGGGCCGGTTTGGCGTAGAGAGTATCGCGGCGGCGCTCAAGAACACGCTGCAAGCGTTGCTGGATGATGACTCCATTGAAATCGCCTATGAGTTCCCCTACTGCGAGCCGGAGTATGGCCGTGTCTACCGCGAGGTTCTGGGCGAGAAGCTCGAGTTCGGTCGCCGCCATGCTGCAATGACTCTTTCTTCGCATTACGTGCATAGACATCTACCGAGCAGTCATCCGGCACTGCGGACGCTCTACGAGGCTGAGTGTGAGCGACTCTTGGCCGACCTTGAGGACTCTATAGAGATCGCAGCTCAGACTCGCCGATTGCTGCGGAAGTTTGAGGGCCACTACCCGCAAATGCCTCAAATCGCAGCCCTGCTTCACTTGAGCTCGCGCACGTACCGACGGCGGCTGGCTGACGAAAATACAAGCTACCAGGAAATCCTCGACGACGTCCGGGCAGAGCACGCGACCCAGTATTTACAGGAGAACGAACTTTCGATTGCAGCCATCGCTCAGCGCTTGGGATTCAGCGATCCATCGAATTTCCGCCGCGCCTATTTTCGTTGGACCGGACAGGCGCCGGGTAGCGTACGCCGCGAAAGCAACCTGCGATAGCCCGGGAACGGACCAACACTGAATGGGAAACGCCCTATCGGTAGTCGCTGGCTCAAGAGCGGCGGAGCACATCGCCCAGTACGGCTGGCGAGGGCGTGACGTACGATTTCTACTAGGAGCCTCGGGTGGGCCGAAGTGGCTGATACTCGGCCACCTGGATCGTTACCTGAGCAGCCGATTCCTTTT
Source organism: Pseudomonadota bacterium (assembly GCA_039111155.1). Taxonomy (GTDB): domain Bacteria; phylum Pseudomonadota; class Gammaproteobacteria; order Pseudomonadales; family Halieaceae; genus Congregibacter. The sequence continues at coordinate 55,382 of JBCCPL010000001.1, read as the reverse complement.
TGAAGATAGACAAAATCCTCTGCTGGCTATTGGGTCTTCGGTGGGCACCTGGCGCCACGCCTGCATGGCGATGTCCGATCCCGTGGCTGCCTTTGATCGATTTGAAGAGATCTATCTACGCTACGGCTACTCGCCGAGACCTTCAGCACAGGAAGTGAGCGATTCGAGCTTTGCGATGCTTGAGCACGTTCTCGGGCCGGGTGGAGCTCGTGAGGTTCTAACTAATCCTCAGTTCCATTCCTACATGATAACCGCGCGAGGTATCGGTCTTTCCGGCACCGAAGGCGGCTTGCCCCTCATTCTAGGAATGGCACTCAGCGCAATCGGCAACACGCTTCACCGCCGTCTGCTAAATCACCATTTTCAGCGCGTGCTGTTTTCAGACGATCGCGCTCCACCGCTGCTTCCCAACGGGTTTGCCAGCCAGCAGGTCGTCACCCAACCCCACGAGCTGACACGGGTCCTGCACGCAAGTGGATCGATCCCGTTCGTGTTCACCGGCGAACGCAACCTGGGTGGCGCGCCCGAGGGCCACTATTGGGACGGAGGGATCATTGACTACCACTTCTGCCTCGACGAACTGCAGGGCTTTGTTGAACAGCCCATCGTGCTCTATCCACATTTTCGTGCAAATCTCACTCCAGGTTGGTTCGACAAGTTCCTACCGTGGAGACGGGATTCGGTCGCTATTTGCGAGTCACTCGTTCTAGTGTCACCAAGCGCAGAATTCATTGCATCGCTGCCGTTCAAGAAAATCCCTGACCGCAACGACTTTATGCGTCTGTCTCCTGAAGATCGCCGATCCTATTGGAGCGAGTGTGTGCACCGTAGCCGCGAGCTGCGTGATGAGTTCGCGGCGCTTGTAAGCGGATCTGATCCTTTGGCGGGGGTGTCGGTTCGCGGATAACAGCACTCGCTGGCTTCGCAGTACTTCGTGATTGGAACCGCTGCTTTGCGTATTCAGGCTGCCCGGTAATCGAACTACGCTCGGGTTGAAGACCATTACGGCACCAAAGCCTCGAACCTGCTGCCGCCCGATAGTCAATTCAAGGAGTAGCCCACCCCATAGACCGATCGAATAAGCGAGCCTGCTACTTCCCTTGAGTCATCACCATCACCGAGCTTTTGTCGTAGATTTCGCATGTGACTATCAATCGTACGATCGCTGACTACCCGGTGATCCTGGTAGGCAACATCCATAAGCTGGGACCGGGAGAGAACACGACCGGGACGAATCATCATCGCCTCCAGCATACGAAACTCCACCGGTGTCAGCTCCAGTGGCAAACCACGGACCACACAGGTATGGCGCTCTCGATCAAGAACAATCTGATGGTGTTTCAGTGTCGCCGCGGACGGCGGCACCAGAGTGCTACGCCTGAGAAGAGCGCGAACTCGGAGAACCAACTCCCGGGGACTGAAGGGCTTACAAAGGTAGTCATCAGCCCCTAACTCCAGGCCCAGCAGGCGATCAATCTCATCGATCCTTGCCGTCACCATGATGATCGGAATATCACTCTCGGTGCGTATTTTTCGACAGATGGAAAGCCCATCCTCGCCTGGGAGCATGAGATCCAGCACGACCAGATCGGGCGGCTCATTCAGTATTGCCTGCGCGCTGCCTGTCCCCTCGTGGCGTATGGTGACGTCGAACCCAGCCTGCAGCAGGTAGTCTCGTTCGAGCGCCGCCAGCTTCTCCTCATCCTCTACAATCATCACGTGCGCCATTGCGCCCACCTCCAGCTCGAATACCTGCCGACGCGCTCATGCATTACGAGCAGATCAGCCCGTCGCAAAAAAGCATCGTTTTAGGTTCTGCGTCGAACAGATAAGTCGTCACTCTTATTACTCGACCTTGCCGGAATCAATGCCGGGCAAGCGAACGCACAAAGCGAGACCACCCAGCTCTGACGCCAAGGCCTGAATGGTACCGGCGTGGCCTTCGATCACGGCGCGGGAGATTGCGAGACCCAGGCCAGCACCGGCTGTACGCCGGCTTCTGGACTCTTCTGCCCGGTAGAGCGGATCGAACAGGCGCGAGTACGACTCCGCGGGAACTCCTGGAGCACTGTCTTCGATCAGTACTTCGACGGAAGCTCCCTGCACCGTTGTCCTCACCCTGATTTCTCCCGGCGAATCCGTGTAGGCGATGCTGTTTTCGAGCAGATTGCTAAAGAGCTGCACGAGACGCTCGCAATCTCCTCTGACGTGGCAGCTCGACCCAAGCTCCGTGGTGAGCTGCATTCCCGCTTCCTGGAACCGCCTTTGTCTCTCCTCCAAAAGAGCGCGCAGAACAGCCGAGACATCGACGTCAGTAAACTCATAGCGAAGCCCACCGATGTCGGCCAGCGAAAGCTGGTAAAGGTCGTCTATCAGCTTCTCAAGCCGGCGGACTTCCGCCTGCAGAGATAGAAGCCGCTCATGATCAAAAACACGGATGCCATCGGCGATAGCTTCAAGCTCCCCCCGCAGCAGCGTGACTGGGGTTCTCAGCTCATGAGAGATGTCGGCTATCCAGCGCTGCCGGGCGTCGCGGTTGCTCTTCAGTGTGCAAGTCAGGCGATCGATATCGCGCACCAGCTCACCCAATTCGTCCGCTCGTGGTGACTCAATCCGTTGTTCGTACTCACCGGCTGCAAGCCTGCCGAGGGCGACATTTGCCTCCATCAGCGGCGATAGAAAGCGTCGCGCCAAAAACAGGGACAGCATAGCCGCCAACAGCAGAGCCGCGCAGAAAATAACGACGCTAGCGCTGAACTGTTCGCTCGCGAACTCAGATTCCTGAACGCTTTGCAGACGAATCGCCGGGCGACTGCGCAAGGTTCCGATTCGCTCCCCATTGAAGTCCAAGGGTAGGGATACCCAACTACCACCCGCATCAGACCCGGCCGTATTATGAGCAAACAGCACATCGCCGTTCGCGTTCTCCAGAACCGTGGGCAGAACATCTCGCGAAGCTCTTGGCCTGGGCGGCATGCGTCCGGGGGGCGGCCCGCGCGTAAAGCCGGGGGCATTCGCGTGTGCCCGCTGGGCGGGCGGCGGAGGCCCGCGTCGCCCCTCAAGATGAGCGCCTGGCAGAAAGTCAGGCTCACCTTGTGGTCTCCCCTCGCGGTTCAGATCATACGGCCCTTTACGGTTTTCCCTCAGGTGTCGCGGTTCTGGAGGAAGCACGCGCAAGGCTCTCAGATACGTGCGTTCGTCGAGTTCTTTCCAACCGCTCTCGGGCACATAGACGGCGAGCAGGTAGTCGGCGACGGCTCGAAGACGATTCCTCTCCAGTGCGCTCACATACTCCGCGAAGCTCCTCTCGAAGCTCCAGCGTGCAAGCAGCAGGGTCGCCAGCAATACCAGAAGGGTAAGACCCATGATTGCAAGCACAAGCTGACGGGTGAGAGAACTCATACCGCGACTATACCCGCATGAATAGCGGGTATTTCGCAGAATTGGTGCAGATTGCGATGGCAGATAGGATCTCGATTACACTGGGCGCATGACCGAACACCAACTCGAAGATTCGCCAGATGATCTGCCCGACGGTAAGCGACGATTCCTTTTCGAGGACTTGGATGCCCGGGGAGAACTTGTGCATCTTCGAGGGGTTCTGGACGAGGTCAGCGCCATTCACGCCTACCCGGAGCCGGTGCATCGGCTATTGGGCGAGTTCATGGCTGCCGCCGTGCTCCTGGCAAGCAATCTTAAATTTGAAGGAAGCCTGACGGTTCAGGCCAGAAGCGAGCGTCAGATCCCGTTGATTATGGCCGAATGCACCGACACCATGTCTTTGCGTGCTATCGCGCGCGGCGCTCAGGAGGCTATGGGAAACAGCTTTTCTGAACTACTCGGTGACGGACAGCTGGTCCTGACTATCACGCCTGCAAAAGGGCAACGCTATCAGGGCATCGTGCCTCTTCAATCCGCGAGTCTGGCACAGTGCATTGATAGCTACTTCGCCCAGTCCGAACAGCTAGGTACGCGAATCTTTTTGTGTAGCAACGGCCGATGCGCAGCCGGCCTCCTGCTGCAGCAGCTACCCATAGATCTCGAGTCTCACCCCACCAGCAGAGAACATAATTTCGAGCGGCTGGCCCTTCTCAGCGATACACTCAGACCCGAAGAACTGCTGGGGCTTAGAGACGCAGAACTCCTGAGGCGTTTGTTTTTGGAGGACTCCCTTCGACTTTTTGATCCCGAGCCCGTGCGATTCAAATGCTCCTGCAGCGCCGAACGCACTCTCCAGGCACTGGCATCACTAGGCGCGGACGAGATCCGGGATATCCTCGAAGAACAGGGCAGGGTCACAATGGATTGTGAGTTCTGCAATCAGCGCTACACGTTCAATCGCTCGCAGCTGCGCCACCTGCTAGAAAAGCCAGACGTGAAGCCGGTTCACTGAAGCCGCCCAATCGGTGGCTACCATGCCCAACCTGGAGAGCCTCGGAACAAGTCTGCTGACGGCAACGTCCGCTAAAAGTGAGAGGCGGTGCTCGGAACACTTGTTCACAACGATTCCCGCATTGGCGATAATGCCGGGCCGAAGGCGGGTCCGGGGTGATGCAACCGATAGGTGACTGGTCCGTGTCAGGTACACATCAGGGCGGTTGTATGATCCATCCTCAACACCACACGTTACACACATTTTTGAACAAGGTTACCCTCTAATGAGCGCAAGCAACGTATCGCCGCGCGAGTACATTGATCTGAAGCCGGCTCAATTCATTGAGGAAGCGCTGCGTCGCGGAGAAGGGGTGCTGACAGACACCGGGGCTCTACGCGTAGTGACTGGCGAACGAACAGGGCGTTCACCCAAAGATCGTTTTATTGTTCGTGAGGCGAGCTGCGAGGACTCAGTCGATTGGGGCAGCGTGAACCTGCCCTTCGATGCCGAGCGCTTCGATGCACTTTGGGATCGCGTAGAGGCGTATCTTGGAGAACGAGATCGTTTCGTATCTCACCTGCATGTAGGCGCCCACTCGGAACACTACCTTCCCCTGAAGGTAACTACAGAATGGGCCTGGCATGGCCTGTTCGGCCGCAACATGTTCATCAAGCCCGAGGACTACAACCACGGACGCAAGCCTGAGTGGACTATCCTCAACGCGCCGGATTTTGTTTGCGAACCCGAACGTGACGGCACCGCATCCGAAGCCACGGTCATCGTTCATTTCGGGCAGCGGAAGATACTCATCGCGGGCATGAAGTACGGCGGCGAAATGAAAAAATCCGTATTTTCAGTCAAGAACTTCCTGCTCCCGGAAAAGGACGTTATGAGCATGCACTGCTCGGCGAATGTGGGAGAAGATGGCAGCACCACGCTGTTTTTTGGACTCTCAGGCACGGGTAAAACCACTCTGTCCGCAGATCCTTCACGCTTTTTGATTGGCGATGACGAGCATGGCTGGGCCAAGGGCTCGGTGTTCAATATCGAAGGCGGGTGCTACGCGAAGACCATCAATCTCAGCCGAAAGAACGAGCCGATTATCTGGGATGCAATAAAGTTTGGGACTATTGTTGAAAATGTCGCTGTGGATGATGAGCGCCATGCAGACTATGCCGACACACATCTGACCGAGAACGGTCGAGCCTGCTACCCGCTAGTTCACGTGCCAAAGCGGATCCCGGATAGCGCAGCGGGCGAGCCCAATACGGTCATCTTTCTCACCTGCGACATCTCCGGCGTGCTTCCGCCAGTGGCAATCCTGTCTAAAGAGGCCGCTGCGTTTCACTTTCTGAGTGGGTATACGGCGCGCGTCGGTTCAACGGAGATGGGCGCTGAAGATGGAATTCACCCAACCTTCTCGACCTGTTTCGGGGCGCCGTTTATGCCGAGACCAGCCGGGGAGTACGCCGAACTGTTGATGAAGCGAATCGAAGAGTTCGGAAGTCAGGTTTACCTGGTCAATACGGGATGGACCGGTGGATCCGGCGCAACCGGAGGTACCGGCTCACGCTTTCCCATTCCGATCACCCGCGCTGTTGTGAACGCTGCGGAGAGCGGCGTGCTCATGGAACAGGGCCGGGGACATCTGGATATCATGAACCTGGACTTCCCGTTGGCAATACCGGGTGTTGACGAGAAGTACCTTAATCCGCGACAGAACTGGGGTGATCAAAGCGCCTACGATAACGAGGCCCGAAAGCTCGCACAGCTCTTTCAGCAAAACATCGAAGCCTTTGACGTCTCGACCGCGATCATAGCTGCGGGACCGGTCAGTGAGCCGGTCAATGAACGTGCAGATCCGGCTCCACTGGTGAGCTCCGGGCAAGCGACTTAGTGCACGTCAGTATTAGCTAGGGGGGCTCTGAACAAGTCCAGGGTGCCTAGGCGACGAGATACTCGCAGAGTATCGAGAACCGCAAAAAATCGACAGATTTCTGGAAAAACATGCGGATTAGTATGTTTATTCTAGTTTTTCTCTCTAATCTGGCCCCCAAGTTCAGAGCAAAGCCACGCAGGTAATCGTGCACTCCAGCCTCCAAAGACACGTGGAGCTGGAAAACAGAAGTCCACCAAGAGCTAGGCAGACACTACATGGGTAGGCCTCGTTTTAGGACCAGGGCGGCACGATAACGGTTACATGCGGGGCTCTGGAACGATTGGCAATCGCCTGAATGCGCACTATCGAGCAAGCATACAGACAGATTGCGCGAATCGATTTGATCGCCTCATACAGGAGTGAATGACATGGCCGAACAAGCAAAGAAGACTACCGCTAAGCGCAAGACAGCAGCTCGCAAAGCGGCACCTCGCAAAGCAACTGCAAAGCGAAAGCCTGCAGCAAAAACTGCAAAGAAGCCGGTGAGCTTACAGGATCGTATGACCGAAGCGGGTCGCGATGCGTTTCTGGCGAGCCTGGGTCTTTATGGTATGGCTTATGACCAAATCCAGGACCAGGTGAAGGTCGTTGAGACCGAGCTTAGCAGCCGTCGGAAGAAGGCCGATAAGCTGTATCGCGACATGGTAAAGCGCGGTGCAAAGGTCGAGAAGAAGGCTCTAGACGCCATCGACGATATCGAGCTTCCTGGAGAGCTTCTGCCGTTTGACCGCGAGACCTTTGAAGCGCGGATCGAGCAGGCCAAGGCTCGGTTCGAGCAGCTCAAAGAGACGGTTGGTTTTAAAACCGCTGCCTGATTCACAACAGAGTTCACTGTCCCCACATGGGGATTTTTGGGGCCACATCGTGGCCCCTTTTTTTTGTTTTCCCCAAACTCAAAGACTGTCACTTAGGCACCGGCCCACGGCCTAGGCGTTCTCGAATCCGATTACGATGCGGGATAAACTGAATAGTGGCGCAAGCGACAACCCGCTCGGCAATCTGCTGGTCGGCTGTTTGCCCGTCACATCCGGAGAGAAAAATGGCCAACGATAAGAAAAAATCGACCGATCGAGTCAGCGACAAGATGACCGATAAAGCCGGGGAGATTGCAAGAAACATATGGCTCGCGGGCGTGGGCGCCTACGGCAAAGCCGTCGATGAAGCTCAAGGTCGCCTAGAAAAAGCCGGCATGGAAACCCCGAAACTCTTTCGCGATCTGGTTAAAGCTGGCGCAGCGCTCGAAGAGGAAGCCCGCGATGCCATCGAAGCTGGACAGGCGGCAAGAAACTCTGTGGAAGAGCGCATCAGCCGGGTGCGCGATAATTTTAATATGCAGCGACCTGTCCGCGGAGAGGATTTGGTCGCTCTCCACGAGAAGATCGACAGGCTGGCCGCTCAGGTCACCGCACTGACGGAGGCCTTAGAGACAGAGCGTCGCCCGGCGCCTAAACGTAAAGCCACCGCAAGTAAGAAAGCCCCTAGCAAGACAGCAGCCAAGAAATCAGTGACACGCGCCAAAGCGACTGGCTCCACCAGCTCGAAATCTACCCGCAGAACCACGACGTCCTCTAAGCCGGCCAAGAAGAAGCAACGAACCACTCGGCGGTAGTTGCGATGAGAACCGTTTTTCTTCCACCGAGTAGGCGAAGACAGGTCCCCGCTGACGAAGATCTGTGAAAACGCGAGATCGTATCCTTGAGTGCAGCCTGCGCCTCTTTAACGACGAAGGTGAGGCGAACTGCACGACTATCGACATTGCTAATGAGCTGGATATCAGCCCGGGGAATCTGTACTACCACTTCAAGGGCAAGGACCAGATCATCGGCGAGCTGTTTGCCCAGTTCGAAATCGCCATCGGTCAGACGTTGCATGCGCCACTGGACAAGCCTCTCCTGGGAGACCAGGAGAACGAAAAGGGTGCAGTCGAGGACAACTGGTTTTACCTTTACGTTGTACTGGAAGAGCTTTATCAGTACCGATTTCTTTATCACAATATGGACGACTTGCTCAGGCGTTATCCTCAGCTGGTCCGTGGGTTTCGGCGTATCGTCATACAAAAGCGCGCGGCTCTATTGGCCATCATCGACGGCCTGCTGGAGCAATCGCTCATCGTCGACCTTCCCCAGTCACAGGTTATGGCCCTGGTTGAGAACATGACGCTGCAGCTCACTTATTGGCTCAACTACGACAAGCTGCTGCGCGATGAGCGCGATGCACAGCTGTGCATTCATCAGGGGGTGCTTCAACTACTAACGATGATTGCCCCCTACCTGGGAGAGGAGCAATTGACCTTCTACCGCGAGTGCGAACATATTTTTGAGCGCCTTCAGTTGCAATCAGAGGGCAGCTAGCCGCGGGATACCCCTCCTTGCTTATGACCCGGTTCGAGCCATTACGCGCAACTATACTCACCTCTTCACTCGCCTCTTCGGTCGGTTTTGCCAGCTCACCGGTAGCACGGGGCGCTGGGATCCCAGGGAACTGATTTGCTAAGATCGCCCGCCCCGGAGTATCCAACCGGGTTTTATCCATGAATCAGGAGAATTCAATGAGCATTTCTGTTGGCGACAAGATACCTGAAGCCACGCTACAGACCATGGGTGCAGATGGTCCGTCACCAATCAGCACCAGCAGTATTTTCAGCGGTAAGAAGGTCGTTCTGTTTGCCGTCCCCGGGGCATTCACGCCTGGGTGCTCGATCACTCATCTGCCCGGTTACGTTGTGAACGCCGACAAAATCAAGGCCAAGGGCGTTGACACAATCGCTTGCCTGTCGGTCAACGATGCATTTGTTATGGGCGCCTGGGGTGAGTCACAAAACGCTGAGCATCTCTTGATGCTTGCCGATGGAAACGGCGATTTCACCCAAGCTCTGGGGCTTGAACTCGACGGCCGTGGCTTCGGGATGGGAACGCGAAGTCAACGCTATGCAATGATCGTTGAAGATGGCGTTGTAAAACTTCTTAACGTAGAAGCGGGGGCCGGCGTCGAAGTGAGTGCTGCTGAGGTCATTCTGGAGGCGCTTTAACCGCATTCGACGCGGTCCAACTGTCTCCATTGGCCGGGCGTGATCCGTAAGTCTCGCTGGCGCTGGTGCTCAAGGTTGCGCGAACGACGCTTGCGGCGCCGGTAGGCGCGCTGAATACCGGTTCCTTTGCTTAGCAGACCCCCAACAGCGGCCACATCAGGAGTGGGGGTTACTCATCCTGCGCGGATTGCACTCCCGCAAGGGAAGCGCTCCGGTCGGTTAGCGCTTCCTCCCTCCCCGCTAAAATCTGCAGGATAGATCCCGCAAGGATCGCGAAGAGACAGTAAGCGAGGAAGTACCAGAAGCCCGGCTCCAGCTGCGCGTTCATGAGCAATAGCTCACCCATGTGATTGGAAGCGCTTCCGGCCATGAACGCCACCAGCATCGCCATGACAAACACATCGGCCATCGACCACTTACCCAGCACGGAGTTGACGATCAGGATACGTCGCCCCCAGACGCTGGGACCGAGAAGTGCCGTTAGTTGCATGAGCAGCTTAATGGACGGTATTACCATGCTAAAAGTAACGATGAGTACGGCGACAAAGACGTTGTTGCTTTCCGCCAGTTCCTGCGCCATCCCCAGAATAGATCGTGTGCTCTTATATGCTTGAATGCGGCCCTCGAGCTGGTCGAGCCCCAGAAATCTCGACATCATCGTCAGCATGTCGCGCGACTGGCCGTTTCCTTCACCTGCGAGAACATCGATACCGAATTCCGCGAGCGCTGATTTTTCCAGTTCACCGCTAAGGGTGAGTACCGGCTGGGTGACTCCGGGGTATAGCAACGCGAGCGAGCCGAAGACCGATAAGAACCCCAGCATGCGCAGCTTCCTGCTCATCGGGCAATCAGCAGATAGCAGATGATCGAAACGATACCCGCGGCCACGAAATTAAGACCGAATCCTTCTCGAGCCATACGCGACGTCGACAACAGCCCGGAGCCGTAGACGACCGTATTCGGAGCCGTAGCAACCGGCAGCATGAATGCGCAGCTCGCACAAATCGCCGCAGGCACCATCAGCAACTCAGGCTTCAGATTTGCAGCCAACGCGGCTGATGCAAGCACAGGCATCAGCAGGGTGGTACTTGCGGTATTACTGGTCGCCTCAGTCATAAATGTGACGGCAAGACAAATTGCCAAGATCAGCAGATAGCTCGGAAGATCGGTCCACGCCGCCACGGCCTGGCCCATAACCTCGCTCAGGCCGGATGCCACGAATCCTTTGGCAAGACAAATGCCACCGCCGAACAGTAACAGTACGCCCCAGGGAATCTGACTCGCTCGCTCCCAGTCAAGCAGCCGGCCACCTTTGTCGTCCGGCGTGACGCTCATGATAACGACCGCGAGCATGGCTACCGATGCATCGTTGGCCTGGGGAAGGCCAAGCAGGCTGCTCCACCCACCAAAGGGCTCGCTTCGGGTCATCCAGGCAATCGAGGTCAACGCAAAGATCAGCAGCACGCGCTTCTCCTCACCCCGCCAGGGCCCTACCTCGGGGATGCTAAGTGTGGCCTCGCGAGGCAGACCACGGGTGAGCGCGAAAGCCATCGCGGGGACCAGCAAAACGACGATCGGTACCGCCCAGCCCATCCATTGGGTGAAACCGATCACCGTTCCCGTGTAGTCCTGGTAAACCTGCATAAAAATGAGGTTTGGAGGTGTGCCGATAGGAGTACCGACCCCACCCACGCTGGCCGCGTAAGCAAGTCCCAGGAGCAGCGGGGGTGCGAGCTTTTGTTTATCCTCTGCGCCTTCGAGTACCGCCAAAGCCACCGGCAGGAGCATGAGGGTCGTCGCGGTATTTGATATCCACATGCTAAGTGCCGCAGCTGCGACCATAAAACCGAGAACCAAACGGCGCGTGCTGTGAGCCCCGAAGAGCTGAATCATCGATAGGGCCAGACGCCGATGAGCACCGGAACCTTCAAGCGCTTGGGAAAGCAGGAACCCTCCCAGAAGCAGCAGGATAAGGGGCGACCCATAGGCTTGACCAACTTCCGCACCGCTAAGCACACCGCTCAGTTGTAACACCGATAGGGGAATCAGCGACGTAATCGGAATGGGGACGGGTTCAAAGACCCACCAAATAATGCACCAGGTTGCCACGGCTGCGACAATCGCAATATCGTTTGAGGCATCCCCCTGCAGCGTGAAGATTGCAACAAGTGCAGATGCGAATGGGCCACCGACGAGAGCGATTTTCTTTACGGGCCCTACCCCCACGAGTGAACCGCCGGTTGATTCATTTGGACAGGAAATGGCTCGCCGCTGCGCGGCAGCGTTCTCCGGTTGTGTCTATTCACGTGGGTTATGGGTGCGAGGGCTTCACAGTTGTGATACTGGCTCACGCTCACGGCGCTGTAAAGGCGGGAGAGGGCGAAGTAAACTCTAGATCATGAACGCTCCTGCTCAAGGATTAGCTGATAGCTTCGGTCGCAGAATCGAGTATCTACGCATTTCGGTGACTGATCGATGCGATTTTCGCTGCGTCTACTGCATGGCCGAAGATACCCAGTTTGTGCAGCGAGATGAATTGCTCACCTTCGATGAGATGTCTACGCTCGGCGCTGCTTTTGTGCGTATGGGCGTGCGCAAGATCCGCCTTACCGGAGGAGAGCCACTCCTGCATAAGAACATCGTGCAGCTGGCGGAGAACTTTTCGGCACTCCCGGGCCTTGAGCAGCTCGTTCTTACTACCAACGGCTCGCGGCTTAGCCGTCTTGCCGAGCCTTTGCGCGAGGCTGGCGTTCAGAGACTGAACATTTCTATTGATAGCTTACAGCCAGATCGATTTCGAGAACTCACCCGGCGAGGGGTGCTGTCGCGGGTTGTAGACGGAATCGACGCCGCCTGCGCCGCAGGCTTTGAACGAATACGGCTCAACTCCGTCATCCTTCGCGGTCGCAACGATGATGAGATCAACGATCTGGTTGCCTTTGCGATCAGCCGTGGGATAGACATCGCGTTCATCGAAGAAATGCCACTCGGCCGGATAGAAGAACACGACCGCGCTCTAAGCATGGCGACGAGCGAGTGGGTAAGAGACGTGATAGAAACGCGCTATGCGTTGACGACTTTGGGTGATCCCATCGCTACCGCGGGACCAGCACGCATGTGTCGAGTAGAGGGTTCGGACAGCCGCGTTGGTTTTATCTCGCCGCACAGCAATAATTTCTGCCACCTCTGCAATCGAGTTCGACTCACAGCGGAAGGTCGCCTGATACTGTGTCTTGGCAATGAGCACTCCCTGGACCTGCGGACTCTACTTCGTAGCCACCAGGCAACGCCTGCTGAGCTTGATCGCGCTATTCGCCTGGCTATGAATCGCAAGCCCGAGAAACACCATTTCGATCTCTCTGATGAACCGCAGATCCTTCGCTTCATGAACGCCACCGGTGGTTGAGGACCTCACGGAGCAAGGCCTCGCTTCTGATATTTGCCATCGCCGCCTGTGCAGTGCTCTGATCGGGTGTGGCGCATAGGGTGGATACCAGGCAAGGAATGGGCTCGGATTGTTTTGACTGCTCCCCACCCACCGCGGCTGATGACCCTGAATCCGACAGGCCGCCAACCCCAGGAAACCCATTTGGACAACAAAGCTGAACTCGCTTCCATCGAGTCAATCGAAGAGGGATTTGCGTCCCTCGGTTACATATGCAACCCCCGCATCGCCACCGCTGTATTTCTGGCGTCGCGTTTACGCAAACCGATACTTGTGGAAGGACCTCCAGGCGTGGGTAAGACCGAGCTCGCCAAGACCGCCGCGAAGCTACTGGACATGCCGTTGGTTCGACTTCAGTGCTACGAGGGGCTCGATGAGGCTAAAGCGCTTTATGAATGGAAGTATGGCAAACAACTGCTGTATACCCAGGTGCTGAAGGAGAAAATGGGAGAACTGCTAGACGGGACCCGCGGTCTGGCCGAATCCGTGGCACGGCTGCATAGCGTTGGAGATGTTTTCTATTCACCCGAGTTTCTGGAGCCGCGACCTCTTCTGCAAGCTATGGAACATAAGGACGGCGCGGTTTTGCTTATCGATGAGATCGATAAGTCTGACCATGAGTTCGAATCGTTACTACTTGAAACACTGTCAGACTATCAGGTGTCTATACCCGAGATTGGAACGATCAAGGCGCAGTCGACACCGTTGGTGTTTCTCACCAGCAACAACACGCGGGACCTCTCGGACGCACTAAAGCGTCGCTGTCTGCATCTTCATATACCGTTCCCGAGCATCGAATTAGAGGAACGCATCCTTAAGAGCAGGGTACCAGAGCTGGACGATAGCCTACGACGCCAGCTCGTCGGATTTGTACACGCTGTCCGGGAGTTGGACTTGAAGAAGCAGCCGGCGGTGTCCGAGACCATCGACTGGGCCAAGAGTTTGCTACTTCTGCACGCGAGTGAGCTTGATGAACAGCTTCTCAACGACACCCTTAGCGTCCTCCTCAAGTTTGAACAGGATATCGAGACTGCCGTACAGGAGCGTCGCGATCTCCTACGTACCGCAAGGCCGGCTGCTGAGCACTAGATGCAGCAGAGTCTTCTTCAGTTTGTCGAGGTTCTGCGGACCCACTCCTTGCCGGTGTCACCTGCAGAAACGCTTGATGCAGGGGCAGCCGTAGACGCGGTGGGCTACAGCCATCGAGAGACTCTGCGTAACGCCCTCGCGCTTACTCTCGCAAAGAACGAGCGCGAACTTGAGACTTTCAATGAGTGTTTTGATCGATTTTTTGGTGCCGATGTCGCTGATTTTACGGTCGCAGCGGAAGACTCCCAGGAAAGCGACAAGACGGACGAAGCGACGTCAGCTGACAATACATCAAACGCAAGCGAGCAACGGACAGAAGCGGGCGCCGAGAACTCTAATCCAGGGCAGGCCGGGCCCGGCGCGAGTGATGATGCGCGGCAGCTTTCGGCAGCAGCGGGTGATTCACCGTCGCTGCAGGCCCTGTTGGACGGAGAGCTGCTGCCAGCGCTGCTTGAAAACCAGCGAGGCGCGCTCAGCGCTGCCCTCCATCGTGCAGGACGCGAAGCGAATATTCGAGACATTCAAATGTTCACGCAGAAGGGCCAGTACACGCGGCGCATTCTGGACCAGCTCGGTGAGGCGCAGCTCCGTGATGCAGTAGTGGAGTTGGAAGGCGCCGGATCGTCAGCGTTGGTGACACTTCGACGCTACAGGGATCTGCTTCGCGAGCGAGTCAAAGACTATGTAGAGCAACAGTATTTACTGAACGCACAGGGCAGGACGGATGCGTTCATGAATGACGTGCTGAAGCAGACCCGTTTGGCCAACATTGACCGTCGACACCGGGAACGGGTACGCGAGCAGGTACATAGGATGGCGCGTCGCCTGGCCAGTCGCCACAGTGCGCGGCGGCGTCCGGTAAAGCGCGGGAATTTGCACATGGCAAAAACCCTGCGACGTGGAATGGCACACGATGGTGTCCTGTTCCATACCTACTGGCGCAATCGCAAACGCGACAGAGCCCAGTTGCTAGCAGTGTGTGACGTCAGTGGTTCCGTCGCGGCGTATGCGGGCTTTCTGCTTATGTTCCTCTACAGCCTTCAGGATGTGTTACCCAAAACCAGAAGCTTCGCTTTTTCTAGTCACCTGGGAGAAATCAGCGATCTCTTTCGAGACGAGCCAATGGAGCGTGCGATTGAGCTTGCCAACTGGCGTTATGGGGGCGCGACCGACTACGGAGGTAGCCTTCGCGATTTTGCGCAGCTCGCTCTGAACGACATCAATCGCAATACATCGGTTATCATCCTCGGTGATGCGCGGAACAATCGCGCTGATCCGGAACTGGAGATCATGCAGAGTGTTTATGAGCGCAGCCGACAAGTCATCTGGTTGAATCCGGAGCCTCGCCAGGCCTGGGGAACCGGTGACTCGGAGATGCTGCGCTATCTCAGCGCCTGCCACTACGCAGCGCCCTGCGCAAATCTGCAGCAGCTTGAACGGGTCGTAGACCAACTTCTCAAGAGTTTGCGCTAGCCGGCCTGCATCGACCATGAGCGCAGCGTGACGCTATCTCCCCGCCATCTTCCCTTGATGAAATCCCTGCGCGAGCGGGTCGCGCAAAATTTTGCCTTTGATGAAATCGGCAGTGGAGACACTCTCTCGCACGAGGAGCTGATTTCGTTTCTGGCGCGCAGCCGGGATACCGATAGCTCAGTTATCGCGACGATTCGCCGTCAGGTAGCGAAGGAAAACCGAAACGCAGACCTGTCCGCCACTGATCAGGCTGTTTTGAGCTGGGTTGCTGAAGCGTTCAATGACTGGTCCGAAAACTTTCCCATAGAAAGCCCCCTGGGCGATCAGATTAAACGCCTGCAGCCTCTCGCTGTGGCCATAGCTATTACTGACGACCGCTTCTTTGAGCCGGGCAATCATGATCTTCATCTTCTGCTGGACGCCCTTCAAAACGGCGCTGTGGGCTGGCAAGTACGGCTGGAACGGGCTGGCCAGATGCTTGAGCAACGGATCGAACGAGCCGTCGAAAAAGCACTTGAGTGGTTTAGAGATCGGCAAACGGATTTAGCGACGATCACGCGGGAACTGATCAGCGCAAATGAACGGGACGCAGCGCGTGCCGGCCGAATGGTTCAGCGCCTCGCAGAGACCGAGCAGGCGAGTCTGCAAAAGCTCACGGCCAAGCGCGACGCTGCACTCCTGATCAACAAGTGTCTGAGCGAGTACCCCCTCCCCTCGGCCATCGGTGATTTCTTCAAAGGTGCCTGGTACGACAGTGCGCAACGAGTGTTGGTCAAACATGGCGGTACTTCCCCTGAGTGGGAGCAGATGGCCAAAACCACCAGGCACCTGGCGCAGAGCGTGCAAAGCATCGAGGGCGATGAAGTAGAAAAAGACCGGCAAGCACAGCTCCTGCGACACCTTCCCGGCCAGCTGCGAAGATGGTTGGTGAGCCTGGAACACGACAGTGATGCTACAGACGGTGCAATTGGTCTGGTCGAGTATGCGCACCTTCGGCTGCAGCATGGGCAGAAGCTGGATCTGATTCAGATTCCGCCGCTTGAACTCGATGAACCCGAATCCGACGACGAAGCCTGGGATAACGATTTTCTAGAAGGTGATTGGTACCGCTTTGAAGATGAAAGCGGAGAACTGCGAGCGCAGTTGGTGCTGCAACTCGCAAACGGCCGGCACTTATTGTTTGCCAACTTTGTAGGGCTTAAGGCGCTCGATCTGTCACGCCGCGCCTTTCGCCAGAGACTGGAAGATGGCTTTGCGCGCGAGCTTCCAAAACGAGCAACTTTTAGTCTGAGTCTGCTATCGGCAGCGGGTATCAAAGACGATGCGAGCCTCCAGCAGTTTTTGGATCCGGCGTTTCGCGAAGAGCCCGAGCCAGTTCCCGCCCCTCAGGGACAGGAAGTTCCGGAGCGCGGTCCAGAACCGGTGCCGCCGCCGCAAGCACCAGCCCAGATCGAACCGCCGGCAACTGCGGTATCGGGCCTTGAAGGAGCTACAGAAACGGCTTTAACTTCAAGTTCAGCTCCGAGTTCAGCTCCAACGGCAACACCCGACACACCACCGCCAATGGCGTCCGGGCAACCAACTCCGGTAGTCGCGCCCGGTGGACGAATCGAAACCGCTGCTCAATCTGAACTAGCGGGAGCCGAAGTCAATCCGAACAACCTGATCGATCCGGTGCTGGCGCCGCCGGCTGGGGCTGAAGTCGATGCCGGATTCCAATCCGCTCAGCAATCAGCGTCGTCCTCGGATCCTTCTCCACCAGAGCCACCACCACCGAACCCCGGATCGGGTAAGTACACTAGCCAAAGCCAGGACCAAAGCAGTCCTGCAGCGCCCGAGGCGAATCTGACGAACACGGTGGAGCCCACTCAGGTCCAGCCGCCACCATCGGCGCCCCAAACCGCACCACCACCTCCAGCACCACCTCCGATAGAATCGAGTCCAGCTCCAGCTCCCACTCCAGGTCCAGCTCCAGCTCCAGCTCCAGCTCCAGCTCCAGCTCCAGATTCGCAGAGCTCCGTACCTGCTGCTGCGGCTCCGGTTGCCCCGCAGGAACCAGCTGCTACTCCGAGCGGGGTTGAAGCCACCGCGCCTCCAGTACCTGGAAGCCAGCCAGTGGCTCCTCCACCTGCTGCTTCTCCGCCTCCTACCCCGGTACCCGCAGAGCCGCAGACCGGTGTGCCGTCCCCGTCGACACCTGCTCGCGAAGTCGAAGTGCCGATGGGTGCCTGGCTTGGATTCCATGATGGCGAGACTCCGATCATGGCAAAGCTCGCGGTCTACGACCCAAGGCGGGATAACTACATTTTCGTTAATCGAAAGGGTATCGCGCTCCGTGAACTGAGTCGCGCCGAACTTGTGGCGCTTATCGACCGGGGCCTGGTGGACATATTGGAGACCCGCTGCTACTTCCGCGATGAAGTGGAGCGCGCCCGGGGAGAGGACTCATGACCGGCGTGAATCGACGGCGAAACCTCCGCCTCCCGATCGAAACCCGGGTTTTTATAGAGCTGGAATCCCCACCACCGGGATCTCTTAGTCCTGGAAAAGTAGCCCGCTGCGAAACTCTCGAGGTTTCCCGAAGCGGGTTGCGGGTGCGGCTCGATGAAGGTGTCAGTGTCGGAGCGATTCTGCAGATCGGAGTCGAGCTTCCCGGAAAGGACGAACCTTTTTATCTCGTAGGTCAAGTCCGCTGGCGAATGCAGGACAAGGAACAGGCGGGCGCCTGGATCGCTGGCTTTGAAATTCTCAATGCCCTGGGATCAGATGTGGAGCAGTGGGAGGCCGCGCTGCAGGTGATGGACGAGCAGGTATCGTCCTGAACGCACTGAGCAGGTGATTAAGACAAGCCACAGAATCGCCAAAACAAAGACGACTTATCGGCCTTGAGTGTTCAGCTTTGCTGTCCAGCCCCTGCCGGCTGCGTACCAGTGGAACCGGGCAACTCCGAGGCCATCTCCTCCTCCAATCTTCGCGCGACCTGCTCTTTCGAGCCAGTGCCTCTGGCCATCAAGTGGTACGCCATGGGCACGAGAAATAGAGTGACGAGCGTTGCCAGGGCAACGCCTCCCATGACAACAAGCCCGATCATCACGCGCACTTCGTGTCCCGGACCCATGGACAGAACCAGCGGCAGCGCCCCCATGATCGTCGTAAACGCGGTCATCACGATTGGGCGTAATCGCTTGCCGGCCCCTTCGATGACGGAGGTGTCGAAGTCGAAGTCGGCATCACGCATCTGGTTTATGAATTCAACGATTAGAATGCCGTTCTTTGCGGCCAGTCCGACTAGCATGATCAGTCCAACCTGGCTGTAAATGTTCAGCGTGGCTCCAGCCAGCTGCAGTGCGCCGAGTCCGCCTAGCAGAGCCACTGGCACAGTGAACAGAATGATCAGCGGGTGCAAAAAAGACTCGAACTGCGCAGCCATTACCAGGTACACCACCAGAATTGCGAGCAGAAACGTCAGGTATACCGAGTTACTGGCCCGGTAGTACTCAAGCGACTCTCCTTTGAAGTCGATAGTCGCTGTACTTGGCAGCTCCGCGCGTGCTGTGTCCTGAAGGTACTGCAAAGCATCGCCCAGCTTGTAGCCATCGACCAGCCCTGCAGACAGCGTAAAGGCGCGCACGCGGTTGTATCGATTCAGACTGCCGGCGCCCGCTTCCTCCCGGAGGCTGACAAGGTTTGACAATGGGATTAGCTCAGCGCTGGTGCTGGATCGCACATAAATGTTATCGAGGTCTGACAGGGTCCGCGATTCTTCCCGTTCGCCTTCGACAATCACGTCGTACTCGCGTCCGCTCATGACAAACGTGGTGACTTTCCGTGAACCGAGCAGTGTCTCTAAAGTGCGTCCGATGTCTGCCAGGTTTACCCCCAGATCTCCGGCCCGGTTGCGGTCAATAGACACGCGCAACTGGGGCTTAGTGGGCTTCAGGTCAGTATCGACACCTATCAATCGCGGGTTCTCTGCGACGGCATTGAGCAGCAAGTCCTGCCAATCCGCGAGCTCCTCGTAGCTATCTCCTCCAACAACGAACTCGACCGGATCAGTGTTACCTCCGCCAAAAGAGCGCGGGGCACGCACAAACGTTCGCGCGCCAGCTACATCGGCGATTCGAGCCTGCGCGTCTGCGCGGATCTGTTCAGCTGTGCGCTCCCGCTCCTCCCAGGGAGCCAGGACCATGATGGTGAAGGCTCGGTTAAAAGACTCGCCCGCTCCCCAGGCAGGTGCGCGAATCAGCAGTCGACGTATCTCTCCACTGTCGACGAGCGGCATGAGTCGCTCCTCAATAGCCAGAGCCTGAGTCACCGTATAGTCAAATGAGGATCCCTCCGGCGTAGACGCCACCAGAAACAACACGCCGCGATCTTCCGAGGGAGAGTATTCCTGCGGTATGCGCGTGCCGAGAACCCAGGCAAGCAATACGCAGGCGAGCAACACCGGAATGAACATCCATGAGTTGGCAACGCACGGTCGCAGCAATGCTCGGTAGCCCTCTTCCATGCGCGCGCTCAGGGCTTCAACGGTGTCGGCAATCCGGTTACTGACTTTGTCCTTATCCAGTAACTTGGAGCAGATCACCGGGCCAAGAGTCAGCGCCACAAAACTCGAAAAGACGACAGCGATCGCCATAGCCACTGCAAACTCGGCGAACAGACGCCCAAGATTCCCTTCGAGAAACGTGATCGGAACGAAAACCGCGATCAGAACCAAGGTTGTGGCAATCACTGCAAAAGCGACCTGGCGGCCTCCTTTATAGGCGGCCACAAGAGCTGTTTCTCCGCGAACGAGGCGCCGATGAATGTTCTCGAGAACCACGATGCTATCGTCTACAACCAGGCCTATTGCCAGCACCAAAGCCAGCAGCGTCAAGAGATTAATGCTGTACCCCAGGGCCCAGAGCACACTGAAACTACCGATGAGCGATATGGGAACCGTCAGCGCGGGTACGAGCAGGCTTCGGGGGTCGCCAAGAAACAGGAAAATTACGACGACCACCAGAATCGCGGCGATAAATAGAGTGGCGAACACTTCCTTGATTGCTTCATCGACGAAAATCGAGCGATCAAAACCAACCACCAGCTCCATACCCTCGGGTAGTTGCTGATTTACGGCCTTTATCTGCGCCTGAACAGCTCGACCTACACTGAGCGCATTGGCTTTGCTCTGCCGCACAATTCCGATGCCGACCATGGATTCGGTGTTGCCGCGAAACAAGCTGCGCTCTTCGGCACTTGCCAGCTCCACACGCGCCACATCCTGCAGGCGCACAAGGTACCCGTCCTCTCCCCGTGCCAGCACCAGATCACGAAAATCCTCCGCTGCCTGATATCCACGCTCAAGGCGGACCACAAAATCTCGGGATGACGATTTCAAAGTACCGGCCGGCAACTCGACGTTTTGCGCCCGGAGCGCATTTTCGATATCGGATACGGTAAGACCTCGAGCGACGAGCGCATTGCGATCTACCCAAATCCGCATGGAGTAAACCTGCTGCCCGGATATACGTACACGGGCAACTCCGTCAATGACAGAAAAGCGGTCTTCGATGTAGCGCCGGGCATAGTCGGTAAGTTCCAGGGCTGACATGCCCTCGCCTACCAGGTGAAACCAGAAGACGACCTGCTCATCGCTGTTGCTCTTTCGCGTCTCCGGTGGCAGTGCTTCTTCAGGAAGATTGTCGAGCACACCGGAAACGCGGTCGCGCACGTCGTTGGCGGCTGCATCGATGTCGCGATTCAGATTGAACTCCAGCTCAATCGTAGACAGCCCGTCGTAGCTGCTCGAACTCAGCGTCTTGATTCCATCGATTCCAGATAGACGATTCTCGATAAGCTCAGTGATTTTGTTCTCGACGACGGCGGCCGACGCACCGGGGTATTCGGTTTCGATCGTAACGATCGGAGGGTCGACGTCCGGATACTCCCGCAGCGGCAGGCGCTCGAAGGCGAGAAGACCAAAAGCGACGATGAGTGCACTGCCCACAAGTGCCATGACCGGTCGACGCACGGCAAGATCGGAGATAATCATCAGCCCGGCACCACTCGTACGAAAGCGCTGCGCCCGGACAGCCGTACTAACCCATCGCGCACAATCTGTTCGCCTCCACTGATGCCCTCGGTGATGATCACCCACCCCGGAATTCGATCACCGATAGTCACCTCGCGCCTGACGGCTTCATCACCGCTGACCTCCCAGACATAGTGCCGCGCCGCACGACTCTGAATACTCTCCTCCGGAACCATCAGTACCTCGCTTGGCTCTCCAGCCAGCTGAACCTCCATCAGGAGCCCGGGGCGCAGAAGCCCACTCTCGTTGGGAAGAATCGCCCGGGCGGTCACCGACCGTGCCACCGCGTTTACGCGGCTGTCAACGGCGGTGATTTCTCCACGGAAACTACCGGGGAATGCCGCTGTTTTCGCCTCGACCGGCATGCCTGATCGTAACCGTGAGAGATACCTGGCCGGAACGGAGAACTGCAGGCGCATACGGCTAATATCATCTAATGTTGTCAATCGCTGCCCGGATGAAACAAGTGCGCCTTCGCTCACTTCTCTAAGGCCCAGTACGCCGTCAAAAGGTGCAACGATTGTCCGGTCTGCGATGCGGGCTTCTACTTCACCGATCTGATGGGTAATGACCTCAACTTCTGTCTTTGCCGAATCAAGGTCCGTTCGTGCGACCTGATTCCTGCGTGCGAGATCGGTCAGTCGCTCGACCTCCCGCTCAGCGTCGGCTAGGCGCGCCCTCAGTTCGCGCAGCGCGGATTGCTCTGCGTCCTGCCTAAGCGTTGCCAGCACCTGGCCACGAGCTACTGTTGCACCGTCGTCAAACTGAATCGATTGAACCAGTTGAGAGACCGAAGCCGTGATGTCGATGGACTCCCAAGCCTGAAGTGTACCCAGGGCTGGAATGGTGTCCTGGTAGGGACGGCTGTCGACACGGACGACCGTGACCGGCGCCGCAGGTCGGCCACGAGCACTCGCAACTGATTGTTCGCCCGTCAGTTGCTGCCAGCCGATAAACCCGATGATCCCGGCAACCAGGGCCGCTATCGCGATTCTCATATATGTTCCAGTACTAAAAGATGGATCGGCGACTCAATTTCTGCAGGTTCGAGCGCACCATCCATCGATGGACCGAGTATCGGATGGGTGCATCGCCGGGTGGAATGGCACATTGATAATTTTAGTCGCGATGGCTACGAAGTTCTTGGTTTTTTGGATCGAATTCATCGCGCTAACGAACGAACCGGTCATAGGTGTATCATCGGCGAAATCAGCCGGTGTGTGAGCACAGAGGTGTTCCCGGAGCGGATGTCGACAGCACATCGCCGGATCGAACGTTTACAAAGTGACCCACAGGCAATCGTTGGACGAACGCAAAACTGAAGTAAGAAGAAGTTTTGGTAGGGCCTCTGCGAAACAACGGGCGCCTTCGACTTGGTTACACCAGATCTGAATGTCCCCCTACCGGATCCCACAAGGATCTGAGCGGGTATTCAGGCACACTCGAGAAATGATACATGCAACGGCATGACACGACCGCTCAGCGGATCGCTCAGTCTCCAGCCCTCCTCGCTGGAATCGTACGCGGCATAGAAAAAGAGAGCCTTCGCATTGATGCGCAAGGCGTGCTGGCACAGACACCCCACCCGCCAGCACTGGGTTCGGCGCTGACGCACGAACGCATCACGACAGACTTTTCGGAGTCGTTGGTTGAATTCATCACGCCTGTGAGCGAGAGCATCTCGGAGACGCTTCAGATGCTGCATGACGTTCATGTGTTCACCTATCAGAATCTGAAGGACGAGCAACTGTGGTGCGCCAGCATGCCTTGTATTGTCACCGGAGACTCCAGCATCCCGGTAGCTCGCTATGGTTCTTCGAATGTTGGTCGCATGAAGACGGTTTATCGTCTGGGCCTAGGAAATCGATACGGACGCATGATGCAGGCCATCGCAGGTGTGCACTACAACTTTTCCTTACCTGAAAAACTGTGGATCGCACTTCGGGAAAACGACAGCAGGCAGGACAACTCCCTCACCGACTACAAGACGCGACGCTATCTCGACCTGATACGCAACTTCCACCATTGGTCGTGGTTGCTGATCTACCTGTTTGGCGCATCACCTGCAATTTGTGAGAGCTTCCTCGGAGGACGTAGCGATCATGAATTGGATTCTTTCCCCGGTGATTGCGGCACTCTCTATCTTCCCCACGCTACCGCGTTACGCATGGGCGATCTGGGGTACAACAGCTCATCCCAGAAATCGCTTCGAGTCTGCTACAACTCGCTGGAGAATTACCTCACGACTCTTACCGACGCGATTCTCACTCCGGACTCTCAATACGCTGATTTCCGTGGTCTGCGCGATGGCGAGTACATGCAATTAAACGACGGACTGCTGCAGATCGAAAACGAGTTCTACAGCACCATTCGACCCAAACGCAGTGCCAGCAGCGGAGAAACACCACTGACCGCACTTCACGAGCGGGGCGTCGAATATATTGAAGTGCGCTGTAACGATGTGAGCCCCTTCCATCCGATGGGAATCGATGAGACCCAAATACGTTTTCTGGATAGCTTCTTACTTAACTGCCTGATGCGGCCGAGTCCGGAGTGCAATGAAAACGTACAGAATCGGCAAGCTGCCAACATTAAGCTCATTGTGACAGAAGGACGAAAGCCCGGGCTGAAGCTGGAGACCAAAGACGGTGCCAGACCCGCCGTAGAGTGGGCCGCAAACCTTCTCACTGAAATTAGCGAGGCGGCTTCTCTGCTTGACGCCGCTCAGAATTCCAAGCTCCATGGGCTCGCAGTGGATGAGCAGATGGCGAAAGTCACTGGTGACGAGGAGCTTCCATCGGCGCGGGTGCTACGCGAAATGCACGAGCAAGGCGTGTCCTACTCTCGTCTGATGCGAACTTATTCGCAGCATTGGGCCGAGTATTTTCGCGGGCAAACGTTGTCGAGTGAGCAGCAGAACTATTTCGAAACGGAGTCAGCCGCGTCGGTTAGGCGTCAGCACGCACTTGAAGCGAGTCAGACACTCAGCTTCGATGAGTATCTCGCGGGCTACTATCAACAATACCAGGCTCTTGCTCCGGGTCTGGCGAACGCCAGCTGACAGCCATAGGGTGGGCTCCACTCTCTGTCTTTGATGTTTTCTCTTTTGCTCCTAGCCGTAATCTGAGTCTATAGCCACGTGAACTTTACCTTACCTGCGATTCGTCCCACGTTCTTCTTGCTGATGGCCATCACTGTCGCAGCCATGGGAATTGCACTGGTGATGCAGTATCAAATGGGTCTCGCCCCGTGTCCCCTGTGCGTCACACAGCGGTTGTTTGTGATTCTTGTGGGCGTTTTTGCGCTTCTTGCGGGAGTGCACAACCCAGAAAATATCGGCCGCAAAATCTATGCAGCACTCTGTCTGCTGTCCGCGATTCTGGGTGGCGCAGTCGCCAGCAGACACATCTGGCTTCAAAGTCTGCCGGAAGATATGGCACCAGCGTGTGGACCCAGCATCGGTTACATGCTGGAAACTCTGCCGTTATCGGAGACCTTTACCGTCATTATGATGGGTGATGGCAACTGCGCCGAAACGGTGTGGACATTTCTGGGATTGAGTATCCCGCAGCAGACACTGGCACTGTTTGTCGTGCTGGCGACGATAGCCGGATATCAACTCATACGACGCGACTGACCGTCGGGTCATCACGCAGTTACCTCGCAGCTAAGCTGAGGTTGTGCCAGGTTAGATTTCTGTAGAGACGTTCGGGCAACGGATAGGTTTCGTCTCAGAGTCTCAGCTGTGAATACCGCCGTCGAAGCCGGTTAGTGAGTTCTTCTAGCGACCATGGTTAACATCCGGCCTTTTATTCGGCTTTTTACGTCGCTTCTAACTTCTTACGCGGCTTCTAACTTGCTATTAGATCGCTTTTAAGCCGCTTCGCGCAATAACGGCATCTTTGGACCCTGGCAAAAGGGTCTGATAACGAGCCGCGATCGGGCGCACGATTTGTTCTTATCGTACGCCCGAAAAGCCGGGCTCCTTAACCGGGCTCCTTAAGAGGAAGGGTCGTCGGAGTCAGCACTTGCCTCCTGCGACGGGATTCCGAGGAGCTCTACCTCAAAAATGAGGGCGGCGTTAGGCCCAATTCGATCGCCTGCACCCCCGGCTCCGTAAGCGAGATCCGATGGGATAGCCAGCTTGTACTTGGATCCGACTTTCATTAGCTGAAGCGCCTCAGTCCAGCCTGCTATCACCTGAGTCACGCCAAACTCGACTGGTTCGCCCCGATCATAAGACGAATCGAACACTGTGCCATCGATCAGTGTGCCTCGGTAATGAACGCTTACGCGATCGGCAGGTCCCGGGCTTGCTCCGTCTCCTTCCGTTACAACCTCGTACTGCAATCCGCTGTCGGTGGTGACTACACCGTCTCGTGCAGCGTTGTCCGCAAGAAACGCTTCCGCTGCAGCAGAGTTTTCTGCCGCAATAGCCGAACTGGCGGCCTGCCGCTGCTCGTTGAGCCTCTGCTGAAAGGCAACCATTTCGGAGCGGATCTCATCCTCGGTCATTTTCGGTTCAGCATCGCTCATCGCGTCAGCAAGCCCGGCGGTAAATGCAGCGATATCCATCTCCATGCCGTCGCTGCGCATATTGCGACCAAGACCCAGGGCCACGCCATAGCTCAATCGCTTGTCCGGCGTATCGAGTAAAACTTCGCTGTCCCCAGCGGCGGGAGTTGATTCGCCGCTCTCGCCCGGCTGTTCACACGCCACAAGCGCAATACCAAGCGCTAGTGCGCACAATGTTTGAAGCAAAATCTTCATGAATGTTTCCTGCTATTGGGGTACGTTGGTGAGCGGGGCTGCTGATTCTGCTCAAAGCACTTAGAGCAAGCGGACGGGATCAGTGACGGGCGATTAATCGCTCCGGGCGGGCCATCTGGTCGCAAGAGCTGCGAAGTTGAGCACTGCAGCAGCCATAGCAGCCAGGCCTGCACCGGTAAAACGATCAAACCCAGGGCCTATTCCCATAAGTCGCCGCATTGTTCCCATCCGTCGCACAAAAGAGCCATGAATCCGACCGGCTGCCAGCGTCGAAAAGTGCGCGAAGTGTAGTGCTTGCCCGGCCAGCACGCTACCCCGGATATAATTTAACTTTCACCTGACAAAGCGTCCAAAAACGCCCCGGCGAACATGTTTCGGATATTTGAACAGCTGATCAATCCTTTCCCCGACAGCGAGCCTTCGCCGGCACCGGCGACTGTTTATGCTTTCTGTCGGCACTACGCCCGCGGGCTTGAGCACTGGCTACTCCTTCTGGCCCTGTTAAGCACATTGATCGCGGTCGTCGAAGTGTCGCTGTTCGATGTTCTTGGTCAGGCAGTTGACCTCCTGGCCCGCAGCACCCCCGAGACACTCGCGGCAAACGGCGGTCGAGACCTCTTGGCCTTTGGATTGACACTGCTAGTCGCTTATCCGGTCACCGTCGCCGTTCAAGCATTGCTACTGCACCAGACACTAATGGGTAACTTTCCGATGATCGTACGTTGGATGGCCCATCGCTACCTGCTCGGCCAGAGTGTCGCGTTTTTTATGGATGAGTATGCCGGGCGCGTCGCAACACGTGTGATGCAGACCACGCTCGCCACGCGCGAAGTCGTGCTCACGCTACTCGATATCCTGGTGTACGTTGGAGTCTACTTCATCTCGGTTCTGGTGCTGCTTGGGAGCATCGACTGGCGTTTATCCATGCCGCTTGTCCTGTGGCTGGCGCTTTACTGCGGCATTCTCTTCTATGTGCTACCCAGGCTGCAGCATGTATCGGAGAAACAAGCGGACGCGCGAGCACTGATGACCGGTCGAGTCGCAGACAGCTATACCAACATCAACACCGTAAAACTGTTCTCCCATGCTCGACGAGAATCTCGCTACGCGCGGGAGAGCATGCGTGCGTTTCTCAATACCGTCCATCCGCAAATGCGTCTGGTAACCGTGATGGAAACCGCGGTCGCTGCAAACAACGTTCTGATGCTGCTTCTGGTGGGTGCTACAGCCTTCTACCTTTGGACAAACGCAGCGACGACACCGGGTTCCATTGCGGCAGCACTGGCTCTATGCCTGCGCATGAACGGTCTCAGCGAATGGATAATGTGGGAGGTATCGGGGCTGTTTGAGAGCATCGGAACTGTTCAGGACGGAGTAAGAACTCTGGGCAAACCGATTGGCGTTCGCGACCAAAAAGATGCTGAAGCGCTCCACGTCAATCAGGGAAAGATCCGTTTCAGTGATGTTTGCTTCTCCTATCACAGCGATCAGCCAGTTTTCAGAAAACTGAATCTGCACATCGCGGCGGGTGAGAAAGTTGGGCTGATCGGACGCTCTGGAGCAGGTAAATCCACCCTCGTCAACTTGCTGCTGCGCTTCCATGACCTGGATGGCGGACGAATCTGCATTGATGATCAGGACATCTGCAAACTATCGCAGGACAGCCTGCGCGCCAACATCGGTATGGTCACGCAGGACACGTCGCTTCTACATCGCAGCGTGCGAGACAACGTATTGTATGGACGCCAGGACGCGACAGAGGAGGAGGTTCTGCGCGCGATCAAAGATGCGCGCGCGGAGGAGTTTATTGCCTCCCTCGAAGACCATACGGGAGCTCGTGGTCTCGATGCTAGGGTGGGCGAGCGCGGAGTTAAACTTAGCGGCGGGCAAAGACAGCGCATCGCCATCGCCCGGGTCATGCTCAAGGACGCTCCAATTCTTATCCTCGATGAGGCCACGTCCGCCCTAGACTCGGAAGTGGAAGTTGCCATACAGGAAAGCCTGTACCAATTGATGGAGGGTAAAACGGTCGTTGCGATCGCCCACCGACTGTCTACCATCGCCGCGCTCGATCGGCTCATCGTTCTGGAGAATGGCGAAATCGTGGAAGAAGGCAGCCACAGTCAGCTAATCGTGAAAAACGGAATCTACAAACGGTTGTGGGACTTCCAATCCGGGGGCTTTCTCGCGTCTGACTGAATCCCCCTGGGTCGCAGAACGATGCTCACCCAGGAGCGAAACCTGGCACAGCCTGAACGTAGGATTCAGCGAAGGCATGAATCGAGTACGAGCTTCTCAGGGTGCGTGATCCGGATGGATCACAAGGCTCATTTAATCGGCGTATCAAGCACACGCTGGCGAAAAGGTGGCCAGCACAGGCATTAGTAACGCGTCGTGTCGTAACTATTTCAAGCTGAGACAGCTTCTCTAAGGGCGGATAAGGACTCGAGCGGTATCGCAAGGCTCGAACTGAGAGTCTCAAGATTGCGAAGCAGTGTGTCGCTCCCGAGTGCGGGTAGGTTACCGGGGCTGGCACTGGGTTTTTCCGTATCATCCCTGGCGAAGCTTCGAGCCGAGGCTTCCATGTGATCCATCTGCTCCCGTTCCGCCTGAAGTTCAAGTCCTTTGAGTGCCTCATACTCCCAGGAGTGCGCGAGGTCTGTCTTCCAGCGGCGGCGGCGCTCACGCAGTGGTAGTACGACTTCCTGCCTCCAGGTACGACAGCTATCTGTCACCTGCTTGAGATTCTTATCCGTTAGCGTGAGTCCCCGATCACTGAGCCAGGCAACGAAGAGTAGTAGGCAGACATCGAGATCCAGAGAGTCCTGGAGCCGAAGGCACTCACTCGCCACCCCGGGCCTTTGGTAAAGGCCCGTGGCGTAATCCCAAAGCGTTAAAGCCTCTTTCCCCATCTATTTCTCCGCGTAGGCGCCCGATTCAAAGCAAACCAGCACGCCGAACCTTATTGCATAACCCAGGACTGAGACTACACTCCAGCCCCGTGATTATTCTCCGTGAAATTGCTCTCCGCCGCGGACCAAACCTGCTACTGGAGGACGTCGAGCTGACGCTGCTGCCCGGTCAGAAGCTGGCACTGACTGGCGCAAATGGCACCGGTAAGTCGAGCTTTTTTTCCTTTTTGCTCGGCGACTTACAGGCGGATCGAGGCGAAGTCGATGGTTTGGAGTCGCTGTCTGTCGCCCATATGGCTCAGGATGTGCCCGGCTCCCAACAGACCGCTATGGAGTTTGTCATCGAGGGTGATAGCACCTTAGCAAAGCTCATCAAAGAACTAGAGCGCTACGAAGACGCCGAAGACTATGAATCTGCAGCCGGTGTACACGCGAGGCTTGAGGTCGCGAATGGCTACGCAAGACAGCGCGAAGCGGGCCTCCTGATGTATCGGCTGGGTTTCGCAAGCGTTGACGAAAGGCGCGCTCTGGCCGATTTTTCGGGGGGCTGGCGAAGCCGACTTGCGCTCGCGCGTGCGCTCTTCGCCGAGACGGATTTGCTGTTACTCGATGAACCAACCAATCACCTGGACCTCGACACGACACTTTGGCTGCAGGACTTCCTGCGCAGCTACGCAGGAACGGTCCTCCTGATCTCTCACGACCGCGACTTCATCGATGCGTGCTGCACTCAGGTTCTCCATGTGCACGGCAGACGATTGGACCAATACCGCGGCAACTACAGTGACTTCGAAAGAGAGCGATCAGAGCGTTTGCAACTGCAACAAGCAGAGGCAAAGAAGCTGCAGAAGCAGCGTGCGGACATAGAGAATTTTGTCAGGCGTTTTCGCGCCAAGGCGACGAAAGCCAAACAGGCTCAAAGCCGTATCAAAATGCTCAATCGTATGGGTGAGCTCGCTCCCGTCTACGCTTCCAGCCCGTTCTCTTTTAACTTCCCTGACCCTGAAAGCTGCGGCGATCCCGTAATTTCGCTATCGAAAGCCGCTATCGGCTATGCCGGGCAGAGGGCGCTGCTTGAAAACGTGGAACTTTCGATACGGCAGGGAGACCGCATCGCGCTCCTGGGTAAGAACGGCGTCGGCAAGACCACCCTGTTGCGCAGCCTGATCGGCGAGCAAGGGCTCCAGGCGGGTGATTTGTTCACAGCCCCCAAATGCCGCGTCGGGTACTTCGATCAACAGCA
The DNA here is from genome assembly GCA_039111155.1 of Pseudomonadota bacterium. GTDB lineage: Bacteria > Pseudomonadota > Gammaproteobacteria > Pseudomonadales > Halieaceae > Congregibacter. The sequence goes on along the minus strand of JBCCPL010000001.1, from coordinate 25,032 downwards.
GATCGACTCTCTGGACTTGGATGCCTCTCCGATCCTGCACTTGCAGCGTTTGCAGCCCCAGGCGCGAGAGCAGGAAGTAAGAGACTTTCTCGGTGGTTTTGATTTCAGTGGAGAGAAAGCCGAGCGCACGGTTGTTCTGTTCTCTGGTGGTGAGAAAGCACGGCTTGCACTCGCCATGATTGCCTGGCAGAAGCCGAATGTGCTCATACTTGACGAGCCGACCAATCACCTGGATATCGAAATGCGCTCGGCCCTCGAGCTCGCACTGGCGTCCTTCGCCGGGTCTGTAGTCCTGGTAAGTCATGATCGGCATCTTCTGCGCAGCAGCACCGAAACCCTGTTACTCCTGCGCGGAGGTCAGGTCGAGGAATTCGACGGCGACCTGGAGGACTACCAGCGTCTGGTCTTGTCTTCCAATATCGATGTTGCCCCCCTCAAGACCTCAGGTGCCGGGGACGACAAGAAACTGCACAGCCGCCGCGAACGGCGCCAGGCTGATGCAAAAGCGAGAGAGAAGCTCCGCCCTCTGCAAAAGGAATGTGGCTTGCTCGAGAAAAAGATCGATGCTCTCAACACCGAGCTGGCCGAGTTGGACACCCAGCTCAGTAACCAGGCGATGTATCTGGACAACGCCAAGGACCGTCTGCAAGCAGTATTGCAGAGGCAAGGGTCCCTCAAAACCGAGCTGCAAAAAAGCGAAGAGCTGTGGTTACAGAAGCAGAGCGAGATCGAAAAGTTGGCAAGCGACTGAACCTGGGTGGCTCGCCAACCACATCAAACATACATTACCAGCGCCTACTAAAACTGCCGCAGTAAACCTCGATCGAGTGTCTCTTATGTCCTAGCAGGCTGTTGAAAAACTACTGCGGGCGGGTTCTGCGGCGTTGCAGGCGCGCCTGCGCCTTGCAGAACCCGCTCCTCGCTACGTTTTTCAGCAGCCTGCTAGGGAGCCACTAAAGCTTAAGGAGGTAAGCTCCGGAACTTCTCTGCAGCGTCTGTGTCGATGATAGGGAGTGGGCCATTTGACGCCCCCGTCATCACGACCAGCTTGGGAGCTACCGAGCGAATGCGATAGAGGAAGCGCGTGCTCAGTATCTCAGCAGAGCCCGACAACCCGATCCATCGAATTGCGCCGCTTACGAGTAACAGGGAGATCTTGATCGCCCTGGCGGTCAGCGTGCTGCTGCACGTGTGTTTCGTATATACGCAAAACGCGAGTCAGCTAGCGACCCAGAAATCGAGCCTGCAGAGTCTACAAAAGTGGCGAGACCAAGGATCACGCGCTGATCGCACTAAGAAACTGCCCATCGAAGTTATGCTGGGGCGAGTAGCCAGCAGAAAGAAGGACGAACCGGTCATTCAGGCTAAGCCGCGAACCGCAGAGGCAGAAGGACTGAGTGCGTCGCCCGCGACTCCTGTTCCATCCGTTGAACGCACTAGATCCATGGAACAGTCGCTGGGCCGCAGCGAAAACGATAGCCCGGACGAGACTTCGAGACAGCCAGCTATGATCGTTGATTCGGAATCAAGCGCATCACTCATCACTACGCTTGAGGGTCTCGGGCTACGTGAAAGCCCAGGCTCTAACTGTGACAGCCGCGAACGGGCGTCCCAGATTAGAGTTTGTAACTCAGGCACCGGTCTGGCACTGGCGCCAAGAAAGTCAAACAAGTTTGAAGGTCAACTGGATGAGGCCTTTCGTACCTTGTCCCGCAGCCCGACCTTTCGCGGCGATATGAGAAAGATAGAAACCCTGCGGGCTAAGCAGGCACAGCTTGAGCTGATAGCGGGAAGAGGAGGCCCCGATAGCTTATGGCTGCAACGCGAGCAGCAGGCGATCCGGGATGAGATTCATCGGATCGACGCTCAATACGCCTCGGTGAACCTACTGAAGGTTATGGGAGAAGGCGCAAAAGTAACGAAGCGGCTTATAAAAGCCGCCGCTGATAGAAACAGGTAGAGCGACCACTTGTTGGTGAGGTTTGGAGCGCAGTAGTTAGAACTGTGAGGCCGTCAAGTTCACATCAGCCTGTCTCCAGGCAATCGCAAACTGCTGCTTTACTTCACCCGAATCTTTGCCCTGCTCCTCGAGACTCTGCATCAGTCCGTACATAGACCAACCGTTGTGAGGATAATCCTCAAGATCACGACGATACACGGCTTCGGCCTGCGCAGATTGGCCATCAGTGAGGAGCGCTCTACCGAGCGCGTGTCGGGTCGGAAAATACCAGAACGGTGGTTCAGTGTAGGGCAGGTCATCCTGTACTCCGACGGCTTTCTCGAAGTACGCCACCGCACTCTTGCTATCACCTTCCTGCAGCGCTATCTCACCGGCCACCAGCGCATCGGCTATAGCCAACAGTAGTGTGGCCGGATAATAAAGCGAATCCAGAAAAACCACATCGGTCTCGTCCATCAGGGTGGTGAGCTCTTTGTGATCTTGCTTAGCGGATTGGATGTCGCCCGTTCGTGCGTGAGCAATGGCGCGGGCGTAACGCCAGATGCCATTCGAGAATTCAAGGTCTTCTCGCGGTGCAGGTGTCGCCAGAATCTCGTCCCAGCGACCGAACTGAGTGAGTGAGAGCAAAGGGATGGTGTGAAAGAACTCGACCTGCGGGAACTGCTCGATCATCTCAACTGGCACGCTGGCAGATACGCGACGGGCGGACTCGAGCGCAAGCTCACTTCGACCCTGCATAGACGAAGCCGCCCATAGGAAATGAATGTTATGGGGGTAGTACATGGCAGGATAGAAACCCTGGGCATTGCAGGAAGCTATGTACTCCTCATCAACGGCTGCCGCTCTTATGTTTGCCTCGGAAGCATCGTCGTACCGCCCTACTCGCCAGTAAATATGAGCCGGCATATGCACCAGATGACAGGCCCCGGGAACCAGATTGAGCAGACGATCTGCTGCCGCTTCAGCTCGTTCAGGTTGGTCGGAGGCCTCTACGGCGTGGATGTACAAATGCAGAGCAAGTGGATGCTCGGGTGATCGCTCCAGCACAGCCTCAAGGACCGCAATGGCCTCTGCCGCAAGTCGCCGTGGAGTCTGGGCATTCACCCAATAGTCCCAGGGCATGGTATTCATCATTGCCTCGGCGAAAAGGCTTGCGGCGTCGTCATTTTCTGGGTGCGCGACATAGAGCTTTCGCATCGCATCCATGTAGGCCAGATCAAGGGGTTCACGCGGCGTCGATGGATCACCGTTATACCGCTCTGATAAGGCTGAAATAAATGCCTGCTCTAATGGAGTAGAAGCATCCATCAGCGCGCGTGATTTTTGAATCGCCGAGTAAGCCTGTTCCCGATCAGCGTCGGCCATGACGACCTTGCCATCACTAGTGACATTAATGTTTGGCCCTAAAGCCAGGGCCTCACCCCAAAAACACATAGCGCAGGTGGGGTCCAGCGTCTGGGCCGCACGAAAGGAACGCGCTGACTCGGCATGGTTGAACGCAAACGATAGGACGAGGCCTTGATCAAAGTATCGTTGGGCATCCGGACTTTGAGTTGAGATTGGGTGATGGTGTGCACCCATCCCGTCGAACAGCGGAGCACCAGCTCGCATGGCCAGGTCACTGTTGTCCGCTTCGGCGTGTACTGGGGCAACGCAGCAAAAAAGAGCGGCCAAAAGTGACGCGCTAAGGCTGGCTGGTAGTCTGAGCAGCATAAGGGGACCCTCCACTTGCGATCAGCGTCTTGAATTATAGAGTCGATGTTCAAAGTATAGGAAAGCCCGCAGAAAACGGCGGGAAAACTTTGCAGCGTGGCCTGTGAAACTCGACCGCAAACTAGGCAGTCTCTTATCAGTCACCCCTCTGGATAAGACGCTGCTTTTCTCTGCGCGAGAGTTTCTTTATCTGTGCTTCGCGCACCTGGGCGGAGCTTCGGTCGGGGTGAAATTCACACCAGCTTAGGGTTACCGGGCGACGCCCGCCGGTATAGGCAGCACCGCCGACGAGTTCGCCGTTGTGCTGGCGCAGGCGTCGGTTCAGATCGGTTGTAATGCCGGCATAAAGAGAGCCGTCCGCACATTTCAGAAGATAAACAGCCCACCGTTTCTGTGCGCGATCATCAGACTCTGATCTACTCGAAGCTGGCTCACTTGGATTATCGCTCTCTACATCCAGCTTTCTGTTCCCCTGCGTTCTCCCCGACTCGCGTGGCCTGCCCGGCTACCTGGACCAGATCCCACACCAGATCCGTTGCCCCTAGCCCCCTCGCTGCCAGGCGAAATAACGCTCAACCCAGGCCAGGAGGCGCTCGGGCTTACGGGCCTTCCGCCACTCGCTGGCGAGGAACCGGTTTGCTTCGCTCATGGTGGGGTATATATGGATAGTGCCCAGAATCTTGTTGAGGCCCAACCCATGTTTCATCGCCAGCGTAAATTCCGTCAGCAGATCGCCACCATGCGCACTGACGATGGTTGCGCCGAGAATTCGGTCTTTGCCTGGAACTGTGAGCACTTTGACAAACCCTTCGTCCTCGCTATCGGCGATTGCTCGGTCCAGATCATCGATTCCGTAGCGGGTGACCTCATAAGGTACGCCCTGAGCCTTCGCCTCGTCCTCACTTAATCCTACACGTGCCACTTCGGGGCTGGTGAACGTCGCCCAGGGAATCACGGAGTAGTCGACCTTAAAGCGGCGGAAATTACCAACCAGTGCGTTTACCGTCGCATACCAGGCTTGATGACTTGCGGTGTGCGTAAACTGGTACGGCCCGACGATATCGCCGCAGGCAAAGATAGATGGGATGACTGTCTGCAGGTACTCATCGACTTCGATGGTGCCGCGTCTCGTTGTTTTAATACCCAATTCATCCAGGCCCAGACCCTCTACGTTGGGTGTTCGACCCACGGCAAGCAGAACCCGATCGAAACGGATCGTATGTTCAGAGCCCCCGAGCGCACCGACAACCAGTTGATCTGTGCCTTCGCGCTCAAAGCGTTCCGGCGAGAAGTTTGTGAGGATGGTAACGCCCCTGGCCTCCAGGTGCTTGTGCACCAAGGTAGCCGCGTCCTCGTCCTCCCGGGGCATGATGCGATCGGAGTGGGTGACCAGGGTTACCTGAGATCCAAGGCTGGCCATGGCTTGCGCAAGTTCGCACCCGATCGGTCCCGCGCCCACAACCAGGAGGCGGGGCGGCAGTTCTCGGATCTCCCACAGAGAATCCGACGTCAGATAATCCAATTGATCGAGCCCCGGAATATCAAGAACGCGAGCCCTGGCACCACTTGCGATAACGATAGTGCGCGTCGTGATGCGCTCACCGTTTACCTCGACCTCCCAGGGAGAGACGATTCGAGCATTTCCACTGACACAATCAACACCGAGAGAAGTAAACCGCTCAACAGAATCATGGGGCTCGATTGCAGCGATTTTTTGCTGCACGCGTTCCATAACGTGAGGAAAGTCCACTGCGACCTCTACAGGCGCCAGGCCGAACTCCGGAGCCCTTCGCATTTCGTCGGCAACATGGGCGCTGCGCAATATCGATTTACTAGGCACGCACCCGGTGTTGAGACAATCCCCACCCATTTTGTGACGTTCGATGAGTGTGACCTTGGCCTTAATTGTGGCCGCGATCAGGGAAGCTACCAATCCAGCCGAACCCGCACCGATCACGACCATATTGGTATCGAACGATTTGGGCCTAGTGTAGGCGGCGAGTTTGCGACGCGCCTGGATGCGGCGCAGCAGCCCTCGCGCGATGAACGGAAAAACCGCCAGTAGGACGAATGAACCTAGCAACGCCGGCGACAGAATCCCCGCAGGACTCTCTAACTGTCCGAGCTGTGTTCCCGCGTTTACGTAGACAGCCGTTCCCGCGAGCATCCCCAGCTGAGACACCCAGTAGAAGCGAGCCGCTCCGATGGGAAGCAAGCCTGAAAGCAGATTGATGACGAAGAACGGGAACACCGGCACCAGACGCAATGAGAACAGGTAGAACGCGCCATCGCGCTCAAAACCCTGATTCAAAGATTTGAGCTGCTGACCGAAGCGGCCCTGAACCCAATCACGCAACAGAGTCCGGGATACGAGAAAAGCGAGTGTTGCTCCCAGGGAGCTGGCAAAGGACACAAGCAACAAGCCCAGACCGAACCCGAATATCGCGCCGGCGACAAGGGTGAGCACCGCAGCGCCGGGGAGAGAGAGTCCGGTTATGGCCACGTAAACTGCAAAGAAAACCAGCGCACTACCCCAGGGGTTGGCTTTTTGCAGCTCCTGCAGTTCCCCGCTGCGCGACCTGATTTCGTCGAAGCTCAACAAGCTCTGAAGATCAAAGTAGAAAAATGAAAATATTCCGGCGGCTACCAGAATGAGTATGCTTATACGCGTGGTGTTACCCGCGGCCATATCCTTGGCTCCTGCTGTTGCATCCTATTACCGGGGTATCCTCAGACGCTCACCCTACGGTATGGTGCTTGAATTACCCGCTTACGACCCAATCAACGATAGAATCAGCGCGGCCTGTTAAAGAAGAGCCCGTAACAGCGCTCTACCGCTGAGCCTCGCTTTTAACATACATTGCTCAATATCAGGCCCAAAACAGGCCCAAACTAATGCAGTAAGAGGGCCCTGGGAGGGCTTTACAACAGCCCTGAGAGGGCCCGCATAAGGAGACAACCTATGAGCGACGCTATCGTGCACACCAGTGACTCAAGCTTCGAAGACGACGTGTTGAGCAGTGACATTCCAGTTCTCGTCGATTTCTGGGCTGAGTGGTGCGGTCCGTGCAAGATGATCGCGCCGGTACTCGACGAAATCGCAGGCGAGTACGAAGGCAAGCTCAAGATTTGCAAAGTAGACGTCGACTCGAACCCAGAAGTTCCCGGCAAGTTCGGGATTCGCGGAATTCCAACACTCATTCTATTCAAAGAGGGAAACGCCGAAGCGACGAAGGTTGGCGCACTGTCAAAAACTCAGTTGGTAGAGTTCATCAACGAGAGCATCGCTTGAATCGGTCAATCCCAGGGAGCGGCCCTAACTGATCGCTCCCGCTCCCGGCCTCCTCGAGTCTCAGCTCCGGAATTGTGCAAAACAGAAGACCACAAACGATGCCAGTGCTCACCCCGAAAGCCTGAGATCATCACTACCGTATCTGCGCCCTATCATATGCGCACTATCTATACGACACAGCGATGAGTGCCGGAGGAGTACGGTAGGTCGATCAGCAATTACCTCTAGACCTGGTGTAGGGGGCGTGCTAACTTAATTACATCCGGGCAATTCTGCGCGGCTAGAAACGCTCCTTCTTTTTCTATATCTAAATTTGTTCTTTCACTTCTAGCTACGCATTCACCGAGGCACCATGTGCCTGAAACCAGTCAATAGACCCCTACCCAACCTGTCATTTGGGTGATTAATTTTCCCGGCACAAACGGAACGCGCAACACTCGAGGCGTGCACGCGGCGCACATAGCGGGAACAGTTTGGGAATCTTCCCGCGAAGGGAACCTCGGTGAGCACTGGCTAGAGACACAGCTCAAGAAATAAAAAGCGGGGACAAAACAGCGAGTCGTGGTGGTGGGGTCGACCTGCCAAGCCCAGTTACGTGCACAGGCCAAAACACAGGCCAAAACACAGGCCAAAACACAGGCCAAAACACAGGCAATGACGACACAACCGGGGCGAGCGCGCTGACATAACTGAACGCAGTGATCGGGACAAAAATAAAGGCCGCTCAGTGATGGGCGCCCGGTAACGGTGCAGCACAGGTGCAGGACAATAGCTACAGAAGAGCGACCGGACGTCGCTACGGTATAAAAAGGCCGTCTTCTGTATCGTCAGTCTGTTGGTGAGGTTAAACCAGAACAAGGTGACAGGCGGTGCTAGATCGGTCTATGCGACGTACTCGTCAGTCAATACGACCATCGACATAGTAAATGCGATGGTTCATGCAAAGGTACATGCGTTCAGTTTCGGATCCATTACTTGACTTGCCTTGCTCGAGTTTTTGCATTCTCAGCACACGACCGGCAAACACCACATTAGACGTAAATCACTTCTTTCGAATGAATTTTTAATTGGCGAACTATCTTGACTAGCACAACTCAGACAACAAGCGAACCTCAGGCGGAACCTGCGGCCGAGACGGTTGAAGCGGCGGCGGCGGAAGTCGCTCCTGAAGGTAATAGCAAGGACGATTCAAGCCCTAAGTCGCAGGCGAAGGGCGAAGGCCGAGGCGACGGCGAGTCGAAAGGTCGTGGCAATCGGTCTAACGGACGTCGCCAGAGATCGGAGCGCGGTGATCGTACCGAACGCGCGGAAAAAGCCGATCGGCCATCGGGTGAACCGATGAATCTGACCGACCTGAAGACCAAGTCCACTCCGGAACTTTTGGAAATCGGAGCCAGTATCGGCCTCGATAACCTGGCTCGCTCACGCAAGCAGGACATCATCTTTTCGATTCTTAAGCGTCATGCCAAGAGCGGCGAAGACATCTATGGCGACGGTGTCTTGGAGATTCTCCAGGACGGCTTTGGATTTCTGCGATCTGCCGACAGCTCTTACCTGGCAGGCCCGGACGACATTTATGTGTCGCCCAGTCAGATCCGGCGCTTCAATCTGCGCACCGGCGATACGATCACTGGCAAGATACGCCCACCGAAGGACAGTGAGCGCTACTTCGCCTTGCTCAAGATCGGCGAGGTCAATTTCAGCAAGCCAGAAAATTCAAAGAGCAAGATACTCTTTGAAAACCTCACCCCGCTGTTTCCGGATGACCGCCTGACCCTGGAAAAGGGTAATGGCAGTACAGAAGACCTGACAGGCCGCATCATCGACCTGGTCGCACCCATCGGTAAGGGCCAACGTGGACTATTGGTCGCACCGCCAAAAGCCGGTAAGACCATCATGATGCAGAATATCGCTCAGGCGATTCTGTCCAACAATCCGGAAACCTACATGATTGTGCTGCTGATCGACGAGCGGCCGGAGGAAGTCACAGAGATGCAGCGCTCGGTAGGAGCCCGAGGCGCCGAAGTCGTTGCATCTACCTTCGATGAGCCCCCCGCAAGGCATGTGCAGGTGGCCGACATGGTGATCGAAAAAGCGAAGCGACTGGTGGAACACAAACGCGATGTCGTAATTCTGCTTGATTCCATCACTCGCCTGGCTCGAGCCTACAATACAGTGATTCCCAGTTCGGGCAAGGTTCTGACTGGCGGTGTGGATGCGCATGCGCTGGAGCGCCCCAAGCGCTTCTTTGGTGCCGCGCGAAACATCGAAGAAGGAGGCAGCCTGTCCATAATTGCGACCGCCCTCATCGATACCGGATCGAAGATGGACGAGGTGATTTACGAGGAGTTCAAAGGTACCGGCAACATGGAGCTGCACCTCGACCGAAAAGTCGCCGAAAAACGAGTGTACCCCGCGATCAACGTGCGCCGCTCGGGCACTCGGCGTGAGGAGCGTCTGACCGGTGAAGAAGAACTGCAGCGCATGTGGATTCTTCGCAAACTGCTGCATGGCATGGAAGACCTGCCTGCTATTGAGTTCCTGCTCGATAAGCTCAAGGACACTAAAACGAATGACGAGTTCTTCTTGTCGATGAAGCGCAAGTAGATCGACTCGCGCGTAACAGCTGACGCCGGTTTTCAGCGTGCAAACATATGATGGGCACGGGACCCTGTGTTTTCGAAGCAGCTTTGACTATTGCCAGGCCCTGCGAGGACCTGGTAACACGACCGGATTCTCTTTCCCCCATTGGTTTTAGCTCACACCTATCCTTACAGACACCTACTGAATTTTCTCTGAAGACCTGACTCGTGGGCGCACGCTACAAAGACCTTCGCGACTTTATTGCCGAGCTTGAGTCCCAGGGACAACTAAAACGAATCTCCCAGGAGATCGATCCGAATCTGGAGATGACTGAGATCGCGGACCGGACTCTTCGAGCGCGGGGTCCCGCACTGCTCTTTGAGTCACCAAAAGGTTCGAAAATCCCGGTCCTGGCGAATTTGTTTGGCACCGAGGAGCGAGTCGCTTTGGGTATGGGGGCCGACAATGTCGCGGCCTTACGCGAGATAGGCGAGCTGCTTGCGTACCTGCGCCAACCCGATCCGCCGAAGGGACTTCGAGAGGCCTGGGAGAAAGCCCCCCTGCTGCGCAAGGTTCTCGATATGGGCCCGAAGGTGGTTCGAAGCCCCGTGTGTCGCACGCACATACGGACAGGTGATGAGGTTGATCTTCACGAGCTTCCTATCCAGACGTGCTGGCCAGGCGACGCGGGCCCCCTGGTAACATGGCCCCTGGTCATTACCCGCGGACCAAATAAGCCCCGGCAAAACCTCGGCATCTATCGCATGCAACTGATCGGTCGCAACAAGCTGATCATGCGTTGGCTCTCCCATCGAGGAGGCGCTCTTGATTATCGGGACTGGCAGCTTGAGCATCCAGGTGAGCCATACCCGGTGGCACTGGCACTTGGAGCGGACCCGGCTACGACGCTCGGCGCCGTGACGCCGGTACCCGACACGCTGTCTGAATACGCCTTTGCGGGTCTGCTGCGCGGCGCGAAAACCGAGTTGTGCGAGTGCATCACCGACCCCTGCAAGCAGCAGAATCTCCAGGTGCCAGCGAGCGCCGAGTTCATTCTAGAGGGGCATTTGACACCGGGCGAAGAAGCCGATGAAGGGCCTTTCGGTGATCACACGGGATACTACAACGAGGTAGAGCGTTTCCCGGTGTTTACCGTCACTGCCATTAGCAGCCGCGAGTCACCCATTTATCACAGTACCTACACCGGACGACCGCCAGATGAGCCTGCGATTCTTGGCGTCGCATTGAATGAAGTCTTTGTGCCGCTTCTTAAAAAGCAATTCCCGGAGATCGTCGATTTTTACCTTCCGCCAGAGGGCTGCTCGTACCGCATGGCCGTCGTGAGTATGCGCAAGGAGTACCCGGGTCACGCAAAGAGGGTCATGTTAGGCATCTGGAGCTACCTGCGTCAGTTCATGTACACAAAATTCATCATCGTTACCGACGACGATGTCGATGTACGGAACTGGCAGGACGTGATCTGGGCAATGACCACACGCATGGATCCAAGGCGGGACAGCGTCTTTGTCGACAATACACCCATCGACTACCTAGACTTTGCGTCACCGGTTGCGGGCTTGGGATCTAAGGTGGGAATGGACGCCACTAACAAATGGCAGGGCGAAACCGATCGCGAGTGGGGAACCACGATTCGCATGAGCGACGCCGTGAGCGACAAGATCGAGTCGCTCTGGGACGAGTTGGGGATCGGCGTCGATCCGGCGCCGCGGCGCCGCTGAGCCCGAGCGACCTTAGGCGTCGTCCTCAACGATCGCCCGCCTGATCCTGACCGCCACCGGTTCGGGTCTTATCGGCTTGTTCTTATACTGCAAATGTGATCGCACGAACGCAGCGCCAAACAGTAGGATCAAAGAAGAATAGTTGACCCACAGCAACAGCAGTACCAGGGATCCAGCCGCACCGTAGGTCGAGGCCGTGGCGGTAATCGAAAGGTACAGTGAAATCAGCACACGACCGACGGTGAACATGAGCGCCGTCAGTAAAGATCCCAACGCAACATCTCGCCAGCTTAACTCCACATCGGGCAGAGTTCGAAAGATTGTTGCAAAAAGAGCGGACGCTACCAGCAGCGACAGCCCCCCATCCAGAACCGAAAACGCTGTGTCGTACCAGGGCAGCCAGCCTTCAATCGACTTGAATATGAACCTCAATCCAACGCCGAGCGACAAGGAAACCATCATGACGAAGCCCACTGCGAGCACAATCGTCAGCGATGTCAGGCGTTTACGAATCAGCAGCCACAGACCACTGCGAGAAGGCTTGGGGGCCACGCCGAATATTGCGTTCAATGAGTCCTGCATCTGACCGAACACGGTAGTGGCGCCCAAGAGCATTGCCCCGAGACCGGTTAGAGTTGCCAGCAGCCCACCATCTTTGAGTCGGGACCGCGCGACTGTGTCCTGCACCGTATCAGCCGCTTCCGGGCCGATGGTCTCGGCCAGCTGGGCCGCTAATTGGCCCTGTGCCGCTTCCTGCCCGTAAAACACCCCGATAATCGAGACGATCATGATCATCAGCGGCGCCATCGAAAACAGTGTGAAGAATGCCAACGAACCAGCGTTGGCGAATGCGTTACTCTCAAGCCAGAAGGTACCAGCATCCTTAACGACACCAGCCCAGCGTTTAACGAAGCTAAGCAAATAATTCATCGCGTAATTGTAAGCTCTTGTCCCCTCCGTTCAGTAATCTATCCCGGCATCTACCTAGCAGTACCGGTTTTCGGAATCGCGTCCCTGACGGCGCCCTCGCAGAGTGGACCCCGCTGGAGTTTGAGCATTGGTGCGCGCCTCACTGCGTGAGGACTCGCCCCCGCGCTTCCCGGATTTACCATTACGGCAGACGGTCGCCGACGCGATCCCGCCACTATACCCAGCAACCACTAGGGCGGATCGCACTTCTGGTCCTGCTGTCGTTGCTTACTCAAACACCGGTGCTCGGCGCCACAGTGTCCGTAGAGCTGGTAGGCATCGGTGGCAAGCTTAGGAGCAATGTGGAAGCCTACCTCGGCATACTCCGGCAAAGTCGAACCGACGGAGGAAGGCGAACATCACTCTCAGAGACCGATCTTCGCCGCCTTCATCGGAACGCCCGGGATGAAATCCACAAAGCGCTCCAGCCCTTCGGGTATTACGACAGTCAGATCGAAGCGACCCTGCAGCGAACACAAACCGGCGATGGGGTAACTCAGGATAGCGTTGATGAAACCCGGGTTGGCCACTGGGTTGCCCGCTACGAAATAGATGCCGGTCCAGCCACGCAACTGCGAGAAGTCGATGTTGCTCTCAACGGCAGCGGCAAAGAGGAGCCCAGGCTCACTCGTGCAGTGGCGGACGCGAGTCTTCAGGAAGGCACCATCTTGCTGCACGAGACCTACGAAGGGCTTAAAACGAACCTCCAGAACGAGGCTTATAACCTTGGATACCTCGATGGCCAGTTCACCGAAAATCAGATTCGGGTTCACGAGGGGCGGCAGCAGGCCGATATCAGGCTGACTTTTGATACCGGGCAGCAATTCTACTTTGGAGATATCCATGTAGAGCAGGACATCCTGGCTGACTCTTTCATCGAGAACTTTGTAGCCATCGAATCCGGCGAGCCCTTCAGTCCCCGAAGGCTGATTGATCTCCAACTCGCGCTGAGCGAGAGCGGCTTCTTCTCGAGCGCAGAAGTGCAAGTCGACCGAGAAAACTCCCAAGGAGATCGTGTACCAGTTCAGGTCTCTACCGTACCCGCCAAAGCGCGGCGTTTTGAGACGTCTCTGGGTTACGGTACGGACACAGGTGTTCGCGGACGAGTCGGAGCCCTGTGGAGACGAATCAACAGAAACGGTCACCGCATGCAGACCGATCTGCGCTTATCTCAGATTCAACAAAGTCTGGTCGCTCGCTACACCGTACCCATCGGCGATATGCGCAGCGAGTACATCGACTACGGTGCGGAACTTGATCGGCGGGACCTGAATGATGTGGAGTCGACCCGCTACTCGGTCGGAAGCAGTATCAATCGGAACCGCTGGGGCGGCAGGCGACGACTCGGCCTGCGCTACCAGTACGAGACCTGGAACTTTGGAGATAACCCGCAGCAGCAATCGGGCCTTCTCATTCCCTATCTGGAGTACGACCGGGTGGTAGCAGATGACCTGCTGTTTACGCGCGAGGGCTACAGCGCTTCTTTGATTTTGAGCGGCGCTGCGGTCGGCGTGGCATCCGATACCTCCTTTGCCCAGCTGTACCTGGCGGCCCGGGCAGTCAGGCCCCTGGGCGAGCGCAGCCGTTTGTTGCTGCGCGCCGAATACGGCGCAACCCAGGCCGGCGACTTTGACCTGATTCCCCCCTCTCTTCGATTCTTCAACGGTGGTGCCCAGTCCGTTCGAGGCTATGGGTTCGAGGATTTGAGTCCGCTGGATGAGCAGGGCAACCGGGTTGGCGGTGAGTTTTTGGGCACCATCAGCGCGGAAGCCGACTATCTGTTCTATGGCAACTTCGGAATCGCAGCGTTCGTAGATGCGGGGAATGCCAGCGACGAACCTGGCATTAATCTCAAACGGGGCGCGGGCATCGGTCTGCGCTACAAAACTCCGATAGGCATGGTACGAATTGATTTCGCGCACCCGTTTGACGACCCCGATTCTTCGTTCGCTTTTCATATCAGCCTGGGACCGGATCTGCAGTGAAAGATCATCCGGAGACCGAGCGCTCGGAAGGCCATGCCGAAGTTCGTGGAGCGTACAAGGGTCTCGCTCGCGCTCTGATGGGCGGTGTGGCGGTACTTTCTGTGCTGGCGCTAGTCCTACTTCTGCTTGCAGGTACAGAGCCGGGCACGCGGCGGCTCTGGCACCTCGCGTCAGACTACGTCCCCGGTCTTTCGTCCCAGTCGATAGCGGGCACGCTACTGGGAGACTTCAGCGTACAGAACGTCACGTGGTCGGACGACTATCAAACTGTGGCCGTTGAGACTTTGAGCGTGTCCTGGCAGCCACTTGAGTTACTGCGCAGCACCCTTCACGTCACGGCAATCACCGTACACGGGTTAGAAATCACGAATTTGGGGTTGGCGGACAAGGACACTACAAAGAGTGGACCTATTGAGTTTTCACTGCCCGCGAAGTTCGAAACGCCGATCGATCTTATGCTGGATAGGCTGGAGGTGCGCGATCTCAATTACCGCTCTAATCCCGATGCCGAGCCGCTGTACGTGCGCTCGGGCGACGCGCGTGCGTCGTTCATCGGCACCCAATTAGGCGTCAGTCAGCTTGATCTTGATTCGCCGCTTTTTCGCATAGAAGCCAAAGGCTCTCTGACAACCGCTGGCACCTATCCCGCAGCCCTTACCGTTAACTGGTCTGCCATGTCTCCAGACTTCGCCCAAGTCCGCGGAGAGTTCACAATTGACGGGGACCGTCGCGGCTACGCGCTCCGCCACTCGGTCGCTCCACCGTATGGTCTGCTTCAGGAAGGCAGATTTAGCGTGGCCCAGCAGCAGCTGAGCTATACGCTCAAATCCGAGCTGTTAGGCGTACAGCTGGCCGAATTTGGAGACATAAGCGAACCACTGGCGCTCACTGGCTTCGTAACGATTGCAAGCGTTGAACAGGGCCATGCAGCGACGCTGGACATTCAGTCAGCGGGTAAATCTTTTGCCAATCCATCATTAGTCGGTGATGTGTTGATCTCGAGTGACGCGATTGACTTGACCGGAATCGAGATTGCGACCGACACCGATGTACGGATTACGGTGACTGGCCGGGTCGCGCTCCCGGGAGTCAGTCCCGCTCTCGGCCCCGCCATGGATCCGGCTCTCGACATGGCGGCCAGCTGGACCGGGGTTCGCTGGCCTCTCGTGGGTGAGGAGGCGGTGGTCGCACCCGCTGGAAACCTTTCTTTGACCGGAACGCTGGACGATTATCGACTACAGGGCGAAACCCTGTTGTCAGCACCTAAGCGCCCCGAAGGCACGCTGTCAATCGAAGGGTCCGGAAACTTAGAGCGGTTTACTCTGGAGCAACTGCGAATGCAGGCGCTGGGGGGCGAGCTCTTGGGCACCGGGAGCGCCAGTTGGTCCCCGGAACTCGATGCGAATCTGACCCTCAATGGCCAGGACATCGACCTGACCCCGTTTTCAGCTTCGCTACCAAACAGCCTGAGCGTTGATGTTCGGGTAGCTGCGAGACAGCGCGACGGCTCGCTGACCGCGACCGTAGAGAGGATAAGTGCCAGCGGAAACATCCTGGATCGCCCGTTTGAAGTCGACACCAGCGGGAGCTTTGTGGATTCCACACTAAATCTGAACAAGTTTGTCTTCAGCGCAGGGCCTTCAATCCTCGAAGCCAGTGGGCGAGCCGGTGAGACACTCGACTTTGAGTGGCAGTTGTTCAGTCCGGAGCTCAGCTCGATCTACAGCCAGGCCGGCGGGCGCATTGAGGGATCGGGCCGGCTGCAGGGCACACGGGCGACGCCTGCCCTTAAGGCGACGCTACACGCCGTCGATCTAGCCTATGGTGCCTATTCAGTCGCCGAACTTGATCTTGATGCGGATATCGACCCTGAGCGTTTAGCTCCTTCGAGCCTGGAACTTAGCGTTAGCAGCGCTCAGCTCGACGGTACGGAGCTGCGATCGCTGCGTCTGACGGGCGGGGGCAACAGGGAACGCCATCGACTGACGTTGACTGCCGACAGCGCGCCGGCGGCAGTGGACCTTACTTTAGACGGCACCGCGCTTTATGAAGCAACGGGTACACGATGGAATGGCGAGCTTGTCGATGGACGCGTGCGCCCGGACAAGCTGGCGGAATGGCAGCTTACAGAAGCACATACTTTGTCCCTGGCTGCGAGCGAGCAGGCTGTCGGTACGGGGTGCTGGGCCTCGGGCGAGGCCAGACTTTGTTTCGGAGGCAACAGAGCCGACGCGCAAAGCAGTACGGACCTCTCGTTGGAAAAACTCGCTCTTTCTTACTTTAAGCCACTGCTTCCCAACAACCTGACTCTGGCAGGTGCAATAGACGCAGAGGCTGCACTGGGGGTGGAGAACGATCAGGACCTGAGATTTGAAGCAAAGCTTAACAGCAGTGCCGTCACCCTTAGGAAGGACGCGACCTCCGACGGGCCTGAAGAGACTGAGAGGCGTGACACCAAAAAAACCGAGACCCTGCTGGCCTTCCTGCCCTCCTCCATCATAGTGACTCAGAACAAATCGCAGTTGCGGGCTTCGTTATCCCTACCGCTGGCGGAGCGGCCCGCAGGCTCCGGGTTGCGACCTGCTAGTGCACATCGCTCTATGGCCCTTGACACCGGTTCTACTACAACACTGCCAGATAACCCGAGTAGCCGTCTCAGTGCCCGACAGGCCGGCGTGTATGGTGAAGTCATCGTCCCGGTCACGCCGTTGTCACTTACTTCCCGACCGATTGACGGCATCGTGAACCTGAATCTTCCTAGTATTACGGCGTTGAGCGATCTGGTGCCGGAGCTTGACAGAGCCGATGGCCAGGTTGCCGGCGGCTTCGACATTGCTGGCACGATCGCCGAACCTGTCTTTGCGGGCGGACTTGAGTTGACCGACGGCCGTCTGCAGCTCGTGACCCCGGGGCTTGATGTCGAGGGAATCGATCTCGAAGTACGCTCTGTGGGCGGCCAATCGCTTGAGTTTTCCGGCGATGCCGAATCCGGGGGCGGGCAGCTTAGCTACAGCGGTGATGCAAAACTGGGCGGGGCGCAACCCGTCTACTCCATCACACTGAGCGGTGATGCGTTTCAGATCGCCAACACGGATGATGTGCGCGCCTACATCTCCCCCGACCTGAGCGTGCGCTCCTTGGGTTCGGCGCTCCAGATCCGTGGCAGTGTTCTGGTACCCAAAGCCAGCGTCACCCCCACACAACTACCCGAGTCAGCGGTTTCCCCATCCAGGGACCAGGTCATCATCGGAGCCGATGGAGTTGAGCAACAGTCCGCTCTGGGCACCGATATCGATGCACGACTCCGAATTACGTTGGGAGATGAAGTCAGCGTGGATGGATTCGGCTTCAGCGGGCGACTTACCGGGAGCCTGCAGGTGGAACAACAACCGCAGCGGCCGACTCTGGCGACTGGCGAGCTCAATATTCTGGATGGGGAATATCGGGCCTATGGCCAGGGTCTTGTGATCGAGCAGGGGAAAGTTCTGTTTGCGGGTGGGCCGATAGGCCAGCCGGGCATCCAGGTGCGAGCCAACCGGCGTCCGGCCGCCGACGTGCTTGTCGGTGTGAATGTACGGGGCCCTATTGAACGACCGCAATTCTCTTTGTACTCCGAACCCACCATGAGTCAGACCGAGATGCTGTCGTGGCTTGTTCTTGGCCAGCCACTCCAGGGCAGTTCGGAAGGCCAGGAGGATATGCTCGCCCAGGCGGCGACGATGCTTGGAATAAAAGGCGGCAACTATCTTGCCGACCGCTTTGGTGGCGATTTGGGTGTTGACAGCATCGGCTTCGAGACGGGCTCGGGGGAGGCCGGTGCGGCCAGCGATGTTAACCAGGCAGCATTTGTGATTGGGAAGTATCTGTCTCCCGATCTCTTCGTAAGCTATGGAATAGGCCTGTTCGATTCAGTCTCGACGATCACGCTTGAGTACATACTCAACAAGAACTGGAGGCTGTCTACGCAGTCCTCGACAATCGCCAGTGGCGGCGATGTCACCTACACAGTTGAGCGTTGAGGGATCGCGGCAACGACGAAGGTAAAAGTCACGGAAAATCGCCGTGCGAGCTGCGCGCCTGTGGTTCTGCCGATTGAGTGATGTGCAGCGCTGAGTGAAACACGGCTTAAGTTTTCCGCTCAATCGTCAATGACTTTAGTAGAATTGAGGAATCAGGATTTCTTGCCTGACAGGCTCCCTGAACTCAGGCTGAAAATCCGATGCCGATCACTGATCAAGTGCCGACCAAGTAAAACGACGATATGGTTTTCAAGTTCTTCAGAAAGTTCTTTTCATCGGAAAAATCAGCCGAGCCAGTCCCAGCGCGAGACGAGCACGCACGGGCGTCTTCCGCATCTACGGACGACGCTTACCAGAGACGTTTGTCGAATGAACTGAAGACCTTCGAGAACGATGAAGACGTTCACGATCTACCGGAGATTTTTCATTACTGGTCCAACAAGTACCTACGTCCCAAGCTGGAACAATACGGCATAAAGCACCCAGAGCACTTCTTCTTTAAATACTCCGATCGACGCATAGGCGAGTTGGAAAGACCGGCCCGTCTCCTGAGCATTGGAGCTGGTAACTGCGATATGGAGGCGCGCCTTGCGGCGTCTTTGAAGAACGCCGGCCACCATAGTTTCACCATCGAGTGTACCGATATCAATCAGACCATGCTTGATCGAGGCGCAGCGCATGCAGATGAACTTGGCGTTTCTGAACACTTAAAACTATCGATCTGCGACTTCAACAGCTGGCAGCCGGACTCCAAATACGATGTCATCATCGCCAATCAGTGTCTCCACCATGTAGTAGAACTGGAGCATCTGTTTACTGCAATCCACGAGGCCATGAACTCCGAATCTCTGTTTCTCACATCGGACATGATTGGGCGAAATGGTCATCAACGTTGGCCGGAAGCACTGGAACTTGTCCAGGAGTTCTGGAAGGAGCTACCCCAGGACTATCGACGTAATCGCTTACTCAAACGACACGAGGAGCAGTACGTCAATCACGACTGCTCCAGTGAAGGCTTCGAGGGAATCAGAGCTCAGGACATTCTCCCTTTACTTGTAGAGCGTTTTAAATTTGAGCTGTTTCTGCCGTTTGCCAACGTAATCAATGTCTTTATCGATCGACCCTTTGGCGGCAATTTCAATGCGGCAGCAGATTGGGATCGCGGCTTCATCGATCGTGTTCATAGTGCTGATGAAGAGGCCATGCTGGCGGGCAAGTTAAAGCCCACCCAGATGCTGGCGGTGCTCCGCACGGAGGACTTCGCCGCGAGCCCGGGACTCTGGGATCAGCGGATGTCGCCCGAACAGAGCGTTCGCCCGCCTTCCCTATAAGCTGGAAATCAGAATACCGTGCGCCTTCTCCTGCATATCGGCACAGAGAAAACGGGCTCCACTGCCCTTCAGGAATACCTCGAAAGCAGGCGTAGAACGCTTGCCGAAGCGGGGTTTCTTCTACCTGACTTCCTGGAGGGTAGTAATCACCTGGAACTCGCCTGTATGTTCATGGCGGACAGAAAAGACGACGAGTTCTTGAGCAGCAAGGGGTTTTCCACACCCGAGGCTCGCGCTCGGCGTCGCGAGGAGTTGCTTTCAGCCCTGGCCGATCAGGTGAAGGCGAATAGAAAGTCGGCAAGCACCATGCTGATAAGCTCGGAGCATTTTCAGTCGCGGCTTACCGACCCTAAGGAAGTCGACCAGTTCATTCGTTCAATCGCCCCGATTTTCTGCGAGGTCAAGGTCGTGTGCTACCTTCGTCGGCAAGAACGGATGGCGCTTAGCTTTTACACGCAAAAACTCCGCGGCGGCTATGTTCCTCCAAATATTCTTCCGGTGCGCAGTGTTCGCCACACGAGACCAAACCCCCCGATTTTCTTCGACTATGAGTCGCTGCTCGACCGCTGGGCAGGGGCCGTGGGCGAAGAAAACGTTTTGCCTGTGGTGTACGAACGTTCGTCCCTCGCATCAGGCGATGTAATCGTGGATTTCTTTCAGCGAATTGGCTGCGAGTTTCCGGGACACACCGACAGTTTGTCTCTCAATACCTCTTACGACGCGGCGGGCCAGCTTGCAATGCTCGCTTTCAACCGGCTGAATTTTCATCGACGGGAAGAGGCGACTGAGGTGAGAATGAAGCTTGACCGGTTTTTACAGGAACAAGCTGACGGCCGACCGCTTTTGCCTCCGAGCTCCGAAGCCAGAGAATTCAACGAAGCGTTCACCGAGTCGAATCGACGCGTGGCAGAGCGTTGGTTCAATCGAAAGGAGTTGTTTCAGGAATCAGGACTTGAATATCCAGCAGAGGGCACGTCGCCGGATTGGGAGAAAGCGACCACATTGCTGGCGAAGTTTTTGAGTCACCCCGATTATTCCGCCAACTATTCACCCGACCACACCGAGACTAACTCGTCAGCTTGATCGTTATCTAGGGAGTCTCTGGACTTTTTCAGAGGCTCCTTAAGCCAGGCGCCTGATCCAAGCGAAGAGGTTCATGCAAGTCGAGGAATTCCTGGTGTTGAAGTTTGTCTATCCTTTCAGTGTCGGCGCATTCCTGCCGGCACGGATGCACGTACGGTAGCAAGAGAACCTGGTCGGTATGAGGGAATATCTTTTTGCCTGTGGTTGCCCGCGTTCAGGAACGACCGCACTGTGGCGTGTCCTGGCCTCACACCCCGCAGTTGTTATGGGGAACGAACGATTCATATTGAAAAGCAGCGCTGATAACTATGAGCTGAGGCCAGAACTGTATGAGTTTGATCGGTTTTTCGAATATCGGGAAGGTGACACACACTTTCCTGATCTGACGGGCGCAAGACGAGGAGAGCAGTATCGAAAACTGCGGGAAAAAACTGACACCGCAAGATATCGCGGCGACAAGATTCCGTTTCTATATCGTCATTACGACCAATTCTTCAATGACTTTTCATCGGCCAGGGTAGTTTTCATTTTTCGCAATATCTTCGACGTTGCCAGCTCGTACAAGGCAAGATTCGATGATGTGGGTGACTCCTGGAGCGCCAAGGTCGAAGATGCCATTGCCGACTGGAACCACTCTTTGAACGCCAGTCTTCGGATCTTCGAAGCCCGGCAAAACAGCATCCTGTTTATCGAATATGAAAGCCTGTTTTTCGATACCGATGACATAAACCAGAAGAAGAATCGAATTCTAGAGTTCTTAGGCCTGGCTGATGCGATGGACTTTCGAGGTGCGATCAAGAACGAGTCCACCTATTCTCAGAGATTGGACAACACTCGGCCATCATTGCTTTCGACAGCAGAAAAAAGAGCGATCATGCATGGCGCCGATTTCGGCGCGTACCAGCAAGTATTGGAGGTTTCGTCTCACTAACCCGACGTCAACGAACTTATCAGCCGTGGGAAAGTCAGAAAATAGTGAAATACCCTGCTAGCGTCCTGTCCCATTAGTTCGCATAATTTCAGCCCGTTCAATCACCTACCAAGGAACACATTCATGAAACTGGATTTTTCTCTACGGCCGGCGTCACTGCTTTCAACACTCGGCTTTGCAGCTTTGCTGAGCAGCCTCGCGCAGTTCGCCCAGGCCGAGCTCGATTCGACAACGGCTGCCAAGCTTGAGGAGGCACTCGCAGCAGACAACCGACCGGTGGCGGATAAGGATCGAGATCGAAATCGCAGGCCCCTGGATACGCTGGACTTTTTCGGATTCTCAGACGACATGAAAGTGCTGGAACTCGTTCCCGGCGGCGGCTGGTACACGCGCCTTCTGATGCCGACATTGGCTGATGAAGGAAAGCTCTACCTTGCCATTGGCACCGGGCGAGCGGAGAAACTCACCGACGTTCCCGGATTCTCCGAGGCTGAATTTCTGGACGCGGGTGGCTTTGGGGAGCGCCAGCCCAGCGGTCGTTTTGATATCGCGCCATTTTCACTTTCTGTGGACGATCTCGATCTGGCCGTGACTTTCAGAAACATGCACAACTTCACCAAGTCGGGCCGGGATAACATGAACAAAGCCGTTTTTGATGCACTGAAAAGCGGCGGACACTACGGAGTGGTAGACCATACTCGCAGACATATGCAGTCCGATTCTCGGGAGAATCGACGCAGAATGGATCCGGTATTGATTATCAAAGAAGTCGAAGCGGCCGGCTTTGAGTTTGTGGATTACTCGGATCTGCACTATCGGCTCGATGATGAGCTGCGTTACGAGGTGGGACGAGCAACAGTGCGAGGCAATACAGATCGATTTACTCTTTTGTTCAAGAAGCCTTGAAGAGAGCTAGCTGCCTCGCAGTGTCGGTTTATCTCTGCCTCCCGGCCTATTCGGGAGAAGCCGACATCACCGACGTTAGAGTTAGTTGTGACAGTGCGCGGGTGTGTCGCTTTGACGTAACGGTCTCCCACAGTGATGAGGGGTGGGAGCATTACGCCAACAAGTGGGAAGTGCTCGATCAGGACGGCGAGGTGCTCGGCACACGCCGTCTGGCGCACCCGCATGTTTCAGAACAACCGTTCACGCGGTCGTTGTCTGGAGTGAGAGTTCCGGCCGATGTTGCGGCAGTGATTGTGCGCGCGTACGACTCTGTACACGGGGCTGGCGGTATCGAAAGTCGCGTGACCGTACCCTAGCCAGGCCGAGATTCGCGCAAGCGGCCTGGGTTTATTCGTAGCGCAGCGAGGTTATCGGGCTCGCACTGGCCACGCGAACCGCATGCACGGCCACGATTAACCATGCTGTGAGCAAACCACAGCCGCTCGCAAACGCAATAATTTCCGGCAGCGCGGTGATTCGCTCATCAAAGAAGTCGAGGTACAAGCCAGAAGCGAAATAGGCCGCCGGCATGGCGATCAGCAGCGACCAGAGTACGGGCTTCGAGAACTGCCAGACCAACAACCGGACGATCTGATCGATGCGTGCACCGAGGACTTTTCGCACACCAATCTCGCGGGTGCGCTGTTCAGCCATGAACGCGGCTAATCCAAACAGGCCGATAAGAGCAAGCGATAGCGCGACCAGTGCAAATCCAGCAAGCACGTTGTTCATCGTTTTAAAGACTACGAAAATGTCATTGAACACATCATCTAGGAATCGCTGTTGAATGGGATAATCGGGGATCGTCTCGTCCCACACACGTTCAATGGCCTCAACAGTCTCGACCAGATTGTCCCCTCGAACACGAACGGCGGCGGCCCTGAACCAATCGGTCTCCACAAGGAACACCATAGGTTTGATCTTGTTGTGCAGCCCTAAGAAATTCTGATCGGGAAGCACACCAACGACATTGAACTGAACGGGGGTACGCCCGGCCTCCCTCGCCTCATCGCTGAGAGACATGAAAAAGCTCTCCCCCAACGCTCCCTGCCCCGCAGCGAGACCGAGGCTACTCGCGGCAAGCTCGTTGATCATCACATTCAGTATCTGAGTACCGGACTTATAGACATCACCCGCCACTTGCTGGGTCAGAGCGCGACCCGCTAACAGCGGTATGTTGAAGGTTTCCAGAAAATCGTCATCGACGCGAATCTGGTTAAGGTTCACTTCTCCCGCTTCGTCCCCCTTTATGCGCGTGACCGTCAGTCCGCTGTTGCTTTGATCGAAGGGAACCTGGCTTGTGTAGGTCATGCTTGACACTCCAGGCACCGTCAGTAGCTGACTGCGCAGTGTGTCGTGGCGCCTGGCTATGTCATCTACACCGACGCGCTCAAGAATCAGTACGTTGTCCTTCGGGAAGATCTCGCTGGACCTCTCTACCTGCTTGTTTTGGAAGTACATCACCAGAACACAGGCCAGCATAAAGACAGAGATGGTGAACTGCAGGCCAATCATACTGCTGCGAAACAAGCCGCCTTTGTTACCTCTGAGCATAGTGTTCTGCAAGCCGTCAATCGGATTTGTTCGAGTGATCATATAAGCCGGGTAGCTGCCCGCGCCGATGCCGACGACGACGGTGGTCAACAGCAGATAAGGAAGAATTCTCGCGTAGTCCAGTTCAACGCTCTTGTTCGACCACTCGTTGAACGCCGGAATCAGCAATTCCAGACACGCCAGCGCCAGGAGCATCGACAGCGTGACAACGGTTATGCTTTCGAGGAGGAACTGGGTAAGGAGTTGCTTGCGCTCGGCACCAAAGGTTTTTCGCAGACCGACTTCTCGGGCGCGGCCGAGACTCTGGGCGGTCGCGAGATTAGTGTAGTTCACGCAGGCAACGATCAGCACCAGCAATCCCATGATTTGAACCGTCGTGATGGCAGGTATCCCGATTGCGTCCCAGATCATGGTATTTGCTTCAACCAGCTGCCGGACGCGCAGTTCAGGTATGAACTCCATCATGCCCTCGGGTGCATGACGTTCGAATACCGCATTCACCTGATCACTCAGCCACTGCTGGCTCTTGCCTTCCTTAAGCAGCACATAGGTAAGATCCCCCAAAGAGAGGTTGCCCCAGTCTTCGTCAAACGAGAAGTCACTTATCTGGGCGAGGGTGTCCAAGTGCGCGAACATGCGAGGTTCTGAGTCTGAAAGCAGACTTGAGGTGAAATGGCTATCCGCTGGGATGTCCCTGATCACCGCCTTGATAACAAAGTCGTGCTCGTGATCGAGGGTGAGGGTCTGCCCAACCACATCCGAGCGGGCAAAGTATTTCTTTGCGGTCGATTCGCTGAGTATGACACCTCTGGGATCAGAGAGAGCCGAAGCGTCTCCGTAGAGATAAGCAAAATTGAATATCTCTGTGAGCTCCGGGTCTGCAAACGTAATCTTGTGGTAGTAGCTGTCGTTTGTACGCCCGACAGTC